>CAVRHC010000029.1:0-120603 GCA_963720835.1 uncultured Pseudomonadota bacterium | reverse complement strand
GTCGGTGCCGACGAAGGCAGAATTTTCATGTTTGACGATGACAACTTCGCCGGGCCGCTCGCGAACCTCTTCTTTGACCGCAAAGCCTGTTCGATCCTGCCGAAATGAGGAGTGCGGGTCGCGCGTTTTATGTCGGACATGAATAACGGCCACGCCCTTTGCTCGACATTCGTCTAGAAGCTCAATGATTTGATCCAGCGCTTGTGGGCTGTTCCGGCGCTGGCCGGCAAGCTCCAATTCATCGAAGCCCACTTGAACGTCAATAATCAGCAGTGCGGTTCGCGATGCCGTCAAGGGATACATTTCACATCCAATTCTCGACCCGGTCACGGCATACGGTCGCACATGTCATAAACCCGAATATCATAATCCGGAAGAAACGGCGATGACCTCCGCCAATATCGGCGCGTGAGCGAATGGCTCCAACCCCAAAAATTAATTCCCGCGCCTCATTTTAGTTGCTGGAAACCGTGGTGGCGGACGCAGTCGTAGTCGAACCTGTCTCCAATGCCAAATTCCCTGCTAACAGGGAAATTAACAGGGAATCGTTCCAGCGGAACAGGAATTCTTGACGCAAGAACAAGGGATTCAAATCGCCAAGATTGAAATTATCGCCGGATGAGGTTTTCGTCACAGACAACCTAGATGAAATCATCCTGATGCAGTAATCTCTATCCCGCTGGTTCAAGAAATCCATCAGGTCAATCCTATGAATGAACATCATAGTCCGAAGACGATGTCCGAGCGCGCCGATGAGCTCGAAGAAGAAAAAATGCACGAGATGGAACGCATCATCACGAAATCGACGCTCGCCTACCTCATGGAGGGGCAAGTCGAAATGGATACTAGCGCGGGGATGATGCCCAAGACCCGGGCAAGTATTTCCTAATGGGCGAGGATCCGCGCTTGCCCAAAATGCCGGAGAAGCCGACGTTGGTCGATTATTTTCGCCACCGTTTCGCCTCCACCGCGCATCTCCTTCAAAGCGCGACACACGCCTTGAGAGGCGGGCAGCCGGAGAAGGTGATTCTCGCGTGCCTTCTGCACGACATTGCCGTTGTCAGCTTCATCCGTTGCGACCATGGCTATTGGGGCGCGCAGATGATCGAACCATACGTGGATGAGGAAGTGTCCTGGGCGGTAAAGTCACACCAGGCGCTGCGCTTCTTTCCCGATGAGTCGGCGGGCTACGCTTATCCAGATATTTACATGAAACTGTTCGGGCCGGACTATAAGCCGGAGCCCTACATTTACGAGGAATACGAGCGCGCAAGACGGCACAAATGGTACATGACGTCGCGGTTGATCTGTGTGAACGACATCTATTCGTTTGACCCGAACGCCAAAGTCAATCTTGACGACTTCGTCGATATCATCGGCCGCAATTTCAAGCAGCCGAAAGAGGGACTTGGGTTCGACAACAGCCCATCGGCGCATATGTGGCGCACGCTCATGTGGCCGACACGATTCCTTTGAGTGGCGTTACCACCTTCCATGACGTCAAATCGACGATCAGCTTATAAGGCCTGCCCCGCTCACCCCTGACGTCATCGGCTGACGGCGCTCGATCGCCCGGCCGTAGCGGGAGAGCAAAAAGCAGATCGGCCAGAACACGAGACTTGCGAAAACGTAGGCCGTGGTCCGCACGTTTTGCGACATCAGCCAATCGGGGTCGGCAATTCCTGCCTGCAATACACCGACGAGATCAAACAGGCCGAGAATGAGGACAATGGTCGTTTCCTTTACGATCGATATGCAAATATTGATCGCGCCAGGTACCGAAATCGAAATCACTTGCGGCACCACAATCAGAGCAATCACGCGCCATTTCGGCAGTCCGAGACTGTAACCGCCCTCGATCTGGCTGCGATGAATGGCTTGCAGTCCGCCGCGAAATACTTCCGCGAAATTGGCTGCGTTGAACAACGTAAAAGCAAGCAGCGCCCGCACTAGTTTGTCGGTTTCGAAGCCAGGCGGAACAAAGAGCGGAAACATCACGATCACCAAAAAGAGAAGCCCAACAAGCGGCAGGCCGCGCAGGGTATCTATAAATGCGCTGGCGATCGCCGAAATAATCGGCAACTCTGATTGTCGCGCGAGTGCGAGCAGCAGGCCGAGTGGAAGCGCCGTCACGATGGTCCAGGCCGCGATGACCACGGTCAGAAGAATCCCGCCCCACAGACTCGTCGCAACAAATGGCAAGCCCGCGACGCCCCCGACCATCAGAATGCCAACCGCGATCGAGCCGGCAATCAGCATCAAGCCGATTGAGAGGACGCTGAGGCGGCGGGTGCTCGATCCCACCGCAATTGCTGTCGCAATGCCGACTACAGCCGCGGCAGCAAGGCGCCAGCGCTGGTCAGCCGGATAGGAACCATAGAGCAACTGGCCGGCGTGGGCGCGTAAGAAAATCCAACAGGCGGCATCGTGGCCAACGCAGTCCTTCGCCGATGTCCCGCTCCAGACCGCATCGAGCAGCAGCCAGTGAATCAAGGTTGGAAGAGTCCATAGCGCGAGGGCGATGATCGCAGCCGCCAGCATCGCATTTAGCGGCGAGGACACGCAACTGCGCAGAAAGTCGAGCGCACGGGATCGCCAGCGCGGCGTCATTTGGAGCATGACGCCGTTCATTATCGCACCTGCCTGTTGACGGCGCTCGTTGCGAAAGAAAACACATACCCCAATGCCAAATAGGTCATCAGCGTAATCGTCATCACTTCGATTGGCTGGGCTGTCTGGTTAAGCACCGTGCCGGCAAACACCAGAATGAGATCCGGGTATGCGATCGCAGACCCCAACGATGAGTTCTTGAGAACGACGACGTAGTAGGCGCCCAGCGGCGGCACGATGACCCGCAAAGCGAGCGGAATTACCATCAAACGCGAAGTCTGCCACGGCGTAAGCCCTAGGGACAATGCCGCGTCGGTTTGGCCGCGCGAGACGGCTTGGATACCGCCACGGATGATTTCCGCAATGAAGGCGGCGGAATAGATCGAAAGCCCAAACGTCAGCGCCAGCAACTCGGGCAAAATCGCCATGCCGCCGTGGAAATTGAAGCCCCGAAGTTGCGGGATGCTCCACACGATGTCCACGCGATAGAAAACGCCAACCGCGAGCGGCAAGACGATGGGCGGCAGAAGCGCCCACCAGGCGAAGGCCGTAACCCGTCCGGCAGCGATAAGGCGGCGTCTTGCATTCGCTAGCACGAACGCGCAAAGGGCGAGACCGGCGGCAAAGCCGCCAAACACCAATCCAAGCGAATCACCGAGCTGGATCGACGGAAAGAACAAGCCGCGGTTATTGAGAAAAATCAGGCTGGCTATGTGAAAGCTCGCGCCCGGCGCCGGTAACGCCTGCACGACGGCGAAGTACCAAAATAGCAGCTGGATTAGCAGCGGAATATTACGGAAGGTCTCGACGTAGAGCGATCCCGTCGCGGCGACCAATCCGTTCGACGAGCTTCGTGACAGTGCCACCACAAAGCCAAGAAGCGTCCCCAACGCAATCGATAGCAGACTGACGAGCAGTGTGTTGAGAAGGGCGACGACGAAGACGGTGAAATACGTCGAATTGTCGCTGTAAGGAATTAGTGTCTGCGAGATGTCGAAGCCCGCCGGGCGCGATAGAAACCAGAAGCCTGTCTTGATGCCGAGGCGTGTCAAATTCGTCGCGACGTTATGCGCGAGTCCGACGACGAGAACGACAACGCCCAATAGGACGACAACTTGGAGCACCAAGCCGAGACTACCGCCGCGCATGATGACCGCATAAGCACGGCGCCAACGGCCGGGCTGCGGCGGCGGACGAGTGGTGGATACCAGGTTGGACAGTGCCTTGCCCTTAGCGGAACGGCGGCGCCTGCAAAAGGCCACCGTCGGTCCACAAAGCATTCAAGCCTCGCGGTAGCTGGAGCGGGGTTTTTTCACCAACGTTGCGCTCAAAGATTTCACCATAGTTGCCGACCTGTTTGATGATGTTATAGGCCCAGTCGGCCGATAGACCGAGCTTCTGCCCGAGATTGTCGCCGACGCCGAGTAGGCGCTTGATTTCCGGACCGCTACTCGGTTGACGCATCTGATCGACGTTTGCCGACGTCACGCCCAACTCCTCAGCGGCGATGACGACAGCTACTGACCAGCGGACGACATGAAACCAGGCATCGTCGCCATTCCTCACCATCGGGCCGATCGGTTCCTTTGAAATCGTCTCCGGTAGCATCATGTGATCGGCGCGGTTTTTGAAACTTTGCGAGCGCGCCGCGAGGCTGCCGCGATCGTTCGACCATGCGTCACAGCGGCCGGCCTCGTAGGCGTTGCGCGCCTCGTCGAGGTCCGCGAAGGTTGCAAGCTTATAAGAGAGTTTCCGCGAACGAAAATAATCAGCAATATTGAGTTCGGTAGTGGTGCCCTGCGCCACACAAATGGTCGCGCCATTGAGGTCCTTCACACTCTTCAGATTGGCCGACTTCCGGACGATGAAGCCCTGCCCATCGTAGAACACGACAATGACAGTCTGGATGCCGGTTCCGTTGTCGCGATTGAAGGTCCAGGTAAAGCGATGCGTGAGCACGTCGACGCCACCCGATGCCAATGTCGTAAAGCCATCGCGCAAGCCGAGCGGTAAGAGCTCGATCTTCTTGGCGTCGCCCAATACCGCGGCCGCGATGGCGTGGCAGAAATCGACGTCGAAACCGCGATACTTGCCCTGCGCGTCTTTTGACGCGAAACCTGGAGAGTTCGGCGCGACGCCGCAGCGCAAGACGCCACGCGCTTTTACGTCTTCCAGGGTGCCGGCGGACGCCGCGGCAAACAACGTGAAAAACGCAGCCATCGCGCAGACTGCCAAGGCGGCGGCACGAAGTGATGATTTCGACATGGTGCAATTCCTCCCCAGTATTTTAGAATCTTGAACCTGCGCGAACGCGCAGGGCGCGACACCGGCTCACAGTCGCGCGCACACGATACTGCCATGGAGTGCTAAACCAGCGCAACGGCGGTTGTGGCAAGCGGAAAATTGACTAATACTCCGCTGCCCGATCGAGCCGCCGTCTGCGGAGGAAGCTGAAATGCCGGTGATCGATGTACACACCCATATGTTCACACGCAAATGGCTGGAGCTTCTGAAGCGCGAGGGTGCGCCCTACAAAACGAAGATCCGGCCGGACGGGCAGGAGGAAGTTTTTCGTGGTGACACTCCGGTCGTCATTCCGCAAAAGGGACATTTCGATTACGAACTTCGCATCAAGCACATGGACTCCGCCGGCATCGACATCTCGATCGTCTCGTTGACATGCCCGAACGTCTATTGGGGTAACGAAGATGTATCTTCCCGCGCCGCGCGCGAGTTGAACGACACGATGGCGGAAGCGCAGACAAAATACCCAGACCGAATTCGCTGGTTCACGTCGCTGCCTTGGGAATATCCGCAGCGCGCGGTCGAAGAGCTGCGGCGCACATGCGACAACGGCGCTATCGGCGTGATGGTGCTGGCGAACGTTTCTGGAAAAAGCCTCACCGATCCGCTTTTCGCGCCAATCTGGGCCGAGATCGATCGCCGCGCCTTGCCCGTTCTGGTGCATCCGACCGATCCACCCGGCGTAGACGTCATGGACATGACCAAGTTCGACCTGAGTTGGGCCGTCGGATTCATGTTCGACACCACACTCGCCTTCACACGGATGATTTTCTACGGCTTCTTCGATCAATATCCGAACATGAAGCTGATCGCCTCTCACGGCGGGGCCGCGCTGCCTTATCTGATCGGGCGATTTGAGAAAGGCGATGAGGTCGAAATACCGTCGCGTCGCAAGATGAAGCGCAAGCCGACCGATTATTTGCGCCACATCTATTATGACTGCATCACCTACGACCCCGGCGCGCTGCAATATCTCGTTTCGGTGGTCGGAGCCGAGCAAGTGATGTTCGGGACCGATTGGCCGCACCAGGTGCATGACACCAAGGGTGCATTCGCCAATACCGCGAAGCTTCCGCCAAAGCAGTGCGACGCTATCCGAAGCCTCAATGCACGGCGAATTTTCAATCTTTAAAGTATAGTCCGCGCACCGGGAGAGAGCCGATGAGGAAGATTATCGATCTTCGCAGCGATACGGTCACGCAACCGACGGCGCAGATGCGGCGCGCAATGTACGAAGCCGAAGTCGGCGACGACTACTACCACGAGGACAAGACGACCAAAGCCCTTGAGGAACGCAGCGCCGCGATCATGGGCAAGGAAGCCGCACTCCTTGTCGGCAGCGGCTCGGTCGGCAACATCATCTCGATTGTGGTGCAGACAAAACCTGGCGACGCCATCGCCATCGGCGCGACATCGCATATTTATCTGAACGAGGTTGGGAACATTGGCGCGATTGCAGGCGTGCTGCCGCGCCTGGTTCCGGAAAGTGCGGGCCGCATTGAGCCCGACGCCCTTGAAGGTGCGTTGCAGTCTGACGACCTGGTCCACGCGCGGGCAACGTTGGCCGCGATCGAGAATACGCATAACGCGTCCGGCGGATTTTGCACCGGCGTGCAGGCAATAGCTGCTTTGGCCGCCAAGGCGCGCAAATTGAAGTTGCGACTGCACTGCGATGGCGCCCGAATCTTTAACGCAGCAATCGCGTTGAATGTCACTCCCGACAAACTGGCCGCACCCTTCGATAGCTTGACCTTCTGTCTGACCAAAGGCCTTGCTTGCCCCTTCGGCTCCATCATAGTCGGCGACAGCGCGCTCATTGCGGAGGCGCGCCGATGGCGGCAGAGATTGAGCGGGAGCTTTCGTCAGATCGGGATCATGGCGGCTGCCGGGCTGGTCGGGCTCGACACAATGGTCGACCGCCTCGCCGAAGATCACGCGACCGCAAAAAAATTAGCCGCCGGCCTCGCCGATCTGGGCCTGAACGTCGACGCGGCTGATATCGAAACAAATATTGTCTTTGCGGAAATTCCTGTGGCATTCGGCGACGCGGCGGCGTTTGTTGCACAAATGCGCGCCAAAGGCGTGGTGGTGAACTCACCGAATCGAGGGCGGGTCCGCTTTGTCACGCATTGGGGAATTGACGCGGCGGCCATCGACGAGGCGCTCCAGCTCATCGCGCAGATCGCCAAGCCATCGCCTGCGTTGTCGCGCCGCGTCTCTTAGATGCCGCTCACGAATTGAAATTCAGTGACGACCGATGCGACCTCGGTCACAATTCTCTTTAGCATTCTCGCCTTCGGCACGTTTATCCGCGCACGACCGCTTTCACCGCCTGTTCCGTTTGCGGCATGGCCGCCAGTTCTTTTAAGGCCACAGGTTTGACCGGCGGACGAACACGGTAGTAACCGACCGCGTCGGGAGAGACGCCGCGCGCCTGCGCGATCAATTCCGAGACCGTCAAGCCACAGAGGCGACCTTGGCAAGCACCCATGCCACAGCGCAGGAAGGCCTTGAGCTGATTCGGCCCTTCGACACCGAGAGCGACAATTTCGGCGATCTGCGCGGCTGTCACTTCTTCGCACCGACAAACGATCGTATCGCCTTCAGGCCGCCGGAACTGTGGCGCCGGCCGGAACAGGACATCGAGGAAAGTACGGCCCCGTTCAGCGCGCGACAATGCCCGGGAGCCTCTGAAGCGACTAGACAGCCTGTTCATCCGCTCGGGCGCCAGCGCTTCTACGGCCGCGCGCGCCGCAATCCGCCCTCGCTCGACGGCGGCGATCGCGCCGCCAATTCCTGCTCCATCGCCGGCGATCGCAATGCCGTTCACCGTCGTATTGCCGTCGGCGTCGACGACCGGCGTCCAACACAGTTGCCTATCATCCCAGCGATAGACGGCCCCCGTAGCCATCCCGAGATTAACATTGGGCACCACACCTTGATGCAAAAGAAGCATGTCGACGGCGATCCGCCGCTCCGCCCCGTCGGCGCTTGTGAATAAGACTTCGTTGACCCTAACGTCGCCGAGCGCGGCCAAAGAAACGACGTTAGAGGTGACGAGAACTTTTCGCTTCACCTCGCGCATAAGCTCTAGGCCCTTCGCGCAATAAGGCGAAAATATAAATGGCAATACATGCGGCAGCGCGCGGGCGTAATTGCCACGCGGTGTCGTATCGAGAATAGCCTCAATAGCGCCACCGGCACGCAAAATCTGCGCGGCAGAAAGCCATAGAAGCGGGCCGGTACCGGCGAGCACGACCTTGCCATCGGGAATGAGGCCCGACGACTTAAGGAGCGTTTGCGCCGCGCCTATTGTCATTACGCCGGGTAGCGTCCAGCCGGGGATGGGAAACGGACGTTCAATCGCGCCGGTTGCGAGAATGACGCGCCGCGCGTGCAAGATTTGCGACTGGCCAAGGATCGATACGGCGATTTGCAAGTCGCGGTCGAGGCTCCATACCGTTGCGCCATGGACAATCGTAGCACCGCAGGATCGCGCATCCGCAACAAGCTGTTGTCCTCGCCAATAATCGTCACCGAGAATGTTACGGCGTTTCACGGGCGTCGATGTGATGGAGCGGAAAATCTGGCCGCCCGGTTGTGCATTTTCATCGAGCACGAGCGTCGATAGGCCGGCTCTGCCGGCAACGGCCGCCGCAGCCAATCCTGCGGGGCCGGCGCCGACAATAACGATGTCGTATAGATCCTGGGGCAATGGAACGGAGGTCATGCGCCCAGCCGCCTCTTGCCGCGCTGGATTTCGATGCGCATTCCGTCCTGAACACGAACAAGGCAGCCCTGACGATTGCCAACGCCATCCACGGTGACGAGACAGTCGAAGCACACGCCCATCATGCAATACGGTTCACGTCTCGCACCGCTAATCGACGTCTCCCGGTAGTGAGTGTGACCTGCGGAGAGAAGGGCGGCGGCAACGGTATCGCCCTCGCGCGCATTAAATGGTTCGCCGTCAATCGTCACAACAACTACGGCATTCTCAGCTTCAGGCAGCCTCTTGAACATGGAACCTCTGTGCTGAGAAAGCGCCGATTTGTTGCTTATCGAGCGCGCCACGCGCGATCATCGGCGCGAGCGTGTAGGCATGTACGGCCGCGAGTGTGACACCGGAATGGCAGCAGGCGACGAATGCACCGGGGCAAGCTTCGGATTGGTCGTAAATCGGGAAGCCATCGCGTGTCATCACCCGCAGGCAAGACCAACTGCGCACAACATTCGCATTGGCGAGAAGCGGAAAGATGCGTTGCGCGCGATCCAACATAACCGTGTTGATCGAAAGATTCATGCTCATGTCGTCGGTCGAATCCTCGTAACTGTCGCCGATCATGACCGTGCCCTCGTCGGTTTGACGCAGCGTGGCAATCGGATAGTGCATGAACGGCTGCAGGCGCTCAGTGACGACGATCTGTCCACGGCAATCGAACTGCATCGGCGCGCTGAGACCGACCATGGGTGCAAGTCGCGAATTGGCGTTGCCCGCGGCAAGCACGACTTTTCCCACTTGAATTTCGCCCTTCGCCGTCAGGATCTGGAACATGCGGCGATCGTAATTGATGTGTTCAACGCAATGGCTTGGCCAGTAACCGATTCCCAACCGCTTGTTCGCAACGTGAAACGCGCGAAATAGGCGCAACGCATTCACATGCCCGTCGAGTAAACAATAACTCCCGCCGACGACGTCAGGCCCGATCCCCGGCAGCATTTTTTCGATTTCGCCGCGAGCAAGAAGCGCGACCTCGTATTTTGCGTCGCCTTCTTGGTCATGAATCTGCCTAACGGTAGATTTCCGCGTCTCCATTTCGCGTTCCGACAAACATAGACTCAGTCCTCCCGGGCGATGAAAGCAGACATCCAGACCGGTTCGCTCCCTCAATTCAGCCTGAAGCTGCGCCCAATCGTTCGACGAGCGTACGGTCCAGCCGGTATAGGCCGGCATCCCCAATCCTTTGCCTTGTACCCAAACTAGCCCGAAATTGCCGCGAGATGCCCGTTTGGCAATATCACCCTCATCGAGCACCACAACGCGGTTGCCCTCGCGCGCAAGTCCGAACGCGATGGCCGATCCCAACAGACCGCCGCCAACAACCGCGACGTCATATTCTCGTTGCAAGTGCAATTCCCCTATCGCTCCGGCCGCGCGGCGATACGGTCCCACGCCACTACGTCCAATGCCGCGAGCTTATGTTTCATGATGCGCTGGCTGGCAGTCCGCTCAAATTCACTTACCATAACGATGTAGCGCGGGTTCTGATAGGGCGCGAGCCGCTCGGCAAGCCAATCGGACAGCTCCAGCGGCGTAAGCATCTCCCCCGTTCTTGGTTTGACGAATATTTTGATGTCTTGCTCACCGATCTCCGCCGCAACTCCAATCATGGCGCAGTCTTCGACAGCTGGATGCTTCGATACGACCTGCTCGACCTCCAGTGCGGAAACGTTCTCGCCGCGCACCCGCGCGCTGTCCGTCATGCGACCGTGGAAATACATGTTGCCGGCGGCATCGAACGAGCCGAGATCGCCGGTATGGAATGCGCCACCGCGCAAAGCGCTCGCAGTTGCCGCCGGATTCGACAGATATCCGCGTGTGATCGCGCCAAGGAGCTTCGTTCTGACGACGATCTCGCCACGCTCTCCTGTCGGGACGGGCCCGCCCGAAGCGGTTATCAATTCGACATCGAACCACGGCGTGGGACGGCCGACGGAGCCGAGCATTCCAACGTTATTGAAGGTCGTGATGCTCGAACATTCGGTCATGCCGTAGCATTCTCGGATCTGCACGCCGAACCGCTGTTCGAACGGGCGCCAAATTTCGCGTGGACAACCGCCGCCCCAGGCGATCCGCACGCCGTGCGTGCTATCGAGTGGCGACGGCGGTTGCTTCAGGAGGATTTGTAGGATTCCGCCGAGGAAATGAATGTGGCTCGCCCCGTAGTTGCGCGCCTGCTGCCAGAACCGGCTGGCGGAGAACCGTTCGACCAATGCTAAAGTGACGTCGCGGATCAACGGCAGCACGATCATCTGGGCACCGCCGATGTGGTAGAGCGGCTCCCACATGAACATGACGTCGCCTGAACGAGGGGCTGAGACAAGCGTGACAGCCTCGCCCGACAATCGCAACATTCGGTGGGAGACGAGCACACCTTTTGGACGGCCCGTCGTCCCGGAGGTGTACATGATGGCGAAGGTCTCGTCGGCCTTTGGTGACGGCTCATCCCAAACAGGCGTCTCACCGGGATTATTCGCGATAGTCTCCACCATTTCGCGGGTGAAGAGCTGAATCTCAGCAAGATTTGCGCCGCTCTCCTCGACTGTGCTTATGAGGCCGGCCTCTGTGATGATCAGTTTCGGCTTACAATGATTTAACATGTAGCCGAGGTTCTCGCCGCGGCTGTCCACGTGGATCGGAACCCAAATGGTCCGCGTCCTCGCGATTGCAAACAGAAGCGCCAGCGCAAGCGGACTGTTGTGGATCATCAGCGCAACCGTGTCGCCCGGCGCGGCCCCAACGCGGCGTAGCCAACGCGCGAGCACGTTTGCTGCGCCGTCGAGTTCGCCGAAGCGGATGGGAACGCCTTCATATAGCGCGAACACGCCGGTTGGGTTCGCTTGCGCGCGCCGGCGGAGCAGCGGGATAAATCCGTCGTCGGTATCGATCATGCTGACACGAACCGTGCCCGCCTTACACTTGGTCTTACACTTGGCCTCTCGCTTTCCGCCGCGCTGCGCGCTCGGCGAAGAACTTGCGCATCGTCTCCTGCGGCTCGCCCGACGCATAGGCCTCCGCCTGGATCTTTCCGCCATTCCGGAAGGCTTCATCGAAAGCCTCCTGCGTGACTTGGCGGAATCGCAGTTTATTGAGCCGGAAAGCGGTGACCGGCTTTGCCGCCATCATCTCAGCGATTTCCCGAGCCTTCGGCGACACATCCTCAAGCCGCGGAACGAGGTAATTGATGAGGCCGATGGAGGCTGCTTCAGCAGCGTCCATCATGCGACCCGTCAGCGTGAGTTCAATCGTACGAGCAAGACCTATCCGCGGCAGCATTAGCATCGGGCCTGTGACGCTCGGGATTCCGGAATTGATTTCCGGTTGGCCCATGCGCACATCCCGGTGCCCAACCCGCACATCGGCAAGCATGACAACCTGAAAGGCAGAGCCGGCGGCAACGCCGTTGAGCGCGGCAACGTAAGGCTTATCGAGATCACGGATCGCATTATAGAAGTCGAGCCATGACTGGAACCATGTGGCCCCTTCATGTCCGGACTGGAATTTTTCCGTTTCCTCCAAATCTTGACCGGCGCAGAATGCTCGCTCGCCCGCCCCCGTCATGATGACGGCCTTCACCGCTGAGTCACGGTTCCAATCTCTGAGCACGGCGCTGATCTCGGCGCGCATGGGCGTGTCCCAGGCATTGAGTTTCCAGGGCTTATTAAGTATCACGGTGCCGATGCCACCAGTTACGTCGGTCATCACGGCCGCATTACTCATTGGAATTCCCCCGTATCGGTGCGAACGGCATATAGACGTGCGGCGACTGCCGCTGTCAAATGCGGGATTGAATGACGCCATATGTATCGTAGGCATGCCTAGCGCCCCGAGGTTATAAGGAAATGGGTAGATTGGTGCGCGCGATTGTACCGGACGGCCCACCCGTGCGCATTTTGGTTGATGGCGTGGCGGTGACCGCTTACACAGGCGAAAGCGTGCTGGTCGCCGTTCTCGGCCAGCGCAATGTATTGCGCAGGCACGAGTTCGGCGATGAGCTGCGCGCCGGCTTTTGTCTAATGGGCGCCTGCCAAGATTGTTGGGTGTGGCTCGCCGATCATACGCGGGTGCGCGCCTGCACGACGGTCGTCGCCGATGGAATGAGCATCCTAACGGATATACCATCCGGACTTGCCGGCCGTGATTAGAGTTGCAATTGTAGGCGCCGGCCCCGCCGGTATTTCCGCCGCCGACGTGCTCGCTGCCCACGGCATCGCCGCAACCGTGATAGACGAGGCGCGACAGCCGGGTGGGCAAATTTATCGTCGCGCACGCGCAGGCCTAGACCTCGATATCGACAGCCTCCTTGGGGTCGAGGCCGCCAATTATCGAAATTTCCATGCGATGTTTGACGGCTTACGCGGCCGCATCGACTATCGACCCCTGACGCTGGCATGGGGCGTGGACAATCGGACGCTCTATACTGCCCGGGACAATTCCGCGGACACGGTCGATTTTGACGCTCTTATTTTTGCGACCGGCGCGACCGACCGGACCCTTCCGATCCCCGGATGGACATTGCCCGGTGTCTTTACGCTTGGCGGCGCGCAGGTGCTCCTCAAGGAGCATGGCTGCCTGATCGGCCGACGCATCGTTTTCTGTGGCAGCTCTCCGCTGCTTTATCTCGCTGCCCGGCAGTATCACGCCATGGGTGCCGAGATCGCTGCGGTGCTCGACACGACGCCATTCACCGCCAAAATTGTCGCAACGCCGGATCTTATCGCGGCGTGGGGTACACTGGCGCGGGGCGTCGGCCACATGGCAGAGCTGCGCCGCGCGGGCGTCGCCATGCACCACGGCGTCCAGCTGCGCGCATTCGAAGGCTCTGCCGGGGTGGAGGCGGTTCGATTTCGCGATCGGCGGGGACGAGACATCACGCTGCAATGTGATGCTGTCGCAATCGGTTTCGGCCTCAGGCCTGAAACGCAACTTTCCGATCTCGCTGGCGCTGAGTTTCGCTACGATTCGGTGTTCCGCCAATGGTTGCCGCGCACCGATGCGGATGGACGATGCGGCGAAAACATCTACGTCGCCGGGGATGGGGCAAGCATCGGCGGCGCTCAAGC
The DNA here is from genome assembly GCA_963720835.1 of uncultured Pseudomonadota bacterium. Classification (GTDB taxonomy): domain Bacteria; phylum Pseudomonadota; class Alphaproteobacteria; order Rhizobiales; family Xanthobacteraceae; genus Pseudolabrys. The sequence goes on along the minus strand of CAVRHC010000029.1, from coordinate 106,845 downwards.
TGCGGCGCTCACCGGCGTGCTTGCCGCCTGCGCGGTTCTCGATGATTTCAAGATCAACATCACTCGTGTCGATCGCGTAGGCGCACGCCGTCGCGTCGCGCGGTTGCGACGCTTCCAGCGCGGCCTCGCTCGCGCCTTTGCCTGGCCGGCCGGTATTATGCGCGATCTCGATGGGAGCGTGACGGTTTGCCGCTGCGAAGGAGTATCAGCAGGCGAATTGCGCGCCGCGATTCGCGCTGACTTCGGCCCAACCGAAGTCAACCGCCTCAAAGCGATCACCCGCTGCGGCATGGGCCGTTGCCAAGGCCGCTTCTGCGGTCTAGCTGCCGCGGAGTTGACGGCGCATGCGCGCAACGTGCCGCTTCAAACTGTCGGACGACTGCGCACCCAGCCGCCGGTCAAGCCACTGCCGCTGGCAGTTAGTTTTGCGGGAAATGCTGCGGTCGCAGCGCCCGATGGAACCAGTGCACCAGTGTGACCATGTCGAATACCGGCACGCCGAGGCGTCGATTGATTTCGTATGAATAGGGCGTGATGTTCGTACACTCGCACACGATCGCGCCGATCGATGGATCGTCCTCGATCATGCGCTGGGCTACATCCAGTACCTCTTCTTTGAAAACCTCGAACGGCACCGAGTCATCGCCCTGCCGTATCGCGCGTTGAAATTCTGACGTACTTGGCATCCCCACGACCGGCGTCTGCGGGTCGATGCCGACGGCGGCGAGATGATGGACGGTAAGAGAGCTGGCGGAGAACGTCAGAATGGCTGGACGTTTCCCTTTCGGCAGTATGCGCGCGACAACCGGCACTTGCAGCAGCGCACTGGTCGCGACAGGGACGCTGCAGTGTGCCGCGAGTTCCTGTTGGAATAGCGCCAGGAAGCCGCAGGTCGTCGTAATGCCATCCACACCTTCCGCGATTAGCTCGTCCGCCGCATCCGCAAAGTGTTGAAACAGGTCGCGGTTGTTGAGCGTATCAACAACTTTGCTGGGTACCGCGCCATGCACGATCTTGTACTGGACAGGGAACGGCCATGTCTGCGCGTTGCCGATGTCACCATTAAATCGCTGAAATTTGCTGTCGAGCATCAGGATGCCGAGCGATACGCCATGATAGGTCCGCTTCGGCCTGCCATTTTTGGTTGGATGATGGGTCATGACCGCGCGGCTTGCGTTTCCAGCGATGCCAGGGCGGCCGAAGCAAGTGCTGCATCGAATTCCCCGGTGAGTCGCTCCTCATCAGGCTGGAGGGTTTTGGCGAAGCGGTCAATTGCGAACGCTTGAATGGGAATCCTGGCCGCACCCTCGTCGATCATCTCGGCGAGCGTATAACCAACGCCGGGGCTGAGCTGAAAGCCGTGGCCACAGAACCCGAACGCATGGAGAAGATTCTTCGTGGTGCGGCTCCATCCGATCACCGGGAGCATGTCAGGAAGGTAGCCTTCAATTCCCGACCAAGCGCGGATGACCTGCGCGGAGCGGAGCATCGGTACGGCCCGCGTCATATGGGATAGTCCGAGCAGCATTTTCGCCGACGGCACCGGAGCGCGGTTGTGAATCCGATCGGCTGGGCCTCGCGGATAGAATCCGACGATGACATTCCCGCGTTCAACCTGGCGGATGATGACAGTGCCGCCGACCGCCTGAAGCGCCGATTTAATAAAGTACGGCAGCGGCTCGGTCACGAAATTCGGAGGCGCCGCCGAAAACATCGGCGTCGTCTCGCCGAGCATCTCCGCAATATCGTTGGCCCATGCGCCCGCCGCATTGACGATCAAGGGCGCCTCGAACACCAGGCCGCGGTCCGTGGTCGCGCGAAAGCGATCGCCTGTCCGATCGAGCGCGATGACACCCGTGTTTGAATAGATTTCAGCGCCCAGCGCACAAGCCGCGCGGGCGACTGCAGGTGTTACAAGGCGCGGATTGGCGGTGCCATCGCGCTTCGACCACGTCGCACCGCAGACATCGGGGCCGAGCCAGGGAAATCGGCGGCGCAATTCGCTTCCGCCGATCAACTCGATCTCGAGGCCGCCCGCGCTGCCCTCTTGTTGATAACGTTCGAGCCGCGGCATCTCCGCCGCATCGAGCGCGAAATAGGCGTGGCCGCAGGGCGAAAATTCGCTCCGCTCGCCAATCAGGCGTTCGATTTGCTCCCACTGCTCATGCGCGCGTAGCGCCAGCGGGAATTCGGTCGGATGTCGCCCTTGCAGCCGAACGTTGCCGAAATTGACACCACTCGCCTGGCTGCCGATTGCGCCTTTTTCAATGACCGTAACCGAATGACCTCGCTGACGCAGAAAATAGGCCGTCCAGGTCCCAACCAAGCCGCCACCGATAATCGCAACTTCGCTGTGGATCGTGCGCATAGCACTGTCTACCATCGGCCTCATGAAAGGTACATCATGCCGGCGAGGCGCCAGTGGCCGATCTTCGTGCTGACATTTTGATCTTCGGAACCGGCAACTTCGCCGGGCGGATTGCGTTTGATCTTGCGGTGACGGCTACAGAACCGGTGACTATCCTAATCGCCGGCCGCAATCGCGAACGGCTCAAATGGCTCCAGACGGCGGCGAACGCGCGTGCCGCAACGTTCAACCGCCCCGCTCGCTTTAAATCGCATGGCGTTGATTTGTCGGTTACGAACGCCGCCAGTGAAGCGATCATGGCAGCCGAGCCGAAAGTTGTTGTCCAGGCTGCATCGTTCCAAGCTGGCGCCGTCATTAGCAGCCAAGGGAATGCGTGGACGCGGCTTGTCGCCGAAGGCGGCCTGAGCGCGACTGCGGTATTGCAGGCACCGCTCTCGATCGAGGTCGCTCGCGCGGTCAAGAAGGTGCAACCGCAGGCTCATTTCATCAATTGCTGCTTTCCGGATGTCGTCAATCCACTGATCGCGGCCCTCGATCTGCCGATCTCTTGTGGGGTCGGAAACATCGCAATTCTTGCCAATGCGTTCTCCGGCATGCTCGGATTACGTTCCGGGCAGCTCAAAGTGCTTGCACACTATCAGAATCTTGCGCCTTGGCGGCAGCTGCCCGAAACGCGAACCGGGCGGCCGGCTCGCGTGTGGATTGACGATCAGGAAATCGCTGATGTGTATGCGCGCTTTGCTGGACTACAGCTAACACGCGAGCCAGCGATTGAGATATCCGGTGCGAGCGGCGTTCCGCTGATGCTCGCGATTGCAGCCGGGCGCGACTGGGTGGGACATCTGCCGGGGCCGAGTGGCCTGCCCGGCGGATATCCTGTGAAGCTTCATGCCGCCAAGCTTCATCTCGACCTCCCTTCCGCGCTGACGCGGGCCGAGGCAATTGCCTGGAATCTGCGCTACGAGCAGGAAAGCGGCCTCGTCATCACGGCAGACGAGCGAGCGATCTACACTGGCGTATTGCGCGAGCGGCTCGCGGTACACAACCCGGGCCTCGCCGAAGGGTTCCACGTGCGCGAAATTGCGGACGCCTATCGCGCCATGCACGACCTGCGCTCGCGCCTCGAGCGCTGCCCAGCCTGATGACCAGGGACGTCATCTGCCGCCACGCCATAACTCTCGACAACCATCTCGCAAAGCGCAAAGATAGCTGACGTAAGGGGCGCGGCGGATGCAAGCATTGGCGCCACCGACAGCGAGGGGAGATCAAAATGAACAGACGCATTCTGCTTGCGGCGCTCACGGCCGCGTTAACGTTGCCCGCAGCGGCAGCTCTTGCCGAGGAGCCTATCGTGTTCGGCGTGATTACGCCGCTCTCCCCACCGGGCGCAACCGAGCTTGGACAACAGGTCAAGCGCGGCACCGAAATCGCCGCTGAATATCTCAACAGCAAAGGCGGCGTTCTCGGCCGCAAAGTCGTGCTGTCGATCCAGGACAGCCAGGGAAAAAACGAACTCGGTGTCGCTGCCTATCGCCGGCTGGTTTCGAACGAGAAAGCGGTTGCCGTGTTCGGCTTCATCCACAGCGGCGTCAACATTGCCGTCAACGAGGTCGCCAAAGAAATGGGTATCCCCACCATGGGCACCCAGACAGGAGCGGGCGACGTAACGGGGAAGCATTACGACATCGCATTCCGTACCCACGCCGTCGATCAGCCGCGTGCTGCGACGTGGATGGGCTGGGCCAAAAAGAAGGGTTTCAAACGTCTCTCAATGTTGGCCGAAACGACCGACTACGGCATCGGTCTCGTCAAGGCCACCGAGGAGCTGAACAAGAGCATGCATCTGGGCATGGAGCTCCAGACAATCATGTTCGACCGCACCACAACGGATCTCTTGCCGCAGTTGCTCCAGGTCAAAGCGTTCAAGCCGGATGCTATTATCAACATCGGAGTCGGCCAGCCGCAAGACCTGATGATCTCCCAGGCGACGACCATCGGTCTCATGCCAAAAATCCCGATGGTGACATCTTACGATGCCCCGGGCCGTCCGCAGTTCTGGCAAATTCACAAGGAACAGGGGGTCGGCGTCCATTTCATCGCGTTCTATACGCAAACAAGGTCGAAGCTCAGCGATGTGGGTAAATGGTTCGTGAAGACGTATCAGGAGAAGTACCACGAGCCACCGATCTACTCGGCGCTGAACGGCTTCGCCGACACCATCATTTTTGCCCAGGCCATCGAAAAGGCCAAGACCACCGAGCCAAAGGCATTGATCAAGACGCTCGAGACCGGCTCGTTCGAGGGATGGTCGTCGACGCCGGTCACTTTTCCGCGTGCCGATGGTCCGCTGTGGCACAACTGGTCACCGCCGTTGATGATTTTGAAATACACGAAAGTCAATCAGACCCAAGCGGATGCAGAGCTCGTGTACACGCTCGGTGAATGACATCGGCCGGCGCGCGGTGGCGAGACCGCGCGTCATCGGCCTAGCACAAGTGCCTCAGGAGCAGCCCTCAGCGCGGGCGAGCTCCTGGGCGTTGCGAGTCGGCAATGTTCACCGGTGAACTCTTCGCACAGACACTCATTGCCGGGCTGATGATCGGTGTGCTGTATGCGCTCATGGCGCTTGGCATTACGTTCATCTACAGCATCGTCCGCATGATCAACTGGGCGATGGGCGAATTCTACATGCTGGGAAGCTACATCCAGTATGTGGCCGTCGCCTATCTGTTCGGCCGAAACTATTGGTGGCTCGCGGTTTTGGTCTCGACCGCGGGGACGTTCCTCATAGGTTTTCTGCTTGAGCCGATCCTGATCAAGCCGATGCACGCGAGTGCGATGGAGCGACGCGATGACTACGCCACAGTCGTAACAATCGCTCTGCTCCTGATGCTTCGCAGTCTTGCCGTCGCAATCGTCGGTCCATACCAGTTCCGACCCGAGACCAATTTGCCCATCATGTGGGTCGGGCCGCTTCCAATGGAAGGCGCGCGCGTTGCAGCTGCGGTATGCGCGCTGCTCGCACTGGCGGTGTTTTATCTGGTCATCTCCAAGACCTGGATCGGGCTCGCGTTGCGCGCAGCTGCTCAGAATCGGGTCGCGGCGCAAACTGCGGGCGTCGATGTTTTTCGTCTCGACGCGATTGCATTCGCGATCGGTGTAGCGCTGGCGGGGCTTGCGGGCGCATTGCTTGCACCCCTGTTTCTGGTTTATCCGACCAACGGCGCCGTCACGACGGTGAAAGGCTTTGAAATCATCGTGATCGGCGGTTTAGGCTCAATACCCGGCGCGCTCGTCGGCGGCCTCTTGCTTGGTGTCGTCGAGAGCTTGGGCGCCGCCTTCATCTCCTCGCCCTACCAGAATGCCTACGGCTTCCTTCTGGTACTTCTCGTACTTTTGGTTCGGCCTTACGGGCTGTTTGGCGAACGTGGGCGGGAGGCCTGATGGCAGCGCTTCTCGTCGCCAAAGACTTGAGCAAAAGTTATGGCGGCCTCCTCGCCAATGACGACGTTACCATCACGCTTGAGGCCGGCGAGATCCGCGGTCTGATCGGGCCCAACGGGGCGGGCAAGACGACGTTCGTCAATCTTGTGACCGGCATCGAAAGTCCCGACGCCGGCGAGGTAAGGCTGGGCACTGACGATATCACCGGGCTCGGCGCCCACGAGATCGCCGCGCACGGACTCGCCCGCTCATTCCAAGTTGCCCGGGTGTTCGGCAATCTGACCGTGCTCGAGAACCTCATGGTTCCCTATTTCGCGAGCGCGCACACGCGCGGGACCGGCGACGGAGTTGCCCGCGCCAACGAACTGTTGCGGCTTTCATCGCTCGCCCCGCTCGTTGGCGATCTCGCAAAGTCGCTCTCGGGCGGTCAGCGAATGCTGCTGCAGGCTTGCGCCGGGTTCATGATCCCGGATGTGCGGGTGCATGTGCTGGACGAGCCGTTTGCGGGCATCAATCCGGTGGTTAAAGACACATTGATCGAGCTCATGTTGCACGAGAACCGTACCCGCGGCGCCGCTTTCCTGATTGTCAGCCACGAGATGGAGATCATTCGAATGATTTGTCCGCGCGTCACGGTTATGATCGCCGGACGCGTCGCGGCCGAGGGGCCGCTCGACGAAGTCGCGCGACGCGATGACATCATCACTGCATATCTCGGAGGCTCACTCCAGTGACCGGCGCGCTCCTGATCGTCGATGACGTGCACGCCGGCTATGCCGCGGGTGTCGATATCCTGCGGGGCGTGAAGCTCGAAGCGCGCGCCAACGAAATCACGCTGGTGATCGGCCCGAACGGCGCCGGGAAATCCACGTTACTGCGCACCGTGTTCTCATTTCTCACACCTAGCCGCGGCACGATCACATTCCGCGACCATGCAACGACGGGCCTGCGCCCGAGCGATCTTAAAGCATCGGGAATCAGCTATGTGACGCAGGAGATCAACAGTTTTCCCAACCTCACGGTCGAAGAGAATCTGCGCATGGGCGCGTGGGTATTTCGTCGCGACACACAACGGCTGCACCGTCAGCTTGAGCGGGTCTATGCCACATTCCCTGTACTCGCCGAGAAGCGGCGTGTGCGGGCAGGCGAACTTTCGGGTGGCCAGGGCCGGATGCTTTCGGTCGCGCGCGAGATTATGACCGAGCCGCAATTGTTGCTGGTCGACGAGCCGACCGCCGGCCTTGCCCCTAATCTCGTCGAGCAAGTCTACAGCATCCTGTTGACGGCGAAGAAATCGAGCGGCATCGCGATCCTCTTGGTCGAGCAGAACATCGAACAGGCGCTTCCGCTCGCCGATCACCTTTATCTTCTCAATCTTGGCCGCGTGAAGGAACAAGGGCCGGGCCGCGAATTCGACAACGCCCGCGTACGAGCATTGATCCAAGAATGTCTGCTGGGCTGACCAAAGAGTGGGGTGCCTTCGTCGACTGGCGACGTGTCGCGGTCGTGACGATTGTCGTTGGCCTGCCGCTTGCCGCGGTACCGTTGTTCACCGGCGATTTTGTGCTGCATGTGCTCAATATCGGTGCCTACTATGTGATCCTCGCCGTGAGCTGGAACTTACTTGCCGGCTTTACCGGACAGTTCTCTCTGGCACAGCACGCTTTCGCGGCTGTGGGAGCCTATGGGTCCGGACTTCTGATCTATCACCTGGGAGCGCCGCTCTACCTCAGCATGCCAACCGGAGTTCTTGCGGCCGCGCTCGGAGGCTACGTGCTCGGCCGATTGGTCTTGCGCATGCGCACGATCTACCTGGCAATCGCCACATGGGCGTTTGCCGAAACCTATCATATTGTGCTCGCCGCCGATTATGAGTTTACCCGCGGCGATCTCGGTCTCAGCGTACCGTCGCTCTACGGCAACGTGCGGCCGCTCGCCTATTATTACACTTTTGTCACTGTTGCGGGATTGTGCGTGCTGCTGACCTACGTTCTCCTGCGCTCGCCAATCGGTTACTTCATGCGTGCCGTGAAGGACGACCAACTGCGAGCGCAATCGCTCGGGGTCGATACGACGCAAGTGAAGCTTTTTGCTTTCACGCTCTCGAGTGCGATGGCAGGTCTCGGCGGCGTCCTTTACGCGCATTATGTGCTGACGCTGACCCCGGCCATGGTCGACTTCAGCGAGATGGCGAGGATCATTATCATCGTCGTCATCGGCGGGCTTGGATATTTGATCGGGCCGGTGCTTGCCGCGCCGCCGATCAATTTTCTGTCAACCTATCTGCAGTCCTTCGGTGAGTGGAGCGTCGTTTTTTTCGCGGCCATCGTAATCGTGGTGATGCGGTCATATCCAGCGGGTCTGGCAGGTCTCGTAGAGAGCCAACTTCGACGATTGCGAAAACGTGAAAAGCGCTGAACGGCTCGACGATCTAATGCGACAAAACGGCGGCCTCGTCAGCGGCACCCCGAACGAGAAATAAACCGATCATAAAATTGAAAGGCTGCCTCCCCTGTCAAAACTTACTCCAAGGAAAGAACAGAATTTTCGGCTGACAAATCTCGGACAGATCTACAGCATCAATATGAGTATGGCGGCATACGTCGTCGGCGATGTGCTCGTCAAAACATTGGGCCAGAAATATCCAGCGGTTGAAGTTGTCTTCTGGCGAAGTTGCGTAATCGCTGTCGGCTTTGGTCTATATCTGACGGTAAGGCGCAAACTGTATCCGAAAAACTATCTACGGCCGGCCCTGCTCGCGCGTTGCGCGTTCGACTGCATCAACATTTTTTCATTTGTTATTGCGGTCATTCACATCGATCTAGCCGAGATTTACGCAATTCTTCTGACAACTCCTTTCTTGATGACAATCCTGGCGGTGATCTTTCTTAAAGAACGCGTTGGTTGGCGCCGATGGCTGGCCATTGTCGGTGGATTTGCCGGATCCTTGCTGATTATCAAGCCGAGCGCCCACGGTTTTAACTACTGGGCGGCCATCGGACTTATTGCGGCGCTTGCTGCGGCCCTTCGGGATTTCATCACGACCAAGATACATCCTGGCACGTCGAGTTTCGAGGTGACATTCATGTCCGCCGTTTTTACTGCAGTCGTTGGCTTTCTAGTCGGCACCGGTCAAGTTTGGAAACCGATCGCCGTGTCCGATGGGTATCTGTTGGCCGCAATGGCGGCGGCGTCGCTCACCGGGAACGTCCTTCTTGTTCACGCCTGCCGGGTTGGTCCGCTCTACGTTGCCGCCGCCTTTCGTTTCACGTTACTCGTTTGGGGCGGTATAGCCGGCTACTTTGTATTCGGAAACATTCCCGACTTCTGGAGCGTATTGGGCGCAGCGATTATCGTAATGTGCGCGCTTTATGTATTCTATCGGGAGGCTGTACGGCGCCAGCCAATCGCTTCGGCCGTAGCAAGCTCCGGGTAACGACATTGTGGCCGTGTCAATCTCGCACGTCAGTTGTGGGCCGGGTTCGGACTTCCGCTCATTTCGAAGCCTTATCGACTGCGAGGTTACGACAGGATACCGTCCAAGCCTCACGTGTCCAGGACCCAATGTCGAATGAATGATGTTCCTTCGACGAGCAGACCGCCATGAAAAACCAATTCTCATCCGCTGAGACATTACCGTATCTGTCAGAGGCTTTTCTGGATCGCCTAGCGATTTCAACACTCGACGTGGTCGACGAAATCGAGCGCCAGATCGTCGCGCAGAGGCGGGGCGAAGTCTGGTGCGCACCGAAGTCGGCCGTGCGACCGGGTGATGACCGCTACATCATGGCCACTCTTGGTGTCGCGACAGAGCCTCGGGTGCTCGCCACGAAATCGCTGGTGGTCAATCCGCGCAACGCAGAGCGGGGACTTCCCACGCTCAATTCGTTAATCACCCTTCTCGACAGCGAGACCGGACTGCCGCTCGTTTTGGTCGACGGCAATTGGGTGACGGCGAAGCGCACCGCCGGTCTGAGCGCCGTGGCCGCGAGGCGTCTCGCGCGGCGCGATTCATCGTCAGTTGGATTCATTGGATGCGGCGTGCAGGCACGCGGTCACCTCGAGGCTTTTGCAGATCTTTTTCCGTTGCAGGAAATTCGCGGTTTCGGTCGCGGCACCCGTAATCGTGATGCACTTTGCCGGATGGCGCGGTCGCGAGGTTTGACCGCGGTGCCCTGTGACACCGCAAGGGCCGCGGTTGATGGGGCCGATATCGTGGTCACAACAATCCCCTTGGTGCCCGAGCCCGTTCCATTCCTCGATGCGCATTGGCTCAAGGCAGGAAGCTTCACCACCATGACCGACCTCGCCTTGCCTTGGTTGCCCGAGACCATGTCGATTTTCGATCGCATCGTTATTGACGACCTGGAGCAAGAGTCCACGATGAGCAAGCCGATGATCAAACCCGAGCTCGTCGCGGGCGATTTGACGGCCCTGGTCTGCGGTGATTTGGCAGGCCGACAACGCGCGAGCGACAGGACAGCGTTCGCGTTCCGGGGGATAGCGGTCGGCGATCTTGCGATCGCCGGACTCGCATATCTGCGCGCGAAGGCCGTTGGCGCGCTCGAAATGTAGTCGGTAGTCCCGGACCAAGGACGTCATATCCGTTCAGGGTCATTCGCGACCGACTCCACTCACGGCCAGGGCCTCCCGATGATTGCTGCGCCCCCAATGGCAACCAAAATATTGCAGCGCCGCGATTGGCTGCTAAGTGCTACAAGCGGTCATATTCTAACTGCGCAAATGCCGATACTTGGCAAGGCGAAAATAATGTGGATTTATAGCTGTGTCCCCCGCGTTCACTCGGTTCCCGCTCAAGCAACATCAAACTTGACGCCTTGGGCGAGCGGCAGCGTACGGCCATAATTTATCGTGTTGGTCGCGCGGCGCATATAAGCTTTCCACGCATCCGATCCAGACTCGCGTCCGCCGCCAGTCTGCTTCTCGCCGCCGAATGCACCGCCAATTTCAGCGCCTGAGGGACCGATGTTCACGTTGGCGATCCCGCAATCCGAGCCACGCGCCGACAGGAACGCTTCGGCCTCGCGCAGATCGTTGGTAAAAATCGAAGATGATAGGCCCTGAGGAACGGCATTGTGCATTTCGATCATTGCGTCGAAATCGCTATATTTTATGACGTATAGGATCGGTGCAAACGTCTCCCGCTCGACCGGGCCGATTTGTCCGCCGATCTCGACCAATGCCGGTCGAACATAAAACCCTTTGCCCGCACCTTCGATGGTGACGCGCTCTCCGCCAGCAATAGAAGCACCCAACGCCTTCGCCTCATCCAAGGCGTGCTGCATCGCTTCGTATGCGCGACCGTCGATCAGCGGGCCGACTAGAGTTTTGGCTTCGAGAGGATTGCCGACTGGAACAGATTGGTAGGCGCGCTTTAGCCGCGGCACGAAGCTGGCGTAAACGGTTTCGTGAACGAAGAGACGACGCAAACTTGTGCAGCGCTGCCCTGCCGTGCCCATTGCCGCGAAGGCGACACCGCGCAAGGTCAGGTCCAGATCGGCGGTTGGCGCGACGACTGCAGCGTTATTGCCGCCGAGCTCAAGGATAGCTCGAGCGAAACGTTGGGCCAATTTTGGACCGACGGTGCGTCCCATCGCAGTCGATCCAGTCGCCGAGACCAGCGGAACCTTGGCATTGTTAACGAGAATTTCTCCGATCTCACGGCCACCGAGTAAGACAGCTGAAAGTCCCTTTGGCGCGGATTCGCCGCTTTCCTTGAAGCGCTTGAAGGCGCGTTGGAACAACGCTTCCGTCGCCAATGCGGTCAACGGTGTTTTCTCCGATGGCTTCCAAACAATGCTATTGCCGCAGACCAAGGCAAGTGCAGCGTTCCAAGACCAGACCGCGACGGGGAAATTAAACGCAGAGATGATGCCAGTGACGCCGAGCGGGTGCCACGTCTCCGCCATGCGGTGCTCTCCGCGCTCGGTGGCGATCGTCAGACCATAGAGTTGGCGGGAAAGCCCCACGGCGAAGTCGCAAATGTCGATCATCTCCTGGACTTCGCCGAGGCCTTCCGACGCGATCTTGCCGACCTCGATGGAAACGAGTCGGCCAAGCGCTGACTTATGAATACGCAACTCTTCGCCGAGCAACCGTACGAGTTCGCCGCGTTTCGGCGCCGGAACGAGTCGCCATTCTAGAAATGCCGCGTGTGCGGTCTCGATCGTCGCCGCCGCGTCGGCGGCGCTGATTTCCCTGACATTTGCAACGGTTTCACCTGTGATTGGGGATATCGCCGGTAGCAGGCCATCGGTGTACCGGGCACGGTCAACGCCGAGTTCGGTAAGGAGCTCGCCGACTTCAGCCATGAGGGTGAGGTCTTGCTTTGCAGTCGTCGGCTTGATCGTCGCAGCGGGCATGAGAGCTCCTTCCAATTGCTCAAGAGGGCCTAGGGCGGGCCGAAACGGCAAGACGTCCCGTATCATACTCCTGACGGATAATATTTCGAACAAACGTCACTTGGAGCGCAGGCCATTTAAGGCCAGGATACCACTATCGAAGGCGTTCCTTGCAAAATCGGCCACGATGCCCAGCGCCGATAAATCCGTTCATTGGGATGAACGCTGCAATTTGTCACCATCAAGGACGCCACAGCTTTCACCAAGAAACGGTCGACCAACACGATGCTGAACAATCCACGATCGCACGGGCTGTGGGAACTCACCGCTTCGGCGCCTCCACCGACGGCTGTTTTGTCGGAAAGCCGCAAAGCGGACGTCGTCGTCGTAGGCGGGGGCTACACGGGCGTCTCGGCGGCACTGCATCTGGCGCAAGGCGGCGCCAGGGTTGTGGTGTTGGAAGCCGTCGAACTTGGTTTCGGCGGCGCCGGTCGCAACGTCGGCCTTGTCAATGCCGGCATGTGGGTCATGCCCGATACACTGGTCGAAAGTCTTGGCGCGGACTACGGGGTGCGCCTGCTGAATTTCCTCGGCAATGCCCCGAGTGCCGTGTTCGAACTCATCGACAAGCATGGCATTGACTGCGAGGTCGAGCGCGCTGGAACGCTCCATTGTGCCGTGGGCGAAAAGGGGTTGCTCGAACTGGAGGAACGCGCAGCTCAATGGCAAAGTCGAGGCGCGCCCGTCCATATATTAAATGCGGCCGAGACGGCGACTAAGCTCGGGACTTCAGCCTACGCCGGATCCTTGCTCGACCTTCGTGCCGGCACGATTCAACCGCTTGCCTATGTTCGCGGTCTTGCCGGTGCTGCGATCAAGGCCGGCGCCAGCATTTTCACCGGCAGTCCGACGCTCACGTTCGAACAGATTTCAGGGAAATGGGAGGTGCGAACTGCAGGCGGCAAGGTCTCCGCAGATTGGATCGTCGTCGCGACCGATGCTTATTCGACGGCCCCCTGGAAGGAACTTCGCAGCGAACAAATTCACCTGCCCTATTTCAACTTTGCGACCGAGCCGCTATCGAGCGATCTGCAATCGTCGATTCTTCCTGAACGTCAAGGAGCATGGGATACCAAGGAAGTTCTCAGCTCCTTCCGCTTCGATCGCGCCGGCCGGCTCGTGCTCGGCAGCGTCGGCGCGCTGCGCGGGACGGGGATAGCCATCCATCGTTCTTGGGCGAGACGCACGCTGAAGACGCTGTTTCCGAATATTGGCGATGTCAGATTCGAATCCGAGTGGTACGGGTTAATCGGCATGACGGAAAACAACCTGCCGCGGTTCCACAAGCTTGCCCGGAATGTTCTCGCGGTCAGCGGGTATAACGGCCGCGGAATTGCCCCCGGAACGGTCTTCGGTCGCGCCCTTGCCGCCTGCATTCTCGGGCAACTCGACGAGCGAGACTTTCCGCTTCCAGTATCTTCGCCAACACCGCCGAGCTTCAGAACCGCCAAAGAGGTCTTCTATGAGGCCGGCGCACAGCTTGTTCACCTGGTCGAGTTGCGATTCTAAATCAGCGAGCGTGACATTTACCGCAGTGCGGCTCTGTCGTTCGAGCTCTTATTCCAGTCTTCGCAACGCCTTTGCGGCGGGATGCACGGCTCCGCTGCGAAGTCAGCATGCCATCGAAAATGAAGGGGCCCACAACAACGCAGCTGCCCATGCCTGTTGTCGGTCAATCCGAGCTGACCTCCCAGTCGAATCGAATTTCGACACGGACAAGCATCGGTGCATCCGCCGGCCGTCGTACCTTACGCGAATTGCCTGGCGCGCGACGAATATACGGCGCGGAAGCCGGCCAAGTCTCCTCGACCGCGGCGTCGCCAATATGGCGATGCGTCACCAGGCGCAACGAGGTCCGCGTCCAGGCCCCGGCACGAATTCCTTTGCCGGCCAATGCGTCAACCCATGCCTTCGCATCCATGCCCGAGCCCAGTCGTGCCGATCCTGACAATATTGGTTTCAACGAGACCTGGATCCGTCAAAGCCGGGTTGATCGGCATGCAAACCAACCGCGAGAGCACGCGCCCGCCTGTGGTCGTCAGCCAATCGTTCCACCATTGCCTCCAACGCGACAATACCGGCGGCGGCGATCACACCGGCCTGCCGCATCGCTCCACCGACCATCCGCCGGTAGGCGCGGGCGCGTTCGATGAATGCCGCGCTGCCGCACAGCAATGAGCCGACCGGCGCACTCAATCCCTTGCTCACGCAGAAGGCCACGCTGTCGCCGTCGCGCGCCACCTCGGCTGTGCTGACGCCGAGTGCGACGGCCGCATTAAAAAGTCTTGCCCCATCGATGTGGACAGAGATGTCGTTGTTCGTTCGCCACTGCGCGCAGCCGCGACAGGCAGGCAAGCGGCAGCACCGCGCCGCCGGCGTCGTTATGTGTCGTTTCCACACAAATAAGCGCAGTGGCGATGCGATCTCGGCGTCGTCTCGCGATGGATGAGCTCGCGCACGGCGGCTGCGTCCGGCGCGCCTCGGTCGGCTGGATAGACCACCGGAAAAAGCCCGGCAAGCTGAGCGACGCCGCCGAGTTCGCTGCGCATGATGTGCGAACGCTCATCCAGCAGTACTTCGCCGCCACGGTTCGCATGGGCCAGCAGCGCAACCAAATTGGCCATGGTTCCGCTGGCAACGAACAGAGCGGCTTCCTTGCCGGTGATTTTGGCTGACAACTCTTCCAACCGACGGACCGTTGGATCGCCATCGCGCGAATCGTCGCCAAGAACGGCGCGCCGCATCGCCTCGCGCATCTCTTCCGTCGGCAACGTGACAGTATCGCTACGGAGATCAATCATGGTCTGTAGAAATTCGCATACTCATGACAGCAAGGAAAGCTCGAAGCGCCGCAACAGCCGGTAAACTAGGACGACCGGCAAGACGGTGAACAATATCAAAATGGTGGCTACAGCGGTCGCCTCGCCGGCGCTCGATCCCTCGAGAGCCTGAAACATGGTGACCGTCATGGTGATCCAGGGCCCGCTGTAAAGCACGACCGTCGAGCTCAATTCAGAGGCGATGGTGACGAAACTCAGCACCGCGCCACCGACAATTCCACCGAGGATCAAAGGCACCGTGATGCGCAGAAAGGTGGCGAATGGCGGCACGCCGAGACTGACCGAGGCCTCCTCGAGGCTGACGTCAATCTGCTGCAGTATGGCACTCGACGACCGCACCGAAAACGGCAGCTTGCGCACCGCATAGGCGATGACCATGATGAGCGAGGTCCCGGTGAGGAGAACGGGCCCGCTGTTGTAGGTCAGCACGAGGCCGATGCCCAGCACGGTTCCCGCGACCGCAAACGGAGATGTGGCGACGATCTCCAGCAGCGCCGACATGCGCGAGCGCCGCCGCACGAGAAGATAGCCTATCGGCACGCCGATCAATGTAGCGGCAAACGCCGCGCTGGTCGAGAGAAGGAGCGTATTGACCAGCGGCCTATACGACCGCTGCAGAAGCTGCGCGAAATTGTCCAGTGAAAACTCGTAGTGCAGCACCGGGCCGCTGAAGCGCATGAACGATATGACGATGACGGCGGCAAACGGCACCAGCGCCGCGGCGATGACCGTCCAGCAATAGGCCGACCCCGCGATGCGCAAGCGTCTGCTGATCACAAGCTGCGGCGGCGCGCGCCTCGCCCCGGTCGCGTAATAACGCCGTGCCAGCACGTTACGTTGGATTAGCAGCGCGATAATCGTGCAGAAAAGCAACAGCATGCCCAGCACGCCCGCCGACGAAGGATTGGCGGCGGTTTCGCCGACAAACAGCTTGAACGTTTCCACGGCAAGAATTGGCTTGTCCTCGGCCAAAACGAAAGGCACGCCGAAATTTTCAATCGCCTCGATGAATACGAGAAGACCACCCGCCAGGATCGAAGGCATCACGATCGGCAACGTGACCGTACGCAGCATCCGCAACTGGGAGGAGCCGAGATTCTGCGCGGCTTCTTCGATGGACACATCAACCGATCTCAACGCCGCTACCGTCGGCAACACCACATACGGATAGAGCGTGAGGGTATAGGTGGTGATGATGCCCTTCATCCCGTAGATCAACTCCAACGGGATTCCGATGCTGTGCATCGCCCCGGTCACGATTCCCGCCGCGTCCGAACATCAGCACAAGCGCGTAGGCGCTGACGAATGAAGGCAGCACCAGCGGTAGCGCAGCAAGAGCGAGCAACGCCGCTTTGCCGCCGATCGGTAACCGGGCAACGCAAAACGCGAAGGGAACACCGATCATGATCGTCAACGCGAATGCCGCCACCGCGACCATCAGACTGTTGCCCAGCGCGTCGAGGAAAAACCGGTTCGACAAAACGTAGCTGTAGTTCGCCAGCGTCAGCGTCTTGCCGGTCATGTCGTAAAGACTTGCTCCGAAAACCTTCAGCACCGGAACGAGGAAAAACAGGACGAGAAAAGCAACCGCGAGCGTGGCGATGGTCAATGGAAACGCATACAGGCGAAAGAACTGCTTCATGGGCCTTTCGCCCAGACGATCGCCCTGGCCGGATCGTAGGCGACCTGTAGATCGCCGCCGGCGGCGGGCGAGGCAGCGACGGTCAATTGGAGTTCACGGCCTGCGGCCAGTCGCAGGTGCAGCCGCGTGCTGGGACCAAGATATTCGACCGCGTCGAGCGTTCCGGAGAGCAGGCCCCAACCCGCTGGCGGCTTGCCGCCCGCCGGCACCAGAGACAGCGTCTCCGGGCGCAGGGATATCTCGACCCGCCCGCCGGGTTGCCCGACCGCGCTGCGAACACGCAGAGAGCCGCCGTCGATTGCCACCTCGATCGTCTCGCCATCGCGGCGCGATACGGTGCCGGCAAGTAGATTTGTCGCCCCGACAAAGGTCGCGACAAAGGGAGTCGCCGGTTGTTCGTAGATCACTCGCGGTTCACTCATTTGCTCGACACGACCCGATCGCATCACCGCGATGCGATCCGACATGGACAACGCCTCTTCCTGATCATGGGTCACGTAGATCACGGTAATGCCGAGGGTCTTCTGCAGGCGGCGGATTTCAGCGCGCATTTCGATGCGCAGCTTGGCGTCCAGGTTGGATAGCGGCTCGTCCAACAACAGGACGTTCGGCTCGAACACCACGGCGCGTGCAATTGCCACGCGCTGCAGTTGGCCGCCCGAGAGCTGATGCGGCCAACGCGTTTCGAAGCCTTCGAGCTGGATAAGCCGCAGCGCGCGCGAAACGCGCTCGTTGGTTTCCTTCTCCGGAGTTTTGCGCGCGCGCAGACCGTAGGCGACATTGTCGCCGACCCGCAGATGCGGGAACACCGCATAATTCTGGAACACCATTCCCGCATTGCGCCGATGCGGTGGCAGAGTATCGACCCGCTCTTCGCCGAACAGGATGCGGCCGCGATCGAGCTCGCAAAATCCGGCCACCATTCGCAGCAATGTCGTCTTGCCGCAGCCCGACGGTCCGAGCAGCGTGAAGAATTCGGCGTCGCGGATCGCGATGGAGACATCGTCGACCGCGCGTACGCTGCCGAAACTGCGGGCGACTCCATCGATCGTGATTGAAGTCACTCGCCACGCCTTTCTTTCAGCGGGTTAGCGTCTCACCGTGTGTTGCGTACGATATCCTGGATCTTCTGCAAGGACTTCGGTTCGCTTCGCCGTCCAGCCGGGCTCATCATACTTCATAAGCTTGACGTCTTTGAGCGCGGGCATTCCTCCGGGCAGCTTCGTGAGGTCGAGGTCGTCGCGCGCGGGCCGCCGGAAGAATTTGCGGACGATTGCCTCGCGAACATCCTTGCGTGTGATGTAGTCGACGAATTTCTTCGCCGCTTCCGCATCGGGCCCGCCATGGATAATGGCGACGCCCTCCATCTGCGCGACGGTGCCGTCTTGCGGATAGATGACTTTAACCGGCGCACCACCGGCGGCCCATTGCAGCCCGGCATACTCAAGCGAAATGCCGAGCGGGAATTCGCCGTTGCCGACGCCCTGAAATACCAGCGTCGAGCGGTTGAGCACCTTGGTGTTGGCGAGCAGCTGCGACACCTTTTTCCAGCCCGGTTCTCCCGGACCCCAATGCTGCACGAGCATGGTCGTGTTGGTGAAGGCGGAGCCGGAGTTGGCCGGGTCGGTGAATGCGATCTTGCCCTTCCATTTCGGGTCGAGAAGATCCGCCCAGGATTTCGGGCCTTCGGCGGCGGGGAGAAGTTTGGTGTTCTGCAATATGACCAGCAAATGCACATTCGTGCCGATCCAAAGGTCATCGGGATCGCGGAAATCAGTGGGCGTCGCACCTTTGCTCTTGGATGCATATGGAGCGAGCAGCCCTTTGTTTGATTGCAGCAAAGCGCGGCTCACGCCCCACACAATATCGCCAAGCGGCTTCTCGCGCTCGGAAGCGATACGGCGAAACAGCACGCCGGAGCCGGCCGTGACGCCTTCGACGGCGATACCGGTCTCCTTGGTGAAGCCGTCAAAAACGAAGCGATTGAGATTACCGCCGTTGGCCGAATAAACGACGACCTTGTTTTGTGCCTTCACGGTCCCGCCCATCGCCACAGCAACAAGCGTGATCAGCAGCACCGCAAATCGACGAAATGACATGACTGGATCCTCCGGCGAGAGTAGCGGTGTTCGCCGCCATGCCATCCACTATAGCTCAACTCTCCAGAATGTCCTCAACGCGCAAAGCCGGCTCAAGCGCCCAATCAAGGCCGATGCGGCGCGGATACCGGCGCCGGCCGGCACCGTCTGACCGAGGTCGCGCAAGGTTTCTTCGAGTTGTCGCAAATCCGTGAGGATATCGTCCGGCCCGATGCAACCCATGGTTCCGAAGCGGATCACGCGATTTTGCAGTTTGGTTCGCTGTCCGGCGATGACCGTGTGGTAGCGTGAATACATGTGCCGTACGATCGCCGATCCTTCGAGAGCTCTCGGGAACGCGGGCAACCGTCACGGTCGCCGACCGCGCATGCGCGACCGGCAGCATCGGTAATCCAAGCGCGACGCAGCCCGCCTGAAGCGCCTCCGACACGCGACGATGGCGCAACAACACCGCCGCCAGGCCTTCCTCATGGATCATCGTCAGCGCCTCGCGTAGCGCCGCGACAAGCGAAATCGGCGGCGTAAATGCCGTCTCATTGTTTTTTGCCGCCACTTTGGCTCTGCGCAGGTCGAAATAAAATCGCGGAACGGCGCTCGCGCCTTCAATGACGGCCATCGCTTTACGGCTGACCGCCATCGCTACGAGTCCTGGAGGGCACATCAAGGCCTTTTGCGAAGCGCCAACGAGAATATCGACGCCCCAGTCATCCATACGAACTTCAATCCCGCCGAGGCCGCTGACTGAGTCAACGACAAGGAGGGTGTCCGTTCCGGACACCAGTTTGCCGATAGCGGCAATGTCGGTGACGACGCCGGTCGAGCTTTCATTGTGCACGCAGACGACGGCGCGATACTTGCGGGCCTTGACGCGCTCGGCGACTAAAGCGGCATCCGGAACTTCCCCCCAAGGCACCACGGCCTGATCCACCGTAACGCCCATGCCTTGCGCGATGCTGACGAACCGTTCGCCGAATTGCCCGCACACGATGACGAGGACTGCGTCTCCCGGCGACAGGACATTCGCCAGCGCGGCCTCCATCCCTCCCGTGCCGGAGCTGCCTAGAAAAAAAATATCGTCCTGCGTACCGATTATGCTTCGCAGCATATCCGTCGTGTCGCCGAGCATCCGGCGAAACTCGGGGCCACGGTGGGAAAGCATAGGCAGCGCCGTGGCCTGGCGCACGCGTTCAGGCACCATCGTGGGCCCTGGTATGCGCAGCCGATAATCAGACGGAATCAGTCGAGCCGTGTCCGGAGCGGACACCGACCGCACCCATTGTGAACCTTCGTGCAGAGAGTTCGTTGCGGGCAAACTAGCATTGGCCGCGGCTTAAAGGAAAGGATGTGCAAATTGCCTTTAAATGCCGCTCGCGCCGTCGCAGGCATATTCGGCAAAGACTTGCAACACGGAGCCGCGCGTGCGAGCGGCCTGCGCCGCCATCCCGTAACTCATCAAGTCATGCGAATCTAATTCCGCATATCAATCAAGCCGTTCCATAGCCGTAGCCGAACGAACACTTCAATGAGGAACTGGCATTATACGGGTACACACTAAATGCCTATCGCCATACACATTATCGACGCGATTCACCGGCGACCAATACTTATCGCCGGTGCGACCGGTGGGAAAACAGGCTACCGTTCGCGAATATGGGTGCGTCCATTCGACGTCCGCAAGATCGAACGTCGTATGCGGAGCATTAGTCAGCGGATTGTCGCTTTTGGCGACGCGGCCTGACTCGATCTCGCGAATTTCGTTTCGGATTGCGATCATTGCGGCACAGAAACGATCGAGCTCTTGAAGAGATTCGGATTCGGTCGGCTCGATCATCAATGTGCCCGGCACCGGGAAACTCATGGTCGGGGCGTGGAAGCCATAGTCGATAAGCCGCTTGGCGACGTCATCGACGGAAATCCCCGCGCTATCCTTGAACGGCCTGAGATCGAGGATGCACTCGTGCGCCACCCGGTTTTTCTGGCCCTTGAACAAAAGCGGATAATGCGGCTGCAGGCGTGCGGCAATGTAGTTCGCATTCAGTATGGCGAACTTGGTAGCCTCGGTCAGACCTTCGCCGCCCATCAGCAACATGTAGGCCCAGGCAATGGTGAGGATTGACGCAGAACCGTATGGCGTCGCCGCGACCGGCCCGACGGCGCCGCGTTCGCCGGTCGCCGGATTGGAAGGCAGGAACGGTGCGAGATGCGCCTTCACGCCAATCGGGCCCATGCCGGGGCCGCCGCCACCGTGCGGAATACAGAACGTCTTGTGCAGATTGAAATGGCTCACGTCGGCCCCGTAGTCGCCGGGGCGCGCCAGCCCAACTTGCGCGTTGAGGTTGGCGCCGTCGAGATAAACCTGCCCGCCATGGGCATGCACAACGTCGCATATCGACCGAATCGCCGATTCAAAAACGCCATGCGTCGATGGGTAAGTGATCATGATCGCGGCGAGTTGCGCGGCGTGTTCCTGCGCCTTCCGATCGAGATCCGCGAGATCGACATTGCCGCTGTCGTCGCAGGCAACAGCAACCACGTCCATGCCGGCCATGTGCGCGGAGGCCGGATTGGTCCCATGCGCCGACGTCGGGATGAGGCAGATCGTTCGGCTCAGGTCACCACGGGCGCGATGATAAGCTCGGATCGCCAGCAAGCCGCTAAACTCGCCCTGGGCTCCCGAGTTTGGCTGCAGCGAGACAGCGTCGTAGCCCGAAATCGCGATCAGCTTGGCTTTGAGATCGGCCAACATTTCCGCATAGCCGCGCGCCTGATCGACAGGCGCAAACGGATGCAGCGCGGCGAATCCCGGCCAGGTCAACGGCATCATCTCGGCGGTGCCATTGAGCTTCATGGTGCATGAACCCAAGGGGATCATCGTGCGGTCAAGCGCCAAATCGCGGTCGCTCAGCCGCCGCAGATAACGCAGCATCTCCGTCTCGGAGCGATGCTCGTGAAAGACAGAATGCGTCATGAAATCGGACGTGCGCCTGAGCGAAGTCGGAATTGCGTCGGCGATTTGCTCAGCGAGCGTCGGGAAGTCCGGGTGAACTTTCTGCCCGCCGCCGTCCGCGCGCCCGAACGCGGTCCAAACGCGTTCGACGATCTCAGGCGTCGTCGTCTCGTCGCAGCTGATGCCGATGCCGTCCGGCAGCCGCCGTAAATTGAGACCGTTTTGCCGAGCACGATCGAGGATGGCGTCGCGCAGGCTTCCGGCTTCGACGACGATCGTGTCGAAGTAATCTGCGTGCGCAATGCGCCAGTCGCGATCGGAAAGACCGCGCGCAAGCACTGCCGCCGTCTGCGCCACGCGAGCCGCGATCTGCCGCAAGCCGTCGGGGCCGTGATAGACCCCGTACATGGACGCGATCACCGCCGGCAGCACCTGCGCCGTGCAGATGTTCGAGGTCGCCTTTTCGCGGCGAATGTGCTGCTCGCGCGTTTGCAAGGCGAGCCGATAAGCGGGATGCCCATGCGAGTTGATGGTGGCGCCGACCAGGCGTCCGGGTATCGACCGCTGATAGTTCGTCCGGCACGCAAGAAAGCCGGCGTGCGGGCCGCCGTACCCCATCGGCAAGCCGAATCTTTGCGTGGAGCCGATAGCGATGTCCGCGCCGAACTCGCCGGGTGGCACGATCAAGGCAAGCGCGAGCAGATCCGCGGCGACGATTGCGATGGCCTTGTCCGCATGCAGCGCCTCGCACAGAATTTTCAGGTCGCGCAGCGCGCCGCTCGAGCCGGGGTACTGCAGCAGCGCGCCGAAAACCGCTTTCGCATCGAGGTCCTTCGCCGGATCGCCGACGACGACGGTCCAGCCCAGCGGCTCGGCCCGCGTGCGCACCACGGCGATGGTTTGCGGATGACAGTCGCGGTCGACAAAGAAAGCCTGCGCACCCGATTGCCCGACGCGGCGCGCCATCGCCATGGCTTCCGCCGCGGCCGTGGCTTCGTCGAGCAGCGACGCATTCGCGATAGCGAGGCCGGTCAGATCGGCAACCATCGTCTGGAAATTCATCAGGGCTTCGAGGCGGCCCTGGCTGATTTCCGGCTGGTAAGGCGTATAGGCGGTGTACCAGGCGGGGCTTTCCAGCACATTGCGCTGGATGACCGGCGGCAGGTACGTGTCATAGTAGCCCTGCCCGATCATGGACGTCATGATCGTGTTGCGCGACGCAACCGACCGCATCTTGTCGAGCAATTCCGATTCCGACAAAGCCGCGCCGAACGCGAGCGGATACTGCTGGCGAATGCCGCTCGGGATCGCCTCGTCGAGCAGCGCATCGAGACTTTCCGCGCCGACCGTTTGCAACATGCGCGGCAGGTCGCTCTGCCGCGGCCCGATATGCCGGGATGCAAAATTATCGGCCTGCATCGCGCTATTGGCGCGCGGCGCCTTGGCGGCTGGAAGCGGGGAAAGCATGGTTAGTGCTCCAATGCCTTGTAAGCTGCCTCATCCATCAGCGCTTCAATTTCTTTTGGCTGGGCGATTTTAAGCTTGAAGAACCACCCGCCGCCCATCGGGTCTGAATTGACCAGACCCGGTTCGCCAGCCAAGGACGGATTGATCTCGACGACCTCGCCGCTAATCGGTGAGTACACTTCGGATGCGGCTTTGACCGATTCGACGACAGCCGTGGCCGCGCCTTTCTCGACACGCTTGCCGATCTGCGGCAGCTCGACAAATACGATGTCGCCAAGCTGCTCTTGCGCGTAAGACGTGATGCCCACGGTTGCGACGTCGCCGTCGATACGGAGCCATTCATGGTCTGCGGTGAATTTCAGCATGGTCGGCAAATCCCCAGGTTCATCAGCGTTTATAGCGGTGCGGCACGAAGGGCAGCGGTGTGACGGTGACCGCGACACGATTGCCGCGGACTTCGGCGAACAGTTGCGTCGCCTTGGATGCAAAAGCGGGGGCGACATAGCCCATCGCGATCGGGCCCGGCACGGACGGCCCGAAACCGCCGGATGTTACCGTGCCGATCGGCTGCGTGGCGGTCGCGTCGGCGAACAACTTGGTGCCGCCGCGCACCACGGTGCGATCGCTCGGCCGCAGTCCGACGAACGACCGCGTCGTTCCCTTGGCAAAGCCCGCGAGCACGGCATCCGCGCCGATGAAGTTGCCGGCCCGCGCGCCTCCCGCGCGGCGAACCTTGGGGATCGCCCAGGCAAGACCGGCTTCGACCGGTGTCGTCGATTCATCGAGGTCGGCGCCATAGAGCGGAAGCCCGGCCTCAAGCCGCAGACTATCGCGCGCGCCGAGCCCTACCAACGCGACTTCCGGCTCGGCCATGAGCCGGCGTGCAAGCCGTTCCGCGTTGGCGGCCGGCAGACCGATCTCGTAGCCGTCCTCGCCGGTGTAGCCCGACCGGCTGACAACGCAGTCGCTTCCGTCAAGCTGGCAGGCGCGAATATCCATGAAGCGCATGTCGCGTACTTCACCTGACAACCGCGATAGTACGCTTTCACTCGCCGGGCCTTGCAGGGCGATCAGCGCGCGATCGGGCAGCGCCTCGATCTCGCAGGCTTGCGTCAAATGCTTTCGAAGATGCTGTTCATCGGCGGCCTTGCGGCCTGCATTGACGATCAGCAGAAAATGATCGCCGCGGTTGCCGATCATCAGATCGTCGATGATGCCGCCCTGCTCGTTCGTGAACACCGCATAGCGCTGACGCCCCGCTGCCAGGCCGACGACATCGATCGGCACAAGCCGTTCAAGCGCGGCCGCGGCCGTTGCGAGATTGCCGTCGCGCGGCCGCAGCGCGATCTGGCCCATATGCGAAACATCGAAAAGCCCGGCGGCACTGCGCGTGTGCAGATGCTCCTTGAGCACGCCGGGCGGATACTGGATCGGCATGTCGTAGCCGGCGAACGGGCCCATACGCGCGCCCGCCTCGCTGTGCAACGCAAAGAGCGGCGTACGCCGCAACTGTTCACTGGCAGTGTTCATCGGCTGTCGCTCCGGAAGGCGAGCGCGCCCGGCGGACGACGACGCCGCATTCGCCTGAGCCAAAAGCCGATATGCTTGTGTCGGAGAAGTCGTTTCGACATAGGGTGCACCTCATCAGCCCTGGCTGAATGTTCGGTGCCCCTTCTGTATCTTTGCCTGAGAACGTTATCCCGTCGGCGGGTGTCTCAATCGCGACACCACTTTCCAGAATTAAAACCACCAAGGTTCTTTTGCCTGAGAGTTTCCGGGGCGGTTGCTCCTTCGGCGCCGGCAATCAGCCGATCTCTCCCTATGGCGGTGTCGATTCCTCCATTTGCAATTTCGTGCAAACTTATCCTATGAGCACTCTATAGTAGATTGCGCTCATTCGGTCAAAATTTTTGATTGCCGGGAATGGCTATTTGCTCCCTTTGCCAAAGTTGCCAATTGCGTCTTTAGGTCAACGAATTAAGTCAATCTGAACAGGAAGCGCTCTCGCTCCATGACGCATCATTTTGCGAATGGGACGGCGTGGTGGCGGCTGCAGCCTAGGTCGAACCTCTCTCTGCATCCAAGCTCCCCGGTAACACGGAAATCAACACGGAATTTCATCAAATCCACTAACTTCGAGCAATTTTTTAGAGCGAAGATGCGAGAAGATTCAGCGACTTACAGCGGAATTTCCTGCGCATCAGAACAGGAAACTTTCGCATAGAAACAGGGAATTCTTGCCGTCAAATCGGAAATCATCACTGGACGAGTTTTTCGGTACCAACATAGGTAACATCAACTAGAAAAATCGCGCCGCGATCCGATTCAAAAGATCCGTCAGGTCACAGCCAGAAAGGCAGCAACTAAGATTAAGGTGGATCTAAAGCAGACATCGTCAAAGAAACGCAATCGACCAAGAGCGGAAGAATACGAACGAGATGCCGACAGGAACCTATCAATATCGCTATCGGGGACCGCGCAACGCGCCTGAGGAGCGCGGTGGTAAACCGCCTGTCTACCGACGCATTCTTGAGAACGAGCATGCGATGATCATTGAGCGCGACGTCGCTATTCCAATGCGCGACGGCGTAAAACTTTACGCCGACATTTTCCGGCCCGCCGACGAGCGCCCGGTCCCGCCGATCATCGCATGGACGCCATACGGCAAACACGTGCCGTTCGATCCCCGGCGATTTCTCAATGCCGGTGTGAAGGAAGGCGAAACGTCGGAATACACCGCGTTCGAGGCGCCCGACCCGGTGTTCTGGATTCCAAGCGGATATGCGGTCGTCGTGATCGACGTGCGTGGCACCTGGTATTCGGAAGGCACAGCACATTATCTGGCCCCCGAGGAGGCACAGGATTTTTATGATGCGGTCGAATGGGCTGGCGTGCAGCCCTGGAGCAGCGGCAAAGTTGGGCTGTCGGGCGTATCCTACCTGGCGCAATTGCAGTGGCGGGTCGCCGAGCTTAATCCACCGCACCTCGCCGCCATCAATCCTTGGGAGGGTTGGACCGATACTTACCGGGAAGTAGCGACCCATGGTGGGATTCCCGATACGCATTTCTGGCCGACGCTCTGGAACCGTTGGGGAGCAGCCAGGGGCCCGATCGAAGATCTAGAGGCGGAGACCAAAGAACACCCGCTCTATGACGATTTCTGGCGCTCGAAGGCCGTGGATTTTTCGAAAATCAAGACGCCCGCTTTTGTGGTGGCAAGCTGGACCGATCAGGGCCTGCATACGCGTGGCACCTTCGAGGGCTTCAAGCGCATCGCCTCCCAGGAAAAATATCTGCTGGCGCACGGCCAAAAGAAATGGGCGCATTACTACGTGCCGGAGAATATGCGTCGCCTACGCGACTACTTCGATCACGTATTGAAGGGCATCGACAACGAAGTGAAGAACTGGTCGAAGGTGCTGGTCGAGGTACGCGAGAAGAACGGCGTCGCCAGCCTTCGCGCGGAAAACGAATGGCCGATCGCGCGCACGCAATATACCAAGCTTTATCTGGACGCGGCGAATGGCCTACTTGCGCCAGCGCCAGTCGCCCAGGCGGCTTCGAACTCTTATAACGCTGTGGTTCCGGAAATGGCGGAGGCCGAGTGCGCAGCGTTCGCGATCACCTTCGATCGCGACACCGAATTGACCGGCTATATGAAACTGCGCGTCTTCATGTCCTGCACCGAGGGCGACGACATGGATGTCTTCGTCGGCTTGCATAAGTTTGACGTCAAAGGTGAGCTCGTGCCATTTGCCTATTACGCGCAGTTCGATGACGGCCCGGTCGCACTCGGATGGCTGCGCGCGTCGCAGCGCGAACTCGATCCGCAACAATCGACGGAATGGCAGCCGGTCCACACCCACACCCGGGTGCAGAAGATCGCCCCAGGCGAAATCGTTCCGCTCGACATTGAAATCTGGCCGTCGGGCACTCGCTTTGCGGCCGGCGAGACGCTGCGTCTGACAGTGCAAGGCACCGACATCAACCGATATCCGAAGGACAAGGTCCCGGTCTATTTCCGCCATGAGGCCAGCGTGAACAAGGGGCGGCACGTGATCCATGCCGGCGGCGAGCATGAGTCCTATCTGCTAGTGCCGGTGATTCCGGCGAAGCTCTGACAAGCGAACATACGACCGCGGAATTCGGCGCGGATGCACCTTGCCCCGGACGATATTTTGCGGCGTCCCCAAAAATTCAGGGTACCGGCGTTTCCGATGAAATAACCCGCCGCTAACCCTTCGTGGAGGCGTCGACGACCTGGGCATGCATACGCGACAGGAAGTTGATCAACTGCTTGCGCTCGGCCACGGAAAAGCCCTTGAGCAGCTGCCGTTCGCGCGCCAGCGATAGCTTAACGATGCGGTCGTGCAGCGCGAGGCCTTTGCGGGTGAGCGCGATCGCCTGCCGCGGGTCATCGCCGCGCTGCAAGTCGACGATCCCGGCGGCTTGCATGCCGCGCACGCTGCGGCTGACCGCCGCCTTGTCCAGGCCGATGACATCGCAGATGCGGCCGGCGGAAATCCACGGCTCGGTCGCCAGCAGCGCCATAATGCGCCAGTCGGTGATGCCGATGCCGAAGCGCGGGCGATAGGTCGCCGACGCCGAATTGGAAATCTTGCCGACCAGAAAAGTCAGATAGGCCGGGACGTACTTGTCGAGATTGAGCGCGTGGGCGGAAACGCGCGTGTCGTCGGGAGTGGCGGGGCCGGCGCGGCGCGCTTTTGAACGCAGGCTCATGGTTCGCTCAGTTCAGGGGCGCCTGTGGGGCCATGCCCGCGCGGCCCACGCCGTTTTTCGAATGACAGCAAGCTTGACCAAAATCAAATAACCGCCTGGGCAAGTGCCATATCCTTGTTGACATGTCAACGAGACGCCCGGGCACCACGGCATGAAGGCGTTGCGGCATTGGAGCGTACGCCACGCGTCGGGCCTCAAGCGGGTCTATGACACCGGTGCGCGGATTGCGCTGCACCTGCGCCGTCCCCTGCAATGGCTCGGCACGCATCGCATGGAACGGGTGCTGCGTCCGCTCGAACGTGCGACCAAGCAATTCCTCGTCGATTGCAAGATGTGCGGCCAGTGCGTGCTGTCCTCGACCGGCATGGCCTGCCCGACCAATTGCGCCAAGCAAATGCGCAACGGGCCGTGCGGCGGCGTGCGCGCCGACGGCTCCTGCGAGGTCGATCCGGCGATGCGCTGCGTCTGGATCGAGGCGACCGACGGCATAAAGCGGATCGGCGAGCCGCGCGACAAGATATTTCTAGAGCCGATCGATCACCGCCTTTGGAACCGCTCGTCCTGGCTGCGCGTGATCGACGGCACGCACGCGACGCCGACCGTCATCCGCTCGAACGCGCCGCCCGCGCGCGAGACATTTGGCTTCGAGCAGGCATGCCAGTCGGGACGTTTCGTCGTCACCGTCGAAATCTCCCCGCCCGATTCCAGCGATCCCGGCGAACTGATCGCGCGGGCGTCACGCTTCCGCGATTTAGCCGACGCCGCCAACATCACCGATGGCGCCGGCGCCAATTGCCACATGTCGAGTGCGGCCGCCGCCGCCATCCT
This sequence comes from uncultured Pseudomonadota bacterium, assembly GCA_963720835.1. GTDB lineage: Bacteria > Pseudomonadota > Alphaproteobacteria > Rhizobiales > Xanthobacteraceae > Pseudolabrys. The sequence goes on along the minus strand of CAVRHC010000029.1, from coordinate 78,048 downwards.
GGTGGCGAATGGGCTGACGCCGGTGGCGCAGTTTTCCTGCCGCGATCGCAACCGCATCGCGCTGCAGGGCGACATTCTGGGCGCGGCCGCCTTGGGGGTGCGCAACATTCTCTGCCTGACCGGCGACGACGTCAGCCAAGGCGACCACCCTTACGCCAAGCCGGTGTTCGATCTCGATTCGATTTCGCTGTTGCGCATGACGCAAGTCATGCGCGACCGCGGCACTTTCGCCTCCGGCCGCAAGCTCGACGTCGCGCCCAACCTGTTTCTCGGCGCGACCGCCAATCCGTTCGTGCCGCCCTTCCGCGACCGCATCGGCAATCTGGAACGAAAGATAGACGCCGGTGCGCAGTTCATCCAGACCCAGTTCTGCTTCGACGTGCCGATACTGGCCGATTTCATGGCCGAGGTGCGCGCGCGAGGCTTGCACAAACGCTGCGCCATCATCGTCGGCGTCGGCACGCTGAGCAGCGCCAAGGCGCTGCGCCGCATGGCCCAGCACGTGCCCGGCGTGCACATTCCGGAATCCGTTCTGGCGCGGGTCGCCGGCGCGGCCGATCAAAAGGCCGAGGCCAAGGCGGTTCTGGTCGAGACGATAAAGGCGATCAGCGAAATCGGAGGCGTCGCCGGCGTCCATCTGATGGGATACCGCAACGACGACATGTTGGCTGAAGCAATCGAGCAATCGGGAATTCGCCGCGGCGTAAGCACGCGCGCTGCGTGAGATGAACGGTTTATCCGGGAGGTTGAGATGGCTGAGAAGACCGAACAAGAAAAAAATCTGGTGGCATGGCTCTCCGACATGAATGAGGACGACGCCTTTGCCCTCGCCAAGAAGATGCTGCTTGAGGAAGGCGCCAATCCGCTGCGGGTGCTGGAGCTGTGCCGCGAGGCCATGGATATCGTCGGCAAGCGCTTCGAGAAGGGCGAGTATTTCCTGCCCGAGCTGGTGCTGGCCGGCGAGATGCTCGAAAACATCGGCGCCATCGCCAAGCCGCTGATCAAGCAGGCGCCCGGCGAAGAGCCGAAAAAGCTCGCGCGGGTGCTGATCGGCACCGTGCACGGCGACCTGCACGACATCGGCAAGAATATCGTCACCTTCATGCTCGACATCAACGGCTTCGAGGTCAAGGACATCGGTATCGACGTGCCGGTCAAGGACTTCATCGACGCCATCAACGAATTCCGCCCGGACGTCGTCGGCCTGTCCGGCTTTCTCACGCTCGCCTTCGACTCGATGAAAGAGACGATCGCGGCCATCCAAGACGCCGGGATGCGCGACAAGCTCAAGATCATGATCGGCGGCGGCCAGGTCGACGAAGCCGTGTGCAACTACACCGGGGCGGACGCCTTCGGCACCAACGCCATCGACGCCGTGTCGCTGTGCAAGAACTGGATGGGGGTCGCCGCATGAACGCGCCGCAAACATACGTACAGACACCCGAGGCCAAGACCGCCTACGATAAGCGCTGGCAACGCATCATGGACTGCGTCAACCTGAAGACGCCCGACCGCATGCCGACCGCGATGTTCGCCACCTTCTTCCTGGCGAAATTCGGCGGCATCAGCCACCGGCAATTGATGTACGACTACGACAAGGCGAAGGAACTGGGCGAGCGGGCGCTGCGCGAGTTCGAACCCGACGTGCATAATCCGCTGCTGCTCAACGTGGCCGCGGGACCTGCGCTCGACGCGGTCGACTACAAGCAGTTGATCTGGCCAGGCCACGGCGTGCGCGACGACCAGCCCTACCAGTATCTCGACCGCGAATACATGAAGGCCGATGAATACGACGAATTCATCGACGACCCCACCGGCTTCTATCTGCGCAAATATCTGCCGCGGGTCTGCGGCGCGTTCGAGGGTTTCGAGGAATTCCCCGATCTGCCCGGCCTGCATTATTTCCGTCTGGTCGGCGGCGTGCGCGGTTTCGGCCGGCCGAAGCTGCGCGCGGCATTCGAGCGGGTCTTGAAAGCCGCCGAGGAAGTCGACCGTTTCGCCGAACAGCATGCCGCCTTCACCGAAAAGATGACGGCGCTCGGCTACCCCACGTCGCATATCAGCACGTCGGTCGCGCCCTATGACTTGATTGCCGACTATTTCCGCGGCGCCACCGGCACCATGAAGGACCTCTACCGCAAGAAGGACAAGCTGCTGCAACTGCTGGACAAGGCCTGCACCTTCCTGACCCGGCAAACGATCGCCTGGTCGAAGGCTTCCGGGCACCCAGTCGTATTCTTCCCGATCCATTGGGGGCCGGACAACTTCATGTCACAGGAGCAGTTCAAGACCTTCTGGTGGCCGACGTTTCGCAGGCTGATGATGAACATCATCGAGGCCGGCATCATCCCGATGCCGCTGTGGGAAGCCGATTGCACCAAGCGGCTGGAGATTATCCGCGACATCCCGCCGGGCAAGTGCATCTACTGGTTCGAGCGCACCGACATGGTCAAGGCCTTCGAGGTGCTGGGCGACGTGGTGGCATTGCGCGGCAACATCTCGCCGTCGCTGTTGACCACCGGCAAGCCCGAGGAGGTCGACGCCGCGGTGCGCCACCTGGCGGACAATGTCTTCCACAAAGGCGGCAAGCTCATTCTCGACGCCGCTTTCGGCATTCCGGACGAGACGCCGGTCGAGAACGCGCGCGCCATGTACGCGGCGGCGCGCAAATACGCGAGTTGATGGAGAAGGCTCAAGCCTCATGCCGACGGTCCGCAGCAGCGGTCTGCTTCGAGAAATCGCCATAAGCCCCTGCGCCAGCGGGCGGTTTCAGCAGATCGGGCGCTTTCGTCGCGAAGCCATCGAATTGGTTGAGCACGAGAGCCTGCTAGACGCCGCCTACTGCTATCGCATCGTTCCATTGGACGAACCGCCGAGCCATGTGGTGCGAGCCGGCGGCGAGGCGCTCGATGCGCTCCGGCTGGTGCCGGAAAGCGGGCAACTGACGGCGGTGGCCGTCGGCGTCTTGACGCTCGGGCCGGGGCTCGAACGGCGGGCGACGGCATTGTTTGCGGAACGGCGCATGTCGCTGGCGCTGGCGCTCGACAAGCTCGGCAATGAATTGCTGTTCGCGCTTTCCCGCCGCGTCGAGGATCTGATCGTCACCGCGGCACGCAAGCAACATTTGACCGCGGCCGGCGAATTGCGCGCCGGCGATCCGGGCCTACCGCTCGAAGCGCAGGCCGCCATGCAACGGCTGGCCGGCGCGGATCAAATCGGGGTCAGCGTGACGCCAGGCCAGGTTCTGCATCCGCTCAAATCGTTGTCGATGATGCTGGGGATCGGCATCGATCTGCCCCCGGTGCGCTGGTCGCGTTGCGACGATTGCCCGTCGGCGCCGAAGTGCACGATGTCGGGCCGCATCGCCGCCCCGGCCATGCTTTGAGCCGCGCCATGACCACCAGAAAACCCGGAGCGCAGGCGTTCAAGCTTCACTTCCCGCAATTGGATCGCGCCATCGTCAGCCATACCGGGGAAACGATTTACCAAGCCGCGCGCCGCAGCGGCCTGCGCATCATCGGCGCCTGCGGCGGCCGCGGCACCTGCGGGACCTGCCAAGTACATGTTGTCGACGGCAAAATTCACGATGCTGGCGAGAAAGCACGGGCAGCAGAAAAAAAATCGCGCTGGGTGCGCTCCTGCCAGATCGCGCCGAAATCCGATTGCACCATCGAGATCGCCGCGCGCTCGCTGGCGCCGGTGGTGCGGGCTGAATTCGATGTTGGCGAAGCCGTTGAAATGCTGCCGCTCGATGCGGCCGTGATCGGCGACGACATCAACGTTCCGAAGGCCACGCTCACCGATAATCTGTCGGACCTCGACCGCGTGATGCGCGCGCTGGCGCTGCCGGATGCCGCGATCGATCTGGCCGCGGCACGGCAGTTGCCCGCGGTTTTGCGCAACGGTTGGGCGCTGCGCGCGCTGGTCCGCGACAGCGAGTTGATCGCGTTTGCGCCGCCCGGCCGGGCGATCCTCGGCCTCGCCGTCGATCTCGGCACCACCAATGTCGCCGGTTTCCTGGTCGATCTGACCAGCGGCGCGCGCCTCGTCAGTCTCGGCATCGAGAACCCGCAGGTGGCTTGGGGCGCAGACGTCATCAGCCGCATGAACCATGCGATCCAGGGTCCGGCGCAGGCAGCGGAACTGCGGCAAGCGGCGACGACCGCAATCAATGCGCTCGCGCACGACCTGTGCCTGTCCATCGGCGCCAGCACGGCCGACATCGTCGACGTTGCGATTTGCGGCAATACCGCCATGCACCACCTGCTGCTCGGCCTGCCGGTGCGGCAACTCGGCCGCGCGCCCTTTGTCGCCGCGGTGCGCGACGCCATGGACATCAAGGCGCGCGACCTCGATCTCACCGCCTGCCCCGGCGCCTATGTTCATATGGCGCCCAATATCGGCGGCTACGTCGGCAGCGATCACGTGACCGCCCTCGTCGCTACGCAAGAACTTTGGCAAAGCGGCACCACCACTCTGGTCATGGATATTGGCACCAATACCGAGATTTCCCTGATCCACCGCGGCGACATCCTGTCGGCCTCCTGCCCGTCGGGTCCCGCGCTCGAGGGCGGGCACATTTCCTGCGGCATGCGGGCGGCGGAAGGCGCGATCGAGCGTGTCACGGTCGAAGACGGCCGCCTCAAGATCGGCACGATCGGCGGCCGCCAGCCGGTCGGCCTGTGCGGCTCGGGCGTGATCGACGCCATGGCGGCCCTGCGGCGGACCGGCATTCTGGACGATGGCGGCCGTATCGCGGGTGCGCATCCGGACATCGCGGAGGTAGACGGCAAGCGCGTCGCGCTGCTGGCGCCGGGCGTCACCTTCACCCAGCACGACGTGCGCGCGGTACAACTCGCCAAGGCCGCCATCCGCACCGGCATCGAGCTGTTGTTGCGCGACCGCGGCCTTGCCGAAGCCGATATCGAGCGCGTGGTCATCGCCGGCGCCTTCGGCGCCTATATCGACGTCGCCAGCGCCATCGCCATCGGGCTGCTGCCCGCGCTGCCGCTCGACCGCTTCAGCCAGGTCGGCAACGCGGCCGGTGTCGGCGTGCGGCAGCTGCTCGCGTCGCGCAAAACTCGCACGCGGGCGCGCGAACTCGCCGTGCAATGCCGCTATGTCGAACTCAGCACGCGCGGCGATTTCCAGAAATCGTTTCTGCACAATATCGGCTTCAAACCACGGAGAGCGCTGTGACGAGTTTGCCCGGTTTCGGTATCGCCATGATCGGCGACCGCATCAATCCCGGTTTCAAGAGCACCAAGCTGCTGCTGGACAATGAAGACATGGCCGGCGTGCAGGCGCTCGCGGTCAAGCAGGTCGAGGCCGGCGCCAGCACGCTGGACGTCACCATCGGGCCGCGCGGCTCGACCGATTTCGAGTTCCTCGCAAAGGTCGTGCGCGCGATCCAGGAAGCGGTGCCGGCCTCGCTGTGCTTCGATTCGCCGAGCGCGCAAGTGCAGGAAGTCTGCTTCAAGGCTTATGACCGCGCCCGTGGCGGGCCGGCGCTGGTCAATTCGATCACCGAACAGCGCTGGGACATCATGGATCTCTACAAGACCTACGGTCCGTTCAAGGTCATCGTCATGGCGTCCGAGCGCATGGAAGACGGCATCGCCAAGCAGAACAAGTCGGCCGACGAGATCGCCTCCACCGCCAAGCGCGCCGCGTTGCGCCTGCAGAACGATTACGGCATGGCGCTGAATGACATCTATATCGATATTTCGGTCAGCGCGGTGGTCGCCGACACCAATGGCTTGCACCGGGCGACCTTGGACGCGATCCGCACGCTGCACGACGACCCGCAGCTCAAGGGCCTGCACATCATGGGCGGGCTCACCAATATCGGCCAGCAATTGCCGCCCAAAGCGGCCGATGGATCGGATCTAAAGCTATCGCTTGAATGCGCGTTCTTGACGCTGGCGGTGCCGCTCGGCTTTGACACGATGATGTGTACGCCATGGCGGAACTATCGTCCTTTGGCGGACGACAATTATGTTCTCGCCGCATACAAGAACATTCTCGAGCAAACCGGCAGCAATGCGTTACGCGCGGTGCGCAAGTTGTATCGAGCGTGATGGGGTTACCAAACTGCAAACGATGTGTTGTTCGACGGCGAAGGGCGTCGCGTTCTCGCCGGTGGATACCTGCCAGCGGCGTACAGCGACATCGGCTGGTGGCCAAGACCATCTACGCATTACTACAAGAACGAATTCCCCGACCGCTTCCACCCGCTGATGGACACGCGGCGCTGGGGTCCGGGCGAACGGCTGGTATTCGAGCCCTATACCAAGGAATTCTATGAGGAATCGTTCGAGTGGGTTGCCGCCCACGGCATCTTCCCGGAGGGCAAGATGGGTCGTGGAAAATACGAGCAGGCCACCCTGTCATTGGGCTGAAGAATCCCGATCTGGGGTCGCGACCGCCGAATTGACGCGCCGCAAACATTGCGTGCGCATCGCTTTTCTTTGTCGGAAACCTCAGGCATCCTAGGCGGTAATCATAATACCGAGGGAGGATACCTATCATGAGACGTTTATTGCTCGCCGGCGCCGTTATGCTTGTAGCGAGCCTTATGCCGGTCACCGGTCAGGCCCAAAGCACCATCAAGATCGGGCTGATCTTGCCCTATTCCGGCCAGTTCGCCGATGCGGCGACCCAGCAGGATGACGCCATCAAACTGTTCATGAAACAGAACGGCGATACCATCGCCGGCAAAAAGATCGAGATCATCCGCAAGGATGTCGGCGGCATCAATCCGCCGGTAGCCAAGCGGCTGGCGCAGGAACTGGTCACCCGCGACAACGTCGATATCCTAGCCGGCTTCGTGCTGACACCCAACGCGATGGCGGCCGGCGACGTGTCGTCGGAAGCTAAGAAATTCATGGTGGTGATGAATGCGGCAACCTCCATCATCACCACCAAGTCGCCCTATATGGCGCGCACCTCGGTTACTATTCCGCAGTTGGAGGTCGCGTTCGGCAAATGGGTTGCGGGCAACAAAAAACTCAATGTGAAGAAAGTCTACACCATGGTCTCCGACTATGGTCCGGGCCATGACGCCGAACAATCGTTCCAGGCCGGCTTCAAGGCTGGCGGCGGCGAGATCGTCGGCTCTGTCCGCATGGCAGTCGCCAATCCCGATTTCTCGGCTTATGTTCAAAAAGCCAAAGATCTCAATCCGCAGGGCGTCTTCGTGTTCATCCCCGGCGGCGCGCAACCTGCGGCGCTGGGTAAAGCTTTCGCCGAGCGCGGGATCGATCCCAAGAAGACGAAGATCATGGGGCAGCTGGAAATTACCGATGAGCACGCGCTCAAGAGCATGGGCGACGCCGCCATCGGTATCATCACGTCCGGCCATTACGATTACAATCACAAATCGAAAATGAATGAGGCGTTCGTGAAGGCCTACAACGCCGAATTCAAACGCAATCCGGACTTCTTTTCGGTTAGTGCCTGGGACGGGATGCACCTGATCTACGCGGCACTGAAAAAGACCGGCGGCAAGACCGATGGCGAGAGCCTGATCAACGCCGCCAAGGGCATGGCCTGGGAGAGCCCGCGCGGCCCGATCTCGATCGATCCGGAGACCCGCGATATCATCCAGACCGTCTATGTGCGCGAGGTCGAGAAGGTCGGCGGCAAGCTGGTCAATGTCGAAATCGCCAAGATTCCGAACGTGAAGGACCCGGTCAAGGAAGCGATGAAGAAGAAGTAATTGCCGGGGCCCGATATCGCATAGGGCGGCCGCAGGCGGCCGCCCCATGTTTTACATTGCGTCGTCGCGCTCGCCGCTTATTTCCGCGCCGGCGGTAATTCGGCGCACCAGCGGAGCGTCGCTACGACGGCTCGGAAATTTAGGCACGGAAGACCCGCCATGCTGCCTCCCGTCTTCGGCGTCCTGTTCGACGGCATTGCTTACGGAATGTTGTTGTTCCTGCTGTCGGTCGGACTGTCGGTGACGCTCGGCCTGATGAATTTCGTCAATTTGGCGCACTGTGCGTTTGCCATGCTCGGTGGCTATGTCACCGTCACATTGGTGAACCGCTTTCACTGGCCGTTTTTCTTAACCCTGCCGGTCGCGTTCTTGGCGGCGGCGGCCACCAGTGCGGTGTTCGAGCGCATCCTCTACCGCAGGCTCTATCGCGCCAGCGATCTCGACCAGGTGCTGCTGACCATCGGACTCGCCTTCATCTCGGTGGCGGTTGCCGCCTATTACTTCGGCACCACCCAGCAGCCGGTCGACATGCCGGCTTATATGCGTGGCTCGTTCAACGTGCTCGGTCTCAACATTGCGGTCTACCGGCTATTCCTGGTCGCCATCGGCGCCGTGATAACGCTGGTGCTGGTCGGCGCGCTCGAATACACGCGTTTCGGCGCCCAGGTGCGCGCGGCGGTCGACAATCAGCGCATGGCGAGCGGGCTCGGCATCGACGTCGAGCGCACTTTCGCTATCACTTTCGCGCTCGGCTCGGGACTCGCCGGTCTCGGCGGCGCGCTCGCCATCGAGATCGTCGGCCTCGATCCGAACTTCGCCTTCACCTATCTCGTCTATGTGCTGATCATCGTATCGGTCGGCGGATTGGGATCGATCGCCGGCTCGCTCGCCGCCGCCTGCCTGATCGGCACCAGCGACATCGCCGGCAAATATTACGTGCCCGAACTGGGCGCATTCTTGATCTATCTGGTCATGGTTATCGTGCTGATGTGGCGGCCGGCCGGACTGTTCGGGAGGCGCTAGCATATGACCGACGTCCCTGCCTTATTGACCCCGCAACATTATCTGCGTTCGCTCAGCCGCTGGCATCCGCTCGAGATCGCGTTCTGGCTGGCGACGCTTCTGCCATTCGCGCTGTTTCCGAATTATCTGGCGCTGGCGAGTCAGATCGCGATCGGCGCGCTGTTCGCGTTGTCGCTCGATCTCATTCTCGGCTATGCCGGCATCGTCTCGCTCGGCCACGCCGCTTTCTTCGGCATCGGCGCCTATACTGCCGGCATATTCTCCAAATTCGTCTGGGGTGAGCCGTTATCCGGCCTCATCGTGGCTACCACACTGGCTGCCGCGGTCGGCTATGCCACCAGTTTCATTATTGCGCGTTTTCGCCATCTAACGCTGATCATGATCACGCTCGGCCTCGGGTTGCTGCTGCACGAAGCGGCCAATAGCGCGAGTTGGCTGACCGGCGGATCGGATGGGCTGCAAGGCATCGATATCTGGCCGCTGCTCGGCGTTTTCAAGTTCGATCTGTACGGCTACACGGCTTACGCCTATTCGCTGGCCGTGCTGTTTCTGGTTTTTCTGTGCGCGCGGCGGCTGATCAACTCGCCGTTCGGATTGGCGCTGCGCGGCATTCGCGAGAACTGGCTGCGCATGCCGGCGATCGGCGCCGACAGCCGCGCTCATATCCGCAAGATCTACACCATCGCCGCGGCCATTGCCGGCGTCGCCGGCGCGCTGATCGCGCAGACCACGCAGACCGTATCGCTGGAAGCATTGAGCTTCGAACGTTCCGCCGACGTGCTGGTGATGCTGGTGCTGGGCGGCGCCGGACGGCTCTATGGCGGGCTGGTCGGCGCCGCGATTTTCATGATCGCGCGCGATCAGTTCTCCGGCATCGCGCCGCAATACTGGTACTTCTGGATCGGTATCCTGCTGGTGTTGGTCGTCGTCTTCCTGCCCAATGGCATCCTCGGCGGCTTGTCGAAAATCACCGGACGCTGGAGGCCGCGTTGAGCCCGCCCGCCAACAATGCGCCGGCGCTTTCCACGCGCGGTCTCGCCAAGAACTTCGGATCGCTGGTGGTCGCCAGCGATATCGAATTGAGCCTGCCGGTAGGCGCGCGCTACGCGCTGATCGGGCCCAACGGCGCCGGCAAGACCACGCTGATCAACCTGATGACCGGCATGCTGGCGCCCGATGCCGGTAAGATCTATCTGGGGTCCGAAGACGTCACCGATCTGGCGCCACAGGATCGGGTGCGGCGGGGCTTGGCGCGCACGTTCCAGATCAACACACTGTTCGCCGGCCTCAACGCGCTGGAAGCGGTGACGCTGGCGGTGGCCGAGCGGCGGGGCATCGCCGGCGCGTTCTGGCAGAACATCGCGGTCCAGCGCGACGCAATCGAGGAAGCTTACGACATCCTGACGAAGCTCAGGCTCGGCGATTTCTGCTATCAGCCGACGCGCGAATTGCCCTATGGCCGCCAGCGGTTGCTGGAGATCGCGCTGGCGCTCGCCGCCAAGCCGAGAGTGCTGTTGCTCGATGAACCGGCCGCCGGCGTGCCGCAGGAAGAAAGCGGCGATATCTTCGAGGTGGTGGCAAGTCTGTCCGACGATCTGACTTTGCTGTTCATCGAGCACGACATGCATGTGGTGTTCCGCTTCGCCAGCCACATCATCGTGCTGGTCGGCGGGGCGATTTTCACGCAAGGCTCGCCGGCCGAAATCGCCGCCGACCCGGGCGTGCGCGAGGTTTATCTGGGCAAGCGCAAACATGATTGACCAACGTAGGTAGATATCTTGGCTGAACCGCTTCTCTCATTGCAGCAGGTGACCGCGGGCTACGGCGACGCGGTCGTGCTGCATGACGTCTCGTTCGAACTGCCGGAAAACGGCAGTCTGGCCGTGCTTGGCCGCAACGGCGTCGGCAAGTCGACGCTGCTGCTCACCATCATGGGCTATACCCAACTGCGGGCGGGGCGCATTTCGTGGCGCGGCCAGGATATTTCCCGGCAACCGCCGCACAAACGCGCCGGCAACGGTATCGCCTGGGTGGCGCAGGAGCGTGAAATCTTTCCCTCGCTCACGGTCGATGAAAATCTCACCGTCGCCGCCCAGCCGGGCGTCTGGGACCTCGACGCCGTTTTCCAACTTTTTCCCAAGCTGGCCGAGCGCCGCCGCCACATGGGCAACCACCTGTCGGGCGGCGAGCAGCAGATGCTGGCGACGGCCCGTGCGCTGATGACCAATCCGGCATTGTTGCTGCTGGACGAACCATTTGAAGGCCTGGCGCCGGTGATCGTCGATGAAATGACCGCGGCGATGAAGCTGATGCTGGCCGGCCGCAAGATCGCCATCCTTCTGGTCGAGCAGCACACCGAAATCGCGCTGGAAATGACGACCGAGGCGATCGTCCTCGAGCGTGGCGCTATGGCGCACCGTGCACCGTCCGCCGCGCTGCAAAAAGACCTCGCCACGCTCGACCGGCTGGTTGGGTTACGCGTCAACGCGACAGCAATCTGATCCGATTTTTATCATCTGACCGGGACCCCACTTGGCTTGAAGACAAGCGTTGTGCGACGAATGGCCGCTCCCGATTGTTCCATAATCATCGTTCTGCCAGTCCAATACACTGAGTGGATTGCGTAATGGCGGACGCAATCGTGGTCGAACCCGTCTCAATGCTTTCGACTTGCACAATTAGGCGCCCTCCCGCTTGAGCCATTTCATGAGATGCTCAGCGACGGCGACAAGTTCATCGCGCTGATTTCTCACCTCGATCTTAGCGCGGGTGCGGCGGCGCGGCTCGTCGATCTCCGAAATCGTGTAGATCACTTCGATCGTGTCGCCGATGAATACCGGCCCAAGGAAGCGGATGCGGTCGTAGCCGAGCGACACGGGCGTCGAGTCGATGCCCTTGGCGCGGCTGCGCTCGAGCATCATCGTCGATGTGGTCGACATGTAGCCGACGAGCAGCGCGCCGTGCGCGATGCGATGGCCGTAAGTCGACTTGCGCATGTATTCTTCGTTGACGTGATTGCCGGCGAAATCGCCGGTGATCCCGGCGAAAAGATAGACGTCGGTCTCGCCGACCGTCTTGGCAAATTGCACTTTGTCGCCGATCTCGGCGTGCATGGACGGAAGCATGGTCCTTCCTTTGTCGGCGGCCGGGTCTTGCGTAGTCATTGATCCCATCCTCAACTGCGAGCAGTGGCTTTCGCGGCATCCGCAGGTCGCGCAATTCCAACAACGCCGGCAGCGGCGAGTTGGTCGATCTCGGCATCCTTGTAACCAATCTCGCGAAGAACCTCACGCGTCTGCGCGCCCAACGCCTGCGGCGGAAAGCGCACCTCCGGTACTGCGCCGTCATAGGTCACCGGGTGGCTGACCAGCGTGACGGGCGAACCGCCCGCTCCGGGCACAGTCATAAAGCTCTTAATGTGGCGCACCTGCGGGTCGTCGACGACATCGGCATAGTCATTGACTGGTGCATGCCAGATCGCATGTTTGGTGAATACTTCGACCCAATGGGCATTCGGATGCTGGAGAAAGCGCGCAGCGATCAGGTCGGCGATCTCAACGCGGCGACCATAGATTTCGCTCTCGGCGATCTCGAGAAGCGCCGGAATATCCATAATCTTGCCCACCGTCTCCAGCGGCGCAATCGAAAGCGCCATGTGGCCGTCAGCAGTGCGATAGACGCCGTAAGGCGCGTTGTAATACCAGCCGGCAAGATGCGGCGGCTGGCGTACGGATGACGGCGGCTTGCCGCCGTTGAGGTAGGTCGTGAAAGATTCAAGCTGGAGATCGATCGCCGAAGAGAGGAGGCTCACGTCGACGCGGCACCCTTGCCCGGTGCGGCCGCGGCGCACCAAAGCCGCGAGAATACCGAGCGCAAACAGCGCTGCGCCGTGGTGGTCGACGGCGGACACGCCGACGGCGCGCGCGCCATCGGGCTCCTTGCCGGTGATTGCCATAAGACCCGCAAGCGCCTGGATCAGAAGATCCTGGCCCGGCCGATCGATGTAGGGCCCGGTCGGGCCGTATCCTGAGGCCGACGCATAGATGATACCCGGATTAATAGCGCGCACGGAGTCGTAATCGAGCCCGAGCTTCTTCATCACCGCCGGCCGGTAATTCTCGCTGACGACATCGGCGGTGGCGATGAGCTTGCGCGCGATTTCAATGCCCTTCGGCGATTTCAAATCGACGGCGAGGCTGCGCTTGTTGCGGTTCGCCGCAAGCTGCAGCACGGTCTGCCCGTCGACCTGCCGATTATTGCCGCCGCCCCACTTGCGCTGGTAACCACCTTCGATCGGCTCCATCACGATGACGTCGGCGCCGAGGTCGGCGAGATGCTGGATGCCGAACGGCCCCATCAGAAAGTGGTTGAAGCTCAGAATACGGACGCCACTGAGAAGGTCCAAGCGATTTCCCCCGCTGCCGGATTGGAAATTCAGACTATAATGGCGCTATCCCTGCCCGCAACTGGAAGGCATTGCTGCAGCGCATGACGCGACGATGAAACGGGGATTGAACGGCATGGATCGAGGAGTCATCGTGCAGAGTTAAAGCCGCCGGGCGCACGACATGGGGCGCAAGGCGCGCGTGAGGCCAATTTGCGGAGCCGAACATGGACAATATCGTCAATCGGGAACAGGGGCTTGAGATCTTCGGCTCCGGCAAGGCGCAACGCCGCGCGCGGCCAGCCCTGACCTACAAGGAAGCGGCGCGGGAGATTCCTGTCTTTGCCGAAACCGATGTGCTGGTGACCGGCGGCGGGCCGGCCGGCACTGCGGCCGCGATTTCGGCCGCTCGCCTCGGCGCGCGTGTCATGCTGATCGAGCGTTACAATCATCTCGGCGGTCTTTCGACCGGCGGTCTGGTGATCTGGATCGACCGCATGACCGACTGGAACGGCAAGCCGGTCATCAAGGGTCTGGCGCAGGAGTTATTCGAGCGCCTGCCCAAAGACGCGGTGATGGGTCCGCCGCGCCAAGCCTGGGGATCGAAAGACGCGGCGACCGCCGCCTACTGGGCGCAGCGGACGGCGGCCTATCATGGTATCGTTACTTGGTCGCCGACGCTCGATCCCGAGGCGCTGAAGACGCTCTCCCTGCAAATGGTGATCGAGCAGAAGGTCCAGCTTGTGCTGCATTCCTGGGCGGTGCAGCCGATCGTCGAAGACGGAGCGCTGCGGGGCGCGATCTTCGAGAGCAAAGAAGGCCGTCAGGCGATCCTGGCGAAAGTCGTCGTCGATACGACCGGCGATGCGGACCTCATCGCCCGCACAAATTTGCCGCTCGAAAGCGACATCGACAACGAAGACATTCATCACTGCATGAACACGGCTTTCCTTCTCGGCGGCGTCGACATGGAGCGTTGGCTTGATTTCCGCGCCGCCGATCCGGACGGGTTTTCCGAATTCATGGCGCAAGGTCGGAAGGCGCTGGGCTTTTTCGAAAAACCGTTCACGTCGTGGCGCAACGACGTCGCATTGTTCATGGGGCCGCGGCTTGCCGGCTACAGCGCCGTGAACGTCGACGACCTGACGGCGGTCGAGATCAAGTCACGCGAACTAACCGTCGGCCATCTCAATGTCTACCGCAAGAAGGCGCCGGGCTTTGAAAACGCATTTCTCATGCTGGGCGCGCCGCAGATCGGCGTCCGCCACAGCCGGCGCGTTATCGGCGAGCGCAGAGTAACGCGCGCGGACTGGAGCGCCGGTCGCGTGTGGGATGACGAAATCGGCGTTTCGCCCTCGCTCTCGCCAAAATTTCAGAACGTATCGGTGCCATACGGCGCACTCGTTCCGAAAGCGATCGATGGGGTTCTGGTCGCAGGCCGGCATATATCGTCGGACGCCAACTCGCACACGTTCCTGCGCGAAATTCCGCAATGCTGGCTGACCGGCCAGGCCGCCGGTGCCGCGGCGGCGCTCGCGGCCAACGTCGGAAAAAGGCCGCGCGATCTTGAACCGCGGGAAATCCAGCGCCAACTCATGCGGCAAGGCGTTTATTTGTCACCCGAAGTCGAAGCAACCGCGAGCACCGCGCTCTCAGCCGCCGAATAGTCGACGCAGCGCGTCAATACCGGCTTATCGCTTGAACTCGGCGGGACGGCCCTCGTTGAACGCCTTGATTCCTTCCATGTGGTCGCCGGCGGAGAAGCAGAGCGTGTTCATCTCGTTCTCGTAGCGCAGCCCCGCTTCGAGACTCGACGACAAGGCCATCCGCACCGAGGCTTTGACAGACTGCAGCGCGACGGGACTGAAGGCGGCGATCTTCTGACACAAGGACCTTGCGGTCGTTTCGACTTCGGCGTCGTCGACAAGATACTCGACGAGGCCGAGCCGAAACGCCTCGTCCGCGCCGATCGGCTCACCGGTCAGCAAGAGCCGCATTGCCTGACCGTAGCCGACAAGACGCGGCAGCATCTGCGAGGCACCGCCGCCGCCGACCCAACCGCGCGTCACTTCGGGGAAGCCCATCTTCACGCTACGCCCGGCGACGCGGATATCGGCGGCGAGCGCCATTTCCCCGCCACCACCGAGAACCCAGCCCTTGAGCGCGGCGATGACCGGTTTCCTGATATTACGCACGACATTTTCGTAGACCACGCGATTGCGAAACGCCCAGGCGCTTGGGTATTCCGCGAGTGAGTTAAGGTCGCTGCCCGAAGAGAACGCGCGCTCGCCAGCGCCCTTGATCAAGACGACACGTACGTCGTCGTCACGATCGACGTCGGCGCAGATTTCACGCAGGCGGGCGGCCATCGCGCGCGTAATGGCGTTGTGCTTTTGCGGCCGATTGAGCACGATTTCGGCAATGTGGTCGGATACCGATACCAGCACTTCATTTGTCATGATGCTCTCCCGTGTCTGCGCATTCGCCCGGTCGTTTTCGAATTGGTGCAAGACATCGACGACCCGGCGCCGCGAAATCCTGCTTCCTTACAATATGCCGGTTAAAGCCGCCATCGAAGGCCGCCTCCCCTACGGCATGGAACTGACCCGCCTCTGCGAACCCCCTGCTGAATGGTCACGCCAGTTCCGCATTCTCGGTCTTCCTGCGCCGGAAATTCCCCACGCGAACCGAGTCTCCGCATTGGCGGCCCCTGAGTAATTCTCTGCTTACGCGTGACTGCGTGGTGGCGGATGCAGTCGAACCAGTCTCCACTGCAAAATTCCCTGCGGGCAGGGAAAAGAACAGGGAATTATTCCAGCGGAACAGGGATTCTTGAAGCAAGAACAAGGAATTCAAATCGCAAAAGCCGAAATCATTGCCGGATTAGGCTTTCGGTACAAACGATCTCCTGTAAATTACACCGCCATCCGTCTCAAATTATCTAACCACGGACAGCGTCGGTCCGGCAGGCCGTTAAGTGCCATATTGCGACT
This sequence comes from uncultured Pseudomonadota bacterium, assembly GCA_963720835.1. Classification (GTDB taxonomy): domain Bacteria; phylum Pseudomonadota; class Alphaproteobacteria; order Rhizobiales; family Xanthobacteraceae; genus Pseudolabrys. The sequence continues at coordinate 61,928 of CAVRHC010000029.1, read as the reverse complement.
TAGCGGGATATCTGCGCAAAATTCGATCATCGAATGCCGCCGTTCTGCGCAGTGTGCAGGATTACGCTGCCCGGCGACAATGGGTTATGAATATATCCCATGACTTGGTCCATCATCGCCCAAGACAAGTCCACCGGCAGGCTCGGCATCGCGGTCGCGACAAAGTTTTTCGCGGTCGGCGCGCGCGTGCCATTCATTGCCGCCAAGATTGGCGCGGTGGCGACGCAGGCCCTGATCAATCCGTTCTACGGCACCGATGGCATAGCCATGTTGCGAAAAGGCATGGCCGCTGACGCGGTCGTTAAGGCGCTGGTCGCCGCCGATGCCGGGCGCGATCATCGTCAGCTCCATATCATCGACGCAAGCGGCCGCGTCGCCGCCCATACTGGGGCGGCCTGCATTGCGTGGAGCGGACATATCCATGGCGACGGGTTTTCCATCGCCGGCAACATGCTTGCGGGGCCGCGCGTGCTCGACGACACCGCGGCAGCCTATCTCGCCAATGCGGCATTGCCGTTTCCTCGCCGGCTGATCGCAGCGATGCGGGCGGGCGAAGCCGCCGGCGGCGACAAGCGCGGCAAGCAGTCGGCCGCATTGTTGATTTATGGCGAGGAAGACTGGTCCGATCTCGACCTGCGCGTTGACGATCACGCCGAACCGCTGGCCGAGCTGGAGCGGCTCGAACGCATAAGCCGGGAACGCTGGATGTCGTTCCGGCGCTGTTTGCCTAAGCCGCCGCGATCCCGTGGGCATCACCGACCGCAGCTTGATCGAGCAGGAAATTGCGCGCACGCTCGCCGCCGCGGGGGACCAATGACCGCGGCCACGCTTGTCGAAATCGCCGACCTGAAGGTCACGTTCCACGGCGACCGCGGGCGAGTAACGCACGCCGTCGACACCGTCAAATTCGATCTCGCGCGTGGCGCAACGCTCGGCATCGTCGGCGAATCCGGTTGCGGCAAGAGCGTCACCTCGCTCGCCATTATGGGCCTGCTGCCGAAGGATTCGGCGCAAGTCTCCGGCACCGTTCGCTTCAACGGCATCGATCTGCTGACGCTGCCCGACCGCGAGTTGCGCGATTTGCGCGGCGATCGCCTCACCATGATCTTCCAGGAGCCGATGACCTCGCTCAATCCTGCCTATACGATCGGCGAGCAGATTATCGAAGTGCTGGTTCGGCATCGCGGCTTGACCCGCGTCGCGGCGCGCCAGCGCGCCATCGAGTTGCTGCGCGATGTCAGCATCCCCTCGCCCGAGCAACGGGTCGATGATTATCCGCACAAACTGTCCGGCGGCATGCGCCAGCGCGCGATGATCGCGATGGCGCTGGCCTGCGACCCGCAGCTTTTGATTGCCGACGAGCCGACCACGGCGCTCGATGTGACGATTCAGGCGCAAGTTCTCGAACTGATGCGCACGCTCAAGCGGCAGACCGACGCTGCCATCATCCTGATCTCACACGATCTCGGCGTGGTCGCGGAAATATGCGACGAGGTCGCCGTGATGTATGCCGGCGAAATCGTTGAGCGCGCGCCGGTCGATGCGCTATTCGAGATGCCGCAGCATCCCTACACGATCGGTCTGCTGGCCTCGATTCCGCGGCTTGACCATCGCGTCGACCAACTCGCCACCATCGAAGGCGCATTACCCAACATGACGGTGCTGCCGCCAGGCTGCCGCTTCGCGCCGCGCTGCCCGTTCGCCAGCGAGATTTGCCTCAGCGCGCCGCCGCCGATCGTCGATGTCGGCACCGGCCATTGGTCGCGCTGCGTCAAGGCGCCGCTTGAATTCGGTGCCGTCGTGAGCGCACCGTTGCTCCAGATCGACGGGCTGATGCGCACCTTCGTGGCGCGCCGTTCGATATTCGGATCGCCAACCGCGACCGTGAAAGCGGTCGATGGCATCGACCTCACGCTGGAGACCGGCCACACGCTGGCGCTCGTCGGGGAATCGGGTTGCGGCAAGTCCACGGTCGGACGCTTGATCGTGCGGCTGATCGAGCCGACCGCCGGTCAAATTCGTTTCGAGGGCCGCGACATTGTCAATCTCAGTGAAAAGCAACTGCGGGCTTTCCGGCGCGAAGTCCAAATCGTGTTTCAAGACCCTTACGCATCGCTCAATCCGCGCATGACGGTGGAACAACTTCTCGCCGAACCGCTCGCCCTGCACGACATTGTTCCAGCCAGCCGCCGCCATGACCGCGTCATCGAACTACTCAAGCTGGTCGGGCTCGACGGACGTTTCGCCCAGCGCTATCCGCACGAATTCTCCGGCGGCCAGCGTCAGCGCATCGCGATCGCACGCGCGCTGGCGGTGGAGCCGAAGCTGATCGTATGCGACGAGCCGGTTTCGGCGCTCGACGTGTCGATCCGCTCGCAAATCCTCAATTTGCTGAGCGATCTGCAGCGACGGCTGGGGCTGACTTATGTATTCATTTCGCACGATCTTTCGGTGGTCAAACACATCGCGACCCGGGTCGCGGTGATGTATCTCGGCCGCATCGTCGAGATGGCGGCGGCCGACGAATTATTCGCCAATCCGCGCCATCCCTACACGCGCGCCCTGTTTTCGGCGATCCCGGTTCCGCATCCGCGTACGCCGCCGGCAGCGGCAGATTCTGCAAGGCGACGTCCCGAGCCCGCTTTCGCCGCCCAGCCGGCTGCCATCTGCATCCGCGTTGCGCCTACGCCGTGGAGCGTTGCCGGGTCGAGCAGCCGCTGCTCATTGACGATAACGGCGGCCACGCCACCGCTTGCCATCTTTGGCGAGAATTGCCCGCGATGCCCGCCGTGGCAGAGGGCGGCAAGCCCTCTCGCCGGCTCGAACTGCTGATGGCTAAATTTACCCGAAAAGACCGATGGCCAGCGCTCCGGCGGTGTTGATACAATTACGGCTGAAGGATCGGCTGGCATGCCCGCCGCCAGTGGCGGGTAGCGTACACGAAGGGGAACCATCATGAAGACCTTGCGCCTTGCGGCAGCAGCCGCACTTCTCGCCTTGACCTGCGGCGTGGCGGCAGCCCAGACGACGCTGCGCATCGGGCTCGCCGAAGATCCGGACGTGCTCGATCCCTCGCTCGCCCGCACTTATGTTGGACGAATTGTCTTCGCCTCATTCTGCGACAAGCTGTTCGACATCGACAGAAGACTTGAACGTCGTGCCGCAGCTCGCGCTGTCGCACGCAACGTCCGCCGACGGCAAGACCGTCACGATCAAGCTGCGGCCGGGCGTCAAGTTTCAGGACGGCGAACCGTTCAACGCCGAAGCCGCCAAGTTCTCGCTCGACCGGCATCGCACCATGGTCGGCTCGTTCCGCAAGCCGGAATTGGCGACGGTCGATCATATCGACGTGGTCGATCCGCTCACGATCAATATCGTGCTGAAGTCGCCATATTCTCCTCTGATCGCAGCACTGACCGATCGCGCCGGCATGATGGTGTCGCCGAAGGCGGCCAAGGCAGAAGGCGACAAGTTCGGCCAGCATCCGGTCTGCGCCGGTCCCTATAAATTCGTCGAGCGCGTGCCGCAGGACCGCATCGTCTTCGAAAAATTCCAAGACTACTGGAACAAGGACAACGTCCACATCGACCGCGTCGTGTTCCTGCCGATTGTCGACGCGACCGTGCGGCTCGCCAATCTGAAATCCGGCGGCCTCGACTTGATCGAGCGCGTGCTGGCGACCGATATCAAGAACGTGCGCGCCGACAAAAATCATCCAACTCGCGGCCGCACTCGAGCTCGGCTATCAGGGCATGGACATCAATGTCGGCAAAGGCGACGCCGCCAAGGGTCCGCTCGGCAAGTCGGCCAAAGTGCGTCAGGCGCTGGAACTCGCCATCGACCGCACGGCGCTGACGCAGGTAGTGTTCAACGGGGAATTTGTCCCCGCCAATCAATGGGTCAGCCCGGAAAATCCCTACTATCAAAAAGACTTCCCGGTGCCGAAGCGCGACGTCGCCAAGGCCAAGGCGCTGTTGAAAGAGGCCGGCGTCACCGCGCCGTTCGACGTCGACTTCATGGTGCCGAAAGGCGCCGAGACGCAGGCCGTCGCCGAGGTGATCCAGGCGATGGCGTCCGAGGTCGGCATCAACATGAAAATCCGCGTCACCGAGTTCGCCACCTCGCTCAAGCAGGCCGAACAAGGCAACTACCAGGCCTATTTGCTGGCCTGGAGCGGGCGCACCGATCCGGACGGCAACGTCTATAGCTTCCACAAATGCAATGCGCCGCTGAACTACGCAGGATCTTGCAATCCGGAAGTCGACAAGCTGCTCGACGAATCCCGCGTGCCGTCGGATTTGGCGACGCGCAAGGCGATCTACAAGAAAATCACCAAGCTTGTCCTCGCCGATGAGCCGATCATCTATCTCTATCATCGTAAAATTCTGATCGCCCACACCACCAAACTGCAAGGCTACACGCAGTTGCCGGACGGCATCGTGCGCGTGGTCGGGCTGCGCTTGAAGTAATTAAGATGCAGCAGCCGACAAGCAAGGAAGTGCCGCGATGCTGAACTTCATTGCGCGACGGCTGCTGCAGCTTATCCCGACCGTGTTCTTCGTGTCGGTGATCATCTTTTCGCTGCAGCAATTGCTGCCGGGCGACCCGGCCTTGATCATGGCCGGGGAAGAACGCGACCCGGAGGTGATCGCGCAGATCCGCCACCAGTATCGGCTCGATCAGCCGATCCCGGTGCAATACGTCTATTGGGTGAAGGGCGTATTTTCCGGCGACCTTGGCGAATCGATGCGCATCCACGTGCCGGTGCTCGATCTCATCGCGCAGAAGCTGCCGGTAACCGCGCAGCTCGCGGCAATGGCGATGGTGATCGCGCTGATCGTCGGCGTCGGCGCCGGCGTGGTGTCGGCGGTCAAGAAAGGCACGGTGTGGGATTACGCCGCCAATGTCTTTGCCTTGTGGGGCATTTCGACGCCGAATTTCTGGCTCGGCATCATGCTGATCTTCTTCTTTTCAGTGAAGCTCGGGTGGCTGCCGGCCTCGGGCTATGTGTCGCTCGCCGAGGATTGGCGCGCGAGTCTTGCCTCCACCATCATGCCGGCCTTCGTGCTCGGCAATTCGATCGCAGCCGTCCTGATGCGGCACACCCGCAGCGCCATGTTGCAGGTGCTGGAAAGCGACTACGTGCGCACCGCCCGCGCCAAGGGCCTGCTCGAACGCACCGTCATCATCAAACACGCCATGCGCAATGCACTGACGCCGGTCATTACCCTGGGCGCGCTCGAACTCGGAACCTTGTTGTCGGGCGCGGTGCTGACCGAACAGATTTTCACCATTCCGGGCTTCGGCAAGCTGATCGTCGATGCCGTGTTCAATCGCGATTACGCCGTCGTGCAAGGCGTCGTACTGGTGACCGCAACGATCTATATCTCGCTCAATCTGCTTGCCGACATCGCCTACATCCTGGTCAACCCACGGCTGCGGGGCTAAGCGCATGGCCGACACCGCTTTCACCGCTGATCTCATCAAGGCCAACGAGACGGTCGAGACGCCGTTGCGCCGCGCGCTGCGCCGGCTGTTGCGCCGCAAGGGCGCCGTCTTCGGCCTCATCATTATTGTGTTGTTTGTGGCGGTCGCGATATTTGCACCGCTGCTGACACCCTACGACCCGATCGCGCAAAGCTGGACGGCGGTGCGCAAACCACCCTCGGCCTTGCACTGGTTCGGCACCGACGATCTCGGCCGCGATACGCTGGTGCGCGTCTTTTTCGGCGCACGCGCCTCGCTGATGGCCGGCGTCATTTCGGTCGCGATCGCTTTGTCGATCGGCGTGCCGCTCGGACTTACCGCCGGTATGCTCGGTGGTTTCTTCGATGCCCTGATCGGGCGACTGACCGACGCGATGCTCGCCTGCCCGTTCCTCATCCTGGCCATCGCCTTGGCTGCGTTTCTCGGCCCCAGCCTCGGCAACGCCATGATCGCGATCGGCGTCACCACCACGCCGATTTTCGTGCGGCTGACGCGCGGACAGGTGATGGCGGTCAAGGTCGAAGAATATGTCGAGGCCGCGCGCGCCGTCGGCAATCCGCGCTGGCGAATTGCGCTGGTGCACATCCTGCCGAATATTCTGCCGGCGTTGTTGGTGCAGGCGACGCTATCGATCGCCGCCGCGATCATCGCCGAAGCCTCGCTGTCGTTCCTCGGCCTCGGCCAGCAGCCGCCGGAGCCGTCCTGGGGCAGCATGCTCAACTCGGCGCAACGCTTCCTCATCAACGCGCCGTGGATGGCGGTTTGGCCGGGGCTTGGCGATTTTCTTGACGGTGCTTTCCTTCAACCTGGTCGGCGACGGCCTGCGTGACGCGCTCAGTCCGCGGGAAAATTAATCGACGCTTAAAATGCGCGAAAATGGTGGCGGACGCAGTCGCAGTCGAACCCGTCTCCATTGCCAAATTCCCTGCTAATAGGGAAATTAACAGGGAATTTTGCCGATTCCGCCCCTCCAGACCAATTTTGAGCGCTAGCAGATGAGCGTTTTCAGAGAGTTACAGCAAAATTCCCTAAGCAAAAGAACAGGGAATTATTTTCAAAGAACAGGGAATTTTGGCGCAAGAACAGGGAATTTTGATCACCGAGGTCCAAGGCTAAGCGGGATAAGATTTTTGGTGCACGCTGGATCACAATTACACAGCGTTTCGGTCGCGGGCGGCTCACGTGTCGCAATTCGTGCGAATGATTTTGACTAAACGTTGTGACAGGCCACCATTCTATCGTCCTGTTCAACAGGACGCAGCAGCGGTATTTCGGCAAGGCAACGGTCGTTCGCCATCGGACAGCGCGCCGCATAAGCGCAGCCAATCGGACGATTGAATTGGCTCGGCGGTTCGCCTGTTTCAATGGCACCGGCAATCCGTTTCGTTGGATCAGGTCGAGGAACGGCCAACATCAGCGCCTGCGTATAGGGGTGAAGCGGCCGCTCCAAAATCGTCCGCGTGTCGGCCAGTTCGACAACCCGCCCCATATACATCACGGCCACGCGGTCGCTGATCTGCCCGATCACGCCGAGATCGTGCGAAATAAAGAGCATCGACAGTTTCAACTGCTCCTGCAGGTCCATCATGAGATTGAGCACCTGGGCCTGCACGGAAACGTCGAGCGCCGAGACCGGCTCGTCGGCGATAATCACGGCCGGCGTCGGGAGAATGGCTCGCGCGATGCCGGCGCGCTGGCGCTGTCCGCCGCTGAGCTCGTGCGGATAGCGTGCCGCGAATGATGGATCGAGACCGACCGCGGTCAGGGTCGAGGCAATCTAGCGCCGTTCGTTCGGCTCGGCTCTTAAAGACACCGTTGATGTCGCCCGCCTCCGCGACCGAATCGCCGATCGAACGCCGCGGGTTGAGCGAGGCATAAGGGTCTTGAAACACCATCCGGATATTCAGGCGCAATTGGCGCAAGGCCGAACCGCGGGCAGCCAGCACATCGGTGCCCTTGAAATTGATGGTTCCGCTATTGGGCTGAACCAGCCGGACGATGGAGCGGCCGACCGTCGTCTTGCCGCAACCTGACTCGCCAACAATCCCAAGCACCTCGCCTTCGGCCAAAGACAACGACACGCCGTCCACCGCCTGCACCCGGTACTTGCGGCCCGACCGTTTGACGTTGAACGAGGTCTTCAGGTCGCGCACGTCGAGGATCGCATCGCGATTCATGCCGGCCTCCCACCGTCGAGCGGGAAGGCGCAGAGCGCTTCGTGATCCTCCGACACGCGACGGCGCGGCGGCGTCGACACGCGGCACACGTCGCGCACGGCGGCGCAGCGTGGCGCGAAAACACAGCCGGCGGCAATCGTCCCGGGTTGCGGCGCCTGTCCGGGAATCGTCGGCAGGCGGCGGACGCCCAAGTTTCGCGCCGGCATGCAATCCATCAGCCCGCGCGTGTAGTGATGACCGGGCTGAGCGAACAGCGCGGCAACCGCCGCGGTTTCGACGATCCGCCCCGCATACATGACCGCGACGCGATCGACGAGTTGCGCAATCACGCCCATATCGTGGGTGATGAACAAGATCGACATGTCGAGCCGGTTGCAGAGCTCGCGCAGCAGCCCGAGGATTTGGATCTGGATGGTGACGTCGAGCGCCGTGGTCGGTTCGTCGGCGATGAGAACCTGCGGCCGGCAGGCGAGCGCGATCGCGATCATAATGCGCTGGCGCTGCCCGCCCGATAACTGGTGCGGATAGGCCGACAGTTGCAACGCGGCGTCCGGGATCCGCACCATGTCCAGCAGTTCGCGCGCCCGCGCCAGCGCGGCCGCGCCCGAAACGCCATCGTGAACGCGCACCGCTTCCGCGATTTGATCGCCGACGCGGCGGACCGGATTGAGCGACGTCATCGGCTCCTGAAAGATCATGGCGATGTGGCCATGACCGGCCTCGACCCGCTGCCACGGCTGCAATTCGGTCACGTCGGCGCCGGCCAGCCGGATATGGCCGGTTCGAATGCGCGGTCCCGGGTGCGGCAGCAATCCCATGACCGCCAGCGACGTTATGCTCTTGCCGCAACCGGATTCACCGACCAGGCCGAGTATTTCGCCTTTGCCAATGTTGAAGCGACACGCCCGACACGATGTCGATCGGCGCCGTCTCTGGGCCCAAGGATACCGAAAGGTCGCGAACCGACAGCACCGTCTAGCCCTCGCCGCCAAAGACTTGCCGAAACCGCGGGTCGAGACGGTCGCGCAATGCGTCGCCGACGAGATTGAGAGAAAACGCGGTCAACACGATCATCATGCCCGGAAAGGTCAGAAGCCATGGCGCGCGCGTGATGAAGGTCCGCGATTCGGCCAGCATGTTGCCCCAGCTCGGAATGTCCGGCGGCGCGCCAAGCCCGAGAAAGTCGAGCGACGCGGCCGCCGAGCTGGGCGAAGGCAAACACGAAGCTCGCCTGCACGAGAAGCGGCGAGATCAGATTCGGCAGGATATGTTTGACGACCAGCCAGATCGTGCCGGAGCCCATGCTGCGGGAGGCTTCGACGTAGGTTTCCGCGCGCAGGCGCAGCGTGAGACCATAGATGATGCGGGTGGTGGTCGTCATGTAACCGGCGCCGATGGCCAGAATCGAATTGGCGACACTCGGCCCCAAGACGACGATGAGCCCGAGCGCGAGCAGCAGTGACGGAAACGCCATCAGCACGTCGACCATCCGCATCAAGACATGACCGAGCCGCGGAAACAGCGCGGAAAAGACGCCGATCGGAATACCCGTAATAAGCGCGAAGGACACCACGCCCGAGCCGATCAACAGCGCCATGCGCGCCGAATAGATCGCGCGCGACAGCGTGTCGCGACCATATTGATCGGTGCCGAACCAGTGGGCGGCATCCGGCGGCATGAGGCGGATCATCGGATGGATCGCATAGGGATCGTAAGGCGCCAGCGACGGCGCAAAAATCGCGGCGATCACTATCGCCAGCAAGCACGCAAAGCCCGGCCAACGCGATGGGGCGCGCGAAAAAAGGCGCGAGCCACGTTGCGATGCCGTCGCGGCTCATTGCAACTCAACCCGCGGGTCAAGAAAGCGGTAGGACAAGTCGACGATCAAGTTGATCGCCAGATAAATCACGACGATGACCAAAATGACGCCCTGGATCACGGGATAATCGCGCCGGAGAATCGACTGAACGACAAGGCGGCCGATGCCCGGCAACGCGAAGACGGTTTCGGTGACAACCGCTTCGGAGAGCAATGCGGCGAAGGTGAAGCCGAACGCCGAAACAACCGTCAACAGCGCATTGCGCAGAATATGCCGGCGCACGACCTGCCAGGGCCGAATGCCTTTCGCGCGTGCCGTGCGCACATAATCTTCGTGCGACACGTCGAGCATGCTGGCGCGCGTCAACCGCAGAATGAGCGCGGCATTCGGCGCGGCAAGGGTCAAACTGGGGAGCAAGAGATAGCGAAGATTGCCAAGGCCGCCATCGAAGATCGACGGATAGCCGGAACTCGGCAACCAGCCGAGCGTCGCTGCAAAAATCAGGATCAGATACAGGCCGACCCAGAAGGTCGGCACGGACGCCATCAGCATGGCGGCACCGGATAGACCTTGATCGAGCCATGTGCCGTGCCGCACCGCCGCGACCATACCGATGGGCACGCCAATGAGCGCGACCCAGACCATCGTTATGAGGGCCAGCAGCGTGCTGGTCTCGGCGCCATCGGCGATCACCGACAGAACCGGCGCCTGAAAGAAAATCGACCGGCCAAGATCGCCGGTGAGCGCTTGGCCGGCCCACTGCAGATATTGCACGATAATCGGTTGATCGAGGCCCAATTGGTGCCGCAAGGCGTCGATTTGGTCGGGCGTCGCCGTATCGCCGAGCAGAACGTAGATTGGGTCGCCGGGGATAACGTGAATAAAGGCGAAGATGATCACGGACGCCGCCAACAGCGTCACCGCCGTCGTTCCCGTCCGCTTGAGCGCAAAAGACCACATTCGAACCTGCCGGCTGGCCCACCGCGGCAAAACGCGACGCGCGGTTCAGGCGCTGTGCAAGGCCTGAACCGCGCCGCAATTGGCAGCGCCCTCTACTTCGTGGACACGTTCCAGAAGGCCGGGCCGTTGGCATTGAGCCCCTTAAGTTTCGGCGACGCGATGTCGTAGGTGTAGGCATCGCCGACTTTCATGACCGGAACCTGTTGGTAGATCAGGGCCTGGATCTTGTCCCACGTCGCCTTGCGCGCGGCCTGGTCGGACGAATTGGTCAGTTCGGTCCGCAGCGCCTGGATCTCAGGGCTGTTCCACCAACCGGGATAGGTCGCGTTGAGGAAGGTGAAGAGAATCGGGTCTGGCGAGAACGTGTGATGGGTGACGAAGATATCCCACTGCTCCGCCTGGCCCCGCATTTTGAGAAGCGTCGCCCAGTCGACCACGATCATCTGCACGTTGATGCCGGCGTCGGCCAGTTGGCGCGTGAACACCGACGCCTCGTCATAATGCGCCTGATAGTTCGTCGATACCAGCACGCGAATAGGCGTTCCGGTGTAGCCGGCCTCCTTCGCGAGTTCCTTGGCTTTTTTCGGATCATGCGGGCTGTAGCCTTCGACGCCCGCGGTCGAGTACCAGAATGTCCCCTTCGGGAAGATCGATCCTTCCGCGTTCCACAGATCTTTCGGGCCGAAGGCAACGCGAAGCGCCTGGGACTTATCCAGCGCCGTTTGAATGGCGCGGCGAAGCTTGTAGTTGTCCTTGAGGATGCCTTCCTTCGAATTCATGAAGAAAAGGCCGAAGATCGGGGCGTTGCTCCGGTGCACCTGAACGGTTTTGTCCTTGCTCAACGTGTCGTAAAGATCGCCCGAGATCATCTCGGCGTAGTCGTAATCGCCGGCCTGGACGCCGCTCACGCGCGTGCCGACGTCCGGCACAGGAATGAAGCGGATCTTGTCGAAATTGGCGACGCGCGCGCCGGCGAAGCCATCGCTCTTTTCTTTGCGCGGCTTGTAGCCATCGAACTTTTCAAGTTCGACATAACGGTTTGGCCGCCATTCCTTGAATTTATAGGGACCGGTGCCGATGTAATCTTTCTGCTCGATCGGCTGATTACTCGCCTTGGCGGCGATTTCTTCCGGATAGATCGCGAGACCGCCATTGACGTCTGCGACCAAATTTTTCCAGGCGCCATTTGGTGCCGACAGCTTGAGCGTCACTTCGTACTTGCCGGTGGCTTCGACCGATGTGGCACTGGCCATCAGCAGTTTGCCGCGGGCGCCGAATTTGCCCCAGCGGACCATCGACGCGACGACGTCTTTGGCGGTCATTTCTTTGCCGTTATGGAAGTGAACGCCCTGGCGCAGCTTGATGATGATGGTTTTGCCGCCATCTTCGACGCTATCGCTGTCGGCCAGCATGGGGCGCGGCGTATAGGTCGAGTCCCAGGCGTAAAGGGTCTCGAAGATATGGCGACCGATCACCGAGGCGACATCGGCGGTCGTTACCATGACGTCGAGCGGCGGCGGTTCGCCGATCGTCGCTTCACGAAGCATGCCAGCCGCGCTGGCCTGCGCATTCAGGAACACTGCCGTGGCGATGGCCGCGGCGCCGCGCACCAAGAGTCCTAGTCCGAATTTCATGGTCATCCTCCCATTTAGTGCCGCTTCAAGCCGGCTTCGCTGTCCTGCCCCGCGCTCAGCGCGCGGGGCCGGCGGCGTTGATTATTTTCACCAACTAGGCGATCACTTGTTTGAAAGTTACATACAAATTGTGGTAAGTTTCAAGGCTGAAATTGAGGTACTCTGCGGTTTCTGGTGGCCGCCCCGGTCGGGTGTGAAACTTTATTACATGTTTGCAGTCCGCCCCGCGACGGGGCAAAGCCATGGATTGGCTACGGAAAAAGGCGGCTGATGGCGCGACCGGCGAAGCGAACTCCCCGCCCAACGATGGGCGAAACGTCCGGCGGCGCAAAGGCGCTGAACCGTGACAACTTCGCGCCCGGCGATATCGTTTCAGTGATCAAGCAGATCGGCCCGACGCTGAGCCGGTCGGAGCAACGCGTCGCCGCCACGGTGCTTGCCGACGTCGATTTTGCCGTACACTCGAGCAATGCCGATTTGGCCCGCCGGGCGGGCGTGAGCGAGCCAACGGTGACGCGCTTCAGCCGCTCGGTCGGCTGCCGCGGCGTTCGCGAGCTCAAAGTGAGATTGGCCCAGGCATTGGCGGTCGGCCGGATCTATCTTGAATTGCCGCCCCATGTCGGCACCGATCTCGAGCGCCCAGCGCTCTGGCGGTCCGTCTTTCAGGAAATCCGCCGCGCGATCTCCGCCGTCGAAGAGCAATTGCAAAAGGAAGATGTCGAGAAAGCCGCCGAAGCCATCGCCCGCTGCTCAAAACTCGCCGCATTCGGTGTCGGCGGCGGCTCGACCGTCGCCGTCGCCGAGGTCGAAAACCGCTTCTTTCGTCTCGGGATCGCCGTGAACCATTATTCGGATCCGAGATTGATGCTCATGAACGCGGCGACGCTTGGGCGCGACGACGTTGTGATCGCAATCTCAACCACCGGAACCGCCGCGGAGGTTATCGCGGCCGCCACTGTCGCCAAACAATATGGCGCTTTGATTATCGCGATCACAAAGCCGCAAAGCCGGCTTGCCGCCATTGCGGATATTTCGCTCGGCGTGCACGTACCTGAAGCGCCGGACGCGCTCAAACCGACGGCGTCGCGCTTTGCACTTCTTGCGGCCATCGACCTGCTCGCTGCATCGACCGCGTATCGCAAGCCGCGCGAGGCGCAGGAGCGGATGCGGCGCATTAAGTTCGAATTGATGAAGGCGACCAATGGAGACGCGGATGGGCCGCTTGGTGATTGAAGCTGCCGCGCCCGGCATGCGAAGCCGCGCAAAACGGTGCCGGACGACGAAACGGCGGTCGGCGCATACGACGCAACGAGATAAGCCGCCTACTGGCAATGCTCCCGACACAAGGCCAACAAAGGACGACGCGGCATGACCTATGACTTGATTCTCAAAGGCGGCCGCGTCATCGATCCTGCGCAAGGATTGGACCAAATCGCCGATGTTGCATTTGCCGGCGGGCGCGTTGCGGCGATCGACGTGAATATTGCTGACTCGAACGGTGCGGACGTTCGCGATGTCAGCGGGCGTATTGTTACGCCCGGCTTTATCGACCTTCATACGCATGTCTATTGGGGCGGCACATCGCTCGGCGTCGATGCAACCGACGCCGCACGTCAGAGCGGCGTGACGACTCTCATCGATGCCGGCAGCGCCGGCCCCGGCAATTTCCGCGGCTTTCTCAAACACGTTATCGAACCGAGCGAGCCGCGCATTCTCGCCTACCTTCATATTTCGTTCGCCGGAATCTTTGCTTTTTCAAAGCGCATTATGGTCGGCGAAAGCAGCGACATGCGGCTGATGAGCCCGGCGGACGCCCTCGCCATCGCCGACGCCAACCGCGACGTGATCGTCGGCATCAAGGTCCGCGTCGGTCGCCACGCCAGCGGCTCGTCCGGGGTCGCCCCCCTCGACATTGCGCTGCAGGTCGCCGAAGAGCTCGGATTGCCGCTGATGGCGCATATCGACGAACCGCCGCCGAGTTATGAAGAGGTCCTCATTCGCTTGCGGCCGGGTGACGTTCTCACCCACTGCTTCCGCCCCTTCCCCAATTCGCCAGTCACCGGCCAGGGCGCGGTCAAACCGGCCGTTCTCGAGGCCCGGCAGCGCGGCGTTCTCTTCGATGTCGGTCACGGCATGGGATCGTTCGCCTTCAAGACCGCACGGGCGATGCTTGATGCGGGATTTATGCCGGATACCATCTCGTCCGACCTGCACATTCTTAATCTGGAAGGCCCGGTCTTCGATCAGGCAACCACGCTGTCAAAATTCCTCTGCCTCGGCACCCCACTGATCGACGTCATTCGCGCGACGACCGCGAACGCCGCCGCCGCCATTCGCCGGCCCGAACTGGGGACATTGCGCCCGGGCTCGGCAGGCGATGCCACCGTCTTTACCGTCAACGAGGGCAGCTTTCCGTATGTCGATTCGGTTGGCGAGCGGATGATCGGCAACAAGAAAATCATTATCGACGGCGTGGCCCTCAAAGGCCATTGGTGGCATCCGGCGGGAAATCAGTAGTACGCTGGATGCGGTAGACCGGGAGGCGGGTGTGAACGAGCGTGTCAACGCACTGGCGGGTATCGCGACGCCCGCGGTGCTGATCGACCTCGACAAAGTCGAACGGAACATCAAGCGGCTTCAGGACTATGCCGACGGCTGCGGCCTGAAGGTCCGCCCGCACATCAAGACCCATAAACTTCCGCAAATTGCCGCAATGCAACTCAAAGCGGGGGCGGTCGGCGTGACCTGCCAGAAGGTCTCGGAAGCGGAAGCGATGGTCGCTGCTACGCCCGAAATTCGCGATGTCCTGATCACCTACAACATCATCGGCGCGGAAAAACTCGATCGTCTGGCGGCGCTCGCCAAGAAAGTGAATCTGAGCGTCGTTGCCGACAATGAAACGGTCGTCGACGGTTTGCGGAAACGCTTCGTCTCGGAAGCAAAGCCGCTGTCGGTATTTGTCGAGTGCAATACCGGCGCCAATCGTTGCGGCGTGGCGACGCCCGAAGAGGCCGTGGCTCTCGCTGAAGCGGTCGCCAAGTCTCCGGGACTGACATTTGCCGGCTTGATGACTTACCCGCCGGCGAATGGCACGGCCAATGTGCAGGCCTTCATGGCGCGCGCCAAAGCTCTGCTCGAGGCGAAGAATATCCCGGTGCCCGTCATTACCTCGGGCGGCACGCCATCCATGATGAAGGCCGGCGAGGCCCCGGTCACCACTGAGTATCGTGCCGGGACCTACGTGTACAATGACCGATCGCTCGTTGAACGCGGCGTCTGTGGCTGGGACGACTGCGCCCTCACCGTGCTGGCAACGGTGGTTTCGGTCCCGGCCGATAATCGCGCCATCATCGACGCCGGCAGCAAAACGTTGACTACCGATTTGTTCGGCCTTGATGGTTACGGTCATGTCCTCGGCCGGCCCGACATTCGCATCGATCAGCTCTCGGAGGAACATGGGCGTCTGTCGACCGACGGGGCCATCAACCTCAGCGTCGGCGACCTGGTCCGTATCGTCCCCAATCACGCTTGCGTCGTGACCAACATGGTCGACAAGGTTGAGGTCATGACCGGTGGTCATGTTTTGGGCGCCTGGCCCGTCCGCGCCCGCGGCTGCATTACTTAGCAATTGTGCTACAACGCAAAACAAACGTCTGAACCAACTGTGCGGAACGCGGACCGATCGTCGGGCCGCAGATCAAATCCAAGCGATTCAAACCCGTCGGAGTCGAATGCCGCCAGGCGCCTTAGTGCCGCGCCTCGGATAGATGAGGCCCG
This sequence comes from uncultured Pseudomonadota bacterium, assembly GCA_963720835.1. Lineage (GTDB taxonomy): Bacteria > Pseudomonadota > Alphaproteobacteria > Rhizobiales > Xanthobacteraceae > Pseudolabrys. The sequence continues at coordinate 46,074 of CAVRHC010000029.1, read as the reverse complement.
CCGCCCTCATGTGCGATATGAACCGACTCTCAAGTAACTGCTTCCAGCCCCGTACGTGAACTCCGCGTTGCCACCTACGGAGAGCTTTCGCACCTTCGCTCACGGTCGCCGTTTCCGGTGCGATCGGTTCCTCGAATCAATACACTTTCATCTCGTCCAGCACATGGTCAACACGGAGCGCGTAAACCGCATCGTACCAATTGTCGGCATAGACGATGAAAGGTAAATCTTCGCCTTCACGAGAAGCGCGGCGCTTCTCCTGGAGCCGGCGTGTAGGGATAGCTACCGCGCTTGAATACCGCCTCGGCTCCGCCGAGTTCCTTGATGCGCCGCTCCTGATCGTTGAACGCACGCGCCGATACCTCGGCTGGATCGCAGATCGCTCTTAGCCGCCGCTCGCCCTCGGCTATCAGCTCGTCATGGCCGCGAACCAGGGCAAGATCGCGCGTTTCCATCGGATCGGCATCGAGGTTGAATAGCTGCGGCCGATAGCCATCGTAGTGCACGTATTTGTACCGGCCGAAGCGAACCATGAAGATGCCGGTCATCGAGCCGACCGCGTGATATTCGCTGAAGACGGTACGGTCGGCATCCTGCCCGTCGAGCAAGCACAGCAGGGACGCACCCGGGAGCTTGCGCTCCTCCGCGGTGGCGGTCTCACCAACCGCGTCGATAATCGTTGGATAGGCATCGACCAGCGACACCGGGGTGGCGACGCGACGACTGGCGGGAATGCCCGGCCCCTTCAGGATCAGCGGCACGCCGACTGCCTCCTCGTACATATTCGACTTGCCCCAGAACGTGCGCGTTCCGAGATTGTCACCGTGGTCGCTGGTGTAGACGACGAGCGTGTCGTCCTCGAGCCCAGTCTCATACAGCACCTTCAAGATACGGCCGATGTTGTCGTCGAGAAACGAGACCATGCCGTAATAGGCGGCAAGCGCGATGCGCACATGATCCTCGTTGCGAAAGTGATCCTCATAATTCTGCACCTCGCGCAGCTTGCGCAATACCGGATGGTCGGGAAAATCCGCCGGATCGCGCAGGCGCGGCAGCGACAGTTTCCTTAAGTCGTAAAGATTGAAGAATTCTGGCGGCGCGACCAGCGGGAAATGCGGACACACGAAGGAGATAAACAGGCACCACGGCTTGCCTGGCCGCTTCGCGGCCGCGCCCTTCAGCCACTGCATTGCCTCATCGCGGATGTTTCGATCGTATTGGAGGTAGGTGGAGTTGCCCGCCCCGGCGTCTCCGGCAAGCTGGCCGGTGCTGTCGCGTGCCGGCGGGGGGCGGCGCAACATGCCCTGCAAGTCGCCCTCGCCCTTGAGGACGTGCAGCGGCAGGATCTCGTTGTCGAAGCCGTTCGGATCCTCGCTGCCGCGGTAGTGCAGCTTGCCGATGGAGTCGCAGCGGTGGCCCGTGTCATGGAGCCGATGGCCCCAGGACGCCGGCGTGCCACGGTAAGGGAAGGCGTTGTCCCAGTAGCCGATGGCGTGGACGTAGCGACCGGTGGCGAAGCTTGCGCGGCTCGGAACGCAGATCGGGCAGTTGCAGTAAGCATTCTCGAACTGCGTTCCGCCGGCCGCGAGCGCGTCGAGGTTGGGCGACTTGACGATGGTGTTTCCGTACGAACCAAGCACACGTCGGCTGTGCTCGTCGGACATGATGAAGACTACGTTGCGTCCCTGCATGGCTCTTTTCTTCTCACTGGCGTTCAGCCGGCCGAAGGCCCGCCGTCCGCTTCCTCCGCAAAATCAGTCTCGCTGCTCATCAGTACGCAATCGGCGACCGACACGGTCAGCACCACCTCAGTCCCGGCCTTGCGAAAGTCCCGCCGGTCGCCCTGTACCCTGAGCGATACGCCGTCGCCGACTGCGATCTGGTAGTCGACGATGTTGCCCAGGAACGTGGCTTCGCTGACCACGCCCCGCATCTGGTTGGTCCGGTCGGTGTCCCCGTCGCCGGCGGTAAAGCGGATCGCTTCCGGTCGTATGGCGATGACGGCGGACCGGCCGGTGACGCTGCTGCTCGCTGCCACGGTCAGCCGATGCCCGCCGGCGGCGGCGACAGCCGAGCTGCCATCGCGCGAGACGATCGCGACCGGGATCTTGTTCACCAGGCCCATGAAATCGGCGACGAACAGATTGAATGGCCGCTCATAGACATCGCGCGGCGAACCGACCTGCTGCACGGTGCCGCGATGGAAGACCGCGATCCGATCGGAAAGCGCCATCGCCTCCGCCTGGTCGTGGGTCACGTAGATGAAGGTGATGCCGGTGCGCCGCTGCAAGCTCTTCAGTTCCGAGCGCATGCGCTCGCGGAGCTTCGCGTCGAGATTGGAGAGCGGCTCGTCGAGCAGAAGGATTGAGGGCTCGACCACCAGCGACCGCGCCAGGGCAACGCGCTGCTGCTGTCCGCCGCTGAGCTGACTTGGATGCCGGTCTTCCAGACCTTCAAGGCCGACCGCCGCCAGTATCTGGTCGACACGGGATTTCTCCTCACGTCGATCGAACTGGGCGTAGCGAAGGCCGAACGCCACGTTCTCCAGCACCGACATATGGGGCCACACCGCGTAGTTCTGGAAGACCATGCCCATGCGCCGCCGCTCCGGCGGCACGACGGTGGTCGGTGATGAAAGCACCTTACCACCGACCGTGATCGAGCCGCCGTCGGGCGTGAGGAAGCCGGCCAGAATTCTCAGAGTCGTTGTCTTGCCGCAACCGGAAGGCCCGAGGAAGGTGACGAACTCCTTCTCCTCCACGGCGATGTCGATGCCGCGTAGGGCGCGGAACGCGCCGAAATTCTTGGTCAGCCCCTGGATGTCGATGAAGGCCACGATTCGCCTTCCTCAGATGACCGGAGTATCGCCGGCCAGCTTGATGCGACTGCCGTTCGACAGGCGGTTGAGCGGCAGGCTGACCAGGAGGGTGACCGCGATGACGAACACGGCGAGCGCCGCCACCACCTCGAGCTGTCCTAGATCGTTGAGGCGGAAGGTGGCGACGGCAATGGTCTCGGTACCGCCAGAGTACAGGAGGATGGTGGCGCTCAGCTCGCTCAGAGCCGGGATGAAGACGAGCAGGAACGCCACAACCAGGCCCGGCCGCGCCAGCGGCAGAAGAATGTGCCACAACGCGTGGAGCCGCGACGCGCCAGCGATGCGCGCCGCCTCCTCCAGCGACGGGTCGATTTGGCGGAGCGTGGCGTTGGCGCTGCGGGTCGCGAGCGGCACGAAACGAGCGACATAAGTGACAAGCAGGATCCAAATCGTGCCGTAGATGGCGAAGGGCGGGCGAATGAAGGCGAGTAGCACTCCGACGGCCATCACCGTGCCGGGGAGACCGAGCGGAAGGATAGCGAGATAGTCGAGCAGCCGTCGACCTCTCGCCTGCGTGCGTAGGTCCACGTAAGCCACGGTGGCACCGACGATCATGGCGCAGACACCCGCTGCGGCGGCCAGACGAAGGCTGTTGATGATGCCACGGACCGCAATCTGATTATTGAACAGGGCCTCGTCGAAATTGGCCAGCGTGAAGTTCGCCGGCGTCAGGCCTTCGATCCAGCTGCGGCTGAAGGCGGCAACGGCGAGCACAGTCACCGGCGCGATGGCGCTCAGGAAGAAGACGAGCCCGCAGAAGGCAAACAGAAGCCATTTCCAACCGCCGAGCTGGACCGTCTCCAATCGCAGCCCGCGGCCGCCGACCGTAATGTGCGAGCGTCGCTCCAAGTAGCTGCGCTGAAGGATCAATCCAGCGGCGGTAAGAAACACCAATGTCAGTGACAGCGCCGAGGCTTCCGCCCAACGGGGCGGATAGGCGCCGATAACTCCGTAAATTCGGGTCGGCAGGAAGATGATCTGAGCCGGCAGCCCGAGAAACGCCTGCGGCCCAAAAAGGGCCATCGAGTTGATCGCCGACAAAAGCGCCCCACCAGTGATAGCCGGCGCGACCAGTGGCAGGTTGACGCGCAGGAGCACACCCCAACGCCGAGCGCCGAGTAGCTGCGCGGCCTCCTCGTAGGAAGCATCGACCGAGCGGAGCGCGCTGTGGGTCATGAAATAGGTGAACGGGAAGACGTGCATCCCGATGACGAAGATGACGCCGCCCATACTGAAGATGTTGAGCGGTCCGCGCGTCAATCCGAAAAGCCCCTGCAGGGCGTGGTTGAAATATCCGGCATCGGGACCGAGCAGGATGATGTAGGCGATGGCTGTGAGATAGGGCGGCGTGATGTAGGCGAGCGCGACTAGCGCCTGCATCGTTCTCCGCATCGGAATGTCGGAGCGCGCCGTCGCCCAGGCCAGCGGAACGCCGAGCAGCACACTCATGATCCCGGTGCTAAAGGCCAGGATCAGCGTATTGACCAGGGGCACAAAGTTCTGCCACCGCGTGTAGACACGCGCGATGTGGCCAAGCTGGAAATCGCCCGGGATTCCGAGGGCAGCCAAAAGCAGCCAGAGCAGCGGGTAGCCGACGATGAGGAGTAGCAGCCCGATCGCAATGGCGAATACGAGCGTACTCCCCTCAAACCGGATGTGACGGCGCTCGACACCCAGCTCCGGCGACGCCACCATCGTTGCTCCTCAAGCTCCGTGCGAACGACGAAAAGGGCCCGGCGCTAGATGCCCCACTCACCCCCGAAAACTTCGGTCATGCGCTGCAAGATATTCTGCCTCTTGTTCCTGTACTCGGTATAGTCGAGCGTCAACAGCTTGATCTTGTCGAGCGGTAGGCTGCCGGTCGGCGGCGCGACGTCGGTGCGGCTGGAATACTTGCCGCCCTTCACCAGCAGTTCCTGGGCCTCCTTCCCCATCCAGAACTCGTGGAAAAGAAACGCGGCATTCGGATTCGCCGAACCTTTGACCAGTCCGACGGCACCCGGCTCGGTCGGCACGCCCTCCGGCGGAATGACATAGTCCGTCGGCTTGCCCTGCCGTTTCGAGCGCCAGGCGATGTTGTCGTTGGTGGCGAAGGCGGCTCCACGTTCGCCGCTCTCGAGGAGCTGGGTAACCAACTGGGGCGACGCGACGCGGATCGGTCCATTCGCGGCAAGCGCCTTGAGCAAGTCCCAGCCGAAGTGCTGCGCCATCGTGTAGAGGCGCGGCGCACCGTCACCATTCGCGCTGCTAAAGAACGTGAGGCGTCCCTTGAATTCGGGCGCGGCGAGATCCTTCCACGATTTTGGCGCCTTGTTACCGCCGAACTCTTTGACGTTGTACTGAATGATACCCTGGGTAAGACGGTCGGCCATCCAGGTTCCGTCCCGGTCGCGAAGGTCCGGCGAAATGACGGCTTCGGCTTCGGATTTCTTTTCCAGAAGTAGGCCGCGCTTTTTCATAACCAGCAAGGCGGCGAGATCCGATGCGTCGACCATGTCCGCATGGATGCGGCCCGCGTCTGCCTCGGCCAAAAGTTTCGATGTTACGTCCGCTGACCCTCCGCGGAAATATTCGACCGCGATGCCGTACTTCTTCTTGAATGGACTGACGATGGCGTCAACGATCTTGGTGTCGAGGCTCGTATAAAGGGTGACTTTTCCCTCGGCCTTAGCTTTGGCGATGTCGATCTCGGATGCCATGGTCGGACCGCCCCCGGCACCCCAGCTTAGACGTCCCGCAAGCACGATCGGCGTCGCGGCAATTCCTTTTAGGAAGGTGCGGCGTAGCAGGCTCTTCATCGAATTCCCTCCCTCGAATTTCGCTGCCTGACAACGGTTTCTGGCTTTTTGCCGAAATATTGACCGTCGATCCGAAGGGTGGCAAGCACTATTGGGAAGATGAGCGATAACCACTGGTAATCAAATGTTCGATTGGCGCACCGTGGATTACTTCCTCACGGCTATGGCGCGCGGCTCGCTCCGCGCCGCGGCCCGCGATCTCGGTGTCACGCAGCCGGCACTGACAAAAGCCATTCGACGACTTGAGGATTCGTTTGGCGCGCCTCTATTTGATCGGCAGGCGCGCGGTGTCACGCCGACGGTCTATGGGACCGCGGTTCTGCGTCATGCAAAGGACGTGAAGGCGGCGCTGGGCGCTGCCCAAGCGGAAGTGGAGGCATTGCGCACAGGCAGCGCCGGGTTGGTGAAGATCGGAGCCGGCCCCTCCTGGCAAGACGCGGTCCTCCCCGAGGCGATTAGCGAGCTACGGACGAAGCGGCCGAGTGTACGCGTGCACGTGATGGGCGGCGGCGACGACCAGTTGAAGGAGCATCTCAAGAGCGGCGCGCTAGAATTTATTCTCGCTGTGGTTCCAGAGACACCGCGGCTCGAACCCGAGCTTACGTGGAAGCCGCTGCTTGCAGACGAGTATTGTGTCATCGCCGATGCGCGCCATCCGCTGCGTGATCAGGCTGTCGTCCGCCCTGAAGATCTGCTTGCCTATCCGTGGATCCTTCCTCCAGCAACGACCTATATGGTCGGCCGCCTCCAGCATCTTCTCCGCGCCGCGGGCTTGCCGCCCCCAATACCGGCGATCGAGACCGATGTGATACCGCTGAAGTTTGCACTGATGCGGAACAGCGATTACCTGAGCTATCATGCCGCAGCCCACCTTGCCGGCATCAGCCCGGAGTTTATCAAGCCACTCAACGTCCCGGCCACCAGTTCGCTACGTCAAGCAGGCCTAGTCAATCGGCGTGGATCCGATTTCAGTCCAGCCGCGAAAGCGCTTGTCGAGATCTTGGAGCGACACTGTATTGAATTGCGACGTTAGCTTTGCCCGCGAAGCAGTTCGCTACCGGCCACCCGCCTCGGCTCTCGCCGCGTCCGGCACGTAGTTTTCGTAAAGCGCTATAGCTGGAAAGGCGTTCGGATCGGTCATGACTTCGATAAGCCAAGGTTTGCTCGCGCCGACCGCATGCTTCAGTGCTCCGGCGAGATCGGCGGCATCATCGATCCGTGTGGATCGACAACCGCCGGCCTTCGCGATGGCAGCGTGATCCACAGGCGAGAAGTGGCAAGCCGTCGTATAGGCGCCGAACTTCACCGTTTCGGCATCCTTTTGATTGTCCTTTCCAAAAATCATATCCGAGCATACCGGTGATGTAGGCCACCCAGCACAGGGATGGCGACCACTCTGCCGACCTGCTGAACGGCGCGCCCTGATGGCGTATCCTTCTCCTTCCGCAAAGTCAGATGGGTGCGCGTCTGATTGTAATAGGTGGCGTAGCCAGCAAGAACAAGCCGCAGATGCGCAGCGCTAAATATGATGAATTGATCAAGGCATTCGCGCCGAAGCGTGCCGATGAAACGTTCGGCAATTCCGTTTTGCCATGGCGATCCGGGGCTGATTGGTCGGTCACGGATGCCCATAGCTCTGAGCCGGCGGGTGAATACTTGGCCATAGGCGCCGTCATTGTCACGGATCAGATACTTCGGTGCCGTAGCCCAGGGAAACGCCTCGGTGATCTGCCGGGCCAACCATTCCGCCGTGGGATGCCGCGTTACCTCAAGCCACAGCAATTGTCGCCGGCCATGGCCTAGGACCAGGAAGGCAAATAGCCGTTCAAACGTCACCGTTGGGACCACGCCCATATCGATCAAGGCAATCGCATCGGCGTGATTGCTCAGAAATGTCTTCCAGCTCTGTGATGGCGGCCTTCGACCGCGCACCAAGTATTTTGACACCGTCGACTGGGCCTGTCCTTGTCGGAAACTAGACCCGAACATATTGGTGATGCAATCCGCCCAAGATTGGCATCGGCAGAATGTGACCGGCAGTCTCTATGGCGCGGCTTACCGGCAAATCCTTACTCAATGACAGGTGCGTCCGAGTTTGATTGTAGTAGTTCGCATAAGATCGAAGCAGATGCCGAAGATGCCCCTCGCCAAATACGACAACATGGTCAAGGCATTCCCTTCGGATCGAGCCGATCAGCCTTTCACAATAGCCATTCTGCCATGGTGATCGCGGCGCGGTTGGCCGATCCCGAATGCCCATCGCTCGAAGACGCCGGATAAAGACATCGCCATAGACGCTGTCTCGATCGCGAACGAGGTAGCGCGGCCCCCGCTCCCAGCCATAAGCCTCTATCAGTTGGCGACTTATCCATTCGGCGTTTGGATGCGTGGTTGCCGTAAGCCACAAGATTTCGCGGCGACCATGCCCCAAAATCAAGAGTCCATACAGCAGCCGAAACGAGATCGTCGGCACCACAAACAGGTCTATTGACGCGATACCGTCAGCATGATTGCGAAAAAACGTCTTCCATCCTTGGGACGGAGGTCGCCTGCTCCGGGCCATGTACTTGGCAACCGTCGTCTGCCCGACGTCGATGCCGAGCTTGAGGAGTTCGCCATGAATCCTTGGGGCGCCCCAGAGCGGGTTAGCGACACTCATCTCTCGAATGAGCTGCCGAATCTCCAGCGTCGTCTTTGGCCGGCCGCCTCTAGGTCTCGATTCCCACCGCCAATACCGTCGAAACCCAGCGCGGTGCCAACGGATCAGCGTCTCCGGCTTGATGATTGCAAGAGCACCCTGGATATTGGGGCTCCACCGATACAGCCCGGCCAATACCAGACGGTCCACATTGCCGAAAGTCGGCTTCTTTGGTGACCTGCGCCGCAGGATGTTGAGCTGGTGACGAAGCACCAGGTTCTCTGCCTCCAGCGAGGTACGCGACCGAAAAAGCCCAATAATGGCGTACCAGATCAGTCCGCACAGATTGCACATCGAGCAAGAGCATCACCCGATTTGCAGTTCCTCGCCAACCGTTTTGGGTTTGCGGTAGGGACAGGGCGACACGGCGCGGGCGGCGACCAATGGCGAGGTCAAGGACCTGCGGCGTGAGGCGCAGGAGCTCAAGGCGGTCGTGGCTGAGCAGGCGCTCGAATTGCGCCTGCTTAAAAAAAGCATGATCGGGGATGGGGGAGACGAGGAATGAGATACCCCGCCTCCGAGAAGCTGGAGATCATCCGCCTGGTCGAGCAATCCCACCTGCCAGTACGTCGGACGCTGGAGAAGCTGGGGATCCAGCCTGCAAGGTTCTATCGCTGGTACGATCGGCTGCAGACCGGCGGCCCCGAAGCACTGGAAGATAAATCACCAAGGCCGAAGCGTGTCTGGAACCGCATCCCTGACGCAATACGCGAGCGGATCGTTCAGTTGGCCTTGGATGAGCCCGAGCTATCGCCACGGGAACTGGCCACGCGCTTCACCGATACAGCCAGCTACTTTGTGTCAGAGGCTTCGGTCTACCGGCTGCTCAAGGCGCATGACCTGATCACCAGCCCGGCCTACATCGTCATGAAGGCTGCCGATGAGTTCAAGGACAAGACGACGGCGCCCAACCAGCTCTGGCAGACCGACTTCACCTATCTCAAGGTGATCGGCTGGGGCTGGTTCTATCTCAGCACGGTCCTGGATGACTTCTCGCGCTATATCATCGCCTGGAAGCTGTGCGCGACGATGAAGGCGCAGGACGTGACCGACACGCTGGATCTTGCTCTTGCGGCCTCAGGCTGTGACCAGGCACGCGTTGTCCATAAGCCTCGCCTGCTCAGTGACAACGGCTCCAGTTACGTCTCGGCTGATCTGGCGCAATGGCTGGAAGCTCAGAAAATCGGACACGTTCGCGGCGCGCCCTACCATCCGCAGACGCAGGGCAAAATCGAACGCTGGCATCAAACGCTCAAGAACCGCATCCTCCTGGAAAACTACTACCTACCTGGAGATCTTGAGGCCAGCATTGGCCGGTTCGTCGATCACTACAACCATCGGCGTTATCATGAGAGCTTGAGCAATCTAACACCGGCCGACGTGTACTTCGGCCGTGGTCAAACAATCCTGCTGGAAAGAGAAAGGATCAAACGCAACACAATCCAAAAACGACGCTTGCAGCACCAAAAGAAAGCCGCCTAAACTAAAAACAGATGAGTTGGGACCTCTACTGAATCACGCCGCGGTCTCTCGCAAATGATCTGACGACGGACAAGCGCTACGACGGCCGTACGCTTCAAAAGGCTGGCGCCTCCAAGACGGGCGGCACAATAGCGCTGCCTGACTGGTCGGTCCCATCATCAATACGCTAATTTCCCTTAGTGCCGATCTCGGGCAGATGAACCACGCCCACCGCTCTATTTGCTATCGCCCACAATACAGACAAACATCAGCGCGTGTGCATCGACGGCTAAGCTGCAATGAGAGATTTAATAAGTGATCTTGTGCGGCCGAAGGAGGAACGCCAAGATGACTTGCTACTAACGCGAGAAATTGACTATGACCGTCGAACGCACCATTGTCGAGCATTATCATCACGGAGCACTGGAAGACGCATTGCTGAAAGCACTGGCCGCCGACGGTAAGGATATTAACAACCTCACACCGGACGATCTTGCGCCCGCCGACGAATTCCATATCGCAGGCCGACCGGCGACCATCGATTTCGTCGCTGAATTCAAGCCGGCGGCCGACACGCATTGGCTCGACATTGGCAGCGGCCTCGGCGGCCCGTCACGCTATCTTGCGCGCACGTATAATTGTCGTGTTACCGGAGTTGACCTGAGCGAGGAATATGTCGCAGTGGCTGACTCACTGTCACAACGTGTTGGCCTCGGCGGCAAGGTCAGCTACCGGCAGGCCAGCGCGCTCGCTTTGCCGTTTGACAATAAAACTTTCGACGGCGCCTATATGCAGCACGTCGGCATGAACATCGCGGACAAGGCCAAGCTGTTCGGCGAAGTTCACCGTGTACTCAAGCCGGGCGGCGTTTTTGCCATCTACGACGCTATGCGCGGCGACGATAGCGTCTTCAATTACCCGGTCCCGTGGGCATCTTCCGAAGAAATGAATTTCATTGAGAAGCCTGCTACCTACCGCGCGCTGCTCGCCGCAGAAGGCTTCGAAGTTGTCAAGGAGCGCAACCGCCGCGATTTCGCGATGCATCTCTTCGGTGCCCTGAAGGCCAAAGTCGTCAAGGCCGGCGGCCCCTCCAAATTCGGATTGCAGATCGTGATGGGCACAAACACGTCGCAGAAAGTCGGCAATATGGTCCGCATGATTGAACGCGGCACCGTTGCGCCTGTGGAGATGATCTGCCGTCGCGTCGAGATCAACCCGCACGCGGGAAATGTGTAGCAACGTCAGCGATCAGCCAATGTGTAATTTTATATAGGCAAGGTTCCGCTTGGCATCCCTATCGGCTTGACCTATCCTTCTGCCACACGGAGCAGACCTTATGATGTCATTTCTTGTTTTTCCTCAGTCGGTATCGGTTCAGACGGAAGGCGACAATCCTGACGCGGCGGCCCTCCGTATAGTCGAGCGGACTAAAAAGGATGCCGACACGCGAATATTTGAGTTTCGCATGACGCGTGGGGAACTTCTACAGCTCCGGGACGACATCGCTACCGAACTATCTAAAGGACAGCTTCCCGAATAATCGGTTCGTCGCATCGTGGAGGCCATTCCAACAGGAAGGCCAATCAAGAGCATTCAGCGACGGCAAAATCCTTCTATCTGTCGACCATTTCCAGAACAAAGCGCCGCCTTCTCCGCCGTTAGGGAACGTGTTGCAGTAAGCTGACATAGAGGCCGGTGATAATGGCCGACGTGATCACGCCGGAGACACTAGCTCCCATCGCCCAGGGCAAGATCATGGCGAACTTGTTGGCCTCGTGGGCCTCCTTCTGCGCCACCTTCGCCGTAGTCGGCAGGCAGGAAACGCCGGCGATGCCAATCACTGGATTGAAGGTGCGGCCGCTGGTCCAATAAACGATATAGCCGCCGATGATGCCACCGATGCCGGAAATCAGCAGCGCCGTCAGGCCTAGGAACAGCAGCAACAGCACCTTGGGATTGAGAATGGTGTTGGCCTCGAACAGGACGCCAAGCATCAAGCCGAGGAAGAAGGTGGAGCCGTAAAGCACGGTACCGCTGAGGAACTCCACATATTGCTTGACGCCGGATTCGCGGATCACGACGCCGAGGAAAAACGACAGGAACAAAGGCGCCGCCACCGGAAACAGCAGGCACAACAGTACGCAGGTGACGACGGCGAAGGTGATTTTCTGCATCGGGCTGATGTTGGGCGCCGCTTTCATGTCCATCTTGATCCCGCGCAAGTGCTTGGGGATGAGTAGGCGGACCAGATACGGATAACCGGCATAGGTCAGGCTTAGATAGAGATAGGCCACGATAGTGATCGGCACGAACAGGTCACGGGCGAGGATCAGCGACGTATAGAGAACCATCGGCCCGTCGGCGCCGCCGACCATGGCGATTGCCGCAGCTTCCTTGTACGTTAGCCCCATGGCGACGGCGATCGGGAATGTCAATATCGTGCCGAGTTCCGCCATCAGCGCGATGAACATGCAGCGCATCGGGGCGATCAGCATGTAGCCGACATCCGAAATCGCGCCGATCCCCATGAACACCAGGCAAGCGATCAGACCGTTGCTGAAGGTGAAAGTGTAGATCGGTTGCAGGAAATCGATTTGCAGCACGTCGAGCAATTTTTCCGGACCGCTGGCGATCGGATCGATGAAGATCGTTCCCACCTGTTTGGCCGAAAGAAAGAGCACGCCGGCATTGACCGACGCCATGCCCAGCCCCATTGGGATCATGATGAGCGGCTCGAGCGTTCCCTTCACGCCGAAATATACGAGGGAGATGCCGAGCGCGATCAGCACAATGCGCGCGAACGAGATGAGCGGATCGGATGCGACCAGAGTACCGATGCCTTGAAAGACGGTGAGAAAATCGATTTCCGGCATAGTCAGGTCGTCCTTTTCGCGGGCGCGTCCGCCGGCGCCGCGGCCGGCCGGGTCTTGGCGTGCGGTGCGGCGGCGGTCTTTTTTTGCTTCTGAATGACCAAGAAAATGAGCTTGATGAGCCCCGCCGTGGCGAGCGAGATCACCGCCGCCAAGGCGTAAACAATAAGCATCAACTGGACGGAGCCCCAAACGGTTTCCATGTCGGTCACTCGATAGTCATCAGCACCTGATTGGGCTCAACTCGATCGCCCTCGGCGACGTAGATGGCGGCGACCTTGCCGTCGGCCGGAGCGTAGATGGGATTTTCCATCTTCATGGCTTCGAGGATCATGAGTTCGTCCTCAAATTCCACCGCGTCGCCGACCTTGACGAGAATCTTCCAGACATTCCCCGACATCGGGGCGGTGACTTCCTCGCTCATCCAGCCTTCTCCTTTTTCAGGCCAAGCGCCGCCGATCGGCCCTGGTCGCAAGCACCCGCATTCTCTATTCCGCCGTCAATTCCGGCATTCAAGGCACAATCTCGGGATTTTGTGGCTGTTCATCCGCGAATGATCCGCGGCGTCAGCATCTGGTGGCGCGGGCAAATCGAGGTCGGGTTCTGATAGACCGCGCTGGCAAAGCCCTTGAGATAGGCACGTAGCGCCTTGAGATCGACGATCTCATCGACAAACCCGTGTTCGGCGCAATAGGCGGGACGCGACATGTCGTAGTACTTCTTTGCCATCTCGTTCATTTTGTCGGCGATCGGCTGCAACGGCTTGCCCGACGCTTTGTCCTTGGCGGCGCGGCGGGCGAAAGTCGCGACCGCTGCGGTCTCGCCGTGCATGACGTAGATTTCGGTCGCGGCGGTCCCGAGCGTGAAAGCATTGTGACGGTTGGCGGTCGGCCCACCCATGACGTAGTGGGCGGCGGCACTGCCCTTGCGCAGCACCACCAGCATCATCGGCACGTCGGTCTGCTGGATGGAATAGATCAGCGATTGGCCCAGCCCTAGCAGTTCGGCCCGCTCCGCGATGTCGCCGACGTCGATGCCGGAGGTGTCCTGGAACCAGACGATCGGCACCCGGTCGCGCCCGCACAGCGTCACGAACTCGTTCATCTTGATCAGCCCCTGGCGGTAGAGCTTGCCGCCGATGCCGGGGTAATCGGCATATTCGGGATAGCCCTTGGGTAGCAGGCCTTGCCGGTTGCCGATGGCGCCGACCAGCATGCCGTCGATCTTGACCAGGCCGGCGTAGATCTCAGGCCCGTAATCGGGGCGGAACTCCATGTGTTCGCTGCCGTCGACCAAGCGGGCGAGGATTTCGTCGAAGATATAGGCCTCTTTCTGATTGGCCGGCACCAAATGGTAGAGGTCGTTGGTCGTGAGCTTCGGTTCCTTCGGCTCGGCGACCCGGAAAAACATCGGGTCGTAAACGGGGATCGCCCGCATGTATTCCTTGATGCCGTCGAGAACCTCGGTTTCCTTCTCGAACACCCGGGTGAAGAAACCGGTCGCGTCGTAATGGGTTTCGACCCGACCCGGCGCTTGGCCGCGCATGCCGCTCGTCTTGGCGACCAATTCCTCCAGGCCGGCCACGTCGAAGCCGCCCTTGGGCGACATCCCCGAAACGATACCGACGCCGCCGACCGCCATGTTAGCGTCCTTGTGCGCGAGCAGGATGGTGGGACTGATGCTCTGGTAGCCGCCGCCGGCCGGGTTGGTGCCGTAGATGCCGGCGAGAATCGGAATGCCCATCTGCTCCAGCTCGGCGTGCCGGTAGAAGCAGGTACCGCTGCCGCGGCGGTCGGCGTAGAACTGCTCCTGGTCGGTCATTTTGACGCCGCTGCATTGGACCAGCCAGACCAGCGGGATGTGCAGGCGCTTGGCGATGTTGGTCACCCGCAGGATGTTTTCCGGCTGTCCAGGGATCCAGGCGCCGGCTAGCAATTTGTTGTCGAAGCCGATGATGACGGCCCAGCGGCCGCCGATCTTGCCGAGACCGTCGACAACGTTGGTGGTGCCTTCTTCGTTGCCTTCCGGATTGTAAAGGCTATGCAGCGGCAGGAAGCTATCTTTGTCGACGAGATAGTCGATGCGTTGCCACACCGTCATCGAACCGCGCTTGTTGATCTCAGCCGCCGGGATACCGACTTCCTGGCGCGCCTTGCGCAAGGCGGCGATCTCTGCCTCGACGGCCTCGAGTTTGGCGCGGCTTTCCTGCGTACGCGTGATGCGGTTTTCTTTGAGCTCCCTGCCGAAGCTCGGCATCGTCTCGAAATAAGGTCTCATCCACAGCTCCCGCGCATCATACGTTCCCGGCCCGGCACGCGCCGGACTAATTCATCTCGCGTCATTCCCGGTTCGGCGTAAAGCCGCACGCCATGCCGGAGATGATGATCTTTTGGATGTTCGAAGTGCCTTCGACAACCTGCAGCGATTTAGCGTCGCGATAGAAACGTTCTGCCGGGTATTCGGTCGAGAAACCGTAACTGCCGAAGATCTTCATGCACTCGTTGGCGGCATGGACCGCGGCTTCCGAGGCCGCCAGCTTGGCGACTGACGTTTCATATTGATTGGGCTTGCCCTGATCCTTCAGCCAGGCGGCGCGGTAGACCAACATTTGCGCGGCCTGATGCTCGACCACCATTTCGGCGATCTGCGCCTGAATCATCTGATGCTGCGAAATCGCTTTGCCGAACTGCGTGCGATCATTGGCATAGTTGATGGCAAGCTCGAGCGCGCCGCCGGCAACGCCCAGGGCGCCGGCCGCACAGCCGATCCGCGTCTGGTTGAGCTGCCACATGCACACCCGGAATCCATCGCCGACCTGACCGAGCACATTTTCCTTCGGCACCTGCATGCCTTCGAACACGAATTCACCGGTCGGCGCGCAATGCAGGCCGAGCTTGGTTTCGATCGGTCGCGCCGTGCAACCCTTCATCTTCTTCGGTTCGATGATGAAGGCGGTCATGCCCTTGTTGCCCTTGGCCCTGTCCGTATAGGCGTAGAGCAATCCCGCGTCGCCGACATGTGCCTGCGAAATCCACATCTTGTTGCCGTGTAGCTCGAAGTGGTCGCCCTTGTCGATGGCGTGGGTTTTCATGCTCGCCACGTCGGAGCCGGTGTTCGGCTCGGTCATGGCGAAAAATCCGAGTTGCGTGCCGGCGACCCAACCGGGCACGTATTTTTTCTTTTGCTCCGGAGTACCGAATTTGGCGACCGTCAGCGCCGGCCCCAAGTTCTGCATGTTGAACGGCAGGCGCCAGGAGGCCGAGACCTTGGCGATCTGTTCGCCCATCAACACCGATTCCATGAATCCCATGCCGCTACCGCCCAGTTCTTCCGGCAATGCGCAGGAGAAGAAACCGAGCTTGCCCATCTTAGCCACGCGGTCTGGACGGAACTCGTGCTTACGTTCCTCTTGCTCGAGTGTCGGTGCAATCTCCTCGGCGGCAAACCGCTTGGCCGTGTCTTGAATCAGCCGCTGCTCTTCATTCAGCTCAAAATTCATAGCTGCCCCGCTTCGCGCCTTCGAAATCGGCGTATCCTGGATGATAGATTTGCCGTCTGATTACAACGCCCTTTAATCCTATCCAAGCTGCCATTTGATGTTAATGGGCCGGGCCCAATGCCGGACCTACGCTATTTAACTAGCCCCGCATACGGCAATTCGGCTTGACTTCGATCAATACTTGATGCCGCAATTCCGTGGCTTCGTTGTTACCTCGAATGTCAAATTGACCTGACCTGGCTTTTTTAGACCAAGCATTGTGAGAAAATGGTCTTGGAGAGGAGCTGGTCATGCCGAAGAAGAGGTTCAGCGCGGAGCAGATTGTGACGTTGCTTCGCCAGATTGAAGTGTCGATGGCGCAGGGAACCGCGACGCCGGTGGCGTGCCGGGATGTGGGCATATCGCTGCAGAGTTATTACCGCTGGCGCAAGGAGTACGGCGGCCTTGAGATCGATCAGACGAAGCGGATGAAGGACCTTGAGCGCGAGAATGTCCGCCTGAAACGTCTTGTTGCCGACCTGTCGCTTGAGAAGCAAGTGCTCAAGGATATCGCCTCGGGAAACTTGTAAGCCCCGAACGGCGACGGCAGACCGTTGAACGCATTCGGCGGAAGTATGGTCTCTCGGAACGTCTTGCCTGCCGGATCGTCGGTCAACCGCGCGGAACGCAGCGTTACACCACCATTGTCCGCGCTGATGAAGATGCGCTGACGCAGGCTATTATTGGTCTCGCATCTCAGTACGGCCGGTACGACTATCGCCGGATCAAGTGGTTACTGGACGATGCCGGGTGGGACGTGGGCTGCGATCGGGTGCAGCGGATCTGGCGCCGTGAGGGGCTCAAAGTACCCAAGAAACAAAGGCCGCGTGGCAGGCTCTGGCTCAACGATGGATCTTGCATCCGGCTGCGGCCGGAACAGCGCAATCATGTCTGGTCCTACGACTTCGTGGAGGCGCAGACCCACGACGGCCGCAAGCTCCGGCTGATGACGCTGATCGACAAGTTCACCCGCGAATGCCTGGCTATCAGGGTGGCGCGCCAGATCAACAGCTTCGGCGTGCTGGAGACCATGGCCTGACGTAATGCTCATGCGGGGCGTGCCTGAGCACATCCGATCGGACAACGGCGCAGAGATGACCGCGAATGTCGTGCGTAACTGGCTGACGCAGGTTGGGGCAAAAACCCTGTTCATCGAGCCTGGCAGCCCCTGGGAGAACGGCTATTACGAGTCCTTCAACGGAAAACTACGCGACGAGCTGCTCAACGGCGAAATCTTCTACAGCCTAAAGGAAGCGCAGATCGTCATCGAGCAATGGCGACGACACTACAACACGATCCGGCCGCACTTAGCGCTCGGATATCGGCCGCCGGCGCCTGAGACAATCGCGCCCTTGGCTAACCACCTAGATGAGATCATCCCAATGCAATAATCTCTAATCCGCTGGTTCAAAAAATCCATCAGGTCATCCCCAATGCCGTCCGCGCAAGAGATATGGCAATAAACATCAGAGCGAGTCGCCATGTCATCTGCCGCAATTCGTCGGGGCAATTGAGTGTGGTATCAGTCAAGGTTAAGATCATCCTAGCGGCAGGGCCTCAAAGTGGGCGTGGCACTCGGCACGGGGGCGAGAAGATACCCTCGCAAATTATTCGAGGTGTCGGCGTACGCGTGAGTTCAGGGCACGTGCGGGGGGCGTAGTGGCTTTTGTGACTTTTCAGTCGGCAGCGGCATGCGGTTTTGCGTCCGCCCGGTGGGCTAGTATATCTGCTGTTGCGTTCCTGAAAAGCCGGATGCAACAGCGTGCCTGTCTGCCATTAGCATGTGCCGTTTTTGTTGTGCTCCTGTGCGCACTTGGCCTCGCTGGCAAAGCTCAAGCGCAGGTTGCGGCGCCGATGGTCACCAACGTCAAACCTAATACCGGTCGGCCATCGGGTGGCACCGACGTAACCGTCACCGGCACGAATTTTTTCGGCGCGACGGCGGTCAAGTTCGGCGGCAACGCGGCCGCCTCATTCACCGTTATCAGCGCAAACCAAATCATTGCGACCTCGCCGGCCGGGGCCGGCACCGTTGACGTAACGGTGACGACCGCGGGCGGTACCAGCGCCTCCGGTGCGGCGGATCAGTTTACGTATGGGCTCGCGGGGACCACGGTCGCGGTCACGTCGTCGCTGAACCCGTCGCGCTTTGGTCAATCCGTGACGTTCGCGGTGACGGTGACCGGATTTTCGCCGACCGGGGCGGTAATCCTCTTGGACGGCGCCACGCCGATCGGCACTGCAACACTGGCGGCCAGCACGGCCACCTTCACAATTTTTTCGCTCGCCGTCGGCAGCCATTCGATCACGGCGAAATACGGCGGCGACTCCAATAATGCCGCCAGCACCTCGGCGGTACTGATTCAGGCTGTCGATGTCGCGGCCGACAGCATCAAGTTGCGCCAGATGCAAGTCTCGGTCACGCCGACGATCGCGCAGATATCGGGGCAGGCCATTGTGGGCGCGATTGACAATGCGATCGATGCCGGCTTCAGCGACAACCCGCAGCCTCTCAAGCCCAATGGCGCCGGCTTCACCTTCCAGATCGGTTTGGGCCAGCCCGCGGCCGCCCCCAGCGGCGACGGGAGCGGCGGCCGGGCCCCCGTTGGCCCCGGCAGCCTCGCCAACGGGAGAAACGGCGGTAATGGCGCGCCGCCGGGTACGCGCCTCATTGACATGTCCGTCATCCCGCTGCCGCCCGGTTCGGGCATGCCGCCAATCGGCGAAACACAATTTTCTCCGGATGAAGTGGTGTTCCAGTTTCCCGCCGGCACGACGCCACAGCAAATCGGCGATATTGCCCAGCGTTTCAGTCTCACCATCGTGGCGCAACAAACCATCGGCATGCTGGGCCGCACTATTTACACCTTACGCATTACCAATGGGCAAACCGTACGCGCGGTGATCGGCCGCGTCGAGGCCGCCGGGCTCAATACTGCGGTGCAGCCCAATTACACGTACCGCCCGACACAAGATAAAAATAATCCCAATGCCGATGCGGGCAGTTCGGCACAATATGTCGTGAATAAATTTCATCTTGCCGAGGTGCACCGGAATACCAAGGGCGACAAAGTCATCATTGCGGTGATCGATTTGGAGATCGACTCCAAGCAGCCCAATCTCGTCGGCACCGTCAGCGACCGGTACGATGCCGGCTGCAGTGCCACTTCCCCGGATTCTCACGGCACCGGCATGGCGGGCGCGATCGCGTCCCACGGACAGCTGTTGGGCGTCGCACCGCAAGCACACATCATCGCGATCTGCGCCTTCGGCGGCGCCGGCAAGCCGCAATCGAGCTCGATCAAGATCATCAACGGACTCGATTACGCGATCCGACGCGGCGCCAGGATCGTCAACATGAGCTTCGCTGGGCCGCACGATCCGGCACTGTCACAGGCGCTGCAGATTGCCCGTGAGAAGGGGATTCTTGTGATCGCCGCCGCCGGTAATGCTGGCCCGAAATCGCCGCCGCTTTATCCGGGCGCCGATCCAAACGTCATGGCCGTCACCGCGACCGATGAAAACGATCGCCTGTTCAACCGCGCTAACCAGGGGAAATACATCAGCATCGCGGCACCGGGCGTGGATGTTTTGGTGCCGGCGCCCGACGGGGGCGTGCAGCTTACGACCGGCACCTCGGTCGCGACCGCCAATGTGAGCGGAGTTGCAGCATTGCTGATCGCCCACAAACCATCGCTCACGCCGGAGCAAATTCGCGCAATTCTGGTTACGACAGCCAGGCATCTCGGATCTCGCGGCATCAATCGGCAATTCGGGGCCGGCCTTGTCGATCCGCGCAAGGCGCTGGAAATGGTCACGTCGTACGCACCGCCTGCGGAACAGGACGATGTCAGGCGCTTCGTCGCTTCGCCCGATGCCGGCGGCAGATACGTTGAGGATGGTTTCGCCGCGCTCGGCTATGCCAGCGAGGACAGGCTGGCGACCAAGGCGCCGCCGCTCGCCGCGCCAGCACGCGACTGGGTCGCTTGGATTGACGTGCGCGGCACCAATCTCAGCCGCGACACGTTCGGCAGCGATCTTAAGGGTGCGCAGATCAACGCCACCGCCGGGCTCACGCGCAAGTTCACGCCGAACTTTCTGGCCGGCATGTTCGGCGGCTACGAGCATTTCGACTATAGCTCGCAAGCGTTTAACGGCGTGCTCAAGGGCGACGGCTGGAGCACCGGCGCCTATCTGGGCTGGCGGTTAGCCCCGAACCTGCGCTTCGATGTCGCCGGCGCCTGGTCGGATATTTTGGTCAACAATGCCGCCGGCACGGCCTCCGGCAATTTTACCGGCCATCGCTGGCTCGCGACCGGCGGCCTCACCGGCAGTTACGGCTTGCAGGCCTTCGTGCTCGAACCGTCGGCGCGGATCTTTGCGCTGTGGGAGCGTGAAAACGCCTACACCGACAGCCTTGGCACGCTGCAAACTGCGCGCAATTTTGCGACCGGCCGCGCCAGCGGCGGTGTCAAGGTGAGTTATTCGTTGGCTTGGTCGGGCACGACGAAGCTTGCGCCCTACGTGGGCTTGTACGGCGACTATTATTTCTCGCTGGACGATGCGACGACCGCCGGCCTCAACACCGTACCGCTGCTGCAAGGATGGTCGGGGCGCGCAACGGGAGGTGTGGCCATGACCTTCGGCCGCGGGGCCCAACTCAGCGCTGGCGGCGAATACGGCAGCATCGGTGGCGACACCCACATCTGGACTTGGCGGGTGCGCGGCAGCGTGCCGTTCTGAGGCAGAAGTTATTGTGCCTGTCCCTGTCGCAAACTTCATCTGTCCTTTCCGAAAATCATATCCGAGCATACCGGTGATGTAGGCCACCCAGCACGGGGATGGCGACCACTCTGCCGACCTGCTGAACGGCGCGCCCTGATGGCGTATCCTTCCGCAAAGTCAGATGGGTGCGCGTCTGATTGTAATAGGTGGCGTAGCCAGCAAGAACAAGCCGCAGATGCGCAGCGCTAAATATGATGAATTGATCAAGGCATTCGCGCCGAAGCGTGCCGATGAAACGTTCGGCAATTCCATTTTGCCATGGCGATCCGGGGCTGATTGGTCGGTCACGGATGCCCATAGCCCTGAGCCGGCGGGTGAATACGTGGCCATAGGCGCCGTCATTGTTACGGATCAGATACTTCGGTGCCGTAGCCCAGGGAAACGCCTCGGTGATCTGCCGGGCCAACCATTCCGCCGTGGGATGCCGCGTTACCTCAAACCACAGCAATTGTCGCCGGCCATGGCCTAGGACCAGGAAGGCAAATAGCCGTTCAAACGTCACCGTTGGGACCACGCCCATATCGATCGAGGCAATCGCATCGGCGTGATTGCTCAGAAATGTCTTCCAGCTCTGTGATGGCGGCCTTCGACCGCGCACCAAGTATTTTGACACCGTCGACTGGGCCACCTCAAAGCCCAGCATCAACAGTTCGCCGTGGATCCGGGACGCGCCCCACAACGGATTGTCCCGGCTCATCCGCTGGATCAGCTCTCGCAGGCCCCGGTTAATCCTGGGCCGCCCTGCCCGCTGCCTCGTCTTACAGCGCCAATTGGCTCTGAACCCCGCTCGCTGCCAGCGCAGAACCGTCTCGGGCTGGACTACCTGGATCATGTCGAGCAGGCGAGGCCATAAGTGGCTCATCCAAACCATGAAGGCTCGGTCACAATTGTGCAGCGAGCGCCGATGCGGCGCTTGCCGCAATGCGATATTCAACTGATGGCGGAGAAATAAAATCTCGACTTCAAGCCGGTTACGCGACTTGAACAGGCCGGCGAGGAACTTTCCAAGCGCATAAAGGATCGCAAACATCGCTTGTCATGATGCGACGATTCTGCCCCGACATGCGAATCCAGGCCGGATGGAATTTTCGGAAATGACAGGTGATTCTGTCGGCTAATCAAAACGGATGAGGTTTTCGGTACACACAGCGGGCTACATCACCACTATGTTCGAATTTGATTTACGACAGGGACACGGATTGCATCACCGGTACGCACGAATCTGGTTTGTGGAAGCGACAGCCATCAACACTTCAATCTGGCGAAGCAGTGTCGCGATCTTCTCCGCGCCAAACCTCTATTTTTCGGCATGACCCAAGCTCTTTTCCAAGCGTATTTTCTCACATCGTTTAGTCCAAAAAAGCCAGGTCAGGTTATCAACGCCCGTCCGGCGTGCGCACGCCGGCCCAGCTGTCGCGGACCTGCTGGTAATGCACGACCGGGTTATAGACCGGCACGTGCAGGCCGAGCACTTGCGGCGACAGGCGGCCGACCGCCGCCAGCAGCGTATAGGAAGCAACCACGCGGTCGCGCTGGGCGGTGACCAGCGCCACCCGCGCATTGACCAGTTCCTGCTGCGCGTTGAGCACGTCGAGCGTGGTGCGCTGGCCGACGCGGGCCTCCTCGCGCACGCCGTTGAGCGCGATCTCGGCGGCCTGCACCTGCGCCGTGGTGGCGTCGATATTCGACTTGGCCGCTTCGAGCTGGCCCCAGGATTGCACCACGGTCTGCCGCACGGTGTCGCGCGCGACATCGAGGTCGAGACGTTTCTGCCCGAGCGTCTCCTTGGCCTGGCGGACCAAGGAATATTCCGAGCCGCCCTGGTAGATCGGCACGCTGAGCGTGCCGATCACCGAGGCGTTGTAGCTTTGCATGACGGCGAGGCTCTGCTGGCTGAGCCAGTTCTTGGTGTAATTGCCCGACACCGACAGCGTCGGATAAAGCGCGCCCTCGGCGACTTTCACCGCCAATTGCGCCGCGTCGACATTGAATTCCGCCGTGACCACCGCCGGATGGCCGGCGCTGCCGCTGCCGACCGCGGACGTCAGACTATGCGGCGAGAAACGGTCGACCGGCGTCGCCGGCATCAGGTGGCTCGGATTGCTGCCGATCACCTGCCGGTAGGTTGCGCCGGAGGATTTGTAATTGGCTTCCGCGGTGAGCACCTGCGAGCGGCCGGCAGCGAGCCGCGATTCCGATTGCGCGACGTCGGTGCGCGTCACCTCGCCGACATTGAAGCGGTCGCGCACCTGGCGCAGTTGCTCCTGCAACACCTCGACGTTGCGCCGCTGCAGATCGAGGATGGCGGTGTCGCGCAGCAGATTCATATATGCCGTCACCGCGTTGAGCAGCACGGTCTGCTCGGTCAGGCGCAAGGTCGCGCGCGCGGCGCGCACCTGGCTCTCCGCCTGCCGCGTCTTGTTGGCGGTCTGGAAACCGTTGAACAAAGTCTGCGTGATGGTGGCGCCGGCCGAGACCGGCGAATTGTAGCCGCTCAGCGTCGAATAAGTCGGCGGCCCGCCCGGCGTGCTCGGCGGGCCTTTGCTCGTGGACGAGATGGATTGCTCGCCGCCGGTGGCGGTGACGGTGAGCTTCGGGCGGTAGCCAGCGAGCGCCTGCGGCACGCCTTCGTCGGTGACGCGCACCGCGGCGCGCTGCGAATTGAGCGTCGGGTTGTTCTGATAGGCCTGCACCAAAGCGGATTCGAGGGTCTGGCTGTGCGCCGACGGCGCCAGCCAAAACACATTCAATAGAGAGTAAGCTGCTACCAGAACATTTGTCCAGCCACCGTAGCCGCAATATTGGCTGTGCCAAGTCTCTATTTCACCCAAGTATCTTACCCCCCGACACCAGCAAATCCGCGGTTATCCGGGCTGCGCAGAAAATTTAAGAATCACATTCTGACTGGTGAGGATATCAATACCAATGCCCACTTAGCAAAGCAATCTGGTGTCCCTCGCAGGGGGTAACTTCTCGGCCGACCTAATCCGCAATTAACCGAACAAGTCCCAAGCTAAAAGATAAAGTTCGTGCAATGTCCACGTGTCGCAGCCAGAAAATCCGAATGAGCGGCTAATTCGCTTTGCATCATCGCGGCACCAACGGCATAGATTTGGCCACGCGCATATACGTCCCCGCCATAAGTCGGCGTCGGACATATTATTAGATAACGCGGATCGAGGTCCGAAGACTCGATCCGCCCACTACGCTTCGGAAATGGCCCAATCAGGCAACTGAACGAACCGACTCACCGTAGAGAGCTGCTCCGCGTTCCACCAGCTTTTCGCGCGTTGCGCGCGGCACTTGCCGGTAGGCCTTTGCCCGTGGATACGGCAACTCAGCGACGGATCTGCCTTCCGGATATAGCGCTTGATATTCGGTCCAATTGTCGAAGTTTGCCCGATCAATGTTGTCAACAAATGTCTCCGCGGGCGTATTTTCTGCGAGAATCAACGAATGATCCTCGACCTCGACATGATAGTAGGCAAAATTCAACGGAACGTTTGTTTCGCGTACGATCGATGTGCCATTGACCAGCGCTCCGGCGTGGGCCAACACGTCATCAATGAACAGTGCGTGATCGGGAGAAACAAGCAGATCGCGGCAAGGAACATTGTCACGAAGAGCACCCGCTTTTACGCGAATGGGAAGGCGCAGTTCGTCGCTAAACCGACTCGCGATGGATTGGCAGCCGATCCAACAAATTGGGACTAACCGTCCATCATATGTCTGCACAAAGTCGCCAATTTTTAAATTCTGGACCGCCACCTCCCCAGACAGAGTTCGAATAAGCGTATCAGCCATAAAACAAACATGGTGGTGGTGGTGGTGGATGATGATCCCTATCATGGTCATGACCGCGGCCGCGATCATCCCGATCGTGGTCGTGATCGTGATCGTGTCATCGCTTTGCCGACCGTGCTCGCGGTCGTCTTCGTGAGAATCTTTGTCCTTTGCCATCGTTGATACTCCAACAAGTCGCACACCGGTGACGAATTGTAGCACCCAGCTTTACTCCGTCAACTTATGGAAATCTTAGTTTTTTCCCTTCAATTTTATTCAGAACTGGCACGCATACGACGCCCTATTTGGGTTCGTTTTGCCAAAATATATGGATGACATTCGGATCATTTGCCTAAATGTAAACTTGCCCGGTTCCCATTGATGGAATCACACCTCCTCAGCCGAATTCCTCTTCGTGGTATGAGGGCTCCCGTCAGATCGGCAATACCAAGTTTATTCCCGACTTCGGCTGAAAGGCCCAGATTAATTTTTCGGCTCAATTCACAAATTAGCGCAAGACTGCCGCAGGAGTGCAATGACCGTTCCATGAGCTCGCGCTTCCCAAACCTTAGTGCCTGCGAAACCCCAATATTTCGAAGTGAATGCTTTCCACCATTAGCTGACGGAGACTTGCACGCACTCGTGATCGAAGTATCGCCTGATCTAGTTTACGGTTAGTGCAACAGGCTAGCGCTTTCCAGTTCAAGCATCGCGACTTTTTTCGCAAGTGGCATCAACGCGTCAGACGGAATTTCGGCGGCGCCATTTACCTTGACCTGCGGCATTCGAAGATACGGCGGATCGCGGAACCAGATGTATTCAAACACGTGGCCGGTTTTCTGGTGTTCCGCGGCGATCGTTCGACCGTGGATTTTGATCGCAAAATTCTGGATGTGACCATCCATCGTAAACTTTGGTGAATGCAGATCGAAGATTCGATGAAGGACAGAGTCAATCTCAGTCGGAAAAAATGGCTTATGCATAACTGCGGCAGCGCCTAGATCAAACGCCTCATCCTTGGGTGCCACGTTGCAATCGCCGGAAATCATAACGACTTTTGTCTCCGGCCGGTCACGCATCAAGCGAACCAGAGTATCGTATCCATTTAATCCAGGCATATTGACGTCAAGGAATACGACGTCGTAAGTCTTCTCCTTACATCGCGCCACCGCCACGTCCCCTGCATTCGCTTCTTCGAGATCCAGACGGAACACTGAACTGGACAATACCTTACGCATTATTTTTAATGCAATTGGCAAGTCATCTACAAGCAGAACATGCTTAGGCGCGGCAATCCGTCGAAAATCTCGAACGACGGCGTCAATGTTATTGTTTCCAAATGGCTTGATCAGTAATCCGTATGCATCGAGCTTGCGCGCAAAATCTATACAGCGCCGGTTTGAGCGCCCTGATACTAATGTTACGAATGTCTTGTTTCCCGCAATCCGTGCGGCCCATAATGCATCCACACCACTCATCGCCGGCAAGTGAACGTCGATAAAGGCAAGATCAACACCGTGATCAAGGGCATCCGTACATTCCACGCCGTCGAATGCATGCACGAGATACCTTGAATACTCTACAGGCAGAGCTTTGCGGATCTGGTCATGCACGTCTTTAAACTCATCTGCGATAAGCGTTTTCAGCTGTTTCTTTTTCAAAAATGCCTCCTTCGCTTGCCTCAATCGGGAAATGCGCAGCCACGTATAATGTTCGGGGCGGAAAAGCGGTGTTTGCTTTTTGGATAAGATCTATTTGCCTTGGTGTGCATATTTTTAATTAATTGCGCCTTGTCTGTTGTAAGGCGGTGAGCTGTTTGGTCAGACACTCGGTGTCAATGAAGCTGCCGATCGTCCTTTCGCAGTTCTACGGTCGAATTATAAATCTGATGCGGTTTTTATATTCCTACAAGTCAGAAAAGTGGGTATGACCTTTCTAATCGGGGCACGTCGGGCTCAGTTGGCATCGAGGATCGAATATTGCCTAATATTTCGTCATCAAGTCGTACCGCTCTCGCACATACTAATCGAATACCCGACACACGAACGCTTTAAGCCGTTGGCATGATAGCAGGTGGTCGCAAGTCTCGGATCCTTCGCAAGACTTTGGCAAAAAGATTTTGTGGAATGGCGGCTTCTGCCATCGGGAAGTTGTAGTAATCTCTAACCCGCTGGCCCAAAAACTCCGTAAGGTCAGCTTTTGAGACATATCCGAAGGCATTGTGTGAGCTGACTAGAATAAAAATGACAGCGTATTGCTCCAATCCGGCAAATGGCCTTTTTTTCTCCGGTTCAACGCAGCGCACCACGCGTGACCGCAGTGAAAAATAACGACGCTTCAGAAGCGTGTTCGAAGGCAATCCAACTCGCCACCACAAACAGCGTCGTAGCCAGCACCAGTTGCAAAGCCCGCTCCGGGATGCAGTTGGCGAAGTAGCTGCCGACGAATATGCCCGGCAGCGAGCCGACCAAAAGCAAGGCGATGATATGCCAATCGACCAAGCCCATCATCCAGTGACCTGTGCCGGCGATAAGCGTCAGCGGTACGGCGTGCGCGATATCGGAACCCACGATCTTGGCCATTGGCAACCGTGGATAGAGCAATACCAGCAGGACGACGCCAATCGCGCCGGCGCCTACGGAAGAAATCGAGTCCAGCACGCCGAGCAGCGCACCGACTAGCACGGTGAAAATGCCGGTCCGTCGCAAATCGAGTTCACGGACGCGCGTTCGGTAGAGCGCCACGATCGGCCCGCGAAACACCAACACAAATGCGGTCGAGAATAGCGCCCCGCTGAGCACCAGTGTGATCAGTCCGTTGGCTACTTCGCCATTGAGATTGAAATGGCACAAAACCGCCAGCGCAACCACCGTTGCCGGAACGCTGCCACTTGCCAGTGGCCTCACGACACGCCAATCGATGCTTCGCGCAAGGCCATGCACAAGGCTGCCGCCGGACTTGGTAGCCGCCGCATAAAGCAAGTCGGTGCCAACCGCAATTATCGGATGAACGCCGAACAGCAAAATCAAGAGCGCCGTCATCAATGAACCGCCGCCGACGCCGGTCATTCCGATCAGCAGGCCAACGGCGAAACCTGACAACGAATAGAGCGGATTGAACATTCGACCTGCTTCGTTGCGGCCACCGCCGCGCTTTTCAAGCTAACCATACAAAGGTCAGCCGGTCATTGGATCGATGACCGATCACGAACAGAACAGCTATTTCCGTAACCAAAGTGAAATGGTTATTTGATGTCGCCATATAATTATTTTTAATTCATTCCGATTTTGATAACCATTTCGGATTGCCAAGTGACAGACATCTATTTTTTCGCCCGCTTTTTCAGCAGCCTAAAGTCTTGTCGCCTTTTCAAGTTCCGCATTAGCGAAATTTGATTTATTATCATCGAACATGCACTATTTGTAAGAACTATGATTGGACACCAGATTTTTCCACTGCATAACGGGCCGAGGCGACTACCTTTGACCAAATAATTATTACGATGTTTAGCAGGCCGACGACAAAATCGAATGGCATACTTAAATGTCGCAGGATGATACAGGAACATCCAAAGCCACACTGACACCGTTCACAGTTGAGTATCTTTCGTCCGTAATTTTCATCGTCTTAGCCGTAATCGGGCAATTGTTATGAATTGATGATTTAGCTAAGGCCTTTTCCTATTGTACTCTTCGTTTATATTTGCCTCAACGAGACAGTAATTTACGTCAAAGGCGTCAAATCGGCTTCGTCACCCGGCAAGCCAATACGATAAGAGAAAATGACCACGCGGTTACATTCAAATCTGGCACCCGGCAACCGCTCACGGGTTTGTTTGAGTTCACCGCGCATCAATAAGGGGCATTTTGTTGGTACTTGTCCCACAATGTCGGGACCTGCAGAGACTTCAATATGAATGTATCGTCATTGGAAATTCCCGACGTAAAAATTATGAATCCAAAACGATTTGAGGACGACCGCGGCTTTTTTTCCGAGACATATAATAAAAAGGCGCTCGCTGATTTGGGTATCCAACTTGACTTTGTGCAAGATAACCAATCTCTTTCGGTCGCAGTTGGCACTATCCGGGGGCTGCATTACCAGACCCATCCATTTGCCCAGGTCAAACTCGTACGGGTCGTCCGTGGGCGTATTCTTGATGTCGCCGTCGATATTCGCCGCTCGTCGCCTACTTTCGGTAAATGGGTGGCAGCGGAAATTTCCGCGACTAAGTGGAACCAAATTCTCATTCCAATCGGATTTGCTCACGGCATTTGCACGCTCGAGCCACATACCGAATTGATCTATAAAGTTACAAATTACTATTCACCAAAGCATGATTTTGGCATTCGTTGGAATGATCCTGATCTTGCCATTAAATGGCCTTTTCCGCTGGATCAAATCGGTCTGTCTAAAAAGGATCGCGAGCAACCACTTTTTCGAGATGTCGTAAACTGTTTTTGAATTGACTGGAGCGACCCAATGAAAACAGTACTTGTTACCGGAGCGGGAGGCTACATTGGGACGACACTCGTGCCAATGTTGCTCGAAGCAGGCTATCAGGTCCGAGCGCTTGATCGCTTTTTTTTCGGCCGTGAGCTGCTTCCTCAGCACGATCGTCTTGAAATAGTTCATGAAGACGCGCGCTTTGTGAAGCCGCACCATCTCAAGGGAATTGATTTCGTCATCGACCTTGTCGCCATTTCTAATGATCCGTCAGGCGAACTCTTTCAGACAGAGACGTACGCGATAAATCATTTGGCTCGCTTCAATACGGCAAAGCTCGCCAAGGCAGCGGGTGTAAAACGCTATGTATTGCCGTCGTCCTGCAGCATTTACGGCTTCCGGGAGCCAAGCATTATTCTCGACGAGACTTCGAATACAAATCCGTTGACTACTTACGCAAAAGCAAACGAGATGGCCGAAAAGGACATCCTACCGCTGGCGTCAGAAGATTTCACCGCAATAGTCCTACGCCAAGCTACGGTATATGGCCACAGCCCCAGAATGCGGTTTGACCTCGCTATCAACGGCATGACCTATGGCGCATGGAAAACCGGTGTGTTGCCGCTCATGCGGGATGGAACCCAATGGCGACCGATGGTTCACGTAAAGGATACAGCCCGAGCGCAAATTTTCATGCTGACGGCGGATGCCGGCAAGGTAAATGGTCAAATTTTCAATGTTGGATCCGAGGAAAATAATTATCAGCTTGGACCGCTTGCTGAGAAGGTCGCCGCCCTCGTACCTCGTGACGTCCGCATCGAATGGTACGGCGATGCGGATCACCGCTCTTATCGAGTATCGTTCGACAAGATAAACTCAATAGGCTACCAGGCGCTATACACCGCAGAGGATGGCGTAAAAGATTTATGCACTGCGCTAGCAGATGGGAAAGTAGAGCGCACCCCGAAGACGATCACACTGGATTGGTATCGCGAACTTACCGCATGGCACGACCGCATACGCCAGGTTGAAATGTATGGCGGTATTTTGAGGATTTGATCGCCATGCGGACGGTGCTTCTCGGCCCCAATGGACAGCTCGGCAATGATATACAAGCAGCGAACGTCAAATCCGGCGAGTCGCTTTCGATTGTGCCGGTCAGCCGGTCGACGCTCGATTTGAGCGATCTCGATGCGGCGTCTCAATTTTTGAATCGGCTCGAATTTGACTGCCTGATCAACTGCTCAAGCTATCACAAAACCGATGAGGTTGAACGCAACGCGCAGGCAGCGTTCACAATCAACGCACATCTTGTACAGAGGCTGGGTGAGATTTGCCTCCGCAAAAAAGCCCGCCTCGTTCATATATCGACGGACTATGTATTTGGCGGCCAGCCCAAACGCTCTCCAATTCCCGAGTCTGATTGCAAAATGCCCATTAATGTATACGGGGCTTCAAAAGCAATGGGCGAGGACCTTGCGCTCATGACCGGAGCTGATGTCCTTATTGTGCGCGTTGCCTCTTTATTTGGGGTCGCAGGTGCCAGCGGAAAAGGCGGCAATTTCGTAGAAACGATGATCCGGATGGGTCGTGAGAAAGGCACGCTGCGAGTTGTTTCTGACCAGTTAATGTCACCCACGGCAACCGCGGACATCGCTCAAGCAATCGTAACTATGATTCGTCGCAAGGTACCGCCGGGCTTGTGGCACGCGGTAAACTCTGGTTCGGCATCTTGGTACGATTTCGCCGCACAGATCATTGCGCAGACCAAGGTGGCCGCGAATGTGATACCGGTCGCCACGGCCGAGTATCCGACGATTGCAAAGCGACCGCCTTACAGTGTCCTCGACAATTCCAAACTTATTACCGCGATAGGGCCAATACGCCCCTGGCAGGATGCACTTAATGCGTATCTTGTTGCCAAGGGTTATATCTAGCGTTGAGAGGAACTAATGAAAGGCATCGTCTTGGCCGGCGGAACCGGTACGCGCCTTTATCCGATCACGCGTGGCACTAGCAAACAGCTACTGCCGATTTATGACAAGCCCATGATTTACCATCCGCTGTCGACGCTTATGCTCGCCGGAATTAGAGATATTCTTGTTATTACGACACCTGAGGACAGAGTTCCCTTCGAACGGGTGCTTGCGGATGGCGCCCAATGGGGAATCCGCATCAGCTATGCCGAGCAACCACGGCCGGAGGGCCTTGCTCAGGCTTTTCTAATCGGAGCGGATTTTATCGGCGAAGATCGTGTCGCGCTTGTTCTCGGCGACAATATATTCTTCGGGCACGGGTTGCCCGAACTACTTAAGAGCGCGGCCGGCCGCAGCTCGGGTGCGACGGTGTTCGCTTATCAGGTAAGTGACCCCGAACGTTATGGCGTGGTCTCGTTCGATAGCAATGGACGAGCCACAGCGATTGATGAAAAGCCTAAAATTCCCAAATCGAACTGGGCGGTAACGGGACTCTATTTCTACGACAGCGAGGTTGTCCGGCATGCGATGGCGGTGAAGCCGTCATGGCGCAACGAATTGGAAATAACCGATGTTAACATGGCGTACCTCGAGTCCGGTTCGCTCAAGGTTGAGCTCATGGGGCGGGGGTTTGCCTGGCTCGACACGGGAACATTTGAATCACTGATCGAAGCGGGGAACTTCGTGCAGACGCTTGAGAAGCGGCAAGGCATGAAGATTGCATGCCCGGAAGAGATTGCTTATCGGATGGGCTATATTACTCGCGAACAGGTTGGTGCAATTGCAAAATCGCTGGCGAAAAGCGGTTACGGAAATTATTTGTTGAGAATCCTAAGAATCTAATTAGTGCTGTTATCATCGGCGCGTATGTGTATGACCCATTCGACCAATCTGCAATTTTCGGCGAAGGTTAACGGTGATATGCGACGCCTTCCTGTCCAATTACGACGCCTCGAATCGGAATTGATCGAGATCATGCGAGAAATCGTCGCTGAGTTCAAAAAGCCGGTTATGCTCTACTCGATCGGCAAAGACTTGAGTGTTATGCTGCATTTGGCGATAAAGGCGTTTTATCTCGCGCCGTTGCCGTTTCCGTTGCTGCATGTGGATACAACGTGGAAATTTCGCGAAATGATCTGATGACGGACAGTTGCCAAGGGGCTGTGGGAACAGACGCATCCAAACTCTGCAGCAGCCGATACCGAAGCGCTGGCCCCGTCCTGTGACGAAATGAACCAAATTGTTCCAGTTGCTCCTCGATGAGTTCTCCTAAGCAGATCGAGGCCAATCGCCGCAACGCGTTCAAAAGCACCGGGCCGAAATCGACGGGAGGGTAAAGAGCGCTCACGGTGCAATGCCTTGCGCCATGGCATCACGGCCGAGGCCGTCATTGCTACAATCGAGGATGCAGAAGATTACCAAGCCTTCGAAGCCACGGTGATTGCCGACTATGATGCTCAGTCAACCGTGGAGCGCGAGCTCATACTGCGATTAGCAAGCATCCTCTGGCGGCTGCGCCGTGCGACCGGTATAGAGACAGCTCTATTCAAATCGGTGATCGCCGAAACTGACAAACTCGAGAACGGCGCTCCGCGCCTGACCCTCGTTGGGGGAATCAATCTCCCGGAGCAAAATCATTTTCGCGTGGCAGCAGCACGGCAATCTGACACGGCGGCGAAAACGAGCCCAATCCCAATCTAAAAAAGGATATCGGAGACAGCTTCTTGCGCTTAGCCGCTCAGCCGACTTTTGCATTTGATCGCCTTAGCCGCCATGAGCATTTGCTGTGGCAGCAAAGCTGTCAGATTGTGTTTACGCTGGACTCATTGCGGCGCCGCAAACGACAACCCAGCCGCTCATCCTTTCCATTTTCGTTTCGACGGCGTGAGGCCGGCGGATTTCCCGAGGAATTCAGGTAACGTCTAGCTCAAGGGTTAATCGCCAAATTTGGTGCAGGGGCGCAAGCGAACAGAAACCGACTTGGAACTGCGTGGCCACCCGTTTTTTCAATTATCATTCCACTTGTTCGAACAGATCCAATCCGGCAACAAGCAATTCCTGCTGAATGTTTGCTCGGTTGGCTTGATGCATAAGCCCAAGCCCCCAAAGATCGAACCCTTCCCGTTTGACGAGGGCGAGTCGGAAAACCAGCATCGACAAAATACCGTCCTAGAGAGGCACAGGTAAACCCAGTCTTGTGGGCCATAAAACGGTGACCGCTAGCAATAAAACCAGAATGACCAAACAGCATATCGAGCGGTGTGATCGGCCCGGCAGGTGCCGTATAAGCGACATGGTCAAGACCGTGACTAAGAATCAAAGAAGCAACTGTCTCCAAATCGGGTGAAGTGACCAGGGCGAAGCCGTCAGGCTTCAAGACGCGTTTGAATTCTGCAAGCGCAATTGGAACCTCGTGAGCATAAAGGTGCTCAAGCGTATGCGATGACCAAATTGCATCAAAGCTCTCTGGCTCGAATGAAGATTTCATATCCGTGATCGAAACGACCATATCCGGCTTTGCTTGCGGATCGATGTCGATTCGAATCTCCTGCCAAGCATCTCGCACGAAGGCGGGATGCAATTTGCGCGAGGAATGCGGACCTGATCCAGCGTTAAGAACGCGCTTGAGCGAATTTTCTTGCGCGCTCGCAGAGATCACTGTCTCTCGATTTGTTCCCATTTTACACTCTGGACCTGACCAAATCGGGCTTGCGACGACAACTCAAGGTGCGACCCGTACCATTAGCGCCTACCTTTTTAAAGCCAAGGGCTCGCGTATGTGCGGAATGTACCAAGCTACGCAGCAATAAGAAGTTTTAATGAACATCAAACGATTAAATTATGAGCCAAAATCCGATTCTTAATTACTAAGATACGATTTACCGTTTTCTCGCCTGCAATCCAGATTGATTGGATAGTTCAGCCTGTCCAGAGCGGAAAAACCAACATGATGATTGTGGCGCCGACCATGTTCCCAACGAAGACTTCAATCAATTTTTCTGTATCCGTCTTTTCGGCCTTGATGGTGAGGAGTTTGGCTGGCGAAACGCATACCAAAGTTCGCCATATTTTCTGTTATTCTTCGATGCTGATGCATTAATTCGGACCTCGTAAAACGGAGAGAGAGAGATGATGCCTGGCAGTTGGATTCCACAATTTACACCCGTCGTGCTCATGATGAGCATCATCGCCATCAATCAATTGATAGTCAATCAGAGAGCCGACAGGAAAATCGCAGTTGAGGCGTCTCGACTTCGATCTGCTCTGGCTGCCGAGTTACGTTCTCTTTTAGAGCTTTATAACAAGAACCTCCAACTTATTGAACATAAGGCTGACTACATCTTATCCAGCAGGTCATCGGTCGTCGTATATCGGGGCAACCTCGGCCGGCTTACAATGCTGTTGGACGATCTGGTAATTGAGAAAATTGTTGAAGTTTTTGCACAGAACGAGAGAATTGAGGCGGTCATAGCTGCACATTCCAATTTCAAATGCGGCCTTACCTATCAATTTTTGGTAACAGAAGCTAAATTCGATGAATGGAAGAATATGTTCGAGCAGGCATCTGCCGCTATTGTATCTGCGTGCCGGATGCTGGAGAGACACGATCACACGGCGGTGACTTCAAAAACTTATACCGGTTCGCCCAGAGCAATTAACCGACCCATTCAGCCAGCATATTCGCAACCCCAAAGCTAATCGCAACTGCGTGATGCAATTAAATCGCAGAAAAGGTACTGTCGGACTCACAAAATGCAAAGTGGACCATTTAAAGGCTTTAAAGGCTGATGTCTGATTTAACGCAATCGGACTTCCGGAATTTGATGGAAACTGGGCGCCGGGCGCGCAGTGTTGGCGATACCTCTGCTGCACTGGCTGCCTTTCAGGCCGCCGCTGCCAGCAATCCAGAGCAAATCAACCCGCTGATCCAAATTGCTTCAGTGTTGCGAGAGGTAGGGCGATTAGATGAGGCGGAAGCAACTCTGCGTCGTGTGCTTGAAGTTGACCCAAAGAATTTCGCAGGTTTGGTCGAACTTGGCCATGTTATGCGCCGGCGCGGCGATCGCTCTGCTGCGCTGGCTAGCTTCGAGGCTGCCTCAGCAGTCGACCCCCGCCAAGTCGGGGCAAAGATCGAGGTTGCCACCGAACTGCGCGAGCTCGGGCGGATCGACGAGGCGGAAGCGCTGCTGCGCAGTGTAATAGCAAGCGACCCAAAGCATTTCCGAGCGCTAGTCGAACTCGGCCATGTGCTGCGCCGGCGTGGCGATCGTTCTGCTGCGCTGGCTAGCTTCGAGGCTGCTTCAGCAGTTGACCCCCGCCAAGTCGGGGCGAAGATCGAGGTTGCCACCGAACTGCGCGAGCTCGGGCGGGTCGACGAAGCGGAGGCGCTGCTGCGCAGCGTACTAGCAAGCGACCCAAAACATTTCCGAGCGCTAGTCGAACTCGGCCATGTGCTGCGCCGGCGTGGCGATCGTCCTGGCTGCGCTAGTTAATTTCGAGGCTGCTTCAGCACTCGACTCTCGGTCAGATCGGGGTGAAGATGGAGGTCGCCACCGAACTGCGCGAGCTCGGGCGGATCGATGAAGCGGAGGCGCTGCTGCGCGAGTGTACTAGCAAGTGAGCCCAAATCATTTTCGAGCGCTAGTCGAACTCGGCCATGTGTTGCGCCGCCGTGGCGATCGTCTTGGCTGCGCTAGTTAATTTTGAGGCTGCTTCATCACTCGATTCTCGGCAGGTCGGGGTGAAGATGGAGGTCGCCACCGAGCTGCGCGAGCTAGGGCGTATTGACGAGGCGGAAGCGCTGTTGCGCAGACGTATTAGCAAGTGAGCCCAAAACATTTCCGAGCGCTAGTCGAACTCGGCCATGTGCTGCACCGCCGTGGCGATCGTCTTGGTGCGCTAGCTAAATTTTGAGGCTGCTTCATTACTCGACTCCCCGTCAGATCGCGGTGAAGATGGAGGTCGCCGCCGAACTTCGCGAGCTAGGGCGTATCGACGAGGCGGAAGCGCTGTTGCGCGAGCGTACTGGCAAGTGACCCAAAACATTTCCGTGCGCTAGTTGAACTCGGCCATGTGCTGCGCCGGCGCGGCCATCGTCCCGCGGCGCTGGCTAGCTTCGAGGCTGCTTTAGCAGTCAACCCCCGTCAAGTCGGGGTGAAGATCGAGATTGCAGCTGAACAGCGCCAGATCGGACGGGTCGACGAGGCGGAAGCGATACTGCGCGCCGTACTCGCCAGCGAACCTAAGAATGGCGGGGCCCTAGTCGGGCTTGGCCATGTACTACGCCGCCGTGGCGATCGCCCTGCTGCGCTGGCTAGCTTCGAGGCTGCTTCGGCATTCGACCCGCGTCAGATTGGGGTAAAGATCGAGATTGCCACGGAACTGCGCGCGCTCGGGCGTGGCGATGAGGCGGAGGCGCTCCTGCGGGGCTGTATTAGCCAGCGAACCCAAACAATTTTCGGGCCCTAGTGGGGTTGGGTTTGTTGCTGATTGAGCCTTTCCGATTAAGCGAAGCCGAGTCACTATTCAATGAAGTGGTCAGACTTGCACCTACCGATCCGGCAGGTCTCATGGGCTTGGGTTTCGTCGCGCGAAGGCGCGGTGATCGTTCAGCATCTTTAAAATATTTTCATGATGTTCTGGCAATCGACCCCAATTCATGCCGCGGCAACTCTTGAAACAGCAACAGAGCTAAGAGATCAAGGTAAATTCAACGATGCGCATAAATTGATCAACCTGCTCATCGAGAGAAATCCAACTTTGATTCAGGCCTGGATGCATCGCGGCTACATCTATCGACGCGAAGGCGCTCGCAAAGCTGCCCTGAGACACTTTCGCTGCTATTCTTAAAGCTTTCCCGGCCACGTCCAAACTATGGTAGAGATGGCTATTGAGTACCGCGCGCTTGCGCGCCCGCGCGAGGCCGAACGGTTGCTACGTAAGGCGCTCGACCGTGACCCTATGCACCTCGGTGCACTAGAACAGTTAGCCGAGTATGCGCTGCTTAGTGAAGATTTCGAAACCTGTCTGGCGGTCTGCCGGCGAGCCATGAACGCTCATCCAAACAGATTGGCGCCCTACCTGATAGCGAGCCGCGCTGCAAACGAGCTTGGCCGACGCACCGAAGCAACAGACGTATCTTGCGGCAGGCACATGACAAAGCTGGACGCAAATCCGGAAATCAAGGCGGTCGAAGTCGCCCAACTTAAGACAGGCGCGCGACTGGCCCGCGGCTCATAGCGTTCTTATCGAAGCGGGGGAAGACACAAAAACTATTTCTGCCTGTGGTCACAATTGATGCAGCTCCTGATCACAACCGGCGAATATGATGTCGGCCGAAGAAGCGCTTTCGCGACGCACCGGCGCACACGACGATCTGATCGATCGCTCACCTCCGCTTTTCCGGGGCCAAATTGCCGAGGCGCAGTGGCGGCTAGATGAAGCAGCCGCTTACTATGAAGAGGCGGTCGCGTTTGATCCAAGTCACGGCTGGGCCCATGCCGAAGCCGCGCAAATCAATTTGAAACTCCTAAACTTGGACGCGTCACGAAACCATCTGGCCAAAATCGTCGAAATCGATGCGTCCGCACGACTATTGAGGGCGCAATCAATGAACGTATCGCAATCTCACATCGGGCAACTGATCGATGAATTCTCCCTCAGATTCCAGTCTATTGCATGAGCTGAAAACAATTAGACAATTGCCCATTGCACAGCAGCTCCCGCCGCTTCGGGAAATCGTCAAGAATAACCCCGACTATACGCCCGCGGCAATTTTTCTCTTTATAGCGCTTAGGCAGGCCGGTTTGCTTAAAGGTCGTGTCGACACCACCGGTGCGGAAAATGGGCCCATTCCGCGACGAATCGTGCAGTACTGGGACGAAACAAAGCCCCCGGAAGATATAAGGGCACTGATGAATTCGTGGAGGGAGCGAACCCGCAATTCGAATATGTACTTTTTAACGACGCGAGCGCACAAGATTTCGTGAAGGCAAACCACCCACCAGAAATTTTGCGCGCATACATTCGCTCGCAGGAAATTGCCCAAAAGGCCGATCTATTCCGGCTCGCCTACCTGTCGGTCAAGGGCGGTTTCTATGTGGACGCAGACGACCGCAGTCTCGCACCAATATACAGCTTTGTTTCTCCGGCTGCTCATTTCGTAACCTATCAGGAGGATTATGGAACGCTAGGCAACAACTTCCTTGGCGCAAAGCCCAACCATCCTGCTATTGGTCTCGCGCTAAAGCTCGGGGCCGAGGCAATAAACAGGGGCGATCACGATCTACTGTGGCTGTCGACCGGCCCGGCACTTCTGACCCGCGCATTCGCGCAATTGATCGCTGATCCTGCGCTTAGTTTCTCGTCGCATTGGATACCACTGCTATCCTTGATCTGGGCGTCGTACAGAAGTACGTGGGCATGCATTGCCCGGCACAGTACAAGAAAACACAAAAGCATTGGCAACGTTCCTCGCTCGGAAAGCGATCCACGCATTTATCTGCGTCCCTTCCACGAGAGCAATGACAAAGTCTGACTACCAATAAGGCGTTGTTAAGACAGATCACGGCAATCAGCTATTGTGGTTCAACTGCTCTGACTTTTTTAATCAAAAAAGTGAGCTTTAACCGACGAACATTGGTACCCCTTTGCTGAAAATCGATTGAAGCGGTTCATTGAGACCTCGAGGCGAGAATCTTTAGGGTAGATCGTTCGCCGCGACGACTAATGGTCAGGCCCGCCCCGTGTTAACCAACCGGAATCGAATGCAGCTCGCACCTACTAAATTCCTCGCAACTTGGGGGCCGCATGAACTAAAGGCCCTTTGCAATCTCTCGCGTTTACGATCAAACTCGCAAATCCGGGATTCGATTGTCGTTTGGTTGTCTGTCCTTGGGAGTTGAATTCAATGGTCAGGCCGGTAAGAGGACACATCGATTCATTTAATTTCCACGTTATCAGCGGTTGGCTGGCGGGAGACAACCCAAATGAGCGCCACTTTGCCAGTATCGTTATCGACGGCATCGAAATTGGCGCAGCCCGCGCCGACGCCTTCCGTCCCGACCTGAAAGAGCGCGGCATAAGCGACGGACATTCTGGATTCCGTTTCATCTTTCCTACGCTGCTTAATCCGTTGGTGCGTCATAACGTCCGAATACTGGATCGCGACAGCGGAATCTCGGTGGACGAGAAAACAATTTCTCCAATTACCATCGGAGGACCAGATGAGTCGAGTAGTGTCCATATCCAGTCTGCTTCCCTCGTAGACGACGGGTCGTGGCGTCTAACCGTGGGGATAATGGGTAACGGTGAAATAAACCCTCATGCAGTTGGCGCCACCGTCCGCTCGTTTACCGCACGCAGTTCCAATACTTCAATGCTGCCAGCCATGCGATCTGCCGAATCGAATTGGTTCCAAACCACATTGCGCAGATTATTTTCGTCGACTGCCTTCAATCTAACGATGGCGTAAGCAGCCGGATCGCTTTGCCGGCCACGGTCCCACCATACCTTGTGCATTTTAATCAGAACAACATGGGCCGCGTAGTCGGCAATAAAGTTACAAAGTCGCAATTTGCCGCGGGTGGAACGAACACTGCATACCGCCTTGATGCGATCTTACGCCGGCATTTTGGAAATGGTTTTAGCCACTTTCATCGAATCTTCGATTGGGGCATCGGATCGGGTCGCGTGGCGCTGCCGATCATGCATTTTATCTCACCCACTTCGTCCATGGCCGGATCCGACGTGGATGCCTACAATATCGCGTTCGGCCAAGCACATTTTCCAAAGCTGGAATTCGCAGTTTCCCCATTTTATCCGCCGCTCCCATATCACGATGCTGCGTTCGACGTTGCTTTTGGTATCTCAGTGCTTACTCATTTAACCGAAGGTGCGCAGTTTGCGTGGCTAAAGGAATTGCGCCGGATCGTAGAAGCCCCACGCTCCAGTGATCATGACGGTCCACAACAGCTTTGCCGCCCTCATGGCCGCACGACATCGACCGGAAGTATACTATCAAGTCCTCGAGCGTGGTATTAGCGATTGCGCCATGGACAAGAACCTAAGTCTCTCAGACAAGAACTATTACCGCTCAACATTCCACACTCGCGAGTATATCGCCAAGGAGTGGACTGAGCATTTCGAGGTTTTGACCCAATATTCTTGTGCCAATGGGATCGCGCAGGATTTCGTTGTAATGAAGGCCAAGGCGTGAGCACATTTGCCTCAAACGCCACTTGGTAATGTCGCCAAACGCGGCGGTCAAAGGCATGCGTCGCAGAGTCGTACAGACCGATCCTGGATAAGGTAATGGCTGACTTTCGCGACACTTAACAGCAATTCAATAAAGCGGCACAGCAATACAACGTAACAACCGCACCCAATCTAAACTACTGCCGAGTCCAATAAAGATTGTTATTAGGGTCTGGACTCACAACTTGATCCAGTAGAGCACAGCGACGAGCGTGGTGGCGGCCAGGAAGTTGCGAGCGAGTTTGTTATAGCGGGTGGCGATAGTCGCCAATCCTTGATGCGGCAGAAGAAGTTCTCGATCTTATGCCGCCGCCGGTAAAAGCGCTTGGGGCAATAGGCTTTCTTGAGAGCGGTGTAGCGGTTCGGAATGATCGGCAAGGCACCTTCATCCCTGATCTGCTGGCGGACCTTTTCGCTGTCGTAGGCCTTGTCGGCCGTTATCGCGAGCGGCGATCGAGGCGTGTTCAGTAGTCGTCCGTTAAGAAGCCAATTTGAGTTTGGGATTGTCTGCAAGCGCGCTGCGTAGCGCGGTCATGATCAGGCACAAAAGATTCCTCAGCCAGGCGAGGACGAGGCGCAGGTTGTGGCCGACGGCGGTGAGGATGGCGTTGGCGAGGTCACCGGCGGTTCCCTTGAGATAGCAGCGCCCGAGGTGGCCCTCAGCCTTCATGTGTGCGATCACGGGCTCGATGGCGGAGCGGC
This sequence comes from uncultured Pseudomonadota bacterium, assembly GCA_963720835.1. Taxonomy (GTDB): domain Bacteria; phylum Pseudomonadota; class Alphaproteobacteria; order Rhizobiales; family Xanthobacteraceae; genus Pseudolabrys. The sequence continues at coordinate 4,884 of CAVRHC010000029.1, read as the reverse complement.
GCCGTAGCTCGCGCTTGATGGCGCCGAACACGCCGCGCTTCTGCCCGGAGATGAAGACACGATATGGGTTTGGCACGTCGTGGCCGCGGTATCCTTTGTCGACATAAGCGCGCTCGATCTCGCGACCGGTGAGCCGCTCGGTGTCCTCGATAGCCGCGCGCAGCGTGTGCCCGTCGTAAGGGTTGCCGGGCAGCGCCTTGGCATGCAGCACGAACTGGCCGCCTGGGGCGCGAGCGTTGGTGGTAACGATCGAAGCCTTGACGCCGAACTCATAGGGCGCGCTGGCCTTGCCCTTGCCGATGCATTCGACCTCTGGGGCATGGAAGGAATACAGCTTCCAGCCGCGCTGGCGCTGCTGCTGTGAACGGATCTGGCTGGCGCGCGCCAGCGGCCATTGGAATGCCTCCTCCAAGGCCGGCTGGCCGGCAATCTTGCGGTGGATGTCGCGGGTGATGCGGCCGAGCCGCGTGCGCAGGATGCGCAGCTGGCGGCGATGGCGGTTGAATTGCTTGGCATGGGCGTAGCGCCCCGCCATCATCGCTGCCTGCTTGGCGATCCGCAGGTATGACTGCCGTAACTGCACGCCATGCTTCCTGGCCAGGCGGTTGAGCCCCTTGATCGCCGCATGCAGCAGTTTGGCGTCGGTCGGGAAGGTGATGGCCTTGGGCTGTACGGTAGTGTCGACCGTGACCCGGGCGAGGTCCTTGGTCCGCAGTGCGCCGCTCGCATGCGCCACCCGCAGGCTCTCGGCTAGCAGCAACTCCAGCTTGTCGCCCAGCCGCTTGCGCCAGTGGCTGAGGTCGGAGCGCTCGTGCGGAAACTCATGCTGGAAGAACTCTTCCCCGGTGAAGTACTGGAAATACGGGTCATGCACCCAGCGCTCGCACACGCCCTCGTCGGACAGGCCATAGATGTGCTTGAGCAGCAAAAGCCCGATCACGAAGCGGGTCTCGATCCCCGGCCGGCCCTGGTCGCTGTAGAGCGGCGCGATCTCGCCGTCGATCCATGCCCAATCGAGCTTGCCGGCAAGCTGCACCAGCTCGTGCTTCATGTTGATGATCTGCTCGAGCCTGGCCCGGAACAGATCGCCTGATCCCGTCGTCGCGTGTTGCTTCGGCCGCATCGTTCCCTCCGATGCAGCCAAGGAATCATGGTTTGCGCCAAAAGAAAATCGAAAACGAAATCGCAAGGTTCCGGGGCCTCAGGGCGCAAAACCCTGCAAACTCAAATCGGACAAAGCCCAAAAAATAGACTCACATTCAATCGCTTAGCAGTTAATCACGGACGACTCAGTATCTCTTCAACGACTTGGCTGTCATGGACCTGACCGCCTGTCACCGTGAAGCTCAGCGGCCGGCCTTTGCTGTCGACAATCGCGTGGATCTTCGTGGTTCGACCGCCACGGCTGACGCCGATCGCCTGATTTTTCTCCCTCCTTTTGCCCCGCTCGCTGCGCGGTGAGCTTTCACAACGGTGCTGTCGATCAGATACAGACTATCGCGCGACTTCGATGCCAGCCGGTCGAAAGCCCGCTTCCAGATCCCTCGGCGAGACCAACGGTTGAAGCGATCGTAGACCGTCGTGTAGGGGCCATAGCGTGCCGGCAAATCCCGCCACGGCATGCCGGTGCGCAGCACGTAAAAGATCGCATTCACGATCTTGCGGTCGTCAACCCGCGCACTCTTTCGGCCCTTCGGCAGCAGTGGTTCGAGCAGCGCCCAGTCCTCATCGCTCAGATCAAATCGCATGACCCACCGCCGCGCACGGAAAATCATGTTCGCTCAAACAATTCAATCAATTATATGGGTACAGACCCTAATTATGGCTCTGGACCGCAAGGCTATCGATACCAAGATAAAGATTTCGCTCGCTATGGGTACCGTCGAAAAATGATATCGGCGACACCGATCGAGACAGAGAGTTGGAAACAAAGAGGTTTCCGACAGGTTCACGCGTATCCTCATTGAACGTGTTGTTGAAGGTCCAGATACACCACCATCGCCGCACTTGCCACTTGTGCAATGCGGAGCCAACTCTCCGGTCACCCCCGGAACTTTCTGCGGTGTAAACGTTGAGGCCATATACTAGTGTTGTGCCGGCCTTCACGGCCACGCCGCTGCGCCAATTGGAATAATTATCACCGTCAATTCTTAGTGCATAATACTGCGTTGGGATATTCTGATCATCCAATGAGGTGTTTTGTGACAGGATGTTATATTGGGCAGTGCCGCCAAACCCGGCGCCGACTGCGATACCAGCCAAGTGCCCTTTCAGAAAGGGATAACTCTGGTTATTGCCCCGAGTAATGTTACCGCGCGCGATATTATTGCTCCCGTACAGATAGATGCCGGTGCTCCAATTATCGATTGACTCGTTTCCGATGACAATTGCTGTAGCCGCTAACCGAGATTCCATTCTCTTTGTGAAACCGTACGTGATTAGCAATGATGCGGTTGTGGTGGGCGTCCCATTTGACGGCGATCAACTCACTGCCCATAGTTGCAGGATTAGGATCGAATCCCACTCCAGGTTTGTACCCGTATCCGTATTGGAGCGATTGCCCTGCGCCAAATTGTAGGCGGCACCATTTATAAAAGCGATTCCCCAACCGTTGACGTTGGCAAACTTATTTGACATCGCCTTGTTGAATTTGACATTTGCACCGGAAAAGGTAAAGCAATCGAGGTGATTATTGGTGCAAGTGTTGAATCGGAATGAGTTAAACTGACTAGTGCCCGTTATCGTGCTCGAGCCCGCCCCGTTTGTGATTTTGTTATCTTCGAACGTCAAGCCGACAACGTTCGACCAAAACGCAAAAAAACCGTCTGAGACGACATTGCCATAATTTCCATCGAAATCACAGCCGCGAATCGTTATGTTGGAAACATTGACGCCGCGCAGCACTCTCCCGGTGATAATCGGCTTGAGCGTCGGACGACCGACGCAGATGATCTCCCGGTTGCTCGGTATGCTCTTTATTTTTGAGGCTTTTCCCAATCCAGTTCTTAAGCGTTAGGTGAAGCCCATATTCGGGATGATGACTTTCTGGGCCTTTGATAGCGCGTCATCAATTGCCACACTCCAATCGCCATCAACGATCTTGTCGCGGTAATCGAGAACATTAGCCACACCGGTCTGTTGTGTGGCTTCGCTGGCGTGGAAGTCTGCAGTTACCGGATTGTTGTGGGCTCCTGCATCCGCTCCAAATTGGGATGCGATGGGAAACGATCCAGCATTGAGCATCTCCATGCTAGCGCCGATATTTGCCAATATTATATGTGCATTGGCTGCAATATCCCCAACTGCTAGCGACTGTCCGCCATTCTTGGTTATCGGTAGCGCATCGATCCATTGATAGAAATGGTTGGTGTTTTGGTCCTGTTCGCGGCAGGCGTAATAATGCTGACAATCGGGGCATGGACCTTCCATTCCGGTAACGGTCTGACAGAAACAACGATGGCATCGCCACTCCCCGTTGCCTGAACAGGTGTGAGAGCGCGGGCTTGATAAGCGGGCGACGGCGTCGACGAGAAGCATAGCGAAATAAAGATCAACAGTGAGCGAGCAAACGAAAACATGCAGTTTTCCCCGTTCCGAAAGGGAAAATGAACTGTGCTGAATTGGCACTAACTCTTATCACAGATCATTTTGCATCCTGATTGAGCGTATGTATTCCCCTGTAAGCCGGAGCGCACTGAGCCGAGAGAGGTACTGCAATCTGGGTTACGGTCGGCGCAGCCACTCTTGTTGTTACGCGGGAGGTCACTCGCGTTATTCTCCGCCAAAACTTATCACTCTATTGTCAAAATAACGTACTCGCACTTTGGATCACTCGTTTTTGGTCAGCCGGCTCGAGAACCCGGCATTTTTATGGTATTTTCACGATATACGGAACCTTTTCGGATCTCTCAGAACAGCCGGCGTGTAGAGTTTTAATATCAAATTTATTTTTCGATCCACCGTATCATAGTTGAGAGCGCAGCTTGAATGAAAACACCAATGGCCCATCCGCTACGAATTTCAAATGGTGCAAACTTGTCTACGAGTTCTAATACCGAAGTTGCTAAGGTCAAACTCTGTTCAACGCGAACCCCGACATTTTTAGGTTTCCTTCACCAAAAAGCTTTTTTGACTCCTTCACTTACTTTTAAAAGTCTATGTGCTGACACATTGAAATCGCTAATGTACTTATTAAAGATGCCTATTTTATGAGGGTAAAAATGCCTGGATTTATCGACTCTTGTTCTCGTATCCGCGTTTCCGGTTGGGCAAAAACCATTGACCGATCGGATCCTGAACTTATGATAGTAGTTGACGGCAAACAGGTGGTGCGAATTCGACCTAATCGCTACCGCGACGACCTGAAGGATAGCAGCGGTTTCCAGTATGACTTCGCTCAGCCGTTAAAAAATGCTGCTCAAGTCCGCGTTATTATTACCGAAACCGGTGAGGATCTAGGCAATTCACCGATTGATCCTGTGCACCAGATAAGAACGGTTTCCCCTGCCGAGACGGCTTGGTCAAAGGATATTGACATGCCGGATGAAATCGAAATGAAGAGAATTGGCAGTCCTAGCGCGGATATATTTGTGCGCCAGGGGACGCGTATAGCGAAGACCATAAATGACAATATTACCGAATTTTTCGGCAACGTGTCGCCCACATTGAAGGTCTTGGATTTTGGCTGCGGCGTGGGTCGGGTCTTGCTTCCTGTTTCCCGGCTCTATGAAGCTAAGTGGCATGGCTGTGATGTTAATTGCGCAGCGATCGAATATTTGAGACGCACAATTCCAGATGTGCCGACGCGGATTACCAATTATCATCCGCCGCTTCCATACGAAGACGACTCTTTGATTGCATATATTCAATTTCAATCGGTCATCA
>CAVRHC010000028.1:0-23546 GCA_963720835.1 uncultured Pseudomonadota bacterium | reverse complement strand
CCTGACGCCTTGCCGTCTTCTGCCCCTCGCCGCCTACTCACCAACCCCGCCCTTTGGTCAGTTGAACATACTTCAGTGAAATATAGTTCAGTGAGATATGCTTCAGTATTATGTCCAACGACCTGGGGAAACCCTCGCATGTCTTCGGCCGGGAGCGGGAGTGGGCGGCGCTGGCCGACTTCGCCGCCGACTCGCGCCCGGAGGCGACCCTGGGCATCGTCAGCGGGCGGCGGCGCCAGGGGAAGACCTACCTGCTCCGGTCGCTCGCCGCCGCTACCGGCGGCTTCTTCTTCGAGGCGGCCGAGGCCACGGAGGCCGAGTCGCTGCGGATGTTCGGCGCGGCGCTGGCCAGGCACGCCGGTTCGCCCGCGGATTTCACCTTTCCCGGCTGGGAGGATGCGCTCAGGTATTTCGTCACCCTGGCCGGTCAGGACCCGGTTCCGCTGATCATCGACGAGTTTCCCTATCTAGTGAAGGCCAGCCCCGCGCTGCCCTCGCTGCTGCGGCGCGAGATCGATGGCCACGGGCCTTCGCAGGGCGGTGCCAGCCGCGCGCGCATCCTGCTCTGCGGCTCGGCCATGTCCGTGATGGGCGGCCTGCTGGCCGGCAACGCGCCGCTGCGGGGGCGGGCCGGCCTGGAGATGGTCATCAAGCCGTTCGGCTACCGTGACGCGGCCCGGTTCTGGGGGTTGAGCGATCCCGGGCTCGCTGCGCGCCTGCACGCGATCGTCGGCGGCACGCCGGCCTACCGTCGGCAGTTCGTCCGTGACGACGCCCCGGTCGGACCGGATGACTTCGACGACTGGGTGGTGCGGTCCGTGCTCAACCCCGACCGCCCGCTGCTGCGCGAGGCACGGTACCTCCTCGCCGAGGAGACGGACATCCGGGATCCGGCGCTCTACCATTCGGTCCTGGCCGCGATCGCCGCCGGTAACCAGACGTGGGGCGGCATCGCCGGCTACATCGGCCGCAGGACGTCCGACATCGCGCACCCGCTCACCGTGCTGGAGGACGCCGGCCTCGTGGCCAGGGAGGCCGACGTTTTCCGGGCCGGGCGGACCCGCTATCACATCACCGAGCCGCTCATCACGTTCTACGAGGCGATCATGCGGCCCCGCTGGGCTGACCTGGAATCCGGGCTCGGTGCCGACGTGTGGGCTGACAACAGGCCGGCGTTCGGGTCGCAGGTCGCCGGCCCTCATTTCGAGGCGCTGTGCCGGGAGTTCGCCCGTGCCAGGGGACGGCACGTCTTCGGTACGCCCGTGGGGGAGGTGGCCTCGGGCACCGTCGCCGACCCGGCGAACAAGGCGCAGATCGAGATCGACGTGGCCGTTCTCGCCCCGGCTCGTCCCGGTGAGCAGCGTCAGGTCATCTCGCTCGGGGAGGCGAAGTGGGGCAAGGTCATGACCCCGCGTCACCTCGAGCGCCTGCGCCGGGCCCGCGCCCTGCTGGCCGTCAAGGGCTACGACACGACCGCGACCACGCTGGCGTGCTACTCCGGCGCGGGTTTCGAGCCCGGCCTGCTGGCCGCCGCCGGAGATGGCGACGTGCTCCTGGTCGGCCTGGACCGGCTCTACCAGCCGCAGCCCTAGCGGCTCGCCGTGCCGATCAGGTCCCGGACGGCCCGGACCACGTCGTCCAGTCGTCCGCCGGTGCGGTTGCCCGCCGTTCCGTCACCTGTCGCCGACCGCTCGTATCGCCGGCCGGCCTTCGTGTCGTCTCCGTCTCGCGTCACCCGCCGGCCGTCGTTAGCGTCGCCGCACCCCGGGGGCCGTCCTGCCGGGCCTGTCCGCCGGGCTGATACCCGGCCCGCCGCGGGCTTGCCTTTCTTGCTGCCGGACCGGGGCCGGGATATGCTTTCGCATAATTCCCTCTTCGGGATAACCTTCGAATCGAGGTAACTGTGGCAGCGGAGGCTAAAAAGGACTCGAGCGCCACGGATTCGGCCACGCTGAATGGCATTGCCGGTGCTTATGCCGACCCCGCAAGCCTGAGCCTGCCTGAGGGGGGCCGCCTGCGTGGTTCGCCGCCGGATCCCGAAGAAAAGAAAGCGATAAACATCCTGACGGATCTCGGCTTCGAATATCTGCCATCCGATAAGGCTCATCTGACATTCCGGCGGGTGCGGGATGGCCGGTCGCGGCTGGCCTCCCCGTCAAAAAGGTCGGTACCGCGGGCGCACGTGAGCATGCTGCTCGGGCAGCTGGGCGACCGGATCGAGGACCATCCCCTGGCGGCTGGCCTGATAATCACCTCACAGGGCTACGTCGAGCTCATCTGCTCCCGGCTCGAGCCCAACATTGCCAGCCGCGCCTTCGGGCTCGACTCTGACGAGCTCGACTGCGTCCACAAAGAGCCGGCCAACGCGATGCCGAGCCTGCCGTACCCGTGGCGCGAGGATGACGGCAGGGAGTCCGTCAAGCGCATCCACCTTTCCGGCCGGAACGGCGGGCCGTGCGTCGAACTGTCGAACGCCTCTCCGCTTGCGATGCTGCTACACGGCCGCACGATCGAGGGCGGCCGGGTACGGCTCGGATCGCCGGCACTCCAATTTCTTGGTACCCTCAAACTGGCCTTCGACCCGGTCGCCGACCGCGATGAGCTGGCCCAGCAGAGCGAGGCAATCGCGCGGTCGCTCATCTACGAACTCAACTTCCGCAACCACGTCATCGTGGAGCTAGACGCGCGGCCCGCTGGAACCGATTCGGCCGTAACCCGCTGGGCGCCCGAGGTGTCGGGCCGGATCCGCTACCCGCGCACCAGCCTCGTCGAAGAGGTGGCGAACCGGTTCGGTTTCGCCAGCCAGGCAAGCAGCGATCCGCCGCAGGCGTTCCTCTCGTACTACCAGGCACTGGAATACTTCGTTCCCAGCGCCTTGCAGCAGAGCGCCATGGAAGAGATCCGGCGGGAACTGCGCGATCCAGGGTTCGATGATTCGAGTGCCACGAGCTTGCTGAGGATTATCGAGGCGGCGGCACGGCCGGTCGCGGCAAACGAGCCGTACCAGCTCCGCATCGCGATCAAGGAATTCATCCGGACCAGCCGGCTGGAAGAGTTCTTCGACCGCAACTGGGGTAACTATTTTTCCGCCCGGGGCCCGATTAAACACGTGCCGCATATTAGCCGGAACGCCGACCAGAACCTGTCCGACCAAGTCGCCGACCGGGTATATCAGATCAGGAACCGTATTGTGCACGCCAAAAAGGACCGGCGGTACCCTCCGGCGCTGCTCCCGCGCAGCACCGAGGCAAATGCGCTGATGCCGGACGTCTTGCTGGTCAGGCTCCTGGCGACCGAGGCAATCGCGACCGGCGGATTCTGATCAGGTGCCTTCTAGCCCAGGGCCGAGGCGATCTCGCGCCTTTTCTGAATCAGCCAGGATAGTAGCGGCCATCGCAGCCTGACGGTCGCCCGCTGCCGTCGGACTGCGTGCGGGCCGGGAGCGGTGACGCCCCGCGCGGCGCTTGCCTGCCCGAGCGGCAGTCGTGACGCTCAGTAAGCAATGAGGGGCCCGCCCGGCCGGATTCCTGGTAATGGGTGTTTCGCGAGTATTTTGCAGCGGCGGGTGAGCCCTGGCCTGGTGACAGCAGATTGGAAAGAGAAAACGAATGGTCCGCCGTTCGTCCTTACTGCGGTCCAGGGTCACGCAAAGTCGGCCGGAGGCCATCGAGCCGGCAACAGATGCCATCAGGCTGATGACAAAGGCGAGGTCATCACTTAACCTGACAGGGAAGGACACGTCCGACCCTTTATGGGGGGAGGGGCCAGTGGATTCTGAGCCTCTGCATACCAATGGCCTATCAGATCGATCTTGGATCTTCGAGCTGGGAAGGATCCCGCTAGCGCAGTTGGCCAGACGCGCCGCAGCCGGTGAAAAAGATGTGACTGATGTAGTCTCGCGGATTGTGGGTAACCGGGAAAGCCCTGCTGGTGTCCCAGCGATGATGTTCAATTCCACAATATGAGACCTACCGGATGTCGGTTACGGTAAGTCAGTACGTACTGACCGAGCTTCAAGGAAGCGCTGCGCTGGGGTGCGGAGGTCTACCACGCGCTGAAGTCGGTGCTCAAGAAGCAAGGCCTGTCCACCGGTCTGGGTGACGAGGGTGGGTTCGCGCCCGACGTCGCGGGCGCCCAAGAGGGCCGCGCTGGTCTGATCGGCACCGCGATCGAGGCCGCCGGATTCAAGCTCGGCCACCGACGTAGAGAGCGCTGGCCCTCGATGTGGCCGCCACCGAGTTCTACACCGTCGGCAGCGGTTACCAGCTTCGAGGGGTTCACAAACCGCTGCGCAGATGACCCCAGTTCTACGCCGAGCCTAGCTGAGACTCCTACTCGCTGGTGTCGATCGAGGACCCGCTGTCCGAGGACGACTGGGACGGCTGGGTCGAGCCTGACCGCACCGCGATCGGTGACCCGGGTGCAGATCGCTCGGCGACGACCTGTTCGTCACCAACCCCGAACGGCTCCGAGGAGGGCATCGAGCGCGGGAGCGGCCAACGCCACTTCTGGTGAAGGTCAACCAGATCGGCACGCTGACCGAGACGCTCGACGCGGTCGCGCTGGCCCACAACAGCGGATGAAGCCAAAATCGATCAATGTCAGGCGCCCGGAACCGTCCCGCAGGGCGTTGTGAAACCCAAAATCGGACGGCACCAGGGAGCGCTGTTCGCGCGGCAATTCGCTATCGAACGACAGCCCGCATGCGGCAAGTTTGTTCTTGGCCTGATCGAGATGTTCTTCAAGACCCTGCCTTAGCTGCGCATCAAGAAATACTTGGAGATCCGGCTCGCCCAGCGATTGCAGGTGCTCCACGCGTGCTCTCAGCTGCCGCTCGATTTCAGCTCCCGAAAGACAGGCCTCAGCAGCCAACCGGTTTTGATCGAGTGCCGGCGTGTCGCGCCGATCGTGCAGGCGCGCCAGAAATAACAGAGCCTGATCGACGTCGCTTTCGCGGGGATGGCGAACCAGTTCGCCATCCGCCCAACTCAGTAGCGCGAAATTGCTCTGTCTGTTGGCAGCCACGAGCGCGGTACGACTTCGATGCCATGCAATTCCATCCATTTCAGCGCCGCCGCTTCAGTACCAAGCCGGTCGCGTGCGTCATCGGCCAGTGATGGATATTGCTTGAGCGCAAAATCACATTTTGCCGTCGCGATCCGGAACACGCGGCTGTTGCGTCCACCGCCCAGCCGCCCGATCGCGGTTACCGCCGCGCCGGCAAGCTCCGCGGCAACTTCGGCGACAGCGTCAAAATTATCGTCTTGCCCGGCCTTGGCTTCAACGCCCGGCGCGACTGTCAAAGACATGCTCCTCGATGGTTGCCCAGGTTGGCAAGATGCGATAGGCGCGCGCGGGCTTGTCAACGCAAATGGCCGAGAACAGAACCCGCTCCGGTCCCACGGGAATTGTGGGTCTTCCAGAACCTCTTCGAGGTCGTCCACGAAGAAGTCGCATTTGGCGTCGGCAATTCTTGCCAGCTTTTCGGCGCGCGTCGCGGCAAATGGACATTTGCCTCGTCCATCCCGAAGCCGCCTTCGGAAAAAAAACCCTGCTGGCGCATCCAGTCGAGCGCCGCGTCACGAAGGCTGACGCGCTCGGAGTCGTAATGGCCGAATTCAGTCTTGTGACTGATGACCAGAACGACCGCGCCCACATTGCGCGCGCGCAACAGGAACCGGTCAAGCCCCGCGAAGGGACGCGCGCCGCCAATTCCGCGACCGTAGACATGGCCCTGAAGCATCTGCCACCGCGTCTCGCCATCCGCCAGTTGACGGATCGCATCACGCACCTCCTGCTTGTTGCCTTCGAAGGCAGATGGAATTGATCCCTGTTGCCTGGCGGTGTCGACGAAAACCTTGTCGTAGCAGATGATGGTGTTGTCGAAGTCCAGTCCAATTCTCATTTACGGCAAACCTGGCTATTTTTTCTGCTGGCAGCATATGACGAACAGGTAATGCGCCATCGGAGAGAACCCGGTGTGCACGACCTCGTCATTCATCGAAAATAGAAAGACATTATCGAAATATTTCAGCATGAGCGCCTTCAGATCCTTACCGCTCTTGCAATTGACGTGCCCCGCCTTGCTTGGCGGCGACGCGTAAGCCTGTGAACTCGAGCGAGGGCGTGCCGACGATCAGGACACCATCATCGGTGAGCGAGCTCCGCAGATTGCCAACATATTTGTGCTCTTCTTCAGGTGGAATGTGTTCGATGACGTCAAGGCTGTAGATGCCGTCATGTCTTTCAGGAAGCGGCTTTTCCAGGATATCCTGGTATTTGACCTCAACCGGCCACGTCTTCGAGCGCCTTTCCTTGATGTCTTCGATGAAAGCGGGATCAAAATCATATGCCATGACCTTCGGCACTTCCTGCATGACAATACGGGTGCCGAACGCGTCTCCGCATCCCAACTCGCCGACATTTTTCTTGCCGCTCAGCATCTTGGCGACAAATTTGTAGCGTGACAGCAGGATCGTCAACCGACGGGGATCATCCTCCCAGACCTGATTGGTCATAAGGCCGAGCGAGGTAAGGCCCTGGCTCTCCTTGATTTCGATGCAGCGGTTGTATTGCGGTTCGCGAGTGCCTGCGGCGTCCACGACGGCGGCCCGATCGGTCATTTGCTTCTCCTTTGCCACCACCTGGCCCCGCGCGCTTTCCGGTTCCGTGAACCACTCCCCTTGCTGGGCGACAGGAGCAATTCCAGGTTCGCCGGTTGGCCAATCGTTTCATCAGTTGCAAGAACTGCCGCATCGATTCCGGCACTGCGTCGCCGCTGTTCGCGCAACTGGTGCTGGGCGGAATATTCCCAGTATTCGCCGGCAAGCTCGGCATCAACTGTGACTTCAAAGAGCGCACTTGATATCGACTGGCCGAAGGGCAGATCTTTTTTGAACCTGAGATTTTGGTTGATAATGAAATTGATCGGAAGAACCAGGGGAGCGAGCATCGCAGCCCCAATCCAGCCGCCCAGGGTTCCAAAAGCGGCGCCACGGGCAAAGCTTGCCTGCAGTGCAATTATTTCGCTGCGAAAGCGGTGCATCGGAACAAACAACGGTGAGACCATTGTCGCGTAGGGGCGCAAAAACTGGTTGGCATGCCGCGCCAGCGTAACGGCCAATGATTTTCCCTGACCGTCATCGCTGACCACGGAAACCAGTATCCGTCCGTTCTTGCGAATGATCGGCGCAATTCGATCAACGACTTCGTCAATGCGAATTCCGTTTGTGTCTTCCGTCAGATCGCCAGCCCGGAATTCCACCAGGCACATGTCGAAAGATTCGGACAACCCGCCAAGCAATTCGGGCGATCGTCGCATGACCTCGGAGGATCGGATGCGGACAATTTGGTCGGTTCCGTTCGGAATGCCGACCGTGAAAGCGGTGACATTGTCCGTTATCAGGAGCAATCGCATACCGCTCGACAGACCGACCCTCAATCTGTCGCGAACAAGGCGATAGTCGGGCCAACGTGGATGCCAGCGCCGCGGGCTATCCATTCGCCGAGAATGCTTCGGAACAACAAATAGATTACCCTTCGCGCGAGACTGTTGTTGAGCCTGCGGTCTGGGACACTGAAGACAAGGGGCCGTTCTTCTTTTTCCAGTTTGACACCGACAGCTTCCTTGTGCGTGGCGATCGCCCCGGTCCAGTATGGATGGTTGCTGTGCGGTGCCGGCTTTTTCCGCATTCTCGATTTGACCTTGTCCATAAACGCATCGGCATCCCTGATCACTACATGCAGCCGTTCCGGCACATCATCAGCATGAAAGACAATCGTCGTGTCGGCGTTCCTCCTGTGGCGAGCCGTCACCCATTCCTCGAGTGATCGAGCCAATTCCGCGGGAGATTGCCGACCGAAACTCAAGAACTTTTGCTCATGATCGCCAGGCTGCATCTCGAGAACAAGATATTCATCGGAATCGGTGATGATCTCGACATTATCGCTGGGGCACATTTCGGGGATGAACGAATAATCGCATGCCGCGCCGATCTCGAAATCCGTCCGTTCCGGCCGGATGCAGATCATGTGCATCAAGAAGAAACGACCGATCAGGCTCTGGCCGTCGACAAACCAGAACAATCGGTTGCTGTGAGAATTGTGGCTAAGCCCAAAATTGATGATATTTGCAATGGTATTTGGATGCAGATGCGCCAATCCCCAGCGCATCAACTGCCTGGCCGAAAGCGATAGCACACTCGGCGATTTGCGGATCTGGGCATCAAGCCATGGACGCGCATCTTCCTCGGAAAGCTGGAAATTTCCGACAAGAATACCGCTTGCACCCTTGATTACCCGCTGAAGCGCGTTGCGAAAGGAGCCGTTGGCGACGATGTAGTCGCTCACCAGGAAGAAAAAGCAGGTTTCGGTAATGTCATCGCCAACATGTCGAACTGCTTCCAGATAGGAAAGCGTGATAGTCGTCGAATAGTTCTTGCCGGTGATCAAGTGATCGATGTAGTGAAACCGGACCGGGCATGCCGCGGCGAGGCGCTTGAATGCGGGATCGACACGAAAGTACGGTTCATCTTCACGACTTGTCAGCAGCACGAACTCGGCAGGCAGCGCCGCGGCAACGGCAGGCAGATTGCCGGGCGCTAGCCAGGTCGGCAGACTGATATCGAGAAAATCGCGAACGTATTTGTAGCCCCAAATTGGCAAAAGCAGTCGGACCTGCCTTGGCGCAGGCCGGGCCTTCTCAGACTGCATGACCGGTTCCCGCAATATGCGCCAATTCGATGGTATTTGAGGCAAACGATCTTTTCGAGGTCCGCGCGCGCCTGAGCGATTCCGCTTTCCGCAGTGCCCGTGTTGGCGCGGTTTCGGATGATAGAATGTCCTTGCGAGTCAGGAAAACGATCATGCTGGAATATTCGCGGACGTCAGCGGCAGGTGTCGCCAACGCCAGCAGGTTTTGAATTGCGCTCGCGACGACCAGCACACACAGAATTGGCGTTCTCGCCAATGCATTCACCGCGCCGCCGGTCGCCACAGACCGGGCATTTGACATCAGCGCATTTTGAATTGCCCGGCGCCAGCGAGAAGCATGCACACCGCTCACATTCGTCAGATGGAGACGCGGGTGACCAGGAACGCAATCGAAGCGCGCTTGTGCGTCAGTCAGGAAATCCGGCACGTAGACCCGGTCTGTTTCGTCAGTGAAATCGCAACGAAACAACACAATGGTTCCGCCGGCAGACAAATTGGCAACATACCTGGAAAACCACTCCGCCAGCCGCCCTTCCGCCAGTTGCGGATACTCCGCGATGCATATGTCATAACCGGCTGGCTCGACGTCACTGAAATGCGTCTCCTTCGCACCGCTGACATTTACGGCGTCAACCAGCGCATCGCGCAGGACCTGACTGGACATCTGAGAGACGCGAACGCGCTTGCCCTTGCCCAATTTGGCCAGCGTCTTCCGCAAAGATTGCCAATCGGCCCAGCGCGGATGCCATGCTCTGTAACCGGGTAGTCGACCAAGGAACGCGCGACGGAACCTTTCCATTGGTTGCAAACGCGCAGTTGCCAGCGACGGATCTCCGACAAGGTCGGCAATTGCCTGTCGCGAAGCGGGTGCGGGCGCGCTGACGAAAAAATGTTCCAGCATGCGCGGCCAATAAGGGTGCTGGTCGGTCGTTTGCGGTAGCGCGGGTAGTGCCTCTGCGACCGAAGCGACAAAGGCGTCCGACATGGAGCGCGCAACGGCGAGTGATCCTTTGTCAACCGGCCCGGCATGAAACAACAGCGCATTTTCCGCATTGAGCCGATGACGCTCGGTTGCCCAAACCCCAATTGCGTGAGCGAGGCGTGCCGGGTTTTGCGGGCCAAGGCGAATATCGACCGGCCTGTCGCCAAGCATCATTTCAACCAGGCAAAAGCGATCGCTGTCGTTGAGACTGACAACTTTCCCGGACGGACAAAGTGACGGTATGAGGCAGTAGTCGCTCGGCCCGCCAATCGAGAAATCGTCGACTTCCGGCAGAATTGCCATCATGTGCATGAGGTAAAACCGGCCAAGAAGCGAATTCTCCCCCATTGTCCAGAACAGCCGATTGGCGTCGGGAAGATGGAGGGGTAGCGCCGTTCGATCCGTTCCGGCAACCGTTGCCGCCTTGGTCGTGCCGTGCAAGTTGGCAAATGCCAGATGCATAAGCTCGCCTGCATCAAGGCTAAGCCTGCCTGATTTTGAGTGGAATTTTTTCAACGCGGCTTCCATTCCCTTCTGCTCGACCTGAAGATTTCCAGTGAGCACACCGCTTGCGCCGGCTTCGATCTCGGATATCGCTGCCTCCAGCGCGCCGCGCGCAAGCAGATAATCGCCGACCAGAAAAATGAAGGCCGTCCGGGTCAGCCGGTCGCCGACATCGCGCAGGCCACGAACATAGGCCAGCGTAAGACTTGCGGCGGACGCCTTGCTCACCAGATCGTCGATGAAGCTGATCTTTGTGCGACAGATTTTCTGGACCTGGCGCCAACGCCGATCGCCAACGATCACGTCGGCATCCGCCCTCGTGGTCAGCAAGTGGAGGCAACAAGGGCGCCGGGCTGCCGCCGGGAGATTTCCCTCAGCCAAAAGCGAGGCCAGGCAAAAATCGACGAACTGGGCGACATACCGTTCGCCCCAAACCGGCACCAGCAACCGTACTTCATCGAATCTGCTGTCGTTCATCTGCCGATGATTCCTCTGCGGGTCGTATGCGTGGCGCGGCGCTGTTCCGCTCAGCAACAAAACGAGGCCGGGCACATGCATAGGTAGCACCTGCCCGGCCGCTAACAAATTCCAATTCTGCCAGCTCATCCCGATGAGTTTCGTTGTCCCATGCCGCGCAGGCATCAGGCCAGATGCACTTCCTGCATCCGCTTGATGTTGTAGTAGCGGTCGTCCGTCATCGGATTCGGGACCTTGCCGGCGTGGAATGCCGCGACCAGCCCGTCGATCGCGTCCTCGACCGTGTGGCGCGCGGTGAAGCCGAGGTCCTTGCGGATCTTCTCCGACGAGACGTGATACGAGCGATGATCGTCGGTCGGCGTCACGACGATGTCGACGCCCTTGCCGACCCGCTCGCGCACCGTTTCGGCGATCTCCATGACCTTGAGGTTGTGGTAGCCGGCGTTCCAGATCTTGCCGTCCACCTGCTCGTCCGGCGCCGCCAGCAGCATCAGGTAGAGGTCGGTCATGTCCTCGACGTGAAGGTTCGGGCGCAGCTGGTCGCCGCCGAAGACGGTGATCTTGCCGTTGTTGATGGCGTGGTTGGTGAGGATGTTGACGGTCAGGTCGAGGCGCAGGCGCGGCGCGTAGCCGCACACCGTCGCCGGCCGGATGGTGACGGCCGACGAAGCCCGGCTCGCGCTCCTCGTCGAGCACCTCCTCGCACATCGCCTTGAACTTGGAATAGTCGGTCAGCGGCTCGAGCGGCAGATCCTCGGTCACCTCCGGCTCGTTCTTGATGCCGTAGACCGACGACGACGAGGCGTAGATGAACCGCTTCACGCCGGCGTCCTTGGAGGCCTTCACCAGCGGACGGAAAGCAGTCGAAGTTGATCGACTTGCCGAGGTCCGGATTGAGATCGAACGACGGATCGTTCGAGATGCAGGCAAGGTGGATCACCGCATCGCAGCCTTCGAGCGCCCTGGCCACGTCGGCCGCGTTGCGCAGGTCGCCCTTTACCTCGCGCAGCCCCGGGTTGTCGCTGAGATCGGCGAAGATGTCGTCGCCGTAGAGATAGAGGTCGAGCACCGTCGCCTCGTAGCCGGCGGCAAGTCAGCTTCGGGACGAGACTCGAACCGACATAACCGGCGCCGCCGGTCACCATCACGCGTTTGAAACTATTTGTCATTTGCGACGCTTCATTGTTGGTCGATCAGCCTTCTTGCGGTCTGCAAGATTTCATGCGCGGTGCTTGTGCCAGCTCCAGGTCCAGATCGAGGATCGCAGATCGCATAGATCAGCGACGGTGCGCGACCTCGACGAAACCGTATTGGTCCGAGCGGACGAAGAAGTTGACGTCGCCGCTCGCGCAGCGGATTGTCGTCCCTGAAGCCGGAGAACGTGACGACCGGCACCGCATCACGCGCGGCCTCCGCCGCCGCGTTCAGGATGTTCGGCGATTTGCCCGAACTGGAGATCGCGATGAGGACGTCGCCGGCGCGGCCGTGAAACTCGATCTGCTTGGCGAAGACGTGCTCATAGCCGAAGTCGTTGCCGAGGCAGGTGAGGGCGAGCGTCGTTGAAGGCCATGCGCGCGCATGCCGCCGTTCTTCGAGAAGTCGATGGCGAGGTGGCTGGCGATGCCGGCGCTGCCGCCGTTGCCGATGAACATCATCTTGTTGCCGGCGTCGTGGGCGGCGTGGGCAAGGTCGCGGAACGAGATGAACGCCCTGTCCAGCGTCACGGGCTTGCCGCCTTCAGTGCATTCGGCCCCGCGTGTCACACGGTCCAACGTATCGAAATAGACGCCGATCCGATCTTTCATGCCCGCCTCCGCCAAACTATTTCAGCAAGCCAGTGATCGATTTGATCAAGGACGCCTTGTTGATGAAGTCCCGGTGGCCAACAATTTCAACCTTGAGCGCGCCGACGACATTTCCAACGAAACCGACCAGTTCCATCGGCAGACCGGCCGCAACCAGAGGCGAAGTCACGGCCAGAAACGCATCGCCCGCGCCGACAGTATCGACAATGCGATGCGCAACCGCCGGATTGTATGCGCGTTACCGCTGCGGCCGTCGAGCGCGATGCACCCGTGCTTGCCGTTGGTGACAATCAATTTTGAGCAACCCGGCATCCGCTCCGAAAGCTTGTATATGATGTCGCCAACCGGGGAAATGCGATCGCTCAGTGCCAGCCTCGCCTCGGGAGCGTCAATGCATATGAAATCCGCCTTCGGATAGCGCGTGATCAAATTGTAACCGAGGTTGGCACTGTTGCTTTGGGTGTTGACCGCCAGAAATTTCGAAGAAGCGATCGCCTGACGGACAATTTTCGGGGCCCATAAGGCCATGTCCAAAATCGGTGGCGATAACCACGTCTGCCGTGGGGCAAATATCCCGCACTAAAGCTTCCAGCTGGCCGTCGAGGTCGTCGGTCAGCGGCTCGTCGTTCATATAATAAACTTCAAACAGCTTGCGGATCGAGTTGGGATCGACGAAGCGCTGTTTGAGCGTTGTCGGCGAACTGGGCCGCACAATGGTGTTGAGCTTCACATTTGGTTGCAGGGCGCGGCGGATGAGATCCTCATGAGAATTGTTGTCACCAAGGCAGGTAATGACCTCGACTTCCCTGCAGAAGCTCGCAACATTGTTGGCGGCCGCAAAAACGCCGCCTGCAAACGTTTCAAAGTCCTGGTGACGGGTAGCAATGATATGCTCCTTGGGCGGCTTTCCCATCGGAAGGACGTACTGGTACTCGTCGATGATTGCATCGCCGACGAAGACGATCCTGTAGTCCCTGACCTTTTCGATCGCCTCCAGCATCGGGTCCATGCTGCCGTCATCGCGCAGGCTCGACAAATGTTGCGCACGTGCGGTTCGAAACGTTGAAATGACGGTTGATCAGTTCGGTCGAGCTGAAGACGATTCGTCGGTGAAATGGACCTTGCCACCGTTGCGCTCGGCAGCTTCGCGCTCGAGTGTGATCTTGCCGGTGACGTCGCCTTCGGGATTCTGATAGTCGCGGCCCTTTGGCATAAATGTTGGCTTTATCGCCTCGATTGCCGAAATCGCGTCAGCGGATTCGGCTATCGCCACATAGCTGACGACATGCAGGGCGGCGAGCATTTCGGCGCGCAGCACTTCGGTAAACACCGGCCGGCCGGGCCCCTTGTTGACGAAGCGGTCAGCGGTGAGCGTGACGACCAGCACGTCGCCGAGTTTTCGCGCCGCCTCAAGGTGGCGGACATGGCCAAGGTGCAAGAGGTCAAATGTGCCATGGGCCTGCACGACGGTCTTCTTTTGCTTGCGAAGCTTCTTCGTTCGCAGAGCCAACTCGGCAATCGAGAGTATCTTCGCCTGCGTCCGTTCGTCCAACGGACCGGTATTTTGACCCTGTTCCGGATCGTCCATATGCTTATTCATGCTGTTTTACCTGCCGCTGCCCACGATCAATATCGATTTTTGCATACGCAAATCTATTCGGGCTGCGGCGCCAGGTATTTGAACCAATCCGCCGTCGCCTTTTCGATCGTGTCGACCGTCCATACGGGCGCGTCGCGCCAGTAGTCCAGATCCTTCATCATTATGCCGATGCCTTCGGCGATTGCAACTTTCGGTTCCCAGGCCAGCTCGTTACGAATTTTTGTAATATCTGCCCATGTGCAATCGGGTTCACCCGGGCGCTTGGGAATGCGAACGGTGTCCTTCGCCCCGAGGAGCCGGACCAGTTCATTGACGCTGACAGGGTTGCCGCTACCCACATTGTAAATTTCGCCCGCCGCGCCACGCTCCGCCACGGTGACTAGCGAATCCACAACATCGCTTACAAAGGTGAAGTCACGCGTCTGCTCTCCGTCGCCGACAATGGTCAGCGGCTTCTTCGCCAGCAACTGGGCAATGAAAACGCCAAAAACCGCTCCGTAGGTCCCGCTGGTTCGCGCACGCGGTCCGTACACATTGAAAAAGCGCACCGATGAAACAGGAAGCTGATAGACCTTGGCCCAATGCATCGCGAGCTGTTCGCCAAGATATTTGGTCAGGGCGTAGGGATATCGCGGGTCAGTCGCCTGCGTTTCCGGCGTCGGATAAATGTCCGGAATTCCGTAGCAGGACGAAGACGCCACATAGACGATTCGGCGCACACCTTGCGCGCGGGCGGCTTCCAGCACGGAAAAGGTGCCGTCGACGTTGGCGCGAAAATAAGCTTCCGGCTCCTTAATCGAAGGCACGACATCGGCGCGCGCGGCGAGATGGAAGACGCGATCCGCACCTTTGAGTGCGTTCATCACCGTTTGCATGTCGGCGACGTCGCAATTTACCACTTCGAGCGCGTTGTTGTTGCGATGCTGTTCAAAATTTTGCGGCCGCCCAACTGAGAAATTGTCGAGAACGCGAACGCGCCTGGTTTCGCCGATTAGGCGGTCGACAAGATGACTGCCAATAAACCCGGCGCCGCCGGTTACGATATCCAGCGACATTTCGAGAACCCCGACAAGAACATTGAAAACCGGGCTAGTATCGCGATTTCCAAAATCCGCGCACTACCCAGCGCACTCTTATGCGAATTGAGATCAAGCGGCACTAGCAAGTTCTTGATTCTTAAAGCGGTTCTGGATTTAAAGTCGCTTAGCAGCCTGCTAAAGCATACGCAACGAACTTCAAATTACCCGCATTGGCATGTACTGGGCAACTGCCGCGGTTGTCAATCCGCAGTCCGAATTTATGACCTACGGGACCGCGGCTGGGTCGGCGAGGCGCCCTCACCTGCGCCTTGTGCACCGGAACCACATTGTTTTTGAGTGCTCAATTCCAAATTTGGCAACTCTACGCTTTGTTATCCCTCGTCGTCTGACGATAATATACCAGCAAATTTTCAAGTTGATTTCGCAATGAATTTGACGTACCTCAAAATAATATCTTGTGATCCCGAGCTGCATCTGGGAAAGTGTCGGCTTATGCGGTTAGTTGATTTCCTGACCCTTGTCGTGATTATCGGGACAGCAATCGTATTTGGCGTTGCTGGACTATTCGATTTCAACATAGGCGACTATGTTCCCCAGCGGAATAATGTATATTGTCATCGCTTTCGCCGGCAACCGATTATTTTATATGCACAATTATCGATAGACCCAGTTCGACATCCGGCGGACGACAATGTTGATCAAAGTATGCGTCACCGACAACCAATTCTTTGCGGTGAGCGCGCGTGATTTGCCGCCTTCAGTTCGACGGTGTGCACCGGAATTTCGACGTAGGTCGCACCCCGGCCAGAAGCATGCAGATGATCTCGGCCTGGAATCCAAAACCCTTGGTCATCGGATGCCAGCGCATCACGTTGTGACGCAGATGCACCGCGAGGCCGTTGTAATAGTGGATCTTGGTGCCGTTGATGCATGTTCACGATTTCGACGAATAGGTTTTCGATAGCCACTGGCGAAAGCCGCTCTTGCCCTCGGCCGTCACATAGTAGGGGAGGAGCATGTCCGCCTCGCCTATGTGCGTCGAAGACGCTGGTGATGGTGTCGAGCGGCTCGGCATTGTCGCCGCAGATGAGGCGGTAGTATTTGCCCTTGCCGAGGAAGGCAGCATCGACGTAGTTCTGCGCCAGTCCCCGATTGGCGCCGTTGCGGCGGAGACGATGCGGCGGTCGGGGTGAGCGGCGATGTAGCGCTCGACGAGCTCCGCCGAGTTGTCCTTCGAGACGTCGTCGATGACGAGGATTTCGTATTTTATGGGCGTGTTGGAGAGGAGCCGTATACGATGGTGTCGAGCGTATCATCGATGAATTCGGATTCGTTGTAGCAGGACACGAAGATCGTGAGGTCGAGCGCGCTTCGCTGCCCGGGCCAAGGAGTTCGGTTTCTTCGTGATCGGCGCGCGACGCCTCGCTGAGGACGATCGATGTCGCCGCGCCGATTTCGATTGTCGCCTTCCTGCTGTTCCGATCGAAGTCGAACGCAATGCCGCCTGCTGGCGGGCGTAGCCGATGAAGGTGCCAGGCTATCTTGTGCTTCGCGGCGAATTTCGCTCCCACGCCTTCACCTGGTGCTGCTTCCAGCCGGGATAGTTGAAGAACTCGTCGAACAGCACGATCGTTCCGCGCTGCATGCGCGGCGCGAGCAGTTCGAAAATCGTGACCGCCGACGAATAGAGATCGCTGTCGTTGTGGATGAAGGCCACCGGGCCGGATTATCGTCGAGCCACGCGGGCAGCGACTGATCGAACCAGCCCTTGTGCGATTGACACGTTGGCCGGAACGCGCGGCAACTTGCCCCCGGTCGAGAACGTGCCTTTGCCGAGATTGTGGCCGGGCCAGCCTTGCGGCAGTCCTTCAAAACTGTAGAACCCGTGGATTTTCGTTGGGCCGCCGCGCGGCGATCCGCCGGATGGTGCCGCCCCGGAACACGCCGAATTCAGGTAGTGGCCCGCCACCCCTGCTAATCGACCGCGAACTCGAGTAGTTCCTTCTGCGTGTCGAAGCCGATCGCCTCCGGCATGTGGGCCTCGATATAGTCGGCGCTCTCTTCGAATGCGCGCAACGCCATCGCCCGCACTGGATGGATGCGGCCGACGTCCATCAGCTGATACCATGCCCTGACGATCCTGTAGAGGACGTACTTCAGCCAGAAATTCGTGACGAGCATCGATGAGACCTGCTCCTATTGCCAGGGCGGTAGGGTATTTTTGAGCCCGGATACTGCCGCCAGGCGAAAATCGAAAATCTAGGTGGCCGCAGGTTTTGCGGACGGCATAAAACCGAACAGATTTACTGTGCACATCGCGCTGAAAACCGGGGATCGTTCTACGCTTTTTTCAAATGGAATGAGCAGATCGAATACCCGTTTTGGAGTGAAATTGGGTAACAGGTTTGCCCGCTTGTGCGTGTGCACGCGATAACCTGCGGCGGAAAAAATGCCGCTTCGACTGCGTCGCCGTAAAACTGTCTTCGCCCGCGGCACGATGACTCGAAGTCAGTTTCGAGCATCTTGCGCAATGGATGGGCGCCGTTCGGTTCCAGCATGACGATCCTGTCGGACAGTTTGCCCAGCGCGTGGACGATCGCGGGCGTGGCCGCCTTCACATGATGCAATATTCCGACCAGGAAGATGGCGTCGTATCGCGGCAATGTTTCGTAATCGAAGCTGGTGATGTCCCGGGCCTCGAACGTCGCGTGCGTGCCGCGGGCTTCGCGTCTGGCCCGTTCGATCGCCGGTTCGGCGAAATCGATGCCATGGACGCGAGCATAGTGCGGCGCCAGCATCTGATTGGTGAACTGGCCGTCGCCGCAACCAAGGTCCAGCACGCTGCCGGTTCTGGCCACCCCCATGGAATCGGCGATGTCGAGCATCATGTGCCAGAGCCGGCCACGGATGTGAGTTTCCACGTCAACGCTGCCATACATCTTCTCGCCGTAGCCTGCCTCCCCGGCTTGCTCCCAGTAGCGGCGGCCCCGTTCCCATTGGCTCATCAAACTTAGATCCTTCCGTCAGCCGAGGCTGTGTCCAGCAAACACGGCGTATCCGGTCAAACAAACAACGGCCAGTACACTGACCCCCGCTATCGGCAACGCCCAGTCCAAGGTGCTGGTCGCCTCCATGCGCTTTTCGACGACATTTACCGAACCGCGAAAAAGCACAAACATGGCAACGTCCCAGATCAGTGAAATCCCGGCAAATGCCGCCGCCACCTGCAGCACGAACACCATTTCATGGTAGCGGATATACGGCTCTGCGGTCAGCGCCACTACGGCATCGTGATAAAAGATGAACAACGTGGGAACCGCAACCGCGCCAATTTGCAGATCGATCCGAGGCAATATTTCGCGCAACCTGTCATAGCTGCCGCCAAACAACCGATAAAGCAAAACCCAAATGGCGATGGCAAATCCGGCCAGCATCGGAAAAACTGTGCCAAGAACGATCGACTGGTACGACTGGCGATATTGCTGATCCAACCAGCGCAGGATTGCCCTCGCGCGGGGATGTTTTCCGTCGCACTGTTTTCGATTTCGGTGAAACTTCGTTCCGGCAGTTTCACCTTGGCCATTCCCGGATCCGGATAGGCGAGCAGAAAATCTTGCCCCTGCACATGAAACGTCCGGGTGTTCCACTGTGAGTGACCCTGTCCAGGGTTGAAAAGCAGTACCAAAAAATTTCGCCAGGCATATCTTGCGATATACAGCGGATGATACCTGAATATTTCTACCGAAGATCGCAACAACTCATCCGGATTCTTCTTGGCAAATTCGTTTTCGGTAAGAAGAACCCAATATGCCATCGTCGGCCGCTCGAAATATGACGAATAAATTCCTCCGTGTCATGAAAGCGCAGAAATTCAGAATCGATGAACTCGCGCGCTTCGGACGTTGCGAAATGAAAGTTTTGACAATATTCGCCGATGCCGGGTCGTCGTCCAATCCCTGGCGGAGCATGTCGATGACATTGGCGGTATGCGGGCCAATCTCGGGTGTGATCGTGAAGCCGAACTCCGCACTGTTGATATACAACGCATAGAAAAATTGTGCGCCGGAATAGCTTGGCTCATCTTTGGTCCGGGGACAAGCCGAATATCGTCCGGCGATGGAAGTCATTCGCTATGCTGGCGACAAAGAACAGCACCACGACAATAGCATAGGGGAATAACGAACGTACAAAGGATTTTCCATTGTACCGATTTAACAGCCATTGTCCCATAAGACAGCAAAATAGAAGTATCGGCAATATTAAAAGGGAGACCGGCCGCGTGAAAACGCAGGCAATCGCGGCCAGCGAAGAAAAATAGAAGAAGATAATCCGATTCGTTTGAATATACAGCACAGTCATCGCGGAGAACAGAACCAGGAGGAAGATGTGCAGTTGGTCATGATGGATGAATTTCATGAATTGGTATGGAACAAGGCTATATATTGTTAGAAGTCCTGCTGCAAAAGCGCCTAATATTGAAATTCGCTCAAGCATCGCAAATACAAGAAGCGGGAACATAAAGGCAAAGAACGCCTGATAGATAAAAAGGACATTCAGGCTGCCCGTCCACGGCCAGCCGGACAGAACAATCAGCAGTGGATAGCCGACATCACGTTGTGTCGCTTCCAGATAAAGCGTGCCGCCATGAGCGATGCATTGCCCAGTCGGTAAAATGCCATGCACCGCCGGGAAACTGGATGGCGCCGATGAACAGAAAAAGCATGGTAGGCGTTAGACTTGCGAGTGCCAGCCAAAACACGGTTCGCGCAGGCTCGTAGCCTGGTACCCACTTTATCCATGCAGGCGATCGCTCATCGGCACCGGGGACATTCGCGCCGCGCATCGAACCATGCTGCATTCTGGCCGTCCCTCGTCTTGAGCGTTGTCGCGAAAATCTGGTTTAGGTCTGCCGGATCGCCGGGCTGGTAGCCTTCGGCAAATCGGCTAGCGATTGCATCAAATGGCTTCGGTACTTCGTCCGCGGGTTCCAAGCCAAAAAATCGCCCCCGGCAGCGACATCAGCAGCGACACGACGCCGAATTGCAGCGAAATCGCTACCGCCTGCTGGCTCGACACGCTGATCAGGCCGAGCAAGCCGATCGCCCCAAACTCGCGCACGCCCCAGCCTCCAATCGAGATCGGGACCGAAGAGAACAACAGAACCAGCGGAAAAAGCGTGAGCGCATCCAAAATGCTCATCTCGATATGCAGGCTGCGGGCCAGCAAAAAGGCGGCGATGCAATACGCAGCGTGGGCGGCATAAGCCAGCGGCAGTGCTATTAGCAGTTCTCCGGGGCTTGAAAGCAGGTTCTTCGACGCGACGAAAAAACTGATGATGACGCGCTCGACATAATGCATGGCCGACGAAAATCGCCCAAATTTTGAGAGCATCAGATAGCCGGCCAACGCCAACACCACCAAGCCCACCCCGACAAAAATGGCGGTGCCGCTCCAACCAAGGCCAATTCCGCCCCACACCAGCGGCAGCGCCGGCACGGCCATTGCAAAGAGCACGGCCAGCGTGATGATCCGATCGAGGACGACGGAATGAACCGAGGCGCCAGTGGTCACGCCGAGCGCGCGCGTCGATGACCGCCGGACGACATCGCCGCCGAAGGTGCCGGGCAGGAACGAATTGAAGAAGATGCTCGCATAGAAGAGGCGAAAGGCGACGATCGGCGAAATTCTTGCCGCATTCTGATGGGCCGAGGCCGCCAGGACGGCGCGCCAGCGGAGCGAACCCAGGCCAATCTGCACCAAGACCGCAATGCCCGCAAACCCGACCGCCAACGCGTTCTGGCCGTGCATCAACGACAGAACCTGCTCGATGTCGACATACGCGGCGACGATCGCAAGGGCCGAAAATGTCACCAGAAGCTTCAAGGCTAGACAAGCCTCGCCGCCGCCAAGGCTCGAACTCGACATCGGACCCGGCTTCTTGCACCGCCAAAAGAAGCGCGCCGATATCCGGGAAAATTGATCGACTAACCAAGCTCAAACTGCACCTGCTTGCCGGATCTGTCCTAATCTAACGGGATATCGCGCGACGCAGTTGAGGATTGCACTTTTAAAAAACACCCGAAGGTCGCGAAGGCGAATTCCAATCGAAAGCCCTTGACAACCGTCAGTCGCTACAGCACGTCGACCCGGCTTGCAATATGGCCGCACGGGCGGCTACAAGGCCAGCGCGCCGGGTAACCCGGCGGAATTACGAGCCCCGCTTTTTCGCATCATCCCCCTTCATCGCCAGAGGTTTTCTATGGGTCGCCTGCTCGAAATCGTTACGCCGCTGCATACCGCCACCAAGCGGGACTACATGGCGCGGATGAACGACGACAAGATCGTCTGCTCGCTGAAGGCGCGCGAATACGAGGAGGACTACTGGGACGGCGACCGCCGCTTCGGCTATGGCGGCTACCGCTTCATCGAGGGCCGCTGGGCGCCGGTGGCGCAGGCGCTGATCGACACCTACGGCCTCAAGGACGGGTCGAGCGTGCTCGACGTCGGCTGCGGCAAGGGCTTCCTGCTCTACGAGATGCAGAAGATCCTGCCGGGCCTGAAGGTTGCCGGCTTCGACGTTTCCAAGCACGGCCTCGCCAACAGCCATGAGAAGGTGAGGCCGTACCTCTTCAACTACCGCGCCCAGGACGCCTATCCCTACGGCGACGACAACTTCGACCTGGTCATCTCGCTGGGCACGCTGCACAATCTCCGCCTCTTCGAGCTGGAGACGGCGGTCGGCGAGATCGAGCGGGTCGGCAAGAACAAGTACATCATGGTCGAGGGCTACCGGAACGTCGCCGAGATGCACAATCTCGAATGCTGGGCGCTGACGGCGGAGTCGATCCTGCACACCTCGGAGTGGATCTGGCTCTACAACCGGTTCGGCTACACCGGCGACTACGAATTCATCTATTTCGAGTAGAGCGGGAGAAACCGATGCATGATCAAGACAGCCGAAGGCGGCGATTCTGGAGGAGTCGCGCAAGCCGCTGATCGTCGACGAGATCACGCTGCCCGACGCGCTCGGCGTCGGCCAGGTGCTGGTCAAGGTGCTACACACTCACGATCTGCGGCGCGCAGATCAACGAGATCGCCGCCGCCAAGGGGCCGGACAAGTTCCTGCCGCACCTGCTCGGCCATGAGGCTTCGGCCAAGGTTCATCGAGACCGGCCCCGGCGTCACCAGCGTGAAGCCCGGCGATACCGTCGTCCTGCACTGGCGGCCCGAGCCTTGGCATGCAGGGGCCGCCGCCGGCCTACACTGGCGCGGCGCGAAGCTCAATGCCGGCTGGGTGACCACCTTCAATGAATACGCCGTCGTCTCGGAAAACCGCATGACGCCGATCCCGGCGGATTTCGACCGCAAGATCGCGCCGCTGCTCGGCTGCGCCGTCACCACGGCGGCTCGGCGTCATCAACAACGACGCCAGCGTCAAGATCGGCGAGTCGGTCGTGGTTTTCGGCGTCGGCGGCGTCGGCCTCAACGTCGTCCAGTTTGCCGCGCTCGCCGGCGCCAATCCGGTGGTTGCCGTCGACCTGGTCGACACCAAGCTCGACATGGCGCAGCGAGCTCGGCGCCACCCACGCGATCAATTCGGCGAAGGTCGGCGACGTCGCCGCGGCGATCAGCGCGATCGTCGGCGACAAGCGGCGCCGACAAGGTGATCGAGACCACCGGCGTCAAGCGCCTGATCGAACTCGCCTACGAGCTCACCGCCAAGAAGGGCCGCTGCGTGCTGGTCGGCGTGCCGCGCGAGAAGGTGACGATCTACACGCTGCCGATCCACTTCGAGAAGGTGCTGAACGGCTCGGAAGGCGGCCATTGCCAGCCCGCGCGCGACATCCCGCGCCTCATCCGCCTCGCCGAGGCCGGCAAGATCAGCTACGACGGCATCGTCACCGACGAGTTCGCGCTCGATGAGATCAACGACGCGCTCGACCTCATGCGCTCGGGGAAGTCCGGGCGGATTTAATTAAATTCGGTTATGCACATGGTTTGGCCTTTCACCAAGTTACGGTTGAACCTCGGCCGTGGTATCGCAACATGGCGGCGCAAATCCACGATCGTTTCTCCGCCCTACGACGCCCAAAAGGTCGCCAAAATCTCTGATATCCTCAAAGGCCCGGAGCGGCTTGCGCCGTTTGCCGATTTTTTCGTGCGCAAATTAATTATGCGGGATCACCACAGCGTCTTTTGGGGCGATCGCATGCTCACCCTCGACAAGGCCATGGGCTTTTTCGAAGACAAGGCCTTTGTTAAGGCGTGGGAGGAGGTGCGCGGTGCTCACGTCTACGACCAGTACGACAACCAGCAGTCGATCGCCTGGCGGATGCACACACTGGTCTGGGCAGCCCGGCAGGCGCTAGTTGCCGTCCGGCGACTCTGTGAGTGTGGCGTGTTCCAAGGTGACATGTCATGGGTTG
>CAVRHC010000027.1:0-37712 GCA_963720835.1 uncultured Pseudomonadota bacterium | reverse complement strand
ACATCAAGGTCATGCCCTACTCCTACGCGCGCAATTATCTCAGGCCCTGCGACGGACGCTTGCGCGCCATTTGAGTTGAACTCTCCCAGGCTTGTCGATCGGATTGCCGGCTTCACTGGCGACCGGGATGCGTAAACTTCGAGTGAATGTCCTAGAAAGATATCAATCCTCTGTTGCTAGAACCGCGGCAGCCAGAGGAGGCGACAATGAAAAAAGCGGTGAAGATCCTGGCAGTTGCGGCCTTGGGGATCGGCATATCCATTCCGGAACTCGCATTTGCGTTCCCGTTCAGCGGTTTTCCGGGTCTGACGATCCGCGGTGATCGCGGCGGACAAGTCATCGCCTACGCACTGCGCATGAAGCGCCTTGAGCGTAGCGGGGGAAAAGTCAACTTTTCAGGCGCCTGCGACTCCGCCTGTACACTTTACCTGGCACTGCCGCGTCATCAGACCTGCGTGACGCCTGGCGCGTCGTTTGGCTTCCATCTTCCCTACGGCGCTTCGCGCGAAGGCAACCGAATTGCAGCAAACTACCTGACCCGGAACTATCCCGGCTGGGTGCGCTCGTGGATTCGCGCGCATGGCGGGCTGACCCATCAGATCAAGACGATGGATTACAGCTACGCACGCCAATATCTGCCGGCGTGCGGCAGCGGTTCGGGGCCGGCAATCGGGATCTGAAGTCGGCATAACCCGAAACCACATTATTTCATTCGACAGGCGGCGCCACTCGGCGTCGCCTTTTTGTTGCCTGGTGTCGAGCTGAAATCGCCTGCCCAGCCGCGTTATCTGCCTGATATCGGCTCGATAATCTCGTGGAGCATCGCCAGCTCCGGGGTTCCTTGACCGACCGAACAACCGGCGGTCACTCCCAAAACTTCAACCATTAGTTGAAGTTCTCGCCATAGTGCGGCGAAAAAGCGGCTCCAAATCTTTTTCTCGTTATGGTTTACAAGGGATTACCGCGATTGACTCCATTTGTCGACAAGCCTAACAAAATTGTGGGGCGAAATGCGTGCGGGCGGAGTTCTCGCTATGAAAATGATTATCAAACGTCTTTTGGGCGCGCTGGCAGTCGGTGCGGCCGGGGGCGCTGTCATGACGCCTCCTGCGGTCGATGCGAAAACGTTCGCGGAGTTGCGGCTCGAGGAGCAGCGCGCCTGCGAGGCAGCTCTCCAGGCAAACACGATCGAGGCGCTTGAGGCGTACTTGAAGAAATATCCCTTCGGCAATTCTGCCTGCCGGGCACTGGCGCTGAATGCCGCTGCCAACTTAGGCGGGCCGCAAGGCGGGCCGCAAGGTGGCGCGCCGAATTCTGATCACGGATACTGATTTTTTTTCGTCGTGACAACGAGCTTTGGCTTGGCCCGCGGTTAATTATAATTGCTTTGCGGTCTGAAGCCTGACAAGCGGATTGCATCAGACCCAGGCCGCCAAATTGGTGCGCGGCCGTCACGTGGCATTGTGCCGGACGTGCGCCGAAGGTGGCTCTCCTCCGCGTCGATGATGCTTCTCATCTCGCCGCCGACGTCTGTCGCCATCTTAAGCTGGCCGAGCAAGCTAGCCTCCTGCTTGCTGGGCTGGTAGACCATTCGCAACCCGACTGCGGCGCACAATCGCGGATCTATGCCGTATCCGGGGTCGCTATCGATGGTGACAAGCCAATCATTGAAACAGCGAACCGCTGCCTTTTGGATTTTGGCAATGAGACCGCTGTATTGCGCGTGTTCGGCCGCATTGTTCTCAATGACAGGGGCGACCTTTCCGTCTCTGTGTTCGTAGCCCAGTACCGTTCCATGATCGGCCGAATGAAGCAGCTCAATCAGCGATGGTCCGCAGTGGACCATCTGGGCGATGTCTGCTGGGCTGTCGTGGTTGACTAGATATCCCATGGCGTCCAGACCAAAATTGTCGGGACTCTTGGGAAATAAGCCGAGATAAACCCCGCGGATCGCAGTGCCGAAACCTAGGTCCTTGGACAGTTTCACTAGGCACTTTTGCAAGCTCAAATGCCAACCTAGATCAACAATATTAGCTCCGTACTCAGACCAGAAGTCCTCTTGTTTGAGGTATTCTGCGATGTCCATATATTTTTTTTCGTTTTGCTTTTCGATCAGTTTCCAATTTTCTTCCAGGAACCGAAGAAATTGTGGTTGCCTCGCACTAAGCCTATCATTCAGTGAGCCCAGCTCATATTTTTGAACAATTTCATTTAGATCAACCACTAATGCCAATGATAGTCTTTGTATTGCTTGGCCTATATTAATATTTCCCCATGAATGGCTATATATACTTTTCGCAGCCTCCTTGTCGGTGAAAATAGAAACTCGGATACAAACTCGCTCGCGAAACCATCAAATACCGGGTGGTGGTGGCTCGACCTTGCGAAGCCAAATAGAGATCGTAAAACCTCTTAATCAATTTCCCATCACGAGCGAGAAAAAAAAGCCGATCTGCTTCATTATCCTTTATTTTCCTATCTATCCACCAAACAAAGCCCAAGAGCAGAAAGGCCAGAGAAGCCCCGAGTCTTTCCACTAAATTCGCTTCAGTTAGCCTAACCTTACTTACTGCGCTTGTTATTGGTGCTCGGTCTGAGATATTACAAAGTATTCTTGAAATGCTTATTGAGCCGCTTCGGCCGCTTCCAAATCTTATTTGATTTTGAAAGTTTCTTTTTTTCAATTCATAGAGCCGGGCCAAAATGCCTTTCGCCAAGGGAACTGAAACATCGGACATGGGGTTATCGCCGAGATGCAATATACGGGAGGCAGCCGTCCCGGAACGTTCCATGAGCAGTTCAAAAAGTGACCCGTCCCGCTTGGAGCGCCGGTGAACACTGGAAACAAGCAACTCGGAATTCTTATAACCCATGCTGACGCAGGCGTTTTCAATAAACTGTTCGCTAAAATACGTATCTGTTGTTATATATATTCTTTTTTTTCTTTCTTGTGCAATTTCAAATATCGAAAATACAACGTCGTCGCAGCACAGAGTTTCGACCTCACATGCTAATTCCAGGTCGCGGAGCAAAAGCAATTCTTCTTTTTTTGCCCGCAGCCGATGACCGAGGACTTCGTATATCTCATCAATCCTAACCTCCAAAATGCCGCGGTTACTTGCCCGGGCTCGCGCCGCGTGTTCGGCTTGTTCACGAAGCGCGGCGAAACCTCTAAACTTAGCGCCAAGATGCGCAACGGCTCTGTCTTCAGCGATTGAAAAGATATCCTTTGGATAAAACACGCCTTTGCGTGTGACCATCGTGTCAAAAAAGTCGAACGATACGCAGTCGACAATGTCGATCAGTTCAAGGAGACCACTCATTTCGCTAATGCCCCAAATCAATCGGTCGCGTCTGTTCGCCGTGGACCCATGAAGCGTTTTCTCCTACATGTCATTGGCTAACCACCTAGCTCCTTAGCGGAAAATGAACGGCCGGCTATTATCTCTGCAAAGGGAAGAGGCCTGCGCCGATATCACCCGTCTGTGGGCAGGGAGTGGGCGTCGCGCATTAGCCGATCAGGCCTGTGCAAAAAGCAGCAAACCTGGGGTTAATATATCATTTCGAGGGTTGGAATGCCTAAAATCGCATTGGTCCTGGAAACACTCGGACTTCGCGCTCCCCACTCTGAATCGGTTGTTCAGCTCCTTCTGTATGCGGCAAGCTTAAAGGCTGAATTGTACCGCGGAGGGAGGGCTGCAAATTTCGCTCATTGCCGCCGACGGCGATGTGGCCGGATCTCAAACCGTATTGCGGCGATTCCCCTCCTTGTCTTCAGCCGAGGTCGCCTTTGAGCCGTTGCCCGAGCCTCCCGTTTCGGCGGTTGGGCTTGCCGAGCACCAACGCATCTACGCGGTCTTTGAAGCGCTCAAGTCAGCGCCATATAGCCAGATTCATTTCGCAGACCTAGGCGGCCTAGGCCACTACCTGACATTGGGGAAGAAATCAGGGCTTTTTTTTGCGAACACACAGCTTGTCGTCCACGTGCTCGGCAGCAGCCTGTTTTGCCGGGATGCCCAAGAGGCACTCGTCAACTCAGAAGCTCTTCTCATGACGGACGTTTTCGAGTGTACGTCGGTCGAAAACTTCGACCATGTCCTTGTACACGACCGCAAAGCATGGACTTGGTACGGCAACCGGCTGTCATCGTTGCCAAAAGCTGTCGACGACATAAGTTGGGGAGCCGCCGATCGGGTGAAACAAGCGCTGGCTACAGCACCGAGCGTCCGAAACTCACCTCAAAAAGGTTTGCGAATTGTGTATCTGGGAACGCTCGGGCCCGAAGCTGGCCTGCGTTTTTTCTGCGACTCCGTTTCCCATCTCATAAAAGACGGGCACGCTCCGATTGAGATTTCATTCGTAGGCGAGCCAGGATCCGTTGGCGCCGTAGACGCGGTCACGTATGTCCGAATTCGCGCTCAAGACTGGCGCGTTCCCGTAGCGATCGAACGGAACCTGGGCCTAATCGAGTCGATCGAGTACGTCACAAAAAAACCCTGCGTTGTTGTATGCAACGCCACTAGGAAGCAAGGCCTAAGCGCCCGGCTGTTTGACAGTCTGGGCATTCCCTATGTCCTGGTCTCAGACGAACGAGGCAGCCCCAATGCGGTAGCTGCGCGAACACCGGACCAGTTGGCTACACGGATCATGCATTTTGCGATGTCGTCGCCTGCGAAACCGGCGGGCGATATGGTCGCGGCGTGGCGCTCCGGCCGTTCGTGGAATCTTGCGGCGCGGCCAGCGGTTCCAGTCTTGCCCGGGAAGAACGATACCCCGCTGGTGTCCGTCGTCGTGGCCCACTACTCCCGTCCGCAAAAGCTCCGGTCCGCGCTTCGTTCGCTGAAGAACCAATCCTATCGCGAACTTTGAGGTCATCGTCGTCGATGATGGAAGCACTGGCACTGAGGTCGTCGATGAGCTCAAATCGATCGAGATGGAAATATCCTCGTTAGGCTGGCGATTAATACGCCAGGACAATCGCTATCTGGGCGCTGCCCGCAATCGCGGTGCCAAGGAGGCGAAGGGAAAATACCTGATCTTCATGGATGACGACAACGTTGCCCGCCCAGAGGAGATCGAAACCCTGGTCGGGGCAGCCGAACGGCTTGGCGTTGATATCGTGACGTCATTTTATGATGGGTTCGCCTCGGAAGAGGATATCGAGCAAGACAAGCCGGTGACCCGCTTTGCGCCGATCGGGGGCGACCTTGCACTCGCCGTTTTTAAGTCCCTGTTTCGGTGATGCCAACGCGCTCTACCTGTCCGAATTTTTCCGGAAGGTCGGGGGCTTCAGCGAGGACTACGGCATCACGCACGAGGACTGGGAGTTCCACATCCGGGCCGCCCTGGCTGGGGCCAAGCAAATCGTGCTGCCTGTGCCGCTGTTCTGGTATCGCATCGACGCGGCGGGAATGTACCGCAATCCGCAGATGGCATTGCACCGGAGCGCCAATCTGCGCCGCCATATCCGCCCGTACCTGGAATCGCTGCCCCATTATCAAGGCAAACTCGTTCAAATTACCCAAGGCCTCTCGAGGTTCAATTCGGAACTCGTGCCATCGCATCCCGTGGGGCCGTTCGCACAAGCCACTGCACGCGACCGTGACAAAGTGCCCTTTGCGCGCGTCGCCATCATCGTGAGGACGAAAGAACGGCCCATTATGCTGCAAAGGGCGCTGCGCGACATCCTGGACCAATCCTTCAAGGATTGGATTGCTGTTGTGGTGAACGACGGCGGCGATACCGAAATTCTCGAACTGGTCCTTGGCCAGTTCGCCGATGAGCTCGGCGACCGGCTGCTGACCATCAGCAACCCGATCTCGCTAGGGATGCAGACGGCTTCGAACTTGGGAATTGCCCAATGCGACAGCGATTTTATCGTCATCCACGACGATGATGATACGTGGGATCCGGAATTCCTGACCCGCACCGTTCAGCAAATGGACCAGCATGGCTGGAATCCGCGCGTTGCCGGCGTCGTCACATGGTCGGAGGTCATCGTCGAGGAGATCGTCGACGATTATGAGATCGTCGAAACCAACCGATTCCTTTTTGAGAAGGACCTCTACACTTTGTCGCTTCAAGACCTCGGGATTCAAAATCGGTTTCCGCCGATATCGTTCTTGTTCCGGCGTTCGGCATTCGAGGCCGTCGGACGTTTCCGGGAGGAATTCGGAGTCCTGGGCGACTGGGACTTTCACCTGAGAATGCTGGAGAAATATGAACTGGATGTGATCCCGGAGCCCTTGGCCGGATATCACCACAGGCCCGATACGACGACAGGAGCGTACGGCAATTCGGTCCATGCTCAAAGGGACGTGCACCTCACCAAGCGCACCGAGCTCCTCAACAGCTATCTCCGCGGCTGGCCGACGTCACAGTCGGCCGGCCTTGTTCCTGTCCTGGCGCAGGGCCAGCTCTACCGGAAACTGGAGAAGGAGCAGCGAGAGCAGTTTCAACGACTGCACAACTACCTCTGGGAAATCGAGCAGCGCGTGAAGTACGTGGCTGATGAGACCCGTAAGCGAAGTGCAGGCTGGTTGCCATGGGTGAACGCCTGGTTTGCGAGCCGAAGGAAGAAACGCAAGAAACGAGGCAATCTGGTCGAGAATGGCGATTTCCGCGAGTGGCCAGGAGTTGGTGAGACATTCTTCGGCAAGCGACAAGGCTACGGCATCTTGTGTCCGGGTTTCCTGTTCGCTTTCGACGGCAAGGAGATGAGCCATGCGTTCGAGCGCAAGACAGCCGAAAACGCGTCCGGGCTGTCGGATCGCAAGACCTATCTCAGGATTGTCAATTCCGGTCAGCCGGGCTTCGGCAAGTCGTTTTATCTCGAATGCCTTATACCGGACGTCGAAGCCATTGCCGGAGAAACAATCTGTGTCTCCGGCATCGCTCGACTCAAGGCCGAAAACAACTGGATCACAATCGGAGGGCGCTACGACCTCCCTGGGCGCAGGCGTGTGGCCTTTCCCGAGCAGAAAGTGCATCTGACGGAAGAGTTCGCACACTGGTCCTGCACACTGCGTTGTCCACCGGCCGATTCCGCCGGCGACCCGACGGCAATGGCGCGTGTTCACCTGAAACTTCCGTACGGACGACCGTTTGAGTTCGAGATTACCAACATACAGGTGGAGTTCGGAACCAAGGCGACGGAATTCAGGTATTTCTCGGCGAAAAGCACTGGCCGCCGGCGCGGACTGTGAGGCAGCTGATGGAAAAAGTAGATCAGTCGAATAGTGATGGCGGACCTCGGGAACTGCTCGCTTCGTGGTGGGCACTTGGGTCGTGCGCGTTGCTCTTGCTCCTTTGTGTATGGCCCGCCTTATACAACGGCTATCCGTTAGTGTTTCATGATTCGACCCAGTACCTCTGGTTTGCCTTCGATCCATTAGGTGCCAAAGTCATCCACGCCCATTACAATGCTTACTATCCGTGGCTTGTCGCGCCATCTTTTTTTTTCCGCTCGACTTGGGTCGTGGTCATCCTGCAGGCCGTAATCACTCTATTGGTTCTCTTGGCGGTTTATCGGAAGTTTTTGGTCTCCGCCTCGGGTGGCCTACTGGTTGTTCTCATTGCCCTAACCTTGTTCCTGAACTCAGGTCCCCTGGCTTGTCGCTTGGGTAATGCCGGATATTTTTGCAGGGTTGGGTTTCCTGGCTTTGTTGTGCTTGGTGTTTGACGCCAGACCTGTCTCGAAATTCGGAACGCCAGCGCTTGCGGCAGTTGCCATGTTTGGGGCATTGATGTCGACCGGAAATTTCTTGGCATACGCCGCCGCTGCCACTCCTGTTATCCTGTGGCGCCGAGTAATTGGCGTAGGTGCCATTCAGACATCAATTCCGCTACTGGCCCTGGCTGTCGCAACCTGGGCGATAGCAGCGCTGCCGAACGTTATTCTCTATGGGCGGATATCAACGAATGTCGGTTCTTCAGCGCTTATCTTTGGGAGATTTGTCGAGCAAGGTTTCGCCCAAGATTACCTTCATGCGAACTGTGCTACACAAACATATGAGATTTGTGCCGAATTGCCTTTGCTGGACTCGTTGCGGGGCCAGCGTGACCAATTTCTTTACGGCGACGGCGGGCGCGCGGTTAAGATGGGAATTTGGCTTGACGAAAAAAGTGAATACGCTCGTCTGAACAGGGCGATCATCCTCTGGAAGTTGCCGACCTTCGTCCAGTCGTTGCTTCAATCTGCCTCTTCGCTGTTCATTTCATCAAGTCTGGGTAAGTCTCCGGGCGATCAAAGTTGGATGTCTTATCCACCGACCGGTCCTGTGTGGAAGAACATCCATAATTGGTTCTCCAATGAGGCAGGTGATTTTGATCGATCACGCCAGCAGCTTGGAGAGATCCATGTAAAAGAGTTGAATTGGTATTATTTCGCAACGCAGTTCTTAAGCTACATATTGACGCCTGCAATGCTGGTTCTAGCGTTCATTCGGAAGAATCGGGCTATCCTCGCCTTACTTGTTTGCACCATAGTCTACGTGGCGGCAAGCGATACTATCCATGGAGGTCTCGTCGGACTCTTTGTCCGTTACCACGTCAAGGCTGTGTGGGTATTATGGCCTGTGTCATTCATTGCCTTC
Source organism: uncultured Pseudomonadota bacterium (assembly GCA_963720835.1). Lineage (GTDB taxonomy): Bacteria > Pseudomonadota > Alphaproteobacteria > Rhizobiales > Xanthobacteraceae > Pseudolabrys. The sequence continues at coordinate 29,118 of CAVRHC010000027.1, read as the reverse complement.
TGCGTACTTCACCGAGATTGGTTGGCGCGCCGGAAATCTGTGATAGCCTACTATAGCTAAAGCCTTTCCCGGATTCCCCGATGTTCCCAGGATGATCCTTAACGGCCAAGGCGTTTCCCGTTCAAAAAATTGCCCTATGTGCGGGAATGCGATTTTACTTGGTCGGGACTGCCAGAATGGCCGAAAGAAACCCGGCTAGTGCCAGCTGAATACCGATCGCAATCGCCGTGAGCGACAGCAGTAGAACCCGCAGGAGTGCAGGATACTCAAGGTTACCAAATCCCACTGATGCCCAGCTGAGGACGCACCATGCAAACCCGGTTAGACCGGGTAAAACAAGTGCGATGGCCATCATCAACATCCTTTCCAACGTCAGAGTTCAAGAAACCTTGAAAATCGGCGGGACGGAGGCAATAAACGATGGGCAGTTGCATACTTGCGCGAAATAACTGCGAAGGTGATGGATTGCACGCCAATTAGCAAAGACACGCAGCCCACGGCGAAAGTGTGGAGGTCGAATCGGACCCCGCCCACAGTTACCATGCCTGGCAAAAGAATAGCAGCTGTCAAGAAGCCGATACCTATCAAAGCAAGGCCAGGATAGAAAAATAGCCATTTCGGACTATAAATCAGAAGAAAACTGAGATACCGCCATCCGTCGTGCCAGGTCCTCAAGTGAGGCCGTCGTGACCGACCATCCTTTTTCAGTGTGGTCGGAACTTCTTCCATCCGGTACCCGGCAAGTGCAGAACGAACCACCATTTCGCTGGCAAACTCCATCCCGGAGGTTCGCAATTCGAGCGCGAGCATACGTCCCCGGTGGAATCCACGAAGCCCGCACTGAAAGTCATTCGTGTCGATGTTGAAAAACAGCCTGCCAATCCAGCTCAATACCGGATTGCCGAGGTATTTGTGCAGAAATGGCATCGCACCAGGTTCGATGCCGCGGGCAAAGCGGTTACCCATGACAATATCAGCGCCCTCCCGTAGCCTTTGCATGAAGGGCAAGAGCGCTCCGAAATCATACGAGTCATCAGCGTCGCCCATGATTACGAAACGGCCATTCGAAGCATTTATTCCGCCCCACAGTGCGGCTCCGTAACCCCGTTCGGGGACGGAGACGACGCGAGCTCCTTCTTCCACAGCGATCTTCTGCGACCCATCAGTGGAGCCATTGTCGGCGACTTAGTACCTCGCCGGCGATGTCATTTAGCTTTAGGAAGGACTGCGCCTTGCGGACGCACACGGCAAGTGTTTCGGCTTCATTCAAACATGGCATCAGTATTGTGAGTTCAAGGCTCATTTTGCGTTATCCCCAAATTCGCTCAGCTGGCGGTCCTTTTCACGCGCAACTGATTTTAGCACGTTCGCCAAATCCGAATTCCCTGCGGCCCAATCCAAAATCCAGCACTCCAAAGCGGCATCGGCGACAAGCACCGCCGGGTCGCCCCGGCGAAACCCGCTGCAGGCTGTACAACCGATCCAGGGCCCAGTTATCTGAGCAATTCCGCTAAGTTGATTGAGGTGCCCGCCAACGCCGCAGGGCGCCAGTCCGAAATAGGCCGCCTAAATGCCCGCCGTCACCTTCATCGTACCAGCTTACAACGCGGGAGAAACCCTGCCGGACACCTTGGCGGCCATTGCCGATCAGACGCGCACGGATTGGTCTGCCATCATTGTCGACGACGGGTCCAATGACGATACATTCGACCTCGCGAGGAAACGATTGAGCGACTCGCATTTTCGGCTTCTCCGCAAGTCCAACGGCGGTGCCTCCTCGGCCCGGAATTTGGGGGCACGCCTTGCGGAAACGCCTTGGCTCGTTTTTTTGGATTCAGACGATCTAATTACGCCGGATTACCTAGCCCAGATGCTGGAGCAGGGAGAGAAAGTTCCGCCGGGCGACAATGTCGTTGTCGTTTGCGCAGGGCGCCGCCTCGCTGCCGACGGGCGCTTGGGCCCAATCGATACTCCGCCTGCGCGCGACCACGCAATCCATCTGCGCAGCGGCAATATTTTTTACACGCATGCGGTTATGGTTCCACGAACTCGATTCTGGAGTCTCGGCGGTTTTGACGAGCGTCTAACCACATGTGAAGATTGGGAATTCTGGGTCCGACTGTTCGGATCGAATCCTCAAGCTATTCCGGTCAAAGAGCCATTGGCAATTTATCGACTGCGCCCGGGTTCCCTTACCAAGAACAACCAATCGCTATTCGATGAGGCGAGTGCCGTTGTCCGCTTTGCATATGCTGAGGCGCAATATCGAAGCCGCGATCTCTCGGAAATTGATGATTTGCTGGCAATTGAGCTGGCGACGTCGCTGTTTCTAGCGCGCCTCTGGGCCTTCGGCGTCTCGGTTGCCGTTGGCAATGTCGACGCCATGACCATACGCCGGCACCGTTGGCCCCAGGGAATAATGCCGCGAGAAATGGCTAGTTTTTTCATAGCCGGCTTCACACACGGAGCCTGCCGCTTGTCGTCCGACTGGCCGGCGATCTGGGATGAAGTCGGTTCCGCGGTCAGCAAGCAATTCCGGGTGGCTTTCGGGATCGACGAGTTGTCGGAAAATTGCCTGGAGCAAATTGCCGGTTTTGCAGGTACGACTGGGCCAGATTCCGTCAGCGAACTAGGATAATTCGCAGTGGCGCTCGAAAATGTTCTCGAAATCCTGGTGCGCCGGCCTGTTCTGCGGACCATGGTGATCGTCGCGCATCCGGATGACGAAATTATTGGGGCGGGCATCCACCTCGAGCTTTGGCCAAATCTGACGATTGTGCATGCCACAGATGGCGCGCCGCGTAATTCCGATTTTGCGCGACTCGCCGGTTTTGTAAATGCCGACGCCTATGCCGCCGCCAGGTTCGAAGAAGTCGCCGACGCCCTGTCGGTTGTAAATATATCGCGGGGTCAGGTCATTGACTCGGATTCGAGGACCAGCTGACTTCGCGCCGCCTTGTTGACCTGACCGTCGAAATAGCAAAGCATCTCCGGACCACCATGCCGGATGTTTTGGTTACCCATCCCTACGAGGGTGGTCATCCTGACCATGACTCGGTCAGCTTCGCGAGTTTTTTTGCGTGCCGAGCACTTGTTCGGCTCGGGAAAAAGGCGCCGAAAATAGTGGAGATGACTTCATACTTTGGCCGAAGCGGAAATCGGGTCGTGGGCGAGTTCCTTCAAGGAATGGCCGGCGCACTGCCTGTGGAACTCGGTCGACACGAATGTGAGCTCAAGCTCAAGATGTACGGAAAACTCTCATCGCAGCGAGCGCTTCTTGCCGAATTCCCAGTGCAAAACGAGATGTTTCGGCTAGCACCAAGCTACGATTACTTTTCAAAACCCTCTGCTGCCGAAGTGTACTACGACGCTCACAATTTGGGTACCGGTTCGGACGATTGGCTGAAACTAGCCTGCGAAGCCCGGAAATTTTTTGACGGTTCGGAATTTCTTCATCGTTGCGACAGCAATGGCAAATTGGCGTAAAGCGGTCCCCAAGATCGGCGGTGTGGATTTCGGCGATTTTGAGCGCCTGGGTCCAATAAGCACTGTCTTTGGCTATGATCGTGGTGCGCCGATTGACCGCTTGTATATCGAGAATTTCCTCGAAAGCCACCGTCTTGATATCAAAGGGCGCGTCCTGGAAATCGGCGACAATGAGTACACACGGCGCTTTGGGGGCGAGCGGGTCAAGACAGGCGAAGTGCTGCACAAAAAAAGCGGGACATCCGGCGCAACGATTGTCGCCGATCTCGCCGACGCACCAACGATACCGAACGACACATTCGACTGCATCATTCTCACCCAGGTCCTTGAACTCGTATACGATCTGAAAGGTGCGGTCGCGACGATCTTTAGGATACTCAAGCCCAATGGCGTAGCATTGATAACGGTGCCGGGTATCTCCAACATCGACCACGGTGAATGGCGCAATGAGTGGATGTGGTCGTTTACGACAGGATCGCTGGCTAAGCTGTTGAGGGAGAGTTTTCCTGCCGAAATGATAGCCGTATCGAGTTGTGGAAATGTGTTTGTCGCAACTGCATTTCTGCACGGGCTATCGCAGGAAGATATCGCTGCCTGTGATCATGTGGCGGTGAATGATCCGCATTACCAGGTGACGGTGATCGCTCGGGCACGAAAACCGGTCGCTTAATCGCATCTACGCTTTACATCCCACGCCGTCCGCACCATCCCGTCCAGCCCCGCCATCGCCGGGCTCCACCCCAGCGCACTTTGCGCCAGAGTGGCATCGGCGACAAGCACGGCCGGGTCGCCGGGGCGGCGCGGGCCAATCTTGAAGGGCACCTTGCGGCCGGTGACGCGCTCGACCGCGTCGATCACCTCGCGCACCGAGTGGCCGCGTCCCGGTCCCGAGATTGAAGCGCCGCGGATTCGCCGCCATCGAGCAGCGCGGCGAGCGCCAGCACATGCGCGTCGGCCAGATCGCTGACGTGGACATAGTCGCGGATGCAGGTGCCGTCGGGCGTGTCGTAGTCGTCGCCGAAAATCGTCAGCGCCGGCCCGGTGCCGGCCGCCGCGTGAAGCGCCAGCGGGATCAGGTGCGTCTCGGGATCGTGGTCCTCGCCGATCTCGCCGTCGGGATCGGCGCCGGCGGCGTTGAAGTAGCGCAGCGCCGTCCAGGCGAGACCGTGAGCGGCGGAAAAATCGCGCAGCATCATTTCGACCATCCATTTGGTGCGGCCATAGGGATTGATCGGCCGCTGCGCCGTCGTCTTCGACGATCGGCACGGTCTGGACACGCCATAGGTCGCGCACGAGACTGGAAAATACGATGCGGTCGACCGCGCGGGCGAGCATCGCCTCGAGCAGGGCGAGCGTGCCGACGACATTGTTGCGGTAGTATTTTTCCGGGTCGCTCAATCGATTCGCCGACATAGCAGGATGCGGCAAAATGCAGCACCGCCGCCGGCCGATATTGGGCGATGCACCGCATCGAGGCGCTGGCGGTCGGCGATGTCGCCCTGTTCCAGCGGCCCCCATTTTACCGCGCCCGCGTGCCCTGTCGACAGATTGTCGTAGGCGACGGGGAGATAGCCGCGCGCGGCCAGCGCCTTGCAGGCATGCGACCCGATATAGCCTGCTCCTCCGGTCACCAGAATTGTCGTCATGCGCAAACTCCTGCAAGACATTGCGGCGCAAGCACCGGCCTTTTGGGCCGGGCTCAGGGGCCGGCCATAGGGCCTTGTGTTCGGTTGCGCAAGCTGGCCGGTTGGCGCGCTTCCGGCCGGCGCGATCGGTTGCGCGCAGACCGCATTGCCCGCCCGAGGCGCGCACTTTTCCCACAGGCTCATCGGCAGTTTGTTGACGGCTGAACACGGCCGGTGGGATACTTGCCGCTTGCTGCATTTTGCTCGGGTGCCGGGGACCGGCGATGCGCACGCTTTTGCAAATTTCCTTGTCGGCCTTCTTGCTGCTGTCGGCATTCGCGGCGCCGGCGGCGGCGCAATTCCGCCTGCCAGCCGGCACCCGCGTGATGACGGATGATGAACTTGCCTATTTCTTCAGCAATCGGTCGTGGACCCGCGAAAAATCGGTCGGCTATTTTTCCGAGGAAGATTCCGAATATATCGCCGCATCCAACAAAGGCGGCAAGGGGCGCGGACACTGGTCGCTGCCGGGATCGGGCAGGCTGTGCATCAATGCGCAATGGACATGGGGCGAAGGACAATCACCCACGACCATTCTCGAATGCTACGCGCATCGCACGGACGGGATACGCGTCTTCCAGAGGCGCGAGCCGTTCGGCGCCTGGCACATCTTCAAGGATGCGCCGCCGAATGAATGGCAAAAGGCTGACCGCCTGGTGCCCGGCAACTCCTTCGAAGCCCCGGTAAATTTGCTGAATTAAAAATGGTGGGCGATGAAGGACTCGAACCTTCGACCCGCTGATTAAGAGTCAGCTGCTCTACCAACTGAGCTAATCGCCCGTCGCCAGCCTGTCGGTACAGCTGCTAGAGGCGGCTGCCGGCGTGGAAACGCGTTTCTCTAGCCGCTCGCCCGGCATGACGCAAGCATTTCAAGGCGCCGCCGATGCGCGCTTGTCGGGTGCGCCAATCGCCGTTAGACCGAGCGAATGGCTTGCATCGCCAGAAGAGCCCTGACTGGATCGCTCGTGGCGCTCTTTGCCTTGACTGGCGCGGCACACGCGGCTTCCGACCTTGACGGGCAAGCAATGTCGTGGCTTTGGGCGTTGCCCTTTGCCGGGCTGCTGCTGACGATAGCAATCGGGCCGCTTCTGTTTCCTCACCTTTGGCATGCGCATTACAGCAAAATTGTCGCCTTGTGGTCGCTGTTGATGTTGGCCCCCCTCACGGCCACCTATGGCGTCGCCATTGCGGCATCAAACCTCAGCCACGCGCTGCTCGGCGAATTTCTCAGCTTCATTGTGCTCCTGGTCGCGCTCTACACTGTCGCTGGAGGTATCGTCGTGACCGGCAATCTGCGCGGTTCACCGATCACCAATGGCGCCATACTGGCGCTTGGTAGCGCCATGGCCAGCATCGTCGGGACGACTGGCGCGGCCATGATCCTGATCCGGCCGCTCATCCGGGCAAACGAACAGCGCCAACATAAAGCGCATATCATCGTCTTCTTCATCATTCTCGTCGGCAATATCGGCGGCGCGCTTACGCCGCTCGGCGATCCACCGCTGTTCGTCGGATTCCTGCGTGGGGTCGATTTCTTTTGGACGGCGCAGCACTTGTGGCTGCAGACCGCGATCATCGCTGTGCTCGTGCTGGGCGTTTTCCTGGTTCTCGACTGGCTACTGTTTCGTCGAGAAAAGAAACACACCGAAGAGATGACGCCGTCCCCGATACGACTGCGCGTCAGCGGCAAGATCAACATCGTGCTCATCGCTCTCATCGTGGCCAGTGTTCTGTTGTCGGCCTTGTGGAGGCCCGGCATCAGTCTCACGATCCTGGGTACGTCGCTCGAGTTGCAGAATCTTTCCCGCGACGCCGCGCTTGTGGCCATAGCTCTTCTATCGCTTTGGCTGACGCCCGATGAGCACCGCGAGGCCAACGGTTTCACCTGGGAGCCGATCCGTGAGGTAGCGAAGATCTTCGCGGCGATTTTCGTCGCGATCGTTCCCGTCCTGGCGATGCTCGATGCCGGCCGCAACGGGCATTTCGCATTCCTGATGGCCGCCGTCACCGCCGACGATGGGCTACCGCATGAAGCTGCGTATTTCTGGCTAACGGGCCTGTTGTCGGCATTTCTCGACAACGCACCGACTTACCTCACCTTCTTCAAGCTTGCCGGAGGAGACGCCACAGAACTCATGGGCCCGCTTGCCGGCACGCTGGCGGCGATTTCCATGGGTGCGGTCTACATGGGCGCACTCACCTATATCGGCAATGCACCCAATTTCATGATCTATGCGATTGCCGAGGAACGCGGGATCAGAATGCCGAGCTTTTTTGGCTATTTGCTATGGGCATCGTTGGTGCTCGTGCCGCTGTTTCTGCTGCTGACGCTGATTCCGATCGCTCCAATTCTCAAATTTAGTTAGGCGGTATCGACCATCATCGCTGGTGGCGGCGTATCGACGCGTTTTTTGTGCCCGGGGTCCGCATGCCAACCAACCACCGCCAGCATGACGGCGAAGCCGATGACATATGCGAGCGCGACGTACCAGCCGTGCCGGAGCCAGAGACCGACGGATTTCGCTTCGGGATAGATGTTGGAAAGCGCGACACCGGCGGACGAGCCGAACCAGATCATCGAGCCGCCGAAACCAACGGCGTAGGCGAGGAACCCCCAGTCATAGCCCCCCTGTTTCAACGCGAGCGCGGTGAGCGGGATGTTGTCGAACACGGCTGAAACGAAACCGAGGCCCAAGGCCGTGTGCCAGGATGCGAGCGGGCAATTTCTCGACTGGCATCATCGAGGCGCAGGTCACCAGCGACAGCAGGAAGATCGTTCCCTTGAACGTCTCCGGCATCACTTCCCAATCTGGCCTTCGGAATGCGGCTGTGACGAGGATTGCCGTCCAAACCGACAGGCCGATGACCGGGATAATGTCGAGAAGCGCGGGGAATTTCAAGTTGGCAGTCACATTGGCAAGAATGGCTGCAGCCAGGATTGCGACCACGATGAACACGCGCGGCCAGTCGATGGCGAGTCCCCTGGCGCATCCTTGGTAATCGGGGAATGGCGTTGCTGCTGACGGGAGGCCGGGATGCCGAAGATCACCAGGGCGACGATCGCGGCCACGTAGGCTTCGAAAACGGTGATCGGACTGATGCCGTCAATCCACATCATGGTGGTCGTCGTATCGCCGACGACGCTGCCCGACCCGCCGGCATTCGATGCGGCGACAACCGCCGCGAGGTAGCCGATATGGACCTTTCCACGGAATACGTGTCGGGCCATGGTGCCGCCGATCAGGGCAGCGGCGATGTTGTCGAGGAAGGCCGAGAGCACGAATACCATGACGAGCAAGGCGAACCCTCCTTTCCAGTCGTCGGGTAGGAAGGCCGGCATTTCTTCCGGGATTTGGCTCTTCTCGAAATGCCGCGACAGCAGCGCGAAACCCATCAGCAGCAGGAACAGGTTCGCGAGGATGACCCATTCGTGCTGCATATGCAGGCCAAGTCCGGCAAGGCCCTGTCCGAACTTGAAGCCAGTGAAAACAAGCTTGTAGAGCGTTATTGCCGCGAGGCCGGTCAGCGCGACTTGGAGCGTGCGATGGTGGAACAATGCGACGCCGAGGAGCGTCAAACCGAACAGGACAAATTCGAGAGGAATGCCGAACAAGGAGATGGGCTCGATCAGAGAAGCGTCCAGCGCCGCTTCCACCGTTGCTGTGGCGGCCCACACGGGGGGTACGTGCCCGCCAAGTGTTACTGCGAGAATGGCGATCAGCAGGATGGAAAGGAAACGTTCTGCGTTCCTAATCGTGTCCCCGGCTGTAGCCTGCGCGGAAGCCGAGACAGGTGCAGCACTCATTGAACGAAGGCGCATCGGAGCATCTCTCCCCAGTTGACGCGCGACCATCGGGAAAATCGTCACGGCGCAGTTGCAGTCGTTCAGCGGCTGGGTGCCCTCGCTCAACCGCGACACCGTTCGGCAAACGATTTGAAGGTGATCGTCGGAAAACACGGTGATCAGCACGCCGGGCTCAACCCGCAGGATATCCGGGCCGGCGGAACCGCCAATTCCGACCGTATTGGCGATTTCCACAGGAAAGGGTGAGCCAGAGGCCGAACAAAAGAACCGCAAGACTTGCCAGACGCAGACCCGCCTCCCCGCATTTTTCAGCCGTTATTAGACGGGACGGTTCGGGCGGGCAACCCGCTGCCCGATCTAAGAGGCCTTCCGGCCGCGGAAATAGTCGCGCAGGCGAAAGGGCTGGGAATTGGGAAACAACGGCATGTCGCCAATCGGGTCGAAGGTTGCCTTCCTGCCAAGATCCTTGCCGTGGCGAACAATCCAGGCATCCGCCGTCTCGCGGCCGATCTCGAACAGATGGCGCAGGAAGCCGCGCTCCGAATTCAATTTCGACGACGAACTGAGTTCGGCCAGCGTTTCGCCGGCATCGATGCGGTGCATGCGCAAGGCGCGCAGGCCGGCGGGCAATCGCGTGCCGGAACCGGCCAGGCGCGAAACGAAAGCAATCGCCCGCAGTTCGCGGATCAGCGACGCGTTGAACGTGATTTCATCGACGCGGTTGGCGATCTCGCGCGCCGATTTCGGCACCGCGGCGCGCTCGACCGGATTGATCTGGACGAGCACGACATCGTCGGCTTCGGCCTCGAACAGATGCGGAAACAGCACCGGGTTTCCCGAATAGCCGCCATCCCAATAGGACTGGCCGTCGATCTCGACCGCCTGGAAAATCGAAGGCAGGCAGGCCGAGGCCATCGTCACATCGAGGGAAATCTCGTCATTGCGGAACACCTTGGCGGTGCCGTTGGCGACATTGGTGGCGGCGATGAACAGCTTCGGCTCGCGGCTGGCGCCAAGGCGTTCAAAATCGACGCATTCGCCGACCAGCGGGCGCAACGGGTTGAGGCCGAGCGGATTGATGTCGTAGGGCGAGACGAAACGGGTCAGCATGTCGAGCATCAACATGCCGGGCGAACGGTCGAGCGACCAATTGCCGAGCCAGGCGTCGATCGGCGAGCGGCGAACCGGGCTCAGCGTCGAATGGCGGCCAACGGCGGTCCAGAATTTTTCGAGCTTGGCGCGCGCCGCCTGCGGCCCGTCTTCGAGCAGCCCGTCGGCGACGAGGACCGCGTTGATCGCGCCGGCGCTGGTGCCGCTGATCGCGCCGATTTCGTAAGTTTCGTCTTCAAGCAGGCGGTCGAGAACGCCCCAACTGAAGGCGCCGTGGGCACCGCCGCCCTGCAGCGCCAGGCTGATTCGATATCGCCGTCTGGCCATGGCCGCGCTCCGCAAATCGCATTTGCCTAGCCTCCCGCATTCGCTGATTTCTCCACCCGAACAGGCCGAATGAATCGCCCCATCCCGTTGTTGTGCAGTGCAACATGGGGATTCGATTGTGTCAAATTTCGGTTGAAGGCCGCGGCGCAAGCACGCCTGCGATTTGGCAGTAAGCCTTAAATGCGATCAAGGCGTTCGCTCGGCCAATCTTTTCAATCGTCGCGACATGGTAGATCATCGCCTCGCGGAACTCACGGCAAACGAACAACATGTATCTGCGAAGCCGCCAGGCACAGATCGTCGAACTCGCGAAATCGAGCGGGCGTCTGCATGTCGACGGACTGGCGGCGCGCTTCAAGGTGACGCCGCAGACGATCCGGCGCGACCTCAACGAATTGTGCGACAGTGGCAAACTGGTGCGCGTGCATGGCGGCGCTCTGTTTCCCGCGACCAAGGAGAATGTCGAATATGAACAGCGGCGATTGATCGCGGCGGACTCCAAGCTTGCGATCGGCGCCGCCGCCGCGCGGCTGATCCCGGACGATACTTCGCTCTTCATCAATATCGGCACGACAACCGAGGCGGTCGCCAAGGCCTTGCTGCGCCACCGCAACCTGCTGGCGATTACCAACAACATCAATGTCGCCAATATCCTGCGCGCCAGCCCGACGGCAGAGGTGGTGTTGTCGGGCGGCAATGTGCGCCATTCCGACGGTGCGCTGGTCGGCGATGCGGCGGTCGATTTCTTCTCGCGCTTCAAGGTCGATTTCGCCGTGATCGGCGCCTCGTCGATCGACCCGGACGGATCGCTGCTCGATTTCGACATGCGCGAGGTGCGGGTGGCGCAGGCGATCATGGCCAACGCGCAAAGCGTGATCCTGGTTTCCGACGCCACCAAGTTCAAGCGACGGGCGCCGATGCGCATCGGTCATGTTTCGCAGGTCGATACTTTCGTCACCGACATCTGCACGGAAGAAGGTTTTGCCGAATTGCTCGAGCGTCACAAAGTGCGTCTAATTGAAACGTATAAGGAACAAAACGAACATTGATTTGTGCGATTTTGGGTTCGTTTGACTTTCTGAAAATTTTCATATCATCTTCGCGCCGCCCTCGGAGAAGGGCGCGGGAGGATATAGTGGCGGAAGAACCGGTCGACGTTTTCGTCGTCGGCGGCGGCATCAACGGCGCCTGCATCGCGCGCGATGCGGCCGGGCGCGGATATTCCGTCGTGCTTGCCGAGATGAACGATCTGGCCTCCGGGACGTCCTCGGCCTCGACCAAACTCGTCCATGGCGGGCTGCGCTATCTCGAATATTACAAGTTCCGCCTGGTGCGCGAATCGCTGATCGAACGCGAGACGCTGTGGGCGGCGGCGCCCCACATCATCCGGCCGATGCGTTTCGTGCTGCCGCATCACGCCGGCCTGCGGCCGGCATGGCTATTGCGGCTCGGCCTGTTCCTCTACGACCACATCGGCGGCCGTCACAAACTGGCGCCGACGACGACGCTCGACCTGCATGACGATCCTGCCGGCCGGCCGCTCAAGTCGCAATATACGCGTGCTTTCGAATATTCCGATTGCTGCGTCGACGATGCCCGGCTGGTTGTGCTCAACGCGATGAGCGCGGCGCAAAGCGGCGCCAGGATCATGACCCGCACCAAGGTCGAATTCGGCGCGGCGCGAGGGCGGGCATTGGCGCATTGGGGTAAGCGGCCTGGGCGGCAAGCAGGAATTTGCCGCCCGGCTGATTGTCAACGCCGCCGGCCCGTGGGTCGACGACGTGCTGCGCGCCGCGATCAGCGGCGCCAATGCGCGCAATGTCCGCCTGGTGCAGGGCAGCCATATCGTCGTGCGCAAGAAATTCGAGGACGAGCGCGCCTATTTTTTCCAGAACACCGACGGGCGGATCTTTTTTGCCATCCCCTACGAGAACGATTTCACGTTGATTGGAACCACCGATCGCGATTTTTCCGGCGAGCCCGAAACGGTTGCGATCTCGGCGGACGAAATTGCCTACCTGTGCACCGGAACGAGCGAATACTTCCGCGAGCCGGTCAAGCCCGACGACGTCGTCTGGTCCTATTCCGGCGTGCGCGCGCTCTACGATGACGGCGCGTCCACGGCGCAGGAAGCGACCCGCGACTACGTGCTCCGAACCGACGATGGCGGCGGTGGTGCTCCCTGCATCAACGTGTTTGGCGGCAAGATCACCACATCGCGGCGCCTCGCCGAAACCGTGCTCGCCGAAATCGGGCGGCGCATCGGCGCGCGCGGGACGGCGTGGACCGCAACGGTGGCGCTTCCGGGCGGCGATTTTCCGGTCGAAGGCGTTTCGGCGCTGGTGATGGCGCTGCGCAACGAATGGCCCTTCCTCAGCGAAAGCCACGCAGTACGCCTTGTCCACCTGTATGGGACGATGGCGCGTCGGATTCTCGGCGAGATCAACCAGCCGGCCGACCTCGGCCGGCATTTCGGCGCCGACCTTTATGAATGCGAGGTTCGCTATCTGATCGATCACGAATGGGCGGAGACCGCCGAAGATATCCTGTGGCGGCGTACCAAGCTCGGTCTGCGCCTCGACCGCAACGAAACCGAAGCGCTGTCTGGTTGGATGCAGCAAATTCAGGCACCGACAGCGGCGCCAAGACAGGCAGCGAGCTAGCGATGACGACGCTGGAACTGCGCAACGTCTCGAAAGTCGTCGCCGGCGAAGCCCATATTCGCGACGTGACGCTGCGCTTGTCGGGCGGCACGCTCAACATCCTGCTCGGCCCGACGCTATCGGGCAAGACCAGCCTGATGCGCCTTATGGCAGGGCTCGACCAGCCGACCGCCGGCAGCGTGCATTTCGGCGGCGCCGATGTCACAGGCGTGCCGGTGCGCCAGCGCAATGTCGCGATGGTCTACCAGCAATTCGTCAACTATCCGGCGATGACCGTCTACGAGAACATTGCCTCGCCGCTACGCGTCGCCGGGCGCGCCGGCAACGAAATCGACCACGCGGTTCGCGAAGCAGCAGCGCTGCTGAAGCTCGAGCCATATCTCGATCGCCTGCCCTTGCAGCTTTCCGGCGGCCAGCAACAGCGCACCGCCATTGCCCGCGCCCTGGTCAAGGGCGCTGGCCTGGTGCTGCTCGACGAGCCGCTCGCCAATCTCGACTACAAGTTGCGCGAGGAACTGCGCGCCGAACTGCCTAAAATATTCGCCAAATCCGACGCGATCTTCGTCTACGCGACGACCGAGCCGTCCGAGGCGCTGCTGCTCGGCGGCAACACCGCGACGCTGCGCGAGGGCCGGATTACCCAGTTCGGGCCGACGGTGGAAGTATACCGCCACCCCGTCGACCTGCTGACGGCGCGCACATTTGCCGATCCGCCGCTCAATACCAGCGCGGCGCGCAAGTTCGGCAAGCGCTTCGTACTATCGAGCGGCGAGGAAATCGCTGTGCCGCAGCATCTGGCGGCGGCGCCGGAGATCGAGTGCACCATCGGATTTCACCCGCACCAGCTCGCGGTCGCAGCTCGCGCCGGCAAGCGCGACTGCCTCAATGCCCGGGTGGTGGTCACCGAGATCACCGGATCGGAGAGCTTCGTCCACCTTGCGCATGGCCCCGACCGCTGGATCCTGCTTGCGCCCGGCGTGCGCGGCTATGACCCGACAGCGAAGTGACAGTGCATGTCGACACCCGTCACCTCATGGCGTTCGACCCATCCGGGCGATCGCTCGCTCCGGTAACCGGTTGAGGAACGCCATGGCGCGCATCGAACTCGACGGTATCCGCCACGCCTACGGCGCCGATCCGCGCCAGGACAGCGATTGGGCGCTGAAGGAACTCAATATGACCTGGCGCGACGGCGCCGCCTACGCGCTGCTCGGGCCGTCGGGTTGCGGCAAGACGACGCTGCTCAATATCGCCTCGGGCCTGATCCGCCCGACCCGCGGCCGCATCCGCTTCAACGGCACCGATGTCACCGATCTCGGCGCCGAGGCCAGGAACATCGCCCAGGTCTTCCAGTTTCCGGTCGTCTACGACACTATGACGGTGCGCGGAAACCTCGCTTTTCCGCTGCGCAACCGTGGCGTCGACGAAAGCGAGATCGCCAGGCGGGTCAACGAAACGCTGGCGATGCTCGGCCTGGAGGCGCTCGCCGACCGCACCGCCCGGCGGCTCACCGCCGACCAGAAGCAGAAGATCTCGCTCGGCCGCGGCATGGTGCGCCCCGATGTTGCCGCCATCCTGTTCGACGAGCCGCTGACCGTCATCGACCCGCTGATGAAGTGGGAGTTGCGCTCGCAACTGAAGCTGCTGCACCACCGCTTCGGCCACACGATGATCTATGTCACGCACGATCAGACCGAAGCGCTGACCTTCGCCGACACCGTCGTCGTCATGTTCGAGGGCGAGGTCGTCCAGACCGGGACGCCCGAAGAACTGTTCGAGCGGCCGCGCCACACCTTCGTCGGCTATTTCATCGGTTCGCCCGGAATGAACGTGCTTCCGGTCGCGGCCGATCGCGGTGGTGTCCGGCTCGGCCGGCACAAGATTGAGCTGCCGGCGCCGGCGCCGGCGGAAACCTCCGGCAAGCTCGAATTCGGCATCCGCCCGGAATATGTCCATTTTGATGCAAAGGGCATGCCGGTTCGCATTGCCAGCGTCGAGGACATTGGCCGCAGAAAGATCGTCCGCGCCCGCATCGAGGATCACGACATCGTTTTGATCGCCGGCGAGGACGAGCCGATCCCGGCCGACGCCAGGATCGCCTTCGAGCGTGGCCGCGGCGGCCTCTATGCCGATTCCTGGCGCGTCGGAGCGAAGAGCTGAACGATGGACAAGACCTGGAACAATCGCGCCTGGTTCATGGTGCTGCCGGTCCTGGTCCTGGTGGCCTTCAACGCTGTCATTCCGCTGATGACGGTCGTCAATTATTCGGTGCAGGAGACCTTCGGCGAGAACGTCTTCCTGTTTCATGGCGTCGGGTGGTTCCAGGACATCCTGCGCTCCGACCGCTTTCACGCGGCGTTGGGGCGACAATTGAGCTTCACCTTCATCATCCTCGCCATCGAAGTGCCGCTGGGCGTGGCAATTGCGCTGGCGATGCCGCGCAAGGGACCGTGGGTGTCGGTGTGCCTGGTCGCGATGGCGCTGCCGCTGCTCATTCCGTGGAACGTGGTCGGCGCCATCTGGAATATCCTGGCGCTGCCCGATATCGGACTGCTCGGCCACAGCCTGCGCAGCCTCGGCATCGACTACAACTATACCCGCAACCCGATCGACGCCTGGTTCACCATTATCCTCATGGACGTATGGCACTGGACGTCGCTGGTCGTGCTGCTCGCCTATGCCGGGCTGATCTCGATTCCCGATGCCTACTACCAGGCGGCCAAGATCGATGGCGCCTCGCGCTGGTCGGTATTCCGTTTCATCCAGCTTCCGAAAATGCGCCGCGTGCTGACGATCGCCATCCTGCTGCGGTTCATGGACTCGTTCATGATCTACACCGAGCCGGCGGTGCTGACCGGCGGCGGCCCGGGAAGCGCCACGACTTTCCTGTCGATCGATCTGGTCAAGGTGGCGCTCGGCCAATTCGACCTCGGCCCGGCGGCGGCGATGTCGATCGTCTATTTCCTGATCGTGCTGCTTTTGAGCTGGGTCTTCTACACGCTGATGATGCGCAACGAGGAACAGTCATGACCGACGCCGCCTCGACCTCTGCGGTCCTTGCCGCGCGCGAACACCAGCGCTCGACTGCGAGGTTTAGCTGGAGCTGGCTGGTGCCGACGCTCTACATCGTCTTCCTGATGGTGCCGATCTACTGGCTCCTGATCATGTCGTTCAAGACCACGAACGAGATCCTGGGCGGTATGACGCTTTGGCCGCATCGGTTCACAACCGCCAACTACCATGAAATCTTCACCGACCCGAGCTGGTACAACGGCTATCGCAACTCGATCATCTACGTCACCGTCAACATGGTCATCTCGGTAAGCGTAGCGCTACCGGCGGCCTATGCGTTCTCACGTTATCGTTTCGTCGGCGACAAACACCTGTTCTTCTGGCTGCTGACCAATCGCATGGCGCCGCCGGCGGTATTCGCCCTGCCGTTCTTCCAGCTCTATTCGGCGATCGGCCTGTTCGACACCCACATCGCGGTGGCGCTGGCGCACTGCCTGTTCAACATCCCGCTGGCGGTGTGGATACTCGAAGGCTTCATGAGCGGCGTGCCCAAGGAGATCGACGAGACCGCCTATATCGACGGCTATTCCTTCCCGAAATTCTTCGTGAAGATCTTCATGCCGCTGATCGCCTCGGGCATCGGCGTTACCGCCTTCTTCTGTTTCATGTTCTCATGGGTTGAGCTCTTGCTGGCCAAGACGCTGACCTCGGTGGCGGCCAAGCCGATCGCGGCGATCATGACGAAGACGGCGAGCACCTCGGGATATCAGATTGGCTTGCTCGCAGCAGCCGGCGTGCTGACGCTGATCCCCGGCGCAGTCGTCATCTGGTTCGTGCGCAACTACATCGCCAAGGGCTTTGCCCTGGGGAGGGTGTGAGACATGGATTTCAATCTCACATGGATGGCGTGGACCTGGCAGACGACCGTTTTCTTCGTCGTCATCGCGCTGATGCTTGCCACAATGACGGCGTGGGAATTCGCTCGCCCCGGCGGTGCCCCGCGTCACGGAATTCTCGGTCTCGACACAACGCGCGGCGACCGCCTGTTCATTTCGCTTCTCACCGCCGCCTACATCCACCTTGGCTGGCTGGCGCTCGCCGCCGCGCCGCTGTGGGGCGCGACAATTCTTTCCGCAGCCGTTGCAGTCCTGGTGTTTCGCTATGTCTGAAACGGCACGAACCAGAAATTCGAGATTGCCTTCGTCCCGGCCTGGAAAAGCCATTTCATCGACCGGGACGAAGGCAGGACGCGGCCGAAGCCGGCGACCTATCGGAGGCTTCGCCGCGTCAACTACCCCGGAAACGGGTAAGCCTGCAACTCAGGAGAGGAGAGGATGATGAGAAACAGGTTGATGGCCTCCGTGGCGGCCTTCGCGCTGATTGTCGGCGCCGGGCCCGCCCTCGCCGACATGGCGGCGGCCAAAAAATGGGTGGACAGCGAATTCCAGCCTTCGGTGCTGTCGAAAGACGAGCAGATGAAGGAAATGGAATGGTTCATCAACGCCGCCAAGCCGTTCGTCGGCATGGAGATCAACGTGCTGTCGGAGGATATCCCGACCCACGAATATGAATCCAAAACCCTGACGAAGGCCTTCGAGGAGATCACCGGCATCAAGGTGAATCACCAGTATCTCGGCGAGGGCGAAGTCGTTCAGGCCGTGCAGACGCAGATGCAGACCAATCGCAATCTGTATGACGGCTATATCAACGACTCCGACCTGATCGGGACGCATTCGCGCCTGCAGAGCGCCATCAACCTGACGGACTGGATGGCGGGCGAAGGCAAGGACGTCACCGATCCGATGCTCGACATCGACGACTTCATGGGCAAATCGTTCACGACAGGCCCGGACGGCAAGCTTTGGCAATTGCCCGACCAACAGTTCGCCAACCTGTACTGGTTCCGCAAGGATTGGTTCGACCGTGCCGACCTGAAAGAAAAGTTCAAGGCCAAATACGGCTACGAACTCGGCGTACCGGTCAACTGGTCGGCCTATGAGGACATCGCCGATTTCTTTACCAACGACGTGAAGGAAATCGATGGCGTCCGCGTCTATGGCCACATGGACTACGGCAAGCGCGCGCCCGACCTCGGCTGGCGCATGACCGACGCCTGGCTGTCGATGGCCGGCGAAGCCGATCCGGGCAGCCCGAACGGGCGACCGGTCGACGAATGGGGCATCCGCATGGAAAAGGGCTCCTGCAATCCCGTCGGCGCATCGGTTTCGCGTGGCGGCGGGGCCAACAGCCCGGCGGCGGTCTATGCCGTTGCCAAGTGGGACGAGTGGCTGCGCAAATATGCGCCTCCTGGGGCGGCCGACCTAGACTTCTACCAGTCGCTGCCGGCGCTGAGCCAGGGCAATGTTGCCCAGCAGATCTTCTGGTACACGGCGTTCACCGCATCGATGGTGGCGCCGAAGTCTGCCGGCAACAACACCGTCGACGACAAGGGCAATCCGCTGTGGCGGATGGCGCCGTCGCCGCACGGCCCGTACTGGAAGGAAGGCGCACAGCGCGGTTACCAGGACGTCGGCTCGTGGACGCTGTTCAACTCGACTCCGGTCGAACGTCGCAAGGCGGCCTGGCTCTATGCCCAGTTCACCGTCTCCAAGACCGTCGATGTCAAGAAGAGTGACGTCGGGTTGACCTTCATCCGCGACTCGACGGTTCGTCATCCGCACTTCACAGAGCGCGCACCCAAGCTCGGCGGCATGATCGAGTTCTATCGCTCGCCGGACCGCGTCGCCTGGACGCCGACGGGCATCAACGTGCCTGACTATCCGAAGCTCGCCCAGTTGTTCTGGGAGAATATCGGCGACGTCAATTCGGGCGCGTTCACCCCGCAGCAGGCGATGGATCGCCTCGCTGACCAGATGGACCAGGTGATGGCCCGCATGGAGGCGGTCGACAAGTCGAACCATGTCTACCACGACTGCGGACCGCGCCTGAATGCGCCGAAGGACCCGAGCGCCTGGCTCAGCAAGGACCATGCGCCGTGGGCCAAGCTCGACAACGAGAAGCCGAAGGGCGAGACCATCGCCTATGACGAACTGATCAAGCGCTGGAAATAGTCGACGCAAATCCAGGAAAAGTGGGTACCACTTTTCCGTCCGGATTTGCGCCGATCAGAGTATCCAGCGCCCTCCCGGCCGGGGCCTTCGGGTCCCGGTTTTTTTGCGCAAGTCTGGCGGCTGGCGAACAAGCACGCGGTACTGGACGAATATCTGACGAATATCCCTTAGTGCGGGAACTTCAGAATCTGCGCCCCCAACCCTTCTTTGATCCGTTGTCTGCCTCCACCGCCGCCGACGAACGTCAGTAGCGGTTCAAGATCGCCCCGGTCGGCGGCCCGCAGAGCCGCGATATAGGCGGCTCGCCTCTCGTTCATCTTTTGCAGATCGTGCCCTGCGGCCCAGTCGATCGGCTCCGCACCGTAAACACGCGAAAGCATTGTGTCGGCCATGATGCGGGCATGGCGGCCATTGCCGTTGGGAAACGGGTGAATGAACACCATGCGATGGTGGAGCCGTGCAGCGGCTTCCACCGGATCATAGGTGCCGTGTTCGGCCCAATAGTTCGCATCGTCCATTAGAGTCCGCAGTTCAACGGCTGCGTGGAGCGGGTCGATACCTATGTTTTTTTCGGTACGGCGATACTTCCCGGCCCAACTCCAGACATCGCCAAACAATCGCTTGTGCAGTGTCACGGCGAAGTCGTCCGTCAGCACGTCCTTCCGCCGCAGGCGGCCAACCCAGAGCAGGCCGGTTTCGATATTGACCTGTTCGAGCTCATCCAGCTCGCCGCGCGTCGTGACGTGCTTGAACCTCAATCCCTCCATCTCGTCGGGATCAAGCGGCGTGGCGCCATCGGGGTATTCCATCACGCCGGTCGCTTTTCGTCCCAAAAGTCGGGCGGCAGGTCGCGGCTTAGGTCGGCCGTCATGCGCGCGACTTCCTGCGCGATCTTCTCATTGGAGAGCGCCTGATCTTCGAGCGCCATATGCCCGCTGGCCCTGCCGACGATGGCAAGGGCCTTCTTGCGGGCCTGCGCACTCACTATGTCTTCCACGGTTTCCGGTGGCACGATGGCATAGACGAACCGGCATCCCATGGCCTCGGCGGCAGCTTGCATGGATTTCAGGGTGATGCCGCCGGAGAGTTCGCCCTGTTCGGCGCTATTGATCCTGGCGCGCGTGACGCCCATGCGGCGGGCGAGCTGCGCCCCCGACATGCCGAGCGCCTTGCGCACGGTGCGCAGCCAGCCTTCGGACGGCATGCGAAGCGCCGACGCCTTGGGACGCGGCGCGGTCGACAATCACCTGATATTGCTGCCGGACGGTACGTTTGACACTCATTGTAAACCTCTTCGCTGACACTTGCCCTCATAGTGTCAATCTAAAGATATACAAAATATGACAGAATGTCAACTTATAGGTTGACGCATTGCCTGTTCTTGGCGCATGGCCGGAAAATGCGACGTTGCCAAAAGTGGCTATTTTGGCGCGCCCGAAGAGATTCGAACTCCTGACCCCCAAATTCGTAGTTAAATTGGGCCGGCTTTCTATTGCTTCCCGCGCTAGTGCGCAATGCGCTTCCTTTTCATTAACCTGCTACATTCATTAACTTTTTCGTGCGACGGCGCGCTGCGGCCGCCTTAAACCGTTGCACTCGACAGCCGGCTATTACCGGTTTAAAACCGGCTTAGCACTCAGCCAATGCAATCTTGAGCTCGCCGGGAGAGGATGACATGGGGGACATCCGTATCCTTCTCAACGACAAAGCGATTGCCCGTTTGCCGGCGCCGCAAAGCGGCCAATATCGAGCCCGTGATTCCGAGTTGAAGGGCTTCTTCGTGGTGGTCGGCAAACGCCGGAAGACATTTGCGGTCCAGGGTGATTTGCGGAAGGCAGGCAAACGCGCCTCGTCCATCACCGTCGCCATTGGCGATGCCAGGGAGATGTCTACACGTGACGCCAGGACTACGGCCAAGTCGTATCTTGCGCAGATCAGTCGCGGGCAGCATCCCAAAGCTGAAGAGCGCCGACGCAGTGGTCGCGCACGGAGAAGCCACCACCACAGCCGGGATTACGCTCCGCAAAGCATGGGGGCGTTATCGATATGCGCACATGGTCCGCCGGGGAAGAAGCAACCTCACGATCGAGAGTTATCGCGATCACGTTGAGCGCGTCTTCAAGGATTGGCTTGATCGACCGCTAAGGGAACTCGCGGACAACCCCGCGCAGGTTGCCGATAAACATGATGCCCTGACGAAGGAGCACGGACCCTATCTCGCAAACGGCAGCATGCGCACATTGCGTGCGATCTACAATCACGCGCGAAAGGGTAATCGGGAGTTGCCGGCGGAAAACCCAGTAAACGCGATCGATTGGAATCGAGAGGAGCGACGCAACACAGCGATGGGTTCGGGCGATCTAGTGGCTTGGTTTGGGCAGCTTGCGGCGATCGATAATCCAATCCGTCGTGAGTTCCACCTGCTCGCTCTGCTTTCTGGTTGCCGCCCTGGCGCTTTGAAGGAAATTCAATCCGAAAATATCGATCTGCGGCGCCGGGTACTGCACGTTCCAAGGCCCAAGGGAGGTGCCAAGAAGGCGTTCGACATTCCCCTGTCGCGTCAGATGATTTTGAGCATCGTCCGCGCAAAGCGGTTCGGACGTTTCATGCACCCGTGGGAAGCGCAAGACTGGCTGTTTCCGGCCGAAAGCATCTCCGGTCACCTCGTTGAACAGAAAGAGGACCGGAAGGTACTGTCGAAGTGGGGCAATGATCTGCGCCAGAGTTATCGTACTCTCGCGGCGATGGCCGGAGTTTCTGAGTTCGATGCGCGCCTGTTGATGAACCACGCGATCCCTGGGGTCAACGCCGGCTACATCACCCGCCACAAACTACTCGAAGATCATCTGCGGGCGCAGCAGCAGGCTATCAGTGATGTGATGTTTGCCGTGTTGGACGACGTGGTGTCAAAGCCTGGACCGGTTCTGTCCTGGCTTTCCGCGGGCGCTTCACGTCGTGCGATCATTGAGGCACGTAAGCCTGTCTAGTCCTGGTATCGGGGGTTCGAGACAGAGGAGGGCTACGGCCTCTTCCGACATCCACCGGGCTGCCGTTTCAGGTTTCGATATTGGAGCTGAAATGAGCGCACCAGCCTACGAAGTCTGGGGTTAGCCGAGTTGTGGAATCTCCTCAGGCGCGCCAATTGTTGCAATCACTTAGGCGGTTCGCGCCATACTAGGCCGTGAACCCATAAATCTGCTGGGCAGACCGGCTTGCCAGGTCCGCTATGCCCCGATAGAGGACCAAATTCCGCATCGCAGCGAAATGACGCGACGAGCCAATCAGCGACAGGCCCACCGCAGCAAATGAACATCGCAATTCGATCACTTCGCTGGCGCGCAATCGTGCGGCAGTAGGGGGGCACGGTTTTGCCGTTTCACACAGATGATCTCGGTCGGCCGGATCCGGTCCTCGACCAGATTGCGGACCTGGTTCTTCGCCATCGCACCGAAATTGGCACCGAGCAGAGACCTGGAAACCGAGTGGCGACGGCCCGCTTTCGGTAAGTCGCTTGTTCACGGCCTTAAACCACTCCTTACCAATCTCGCTGGTGTCGTTCCAGGCGACGATGTTTCGAAGCTGGCCTCCAACAGAAGCGTCCTTCATTTTGTCGGGGCTTGCAAGGAAGCTCGTCGAAGCGTCCTGCGCCCAAGGCACGGGAAACAGCACGCCTCCGCCCTCGCCTTGCAGTAGATCGTGAATTCTGCAAATTTTCCGCGCAGCTGAACGATCTCGCGATAGAGCGCGGCCTTGTCAACGATATTCATGGCGACATGCTGGGTATAGGCGATATCGAACTGCCGTCGGTAAACGGCATCGCTAGCGCGCTGCCGTGCTGGTACTGCACACTGTCAGAAAGTCCCACGCGGGACGCGAGCTCCGTCGCCACCCGGCAATATTCGTCCGTTAGATCGATGCCGGTGATCTTGCATTTGTAGGTCGAGGCTAGCTGGCGGGACGCACCGCCGAGACCGCTGCCGACGTCGAGCACCGCATGATCTGGGCGCAGCCCGAGATGCTCGCCAAGCTCGGCGGTAGCATCACGCCCGCGCACGTGAAACTCGTCGACCGGTGCGAGTTCTTCTAGATGTGGCGTGGATGGATTTTTTCCGGCCTGAGCTAGAGCAGCGTCGATTGCATTGAGCAAATCGCCGTGCGTGTAGTGAGCGCTCACTTGCGTTTCGACTGACATATCCGCCCCAAAAGCTCAGGAAGCCACATCGTAACGGCACAATTGAGCATCCGGGAAGAGGGAAATTGGTTTCGCTACCGCAGCATGAGAGGTCGGCGGATGACCGTTGTGGATCGATTTGCTACCGGGACAAGGCCAGCAGCGGGTCCGCCATGTCGGCTATGCCCCTGAAAGCGGAAGCAAAACAGGGTATAGGTATCTGCCAAGATTGGCCTTTGTGGGTTGATGGCGTCGCCCGGCACGTGATTCAAGCTCCCAAACCGGAGCGTCGAATCATGCGCTACGAACTCACCGACTATGAATGGGCCGCCATCAGGCCGTTTCTGCCGAACAAGCCGCGCGGTGTGCCGCGTGTAAACGACCGGCGTGTGCTCAAGTGTCGGCGGGTCGCAACACGCTACGACAAGCTCGCGGCAAATTACCTCGCCTTCATCCAGCTTGCGTCCATCAGGCTATGGCTGCGCGTTAATGAGTTCACGCCCTAATATCGAAACTAGTATGGCAATTAGTATGGCGTATTCCGCGCTGGAGCCCTTCCAAGCCGGCCTGCGGATGATCGTTGCGCCATTCGACCAAATAGCCTTGCAGATTGGCCCCAGCGCAAAATTCTATCGCCCGTATCTGCGATCGCGGCTTTGGAATGAGCGAATTGCGCGGTAGAAATCGATCCGTCGGAATGCTGGCCAGTTCACATCCGAAAAAAATAATTCGCTTTGGGCGCTTTGCCAGAGCAAGAAGCCGGAAAGTCGGAGTTCACCACTTGTCCGGATGATTAGATCGGGGTCGGGGAGACCTGCGGTGTAGAGATGCCGATCAATCGCTTCGGGGCTTATGTGGTCGACAATTTCATCGGGATTAAATCCCTGCCGAATTTTGCTGCGCACGAGCTCGCGCATCGCGTCGGCAATCTCTTCGCGGCCGCCATATGCAATCGCAATTGTAACCGTGAGGCCCGTATGTTTAGCCGTTGCCTCTTCCGCACGGCGCATGACTGCAGCCGTCGTTGCGGGCAAAAGGTTCAGCCGACCGGCTGGCTTGATTCTGATTTGCTTGCGACCGACAAATGCATCGCCGGCCAGAGCACTGATCTTCGTTTCGATTGCACCCAAGATGGCCGCGATTTCAGCGGGTGGTCTTTTCAGGTTGTCAATTGAGAACACCCAGAGCGTGACTGCATTTATGCCGACTTCGTCGCACCAAATGAGCAATTCGTCGAGCTTGTTGGCGCCAACATCGTAAGCCTTTTGAATTTCGGCAAATCCATGCTTTCGCGCGTAGCGGCGGTTGCCGTCGACAATGATGCCGACATGTCGGGGCATGGGATGCTGTAAGATCTCACGTCGTAAATGCCGCTCGTAAATCCAATACAGTAGGCGAAGCATCGTCCCTGATTCCAGATATTTGCTGCGATTGGGCCTACTTCCAACGAAGGTGCGACGCGACCATTCTCGATCGGCGCCGCCTCAGGGCAAAATGCTTTGTCCGATCCAAATTCGATTGCTTATGCGGGCGACAAGGTCGGGTCTGGCCCTGCCGGCAATTCTTTGCACGGCCTCCTGATAAGGCCCGACGTAGCGCACTCGGGGAGGCAAGGCTGAATAGAACCGTCGCATGCAGGCCGTCAGTCGCTCGGATGCGCGTCGTTCGGAATTGCCATAAGGCAGTTCGAAGGCCCGGCGCAGCCTTGGCGGTAACAAAGCGGTGGTTAACGCCCGATACGCGCCTGGAATGGGTAACCAAGTGTTTGTTCCAGACAATAGCCGATGTGCCATATCGCGGGCCGGACTGATGACGGTCAGCGTATCCGACTGCTTCATATCATCCAAATAAGCGGAAAAAGCACTCCAGTCCTTCGGTAGAACTGATGGATCGATGCCAAACAGCGCGGCGAAACGCCAACTTTCGGTGTAATAATGCTCGCATTGTTGCGATGAGAGCGCCGGAAGTGCAAGCGAATAAGCCTCGATGGCCGTGCTGGTAAGTGTAGCGTAGACCCAGCGCAGCGCTGGAACGGAGTTGGCATTGTAGCGCGACCCGGCGACGAATGGTCCCGCGGTTGAAGTTACGATTCCTGATATTGCTGCATGACGACGATGCAATCGTCGGGCGGCATCCAAGCTCTGATCGAGGGAGCCGAAAACCATCGCGTAGATTGTCGCGAATGTGCGATGGAACCGACGAATGGGATTTGCAAATGTTTCGGAGTGCTGTTGGATAGCGGTGGCTACCAAGGGGTGCGCAAGCTGCAAGAGAAGTGCGGCGCCTGCGCCCAGGAAAATTACAAATTGCGGTTTACTTGCCAGGTGATCGATTGAGGGCCGAACAATCCTAACCGGGCATCGGGCACTGTCTCGCGAACTTGCTCCAGGTGGCGTTCGAGTTCCTGTTGATCGACGATCTCAAGCGAATTGGGCAGCATCGATGCTTCCACCAGCTGTACAGTGAGGGCAATCGGCTAACGGTGCCGCAGTGCCGGGGCAGCGTCAGGCAGCGTGACTTGTGCTTCGTTTCTTGGCCTGCTTAGTTTTGGTTTCAGTTTGGGCAGTCCCGTCTGCGGTTCATGAGCCGCCGTGAGACGGGCGGCGCTGATTGTACCCGACGAGATAGTCGTCGGGAACGGAGCATCGCCAATGCGGCCATAGTCGTCCGCGCGGAACGCGGCAAAACGATAAAGTTTACAAATCCGTAAGCTCCAGGCAAAACAACGGCAAAGTCATGGGTCTTATGTCTCGCTGAGCCTAAAAGGGTTTCCGAGGCTACACATGAGCCTGTCAAAATCGTCTGAGCGACCCCTCCAATTATCCACATGGCAAATAGAAGCCCCCGCCTGCCAGCGTGCGCTGCGGTGAGGCACAAGACGACAACGCGGCCGGGCCGCATCGCCGCGCACATTGCCGTGCTTGCCAAGGCAATGCGGGCGAGCGGCGTAAGGCGATGCGACATAGTCGATGTCGGACCTGGCATGGCGGTGAAATATTTCGGCCGCCTTACCGCGTACCAGCGCCCGTTCGACATCTTCAGGCGGCTGGAGGTTGGGCTGCGCGCGATTTTTCCGCTGCCGGTCACGGCGTACGAAACTTACGAACCGGTCGAGATCATACGGATATTCGAGGATGTGGCCGGGATTGAAGTTGGCCTGTCGATCCTCGATATCGATCCGACGGTGTTGGCCGTCGCCTGGAGCGAATTGGGAGCGCGTTTGCGCAACGTAATATTTGCCGACCTTTCGGTATTCCCCAATGCGTCTGTGCTGGAACATGCGGGGAAATTCGACGTGGTTTTTGCCTCGGCCGTGCTTTCCAGGATTGACCGCGCCGACGGGCGGCTGAATGCAGCGCGCAATCTGATGTCACTGTGCCGACCGGGCGGAATCTTGAGCCTGTCGTCGCCCGCGATGCTGGAAGCCGGTTGCCTGACTAGTGCATCGCTGAATGGTTTCTGCCGAATACCGTCCTCCGCTGTGGCAAACTAGCTTTCGGATTGCGGTTCGACCGTCACCTACGTGGAGCGGATCCGGCGACAGGAAATGCAATGCGAATACGCAGGCCTGGCTTGTTGTCGCCGAGTTCCATACGGGCACCATGGAGGTCAGCAATAGCCTTTGCCATCGTCAGCCCAAGGCCAAAACCCGGGGTCGTGCGGCTCTCTTCAAGCCGGTACAGACGCCGCAAAACCCTGTCGCGCTGATCGTCGGGAATGCCGGGACCATTGTCGTTTACGATGACGACTACGGTGTCGCTTTCGACGCGAATTGAGCAATCAACGGCAGCTTGGCCGCCGGCGTGCTTGAATGCATTTTCGATTAGATTGGCAAACAGCTGCACTAAGAGCTCCTTGTCACCATCGATATTCGGGACACCCCCCGCAAAATTTGCGCTGAACGCTATCGATCTCTCCTCCGCGTGCGGTTTGTAAAAATCGATCACGTCAGAGAGGATGGCCGACACGTTGACGGGCGCAAAGCGGGCTTTGCGCGCTCCGGATTCGATTTGCGCAATCCTCGAAAACCGCATCGAATATCGAAATGATGGCTCGGCTTTCAGCGTCGATCGCCCCCAGTTCCGCTGTCAAAGGTTTTCTTGCACCATTCAGTTTTACGGCTTTCTCCACGCTGATCCGCAGCCGGTTGAGCGGCGTCTTGAGCTCATGGGCGATGTCCGACGAGAGTTGCCGGTTCATTTCGACGGCGGCGCCGAGGCGAACGATCGCGTTGTCAACGAGCATGGCCACCCGATCGAGATCGTCTCCGTACCCTGTCCGTGGCACTCGCACATCGAACCGGCCCTCGGCGACTTTCTCAAGGGCCGCCTGGAATTTGGCAATGCGTCCGTTCATCCGCACGGACAGGGCAACGCCGCCCGCCAGTGTAATCATCGCCAAAACAAGCGCCGCCCAAAAGGCTCCGTCAAAAAACACCTCCTCGATCTCGCTCAGGTCCTCGGCGCTGGTCCCGAGCACCAGCGTAAGGTCGCCGACGCGGCCGCTTCGGATAAAGTAATCATAGTCCGCATCTATGCCCAGCGCCTGGGCCGCAACCTCGCCGTTTTCCGGAAAAGCGGATGAGACCGGCAGGCTGCCGGCGAGCCGTTCGCCTTTCGGCCCAAGCAGGACGTAGGAGTCGTCTTCCCCTGTGCGGTGCTTTCGCTCGCGTCAAGTGCATTGATCAGACTGGTCAAACTCTTGCTTTTGTATAGGTCCGCAAGGAACGTGAACTCCCGATCGACCTCGCGAACATGACGATCGGTCAGCTCCTGGCGGATGATCAGGAATGCCGATGTCCCGGCAAGCGCAGCGGCAACAAGAAACAGGATCAGGAACAGGAAAGCGGTTCTGACCCCGCTGCTCCTGAACAACTCAACGCGGCGCACGGACGGAATATCCAACGTTCCGGATCGTGTGCAGCAGGACTGGCCGAAGGGTTTGTCGATCTTCGCACGCAGGCGGCTAATGTCGGTCTCGACAACGCTCGTCTGCGGATCAAAATGAAAATCCCAGACTTTCTCCAGCAGCATGGCGCGAGTGAGGACGCGATCCTTTGCGCGAACGAGAACTTCGAGCAACAGGAACTCCTTGGGCTGAAGTTCGATCTCCTGGCCTGCGCGCGTGACGCGGCGCGTGATCAGGTCCATCGCGAGGTCGTGGACCTTGAGGACGTTCTGTTGTTCCTGGAACGGAGGCCGGCGCATCAAGGCGGCAACACGAGCAGCCAATTCCGAGAATGCAAATGGCTTGACAAGGTAGTCATCGCCACCGGCATCCAGACCCTCGACACGATCATCGATACCGCCGACGGATGTAAGGAAGATGACCGGAGTGCTCCTTCCCGCTGCCCTCAATGCCTTGACCATGGATAGGCCATCGATGCCCGGCAGCATGCGATCGGCGACAATCACGTCATAGGGTTCGCGCGTGGCATGAAAGAGGCCATCGGCACCATCTTCGACGACATCGCAGACGTGGCCCAGGTCGCTGAAGCCTTGTTTTACATAAGCAGCCGTCTTGCGGTCGTCTTCCACCATCAGAATACGCAATGACTATCTCCAAACTTGTTGTCGGACACATTCGAAACCAAAAATGGTTTGGCCGCAACGACTGCGACGCATGCAATTGATTTCGCTGAATGGACGGGCGGAGGGCCTACACCGCAATTGTGATTGGGCAGATGGCGCGCTCGACCTGGAGGCGACGTGAGGCTGCGGTCGCAACACCAATCGTGCCCAGCCGCCGGCCGACTTAGTGGGCTGAACGGCAAGTGCGCCGACGAAGG
>CAVRHC010000026.1:0-389792 GCA_963720835.1 uncultured Pseudomonadota bacterium | reverse complement strand
TTCGCGCGCGGCCGGCATAGGCCGGCAACACATGGCCGAGGCCTTCGGTGGAGGCATGCGCGCGGTGCGCGGCCGAAAAGGCGTCGTTCACCCAGATGTCGCCGAGCCTGGCCAGCGCAGCGACGAAATCCTTGTCGTTCTTTTCCTCGCCGGCATGAAAGCGGGTGTTCTCAAGGCAAACGATATCGCCGCTCTTCATGGCTGCGATCGCGCGTTCGGCCACTTCGCCGATGCAGTCATTGACGAATTTCACCGGCCGCTTGACGACGTGCGCGACTTCGGCGGCGACGGGCTTGAGCGACTCTTTCGGATCGCGTTTTCCCTTCGGCCGGCCGAAATGCGAAAGCAGAATGACCTTCGCGCCCTTGTCGGCAAGTTCGGTGATCGTGGGAGCCGCGCGCTCGATGCGGGTTGCGTCACTGACCACGCCGTTCTCAAGCGGCACGTTGAGGTCGACGCGCAGCAGCACGCGCTTGCCCTGCACGTCGATGTGGTCGAGGGTCTTGAACGCCGCCATGTTCGCCCCGGCGCTATCCGGCTGCTAGAGCAGCTTCCCCATCGCGACGGCGGTGTCGGCCATGCGGTTGGAGAAGCCCCATTCGTTGTCGTACCACGCCATCACGCGCACCAGCGTGCCGTTCATCACCTTGGTCTGGTCCATGTGGAAGGTGGACGAGTGCGGGTCGTGGTTGAAGTCGATGGAGACATTGTGGTGTTCGGTGTAGCCAAGAATTCCTTTGAGCTGCTGCTCGGCCGCGCGCTTGATCGCGCCGTTGATTTCTTCCTTGGTCGTCGCCTTCTTGGCAACGATTTTCAGATCGATCACCGACACGTTCGGCGTCGGCACGCGGATGGCCACGCCGTCAAGCTTGCCCTTGAGTTCCGGCAGCACCAGGCCGATGGCCTTGGCCGCGCCGGTGGAGGTCGGGATCATCGAGAGCGCCGCCGCGCGCGCGCGGTAGAGATCCTTGTGCATGGTGTCGAGCGTCGGCTGATCGCCGGTATAGGCGTGGATCGTCGTCATGAAGCCGGTCTCGATACCGACGGCGTCGTTGAGCACCTTGGCGACCGGCGCCAGGCAATTGGTGGTGCAGGAGCCGTTGGAGACGACCTTGTGCTCCTTGGTCAGCGTGTCGTGGTTGACGCCGTAGACGATGGTCGCGTCGGCGCCGTCCGACGGCGCGGACACCAGGACACGCTTGGCGCCGGCGGTGAGATGGGCGGTGGCCTTGTCTTTCGACGTGAAGATGCCGGTGCATTCGAGCGCGATGTCGATGCCCATCTCCTTCCACGGCAGTTTGGAAGGGTCACGCTCGGCGGTGATCTTGATGGTGCCGTTGCCGACGCTGATGACGTCGCCGTTGACGGTGACCTCGTGCGGGAAGCGGCCGTGCACGCTGTCGAAGCGCAACAGGTGGGCGTTGGTCTCGACCGGCCCGAGATCGTTGGCGGCGATGACCTCGATATCCTTCCGTCCGGATTCGACGATGGCCCGCAATACATTGCGGCCGATGCGGCCGAACCCGTTAATGGCAACGCGAACTGTCATTTTAGAGCGCTCCCGGCTGTCTGTTGGGGCCCGTTTTTGCCCGGGCCATCCCTTTTGAAGAGTACTTAATTTACAGGCTCTGAGCCGGCAATGATTTAGCTCAATTTCCCTAACGCCGCCTCGGTGATCGCCTCCGCAGTAATGCCGAATTTCTTATAGAGTTCCTTATAGGGCGCGCTGGCGCCGAATGACGACATGCCCACGAAAGCGCCGGCCGAGCCGATGATGGCATCCCAGCCCTGACGCACGGCTGCTTCCACGCCGACATTCACCTTGGCGTCGCCGATAACCGCGCGACGCTGCGCCTCTGGCAGCTCCGCCAGCAATTCGAAAGAGGGGACCGAGACCACGCGGGTGGGAGCGCCTCTGGCGGCGAGCAGCTTTTGCGCCTCGACCGCAAGCGAGACTTCCGAGCCGGTGGCGAAGATCGACACGGCTGCTTTGCCATCGGCCGGCGAGATTTCGTAGCCGCCGGCGGCGCACTTGTTGTCGGCATCGAGCGAACGGCGCAATTGCGGGAGGTTCTGCCGCGTCAGCGCCAGCACGCTCGGTCGGTTCTTGTTTTGCAGCGCGAGCTGCCAGCATTCGAGCGTTTCAACCGCGTCGGCCGGACGGAACACCAGCAAGTTGGGGATCGCCCGCAACGCGGCAAGTTGCTCGACCGGCTGATGCGTCGGTCCGTCCTCGCCGAGGCCGATCGAGTTGTGCGTCATCACATGGATGACGCGGATGCCCATCAGCGCGGCGAGCCGGATCGACGGCCGGCAATAATCGGAGAACACGAGGAAAGTGCCGCTGTAGGGAATAATGCCGCCGTGCAGCGCCATGCCGTTCATGGCCGCCGCCATGCCGTGCTCGCGGATGCCAAAGTGAATGAAGCGGCCGGAGAAGTCGGCTGCGCTGATCGCCTGCATCGATTTGGTGCGCGTGTTGTTGGAGCCGGTGAGGTCAGCCGAGCCGCCGACCATCTCCGGCACCGCAGGCACCAGCGCTTCGAGCGCGAACTCGGACGACGAGCGCGTGGCGATGTCCTTTGGGGCTGCAGCGAGCGTTTGTTTCGTTTTGGTCACGGCGTCGGCGAGTGCCTGCACCGGCAGATCGCCGCGCGTGCGGCGCTCGAACTCGGCGCGCTTGGCGGCATCGAGCGCGGCGAGGCGCTTTCTCCAATCGGCATGCGCCGGTTTTGCGCGTGCGCCGGCGTCGCGCCATGCGGCCAGCACCTCGGAGGGCACCTCGAACGGCGCATGATCCCAGCCGAGATTGGCGCGCGCGCCCTTGATCTCGTCGGCGCCGAGCGGCGAGCCGTGCGAAGACGCCTTGCCGACCTTGGTCGGCGCGCCGAAACCGATCTTGGTCTTGCAGGCGATCAACACCGGTCTGTCGGACGATTGTGCGTTGGTCAGCGCCGCTTCGATTGCCGCCGCGTCGTGGCCGTCGATGCGCGAGGCGGCCCAGCCGCAAGCCTCAAAGCGCTTCACCTGATCGACCGAGTCCGACAGCGACAGCGCGCCGTCGATGGTGATACCATTGTCGTCGAACAGCACGATCAACTTGTTGAGCTTGAGATGGCCGGCGAGCGCGATCGCTTCCTGGCTGATGCCTTCCATCAAATCGCCGTCGGAGGCGATCACATAAGTCTTGTGATTGACGATCGTGTTGCCGAACTCGGCGGCGAGATGTTTCTCGGCCATCGCCATGCCGACCGCGGTGGCCAGACCTTGCCCGAGCGGGCCGGTGGTGGTTTCGACGCCGGGCGTATGGCCGTATTCCGGATGACCGGGCGTGATCGAACCGAGCTGGCGGAAGCGCTTGATCTGATCGAGCGTCATCTCCGGGTAGCCGGTCAGATAAAGCAGCGCGTAGAGCAGCATCGAGCCGTGGCCGGCCGAGAGCACGAAGCGGTCGCGGTCGGGCCAGGCGGGATCGGCGGCATCGAACTTCAGGAACTGCCGGAACAGGACGGTGGCGATATCGGCCATGCCCATGGGCATGCCGGGATGGCCGGATTTCGCCTGCTCGACGGCGTCCATGGCCAGCGCGCGGATGGCGTTGGCCATATTGGCATGGCCGACAGCGGAACCGGCGGACGCTTGTCCGGGCCGCCCTGAAGGTGCCGCGGCTGCCGTCGACGAAGCGTTTGCACTCATGAAAAAAGGCCTGTTTCGCGGGTGGATAGCATGTGCGGCCTTCGAGTCAATGTGACGGCCGGGCGGCCGGCCATCCATGCACAGGGAGGCGAAAACAACGGGGCATAATCTATTTCGCGGCGTTGACGCCCCGGTCGAGCGGCACGTAAAGTTCTCGTTGTAAACTGCTGCATAAGCAACATTTTTCTGCGAGCGCGAACGCGCATGAACGCCATGAGCGAACAAAGCGCCGTCGATATCGCGGTCAAGCGGCTGGCACTCGCGCTCGACGCGCTTGATGCCGCCGTCGAGCGCCGCCGCGAGGCCGACCGCAGCGAGCACGCGCTCGCCGACCAGGTGCACGCCCTCGGGGTCGACCGCACACGGCTTGCCGAAGCGCTCGACAACGAAGCCGCGCGGTCGCGTCGGCTGGAAACCGTAAATCGTGAGGTCGCCGGCCGTATGGATGCGGCCATCGCATCGATCCAGTCCGTGCTCGAAGCGAATGAGTAGCCCTTTATGGCTCACGTGACCGCCACCATTGCCGGCCGCCAGTTCCGCCTCGCCTGCGAGGATGGGCAGGAGGATCACCTGCAGATGCTGGCCGGCGACATCGATGCGCGCATCACCGAGCTGCGCCGCAAGTTCGGCGAAATCGGCGACACGCGGCTGACGGTAATGGCGGCGCTGACGGTGGCCGACGAGTTGGTGGAGGCGACGCGCCGCATGCGCCGGCTGGAGGAGGAGGTCGCCGCGTTGCAGGATGCCCGCGTGGTCTCCGCCGATCGCGCCAAGGCCGCATCCGCGGCAGTGGTCAATGCCTTCAATTCGGCGGCCGAGCGCCTCGAAGGCATCACCAAGAAGCTAAACGCCACCGTGGGCAACGGTAACGGCGTTGCGATGGGGTAGGGCGTCGCCGCGCGGCGCGCTCTGCGTACACTTTCCCCAACAGGGAGAGGTGAACGGTGGCTGTGGCGTTCGCCCTGCCGAACCACTACATTCCCGGCGCGGGGCTGCGAGGTGCGTCAGGAGACAATACTCTCGGGGCCTTATCGATCTCTTAGGGAGCTGTCCCTGACCGGGCCCGTGGGCTCGGACATATGGCGCCCACCTACTTAGGTAGGTTCCCGGGATCGCGTTCTCTAACGGCCATCGCGGCTCCGCACTTTATTTATGATGTCTGATCTTGCTTCCCGCAAAGCCGAACTGCGCACCGAAGCGCTCGCCAAACGCGATGCGTTGCCGAGCGAGACGCGCGCCGCCGCGGCCGAGACGGTTGCCGTTCGTGAATTCCCTTTCAAGGTAACGTCGGGCACGATCGTCTCCGGCTTCATGCCGCTGAAGAGCGAGATCAATCCGCTTCCGCTCATGCGCAAGCTCGCCGACGCCGGAGCGCAACTCGCGTTGCCGGCGATCGCCGGACGCGGCCAGCCGCTGATCATGCGCGCCTACGCATTCGGCGACGAGCTGGCGCGCGGTCAATGGGGCATCCGCGAGCCGCAGGCCGGCGCGCCGCAGGTCGATCCGGATATTCTCCTGGTGCCGCTCGCCGCCTTCGACCGCAACGGTCAACGCATCGGCTATGGCGCCGGCTATTACGATATGACGATCGCCGCGCTGCGGGCGAAGAAGCGGGTCACGACCATCGGCCTTGCGTTCGCGGCGCAAGAAATTCGTGAAGTGCCGGCCACGGCCCGCGACGAGCGCCTCGACTTCGTGCTAACGGAACGGGAAGTGATCGATGTACGGAATTCCTGATCGGTATGCGCATCCTTTTTATCGGTGACGTGGTCGGCCGCGCCGGCAGGGCGATTGTGCTGGAGCGGCTGCCCGGTCTGGTCTCGGCGTGGACGCTCGATCTGGTGGTGATCAACGGCGAAAATGCCGCCGGCGGCTTCGGCATCACGGAGGCGATCTACAACGAGTTGGTCGAAGCGGGCGCCGACGCGGTGACGCTCGGCAATCACGCCTGGGATCAGCGCGAGGCGCTGGTGTTCATCGAGCGCGCCCCGCGTCTGGTGCGTCCGGCGAATTATCCGTCCGGCACGCCCGGCCGCGGCGCAGTCCTGGTCGAGACCAAGACCGGCAAGCGCGCGCTGGTGATCAACGCCATGGGCCGCATCTTCATGGATCCGCTTGACGACCCCTTCGCCGTGATCGAGCGCGAGCTTGCATCCTGCGCGCTCGGGCAAGACGCCGACGCCATCATCGTCGACATCCACTGCGAGGCGACCAGCGAAAAGCAGGCGATGGGCTATTTCTGCGACGGACGCGTGAGCCTCGTCGTCGGTACGCATACGCATGTGCCGACCGCCGATCACCGCATCATGCCAAGCGGCAGCGCCTTTGTTTCCGATGTCGGGATGACCGGCGATTTCAACTCGGTCATCGGCATGGTGAAGGACGAGCCTCTCAATCGTTTCCTGCGCAAGATTCCGAGCGGCAAGTTCGAACCGGCGATGGGACCGGCGACCTTATGCGGGATCGCGGTCGAAACCGACGACGCCAGCGGCTTGGCCGTCAAAGTCGGCGCCGTGCGGCTCGGCGGCATTCTGGAAGAAGCGCGGCCCGCGTTCTGGGAGTAGGGCGCTTTTACTTTCAGTTGACCGCGACTCCTTGCGGTGATTTGTTAGATCATGTTGATTTGCCGGCTCACGTGCTGCGTCCGGCATTGACCGCAGCACGGGGTGGGCATGGCGCTTCACATCGAACGCAATCTTGCGCTCGCGAATAAGGCAGATGTCGCGCGTTGGGCGGACGCCAGCGCGCTCGAGCAGATACCCGACGAACGCGCGGCCTTTGCCGCGCAATTCATTCCAGCCGGCGCGCGCGTGCTCGACCTCGGTTGTGGGCGCATGGCGCTCAAACGCTACCTGCCGAACGGCTGCACCTATCAAGGTTGCGATCTGCTCGCCCGCAACGCGGATACCATCGTCTGCGATTTCAACGCCGGTGAATTCCCGACGGAGGCCGCCGCGCAAGCCGACATCGTCGTCATGCTCGGTCTGTTGGAGACCATCGTCGACGTCGAGAGCTTCTTCACGCATTTGCGCTTTGGCAAACGCGACGTGATCTTGAGCTATTGTGCGACCGACTTGACCGGAAAATGCGACCGCGCCGCGCTCGGCTGGATTAACAATTTCAGCTACTTTGATCTGGCGCGCCTGTTCGACCGCTTCGGTTTTCGCATCGAATGCACCGCACCGATCGACGGCGTGCAGATGCTGATGCGTCTCACGCCCGCCGAACGCTTAATGCCGGTGATGCCATGCAGCGTGGCGGTCGTGTCGGAAGAAGGGGCGGGCCGTTTTGGCGACGGGCTCGGCTCGCACATGATCAACGCGCTGCTGCCGGGCGAGGCCGACGTGCATCACCTCACGTTCCGCAATCTCGAGCTCGCGCGCGAAGCCTATGACCTCGTGGTGATCGGCACGGGCCAGAGCCTGTTCCAGCCGCTCATCGGTGACGCCGTGCTCGATATCGTGTCCCGCGGCAAGGCGGCGATCGGCGTGTTTGGCACGCAATACCGAGAATTGATTCCGCGCCCTGCGCTCGAACGGCTGATCGAACGGCTCGATACCTGGTTCGCCCGCTACCAGGACGACGTGCTGATGTACGGGCGTGGCCGCAGCAATGTCGAGCATCTCGGCGACTGGTTGATCGACCTTTATCCGCTCACCACCGCCACCGACGACGAGCAGTTGCGCGTCGGTGAAGGAGCCGGCGCCGCGTCGCTCGACATCGAAACCATCCAGCGCCACAAGCAGGTCCGTTCGGCCGAGCCGCAGCCCTTTCTCTGCGCGCTGACCTCCGCCGAATTGGCGGCGTATATCGAGCGGCCGACGCCCGAGATGCCGGATGCGATGGCGGGCAACTTCCGCAGCATGCTGATCGACATTTTCGGCCGCAACTATCCGGAAAAGGACTTCTTCCTGGTCGACCGCGACGCGGTGACGCGCTACAAGGCGCGCGTGCACCACAATGTCATGCGGGTCGGCGAGCGCATCGACGCGATCTTGCGCAATGTGGCGGTGGCGGCGCTCTAGCCGCCAGGGGCTTCAACGGCGATATTTATTTTCTTGGCGGTCCGGCCTATATAGCCGCCGTCGTCTGAACTTATGAATTCGTGTCATGGCCGGCCATTCGCAATTCAAGAACATCATGCACAAGAAGGGGCGCGCGGATAAGGCGCGTTCCAAGCTGTTTTCCAAGCTCGCCCGCGAAATTACCGTGGCGGCCAAGCTCGGCATGCCCGACCCGGCGTTCAACCCGCGCCTGCGCGCCGCGATCCTGGCCGCCAAAGCCGAGAACGTCCCGAAGGACAATATCGAGCGCGCCATCAAGAAGAGCCAGGGCGGCGACAGCGAGAGCTATGACGAGATCCGCTACGAGGGCTATGCGCCCGGCGGCGTGGCGGTGATCGTCGAGGCCTTGACCGACAACCGCAACCGCACCGCCGGTGAGGTGCGCTCGATCTTCACCAAGGCGGGTGGCAATCTGGCGGAAACCGGCGCGGTGTCGTTCATGTTCGATCACGTCGGGGTGGTCGAATACGATGCCGACAAGGCGAGCGCAGACGCCATGCTGGAAGCCGCGATCGAAGCCGGCGCCGAAGACGTCGAGTCCGATGAGAACGGCCACCAGATCTTCACCACGCCCGACACGCTGAACGAAGTGGCCAAGGCGCTGGAGGCGAAGTTCGGCGAGCCGCGCAAATCGGCGCTCACCTGGAAACCGCAGAACACGATCGCGGTGGACGACGAGGCCGGCGAGAAGATTCTCAAATTGATCGATTCGCTCGACGACAATGACGACGTGCAGAACGTCTACGCCAATTTCGAAGTGTCGGACGCGCTGGTGCAGAAGCTGAGCGCTTGAGGCGCGCGCGGAGTCGGTCCGCCATCATTTCAGAAATCTGTCGAAGATCGGCAGGCTGATCAGCGCCGCGAGCGCCACGATCGCATAAGCGATGCGCCGGTAGGTCTGGTCGGAAGAGCCGCGAAACCAGCGCGCGCCGAAGGCCAAAGCGACGATGTAGGGCAGCCACAACAAAACCGCGAGCGCGATCGGCTTTGCCGTCATCAGCCCGTGCCATGCATAATTTGCGATCAGCGTGAGGCCGACGAGCGCGAAATACGCGATCAGGTTGGCGCGCACGGTAACTGTCGCACCGGGAACCGACAGCCAATAAAGAATGGCGGGCGGTCCCGGCATCTGGGCCGCGCCGCCGGCAAAGCCTGACACGGCGCCGGCGCAGACGGCGGCAGGCGCGCCCGGTTTGATCGGATACCGCTTGCCGAAGGTGAGCAGCAGCAGAAACAAAAGCACGAAGCCGGACATGCCCCAGCGCAGGATCGTCGGCTCGACCGCATTCTGCGCCATCGTGCCGAGCGGGATGGTGAACAGGGCCGCGACGAACGCCGGCATGACTTCACGCCAGTGGCATTGCGGGATGGCGCGGATCATGTAGGGCGCAAAGCACACATAATCCATCAAGACGAACGAAACGGTCGCGAACCGCGGCTCGTAATAGACCGCCGTCATCAGCGGCACATAGATCAGCGCCGAGCCGAATCCGGAAAAGCCGCGGACGAGGCCGGCCAGCAACGCAATCGACACGGCCGCGACGAAGCGGCCGTCGTGCAGCGTGGCGGTGATCGTCTCGAAATTCGGGAATTCGATCAAGACATTGGCCCGGTGTCTGGCACTGCTTAACAGCCGGCGCGGGCGCAAGCGAGCGGTGGTCGCGAATAGCGGTCATGCCCGCCCTAGGCGGGGCCAGCATGCAGGGCTATCAACGGGACCATGGCTGGCCAAGCGATTCGCATCCTCGGGATCGATCCCGGGCTCCGCCGAACCGGCTGGGGTCTCATCGAGTGCGACGGGAACCGGCTGATCCATGTTGCCTGCGGCGCGCTGGAAACCAGCGACCGTGCCACCTTGAGCGAGCGCCTGCTGGCGATCCATGACGGGTTGATTGCCGTGATCGAGCGTTATGCGCCGCACGAGGCGGCGGTCGAAGCAACCTTCGTCAATGCCAATGCGTCGGCGACGCTCAAGCTCGGTCAGGCGCGCGGCGTCGCCATGTTGGTGCCGGCGCGGGCGGGGCTGACGGTTGCCGAATATGCGCCGAACGTCGTGAAGAAAACGGTAGTCGGCGCCGGTCACGGTGAAAAGGCGCAGATCCGCATGATGATCGGAGTCTTGTTGCCGCGGGCCGATCCGCAAAGCGAAGACGCCGCCGACGCTTTGGCGATTGCAATCTGTCACGCACACCATCGCACGAGCGCGGTCCTGCGGCAGGCGGCCGGAGCGTGAACAATGGAAACGGCGCCGAAAATCGTCAGCAAGCGCGAGCGCAAGACGCGTCAGTCGCTGGCCTTCGGCCGTAATTTGATTGTGCTCGCGCTCCTCATTCTCATTCCCGGTCTTTGGGCGGTCTACAAAGGCGCGCTGACGTTGCGCTGGCCGCGCGTGGACGCAAACGTGATCGACGCCAAGGTGCGAATTCAGACCATGCCGTCATCGCAGGACCGGCGCGGACAAGCGGCCGACGAGACGGCATCCTTTTACGTCGCCTACCGCTACACGGTGGGCGGGCGCGACTATGTGAGCGGCCGGGTCGAGCCTTACGATTTCGGCATGCAGAACTCGGCCGGCGCCCGGAAAATGCAGGATCGTCATCCCGTCGGTTCGACGGCGCGGGTTGCCTACGATCCGGACGATCCGGCCGTGTCTTATATCGAGCCGGGCCCCAGTTCGATGTCGCTGATCATGGTCGGCATCGGCGCGGCCATCGGCGCATCCGGTCTGTGGGTGCGCGGCCTCGCCAAGCGCGGCATCGGCGAGATGGCGACATGATCGGCAAGCGCTCATGATTGGAAAACTTCGCGGCGTGGTCAATTCCTACGGCGAGGATTTTGTCATCCTCGACGTGCATGGCGTCGGCTATCAGGTGCACTGCGCGGCGCGCACGCTGCAGTCGCTGCCGGCGTCCGGCGAAGCGGCGACCTTGTCGATCGAAACCTATGTGCGGGAAGACCAGATCAAGCTGTTCGGCTTTTTAAGCGACGTCGAGCGCGAATGGTTCCGCCTGTTGCAGACGGTGCAGGGCGTCGGCGCCAAGGTGGCGCTGGCCGTGCTCGGCACGCTGAAACCGTCGGAGCTTGCGACGGCAATCGCCATGCGCGACAAGGCGGCGGTCGCCCGTTCGCCGGGCGTTGGCGCCAAAGTGGCCGAGCGCATCGTCACTGAGCTCAAAGACAAGGTGCCGGCCTTTGCCGATATCGACCCGGCGGTCGTGCATCTGGCTGGTGCGCTCGACGAAAAGCGCGCACCGCGACCCGTTGCGGACGCGGTGTCGGCGCTGGTCAATCTCGGTTACGGCCAGCCGCAGGCGGCGGCGGCGATCGCGGCGGCCGCCCGCAGTGCCGGCGAGGATGCCGATACCGCGACCTTGATCCGGCAGGGCCTGAAAGAACTGGCGAAATAACGTGATGCGTTTGAAAGTGTGAGCAGATGAAGCTGAGCAAGAAGGATCAGGAATTGATCGAGGCGGCGACCAAGGCCATCAAGTCGCGCTACCGCAACGACTGGCAGGAAGTCGGCGCGGCGCTGCGCACGCGCGACGGCCGCATCGTCACTGGCGTCAACCTCGATGCCTATGTCGGGCGCGGCGCGATTTGCGCCGAGGCGGTCGCCATCGGCCGCGCGCTCACGGAGAAAGGCGACCAGGGCATCGAGACGATCGTTGCCGTGCGCCATCCCAAGCCGCGCGAGCCGGGAAAGATCGCGGTGGTGTCTCCGTGCGGCACCTGTCGCGAATTGATCCACGATTACGACGCCAAGGCGCACGTCATCGTTCCCAACAACGGCAAGACACCGACCAAGGTCACCATCGGCCAGTTGCTGCCCAACAAATACCGGCGGGGCATGACATGAACACACCGCGCCGCCTGGTCGCCGCCGAGACGCGCGACGACGACGTCGATGCCTCGTTGCGGCCGCAGCGGCTCGACGACTTCGTCGGCCAGGAAAAGGCGCGCGCCAATATGCGGGTGTTCATCGAGGCGGCACGCGGGCGTAAAGAAGCGCTCGATCACGTGCTGTTCGTCGGCCCGCCGGGTTTGGGCAAGACCACATTGGCGCAGATCGTCGCGCGCGAACTCGGCGTCAATTTCCGCGCCACCTCCGGCCCGGTGATCGCCAAGGCCGGCGATCTGGCCGCGCTGCTGACCAATCTGGAGCCGCGCGACGTGTTGTTCATCGACGAAATCCACCGGCTCGCTCCCGCCGTCGAGGAAATCCTCTATCCGGCGATGGAAGATTTCCAGCTCGATCTTATTATCGGCGAGGGACCGGCGGCGCGTTCGGTGAAGATCG
Source organism: uncultured Pseudomonadota bacterium (assembly GCA_963720835.1). Classification (GTDB taxonomy): domain Bacteria; phylum Pseudomonadota; class Alphaproteobacteria; order Rhizobiales; family Xanthobacteraceae; genus Pseudolabrys. The sequence continues at coordinate 377,735 of CAVRHC010000026.1, read as the reverse complement.
ATCTTGCGCCCTTTACGCTCGTCGGCGCCACCACGCGCGCAGGGTTGTTGACCAATCCGCTGCGCGACCGTTTCGGCATTCCGATCCGGCTCAACTTCTATTCGGAACTCGAGCTCGAGCAGATCGTCAATCGCGGTGCGCGCGTGCTCGGGCTTGCCATGACCGCGGACGGCGCCAACGAAATCGCGCGCCGCGCGCGCGGCACCCCGCGTATCGCCGGCCGGCTGTTGCGCCGTGTGCGCGACTTCGCCCATGTCGAAGGCGCCAAGTCGGTCGACCGCAAGGTTGCCGACCGCGCGCTGGCGGCATTGGAAGTGGACGCCGCCGGCCTCGATGCCATGGACCGGCGCTATCTCATCACCATCGCCAGCAACTACGGCGGCGGCCCGGTCGGCGTCGATACGTTGGCCGCGGCGCTGTCGGAGCCGCGCGACGCCATCGAAGACATCATCGAGCCGTTCCTGATCCAGCGCGGCTTCATCCAGCGCACGCCGCGCGGGCGCCTGCTGACGTCGGCCGCTTTCAAGCATCTCGGCTTGCCCGAGCCCACGCGCGACCCGGCGCAGTTCGGGTTGTTCGGTGGAGACGAGGATGAGTGACAAGGTTATCAGCGTCGTCGCCGCGCTCATCCGCGACAAGCAAGGCCGCGTGCTGCTGGTCCGCAAACGCGGCACGTCGGCTTTCATGCAGCCCGGCGGCAAGCGCGATGCCAGCGAAAGCGACGTCGCCGCGCTTGTCGCGCGAAATCGTCGAAGAGCTCGGCTGTTGTGTCGACCAAGAGAGCGCTCGCGCGCTCGGCGTCTTTGAATGCGCGGCGGCCAACGAGCCGGGGCATCAGGTGCGTGCCGCCGTCTACGTCGTGGACATTGCGGGCGATGTGCAGCCGCAGGCGGAAATCGAACAAGTCGTCTGGGTCGATCCGCGCGCGCTGCCCGATCTGCCGCTTGCGCCGCTGACGCGAGACCATGTGCTGCCGCTGGCGGGGTAATGTTCAAAATGGCGTCTAGTCTCGACGGCGTCGTCTATCATGCAAGCTAACTGCGCTTCATGGAGCGCCAAGGCGGGACGTCAGCCAGCGTGAACCCACGGCGTGCAGGACGCGACCAAGTCTGAGGCAGGCGGCCCGTCTTTGGCCGCGCCGCAAAGAGACGTGTCATGTCCTTCATCGACGATGCGAAACAATGGGCCCTGATGCCCATGCCCGGCCCAGAGACGCCCGAGGAGACGCAGAAGCAGTTCGACGCCATGCCGGTCGAGGAATTAGCCTCGGTTTGGTGTGCGCTTCAGCGCGTCGGCCTGCGCGACCGCACCGAGGGGACCTGGACGGCGACGCTCTATTTCGACCGGCTGCCGCATGACAATCCCGAGCGCGCGTTCGATTTGGTGCGCGCGGTGCTCGCGTCGGAGTCCGATCGTTCCGTGCTGATGCAGCTTGACAACAAGCTGCTGCCGTCTTTGATCAACGCGCACGGTGCGGCGCTTGCCGACCGCATCGAAGCGGAGGCGCGCACGCACACCTGCTTTGCCTGGCTGCTGGGCGGCGCCTACTGGTGGACGGACGATGAGGCGCTGAAGGCGCGGCTCGGTCAGGTCGCCGACGAGCAAGGCTGGCGCGCGGCCGACGAGGCGCGCCGCGCACCGGCGCAAAAAATCGATCTCGCCACGCTGTCGACATCCGAACTCGCAAAGCTCTGGGTGGCGCAGCACGCGCTGGCGGAAAAGGATCGCGACGACACGTTCTCCGCGCTCGACGATTATGAGCACGATCTTCGCGGCGACGATCCCGACGCGGTGATCGATGTGATTCTCGAGATTCTGAAAATCGAGACCAATCCGAATTTGCTCTCGCTGCTGGCGGCGGGACCGCTCGAGGACGTCGTCGGGCCCGCCACTATCGACCGCATCGAACGCGAGGCGGCGGCCGACCCGCGTTTTCGCGAGTTGGTCTGTGGCGTCTGGTATTTCGAGGAAGATGAGATCAAGCCGCGGCTCGACGCCATTATGCAGGGCAACAGTTAAAAGCCCGCAAGACACTGGCGCCGATCTCCGCTAAAGGGGTGCGCCATGAGCACGGTCCATCCCCTCGATGGCGAAATCCGCGACGGCAAGCACCACCAGCAGGTGCGCGTCTATTACGAGGACACGGATTTTTCCGGCATCGTCTATCACGCGAGCTATCTGCGCTTCATGGAGCGCGGCCGTACCAATTATCTGCGGCTGATCGGCGCCGACCACCGCGCGCTGTTCGAACAAGCCAACGAAGAAGCGCCGGGCTTCGCCTTCGTCGTGCGCCACATGGACATTCACTTCAGCAAGCCGGCGCACATGGACGACGTGCTCGACATCGTCACCACGCCGCAGGAGGTGAAGGGCGCCTCCGTCATCTTGCATCAAGAGGTCAGGCGCGGCGCGGATTTGATCGTCGAAGCCGACGTGCAGGTTGCCTTCGTCTCGGGCGGGCGCGCGCGGCCGATTCCCAAGCCGTTGCGCCTCGCCATGAAGGCCGATCAGGACGTGGTGCAGCCGGCGACCTGAGAGACGCTTATCGACGTGGCCCTTTGACTCATGTAAAGGCCATTTACATGAGGTCCATCGCATGAACTGGGGCAGGCGCGACCAGGGGTCCCAACATGGGCCCCAACAAGGCTCCGAACACGGCCATCGCGGCTATCACCACGGCAACCTCAAGGAAGCCCTGGTGCGGGCCGCGTTGGCGTTGATCGCGGAAAAAGGCCCGGCGGGCTTCACTTTCGCCGATGCGGCCCGCTGGGCAGGGGTGAGCCCGGCCGCACCCTACCGGCACTATCGCGACCGCGACGCATTGCTGGCCGACGTTGCCCGGCGCGGCTTTGAGCTGTTCGAGGCCGCGCTCACCAAGGCCTGGGACGAGGGCCGTCCAGCGCCGCTCGCGGCCTTCGACCGGCTGGGCAAGGCCTATCTCGATTTCGCCAAGCGCCAGCCCGCTTATTACTCGGCCATGTTCGAGACCGGGGTGCCGCTCGATACCGATCCGCAACTGCGCGAGGCCGGCGACCGCGCTTTTGCCGTTCTGCGCGGTGCGTCCGAGACGCTGGTTGCAACCATGCCGGCGACCGGCCGGCCGCCGGCGCTGATGGTGGCGCTGCATGTCTGGTCGATGACGCACGGCATCGCGTCGCTGTTCGGGCGCGGGGACGCGGCGCGGCGCACACTGCCAATGCCGCCTGAAGAGCTGCTGGAGGCCGCATTCCTCATCTATCTGCGTGGCCTCGGCCTTTCGGAGGAAGCAAGCGGCGGCTGACAATTTCGCCGCATAGCCCTCGCATTTTGCCCGGCGATACCTACGTGGATTTCTAATGTGAAGGGTATTGACATCCGCTCGTCAGGCCCTTATCGATGTAAATGTTATTTACATTAACGCGAGGCCGACAATGCCAATCACCGCGAAGCTCGACGAATTCGGCAAACCCGCCTGGATCGCGCTGATCGTTCTCGGGTTCATGGCCTGGTGGCCATTGGGCCTGGGCGTCCTCGCCTTCACAATATGGAGCGGACGAATGGGATGCGGATATCACGGTGGCGGCGTTGACCGCTGGCAACACAAGATGGAGCGCATGCAGCGCAAGATGGATTGGATGCGGTCCCGCATGAGCGGGACGCCTTGGGCCGGCCCTTCGAGCGGCAATCATGCCTTCGACGAATACCGCTCCGAGACCTTGAAGCGGCTGGAGGAAGAGCAGCGCGAGTTCCGTGAATTCCTCGAGCGCCTGCGCTTCGCCAAGGACAAGACCGAGTTCGATGCCTTCATGGCCGAACGCCGCAACCCCCCGGCGTCGGACGCGGGTCCGCAGCAAAACTGACCCGATCTATCTGCCCCCGCGCATGGCCGTCCGCTCTCCCCCGAGCGGGCGGCCGTTGCATTTTTGCTCCAGCGCGCGGTAACCGGTCCTTAACCACAATCAGCGCTGTTAGACGTGCTAGAGACCCGTTCAGCGCCCAAGTTTGGCCAAGTTTCGCGGGGATTTGCTGGGTCCTACCGGTGGCGGGACATCGAGCGTTTTCGCGAGACATTCGAATTTCGGCCAAGCGCGTGAGCGGCCAGTGCCCGGCGCGCCCCGCACGCGAATTATCCCCGCGCCGGTTTTGACGCAATGGACCGGATGAAGCGGAAAGGACGTGCCCATGAATCCCGGTGATGTGGCACAGTCGGTGCTCCCGCTCACATCCTCCGACCTGTCTCTTTTTACGCTGTTCTGGCACGCCCATTGGATCGTGAAAGCGGTCATGCTCGGGCTGTTGGTCTGCTCGGTCTGGGTCTGGGCCATCGCCATCGACAAGACCGTGCTGTACGCCCGCACCAAACGCGGCATGGACCAATTCGAGCAGGCCTTCTGGTCGGGCCAGTCGCTGGAGGAACTTTACCGCACGCTGTCCTCGCGCCCGAACCATTCGATGGCGGCGTTGTTCGTGGCGGCGATGCGCGAATGGAAACGCAGCTTCGAGGGCGGCGCGCGCTCGTTCGCGGGCCTGCAGATGCGCATCGACAAGGTGATGGAAGTCACCATCGCGCGCGAGGTGGAACGGCTGGAGCGCCGCCTCCTGGTGCTGGCGACCGTGGGCTCGGCCGGCCCCTTTATCGGCCTATTCGGCACGGTTTGGGGCATCATGACGAGCTTTCAGTCGATTGCCGCCTCCAAGAACACCTCGCTCGCCGTGGTGGCGCCCGGTATTGCGGAGGCCCTGTTTGCCACCGCTATCGGTCTTGTGGCCGCCATACCGGCGACGATTTTCTATAACAAGTTCGCTTCCGAAGTGAACAAACAGTCCCAGCGGCTGGAAGGGTTTGCGGACGAATTCTCCGCCATCCTGTCACGCCAGATCGACGAGCGCGGGGGCGCAGGTTAGGTAAGGGGACGTTATGGCGGCGAATGCCGGAACCCCGGTTATCGGTCGTAGACGCAGGAGCCGCCGGCGCGCGGTGATGAGCGAGATCAACGTCACGCCCATGGTGGACGTGATGCTCGTTCTGCTCATCATCTTCATGGTGTCGGCGCCGTTGCTCACGGTCGGTGTGCCCATCGACCTGCCGCAAAGCCAGGCCAAGAGCCTCGAGCAGGATAAAGAGCCGCTCGCCATCTCGGTTAACGCCAAGGGCGAAGTGTACTTGCAGGAAAGCGAGATCGCCGTGAACGATCTCATCCCCAAGCTGATGGCCGTCGCCGAAGCGCGCGGCGGTCAGGACGCCCGCATCTATGTGCGGGGGGATAAAAAGGTCGACTATGGAACCATGATGAAAGTCATGGGCCGGCTGTCCGCGGCCGGCTTTCATCGGGTAGCGTTGGTCACCGAATTCGAGCAGGGCTCGAAATAGCCGCGATGCAGATGAAGACAGCGTCAGTGATTTCGACCGGGCTGCACGTCGCGGTGCTGCTGTGGGCGACGCTGTCTTTCACGGGCGAAAGCTTCAAATCCACCCCGGCGGAATCCTTGCCGGTCGACCTGGTCAGCGAAAAGGAATTTTCCGAGATCACCAAGGGTGTCAAGGACGCGCCCAAACCGGTCGAGAAGCCGAAGCCGCTGGTTGAAAAGATCGCCGAGCCGCCGCCCAAGCCGATCGAAGACATCAAGCCGAAAGCGACCGAGAAGCCGAAAGTGCAGGCGATGGCCGAGAAGCAGCCGGAGCCCGCACCGCAGCCCAAGCCCGATCCGATTGCGGAGAAGATCAAGAAGAGCGAGCAGCAGCAGGTGAAGACCGCGCATGAGCCGCTGCCGCCGCGCAAGCCACCGCCGCCGAAGAAGCAGCCGAAATTCGATGCCGACAAGATCGCCGCCTTGCTCGACAAGCGCGCGCCCGAGCGCGTCGCCGCAACGGGCGCGACGCTGTCGTCCCCGACCCTCGGCACGGCAATGGGCAATGCCTCGCAGTTGTCCCAGTCGGAGCTTGACGCGCTCAGGGCGCGGCTGATGGCGCTGTGGAACCCGCCGGTGGGCATCCAGAACCCGGAAGAGTACGTCATCCGTATCCGCATCCAGCTCGGCCGCGACGGACGGCTCTCCGCGCCGCCGATGGTTGTTACGCACGGCCGCGGGCAGCTCTACGAAACCGCACGCGACAGCGCGGTCCGCGCCGTGTTTCGCGGCCAGCCTTTCACGATGCTCAAGCCCGAGCATTACGATACCTGGAAGGACATCGAGGTGACCTTCGACCCCCGCGACATGTTTCGCGGGTGAACCGACCGGATTTTTTACACGACATGAACCGACCGTTTCCTGACTTCCGGCCACTGCATCCCCAGTCCGGCCTACTGATCGACCGCCGCCGCGTTCTCGCCGGCGCCGGCGCGCTTGCCGCCGTTGCGGCGTCGCCGGCCCGCGCCGTCGTCCGGCTCGACATCACGCAAGGCAATATTCAGCCGATGCCGGTCGCGATTGCCGAGTTCGTTGCCGGCACGCCGGGCGAAACCGAAACCGCGCATGGCGTGACCGAGGTCATCACCAACAATCTCCAGCGCTGCGGCCTGTTCGCGCCGATCAATCCCACCGCTTTCATCGAGCGCATCACCAACACCGACCGGGTGCCGCGCTTTGCAGACTGGCGCACGATCAATGCGCAGGCGCTGGTCACCGGCCGCATCACGCGCCAGGCCGACGGCCGCTTGAAGGCGGAATTCCGGCTGTGGGACGTGTTCGCCGGTCAGCAGCTCGACGGCAAACAGTATTTCACCACGCCCGACAATTGGCGGCGTATCGCGCACATCATTTCCGACGCGGTCTATCAGACGCTCACCGGTGAGAAGGGCTATTTCGACAGCCGTATCGTCTTCATCGACGAGACCGGTCCGAAGAACCGGCGCGTCAAACGCCTCGCCATCATGGATCAGGACGGCTACGGCGTGCGCTATCTCACGCGCGGCGACGATCTGGTGCTGACGCCGCGCTTCAATCCGTCCACGCAAGAGATTACCTACATGGCCTACGGCCAAGGCCAGCCGCGCGTCTATCTGCTCAACATCGAAACCGGCCAGCGCGAAGTCGTCGGCAATTTTCCCGGCATGACGTTTGCGCCGCGGTTTTCGCCGGACGGCCAGCGCGTGATCATGAGCTTGCAGCAGGGGCCGAACGCCAATCTGTTCACGATGGATCTGCGCTCGAAACAGACCACGCGGTTGACCGACACGCCGGCGATCGACACCGCGCCGTGCTATTCGCCCGACGGGCGCTACATTTGTTTCGAGAGCGATCGCGGCGGCACCTCGCAGATCTACGTCATGCCGGCAACCGGGGGTCCCGCCCAGCGCGTCTCCTTCGGCGAGGGCCGGCACTCGACGCCGGTGTGGTCGCCGCGCGGCGATTACATCGCCTTTACCGGTCAGGCGCGCGGCCAGTTCTCCATCGGCATCCTCAAGCCGGATGGCTCGGGCGAGCGCGTGCTGACGCAAGGGTTCCACAACGAAGGGCCGACCTTCGCGCCGAACGGGCGCGTGATCATGTTCTTCCGCGACCCCGGACCGGGGCCGAACCTCTATACGATCGATATTACCGGCCGGAATGAACTGAAAGAGCCGACGCCGAGCTTTGCGTCCGATCCGGCCTGGTCGCCGCTCTTGTCCTGAGCCCCGAAACGCGGCTGTGGCGCGCCGTGGCCCCGGAGGCGCACACAAAAGACTTATTCACCGGCTTTTAACCATCAACTAAGGTTTGGGATATTGCCGAGCATTTAAGTGGCCCACGCAAGGTTCCATCAAGGTTGACGGAACGTTCGATTAACCGGCCGGCTGCTAGACAAAAAACTGTAAAGGTCCGGTCTGTGCGTGAGAATGGAGGCACCGGAATGATCAATATGACGCAACTCGTGCGCGGCATCCGCTTTGCGGCATTGCTCGCCGGCACACTCACGATTGCGGCTTGCGCCAACCAGCAGAACGCGCAAGGCGACGCCGGCGCCGCAGCCACACCAGGGAGTCAGCAGGACTTCGTGGTCAATGTCGGCGATCGCGTCTTCTTCACGACCGATTCCACCGACTTAACGCCGCAGTCGCGCGCGACGCTCGACAAGCAGGCGCAGTGGCTCAATACCTACAGCCAGTACAGTCAGTTCACCCTCGAGGGTCACGCCGACGAACGCGGCACGCGCGAATACAACCTCGCGCTCGGCGCCCGGCGCGCGCAGGTAGTTCGCGACTATCTGATCTCGCGCGGGGTTGCCGCCAACCGCATGCGCACGATCTCCTACGGCAAGGAGCGTCCGGTCGCGCTGTGCGACGACATCTCCTGCTGGTCGCAGAACCGCCGCGTGGTGACGGTGCTCAACGCAGGCAGCTCATAAGCGGTAACGCATTTTACGCGAATGTCTGACAATGGCGGCGCTCTGCGCCGCCATCTGTTTATTGTCACCGCTTTGTCGCTTGCAAAACCGGAAAAATCGCGGAACCTTACCGGCCTTCGGCTGGGGCATGCATGAGACCGCCCCTCAAGCGTCACCGCGCGGCTTTCGAGCGCGGAAGAGGTGGAAAATGGGCGGCCCACCGATCGGGAAAAATTGGCGGAGAGCAGCGGCGTTGCTGGTCGCGTCGGCTGCGCTGAGCGCTTGCGGCGAGCAGAACACCTACGTTCCGCCGCCGCCGCCGAAAGTGACGGTGGCGCCGCCGGTGCAGCGTGCCGTGACGCATTATCTTCAGGAGACCGGCAATACCGCGGCCATCAACACCGCCGATCTGGTGGCGCGCGTGTCCGGTTTCATCGAAGTCGATCAAATACAAAGACGGCGAGTTCGTGAAGAAGGGCACGGTGCTGTTCACGATCGAGCCCGAGACCTACAAACTCAAACTCGATCAAGCCAAGGCCGCCGAGGAGAGCGCGCGCGCAACCGTCAAGCAAACGGAAACCGACTACCAGCGGCAGGCTGTTCTCGCGAAGACAAACGCGGTCTCGCAATCCGCGCTCGATACCGCGACGGCCAACCGCGACACCGCGCGCGCCAATCTCACGTCGGCGGAGATCAGCACCCAGCTCGCTCAAATGAACTACGGCTATTCGAACGTGACCGCGCCGTTCGACGGCACGGTGACCGCGCGCACCGTGTCCATCGGCGCCTATGTCGGTGGCAGCGCGACGCCGACGGTGCTGGCGACGATCGTGCAGCCGGCGCCGATTTATGTGAATTTCAGCATCAGCGAGCAGGATGTGCTGCGTGTCCGCGAGGAAATTCGAAAGCGCGGGATCACGCAAGAAGAACTCAACAAAGTTCCGGTTGAGATCGGGCTGCAAAATGAAAGCGGCTACCCGCATGTCGGGCGCCTCGATTATGCCTCGCCGACGGTCGACCCGTCGACGGGCACGTTGATGGCGCGCGCGATCTACGACAATACCGACAAGGTGATGTTGCCGGGCATGTTCGTGCGCGTGCGCGTGCCGACGGGCAAACAGGAGAACGCGTTGCTTGTGCCGGAGAGCGCGCTCGGCACCGATCAGGGCGGGCGTTATCTCCTGGTCGTCAACAAGGACAACGTGGTCGAGCAGCACAAGGTCGAGATCGGACGGGTCGACGGCGCCGATCGCGTCATTGAAAAAGGTCTCAATCCGGACGACCGCGTCATCGTCGCGGGCCTGCTGCGCGCCATCCCCGGCCAGAAGGTCGATCCGCAGACGGCGGCGAATTCGCCCGCCGGCAAGTGACGGCGGCGCCATGATCTCAAAATTTTTCATCGAGCGGCCCGTCCTCGCCAATGTGATCGCGATTCTGATCGTCGTGATCGGCGCGGTCGCGGTGTATACGCTGCCGATCGCGCAATACCCGGACGTGGTACCGCCGACCGTGTCGGTAACGACGCGCTATCCCGGCGCCAGCGCCCGCACCGTGCTCGATACCGTCGCGCTGCCGATCGAGCAGCAGGTCAACGGTGTGGAGGGCATGATCTACATGCAGTCCTACGCCGCCGACGACGGTTCCTACAACCTGACCGTCTCCTTCAAGATCGGCACGGATCTGAATTTCGCGCAGGTGCTGGTGCAGAACCGCGTGTCGGCGGCGCTGTCCTCGCTGCCGCAATCGGTGCAGTCGCAGGGCGTCGTGGTGCAGAAGAAATCGACCTCGATCCTGCAGATCGTGTCGCTAATCTCGCCGAACAACGCTTACGACAGCCTCTATCTCGCGAACTACGCCACCATCAATCTTAAGGACGAGCTGTCGCGGCTGCCCGGTGTCGGCAACGTCGCCGTATTCGGCGCCGGCCAATACGCCATGCGCGTCTGGCTCGATCCCGAGAAGCTGAAAGCGCGCGGCCTGATCGTGCAGGACGTGATCAACGCGCTTCAGCAGCAAAACTCGCAAGTGACGGCGGGACAGATCGGCGCGCCGCCGGCGCCCGGCAACGTGCCGTTTCAATATACGTTGAACGTCGCCGGCCGCCTCGACGATGTGACGCAATTCTCCAACGTCATCGTCAAGACCGGAACCAACGGCGAAGTTACCCGCATTCACGACATCGGCCACGTCGAGCTCGGCGCGCAGACCTACGGGCAGATCTTCAAGCTCGACGGCAAGGCCTCGGCGGGGCTCGCCATCTTTCTGTCGCCCGGCGCCAACGCGCTCAATGTCGCGACCGAAGTCGACAAGAAGATGAAGGAAATGGCGCCCGCTTTCCCGCAGGGGCTCACCTACAGTATTCCGTTCGACACCACGATCTTTGTGAATGCCTCGATTCATGAGGTCTACAAGACGCTGTTCGAGGCGGCGATCCTGGTGCTGATCGTCATCCTGGTATTCCTCCAGGACTGGCGCGCGATGCTGGTGCCGGCGACGACCGTGCCGGTGACCATCATCGGCGCCTTTGCGGCCATGGCGGCGATGGGCTTCACCGTCAACTTCGCCACGCTGTTTGCGATCGTGCTGGCGATCGGCATCGTTGTCGACGACGCCATCATCGTTGTCGAAGGCGCGGCGCACAATATCGACAAGGGCATGAACGGACACGACGCCTCGATCGAAGCGATGCGTTTGCTGCTCGGGCCCATCGTCGGCATCACGTTGGTGCTGCTGGCGGTGTTTTTGCCGGCGTCGTTTCTTCCCGGCCTCACCGGACAAATGTACGCCCAATTCGCGCTGGTGATTGCGGCGACCGCGCTCATCAGCGCGATCAACGCGGTGACGCTGAAGCCGACGCAATGCGCGCTGTGGCTGCGGCCGACCGTGCCGGTCGAAAAGCGCAACGTCTTCTACCGCGCCTTCGATGCAGCCTATCTCAAGCTCGAGCGTGGCTATGCCGCGTTGATGCGCAGGCTGGTCGGCTTTGCCGGCGTGATGGCGGTGATCGCGCTGATCATCATCGCCGGGACCATGTTCGCCTTTTCCCGGATTCCGACCGGGTTCATTCCGGTCGAAGACCAGGGCTACATGGTGGCGACGGTGCAGTTGCCGGACGGTGCCTCGCTCGAGCGCACGCAGAAGGTGCTTGACCGCGTCAGTGAGCTCGCGCGCAAGACCGGCGGCGTCGATCAGGTCGTGACTATCGCCGGCACGTCGGCGCTCGACAACAGCTCGTCACTCGCCAGCGCCGGCGTCGCCTACATCATCCTCAAGGATTGGGCGGTGCGCGGGAAAAAGGAGAGTCTGCTGCCGATCCTCACCAGCCTGAACGAGGTGATGGCACCGATCGAGGAGGCGATCGTGCGCGTTCTGCCGCCGCCACCGATCCAGGGCATCGGCTTTGCCGCCGGCTTCACCATGCAGGTCGAGTTGCGCGATAACGGCTTCGATTTCGACAAACTCGGCAGGGTGGTGGCGTCGACGCTTGAAAATGCCAGCTCGCAGTCGTCGCTGCGATTGGTGTTGAGTTCTTTCCGCGCCAACACGCCGCAATACACGATCGACGTCGACCGCGTGAAAGCGCAGTCGTTGCAGGTGAGTGTCGACCAGGTCTTCTCCGCGCTCGCCGGCTATCTCGGTTCGTCTTACGTCAATCAATTCACAAAGTTCGGCCGCACCTTCCAGGTGTTCGTGCAGGCGGATTCGAAATTCCGCCTGCGCCTCGACGACGTGCGCAATCTGACGGTGCGCAACAATGCCGGCAGCATGATTCCGCTCGGTACCTTAATAAAGATCACGCCCGTGGCCGGGCCCTCGCTGATCAGTCTCTACAATCTCTATCCGTCGGCCACCATCGTCGGCATTCCGGCGCGCGGCTATTCGAGCGGACAGTCCATGCAGCTCATGGAAGATATTGCAAAGCGCACCTTCCCGCCGCGCGTCGAGTCCCAATGGACGGCGATGTCCTACCAGGAAAAGCTGGTCGGCAATCAGATGTATCTCGTGTTCGCGATGGCGCTGCTGCTGGTCTATCTCGTGCTCGCCGGGCAATACGAGAGCTGGTACCGGCCACTGGCCGTGATCCTGGCGGTGCCGATCTCGCTGCTGGGGCCGGTCGCGGCGCTGACCATCCTGCGCATCGACAATAATCTCTATACGCAGATCGGCATCGTGCTGCTGATCGCGCTGTCGGCGAAAAACGCCATTCTTATCGTCGAGTTTGCCCGCGAGTTGCGCGCCGAAGGCAAGGAGCTCCTGGAATCCGCCGTCGAAGCCGCGCGCGCCCGCTTCCGCCCGATTCTGATGACGTCGTTCGCCTTCATCCTCGGCGTGTTACCCTTGGTGCTGGCGACCGGGGCCGGCGCCAATGCGCGCGCCTCGATCGGCATCACCGTCTTCACCGGCATGCTGGCGTCGACATGCCTCGCCGTCCTGTTCGTGCCGTCCTTCTTCGTGGTCATGCAGCGCTTCGAGGAATGGCTGACTGAGCGCAAGAAACGGCGCGCTGCGAGTGTCCCGGTCGAATAGCACAAACCTGTGAAACGACACGTGTTTCTAGGGCTTGGCGGCGGGAACCGGCCATATTCTGGTCGTACTCGGCGGACTATGCTAGGAGCCGGTCGCCATCATAATCATGCCGGTTTGCGACAGAATTTGCCGATGACACGCATCCATTTCCGCGCGCAACGTGCTCGCACGCTTCCCATTGCCATTCTTGTTGCCGTACTTGCCGCCGTGGTGACGTGGCCGGCGAGCGGCGCACTGGCGCAGAATTCCGGCGGGTTCCTCGATAACCTGTTCAATCCCAACCGGCAGAATGCGGCTCCGCCCGAGGCCCAGCAGCCCGCGGCACAACAGCCCGCCGCGCAGCAGGCGCCGCCGGCGCAGCCGCAAGTCGCGCAAACCGGCAGTGCCGGCGACGAAAACGAGCTTGGCATGCGCGTCGGCCGCATCGAGAACGCGCTGCGTCAGCTCACCGGCACGATCGAGCAATTGCAGCACCAAAATCAGATGCTGCAGATGCAGCTCAAGCGCATGCAGGACGACACCGAGTACCGCTTCCAGCAATTGGGCAGCCGGGGCGGTGGCGTTGCGCCGCCTGCGGCCGCGCCACCGGTTACGCCGCCGCCTGGCGCCGCGCCGGCGCGAGCCGCTCCAGGACAGCGCTCGGATGTTTTCGATCCGTCGCGCGATCCCAATGCACCGGGTGCGCCGCGCACGCTTGGCAATGCGTCGGCGCCCGCTCAGCCGCCGGCAGCTGGCCAACAAATCGGGGCGCCGGGCGGCCGTGAGGCCGGCGCGCCGCTCGACCTGTCGACGCTCGCCGGCAATCCGCCGGCCGCGCAGCAGCCGCAGGAGGCGCCTCCTATGACGGCGCCGCCGCAAAACGGCCAGCCGCTGCAGCCGCAAGCATCGCAACCGCCGCCGGCGCGATAACGCCAATGTACAACTTGCGACGTTGCCGCCATCGGCATCGCCGAAGGACGAATACCAGCTCGCCTACGGCTATGTGCTGCACAAGGACTATGCGCTGGCCGAGCAGGCGTTCCGCAATTTTCTCAGCCGCTATCCCGGCGAAGCGAACGCCGCCTGATGCGCATTACTGGCTGGGCGAAAGTCTTTACCAGCAGCAGCGTTATCGTGACGCCGCGGAATCGTTTCTGGCGGTCTCGACCAAATACGCAAAGTCGAGCAAGGCACCGGATTCGTTGCTGAGGCTCGGTAAATCGCTTGCCGCCCTCAATCAGAGGGAAGCGGCGTGCGCCACTTTCGCCGAGATCAAGCGTAAGTATCCACGCGCATCGTCAGCCGTTAAGAACGGCGTGGCGCGGGAACAGAAGCGTGCGCACTGCTAACTCCGGAGCCGTTGCGGCGTCGGAAGCAAAATCGCTGTTCTCCGGTCTCGAACGTCTGCCTGTTCTCATTCTTGCCGTGTCTGGCGGTCCGGATTCGACGGCATTGATGGTGTTGGCGGCGCGGTGGCGCAAAGCCCTCAAGACGCCACCAAAGCTCGTCGCGGTCACCGTCGATCACGGTCTGCGCAAAGGTTCAAAACGCGAAGCGGCTGACGTCGCGCGCCTTGCGCGCGCATTGGGTCTCGCTCACCGCACGCTTCATTGGCGCGGCAAGAAGCCGGCAACCGGCTTGCAGCAGGCGGCACGCGCCGCGCGCTATCGGCTGCTCGGGCAGGCCGCGCGCGCCGCAGGCGCAGGCCATGTGCTCACCGCGCATACCCTCGATGACCAGGCCGAGACCGTGCTGATCCGCATGAGCCGGGGCAGCGGCATCACCGGACTTGCCGCCATGAGCCGCTTTGCGTTGCTGCCCGGCGACGTGCAGACCAGGTTGGTCCGTCCGCTGCTCGCTGTTCCCAAATCGCGGCTCGTTGCCACGTTGCGGGGTGCCGGGATTGCCTTCGCCGAAGACCCTTCCAACCGCGATCCGCGTTTTACCCGTGCGCGTCTGCGCGGCCTGATGCCGGACCTTGCCAGCGAAGGCCTCGATGCCCGTCGCCTGGCGCAGCTTGCGGCCCGCCTCAAGCGGGCCGACCTGGCAATCGAAGCTGCCGTCGACCGGGCCGAACAAGAGGTGGCGACGCACCCCTGCAATGCCGCGTTGAGTGGCTTCGACGCTCAGGGCTTTGCGACGCTGCCGGATGAAATCGCCCTGCGTCTCTTGGGACGGGCCGTCACAAAACGCGGCGACGAGGGACCGGTCGAGCTGGCCAAACTCGAGGCCCTGAAATCCGCCGTCGAATCGGCGCAAAAGGCTGGCGTCAGGCGTTTTCGGCGCAGCCTCGCCGGTGCCGTTGTGACGTTGGCGGGCGGCAAGATCGTCGTCGAGCGGGCGCCGCCGCGGCGTCGTAGACCCTTAACCACGGCCGGACGTCGCGCAGCGAAGCCCGGCAAAAAGCGCTAGAATATAAAGATTCGAGGCCTTTCCCTTAACGCCTGCGCTGCCTACATTGGCAAAAGGACAGGTGGACGTGAAGTCGCCACGAAGTCTGGGCATAAACAAGGGCCGCGGCGCTGGACGCTCGGCGTTTGAGGGCTGCTGATGAACGCCAATCTTCGCAATTTCGCTCTCTGGGTGATTATCGTCCTGCTGTTGCTGGCGCTGTTCACGCTGTTCCAGAACCCCGGCCAACGCACCAATTCGCAGGAAGTGTCTTTCTCGCAATTGTTGAGCGAGGTCGACCAGGGCCGCGTACGCGACGTCGTCATTCAAGGTCCGGAAATTCACGGCACCTTCTCGAACGGCACCAGCTTCCAGACTTATGCACCGAGCGATCCCGGCCTGGTGCAGAAACTCTATTCCAAGGGCGTATCGATCACCGCGCGGCCGCCGTCGGACAACGTTCCGTGGTTTGTGTCGCTCTTGGTGTCGTGGCTGCCCTTCATCGCGCTCATCGGCGTGTGGATCTTCCTGTCGCGCCAGATGCAGGGCGGCGCCGGCAAGGCGATGGGCTTCGGCAAATCGCGCGCGAAGCTGCTCGCCGAAGCGCATGGCCGCGTGACGTTTGAAGATGTCGCCGGCGTCGACGAGGCCAAGCAGGACTTGCAGGAGATCGTCGAATTTCTGCGCGATCCCGGAAAATTCCAGCGCCTGGGCGGACGCATTCCGCGCGGCGTATTGCTGGTCGGCCCGCCGGGCACCGGCAAGACGCTGATCGCGCGCGCGGTCGCCGGCGAAGCCAACGTTCCGTTCTTTACGATTTCCGGCTCCGACTTCGTCGAGATGTTCGTCGGCGTCGGCGCTTCGCGCGTGCGCGACATGTTCGAGCAGGCCAAGAAGAACGCGCCTTGCATCATCTTCATCGACGAAATCGACGCGGTCGGCCGCCATCGCGGCGCCGGCCTCGGCGGCGGCAATGACGAGCGCGAACAGACGCTCAACCAGTTGCTGGTCGAGATGGACGGCTTCGAGGCCAACGAAGGCATCATCCTGATCGCCGCCACCAACCGGCCCGACGTGCTCGATCCGGCGCTCTTGCGCCCCGGCCGATTCGACCGTCAGGTCGTGGTGCCGAACCCGGACGTGGTCGGCCGCGAGTTCGATCCTGAAAGTTCATGTGCGGAAAGTTCCGCTGGCGCCCGACGTGAATCTCAAAACCATCGCGCGCGGGACGCCCGGATTCTCCGGCGCGGACCTGATGAACCTCGTCAACGAGGCGGCGCTGATGGCGGCGCGGCGCAACAAGCGCATGGTCACGCAAGCCGAGTTCGAGGACGCCAAGGACAAGGTGATGATGGGCGCCGAGCGCAAATCACTTGTCATGACCGACGAGGAGAAGCTGCTGACCGCCTATCATGAAGGCGGCCATGCCATTCTTGCGCTCAACGTCAAGGCGACCGACCCGGTGCACAAGGCCACCATCATTCCGCGTGGCCGCGCGCTCGGCATGGTCATGCAACTGCCGGAACGCGACAAGCTGTCGATGTCGCTCGAGCAGATGACGTCGCGGCTCGCCATCATGATGGGAGGTCGCGTGGCGGAAGAAATGGTATTCGGCCGCGAGAAGGTCACCTCGGGCGCGGCCTCCGACATCGAGCAGGCGACCAAGCTTGCGCGGCTGATGGTCACGCGCTGGGGCCTGTCCGACAAGCTCGGCACCGTGGCTTATGGCGAGAACCAGGACGAGGTGTTCCTCGGCTACCAGGTGTCGCGCCAGCAGAATATCTCGGAAGCGACCGCGCAGACGATCGACGCCGAGGTGCGCAGGCTGGTGGAAGCAGGCTACGCCGAGGCGACGCAGGTTTTGACCGACAAGCGCGCCGACTTGGAAACGCTGGCGCGTGGCCTTCTCGAATTCGAGACGTTGAGCGGCGACGAAATCAAGGACCTGCTCGAAGGCCGCCGTCCGGTGCGCGAGTCGGTGATCGAGCCGACCACGCCGCGCTCCTCCGCGGTGCCACCGGCCGGCAAGCCGCGCCCGCGGCCGGAGCCGCCGACGGGCGAAGTGGCGCCGCAGCCGCAAGGCTAAGCACAGAGCCAATATCGTTTGGGACGCCCGCCGCATATGGCGGGCGTTCTGTTTTATGGGTTTCGTCGTCGGCAACAGATCGCCGGCTCCGGGCTTTGGCAGGTTGCGGGTGGGTGCCCTCACAGGCCGTATGCCATGATGCGTCATGCCGTTACAGAACAGGGTGACGCCTTTCGGTGACCTGATCGCGACGCCGGCACGCGGGACCCTGATGGGTAACCGCGGCGGGCGGTTGCACGACGTGCAACGCAAGCTGGCCGCGCGGCGCTGGGCCTCCAAGCAATGGATTTGCTGCAAGCTCAATTTCAACGATCGCCACCGCATGGTCTGGGGCGACAGCTACTCGGAATTGTTTTTTCTCGACGAGGTGACGGCCTTTGCGGCCGGCCATCGGCCGTGCTTCGAATGCCGCCGCGAGGATGCGGAGCGGTTTGCAATGTTGTTCTCGGGGCAGCCAAAACGCGCGTCCGCCGCCGCGATGGATGAGGTGCTTCATCGCGAACGGCTCGACGGAAACGAAAAGCGCGTGCACCGGCATGCGCTCGACGCCCTGCCAGACGGCGCGATGATTGCGCGTGACGGCAAAGCTTTCGCGGTACGCGGCGGGCGCCTGCTGCTATGGTCGTCCGGCGGCTATGAAAAACCGAGCGCGCGTCCGCGCGATATCGTCGTGGATGTGCTGACGCCGCCGTCAATCCTTGCCGTCCTCGCGCGCGGTTATGCGCCGCTCTGGCATGCGAGCGCGGATTAGGGCGGCTCGATCGCCGGCGTCTCCGGCGCCGGTGGCACGCCGCGCGCCCAGGCGAAGAAGACGATGCTCGCCATCACGCCCAGTACCACCGTCACCAATGCGACGCATGCCGGCCAGCCGCCGGCAATCCAGGTGATGCCGCCGAGCGCTGCGCCGAAGCTGCCGCCGGCATAGAAGCTGGTGACGTAAAGGCCGACGGCCGAGGAGCGCCCGACCTTGGCGGTGATCGTCACATAGCCGGTGGAGATCGCCTGGCAGACGAGCCCGCAGGCGGCGCAGACGGCGAGTCCCAGAACGATCACCGGCAATGACGGCGCAAGCGTCAATGCAATGCCGACGACCCATAGCGCAATCACCCGAACCATGAAGCGGCGCCGGCCGAAGCGGCCAACCGCCCAGCCGGCGAGCGGCGTGAGCGAGGAGCCCCCGAGATAGACGACGAAGATCGCGCCGAGCCAGGTCGACGACAAACTGTAGGGCGGGGCAGCGAGACGGAAGTTGATGTACGTGAATGTGCAGATGAAATTGAACAGGACGCCGAAGCCGACCGCGTAGGTCGCCAGCAGTTGCCGGTTGCGGAAGTGCCGCAGCATCTGTTTGCCCGACGCGATCAGGCCGTCCGAGCGCACGAACTTGCGCTCGCGCGGCAGCAGCAGAAACACCAGCACGGCGCCGACCAGCGTCATCAGCGCCAGCACGTCGAAGGCGTTGCGCCAGCCGATCAGGTCCGACAGCACGCCGGTGATGAACCGCCCGCTGAAGCCGCCGAGGCTGGCGCCGGAGGTGTAGACGCCGGCGGCGGCGGTCGCTTCGTGTGCCGGCCATTCGTCGCCGATATAAGCGATGGTGACCGCAAAGATCGGCGGCAGCGCCAGCCCTTGCACGAACCGCCAGAGGATCAGCGACGGCAGGGTCGGCGCCATGGCGGCAAGCACCGTCGGCACCGCCAGGAACAGCATGGCGGCGACGATGACGCGCTTGCGGCCGAGCACGTCGGCCACCGTGCCGGTGAAGGGCGCGGTCAGCGCCACGGCCAGCGTGCCGGCGGTCATGATGTTGGCGATTTCGGCAGCGCCCGCGCCGAATTCCTGGCTGAGCAGCGGCAGGATCGCTTGCGGCGAATAGAGATTGATGAAGCAGAAATAGCCGGCGAGCCCGACGGCAAGCTGGCGCCCGAAAAAGCGTTTGGACTTGGCGTCGGCTTTCATTCAGCGGGAGGTCCCGGCAGGGCAGGCGGCTTGAAACCTATGCATTGTTTCTGCCGTCCGCGCCAAGTAGGCGGTGGGCGGGGCAGTGGGTTGCTGTGCGCATAGCTCGCTCTTTCATCGGCCGAGGGCCGTCTTGGTGCGTTGCAGCGTCTCGTCCGGATCACCGGAGGCATCCACGGTCGCCCACGCCATGGCGCCGAGATCGTATCGTTCCTGACGGCGCGCGACCGCCGCGTCGGCATCGGAGGCGTCGGCGACGCGCGCGCCGACCCGGGCGATGCGGGTATTGAGATCGGCAGTGAGAAACAATCCATGGAAGGCGGCACCGTCTGCCGCGTTCGCAATGGCGGCGCGTTCCTCCGCCTCGGCAAACACGGCGTCCGCGATGGCCGAATGGCCGGCGGCAATGATGCGGCGCGCCTTGTCCTCGATCGCGTGATAGACGCGGGCGGTCACTTCGGGCGTGTAGGCTGTTTGCGCCAGGCGTTCGGTTTCGCCGACGCCGAACAGCGCCTTGCGCTCAATATCGCTGCGCAGCACCACGGCGCCCGGCGGCGGCAGCAGATCAGGCGCCAGCGCGCGCGCCAAAAGCGACTTGCCGGTGCCCGACAGGCCTCCGATCGCCACCAGTTGCGCCGGCGCCGGTGCGATGAGCTGTTGCGCCAGCGCAAAATAAGCGCGCGCACTCTGTTCGATCTTTGC
Organism: uncultured Pseudomonadota bacterium; assembly: GCA_963720835.1. Taxonomy (GTDB): domain Bacteria; phylum Pseudomonadota; class Alphaproteobacteria; order Rhizobiales; family Xanthobacteraceae; genus Pseudolabrys. The sequence continues at coordinate 357,807 of CAVRHC010000026.1, read as the reverse complement.
GCGCTCTGGGCCGAGCGTTTTGCTGTTCTTGGCGCGCGCGGCGGTGACCTTGGCGCGGATCGCCGCGCGCACCGACATCAACAGCGGCAACGCCGCCAAGGCATCGAGGTCTTCATCCCGGCGGCTTTCAATGAGATAGCGATTGAGCACGGTATTGGCCGCCGCCGTCAGATTGCGCTCGATCAGGTCCATCAGCAGGAAGGCGAGATCATAGAAGATGTCGCCGGTTGCGAGCTTGACGTTGAATTCGATGGCATCGAACAAAGTCGGCTTGCCGTCGAGCAGCACGATGTTGCCGAGGTGCAGGTCGCCATGATAGCGGCGCACGAAGCCGTCGCGCTGGCGTTGCTCGAGAAGAGGGCGTCGCCGTGCGAACGCCGCGCGCGTTGCCGCGCTCAATGCAGCAACCTGCCGCGGCGGAAACAAATCGGGCTCGGCGCCAAGTTCGGCATCGTTCTGCGCGATGATCTCGTGCAAAATATCCGCGAAATCGAAACCGGTCGCGACCTCAGCCGCCGCGTGCGCCTTTGCCACCGCCCGGCCCAGCGCGTCGGCCAGCGCATCGTCGATCTCACCGCGCTCGGCCAGATGATCGAGCGTCTGATTTTCGTCGAAGCGGCGCATCTCGACCGCCCATTCGACCGGCTCGCCTTGGCCGCCGATGGCAAGTCCGCGACCTTGGCCGCCTCCGGGCGTGCGCGTGATTGCCACCACGCCGCGATAAATCGCCGGCGCGAAGGCGCGATTGACCGCGATCTCGGCCTCGCAGGCCTCCTTACGCTTTGCCAGCGTCGAATAGTCGAGAAATGGAAATGTGACCGCGCGCTTGACCTTCAGCGCCCGCTCGCCGGCGAGGAAGACCGAGGCCGCGTGGGTGTCGATTCGCGTGACCTGGGCGCCGCCATGGGTGGCGGGGTCGCCGAGGAAGTCGAACACCGTCTTTTGCCCATCCGCGCTCATTGCCGTCATCCGCATGTCGTTCCGGCCCATACGATGGTAACGGTACAAGCCGCCGGACTGATCCAAATCAATACGCGGATTTGCCGGATGCGGCCATGATGTGCCACATAAGCGCATCTTTTTGACGATCGGAGACGCTGCCCGTGACCACGCTGCCGCACAATTTCAAACGCATCAGGCTCAACCTCGCCCGCTCGAAGGAATTTCCCGACGGCTCTTCGCGGCATGGTTACGAATTCGTAGCGCCGCTCGACGACAAGGGTCATATCGACCCGGCGCAGTGGCGGGCCCATCGCGACAATTGCCGGGTGCGCCGCTTCTGGGAAGGCGAGGACGACCAAGTGGGCTTCCTGGTGCACAAGCCCGGCGGCTCCGAACACGCGCGCTGGACGTTCGACTACAATCCCGAGCGCGCCGACGACGATGAATCCGGATACCGTTTCGGCTCTCACGCCTTTCGCCAGGGTGAATATGTCTCGATCAGCGACGAGGACGGCGAGATGCACACCTACCAAGTCGCTACGGTGCAGCCGGCCACCTGAGCAGGGTTGAATACCGGCCGGGAAATCGTCATCTTGCCAATGGGGGCGGGGCGATGATGGGAATCGATCCGCATGCGCGCGCTTACCGTCCAGCCCGGCCAACCGCAATCCATTCGCCTCGATGAAGTCGCTCCGCCGCCGGCAATCGCCGACAAGGACTGGCTCTCCCGCCTGATCACGCGCCGCGTGCCGCTGAGCCGCTGGCAGGAAGCGTTCGAGCTGCGTGACGGCGAATCAAAACCGTGGTCGATTTCACGCAATGAGCGCGCTCCGACGCAGCGGCTGACCATGGCGTCCCGCATCGAAGACTATGCCCTGATCGGAGATCTGAGCACGGCGGCGCTGGTCGGCCGCGACGGCTCGATCGACTGGCTATGCTGGCCGCGCTTTGATTCGGATGCCTGCCTTACGGCGCTGTTGGGAAGCCCCGAAAACGGCCGCTGGCAGATCGCGCCCAAGGACGGCGACGGCGTCAAGGTGACGCGGCGCTACCGGCCGGGAACCTTGATCCTCGAAACCCGCTTCGAGACGGCCGACGGCGCGGCGACGCTCATCGACTTCATGCCGCCGCGCACAGACGGCTCGCACCTCGTGCGCCTCGTGGTGGGCGAACGCGGCCAGCTGGCCATGCACACCGAACTGGTGCTGCGCTTCAACTACGGCGCCACGGTGCCGTGGATGACGCGCGTCGATGAAGCAACGCTGCGTGGCATCGCCGGACCGGATACGGTCATCGTGCGCTCCGACGTGCATTTGCGCGGAGAGAATCTGAAAACCGTCGGCGATTTCGTGATCTGCGCCGGCGAAACCTCGACCTTCGTCCTCACTTATGTGCCGCTGTCGTGCGCCGATGCCCAAGCCGGTCGATACGCAGCACCTGCTCGCCACGACCGAACGCTATTGGACGCGCTGGTCGGCCAAGAGCAAGATCGGCGGTCCGTGGAAAGACGCCGTGACGCGGTCGCTGATCACGCTGAAGGCGCTCACTTACGATCCGACCGGCGGCATGGTGGCGGCGCCGACGACCTCGCTGCCGGAGCAGATCGGCGGCGAACGCAACTGGGACTACCGCTTCTGCTGGCTGCGCGACGCGACGCTGACGCTGCTCGCATTGATGAATGCCGGCTACTACGAGGAAGCGCAGAAATGGCGCGAGTGGCTGTTGCGCGCGGTGGCGGGCAGTCCCGGGCAAATGCAGATCATGTACGGCATCGGCGGCGAGCGGCGGTTGACCGAATGGCAGGCCGATTGGCTGACCGGCTACGAGGGATCGGCGCCCGTGCGGATCGGCAACGCCGCGCACGAGCAAGTTCAGCTCGACGTTTTCGGCGAGATGATGGACGCGATGCACCAGGCCCGGCTCGGCCGGCTGGCCGCCAGCGAGTTGCGTTGGGAACTGCAAAAGGAATTCATCCTCCATCTCGAAAAGATCTGGGCCAATCCCGACAGCGGCATCTGGGAGGTGCGCGGCGAGCTCCAGCATTTCACCTATTCCAAGGCGATGGCCTGGGTTGCCTTCGACCGCACCATCAAGAGCGCAGAGCGCTTCGGTCTCGACGGGCCGGTCGCGCACTGGAAGCAGGTTCGCGACGAAATCCATGACGACGTCTGCCGGCTCGGATTCGACACCGAGCTCAACAGCTTCGTGCGCTCCTATGGCTCCAAGCAACTCGACGCCAGCCTGTTGCTGCTGCCGGCGATCGGGTTCCTGCCGGCCGACGACCCGCGCATTGTCGGGACCGTCGACGAGATCGAACGCACGCTCGTCACCGACGGGCTGGTGCGCCGCTACAACACGGACGTCGCCGACGACGGTCTGCCGGCGGGCGAGGGTGCATTCCTCGCGTGCAGCTTTTGGCTGGTCGACGCCTATGTCCTGCTCGGGCGGCACGACGATGCCGTGAAGCTGTTCGAGCGCCTATTGTCGCTGCGCAATGATGTCGGCCTCTTGAGCGAGGAATACGACGCCTACGGCGGCCGCCTGGTTGGCAACTTCCCGCAAGCTTTCTCGCATCTGGCGCTGGTCAACAGCGCGACCAATCTCGCCAATGCTAAAAAGCCGGCCGAGCAGCGGCCCGAGCGCAGTCTCGAAAGCCAGACACCTCAATCCCATTGATTGAGCCGGGTCTATTGACCGCGGCGCGCCCGGCGCGGAAAAGTGCGCCGCTCAAACGCAATTGTGCTCAAGGGAGAAGCTCAGTGATCGTCGATCTTCGCACCTACCGGATGCTGCCGGGGCGCGTGCCCGCCCAACTCGACCTCTATGCCAAGCTCGGCTATCCCGTGCAGTTGCGCTACATGGGCGAACCGGTCTGTTATCTGGTTTCCGAAAGCGGGCAGCTCAACACTTTCGTGCATGCCTGGGCTTATGAGAGCGCCGGCGACCGCGAAGAAAAACGCGCCCGCATGATGCAGGATGCGGACTGGAAACATTTTCTGGCTGAGAACGCGAAGGCCGGCAACATCATCGACCAGCAGACCAGCATTATGACGCCGGCTCCATTCGGCCCGCCGCTGACGGTGCCGAAACCGAAAGGCTAAACGAGCGCTGACGGAGCACGACATCGATGCGCAGCAATGACGGCACGCGGACCGGCGGCGAAATCCTGGTCGACCAGTTGACGATTCACGGCGTGCGCCATGTCTTCTGCGTGCCGGGCGAAAGCTATCTTGCCGCGCTCGATGCCTTTTACGACCGCAAAATCGCGCTCACCGTCTGCCGGCACGAGAGCACCGCCGCCATGATGGCGGAGGCGGTCGGCAAGACGACCGGCCGCCCCGGTATTTGTTTCGTTACGCGTGGGCCGGGCGCGGCCAATGCGTCGGCCGGCATTCATATCGCGCGTCAGGATTCGACGCCGATAATCGTGTTCGTTGGGCAGGTGGCGCGGTCGATGCGCGAGCGCGAGGCTTTCCAGGAGATCGACTACCGCGCCGTGTTCGGCACCATGGCCAAATGGGTGACCGAGATCGACGATCCGGCGCGCATTCCCGAAATCGTCGCGCGCGCCTTTCATGTCGCCTGCCAGGGCCGCCCCGGCCCGGTGGTGATCGCGTTGCCGGAAGACATGCTGATCGAAGGCGCTATCGTGCCGGACGCCAAAGCGTTCGAGCCGGTCGAGACCTGGCCGGGGCTGACCGACATGAGCCGGCTGCAAAAGCTGTTGTGGGCGTCGAAGCGCCCGATTGCATTGGTCGGCGGCAGCCGCTGGTCGGAAACAGCGTGTGCCTCGTTGATGCGTTTTGCCGAGCGCTTTGCCTTGCCGGTCGCCACGACGTTTCGCCGCGGGCATCTGGTCGATGCGCTGCATCCTTGCTACGCGGGCGATCTCGGCATCGGCGTCAACCCCAAGCTGCTTGCGCGCATCAAGGGCGCCGATCTGGTGCTGCTGATTGGCGGCCGCCTCAGCGAAATGCCGTCGCAGAGTTACACGCTGTTCGATATTCCCGATCCGCAGGTCAAGCTGGTGCACGTCCACCCCGACGCGGACGAACTCGGCCGCGTCTATCAACCGGCGCTTGCCATCAATGCATCGCCGACCGCGTTCTGCTCGACGCTGGAAGGCCTGCAGCCACCCAACGAGATCGCCTGGCGCGGCGAAAGCGACACCGCGCACGCCGACTATCTCGCCTGGTCTGAGACAGCGACGCCGCAACCGGGCGCGGTCAATCTCGGCGAGATCATGGTGTGGCTGCGCGATCGTCTGACATCGGACGCGGTCATCACCATTGGCGCCGGCAATTTCACCGGCTGGGTTCATCGTTTCTACCGCACGCGGAAATACGGCACCCTCGTCGGTCCGACCTCGGGCTCGATGGGCTATGGCTTCCCGGCGGCCTTGGGGATGCAGACATTGTTTCCGGACCGCACCGTCATTTGCGTCGCCGGCGACGGTGATTTCCTGATGACGGGGCAGGATTTCGCGACCGCCGTGCAATACGAACTGCCGGTGATCGTCATCCTGGCCGACAACGGCATCTACGGCACCATCCGCATGCATCAGGAACGCGATTATCCGGGCCGCGTGATCGCGACGCAGCTCAAGAACCCTAACTTCGCCGACTATGCCAAAGCCTTCGGCGGCTTCGGCGTCACGGTGGACAAGACCGCCGATTTCCCCGCGGCCTTCGCCGCCGCACAGACATCGGGCAAGCCGGCGATCATCCATCTGAAAGTCGATCCGGAAGCCATCACGACGATGACGACGCTCGCCGCCATTCGCGAGAAGGCGCTCGGCTGGCGGTGGCGGCAAGAGCGGCACGCATCGGCGCTGATTCGGTCGGGCGCGAGAGGTTTGCGAGCGCGCCTTGCCTTTCGCGCGTGAATCACCATTCACTCATTCTGCCATGGCCTATCGCCGCACCGAGAACGTGGTTCGCCATCTGGCCGAGCGCGAGCAGGCGATCCTCGATGCCGCGCAGGCGATCGCCACGGAAGGCGGCATGGGCGCCGTGCAGATCGCGGCGGTCGCCGCACGCGCCGACATTGCGGCCGGCACCGTCTACCGCTACTTCCCGTCGAAAACCGAGTTGATCGGCGAATTGATCGAGGCGCTCGCCGCCCACGAGCTTGCGGCGATACAGCGGGCGGCCGATGCCGCGCCGGGGCCGCTCTCGGCCTTGGCGGCGACCGTCGCGACCTTCGCCGCGCGCGCGTTACATGCGCGGCGGCTGACCTGGGCCGTCACCGGCGAGCCGGTCGAGCCGCAGGTCAATGCCGAGCGGCTCGACTTCCGCCAGATGCTCGCCGCCGAACTGGAGACACGCATCAAGGCCGCCGTCGCCGGCGGTCATCTGCCAGAGCAGGACGCCGGCATGGCCGCGCCGGCGATCATCGGGGCGATCCTGGAAGGCCTCGTCGGTCCATTGGCGCCGTCGCACGACAGCGACGCCGCACAGCGGGCGGCGGTGCAGGCGGTGACGCTCTTGGCGCTGCGGGCGCTCGGCGTCGTCGATGCGCGCGCCCGCGGGCTGGTGGTGCAATGCGTGCTGCCGGCGTCAGGCGCGGAAAGCAGCGCGCGCTAGCATCAGAACTTAAAGAAGGAGTCCGGCACTTCGTCGAGCGGCAACGTCACGTGCATGACGCTATGGTCGTCGGGGTCGTGGACCGCATGGAAGCCAAGCTCACCGCACATTTGCAGCATGGTGGAGTTTTCGCTCAGCACCTCTCCGACCACCTTGCGCAGGCCTTTGTTCTTCGCGAAGGCGATCATGTGTTTCATCATCAGCCAGCCGAGGCCTTGGCCTTTCAGCCGTGAGCGCAACAAAATGGCAAATTCGGCGTCCTTGCCATCCGAATTGTCATGCAGGCGCACGACGCCCAGCAGGCGGCCCGTTTTCTCCTCGATGGCGACGAAGGCCATGGCGGTGGCGGGATCGTAGTGGATGAGCTTGTCGATTAACGCGTGGCTTACTTCGCGCATGGCTGCGAAGAAGCGCAGGCGCATATCGTCCAGCGTCACTTCTTTGAGGAAATCGGGATAGAGCGCCGCGTCTTTCGGCGTCAGTGGCCGGAACAGAACAGGCGTTCCATCGTGCAACGTGACGCGGCGTTCGAGCATCTCTCCTCCGCGCGTTCAGCCTGGAACGGCATTGTAGTGAGGAGTATGACGGCGCCGCCTCATCCTTCGCGACGCGGCTTGTGGCCGCTTCTCGGGATGAGGCGGAACGAGTCCGCAATGCAATCAGTGCGACATCAGCACTGGCACTGTCATCGATTCCAGCAGGCCGCGCGTGGCGCCGCCGAGAATAAATTCGCGCAGGCGTGAATGGCCATAGCCGCCCATCACGATCAAATCGGCGGAGGAGTCGGCGGCGTGGGACAGAATGGTGGAGCCGACGTCGATGTCCGGCGAGGTGATGCGCTTGACCTCGACCTTCAGTCCATGACGCGCGAGATGCTGGCCAATGTCGGCGCCGGAAATCTCGTCGCTCTTGGGCGGTTTGCTGCCGACCACGACCACTTCGACCTGCTTGGCCTTTGTCAGGAAGGGCAGCGAGTCGCCGATGGCGCGCGTCGCCGCGCGGCCGCCGTCCCAGCACACCATGACGTTGTCGAGCTTCAAGCCCGCCTTCTGAATATAGGGCACGAAGATCACCGGCCGGCCGGACTCGAACAGCACACCTTCGTCGATCACCTCGTCGGGCATGGGTTGCTCACGCGTGGGCTGACCCACCACGATAAGATCGAAGCGGCGGCCGATGCGGCCGAGTTGATCGGAGGCGCTGGAAACGCTGGCGCTTAGCACGCGCGTTTCGGACGAGACGCCCGCCTTTTTGGCGGCTTCCTCAAAGCGGGCAATGGCGGCGCGCGCACTCTTTTCAGATTCCGCCCGTTGCGTTTCGATGAATTCGGGCGGAATGCCACCCATCACCGAACCCGGGATCACCGGCTCGTAGGCGAAGGCAACGCCGAGCACATGGGCGTCGAATTTCTCCGCGATCGAAATGGCAAAAGCGCCGGCCGGGTCCTTATCGCCCAGTCCGAGGTTGACGACGAGATCCTTGATCATGACGGATTGCCTCCTGCCCGAGCGGGTCGCCCGATTGTTGAACTATGCAAGCCGCTCATTGGGGTGGTCTTGACCGAAGTCAAACGCCGGCCCTGGGCTGCATTCCTCCCGAAATGGGTCTTGAACACGTGTTTACTTTTTGTTGCCGTCGGGCCCGAACTGTTTGAGATAGGCCCATAGATTGTCGATTTCGGTCTGCTTCTTGACCCCGACAAAGATCATTTTGGTGCCGGGAATCTTGGCGCGCGGGTCTTTGATGTATTCCTTGAAGGTCTGCTCGTTCCAGACGATGCCAGAACCCTTGTTGGCCGCGGAGTAGCTGTAGCCCGGTGCGGTGCCGGAATGGCGCCCGTCGAGCCCGTTGAGTTCGGGCCCCACTTTATTCTTCGCCCCCGGGCCGATGGAATGGCAAGGAAAGCACTTTTTGAACACCTGCTCGCCGGCGGTCGCATCCTGCGCGTGGGCGGCCGGAGCCAATATGACGGTTGCCGCCAGAACGCCTGCCGCCAAAATCTCATTCACGAACTTTGTCATCTGCTGGAGACCCCTTGAAGCCAAAAACCCTCGTCGCCGCCTCTACGTTGCCGACTGGAAGCGGTTTTGCCAGCCCTTTGTGTCAACCGTCAAATGGCTGATATCGTGGCGCCGGCAGAAAACGCCGGGAGTTGCAGGTCATGTCGTTGCGGATGCCGGAGGCGGACGGCGCAGTTTTGGCGCGGCGCGAGAAAATCGTCGCGGCCCTGCGCCAGATCGTCCCGGGCGAGGGGGTCATCGCCGCCGAGCATGAAATGCGGGCCTATGAGACCGATGGTCTCACCGCCTACCGCCAGCTCCCCATGGTGGTGGTTTTGCCGAGTACCACCGAACAGGTCGCCCAGGTGCTGCGCTATTGCTATGACGAGGGCATCCGGGTGGTGCCGCGCGGGGCCGGCACCTCGCTCTCGGGCGGGGCATTGCCGCTCGCCGACGGGGTGCTGCTTGGCATGGCCAAGTTCAGCCGGATCAAGGACATCGATTTCGCCAACCGGGTGGCGGTGGTCGAGCCGGGGGTGACCAACCTCGCCGTGTCGCAGGCTGTGGCGCACGAAGGTTTCTACTATGCGCCCGACCCGTCCTCGCAGATCGCCTGCACCATCGGCGGCAACATCGCCGAGAATTCCGGCGGCGTGCACTGCCTGAAATACGGTATGACCACCAACAACGTGCTCGGCTGCGAGATCGTGCTGATGACCGGTGAGGTCCTGCGCATCGGCGGCAAGCACCTGGACGCGCCCGGCTACGATCTGCTTGGCCTCATCACCGGCTCGGAAGGCCTGCTCGGCATCGTGACCGAAGTGACCGTGCGTATCCTGCAGAAGCCGGAGACCGCGCGCGCATTGCTGGTCGGCTTTCCGACCTCGGAGGACGCCGGCGAATGCGTTTCCCGCATCATCGGCGACGGCATCATCCCCGGCGGCATGGAAATCATGGACGGGCCCGCCATCCGCGCGGCCGAGGACTTCGTCCATGCCGGTTATCCGCTCGATTGCGAAGCGTTGTTGATCGTCGAGCTCGACGGTCCCGCCGCGGAAGTTGATTACCTGATCGAACGCGTCGAAAAGATCGCGCGCGATTGCCGCGCGTTATCTTCCAAGGCGTCGACGTCGGAGGCCGAACGCGAATTGTTCTGGGCCGGCCGCAAGGCGGCTTTCCCCGCGGTCGGCCGCATTTCGCCCGACTACTACTGCATGGACGGCACTATTCCGCGCAGTCAATTGCCGCTGGTGCTGCACCGCATGAAGGAGATGTCGGACAAGTATGGCTTGCGCGTCGCCAATGTGTTTCATGCCGGCGACGGCAACCTGCATCCACTCATTCTCTATGACGCCAACAAGGACGGCGAACTCGACGCCGCCGAACAATTTGGTGCCGAAATTCTCAAGCTCTGCGTCGAAGTCGGTGGTGTGCTCACCGGAGAGCACGGCGTCGGTGTCGAAAAACGCGATCTGATGCCGGTGATGTTCTCGGAAACCGATCTCGACCAGCAGCAGCGCGTCAAATGCGCCTTCGACGAGAAAGGCCTGCTTAATCCCGGCAAGGTGTTTCCCAAACTACACCGTTGCGCCGAGCTCGGCCGCATGCACATCTCCGGCGGCCAGCTGCCGTTCCCCGACATTCCGCGGTTTTGAGCCCATGCGTTTTGGTTTGTTCTGTTCGCCCAAAGCCGATGCCCCCGGATTCGGCCCGGAAACGGGTCAGGGATTCTATGACTTTCTCGACTTCAACGTGGAGGCCGAGGCGCTCGGCTTTCATTCGACCTTCGTGGTCGAGCATCATTTTTCCGGCTGGAACCAGTTGTCCTCGCCGCTGATGCTGCTGATGGCGCTGGCCATGCGCACGCGCAAGCTGCGGCTCGGCACCGCCGTGATGGTGCCGGCCTGGTACAATCCGTTGCTGCTGGCCGAGCAAGCCGCGACGCTCGACATTCTTTCCAACGGACGGCTCGATCTCGGGATCGGCAAGGGCTACCGCCACAGCGAGTTCAATGGTTTCGCCATTCCGCAGGATGAGGCCGAAGCGCGTTTCGAAGAAGCGCTCGCGCTGATGCGGCGGGCCTGGACGACGCGGGAGCGCTTTTCGCATCGCGGCCGCTTCTGGTCTTGCAACGACGCGATCGTCGAACCGCCGCCGGCGCAGCGCCCGCATCCCCCGCTTTGGGTCGCGGCCGGCAGCCCGCAATCGATCGCGCGGGCGGGCGAGCGCGGCTTCAACCTGATCCTCGATCAATATGCCGGGCCTGCCGTGCTGACCGAGCGTACCGCGATCTATCAGGCCGCGCGTGAAAAGGCGGGCCTCGCCGCCGATGCGGGCCAGGTCGCGGTGGCGCGTCTGGCCTATGTCGCGAACGACAAGGCCGACCGCGATGACGCGCTCAAGCGTCAGGCCGACTACACCAAGCGCACCATCGACGTGTCGCGCAGTCCCACCGCCGACAAGCGGGGGACCGCCGGATCGCATGTGCTCGCCTATGCCGACCGCGCCGGCGCGACGGAAGAGTTCGCGCTGTTTGGCACCCCCGACCAATTGCAAGCCATGGTCGGCGACCTGCGCGATGCCGGCGTGCGCTATCTATTGCTGAGCATCTTTGGCGGGCCGGACCAGTTGCGCCGCTTTGCACGCGAGGTCATGCCGGCTTTTGTCGGTCAAACGGCGGCTGCGGCAGAATAGAAATTCGTATGGCCGACGTTCTCAAACCCCGCGACGCCAAAGAGGTGGAAGACGCTGTGCGCTGGGCGCTCAGCGGAGAAAAGCCCTTGGAGATCGTGGGGCAGGGCTCCAAACGCGCGCTCGGCCGCCCGAGCCAGACCGATCTCACGCTCGATCTGTCGGGGCTGACCGGCGTCACGCTGTACGAGCCGGCGGAACTGGTGCTGTCCGCCAAGGCCGGCACGCCGCTCGCCGAGATCGAAAAACTGCTCGACGAAAACAATCAGCAACTCGGCTTCGAACCCATCGATTACGGACCGTTGCTCGGCGGTGAAGCCGGGCAGGGCACCATCGGCGGCACGATCGCAGCCAATCTGTCGGGCCCGCGCCGCATCAAGGCCGGCGCTGCGCGCGACCATTTCCTCGGTGTCACCGCCGTGACCGGTCGCGGCGACACCATCAAGTCGGGCGGGCGTGTGGTGAAGAACGTCACCGGCTACGACCTGTGCAAGCTGTTCGCCGGCTCCTGGGGCACGCTCGTCGCCATGACCGATGTCACCATCAAGGTGCTGCCCAAGCCGGAAACCGAGGCGAGCGTGCTGGTGACCGGGCTCGACGACGCCAAAGCCTGCGACGCGATGGCCGCCGCCATGGGCTCGCCCTATGACGTGTCCGGCGCGGCGCATCTGCCCGATCACGTCGCCTCTTGGTTCGACGGCCTGCCGAGGGCGGAGGCGACCACCGCACTGAGGCTGGAAGGCCATGCCCCGTCCGTCGCCCATCGCAAGGATACGTTGGCCGCGCTGATGAAGCCGTTCGGTCCGGTCGAGGTGCTCGATGCGGCAAACTCGCGTGCGCTCTGGCGGTGCGTGCGCACCCTCAAGCCGTTCGCGGCAGCGGCGCGTGAACGGCCGGTCTGGCGCATTTCAACGGCGCCTGCGCAAGGCCACAGGCTTCTGGCGTCCATCACGCCGGCGAGCCAGATGTTCTACGACTGGGCCGGCGGCCTCGTCTGGGTGGCCATGCCGTTTCCCGAAGAGCCCGATGCCGCCGCCGTGCGCGGCGCCGTCGCTGGCATTGGCGGCCATGCCATGCTGGTGCGCGCGCCGGCCGCGTTGCGCGCCAGCCTCGACGTGTTCGCGCCCGAGCCGCCTGCCATTGCCGCGGTGTCCAAGCGCGTGAAGGAAAGCTTCGATCCCAAAGGAGTACTCAATCCCGGCCGCATCTGGGCGGGAGTTTAGGCCATGCAAACCCAATTCACCCTGACGCAGCTTGCCGATCCTCAGACCGCGGAATCGGAGAAGATCCTGCGCGCTTGCGTGCATTGCGGGTTCTGCACGGCCACCTGCCCGACCTATGTGCTGCTCGGCGACGAGCTCGATTCACCGCGCGGCCGCATCTACCTTTTGAAAGAAATGTTCGAGCAGGGCCGGCCCGCCAGCCGCGAGGTGGTCAGGCACATCGACCGTTGTCTGTCCTGCCTGTCCTGCATGACCACCTGTCCGTCCGGCGTCAATTACATGCATCTGGTCGACCACGGCCGCGAGTACATCGAAAAAACCTACAAGCGGCCGATCTCCGACCGGCTTATCCGCGCTCTTCTGGCGCGCGTGTTGACCAATCCGGATCTGTTCCGGTTCGCCGTGGTTGCTGGGCTGATTGCGCGGCCGTTCGCACCGCTTTTGCGCATCCTCGGGCTGCGGCGGATGGCCGCGATGCTGGCGCTGACGCCGCGCCGCAAGCCGGCGCCGCCGGCCGAGCGCACTGGCAAGGTCTATCCGGCGCAAGCGGAGCGGCGGGCCCGCGTCGCGCTGCTGTCCGGCTGCATCAACCCGGTGTTGGCGCCGTCGACCGACGAGGCGGCCATTCGCCTGCTCAATCGCCACGGGGTCGAGGTGGTCGTTGCGGCCGGTGAAGGCTGTTGCGGCTCGCTGGTCCACCATATGGGCCGCGAGGACGAGGCTCTTGCGCGCGCGCGCAACAATATCGATGCCTGGACGCACGAAATCGAAGGCGGCGGTCTCGATGCGATCTTGATGACCGTCTCCGGTTGCGGCGTGACCATCAAGGATTACGGCTTTATGCTGCGGACGGACAAGGCCTATGCGGACAAGGCGGCGCACGTGGCGCGGCTTGCCAAGGATGTCAGCGAATACCTCGCGACGCTCAAGCTGCAGGCGAGCGTCGTGCCGGCGGGCCTCACGGTCGCCTATCACGCCGCTTGTTCGCTGCAACACGGTCAAAAAATCCGGCACGAGCCGAAAGAATTACTTTCCAAGTGCGGCTTCATCGTCAAAGATGTAGCGGAAGGCCATTTGTGTTGTGGCTCGGCCGGGACCTACAACATCCTTCAGCCAAAATTGGCGGAGCAGTTGAGGGACCGCAAGGTTGCGAACATCGAACGGCTGAAGCCGGATGTGATCGCGGCCGGCAATATCGGCTGCCTGACACAGATCGGCGCGGGCACCGACATCCCGGTCGCTCACACCGTCGAGTTGATCGACTGGGCGACCGGTGGGCCGATGCCGGAAGCGCTGCGGGACAAAGTAGGCGCCGAGCCCGCGACGGGGCAGGAGAATGGTGAACTGCGGCAAGATGCCGTAGCGAATATTTAGGACAACAGGCGATTGAACCGATCGGGAGGACGATCATGGCGAAACCGAAGAAGCGGAAGAAGAAGTCGAAGGTGAAAAAGTCCAAAGCCAAGCGCGCGGCGCTGGCGAGCAAGATGAAAAAGAAGAAGGCGGTGAAGAAGACGAAAGCGAAAGCAGGCAAGAAGACGGCGAAGAAGCGCGCAGCGCCGAAGCCCGCGCCCGCAGTCCCGCCGCCGGCGGGTCCGGCGCCGGTCATCCCGAGCTTTGGCAGTCTCTTTGGCGGAAGGACGAATGAAGGCCAGTAAGCGGAAAAAGCGCCGGGCTGCGGCCGCCAAAAAGGCGGCCGCCCGCAAGACCAAGCGTAAGACTCCCAAGACACGCCGGGTGCGCGCCAAAACTCGGGCGAAAGCCCGTGCCAAGACACGCGTCAAGACGAAAGCCCGGCGCACGGCTCCCAAGGCGAAGCGCGCGGCGTCGCGCAAGGCCGCCAAGCGTCCGGTTCGCAAGCCGAAAGCCACGGCCATGCCGCGCGGCGTCGCCGTTCGCGGTCGTTCGGGCCCGCGCTATGGCGAGATCCTCACGCCGGACGCGCTTGCCTTTCTCGCCGAGTTGCACCGGCATTTCGATAGCAAGCGCCGCGACCTACTGGCCGCGCGCGCCGGGCGGCAAAGACGCTTCGACGCCGGCGAATTGCCCGACTTCCCGCCGGATACAAGACACATCCGCGACGACGGCTCCTGGCGCGTGGCTTCTATTCCGGCCGATCTGCAGGATCGCCGCGTCGAGATCACCGGCCCGGTCGACCGCAAGATGATCGTCAACGCGCTCAATTCGGGCGCCACTCATTACATGGCCGATTTCGAGGATGCCAATTCGCCGACCTGGGCGAACAATCTCGAAGGCCAGATCAATTTGAAAGACCTGTGGGCGGGCAAGATCGCCTTCACCGATCCGCAAAACAAGAAGCGTTATGCGGTGGGCCCCAACCCCGCGGTCTTGATCGTACGCCCGCGCGGCTGGCATCTGCCGGAAGCGCATCTGACTGTGGACGGGGAACCGATCGCGGGCGCGCTGTTCGATTTCGGCCTATATATCTTCCACAACGCCAAAGCGTTGCTGGCGAAAGGCACTGGTCCCTATTTCTATCTGCCCAAGCTTGAAAACCGGCACGAAGCGCGCTTGTGGAACGACGTGTTCCTGTTCGCGCAGCAGCAGCTCGGCCTGCCGCCGCGCTCGATCAAGGCGACGGTGCTGATCGAGACGTTGCCGGCGGCCTTCGAGATGGACGAGATTTTGTGGGAGTTGCGCGAGCACATCGCCGGCATGAATGCCGGCCGCTGGGACTACATCTTCTCGTTCATTAAAACCTTCGCCAAACAGAGTGACCCGCGCTTCGTGCTGCCCGACCGGTCGCAGGTGGTGATGGGCAAGGCATTTCTCGGCGCTTACGCCGAATTGCTGGTGAGCACCTGTCACCGCCGCGGCGCGCACGCCATGGGTGGCATGGCCGCGCAAATTCCGATCAAGAACGATCCGGCCGCGAACGATGCCGCCTTCGCCAAGGTGCGCGCCGACAAGGAGCGCGAGGTCCGCGAAGGGTACGACGGCACCTGGGTCGCGCATCCCGATCTCGTGCCGGTCGCCAAGGAAGTGTTCGACCGTCTGATGCCGCAGAAAAACCAGGTCGAACGCGTGCCGGAGACGGCGGTCGGCCGCGATGCGTTGCTCACAATTCACGATGGCAGCAAGACCGAGGCCGGCTTCCGCCTCAACATCCGCGTCGGCGTGCAATACATCGAAGCGTGGCTGCGCGGGCGCGGCGCGGTGCCGATCTACAATCTCATGGAAGATGCGGCCACCGCCGAAATCTCGCGCGCGCAGATCTGGCAATGGCTCAAGGCCGGCGCCGTGCTCGAGGGTGGACAGACGATGACGCCGGAATTTTTCGAGCGCGCGCTGAACGAGGAGATGGAGGTGGTCAAGGGCGAGGTGGGCGCGTCGAACTATGCACGCGGCCGTTTCCCCGAGGCGATCAAATTGTTCCGCGATCTGTCTCTGGCGGACGCGTTCGTGCCGTTCCTGACGCTTCCAGCCTATGAATTGATTGCCTGAGCGGGCACGCGACGGTCAGCGAACATAATCTATTTTTTGCATGTGAGCTGCGCTGCGCCGCACGATTGCATCGCCTCGTTCGCACGCCTAGCATGCGCCATATGACGGAGCGGCTGACGTCGCCCTCTCGAATTTCCACAGCGCGAAATAGTCAAACTTGGTTCGCAAGGAGGATTTGGCATGCCGGCATACAAAATCCTGCTCATGGGAGCGTCCTATGGATCGCTGCTTGCGTCGAAACTTCTGTTCGGCGGTCATTCGATCCACCTTGTCTGCTTGCCGGCGGAAGCGGATCTGATCAACGCGGAAGGATTCAAGGTCAAGCTGCCGGTACGCGGCCGCAAGGAGCCCGTGCTGCTGGAATCGAGCAAGCTGCCCGGCAAAGTGACGGCGGGTCCGGCGGCGGGCGTCAACCCGGGCGACTACGATCTCATCGGTCTGTGCATGCAGGAGCCGCAATACCGCTCATCCGGTGTGAAAGAGTTGCTCGATGCCGTCGGCAAATCGCGTGTGCCCTGCATGTCGATCATGAACATGCCGCCGCTGCCTTACATCAAGCGCATCCCGGGTCTCGACTACAAAGAGCTGGAAGCCGCCTACACCGACCCGCGCGTCTGGGACTCGGTCGTTTCGGAGAAAATCACGCTCAACAGCCCGGACCCGCAGGCGATCCGGCCGCCGGACGGCAAAGCCAACGAACTGCTCGTCACGCTGCCGACCAACTTCAAATGCGCAAGGTTTGAGGACGACAAAGACACCGCCATCATTCGCCAGCTCGCGGCGGATGTCGAAGCCGCGCGCTTCGACGCGCCGGAAGGCAAGATTGAATTGCCGGTGAAGCTGAAAGTTTATGACTTGATTTTCGTGCCGCTCGCCAAATGGTCGATGCTCTTGGCCGGCAATTACCGCTGCATTACCAAAGAGGGCATGCGCACCGCCAAGGAAGCGGTTCACGCCAATCTCGAGGAGTCGCGCTCGGTCTACAATTTCGTGTTCGACCTTTGCGTCAAGCTCGGCGCGAAGCCGGACGATCTGGTGCCGTTCGAGAAGTATGCTGCCGCGGCCGAAAGCCTCTCGCGGCCGGCGTCGGCCGCGCGTGCCCTTTATAACGGGGCGCCCAATATCGAGCGCGCCGACAAGCTGGTGCAGCTTATCGCCAAGCAGAAGGGCATGAGGAACCCGGTGGTCGACGCCACCGTCGCACTGGTCGATGAGCTCCTGGCCGCCAATCGCAAGAAGGCCGCGGCCTGACGGCCGCAGCCAAACCCTCAAGCCAGAACAGCTTTGATCCGATGACGCCCGGCGATGGAATCGCCGGGCGTCAGATCGTTTGTCTGCACACAAATCGCGCATGTCGGGATCGGGGGTACCGGGTTCAATTTGTGGACAACTACAAATTTCACATAAGGCCATACCGCTCATCGCATGGCGTTTGTGACATCCGCGCAACAGCCTTCTTCATTTTAGTGACGGAAGCCCATTTCGCCTAAAAAGGCAGCAATTGGTGACGTTTTCCGCTTGCCGTAACGAGAGGTACCCGATGTAACCTTTGGTAATACGCGTCCTACTGCGTAAGGGCGGGTCAAGACCGGGGATTATGACGGTTTTTCATACGCAGGGACGACGTGAAATTTGTATCGGCTCGCAGTCGATCGCACCGAAAAAGGGGCAGGGTCAGATGAAGAAAGTAGGTTTGTCGGTAATCGCAGCGCTTGCCATTGCGGCAAGTGCAGCACCGTCTTTCGCAGCGGATGTGGCAGTCAAGGGACCAAAGGCCGCGCCGCCTCCGCCCCCGCCGCCTTACACGCTGGACATCGCGGTCGGCGGTGTCGTCATGAGTGATTACCTGTTCCGCGGCATTTCGCAGTCGAACAAAGCGCCGTCCGGCGGCGCGTATTTCGAGCCTGATCTGACCACGCCGATCGGCACCTTCTATGTCGGTATCGCGGCTTTGGCGATCAGCTGGCCGAGCGGTCCGGGCTACGGTTTCACCGATCCGTCCGCCGAAGTCGACTTCTACGGCGGCTGGCGCAACTCCTGGGGTCCGCTCTCGCTCGATATCGGCGCGGTCGATTACTATTACCCGGGCGAAACCTTCAACGGCTTCACCAACACCAGCGATTTTTGGGAAATCTACGGCAAGATCGGCTACGACCTTGGTGCTGGCTTCTCGATCGGCGCCAACGTCTATTATACGCCGAACCTGCTGCACTACAGCACGACCTTTGCGGCGCTCGGCATTTCCAACAGGCCGCAGGCGCTGTACTACTCGGGCGTTGCTGCCTATCAGTTCCCGAAGTGGGGCGAAATCGGCACCAAGATTTCGGGTGAACTGGGTTATTGGGACATCGATGACGCCGGCTTCTTGGCGGCTGGTGCAACTGCCAATCCGAGCTACACCTACTGGAACGTCGGCATTGCCTTCAGCTACAAGCAGCTGACGCTTGATCTGCGCTATCACGGCACCGATCAGAACGCTCAGGATTGCGCGAACTTCCTGCTCGTGACGGTTCCGAACAACTCGAACGGCTGGTGTGACGATCGTTTCGTCGCGTCGCTCAAGTTCGACACGTCGGTCGCGGTTAACCACTAAGCAAACTCCAAACGACTCTGCCTTCGGGGCGGCGGCTGAAAAGCCGCCGCCTCTTTGTTTGTGCGGCGGCCGGGTATTGAAGGTTTGCTAGCCGCCGGCGCCCGCGAGGCTCGATTCCCGCAGCCAGTAGCGGTCGCCTTCACGAACCAGAGCCAGCCGGCGGCGGTGGAACGCGGCAAGCGTCGAGCGGTGACCGATTGACACGATCGTCGCGGCGGCAAGTCGCTGGGCGAGCAACTCGTAGAGCATGGCTTCCGAAGGCTCGTCGAGTGAGGCCGTCGCCTCGTCGAGAAACAGATAGTCCGGCGCGTGCAGAATGGCGCGGGCGATGCCGAGCCGCTGCTGTTCGCCGGGCGACAGCATCCTGTTCCAATGCCCTTCTTCTTCTATGCGGGCGCTCAGATTCGGCAGTCCTACGGCTGCAATCACCTCGGCAATGCGTGCGGCATCGAAACTGCCCGGCTCGGCCGGATAGGCAACGGCGGCCCCCAAGGGCGCGACCGGAAAGTAAGACCGCTGTGGCAGGATCATGACGCGGGCCTCTTTTGGCACGATGACCGTGCCCGAACCGAACGGCCAAACGCCGCCAAGCGCACGGAACAGAGTGGACTTGCCGGAGCCGGAGGGGCCGTTCACCAGAACGCGCTCGCCCAACTTGATCGCGATATCGTCGACATTGACCAACGGTAAGCCGCTCGGCAGCCGGATCGCGAGATCCTTGAAAGTGACCGCGTCCGCCGGCTCCGACCGAATGTCGATAACAGGCGGTACCGTCGAGATCGCGCGCGCGGCGGCGACGGACTGATCGAAGCCGGACAACCGCTCGATCACCGCGCGCCATTCGGCGAGATTGCGGTAGATGGTCACAAAGACCGAGAGCGCGCCTTGCACTTGGCCGAAAGCATTTGCGGTCTGCATCAGTCCGCCGAGCTGGATGGCGCCGGCAAAGTAGGCCGGGCTCACCATGATAAACGGAAACACCACCGACGCTTGCGAATAGCCGGCCGTAAAGAAAGTCAGCTTCTTCTGACGAGTCATGATCGCGTACCAGTTGGCCACCACATTGCCGAACCGCACCAACAACCGATCGCCTTCGGCAGTTTCGCCCTCGAGCAAGGCGATTTGCTCGGAATTTTCGCGCACGCGGACAAGGTTGAATCGAAAGTCCGCTTCGTAGCGCTGCTGCTGGAAATTCAGCGCGATCAGCGCGCGGCCGATCAGATGGGTAAAGGCGGTGCCGATAACGGCGTAGATCAAGGCGGCCCAAAGCAGATAACCTGGAATATCCACCGCCACGCCGAACAGATGCAGTGGTGCTGCCGTCGACAGCGACCACAGGATGATCATGAAGGAAAACAGCGTGACGCAGGAGTTGAGCAGTTGCAGCCCGATATTGAGTGTAAGGTCGATAAATGAGCGGATGTCCTCGGCGATGCGTTGGTCCGGGTTGTCGGCGGCGTCGCCGAGAAGCTGCATCCGGTAGTGGTTGGCGCCGGCAAGCCAATGATCGAGATAGGCCGCCGTGAGCCAGCGCCGCCAGCGGATCTGGAGCCATTGATTGAGATAGAGCTGATAGACCGCGAGCATAATGAAGGCAGCCGCAAGAACGCTGAAGTAGCCGAGTTGATAGACGAACGCGTTCCAATCGCGATTTTGCAGCGCATTATAGAAAACGTTATTCCACTCGTTGAGCAGAACCGTGATGCCGACGATCGACAGTTCGATCGTGATCACCGCGCCCAGCAGCAAAAGCCCCGGCCCGCGCTCCTCGGAGCGGAAATACGGGCCGGCGATCCGCCACACTGTGGCGAGCGTCGAAAATATGCCTCTCACGGGGGCAGCCTCCCAATGAATGGAAAAGCAAAGCGGCGCCGGCAGGGGTATCGACTAACGTCTAATGCCGCGCCAATCCGTTTCTATTTTGCATGGATTCGCTTAAAAAAAGGCGGCGCTCCGGTTGGCGGGTTAAATTCGCTTCATAATATTGCGTCCGGAAGCCACACCCCCTACCATTGCATACCAAGGGTTGCTGAGGCCTGATTCAGGATCGGGCTGGAATAAGACCCGACTAAAAAATGTTCGCGAGGAAACGACCTAGGGAGGATGAAAGACATGGCTAAAAATACGCAGTCGACGACCCGCCGCAAGTTTCTCGGCGGAGCCGCTGTCGCGGGCGCGGCCACGATCGCTATGCCGCAAGTGTCCCGTGCGCAGACCGTTACTTTGAAGATGCAGGGTTCGTGGGGGTCAGGCGACATCCTCAACGATTACGCCAAACAATACGTTCAGACCGTCAACGACATGGGCGGCAGCCGCCTCAAAATCGATTATCTCGATGCCGGCGCCGTGGTGAAGGCCTTCGAAGTGCAAGACGCCGTTTCCAAGGGCGTGCTGGACGGTGGCCATCTCGTTCCGGCGTACTGGTACGGCAAGAACCGCGCGGCGTCGCTGTTCGGCACCGGTCCCTGTTACGGCTGGGACGCGCACCAGTTCCTCGCCTGGTTTTATGGCCCCGGTGAAGATCTCTACAAACAGCTCACGCAAAAGGTGCTCGGCCTCAACGTTGTCGGCTGGTTCCTGATGCCGATGCCAACTCAGCCGCTCGGCTGGTTCAAGTTCCAGCCGAAAACGGCAGCCGACATGAAGAACCTGAAGTATCGCACGGTCGGTCTCGCCACCAACGTCATGCAAGCGTTGGGCTGCAAGGTGACCGCGCTCCCCGGCGGCGAAATCATCCCCGCCATGGAAAAGGGCGTCATCGAGGCGTTCGAGTACAACAACCCGACCTCGGACCGGCGCTTCGGCGCTGCTGACGTCGCCAAGGTCTACATGCTGAGCTCCTATCACCAGCCGTCCGAGTGCCTGGAGATCGAGTTCAACAAGACCAAATTCGACGCGCTGGCCAAGGAACAGCAGATGATTCTGCGCCATGCCATCACGTCGGCATCGTCGACCAATCTGTTCATGGCCTACGCCAACTATCCGAAGGACCTGCAGGCCCTGAAGAAGGGTGGTGTCCAGGTGTACCGCACGTCATCGTCGATCCTGGATGCGGAACTCAAAGCCTGGGACAAGGTCGTCGCGCAATACAGCAAAGAAGAATGGTTCAAGAAGATATCCGACAACCAGAAAGCCTGGGCGAAGGACGTCGCTTATTACCAGCTCCTGAATGCGCATGACACGAAGCTGGCCTACGATCACTACTACGGCAAAGAACAGCCGCTCGGCTTCTAAGCCGCGGCGAGCATCTCGGGGAGACGAACCCGGACATAAGAGGGGGACGGCGGGGCTCGCCGTCCCCACCTCTTGTCTGGCTGACGCGGGACACGGGTCATCAACATGGGTGCCTATATTTCGGTCGTCGATCGCTTGAGCACGGCGATCGGAAAGGCCTTCGGCTGGTACGTTCTGATTTTGACGTTCGGGACCTGCTACGAGGTCTTCGTTCGCTATGTTCTGGATAATCCAACGATCTGGGCCTACGACCTCTCCTACAACATGTATGGCGCGCTGTTCGTCATGGCCGGCGCCTATACGTTGTCGCGCAACGCGCATGTGCGCGGTGACGTGATCTACCGGCTGTGGCCGGCCCGCGTGCAAGCCACGGTCGATTTGACGCTCTATATCCTGTTCTTTTTCCCGGGCGTGCTGGCGCTCACGATCGCCGGCTATCGCTACGCCGGTAAGTCATGGCGCTATCACGAAGTCAGCGTCTACAGCCCCAGCGATATTCCGATCTTTCCTCTCAAGACATTGATCCCGATTGCCGGCGTCACGCTGCTGCTACAGGGGTTGGCGGAGGTGTTCCGCTGCATCCTCTGCATGCGCACCGGCCAATGGCCGCAACGGGCCCAGGACGTCGAGGAACTCGAAACCGCGATCTTGCACGAGCGTGAATACGCCGCCGAGCATCCTCATGATCTTGGCGCGGCCGCAACCGGGGAGACGCGGCCATGAGCGGGGGAGAAGTCGGGCTGATGATGATCAGCCTGTTCATCATTACGGTTCTGCTTGGGTTTCCGATCGTCTTCACCTTGATGGGCATGGCCGTGTTCTTCGGCTATTACGCCTATGCGCCGCCGGATTGGTACACTCACATATTCGACAATCGAATTTTCGATCTGCTCGTTCAGAACACCTTCAGTATTCTGAGCAACGACACGCTCACCGCCGTACCCTTGTTCTTGTTCATGGGCTATGTGGTCGAGCGCGCCAACATTCTCGATCGCTTGTTCTACTCGATCCAGATTGCGGCCCGTCGCATCCCGGGCTCGCTTGCGGTCGCGACGCTGATCACCTGCGCGCTCTTTGCCACCGCGACCGGCATTGTCGGCGCGGTGGTGACACTGATGGGATTGCTTGCCCTTCCGGCCATGCTCAAGGCCGGTTACGACACGAAGCTTGCGGCCGGCGTGATCTGCGCGGGCGGCTGCCTCGGCATCATGATCCCACCCAGCATTCTGTTGATTCTATACGCCGCCACGGCCGGCGAGTCGGTGGTCAAGCTTTATGCCGGCGCCTTTGTGCCGGGCTTCATCCTGGCAGGTTTCTACATCGCCTATGTGATCGTGCGCGCGATCATCAATCCGAAGCTCGCCCCGCCGCTGCCAGAGGACCAGGGCAAGGTGCCTTTCCTTGAAGTTCTCTGGGCGCTGCTGACGTCGTTCTTTCCGCTGGCGGTGCTGATCATGTCGGTGCTCGGCGCCATCCTGATGGGCTTGGCGACGCCGACCGAGGCGGCTGCCGTCGGCTCCTTCGGCAGCCTAGTGCTGGCCGCCGCCTATCGCGAACTCGACTTCACGCGCCTGAAGGAGGCGGTCTACCTCACGGCGCGCACCTCGGCGATGGTCACGTACCTGTTCGTAGGCTCCTGGACCTTCGCGTCGGTCTTCGCCTATCTCGGCGGCCAACATCTCGTCGAGGAGCTGATCAAAGGCCTGAACATGAACCGGGTCGAGTTCCTGCTGCTGACCCAGTTCATCATCTTCCTGCTCGGCTGGCCGCTGGAATGGACCGAAATTATCATCATCTTCGTGCCGATCTTCCTGCCGCTGCTGAAATTTTTCAACGTCGATCCGATCGTGTTCGGCATTCTGGTGGCGCTCAACATCCAGACGTCGTTCAACACACCGCCGATGGCGATGGCTGCCTATTATCTCAAAGGCGTCGCGCCGCCACAGGTGCGCCTGACGCAGATTTTCGGGGGCGCGCTGCCATTCGTGTTCATGGTTTTCATCACCATGGCGCTGCTCTACGTTTTCCCGCAAACCGCGCTCTGGCTGCCGAATCTGTTGTATTCAAAGTGACTGTAGTTGCGCGAACATGCCGACCGGCGGCGAGGTAGGCCGCCGGTGAGGCGAAGGAAGTTGGATTGTGACTGAAGGCCCGTCGACACTGTCGGATACGATCGCCGCCTTGCGCGACGGCGTCGTCACCGCAGTGGACGTGGCGGAATCCTGTCTTGCCCGTATCGCGGACGTCGACCCCAAGATCGAGGCCTGGACGTTCCTCGATCCCGATCACGTCCGCGCGCAGGCGCGTGCGCTCGACGAAGCGCGCGCCGCCGGCCGTCCGGTCGGTCCGCTGCACGGCATTCCCATCGGGGTGAAGGACCTTTTCGACACCAACGACATGCCGACCGAGGACGGCACGGTGCTGCATGCGGGCCGCCAGCCGCTGCGCGATGCAACCGCGGTCGCGTTGCTGCGCGAGGCCGGCGCCGTGATCATGGGCAAGACGGTGACCACGGAAATGGCGCTGTTCACGCCCGGCAAAACGCGCAATCCGCACAATCCCGAGCGCACGCCGGGCGGTTCGTCGAGCGGTTCGGCGGCCGCGGTTGCGTCCGGCATGGTTCCGCTTGCCATCGGGACGCAAACCAACGGCTCGGTCATCCGCCCTGCCTCGTTTTGTGGTGTCGTCGGCTACAAGCCGACGCACGGCTTGATCTCGCGTAAAGGCGTGTTGCCGCTGTCGCGCACGCTCGATCATATCGGCGTCTTTGCCGGCAGCGTCGCCGACGCGGCCATGCTGGCCGAGATTCTGATGGCATACGACTCGGGTGACGAGGATATGCGTCCGCAGTCGCGCCCGCGGCTCAGCGTTATGGCCGCCGAGGAACCGCCACTGCCGCCGAAGCTTGCCTTCGCCAAAACACCGGCCTGGCAATACGCCGAACCCGATCTGGAAGAGGCCTTTGCCGAACTCATCGATATGCTCGGCGATAGCGTCGATGAGGTCGAACTGTCATCGGCTTTTGAGAATGCCGTCGACCTGCACCGCACTATCCAGGACGCCGAAG
This sequence comes from uncultured Pseudomonadota bacterium, assembly GCA_963720835.1. Lineage (GTDB taxonomy): Bacteria > Pseudomonadota > Alphaproteobacteria > Rhizobiales > Xanthobacteraceae > Pseudolabrys. The sequence continues at coordinate 333,007 of CAVRHC010000026.1, read as the reverse complement.
TCGCGGTGAATTTCGCGCCGGAATACGAGAAAGGCCGCGACCAGCTTAGTCCGCGCCTGCGCGGCATCATCGAGCACGGCCAGCAAGTGGCCGCCGGCGATTATATTCGTGCGGTGGCGCGCATCCCGCTGCTGAACATCATGCTCGAAGAAATCTTCACGCGCTACGACGCAATTCTGACGCCGTCGGCGCCGGGCGAAGCGCCGTCTTTCGAGACGACGGGGAACCCGGCTTTCTGCACGCCCTGGACGTTGCTCGGGACGCCTGCGATCTCGTTGCCGCTGCTCAGCGGATCAAGCGGCTTGCCGATCGGCGTTCAGCTCGTGGGCATGCGGGGCAATGACGGCCGCCTGTTGCGGACGGCCAATTGGTTGATGGAGACAGTGGCCGCGCAGGCGTAAGTGCGCCAGCCCCGACTTGAAAATCCAACGCGAGTGCGGGCACCGGACTTGTTAAATTTTGTTCTCGTTTTCCATATGAAAGCGCGCGATGGTGCGATCGTTACGCATGTCGTCGTAGAACGAATAGACCATCAGGGCGAGACAAAGCACGACGATGATGATGAGCGGCGGCTCGTCCACCTTGTAGGCAAAATAGCCGATGAAGACGATAGCGCCGGCTGCACCGAAAATATTGGCTAAGATATTGACCACGGCGTTCCACCCATTTGCTTTGTTCGCTTCTTGCGCGAGGCGTTGAGCAATTAAACCACGGCGCCGCGCCGGCCGCAATCGGCCAACAGTGCCTTATGCAAGCTCGGTTTTGAAAAACGCGATGGTGCGGCTCCATGCCAAATCCGCCGCCGCCTTGTCGTAGCGGCTCGAGGTGTCGTTGTTGAAGGCGTGATTGACGTTCGGATAGATGAAGACGGTGAAGCGCTTGCCGGCGGCTTTCAGCGCCGCCTCATAGGCTGCGACGCCGGCGTTCACGCGCTGGTCGAGACCGGCATAGTGCAGAAGCAAGGCGGCGTGGATCGATTTCACCGCGTCGGCGGGCGGCTGGACGCCGTAGTAGGCGACGGCGGCTTTCAAGTCGGGTGACAGCACCGCCAGACGGTTGACCATTCCACCGCCCCAGCAGAAGCCAACGGCACCGACCTTGCCGGTTGATTCGGCGTGATGTTCCAGAAATGGCACGGCCGCCGCCAGGCGTTGCGCGGTTTGGCCGGCGTTGAGCGTGCCGATCATGTCGCGCGCCTTGTCTTCGTCGGTCGGCGTGCCGCCGAGCGGTGATAACAGGTCTACGGCATAGGCGAGGAAGCCTGCGAGCGCGAGGCGCCGCGCCACATCCTGGATGTGAGGATTAAGTCCGCGATTTTCGTGGATGACGAGGACGGCCGGCCGTTTGCCTTTTTCTTTCGGCCGCGCCAAGTAGCCGCTGATCTTCGTACCGCCGGCGTCGTAGGACACCGTGTCGATGGCAAGCCTTGCATCATCCGGTGCAACGATCGCCGCACGCGCATAATCGTTTTGCAAGAGCGGCAGCATCGCCAATGCGGCCGCGGTGGAGCCGGTGATCTGCGCCAGGCGATCGAGGAATGCGCGCCGGCTGATGACGCTGTGGGTGAAGTCGTCGTAGAGATCGATGATGCGTTGGTCCATGGGCGCGGCTCCCGATGTCGTGTCATGTTAGTATCGTTCTAAATGGCGTATTCCACACAACATTGTGACCTCTTGACGCGCCGCGCCAGGGGCGGCATTTCCACCATGTCCAAGGCGTCGCGGCCGCGGCTGCCTGTTCGGAGAACATCATGGTCGATTTTCACCTGGCCCCAGGCCGCTTTGCCGTTGTCTTCGGCGTGGCCGCGTTGCTCATGCTTGGCCTTGCCGCACCGAACCGGGCTGCCGACGTGTTTCCCTTCGACCAGGAGCTCATTCTTGACGTCCGGCCCCTGCCGCCGATCAAGCGTGTGCCGGTGCTCTCGATTTCCACCAGCGGACGGGCGCGCATCGACCTGTGGTGCCAGACCGTCAGCGGCCAGGTCGAACTCGCGGACCGCTCGATCCGCATCGAACCTGCGCCGTTGCCCGACACGATGCCGCGCTACATGATCGACGGCCAGTGCACGCCCGAGCGCATGCTGGCGGACCAGGAAACGCTCAACGCACTCGCGCAGGTGACCGAGTGGCGGGCCAGGGGCGACAAGGTGACGCTTAGCGGGCCGACGGTGTTGCCTTTCCGTGTGTCAACGCATTGAACCTGCGGCGCGCACCGGTTGTGCGGCCGAAAGGATTAGCGCGTTGGCCGTCCGTCGTCTGCGGCTTTACGAACACCGCAATGACTTCCGGATGAGCGTCATGGATGTCGCGCTCGAGCTCTAGCGTGGCCTGCTCGATCCCCGACGTGGTCAGCTGATCGCGAAACTCGACCGCGAGCCCAACAACCACCTGATCCGGCGACATATGCACCGTGAATATGATCCAACCGCGTTCGATTTCGGGTATTCGGCCAACAATGGCAAGGATGGACTCGCGTACGGCTTGACTCGCCGGCTCGCCGATCAACAAGCCTTTGCTCTCTCGCGCCAGCGCGATGGCCGTGAGTCCGAGGATCAGGCTGATCCCGAGCGAGGCGACACCATCGAGCGCCGGCATATCCAGCCGTTGGGCGGCGAACGTACCTGCGAAAGCGATTAGAATACCGAGCAGAGCCGCGCTGTCCTCGAAAAGGACGATGAAGGTCGGCGGATCCTTGCTCCGCCGCACCGCTTCGAAATAGCCCATGTCACCTTTGGCACGACGAAATTCGCGCAATGCGATGGCCCAGCTCCCGCCTTCGAAGACGAAGGCGAAGGCCAGCACGATGTAGTTGAGGATTGGGTCCGTCGACCTCGGTCGGTTCGAGGATGTGCTGCACGCCTTCGTAGAGCGCAACGCCGGCGCCGAGCGTAAACATGATGAGTGCGACGATGAAGCTCCAGAAATAGAGTTCACGGCCGTAGCCGAGCGGATGGCGCGCATCGGGCGGCTGCTTGGCGCGGTGCATGCCGTAGAGCAGCAGGAGCTGATTTCCGGTATCGGCGACCGAATGGACCGCTTCGCTGAGCATTGCCGAGGAACCGGTGTAGGCGGCTGCGACGAATTTGGTGATCGCGATCAGCGTGTTGCCGGCCGCCGCCGCATAGACCACGCGCTTGCTTTTCGGTGAAGCCATAGGAGTTCCAACGCGCGAGTACGGTGCTGGGTTGCATCGGATGCGTCGTGGCGCAGCAAAGACAAAGGGCGCGGCCGAAGCCGCGCCCTTGTTTGTTATGCCATGTGCCTACGGCGGCTTACATCATGCCGCCCATGCCACCCATGCCGCCTCCCGGCATCGCCGGCGCCGCTTCCGGTTTTGGCAACTCGGCAACCATCGCCTCGGTGGTGACGAGCAAGCCCGCCACCGAGCCTGCGTCTTGCAGCGCGGTGCGCACCACCTTGGCCGGATCGACGATGCCGGCCTTGATCATGTCGACGTATTTCTCGGTCTGGGCGTCGAAGCCATAAGTTTCCGAGTTTTCGTCCATGATCTTGCCGACCACGATCGAGCCTTCCACACCGGCGTTCTCGGCAATCTGACGGATCGGGGCTTCCAGCGCCTTGAGCACGATGTTGATGCCGGCCTGGACGTCAGGGTTGTCGTCCTTGATGCGGCCGACCGCCTTCTTGGCGCGCAGCAGCGCGACGCCGCCGCCCGGCACGATGCCTTCTTCGACCGCGGCGCGGGTGGCGTTGAGCGCGTCCTCGACGCGGTCCTTCTTTTCCTTCACCTCGATCTCGGTGGCGCCGCCGACGCGGATCACCGCAACGCCGCCGGCGAGCTTCGCCAGCCGCTCCTGCAGCTTCTCCTTGTCGTAGTCGGAAGTGGTCTCTTCGATCTGCGCCTTGATCTGGCCGCAGCGTGCCTCGATGTCGGCTTTCTTGCCGGCACCGTTGACGATCGTGCTCTTCTCTTTCTCGATGATCACGCGCTTGGCGCGGCCGAGCATCTGCAGGGTCACGTTTTCCAGCTTGATGCCGAGGTCTTCGGAGATGAGCTGGCCGCCGGTCAGGATGGCGATATCTTCCAGCATGGCCTTGCGGCGGTCGCCGAAGCCGGGCGCCTTGACGGCCGCGACTTTCAGGCCGCCGCGCAGCTTATTGACGACGAGCGTCGCGATCGCTTCGCCCTCGACGTCTTCGGCGATGATGACGAGCGGCTTGCCGGACTGCACCACCGCTTCCAGAACGGGAAGCATCGACTGCAGGCCGGTGAGCTTCTTCTCGTGCAGGAGAATGTAGGCGTCATCGAGCTCGGCGATCATCTTCTCGGCGTTGGTGATGAAATAGGGCGAGATGTAGCCGCGGTCGAACTGCATGCCCTCGACGATATCGACCTCGGTGTCCAAGGCCTTTGCCTCCTCGACCGTGATGACGCCTTCATTGCCGACCTTCTGCATCGCTTGCGCGATCATTTTGCCGATCTTGTCATCACCGTTCGACGAAATGGTGCCGACCTGCGCGACCTCAGAGGAGGAAGACACGGGCTTGGCGCGCTTCCCGATGTCCTTGACGACAGCAGCGACGGCGATGTCGATGCCACGCTTGAGGTCCATCGGGTTCATGCCGGCGGCCACCGACTTGGCGCCTTCCTTGACGATTGACTGCGCAAGCACGGTGGCGGTGGTGGTACCGTCGCCGGCGAGGTCGTTGGTCTTCTGGGCGACTTCGCGCACCATCTGCGCGCCCATGTTCTCGAACTTGTCTTCGAGCTCGATTTCCTTGGCGACGGTGACGCCGTCCTTGGTGATGCGCGGGGCGCCATAGGCCTTGTCGAGCACGACGTTGCGGCCTTTCGGGCCGAGCGTGACCTTCACGGCATTGGCGAGCACGTCGACGCCGCGCAGCATGCGGTCGCGCGCGTCGCCGGAAAATTTCACTTCCTTGGCAGACATTTCAATTTGCTCCGATTGGGTTTTACTTTGATCCTCATCCCGCAGAGCCGCGCAAAGCGCGGCGCTTCAAAGGACGAGAAGCGGGGCCTCAGGCGATGACGCCCATGATGTCGAACTCCTTCATGATCAGAAGGTCCTCGCCGTCCAGCTTCACTTCGGTACCCGACCACTTGCCGAACAGCACGCGGTCGCCGGCCTTGATGTCGATCGGGGTCAGCTTGCCGCTCTCGTCGCGCCCGCCGGGGCCGACCGCGATGACCTCGCCCTCCTGCGGCTTTTCCTGGGCGGTGTCGGGGATGATGATGCCGCCCTTGGTCTTTTCACTTGCCTCGATGCGGCGCACGACCACGCGGTCGTGCAGGGGACGGAATTTGGTTTTAGCCATGGGATCCTCGTCGGCGCTTCCCGCGCGGTTTTTTGCAGAAACTCTCGATTTTATAGACCCTTAGCACTCATCGAATGGGAGTGCCAAAGACTGCCGGGGACATATGGCCTCCCGCCAAGTGTGTCAAGCGCGCGAACGGGCGATGCCAGAGCTGACGCCACCGAGCGTTAAGATGATCGTGCGAAATTCCCGCCGTTCAGTGCTTGCACTGCCGACCAATGCCCCGCAAAGTTATCTTCCCGCGCCGCCGGAGCACGAATGCATCCATCCCGCCGATTCAGCCTCGGAATCGTCCTAATTGCGGCGGCCGGCCTGCTATTGGCCGGCTGCGCCACCACCCCAACGCAGGCGCCCGAACAGCCGCAGCAGATGGTCGTGCCGACCCTGCCGCCTGCCTTTCCGCCGCAGGAAATCGTCGGGCGCTGGGGTCTGACCGCCTATCATAACGATGCCGATCGCGAGCGCACGGTCAAAGCTGCCGCCAACCAATGCCGCAATCCTTACGTCATCGCGCTGGGGCCGACCGGTGGCGTCATGATGCATCTGGCGGACCAGTCGCAGGCCAGCGAACTGGCGCTCAAAGGGGCACCCGGCGGCAAGACCTATGTCGGTCCGAAAGACGAGCCGCCCGGCAGCATGCAGGATCGCGAAGTCGTTTCGTTCGACAAACGCGTCTTGATCCTGCGCTGGGTGGACCCGGAGGTGCAGGGCCGCTACGGCACCATGGTCTATGTCCGCTGCGGCGCGGAACGCCACACGCCAACGAAGCGAAGAGCCAAGCCGAAACCCAAACCGGCGCCCGCGGCGGCGGCGCCGAAGCCGGTGCAGCCGCCTATCCAGCGGCAGTAAGAGACGTCTCATGCCAGTGAGCGGCTGCCCATGATGGCGGTGCGCGATTTTTTCGAGGGCCCATGGCGCGCGGTGCCGGTCCTCGGTGTGACCCAGATTTTGTCGTGGGGCACGATATTCTACACGCCGGTTCTGATCGTTCCGATGATCGCGGCCGAGCATGGCTGGTCGATGTCATTCGCCATGGGCGGCTTCTCGGTGGGGCTTTTGGTCGCCGGGCTGACCTCGCCCTTAGTTGGCCGTGCCATCGATCGCTTCGGCGGCCATGTGGTCATGGGCGTCGGTTCGCTGATCGGAGCGCTTGGCCTTCTGCTCATCGTCCGCGCGTCCAACCCGGTCGCTTATCTCGCGGTGTGGACCGTGCTCGGCGTCGCCATGGCGGCGAACCTCTATGACGCCGCCTTTGGCAGCCTCGGCCGCATCTTTGGCGCGGCGGCGCGCCGCCCGATCACGGCGCTGACGCTCGCCGGCGGCTTCGCCTCGACCGTGAGCTGGCCGGCCACGCACTTCCTGATCGCAGGCTTGGGTTGGCAGGGAACCTATCTCGTCTATGCCGCGCTGCTCGCTTTTGTGGCGGCGCCGTTGCATGCGTTCGTTTTGCCGCGCAGCCGCGCCGAGATCGAGACCGGCGCGCCACCGCAAGCCGGCGCGCCGGCGCCCACACGCGTGTTGCCGGCGCGCGGGCTCGCCTTCGTTCTGGTGGCGGCGGCGTTTGCGTCCTACGCCTTCGTGCCGTCCGGCATGTCGGCGCATCTGTTGGCGATCTTTACGCGCTCCGGCATTAATGCCGACGAGGTCGTGTTCATCGGCGCGTTGTTTGGGCCCGCGCAGGTCGGCGCCCGCCTCATCGAGTTTGCCTTCGGCCGCGACCTGCATCCGCTCTGGGTCGTGCGCTTTGCGCTGTCGGCGCTGCTCATCAGCTTTGTCATGCTCGCGGTGTTCGGCATCTCGACGGCGACGGCTGCGGCCTTCGCGTTGATGTTTGGCGGCGCCAACGGTCTGGTGACCATCACCCGCGGCGCGGTGCCGCTCGCGCTGTTCGGTGCCTCAGGCTATGGCCGCCTGATGGGCCGGCTCGCGTTTCCCTGGCTCATGATGCAGGCGGCGGCGCCGCTGGTCATGGCCTTTGTGATCGATCGCGCCTCCGATCCGGCGGCGCTCGCGCTGGCGGCCGCTTTCGCGACGATCGCGCTTGCTTGCTTTCTGGTGATCCGCCGGCCGGTCTAGGCGGTGAACACGTGACCTAATCGAACAGGGCGTCGATGGCGTTCTGGTCGGCGTGACCGGAATCGCCGTCGAGTCTGGGCCCGTTGATCAAGCGGGCGCCTGCGGCCGATGCTTTTGCGGACGCCTCGGAGGGGCCGTGGATGTGTTTGCAGCGTTCAAGCATGCCGGCAATCTGGTCTTCGACCATGGCCAGTGTCTTGAGAACGTTGCCGATGCGCTGGCCGGCGAGATCTTGGAAGTTGCATGCTTCGAAGATCTTTACCGCGTGGTCCTGAATATCCTGGGCAAGCTCGGCTTCGTGCTTATGCTTGAGCGCGGAGCCAAGTGAGCGCGCGTTGTCGTCGATGGTTTCGGTCGCATGCAGGATCGCTTGCGTGGCCTGTTCCATGGCATCGACGGCGGCGCCGAGTTCGCCGGCCGCGCGCACCATGCGGCGGTCCTGGTGCCGGCCGAACAGCGCTGCGAGATCCTGTTTGTTCCGCGCAAGCATTTCGCGCAACAGGACAAGCTCTCGTTCGAGTTCGTATGCGTCGATTTCGGCATCGTCGTCGCGCCGCTCGACGAGCGCGCCGTTCGGCGCCGCCCTGCGATGAACGGCAAACATCTGCTCGACCCGGAAAACCCTGCGCTGCACGCCCACGCCCCCTTCGAACCCCAGCCCAGTATTTGTATCGCGGCGGCGATTAACGCTGGGTTGCGTGCCGAAACGCGCGTCGCTGAAAAAGAAACGAGGTGTTTACCATGGTCGCGCGCGTTTTACGCAAAATAAACGCTAATGCGACGAACCGCGGGTTCGATCCCGACAAAACGGCGCCGTGCGCGGCATGGTTTACCAATCGGTGTTGGTTTCAGCCTGTACTCAGTCGCGTCCAGTAAATGCGTTTGTCGTGAGTCTCCGATGCAGCGTTCCTGTGTTTTCGTCCTTGTTGCTCTTGCTCTGTCGGCCCAGTCCGTAGCGCTCGCCGGCCCGCGGCGCGCCATGCCGCAGACGCCACCGATGGTCGTGGCGGCGCAGGCCTACGGACAGCCGCGATCCAATCTCGGCGGCGGCTTCATCGAATACCTTTTCGGCGATCGCGGCCCGCAAGTCGCGGCGCCCCCACCGAACCTCTATCCCTATGGGACGCAGCGGCGGGCCTATGCCAATGCGCCCGCCATGATCAATCCGCCGATGGAGCAGCGGCGGAACTTCCGCATGGACCCGCGCTTTGCGCGCCAGGAGGTCAACTACGACGGAAAAGAAGCACCCGGCACCATCGTCATCGATACGCCGAACCATTTCCTCTATTTGGTCGAGGGAGACGGCAAGGCGATGCGCTACGGCATCGGCGTCGGCCGTCCCGGGTTTACCTGGTCGGGGACACACGAGATTTCGGCCAAGAAAGAATGGCCGGACTGGGTGCCACCAAAGGAAATGCTCGAGCGCCAGCCTTATCTGCCGCGCCGCATGTCGGGCGGGCCCAACAATCCGCTGGGGGCACGCGCGCTCTATCTCGGCTCCACGCTCTACCGCATCCACGGATCGAACGAGCCATGGACCATTGGCCACAACGTGTCGTCCGGTTGCATCCGCATGCGCAACGCCGACGTCATCGATCTCTACGATCGGGTCACGGTCGGCAGTAAAGTGAAAGTGCTCTAGCGCGTAATGCCGAAAAGCGGATACCGGTTTTCGGGAAAAATCATGTGCAAGAAAATCGTGGGCAGCAAAGATGCCGTTACTCGGCCGGCTTTGCCAATGCAAAGCCGTGCGCGGCGAGTGTTTGCGAAAACTCATCCGAATTGAAATAGGCGAACTCCCGCTCGCGCTGGGTTGTAAGCGAATCGAGGCGTTCCAGTTCCGCATCGACGAAGCCCGGATGGCACATGATGAGCCCGTCCGCGGGCAGCCCCGCCAGGAAGCGTGGGAAAATCTCGGCAAAGCCGGTCTTGGTGTTGAAGTCATAGGCGCCGGCAAACGCCGGATTGGTCGCGATGCCGTGGCGGGTCGACTTGCGCTTGAGGCCGATGCTCAAGACATCGAGCGCCAGCGCCTTGCGGTCGCGCAGGCGGCGCGCCGAACGCGCGCGGCTGCATTGGCGTACCCAGGCTGTGGGTGCCGTCTCCGCCACGACTTTCAGAAAGGCATCGCGCACCTGCGGCAACAGATGCACGTGCTGATGGCCGTCGAGAAAATCGGGCAGGTGGCCGAAGGCATCGGCAAAGGCGCGCAGTTGCGTGGCGATCTCGATTGTGAGCCGCTCCGGCTGTAGCCGCCGCGCCATAGCCGCGCGCATGAGCTCCGGGTGCGGCAGGAATGCGCCGTTGCGAACGGGCGCAAAGTCTTCGCTCATCGGCTTGAACGGCGCGGTCAAGGTGACGTGCAGGCCGATGGCCGCACGCTTTTTCCCCGAATTGAGCATTTCGAGGCTGTCGGCGTCGTCCGGGCTCAAGTGCGGCGCCGCCATCATCACCGAGGTGGCGTTGAGACGGCCGTTTAGGATGAGCTGGCGGATTGCGTCATTGACGCCGGGCGAAATGCCGTAGTCGTCGGCGCACAGCCAGATGGATCGTGGTGCGGTACGCACGGCTTGCGACCGCGTTCACTCGGCGGCGCGCGAAGCGGCCGCGCGCGGCTTCGCCGTCTCCTTGACGGTGCCGACCGCCGACTTGGTGGCATGCTCGGCGACGAAATAGACCGGGCGCCGTTTGATCTCGGACAGAAGCTTGCCGATGTATTCGCCGAGAATCCCGATCATCACGAGCTGCACGCCGCCCAGCACCATCAGGCCGACCACCAAGGATGGATAGCCGGGCACGTCCTGGCCGAACAGCAAGGTCTGTAACAGGATCCAGATGCCGAACAGCAACGCGACGGCCGCCAGCAGCAGGCCGAGCAGGCTGGCAAGCCGCAGCGGCGCAACGGTGAAGGAAGTAAGACCTTCGATCGAGAAACCGATCAGGCTCCACACATTCCACGTGGTGGCGCCATGCGCGCGCGGCGCCGGCTCGTAGTCGACGCGCACTTGGCGGAAACCGATCCAGCTCGATATGCCTTTGAAGAAGCGGTTGCGCTCGGGCATCTGCCGCAGCGCCGCCGCTGCGCGCGGCGACAGCAGACGGAAGTCGCCGGCGTCTTCGGGAATTTTCTGGCGCTGGCCCCAGTTGATCAGCGCGTAGAACCAATGCACGCCGGTGCGGCGCAGCCATGGCTCGTTTTCGCGGTGCGCCTTGGCGGTGAAGACGACGTCATAGCCGTCGTCGAGCCAGCGCGACACCAGCGTTTCGATCAGCGCCGGCGGATGCTGGCCGTCGCCGTCGATGAACAGCACGGCGCCGAGGCGGGCGTGATCGAGCCCGGCAAGCAACGCCGCCTCCTTGCCGAAATTGCGCGAGAGCGTCACCACCTGGATATCGACCGGGCCGGCGGGGAGGCTGTTGGCGACGGCGCTGGTGTCGTCGCGGCTGCCGTCGTCGATATAGACAACTTCCACGGTCAGGTTGCGTTCGGCCTTGAGTTTCTGCGCCACCGCGACGATGCGCTCGTGCAGATAGACGAGCCCCTTGGCCTCGTTGAAGAGGGGGACCACGATGGACAGATCCGGCGCGGCCGATGCCGTTCGGTTGCTCGATTTGTTCGATTTCGCCGCCATTGTGCTTGAGCCTGCGCTCCTCCCACGCGATCTATAGCGCACCCAAATGGGGTCTGTCGCGCCTCGCTAAAAGGGCCTCGGCGCGAGAGGCCGAAAATGCTATGCGGGCCGGCGATGATTCCGGCGAAATCCCTTCTCGACCGTCTCAACGATGCCTGGACCGAGCGTGCCGTCGCGCTCAAGGCCATCAGCTTTGCGCTGGTCGGCGTGGTCAATTCATTCGTCGATTTCGGCGTCTTTTCGTTTGCCTACTATTATCTTCAATTGCCCATCATCGCGGCCAATACGCTTGCCTGGCTGGTCGCCGTCACCGGCTCCTATGTGATGAATTCGACCATCACGTTCGCGGCGGAATCCGGCCGCCGTCTGGCGTTCAAACACTATCTCGGCTTTGCGCTGTCGCAGGTCTTAGGTTTTTTCGCCAATACCGGCACGGTCTGGTGTCTGGTCGAGTTGGCGCATATCCCGGCCTGGGCCGCAAAGGTCGCGGCGATCGCGGTCAGTTTCGTGGTCAATTTCTCGCTCTCGCACTTCCTGGTGTTTCGCGAGCGTAAGCCGGGCGAGGATGCGGGCCCCTAAAGCCCGGCTTCCAATTTGGCGTAGAGCGGATTGTCGCGCGAGAAGACGTAATCGAGATCGGCCACGGCCACCGCCTCGGCCCCGGCATCGCGCAGGAAACTCGTCAGCGCATAGACCTGCTCGGGCGGGCAGTGCAGCGTCAGCATGCCCGACGAGGTCGGCCCGCCGAACGGCGTGGTGATGCCAAATTTTTCCTTGGCATTGTCGACCAGTTTGGCGTCGCAGGCGGCGAAGCGTGCGCGCACCTCACGGAAAGCCCGCGCTCGCGCCTGCGCCGCGATACGATCGAGGATGACGCGGGCAAGTTCGCGTGTCGCGCTGTCCCAATTGGCCGCGCGCGCCGCGACCAGATTGGCCTGCGAGCGCAAAATGGTGCCGTCCTCCAAAACCTTCAGCGCGTTGGCGGCGAGCGTCGTGCCGGTGGTCGTGATGTCGACGATCAATTCCGCGGTGCCGGCGGCCGGCGCGCCTTCGGTCGCGCCCGAGCTTTCGACGATGCGGTAGTCGGTGATGCCGTGCTTGGAAAAGAAGCCGCGCGTCAGATTCACGTACTTCGTCGCCACCCGCAGCTTGTGGTCATGGGTGTGGCGAAAGGAGGTGGCGACGTCGTCGAGGTCCGCCATGGTACGAACGTCGATCCAGGCCTGCGGCACCGCCACCACCACATTGGCGGAACCGAAACCGAGCCCTTCGATCAGCACGACCTTGGCCTCAGCATCGGGGATCATCTCGCGCACCAAATCCTCGCCGGTGACGCCGAGATGGGCTGCGCCTTGCGCAAGCTGGCTCGTGATCTCGGACGCCGACAAATACGCGACCTCGACGCCGTCGAGACCGGCGATGGTGCCGCGATATTCGCGCGCGCCGCGCGGTTTGATCAGCGCGAGGCCTGAGCGCGCGAAGAACGTCTCGGCGTTCTCCTGCAACCGGCCTTTGGCCGGCACGGCCAGCACCAGCGGTGCGCTCATGCGGCATCTCCATAGACGGCGAGCCGCTCGATCCAGGCGGCCAGCCCGACCGCCGGAATTGGCTCGGTGGCGCCGAGCCGCGTCAGCAGGCCGTCATAGCGCCCGCCCGCCACCAGCGGATCGCCAGTGCGTGAAGGATCGGTGAGTTCGAAGACAAAGCCGGTGTAGTAGTCGAAGCCGCGCCCGAAGGCGGTGGAGAAGGTCACGCGCTTCAAGTCGATGCCACGCGCGGCCAAGAAATCCGGCGCGGCTTTCGAACAGATCGAGCGCGACGGCCATGGCGTCCGCCATGTTGCCGTCGGCGGCGAGCGCGCGCAGATCGGCCGCCGCTTCGTCGGGATCGCCGGCGATGGCGAGGAAACGCTCGATCAGCGCGCGCACGTCTTGTGGCAGCTTGGCGCTGGCGCCGAGCGCCGACTGTTCGAGAAAGCGGTCGGCAATCTCGCCGACCGAGCGGCCGCCGACCGCGGTGATGCCGGCGATCGACAACAGGTCGGTGACAAGTGCATGCGCGCCTTTGGGATCGGAACCGGCCAGTGCGGCCAACACGCCCTGATATTCCGGGTGCTGGTTGTTGCCGCCGAGCACAAGCCGGTCGAGGTCCTGCGCCAGGTTGGCTTTGCGATTGAAATCCTTGACCAGGCGGCGCTTCCAGGCCGGCGGCAGATCGAGGCCGGCGATGAGACTGGTGAACAGCGCAACATCGCCAATGCGGATGTCGGGTGCCGGCAAACCATAATGCGCGGTCGCTTCCAGCCCGAGCGCCAACATTTCGGCGTCGGCCGCGGCGGCGTCGGTGCGGCCGAAGGACTCGATGCCGGCCTGTGCGAATTCGCCGGGGCCGTCGTCGCTGTGGCGGAACACCGTGCCGAAATAACAGAAGCCGGCCGGCTTGCCGGCGAGCGGCGAGGCGAGATAGTCGCGCGAGACCGGAATGGTCAGGTCCGGACGCAGACAGTATTCCTCACCGCTCGGCGCGGTGGTCAGATACATGCGCTTGCGGATGTCCTCGCCCGAGAGATCGAGGAACGGCTCGGCCGGCTGCAGGAAGGCCGGCGTCACGCGCGTGTAGCCGGCGCGCTCATAGGAGGCGACCAGCGCCTGCGCGCGTTCGTCGGGGCCTTTCGTCTGGTTTGTGACGGTTGCGTCCATCGTTCCAAAGAGCCGGAGCTGCCGGGATTTGCGGCCCTTTAGCACGAACGTTTTAAGGATTCGACGCCGATCCGCGCCCGCGCTTAACGGGCGGGATTACCAAATACCTGTTGTCGTTAACGAATTTAGCCGGCCGCGGGTCTCGCTGCTTTGCAACAAAAAACGCGTAAGACAATTTCAATACAACCGGCGTTTACTAGCGGGCTTGGAGAGACACCCGATGACGCAGCCGGTTCCGCGCGCGGTGGTCGAGGGGTTCTATCAGGCCCTGACGGTCTGCGACATGGACACGTTCGCGTCCTATCTCGACGACAACGTGGTCTGGACCATCAGCGGCCCGGTCGATGTCTTGCAGTTCTGCGGCCAGCATCGCGGCAAGGACGCCGTACTCAAATTGGTCGGGCGCGATATCCGGGCGATCCTCACCGAACGCCGGTTCAATCCGGACACCATGTTGATCGATGGCGACCGCGTCGCCGTTCTCGGCAAGCTGACCGCCAAGCGCCGCGACGCCGGCCATGCCATCAGCTACCGGATCGCGCAGTTCTTGAGGTTCCGCGACAACAAATTGGTCGACTACGTGTCGCTGCTCGACAGCTTCGATGCGGTTGAACAAATGCTCGGCCAGCCGCTCGCTTTGCCCGACGGCGTGCGCCGCTCCAGCGATTTGGTTGCTCTCTAGACTTCAGCTCGAATTTTACGAGGCCTGCTGCGCCGGCGGCGCGGGATCGGGCGTCTGCTCGGCCGTGACCGTGACCTCGACCGTCATGCCGAGAAAGTCGGCGCCGGTGCCGGTATAGCTTCCCGAAATCGGAATGGCCTGCGAGGGATCGCGCGTCACCGCCACGCGAATGAGCGTGTCGCCCGCAATCAGCACGTCGGTCGGGTCGTATTCGATCCAGCCCGCGCCCGGCAGATAGACTTCCGCCCAGGCGTGCGTCGCCGCGGTCGCCGCGGTGGCGGCGCCTTTGTCGAGTGCCGGATCGTAGAGATAGCCGGAGACGAAGCGCGCGCCGAAGCCGAGATAACGCGCGGCCTCGATGAAAGTCAGCGCGAAGTCGCGGCAGGCGCCGGTGCGCATTTGCAGCGTTTCGGGTGGCGATTGCGTGCCGACCTCGTGCCGTTCGCCATAGACGATGGTGGGCGCGAGCGCGGCGTTCAGGGCCTGCAACAGATCGAGCGTGCGCATCGGCCGCGACGTGACGAAACTTTTCGCCCAGTTCGCCAGCACGCCGTCCGGATCGGGATAATGCTGCTCGAGCAGGCGGCCGAGATCGACGCGATCGCTGCTCGAATAGATGAAGGGATAATATTCGGCCTCCGGCGCGACCGGAAACGACGGACCATCGACGCCCCAGCGCTCGATCTTGAGCGTCGAGCCGATGTGCAGGTTGGCGGCCGGCCCGTTGAAGTCGACCAGCGCGACCGAATTGCCGAACACGTCGTGCATCCAGCGCACAGTGCCGGGCGGCGACAGTGTCAGTTCGGCCGAGACCAGCCGCAGGTCGTGGCTGTCGCGCGGGCGCAGCATCAGCCGGTGCTGGCCGAAGCTGACGGGCCGCGTGTAGCTGTATTTGGTCGAATGGCGGACGGTGAGGAGCTTCATTGGCTTAAGGGTCCAGCCCGGCGGGGCCCGTTCCCTAAGACGTGCAAGCCCGGCGAGAGCGCCGGGCGGACAGCATCATAGCGTGGGCGAGAGCGTCAGATAAGGAGGGGAGGGCCCGAGTTCAAAGCCCGTGGCGGGCAAGCAATTTGCGCACTTCGTCAACCAGTTGCGCCTCCTTCACGACAAGTTGCGCTTGCGCCTGCTGCTTTAAATAGTCCTCGCGCTCGCTCGAAGCGCCGGCGAGTTCGGCGCCGAGGATGAGATCCTTGATCTGCACCTCACCCCTGGCCTTTTCGTCCGAGCCCTGGATGACGGCGCAAGGCGAGCCGCGCTTGTCGGCATATTTGAGTTGCTGGCCGAGATTGTTTTTCGGATTGCCGAGATAGAGCTCGGCGCGGATGCCGGCGTTGCGCAACGATGCGACCATGGCTTGATAGTCGGCGATGCGCTCGCGGTCGAACACCGTGACCAGTACCGGGCCGCGCGCGGCCTTGTCGCCGAGCTTGCCGAGTGCCGTGAGGGCCGCCTGCAAGCGCGACACGCCGATGGAAAAGCCGGTCGCCGGCACCGGCTGGCCCATGAAGCGCGACACGAGGCCATCGTAACGCCCGCCGCCGCCGACCGAGCCGAAGCGGATCGGGCCGGCCTTTGTCGTCTTTTGTTTCGAAGGTCAGTTCAACTTCGTAGACCGGGCCGGTGTAGTATTCGAGGCCGCGGACGACGGAGGGGTCGATAACTATGCGGCCGTCATCGTAGCCTGCGGCGGCAAAGACTTTTCTAATTGCCTTTAGCTCAGTTACACCTTCCTCGCCTAAATTACTTCCTTCAACTGCAGTTTCAAAATTTGCGATTGTAACTTCATTCGCAGATGCCAAACTTTTTGATCCCGATCCATGCTCACCCCAACCCGTGAAATTAATGATACGGGTGATTTGAAGGTCGCTTAGCCCGGCTCCCTTGGTGAAATCTCCGGATTCATCTTTGCGGCCTGATCCTAAAAGCTGTTGGACGGCAGCCGGACCTAGACGATCCAACTTGTCGATTGCGCGAAAAACAATCAAACGCTTGCTCGCATTTTCTTCGCCGCCAAGCTTGATCGAATCCATAATTCCATCAAGCACCTTCCGACTGTTCACCTTCACCACATAATCGCCGCGCTTGATGCCGAGCGCTTCCATGGTGTCGGCAGCCAACATGCACATCTCGGCATCGGCCGCCATGGTCGGAGCGCCAACTGTGTCGGCATCAAATTGCATGAACTGGCGAAAGCGCCCCGGCCCCGGCTTCTCGTTGCGGTACACATAGCCGTGGCGATACGAGCGATAGGGCAGCGCGAGGTGCTGGTAATTTTCGGCCACATAGCGCGCCAGCGGCGCGGTCAAATCGTAGCGCAGCGACAGCCACTGCTCGTCGTCGTCCTGAAACGAGAACACGCCTTCGTTCGGCCGGTCCTGGTCGGGCAGGAACTTGCCGAGCGCGTCGGTGAATTCGATCGCCGGTGTCTCCACCGGCTCGAAGCCGTAGCGTTCGAACACGGTGCGGATCGTCTCCACCATCGCGCGCGTGGCGGCGATCTCGGCCGGCCCGCGGTCGGCGAGGCCGCGCGGCAGGCGGGCTTTGAGCTTCTGTGGCTTTTTGGGTTTGTCGGCCATTTGGCGGCCTACATAGCAGACGCGCGCGCGACAGCAATCCTGTATCCAAGCCGGCCTTGTGCCGGCCGGCGCGGCCTTTATGTGTTAGGACAAGCGCGTGGATGCCCAGCGTCACGCTCGCTCATGACGGCTCAAATAGGTGACAGCCATGGCTCAAGCGCAGAGAACACCGGTTAGCGCCACCGTCCCCAACGACCTCGAGCCCTATTGGATGCCGTTCACGGCCAACCGCGCCTTCAAGGCGCGGCCGCGGTTCGTCACCGGCGCCAAGGACATGCACTACATCGCCGCCGACGGGCGTAGGCTGATCGACGGCGCCGCAGGTCTTTGGTGCACCAATGCCGGCCACAACCGCGACCCGATCGTCGCCGCGATCCAGGCCCAGGCCGCCGAGCTCGATTATGCGCCGGCGTTTCAGTTCGCCCATCCCAAGGCCTTCGAACTGGCGAGCCGCGTCGCCGCGCTGGCGCCCGGCGATCTCGATCACGTCTTCTTCTGCAATTCCGGTTCCGAGGCGGTCGACACCGCGCTCAAGATCGCGCTCGCTTTTCACAAAGTCCGCGGCGAGGGTTCGCGCGTGCGGTTGATCGGCCGCGAGCGCGGCTATCACGGCGTCGGCTTCGGCGGTGTCGCCGTCGGCGGCATCGTCGGCAACCGCAAGCAGTTCGGCACGCTCATGGTCGGCGTCGATCATCTGCCGATGACCTACAATCGCGAGAAGCAGGCCTTCACGGTCGGCGAGCCGGAATGGGGCGCGCATCTGGCCGACGAGCTCGACCGCATCGTCGGTTTGCACGATGCCTCCACCATCGCCGCCGTCATCGTCGAGCCGCTGGCGGCGTCGACCGGCGTGTTGCCGGCGCCGAAGGGCTATCTCGAGCGGCTGCGCGCCATCTGCGACAAGCACGGCATTCTGCTCATCTTCGACGAAGTCATCACCGGCTTCGGCCGCATGGGCTATGCCTTCGCCGCCGAGCGCTATGGCGTTCAGCCCGACATCATCACCTTCGCCAAGGGCATTACGTCGGGCAGCGTGCCGATGGGCGGCGTCGTGGTCCGCAAGGGCATCTACGACGCCTTCATGCAGGGACCCGAGCACCTGATCGAACTGTTCCACGGCTACACATATTCGGCGCATCCGCTCGCCTGCGCGGCCGGTCTTGCCACGCTTGATCTCTACCGCGCCGAAGACCTGTTCGAGCGCGCGCGCAAGCTGGAAAAGCCCTGGGCCGAGGCCGCGATGCGGCTGAAAGGTCTGCCGAATGTGCTCGATATCCGCCCCGTGGGGCTGACCGTCGGCATCGATCTCGCCAGCAAGCCCGACGGCGTCGGCAAACGCGGCCTGGAAGCGCTGGAGCTCGGCTTCCACGAGCACGACATCATGTTCCGCGCTGTCGGCGATACACTCGCTATGTCGCCGCCCCTGATCGTCAGCGAGGCCCAGATCGGCGAATTGTTCGATAAGCTCGCCAAGATCATCAAACAGGTTGCCTGACCCGCTGTTTGAGGCCGTTTGGGCCCCAAGGTTGCCGGCTACACACGCGCGGACGCGGTGTTACCGATGTCACGCGCGCATTAAACTTCGCTCATGCGGGGCATTGCGGGTTGACGGGGCGAATCCGAATCAGGGCTAATAGTCCTAAAGCAAAGACAATCTGGTCGTAATGCGTTTTCCCCAACAATTATTTTGCGAGGGCAACCATGGCGATTCCAGTTACAGGTCGGACCCAGGCAGCCCGGCTGATCGTGGTCGGAAACGAAAAGGGCGGGTCGGGCAAATCGACCGTCGCGATGAACATCGCTGTCGCGCTCTTAAAGGCGGGCCACCGCGTCGCCACTATCGATCTCGATGCCCGGCAGAAGACACTGACCAATTACATCGAGAACCGCCGCGCCTGGGCGCAACAGGTCGGTTGCGAACTTGAGCTTCCCGAGCACGTCAGCCTCGGCGAACGCGTCAATTTTCCTTCGACCGACGATCAGGCCGCCGGCAGCAAGGTTCTGAAAGACACGATCGAGGAACTGGCGCAAAACAGCGATTTCATCGTCATCGACACCCCCGGCCACGACAGCTACCTCACGCGGCTGGCGCACAGCATGGCCGACACATTGGTCACGCCGCTCAACGACAGCTTCGTGGATTTCGACGCGCTGGGCACCGTCGAGCCGACGAATTTCGGCGTCACCGGCACCAGCTTCTACGCCCAGATGGTGGATGAGGCGCGCAGCCAGCGTCAGCTGCTCGACCACGTCACGCCGGACTGGATCGTGTTGCGCAACCGCGTCAGTGGCACGCGCACGCGCAACAAGCGCATCGTGGGGGAAGGTCTGGCGGAGCTTTCACAGAAGTTGAATTTCCGCTGCGCCAACGGCTTGGGCGACCGCGTCGTTTTTCGCGAATATTACCCGCGCGGCCTGACCGCCATGGACGATCTCAACGAGGCGACGCTCGGCACGCGGCCGACCATGTCGCATCTGACCGCGCGCGTCGAAGTCGAGAACTTGATCAACGCGATGCGGCTGGATGACGCTGTGACAGCAGCCGAACCGCCGGCCGAAAAGCGCGACGCGGCTTAAGCAATCGTACTTACCGGCTGGGCGGCAGGATCGCCCAGCCGACCGATACGCTGCCCGGCCCGCGCCGGTAGGGCAGCGTGAACGGCGTTTGCACCACGGCATTCGTGGCGATCGTCTCGAACTTCGACGGCAATTTTTTCGGATCGCTGTCGGTCCATACGACCGCGGCGCCTTGCCGTTTGAGGTCGGCAAGGTCGATCCACGGCGCGCGCGCAGGTTGACCGTCGATTAACACGCGCGGCCGGCCCGGCGAATAATGCGCGACATTGCCGCCGTCCCACATCGAGCCGATGACGTAGCGCATCGGTTTGCCGGTCGCCTTCTCGAAACGTTGCGAGACGTCGAGACCCAGGCTTGCACCGGGGAAAAACACCGCGCGGTAGCGGTGGTCGAAGCGCGGTAGCACGTCGTAATTGAGGAAGAAGGCGAGCGCCAGGCACGCGAAGACGATTGCCCAGGTCGTCAGGATGCGCGCGAGCCGCAATCCCTCGAATGTGCGGCGCGCGGTCATGACGAGCCACAGACCGAGAAACAGCCAGAGCGGATAGCCCCACATCGCCACCGTCCCGCGTCCGCTGACGGCCGCCATCGCCAGCACCGCCACGATCGGGCCGAAGGCAAGCCAGCTCACGATGCGGTAGTCGAAGGCGTCGGCGCTAAAGCGCGCTTCTTCTTCGTCCGCCTTGCGCCGTGGATAAAACAGCGGCGCCGCGATCAGCAGCGACGGGATCAAGAAAAAAAGCTGGCCGCCGGCGAATTGCAGCGGGTGCCAGAGATGGTCGTACCAGCCGCGCGACGGCAGCGCGCGGTGCTCGGCATAGGCGAAGGGCAGAAAATCGCTCTTCACCAGCCAGACGAGATGCGGCGCCGCCGTGATCAGCGCCACGGCGGCCGCCACATAGGGCCCGGGCGTCGCCAGCGCCTTGCGCGCCTCGCGATCGACCAGAACGAACAGCGCCATCGGCGCCGCCAGCACCACCACGAAATATTTCGCCCACAGCGACAGCCCGATGGCGACGCCCAGCAGCAGCCAGTCGGTCAGTCGCCGCCCGCGCAATGCGCGGTGCAGGGCAAAGCCGGCGAGCGCCCAGAACGGAAGCTGAATGACGTCGTGGTTAAACTTGGCGGCCGTGTAGTTGAGATAGTGCAGGCCGTCGACGATCAGCACCGCGACCAGCGCGCCGACGGCGCCGACCAGCGGGCGCGCCGCCGCGTAGACGAGGGCGAAGGCCGACACGACGGCGAGTTCGGCCAGCAGGTAATAGGCAAAATCGCGCCCGGCGAGCTGGTGGGCGATCTCGACCAGCCACCACGGCAGCGGCGGCAACTTGTCATAGCCGAGCTGCCATTCGCGCCCGTAGATCAGGGCCTCGATCAGGTCGAGCGGCAGGTTGGGATAGAGCAGCGCCGGCAGCGCGGTCCAGACCGTGGCGTGCAGCGTCAGAAAGAGCGCAAACGCCCGGCCCGGAGAGGCCGCGACCCAGGCCAGCGGGCCGGCGCGGCCGGGGGCCGAAATAGCCGGCATTCCAGGTCCCATTCCAGATCCCATGGCTCCTCATGTTGGTCCGATCCGTCGGGGCCGATGTGTCGTTACCATAACAGGACTTCGATGTTGCGCGGACCGGCGCGGTCATGAACATTGGGGCCCGGCAGCGCGAATCAGCCCTGCCACAGGCAGCCAGGGCCGTTCCGGTCCGGTTTGCCCGGGAACCCACGACGCATGGTCCGCATCAGCGCCATTTTCATCGCTGTCTGCATGGTGCTCATCGCCGCTTCGCTCGGCGTCGTGCTGTATCTCGGCTTCAAGATGGACCCGCGCACCGCCGCGATCGTCGGTATAGCGGCGCTCGCCGGCATGATCCTCTACAACACGGTCAGCAACCGCGTGCGCGACCGTATGGCACTTGGCGACCAGATCGCCGATCTGTCGCGCGGCACCGCCGACCTCGCCCGCCAGGTGGTGGAAATTTCGCGCCGGCTCTCGACCGTCGAATCGCGCGTCGACAAAGGCATCGAGCGCGCGCGCACCGCCACCGAGCCGTTGCAGCGCGAGATCGGTGAACTCGGCATTCTGGTGCGCCAGATTGCCGAAACCGTCGCGTCGCATGCCACCGTCCTGGAAAAGCAGGCGGACACGCTGACCCCGGCCGTTTCGCCTGCCGCCATAAAAGCCGCTGCGTTGCTGCCGGATGGCGCGCTCAATCTGAGCGAAAGCGATGCCGTCGGCAACCGCCGCTTCCAGGGCATGAGCCGCGAAGAGATCGCCGAACTTGTCGCCAAATCCGTTGATGCCGGCCGCGTCGATCTTTATCTGCAGCCGATCGTTACGCTGCCGCAGCGCAAGGTGCGTTGCTACGAGGCGCTGTCGCGCCTGCGCATGGACGACGGCGAGATCGTCCCCGCCGTCGATTTCATCGACATCGCCGACAGCGTCGGCCTGGTGCCGAAGATCGACAACCTGCTCGCCTTCCGCTGCGTGCAGGTGCTGCGCCGCCTGCAACTGAAGAGCCGCGACGTCGGGCTGTTCTGCAATATCGGCGCGGCGACTTTGACCGACGCGAACCAGTTCAGGCAGTTTCTCGATTTCATGAGCGCCAACCGCGCGCTCGCGTCTTCGCTTACCTTCGAATTCAGCCAGAGTGCCTATCGCAATTTCGGGCCGCTCGAAAAGGAAAGCCTGGCCGCGCTCGCCGAGGCCGGCTTCCGCTTCTCCATGGATCACGTCACCGACCTGCGCATCGAGCCGAAGGATCTGGCCGACCACTGGTTCCGCTTTTTCAAGGTGCCGGCCAAGCTCTTGCTCGACCGCACGAGCGGCGCCAAGTCCGACATCCACCCGGAAGACCTCGCCGATCTGCTGGCGCGTTCCGGCATCGACCTGATTGCCGAGCGCATCGAGAGCGAGGGCGTGGTGGTCGACCTGCTCGACTACGACGTGCGCTTCGGCCAGGGCTTCCTGTTCTCGCCGCCGCGGCCGGTGCGCGCCGAAGCCTTGCAGTCGGGCACGCCTGCCGCCGCGGCGGACAAGTCCGAGGACGCCGCGCCGAGCCCGATGGTTGCCGCGGCCGCCGGCAGCCTCGGCTGACCGTTTCGTCGTTCCAGGACAGTTTCGCTCCTGCCCCGGATTGACGTAGAAGAGCCTATGAACGTTGCCCTGCCGCCGCTCATCCCGCATTTCTCCGAGTTCGCGTCCGCCTACGACACCCTGCTGTGCGACATCTGGGGTGTCGTCCACGACGGTCTCGCAGCCAATTCTCAATCGTGTGATGCGCTCATGCGCATGCGCGCGCGCGGCGGCACAGTCGTTCTGATCACCAATTCGCCACGCCCGAGCGAAAGTGTCGCGCGCCAGCTCGAACGTTTCCACGCGCCGCGCGAGATCTACGACGCCATCGTGTCATCCGGCGACGTCACCCGCACGGTGATCGAAGAGCGGCGCGGCCAGAGCCTGTTTCATATGGGCCCCGAGCGGGATCGTTCGATTTTCGCCGGCCTCAAGGTGCGCTTCGCGCCGCTGGAGAGCGCCGACTATGTGGTCTGCTCCGGCCCGGTCGACGACGAGGTGGAAACGCCCGACGACTATCGCGCCCAGCTCGAGACGATGCTGAAGCGGCGCACGTTCATGGTCTGCGGCAACCCCGACGTGGTGGTGGAACGGGGCCCGCGTCTTGTCTATTGCGCCGGCGCCATCGCCGATCTCTACGCCACCATGGGCGGTGAGGTGCTCTACGCCGGCAAGCCCTATCGGCCGATCTACGAGATGGCGCTCAAAAAGGCGGAAGCGGCGGCCGGCCGCGCAATCGCGCTCGACAAGGTGCTGGCGATCGGCGATTCCGTGCGCACCGATCTGAAAGGCGCGCGCAGCCTCGGCGTCGATTTTCTGTTCGTCACCTCAGGCATTCATGCCGAGGAGCTCGGCGGGCGTGAAAAGCCCGACACCGCGGCGCTCAGCACGACGTTTGCCGCCGCCGGCGAAATGCCGAAGGCGGTGATGCGTCGGCTGGTGTGGTAGCTTTACGCCGCCGGTTGATTGGCGTCGGGGAAGACCGCTTCGATCTTGGTTTTGAGCGTCTGCGCGTTGAACGGCTTGACGATGTAGTTCGACACGCCCGCCTTCTTGGCGGCGATGACGTTGTCGGTCTTGGATTCCGCCGTCACCATGATGAAAGGCGTCAGCGCCAGCGCCGGGTCGGCGCGCACGGCCTTCAACAGGTCGAAGCCGGTCATCGGCTCCATGTTCCAGTCGGAGATCACCAGCCCGTATTCGCGCAAGCGCATTTTGGAGAGCGCGGCCGAGCCGTCATTGGCGTCGTCAATGTTTTCAAAGCCGAGCTGCTTGAGCAGATTGCGGACGATGCGGACCATGGTGTTGTAGTCATCAACCACCAGGACCGGTATCGACAGGTCGACAGCCATAACGTATCCCCGCGTTGGGCGCGTTGAAGTACTGCAAGCTAGCAGTGGTGCTTGAATAAGCCGTTAACTTGGAACTTTTTTAACAATGCGGTAACCGTGCCGCAGCGAAAAGCTCCAATTGGCGTGAAGAATGAGCCTGAGTCCCGTGAACGACCCGATTTCAACCGTCCGGCTACGGCATGAATAAGGCGGCCCCGATCTTTCACGTCGTGCGCGGCGGGGCGGCCGGCATCGACCCCGGCGCGCTTGCCGGCGCGGTGGTGGCCATCGGCAATTTCGACGGCGTCCACCGTGGCCACCGCAAGGTGATCGCCACCGCGCGCGCCCGCGCGCAGGCCCTCGGCCGCAAGACGGCGGCGCTGACCTTCAACCCGCACCCGCGGCTGTTCCTGCGTCCGCAGGACACGCTGTTCCAGCTCTCGCGCGAACGCGACAAGCTGCGCCTTCTGGCGGCGACGGGCATCGACGGCGCCATCGTCATGACCTTCGACGCGGCGCTTTCGTCGACCTCCGCCGACGACTTCATCGAGCGCATCCTGGTCGGCCGTCTCGGCATCGGCGGCGCCGCGATCGGATTCGATTTTCATTTCGGCAAGGCTCGTGGCGGCTCGCCCGACTTTCTCGCGCAGCAGGGGCAAAAATTCGGTTTCGCCGTCGATATCGTTCCGCCGTTGGAAGACGAGGGGCGGCCGGTCTCGTCCGGCGCCGTGCGCACCGCGCTCAGCCAGGGCAAGGTGGTGGAGGCGACGGAACTTCTGGGCGCGCCCTGGTTCATCGCGGGCGAGGTCGTTCACGGCGAAAAACGCGGGCGCGAGCTCGGCTTTCCCACCGCCAATCTGCGGCTCGATCCGTCCTGCGGCCTCAAGCATGGCATCTACGCGGTGCGTGTCGGTGTCGGCGACAAGCGGTTTGACGGCGTCGCCAGCGTCGGCCGCCGCCCAATGTTCGACAATGGCGAGGCGCTGCTCGAGGTCTTCCTGTTCGACTTCGACGGCGATCTTTACGGCCAGCGCATCGACGTCGCCTTCATCGGCTGGCTGCGGGCCGAGCAGAACTTCGCCGGCCTCGAGGAGCTCAAACAGGCGATCGCGGCCGACGCCGCCCAGGCGCGCGAGGCGCTGGCGCGTTCGGGTAACGCCTTCCCGGAGTTGGGGGCAATCGCAGATTAGGTCTCGTCAGTCGCGGCCGGTGCGCTCAACCATTCGCGCGCGACGCCGGCAGCCAGCAGGCCGACAACTGCGATCGGCAGGGTCTTCTTCCAGCCCAGTGTCTTGCCGATCTCCACGCCAATCGCGACGACGCGCGGCTCAAGCCACGGCGGCGGCCGTTCCGCCAGCGCGCGGCGCGCACGGCTGACGGTGTGGCGATGAACGAGTACGACGGCCAGCGCCGCAAGAATGGCGAGACAGAAATAGAAACCGGCGAGCGCAAGCGCCGCGGTGATATTGTCGTAGCGGTCCGCGATCCATACGAACCCTGCGACGCTTATAAACGTCGCCGCGGCGATCAAAGCGACGAGCGCCACGACAGCCCAGATCGCGGCGCCCGCGCTCAGCCCCGATTTGGCCTCGGCGGTCAGTTGCGCGTAACGCAGCCAACTGTTCATCATCGTATGCGGGGAGGGCAGACGCGCTAGCGCCGCCAGGTTGCGCCAAAAATGAATCCGAGGCCCGCGGCGAGCGCCAGCGTCGTGTACGGACGCGTTTCGATGGCGCCGTTGATCGTCTCGCTGAGACCGCCGCCGGCCTCGCGTACTTTTTTTTCGAGATCGCTGATCGTGTCTTCGACCCCCGATTTCGCGTGCGTCCAGGCAGCGTTGCCCCTGCCCGAGAGAATCGTGCCGAGCTTGCCAGCAAGCTCGGTGACGTCCTCGCGCAGCGCTTCCAGATCGGCCTGGATATTGTCAGATGCCTCGGAAGCGGCTTTGCGCGTATCGCGGTAAGCCGCCTGGGCTTCTTTCGCGGTTTCCCGTGCGGCGGTTGAATTGCCGGTCATTCGTTGACTCCACTCTTTGCGTTCCTGTCAATCTAACAACCGGCAGCGGGGGAACTTGTTCCGTCAGCCTGGAAGATTGGGTTCCTTCGATTGGAATAAATGGATGACGATGACGCGGCCGATGATCGCAAGCGGTACCGCGAGAAATGCGCCGATCGGACCCCACAGCCATGCCCAGAACGCGAGCGAGAGAAAGATCGCGAGCGGCCGCAGCGGCAAGCGGCTGCCGAGAATAGCCGGCGTCAAGATCTGGCCTTCCACGGTCGTGAGCGCGACGAAACAGGCCGGCGGGACCAGCGCGTATCCGACATTGTCGAAGCTCACGATCCCGACACCGAACAGAATGGCGACGACGCAGGCCGGTCCGATATACGGGATGTAATTGAGGATTGCGGCGAGCAGGCCGAACAGGGCCGGGTTGGGCATGCCGAGCAGCCAGGCTCCGGCCGCAACGATCATCCCCAGGGCGGCATTGATCATCGTCACCGTCGCCAGGTAGGACGCCAGACTGTGCTGCGTGTCCTTCACGATTCGGATGGTGCGCAGCCTGCCGTCACGGCTGGTAAAAAAGGCAAGCGGCAACTGTCGTATTTCTGTGTGGCCGGCGAGAAAGAACAACAACGCCACGAAAAAGATCACCAGCTCGGCCAAGGCCGGCGTGACGAAGGCGAGCACGGGCGTGACCACATTGAGTTGTGGCTGCGATGCCGCTACCACCACGCTCCCGCTCGGGACGATGACATCCTGCAACTCCCGCAGCGCGTTCAGCGGCGCCGCCAGAATTGTAAGCTTCTGTTTGACGATGGCGCCGATTTCCGGCGTGCGCTCGATCCATTCGGTCACCGGCGCCGCGATCATGGTCGCGGTGATGGCGACGGCGATCAGCAGCGTGACCACCAGTCCCAACGCGCTGACCCAGGCCGGCACGCCGAGACGTTCGAGGCGGAGGACAATGGGCTCCAGCGTGAGGCCGACGACCAGCGCGGCGGTCGTCGGCATCAGAACCGGGCGGGTGAGATAAAGGCCGATGCCGAACAGAATAACGAATAAGCCGATTGTGGCGGCGTAGCGCGGCTGGGGCCAAAGCCCCGCCGCTGTCCGCCAGCGGCTGGGCATCATGGATAACCAGTCCGTCACGCTGCGCGCGTCGAGCGCGATGAAAATTCACGCGTTGCCTCCCGCGATGGTGCTGCTTGCCTTGGCCGAAATCGTCCACACCACCGGATTGCCCGGGTCGTGGCCTGGGGTGGTCCCTCATGTTTTAACGTTGCGCCTGCGCGCTTTGTTCCTGCGGGCTGGACCGTTGCCTGTGGCGCACCGCCCATGTAGTAACGCGCCATGAATAAGCCCAAGTCCGAACCAGAGCGCGACTATTCGGAGACTTTGTTCCTGCCGCAGACGGATTTTCCCATGCGGGCGGGGCTGCCGCAGCGCGAGCCGGAAATCCTCAAGCGCTGGGAACAAGCGGGCCTCTACGACCAGCTGCGCGTGGCGGCCAAAGGCCGCGACAAGTTCATCCTGCATGACGGGCCGCCTTACGCCAACGGCCCGATCCACATCGGCACCGCGCTCAACAAGATCCTCAAGGACCTGGTGACGCGCAGCCAGCAGATGCTCGGCTTCGATTCGAACTACGTGCCGGGCTGGGACTGCCACGGCCTGCCGATCGAATGGAAGATCGAGGAAGAGAACTACCGCTCCAAGAACAAGAAGAAGCCCGACCTGTCGGACCCGGCGGCGATGATCGCGTTTCGCCGCGAGTGCCGCGGCTATGCCGAGCACTGGCTCGGCGTGCAGCGCGAGGAGTTCAAGCGGCTCGGCGTCGAGGGCGACTGGGAACATCCGTACACGACCATGAGCTTTCCGGCCGAGGCGCAGATCGCGCGCGAGCTGATGAAGTTCGCCGCCAACGGCACGCTCTATCGCGGCTCCAAGCCGGTGATGTGGTGGTGGTGGAGAAGACGGCGCTGGCGGAAGCGGAGGTCGAGTACGAGGACTATACGAGCGATACGGTGTGGGTGAAGTTTCCGGTTCGAGCGATGCCGATGTACGAATGTATGCATGGGAGCGGAGATCCGTATGCGACGCAAGACGCAGCCATCTGAACTCGGCATCCGTCGTTATTTGGACGACAACTCCTTGGACGCTGCCAGGCAATCGAGCGATCGCTTTCTCACCAAAATTAAATATGGACTTTATCGAGTTACGAATGCGCCCGCCGGAAACTGGGCGAAGACGGGCGACCTACTTGATCTTGGCCGACAAACTCGCCGACGAAGTCTTTGAAGCAGGCGCGTGTGACGAGCTTACGAGACGCTTGGTCGATGTTCGATGCCGAGCGCTTGGCGCGATTACGTGTGCGTCATCCGCTTTCAGCGAAAGTGGCTACGACTTCGACGTGCCGCTGCTTGAAGGCGAACACGTCACCGACGATACCGGCACCGGCTTCGTGCACACCGCGCCCGGCCACGGCCGCGAAGACTTCGACGTTTGGACGGAGAACAAAGCGCAGCTTGAAGCGCGCGGCATCAACACGGCCATCCCCTACACCGTCGACGAGAACGGCGCCTTCACCGAAGCCGCGCCCGGCTTCACCGGCAAGCGCGTCATCAACGACAAGGGCGAGAAGGGCGACGCCAACGAGGCGGTGATCAAGGCGCTGATCGACGCCGCACATGCTGATCGCGAGAAGCCGCCTCAAGCATCAATATCCGCATTCGTGGCGCTCGAAGAAGCCGGTCATCTTCCGCAACACGCCGCAGTGGTTCATCGCCATGGACAAGGATATCGACAAGTCCGGCGACACGCTGCGCGCGCGCGCGCTGCACGCGATCTCGGTGACGCGCTGGGTGCCGCCGCAGGGACAGAACCGCATCACCGGCATGATCGAAGGCCGCCCCGACTGGGTGATCTCGCGCCAGCGTGCCTGGGGCGTGCCGATCGCCGTCTTCATCAGGGAAAAGCCCGACGGCTCGGTCGACATCTTGCAGGACCCGGAGGTCGAGCTGCGCATTGTCGAGGCTTTCGAGAAAGAGGGCGCCGATGCCTGGTACGCGGCCGGCGCGCGCGAGCGCTTCCTCGGCAAGCGCGCCGGCGAAGGCTGGCAGAAGGTCGACGATATTCTCGACGTCTGGTTCGACTCCGGCTCGACCCACGCCTTCGTGCTGGAAGACCCGGTGCATTTCCCTCAACTCGCCGGCATCAAGCGCAAGATGGATGGCGGCCGCGATACGGTGATGTATCTGGAAGGCTCCGACCAGCACCGCGGCTGGTTTCATTCCTCGCTGCTGGAATCGTGCGGCACGCGCGGGCGCGCGCCCTATGACGTGGTGGTGACGCACGGCTTCACGCTCGCCGAGGACGGCCGCAAGATGTCGAAGTCGCTCGGCAACACCATCGCGCCGCAGGACGTCATCAAGCAGTCCGGCGCCGATATCCTGCGCCTGTGGGTCGCCTCCTGCGACTACTGGGACGACCAGCGCATCGGCCCCGAGATTCTCAAGACCACCACCGACACCTATCGCAAGCTGCGCAACACCTTGCGCTGGCTGCTCGGCAACCTCGCGCATTTCCACGAGGACGAGCGCGTCAAGTTCACGCAAATGCCGGAACTCGAGCGGCTGATGCTGCATCGCCTTGCCGAGCTCGATGCGATCGCGCGCAAGGCCTATGCCGATTTCGACTACAAGCGCATCTTTGCCGCGCTGTCGGCGTTCATGACGTCGGATCTGTCGGCCTTCTATTTCGACATCCGCAAGGACGCGCTCTATTGCGATCCGATCTCGTCGGGCAAGCGCAAGGCCTGCCTGACCGTGCTCGATTCAATTTTCCGCTGCACGGTGACATGGCTGGCGCCCATGCTCTGCTTCACCGCCGAGGAAGCGTGGATGGCGCGCTACGGCGCCGACGCCAAATCCGTGCACCTCGAAGTCTTCCCCGCGGTGCCGGCGGATTGGCGTGACGACAAACTTGCTGAAAAATGGCGCAAGGTGCGCACCGTGCGCCGCGTGGTCACCGGCGCGCTGGAGATCGAGCGCGCGCAAAAACGCATCGGCTCCTCGCTCGAAGCGCATCCGATCGTGCATGTGTCCAACGCTGAGCTTTACGAAGCCGTCGTCGATATCGATCTTGCCGAGATCTGCATCACTTCGGCCGCCACGCTGGTCGAGGACGACGGGCCCGCGGGCGCCTTCCGCTTGCCCGACGTGGCGGGCGTCGCGGTGGTGCCCAACCTTGCCGAAGGCACGAAATGCGCGCGCTCCTGGAAGGTGCTGACCAATATCGGCGAGGATCCGCAATTTCCCGATGTGTCGCCGCGCGACGCGAAGGCGCTGCGCGAATGGGAAACCATGCGCAAGGCGGCGGAGTAGATGCGCGGCACCCTCTACGGCCCGCTCACCGGGTTCGGCCTCATCGTTGCGCTGGTCGCCTGCGTCCTCGATCAGGCCAGCAAGCTGTACTTGTTGTTCGTCTTCGATCTCGAGGCCAATGGCCCGGTGAAGCTTGGGCCTTTCATCGATTTCGTTCTCACCAAGAATACCGGCATCAGCTACGGCCTGTTCCAGACCGAAGGCGCTTTCGGCCATGCCGTGCTGCTGGCGGTCAAGATCCTCGCCGTCATCCTGTTGTGGGTCTGGCTTGCACGCACGCGTGAGCGGCTGGCGGCGATTTCGCTTGGCCTCATCATCGGCGGCGCCATCGGCAATACCATCGACCGGCTGGCCTATGGCTGGGTCGCCGATTTCGTCTATTTCCATATTTCCACGGCTGGCTGGCGGTTCGGCTGGTATGTCTTTAACCTCGCCGATGTAGCCATCGTTGCCGGGGTGGTCGGTCTGCTGTATGAATCCCTGGTCGTGGACCGCGCCGCAAAAGCGCCCTGATCTGAAGGGATTATGCGGACGGAGGGCGTCGAATCCCGCCACATATTGGCGGATTTGCTGCAGATATTGCCTCGATCGGATGAGCCCCATGAGCCTGAACCGCCGCCTGACCCTATCTTGCGCGAGTGCCGCCTTTGGTCTCGCGGTTGGAATGGCCTTTTCGGCGTTGCCCGCCCAGGCCCAGGAAGAGGGCGTGCCGCTGATACCCAGATCGTGCGCGGCATTCTTGGCGGCCTCGGACTGGAGCGCGCCGATCAGCAGTCGACGATCAACTACCAGGAGCGCCCGCCGCTGGTGCTGCCGCCCAGCCGCGATTTGCCGCCGCCGATCAGCGCGAGTGCGGCTGCCAAGAATCCGGCCTGGCCGAAAGATCCCGATGTCGCCCAGAGCAAGCTCGCGGCCGAGCAGGCGCGCAAGCGTGCCAATGGCTTTGACGAATACGAGCGCGAGTCGCGCCAGCTGCCGCCGGATCAGATCGATATCAGCAAGAGCAATCCCGAAGCGGTGGCGCGCGCGCGGCAAAAGGCACAGGCCGGTGGCCCGGGCACGGGCGATCTCAAATACGAGCTTTCGCCATCCGAGCTCGGCTACAAATCGGGCAGCATTTTAAAGAACATGTTCAAGGGCAAGGACAACGAGGCCGTTCGCTTTACCGGCGAGCCGGCGCGCGCCGACCTGACTGCGCCGCCGCCGGGCTACCAGACGCCGTCACCGGATCAGCCCTATGGCGTCGGCAAAGCTACTTTGGCCGCGCCGAAGAACCCCAATTACACGACGCGCGGCGAGATGAAGAGCGGTTTGTGACGCTGCGGCGCCGCTTTGATCTGAAAATTGCCACGGATGCGTGCCACCGGCGTCGAATTCCGCGGGGCGCTTCAGCCTAAGACCACAAGGTTTTTAACGTGAACGCAAAACAATCCGTTACCTTCGCCGCGGCAGCGATGCTCGCGGTAGCGACGACTTGGCCTGCCGCCGCCGATGCCGCGAACGGCAAAATTTCCAATTTCAAACTCGATAACGGCCTCGAGCTGGTCGTGATCCCCGATCGTCGCGTGCCGGTCGTCACCCACATGATCTGGTACAGGGTTGGCGCCGCCGACGAGACGGCAGGCAAGTCGGGTATCGCGCATTTCCTCGAGCATCTGATGTTCAAGGGAACCGCTAAGCATCCGGCCGGCGAGTTTTCCAAGGTGGTCTCGCGCGCCGGCGGGCAGGAGAATGCCTTCACCTCCAACGATTACACCGGCTACTACCAGCGCGTTCCGGCCGAAAAGCTCAAGACCGTGATGGAATTCGAAGCCGACCGCATGACCGGGCTGCAGCTTACCGACAAGGTCGTGCTGCCGGAACGCAACGTTATCCTCGAGGAGCAGAACCAGCGCATTCGCAACAATCCGCGCGCTCGGCTGGGCGTGCAGATGGACGCTGCGCTTTATCTGAACAGTCCCTATGGCAGGCCAGTGATCGGTTGGCGCCATGAGATGGAGCAGCTTACCCGCGATGACGCCATCGGCTTTTACCGCCGTTTCTACGGTCCCAACGACGCCATCGTGGTGATCGCCGGTGATGTCGAGCCGCAAGAGGCGCTCAAGCTCGCGAAGGAAACCTACGGCAAGGTCAAGCGCCGCGCGGACATTCCGCCGCGTCATCGGCCGCAGGAACCGCCGCCGGTGGCGCCGCGCACAGTTACCTTGGCCGACGCGCGCGTCGAACAGCCGCTGGTCCAGCGCTCTTATCTTGCTCCCTCGTTCGCCACCGCCAAACACGGCGAATCCGAAGCGCTCGAAGTGCTCGCGCATATTCTCGGAAGCGGCAACAACAGCCGGCTCTATCGCGCATTGGTGGTCGACAAGCACGTCGCGGTCGGCGCCGGCGCCTGGTACGAGAGTTCGGCGATCGATATGTCAAAATTTTCCGTCTATGGCGCCGTCGCGCCGGGCACCACGCTGCCGCAGCTCGAAACAGAGATCGACGCGGTCATCGCCAATGTCGCCAACAAGGGCATCACGCCCGAAGAGCTCGAACGCAGCAAGACTCGGCTGATCGCCGACGCGGTCTATGCCCTCGACAGCCAGGTCAGCATGGCGCGCTGGTACGGCGAAGCGCTCGCCACCGGCTCGACCGTCGCCGACGTCGAGCACTGGACCGACCGCATCCGCGCCGTCACCGCCGAACAGGTGCAGGACGCCGCCCGCCACTGGCTCGAAAAGAAACGCTCGGTCACCGGATACCTGATCAAGGATACGAGCCCGCGCGCGGAGAAGCGGTCATGAAGACAGTGTTTGTTTCATTCGCGCTGGCCCTGCTGGCGTTTGTTTTCGTGACGCCATCTGCGTCGGCCATGACGATCGAACAGATCGTCAGCCCTTCCGGCATCAAGGCTTGGCTGGTGCGCGAGCATACGGTGCCGTTGGTGGTGCTCAATTACGCCTTTCGTGGCGGCGCCAGCCAGGACGATCCGCAAAAAGGCGGGACTGCCAATCTCGTCGCCGATACGCTCGACGAGGGTGCCGGCGACCTCGACAGCAGGACCTATCACGAGCGGCTGGAAAACCATGCCATCGAGTTGCGCTTTCAGGTCGGCCGCGACAATTTTCGCGGCTCGCTGCGCACGCTCAACGAACATCGCGACGAGGCCTTCGACCTGCTTGGCCTCGCCCTGACCAAGCCGCGTTTCGACGCCGACGCCGTCGAGCGGGTGCGCGGGCAGGAACTCGCCATCCTGCGGCGCGAGACCACAGACCCCAACAGTCTTGCAGGCCGCAATTGGTGGAGCACGGCGTTTCCCAATCACCCGTATGGTCGGGAAAGCAGGGGCACGCTGGAGAGCGTGCCGCGTATCAGCGCCGGCGATCTGCGTGATTATGTTCAGCGCGTCCTCGCGCGCAACGAACTTACTGTTTCCATCGTCGGCGATATCGATGCCGAGACTGCCGGCAAACTGATCGACCGCGCCTTCGGCGCCTTGCCTGCCAAGAACGATCTGAGATCGGTGCCGGAGGCCAAGCCCGCCGGTCTCGGCCGCCGCATCGTCATCGATGTCGACGTGCCGCAGGCGGTGGTGAATTTCGGCGGCCAAGGAATTGCCCGCGACGACCCTGATTTTATGGCGGCTTACATCGTCAACCACATCCTGGGTGGCGGCAGCTTCTCCTCGCGCCTCTACAAGGAGGTGCGCGAAAAACGCGGGCTTGCCTACGGTGTCTCCGACCATCTGGTCTGGTTCCGCAAAGCCGCTGTCGTTGTCGGCGGCACGGCAACTCGCGGCGACCGCACGGCCGATGCGCTGAAAGTGATCGAGCACGAAATCAAGCGCATGGCCGAGGAGGGACCGGACGCAGAAGAGCTGAAGGAAACCAAGGACTACATCAAAGGCTCCTACGCGCTCTCGCTCGATTCCTCGAGCAAGATCGCCGCGCAATTGACGCAGATCCAGATCGACAAGCTCGGCATCGACTATATCCAGAAACGCAGCGCCATGATCGACGCGGTCAGCGTTGCCGACGCCAAGCGGGTGGCAAAGCGTCTCTTTGGCGGCGGCCTGCTGGTCACGGTCGCCGGCCGGCCCAAAGGCCTGATCTCGGGGCCGGTGCACGAGTGAAATTCTAGACCTGTCATGCCCCGCGAAAGCGGGGCATCCAGTACCCCGGGAACAGGCCTTCGGCTAAGTCGTTTCCAACACGTTTGTTAGTGAATACTGGATCGTCCGCTTGCGCGGACGATGACAGTCCGTAAGGTCCTGCCATGTCCGTCGTCCAGTGCATCGACAGCGCGCTCGAGAAAAACGTCGGCCAGCATGGCGTTGCCGAGGCAGCGCTCGGCGCGGCCTTGGCGCGCACCGAAGGCGCGCTCGATCGCCTGCGCGAGCATTATGCCAAAGGCACGTTGCCTCTGTTGCGGTTACCGGAAAAGCAGGACGATCTCGCGCAAATCCGAGAGGCCGCAAAGAAGCTGAGCGACGGTGCAACCGACATCGTCGTTCTCGGCACCGGCGGCTCGTCGCTCGGTGGGCAGACCTTGGCGCAACTTGCCTTTTACAACGTGCCGGGCGTCGGCAGCCTGCAACCCGCGCCGCGCATGCACTTCATCGACAACCTCGACCCGATTTCGTTTGCGGCCATGCTGGCGAAACTGCCGCTCGCTACCACGCGCTTCGTTTCGATTTCAAAGTCCGGCGGCACCGCCGAGACGCTGATGCAGACGATTGCCGCGCTGTCGGCGCTGAAACAGGCAGGCGTTGATCCACGCAACGCGGTGCTCGGCATCAGCGAGCCGGCCAAGGCGGGCAAGCGCAACGGCCTGCGCGACCTGCTCGGCAAGCATCAGGTGGCGATGCTCGATCACGACACGCAAGTCGGTGGGCGTTATTCCGCGTTGACCAATGTCGGCTTGTTGCCGGCCGCCGTGCTCGGTCTCGACATTGCCGCGCTTCGTAAAGGCGCCGCCAAGGCGCTGCTGCCCGTGCTCGACAAGAAGCCGCCGGCGCAAGTGCCGGCCGCGGTGGGCGCTGCGCTCGCGGTCGCGCTCGCCGAGACGAAAGCCAAGTCGATCAGCGTGCTGATGGCTTATTGCGACCGGCTCGAACGTTTCACGCATTGGTACGTGCAGCTCTGGGCCGAAAGTCTCGGCAAGGACGGCAAGGGCACCACGCCTGTCGCGGCCCTCGGTCCGGTCGACCAGCACAGCCAGGTGCAGCTCTTTATCGCCGGCCCGCGCGATAAATTATTCAACGTCGTCACCGTCGGTGCCAAGGGCCTTGGGCCCAGCATGGACGCAGAACTGTCCAGGCTTGCGGGCGAGGCTGGCTTTGCCGGCAAAACCATCGGCGACCTGGTGGCGGCGGAAGGCCGCGCCACCGCCGAGACTTTGGCCAAGAACGGCTGTCCGGTGCGCACCTTTCACATCGACACGCTTGACGAGGCCGCGCTCGGCGAACTGCTCATGCATTTCATGCTGGAGACGATCATCGCCGCGCATCTGCTCGGCATCGACGCCTTCGACCAGCCGGCGGTGGAAGAAGGCAAGGTGCTGGCGAAGAAGTATTTGACCGCCTGACCGCCCGTTCGTCCTCGCGCAAGCGGGGACCCAGTGCGAACAAACTCCATCTGTGCAATTCTGCTCTGGATTCCCGGTTGCGCGGGAATGAGCGAAGCGTGTGGCCGCTTCCGGGATATTAGAAAGATGATCCGCATCACCGACACCATCGCGCTCGACGACTCCGAATTGTCGGAAAGTTTCGTGCGCGCCTCCGGACCGGGCGGGCAGAACGTCAATAAGGTGTCGAGCGCGGTGCAGTTGCGTTTCGACGCGCGCCGTTCGCGGTCGCTGCCGAACGACGTCGCCACCCGCCTGATGCGGCTTGCCGGCAGCCGCCTGACCAAGGAGGGCGTCATCGTCATCGTGGCGCAGGCGCACCGCGACCAGACCCGCAACCGCGCCGAGGCGCGCGAACGCCTGTTCGCGCTGATCCGCCAGGCGGCGGTGCGGCCCAAGCCGCGCCGCGCCACCAAGGTGCCGAAGGCGCAGAAGCGCGTGCGGCTGGAGGGCAAGAAGCGGCGCTCGGAGATCAAGCGCCACAGAAGCGGGAAGGCTTGGGATTAAGGCCTGAATAGCGGGGGCAGTTGGGGGGTGCGCCTCGCGGGTGCCTTGCCGCACCGATAGAGTCGGGGCCAATCCGAATCAGGCGCGCCGAAGTCGGATGTTTCCGACTTCGGCCATGAAAAATGCCATGCCCGTCCGTCAGCTTCCCGAAGCAACCGTCAACCGCATCGCCGCCGGCGAGGTGGTCGAGCGCCCGGCGAGCGTGGTGAAGGAACTGGTCGAGAACGCGCTCGATGCAGGCGCTAAGCGCATCGATGTGCTGACCGATGGCGGCGGCCGGAGGCTGATCCGCGTCACCGACGACGGCGAGGGCATGACCCGCGCCGACCTCGAACTCGGCGTCGAGCGCCATGCCACCTCCAAGCTTTCCGGCGATGATCTCTTGTCGATCCGCACGCTCGGTTTCCGCGGCGAAGCCTTGCCGTCCATCGGCGCGGTCGCGCGGCTGACCATTACCACGCGCCACGCTTCCGAGCCGCATGCATGGACGCTCACCGTCGATGCCGGCGCGAAATCGGAGACGAAGCCGGCGGCGCTGTCGCAGGGCACCACCGTCGAGGTGCGCGATCTGTTCTATGCCACGCCGGCGCGGCTGAAATTCCTCAAGACCGACCGCAGCGAGGCGGAAGCCGTGCGCGAGGTGGTGCGGCGGCTGGCGATGAGCCGTCCCGACGTGTCGTTCACGCTCGCCGGCGAGGAGCGGGCGCCGCTTACCTGGGGGCCGGCGGCGAACAATCTGGCGCGGCTTGGCGACGTGCTGGGCACGGACTTCCGCGCCAATGCCTTTGCGGTCGAAGCCGAGCGCGAGGGCGTGCAGGTGACGGGCTTTGCCGGCCTGCCGACGCTTTCGCGCGCCAATTCGCTTGGTCAATATCTGTTCGTCAACGGCCGCCCGGTGCGCGACAAGCTCCTGTTCGGGGCAGTGCGCGCGGCCTATGCCGACTATCTGCCGCGCGATCGCCATCCGGTGCTGGCGCTGTTCGTGACGCTTTCCGCGCGCGAGGTCGACGTCAACGTGCATCCGGCGAAAACCGAAGTGCGCTTTCGTGACGGCGCATTGGTGCGCGGCCTGATCGTGCGCGCTTTGAAAGAGGCGCTGGCGCGCGAAGGCAACCGCGCCGCCTCGACCGGCGGCGGAGCGACGATCGCCGCCTTCCGCCCGATGAGTGCGCCGCGGCGCGGGCTTTATGACTGGCGGCGTTCGCCAGCGCGGCCGGGCTTTGCGCCGTCCCGAGGCGGTGTGGCGCTCGGCTTCGCCGAGCCCGCGCAGGCGGCCTTCGACGTGGGCGATCCGGCCGCCGATGCCGCCGTTGTTACCTTCGAGCCGGCGGCTGAGTTGATCGCGCGTCCGCTCGGCGCCGCCCGGGCGCAGGTGCACGAGACTTACATCGTGTCGCAGACGCGCGACGGGCTGGTCATCGTCGATCAGCACGCCGCGCACGAGCGCATCGTCTATGAGCGCATGAAGGCGGCGCTCGAGAAATCCGGCATCGCGCGCCAGATCCTGCTGATCCCGGAAATTGTCGAACTCGACGAAACCGACGCCGCGCGGCTGTCCGCGCGCGCCGAGGAACTCTTGCGCTTCGGCCTGGTGCTCGAGGACTTCGGGCCCGGCGCGGTGGCGGTGCGCGAGACGCCGGCTTTGCTGGGCGAAGTCGATGTGCGTGGGCTCATCACAGATCTCGCCGAGCACATGGCGGAATGGGACGACTCGCTACCGCTGGAGCGGCGTCTGCTGCACGTCTCCGCCACCATGGCCTGCCACGGCTCGGTGCGCGCGGGTCGCAAGCTCAAGCCCGACGAGATGAACGCGCTGCTGCGCGAGATGGAGGCGGTGCCCAATTCCGGCCAATGCAATCACGGCCGGCCGACCTATGTTGAATTGAAGCTGACCGACATCGAGCGGCTGTTTGGCCGACGCTAGTTCGCCCGCAAGAACACGAACTCCGTATCGTCGTAGCTGCGCCGCTCAAGCTCTTCGAACCCTTCCGGCGCTACGAAGCCGGCGTTCGTTGCCTCCTCGACCACGGCCAGCGCCTGCGGCTTGAGCCAGCCGCCGGCGCGGGCGGCGGCAAGCGCCTTCTCAGCTAATCCCTTGCCGTAAGGCGGATCGAGAAAGGCGAGATCGAACGGCGCGACCGGATGCGCTGGGCCAAGCTTGGTCGCGTCGCGGCGGAAGATGCGGGTGACACCCGCAAGCCCCAGCGTCTCGACGTTCTGCCGCAGCAACGCGCGCGCCTCCACGCCCTCGTCGACGAACAGCGCATGCGATGCGCCGCGCGATACGGCTTCAATTCCGAGCGCGCCGGTGCCGGCAAACAGATCGAGCACGCGCGCGCCGGCAACGGGATCGCCATAGGCGTGTGTGAGAATGTTGAACAGCGCCTCCCGCAGGCGGTCGCTGGTCGGGCGCACGGCTTGCGACTTCGGTCCCGCGATGGGTCGCGAGCGCAATCGGCCGCCGACGACGCGCATCACTTTCGTCTCTTGTTGTGCATGATCTGATCCGAAAACGGGTGTCCACTTTTCGGGATCATGCGCGTGGTCTCGAAGGCCGCGGACCGCCGGTGCGGTCGCGGCGGTGACGTTTCCTGCGCGGAGCTTTCTTGCTGTCATCCCGGGACCCGCGTAGCGGGGATCCGGACTCCGTAACCCCTGTCTCGGCCTTATTGCGGCGACTGGGGTTGTGGACTCCGGATGCCGGTCTTCGGCCGGCTCCGGTATGACGGGAAGGGAATATGCGCGTGTCATCTTCTAGCGGCGATGCGAAATCCGTATTCGCTTGCTTGGCCAGTTCCGGTCCCAGCGCCTTGCGCAACTCGGCCGTTTCCACTTCCTCCACCGTGCCATCGTCGAGCGCACCCAGTTCGAACGGCCCGTATCCCACGCGGATCAGCCGGTTCACCTTCAGCCCGAGATGCTCGAGCACCTTGCGCACTTCGCGGTTCTTGCCCTCGCGCAACGAGACGGTGAGCCAGATATTGGCGCCTTGCTCGCGGTCGAGCGCGGCATCGATCGGCCCGTAGCGCACGCCGGCGACGGTGACGCCGTTGCGCAGCTGGTTCAGTGCCTCCGGGGTCACGCGGCCGAGCGCGCGCACGCGGTAGCGCCGTTCCCAGCCGGTCGCCGGCAATTCGAGCGCGCGGGCGAGGCCGCCGTCATTGGTGAGCAGCAGCAAGCCCTCGCTGTTGAGGTCGAGCCGGCCGACGCTGATCAGGCGCGGCAAGCGCTTTGGCAGCGCCGCGAAGATGGTCGGCCGGCCTTGCGGATCGGCGTGCGTGGTCACCAGGCCGCGCGGCTTGTGATAGCGGAACAGCCGCGTGCGGGTGCGGCCGGGCAGGGCGGCGCCGTCGACGGTAATCGTGTCGCGCGGCGTGACGTTGAGAGCGGGCGAGGAAATGACAGCGCCGTTGACCTTGACGCGACCGGCCACGATCATTTCTTCCGCCGCCCGCCGCGAGGCAACGCCGGCGCGAGCGATCACCTTGGCAATGCGGTCGCCGGGTTTGTCATCGCGGTGTTTTTCGGGCATGAGCAGCATTTATGGCATCGCCATCCTTCATGCAATCGGCGTTGGAAGAGGCGCGCGCCGGGGCCGCCCGCGACGAGGTGCCCGTCGGCTGCGTCATCGTGCGCGATGGTGCGGTCATAGCGCGCGCGGGCAACCGCACCATCGCCGACACGGACCCGACCGCGCATGCCGAGCTGCTCGCCATTCGCCAGGCTGCGCGCGCGCTCGGTTCCGAGCGGCTCGCCGACTGCGATCTCTATGTGACGCTGGAGCCGTGCGCGATGTGCGCAGCGGCGATGTCGTTTGCCCGCATCCGCCGGCTCTATTTTGGCGCGGCCGATCCGAAAGGCGGCGCGGTCGAGCACGGCGTGCGGTTCTTTTCATCACCGACCTGCCACCACAAACCCGAAGTTTACGGTGGCATCGCCGAAGCTGAAGCCGGCGCCTTGCTGAAGGACTTCTTTGCGGCGCGGCGCTAGGCGCATCAGGGCGCGCTCGTTGCGCCTGGGGCGTCTGAGGTACATGTGCTCCGCGTGCTCGTTGACAAACGAAAAAGTGTGGATGGTCATCATTGCGCTGGTAAATCCTCATGCTTCGTTGGGGCTGACGACGGGGGCATGGCGAAGGCGATGATTACCGCGTCACCTTTGCGGACGCTTCCGGCGGCACGATCTTCATCACGAAGGATGTCGGCTTTTCGTTCGAACCGAACGGGCCCGGCACCTTGTTGCTGACCGGAGGCAGGCTTTTCAAAAACGCGACAATCGCGTTGACGTCGTCGCGGCGCAGTTTGGCGAAGGCGTGCCACGGCATGATCGGCGCAAGCACGCGTCCATCGGGGCGTTGCCGGTGGTGATCGCGGTGGCGATTTTCCTCGACGACCATTTGCCCAGGCCCGGTTCCGGGTCGGGCGTCAGGTTGGGTCCATGAAAAACGCCGAGACCGGGGATCTCGAAGCCGACCTCGGAGCCGCCGAGCATGCGCGCCATGTCGGGTTTGCCGAAGAAATAGCCCGGCGTGTGGCAGTCGTTGCAGCCGCCGAAGGTCACGAGATATTTGCCACGCTCGACAGGCGTCTCATCGGCGTGGCTCACACCGGCGGCGATGATGAGCGCCGCAGCGGCGGGGAACGAAACCAGTGCGCGGCGAAGTTGGGCGAGAAGCCGCTGGTGCTTGTCTAAGACATAGGCGGACGAACAGGTCATGACGAACTCCTTTGGTTAAACAGTTGGCAAAGCGGTGCCCTTCGGCGCGCAGCTTTCGACCGTGCGGCTCGTTACGACAGTGCAGGTTCGATCAGAGTGAATGACGCGACGATCGCGTCTCAGTCAGGACAGTTACCGATCAGTTCGGTGTTGCGACGTCCATGGTTGCCTCATGCAGTTGAAGTTGCGTGACTGGTTTATTCGCGCGGGGCCGACTTCTTCGCCGCCTCGACAAGCGCGCGAATGGCCCAGTGCTTTACCTTGCGGGCGTCGGTATCGTTAAGTTGCAGGACATCTTTCAGGACGATGACGCCCTCCGATCCCACGATCAGTGCCAGCGCCTTTACTAAGAGTTTCAAATCTGACGGCTTGAATTGATCGCGCGCCGGTTCGAGCGCCGCTTCGATCAGCGGCGTGCGCCGGTTTTGCCGCAACGGCGGTCCGCTGGCGTC
The DNA here is from genome assembly GCA_963720835.1 of uncultured Pseudomonadota bacterium. Lineage (GTDB taxonomy): Bacteria > Pseudomonadota > Alphaproteobacteria > Rhizobiales > Xanthobacteraceae > Pseudolabrys. Next base: position 291,405 of record CAVRHC010000026.1, on the reverse strand, counting down.
ATCGGATTGCGAGGCCTGCTGGATAGAGTAGGTGAGCATCGTGCGCAGCAGCGCTTCGTTCGCCAGGATGATGTCGTGGATCGCCGTATCAACGTGCTGCAATCGCACCACAGGGTCCTGCGATGCGTCGTCGGCGAAAAACGTGCTGGGCTCGGGCATGGCAACGTCGACCGCGGCCTCCGCCAGCAGCGTCTCGACGCTGGGGAAGTAGCGGTACGCCGTTGCACGCGAGACCAGGGCCTCTTCGGCGACGTCGTCGAGGGTCGGCGTGCGTCCCTGCTTGACCAGCCGTGACGCTGCCTGCAAGAGGTCCTTGCGAGTGCGCGACCGCTGGTTGGGGCGACCAGGTTGTTCTGCGTCTACTTTTGCCACGTCAGTCCTGAGGGAGCTGTTGAATGATGGCGGCGAGATCGATCCACACGTTCTCGCGCCTGATATTGCCGCTATCGGCAAATTCGACCACGTGCAGCAGACGGAATGAGAGCGGACGATTGCGGCCGTCGAGGCCGAACGGCTTGCCGGGTGCCCGGCCGCTCCAGATCAACTCGTCGACCATAAAGTTGTCGCCGTACAGCCGTTTGACGCACTGTACCTTGCTCTCGGAAAGATCATGGAATGTCGCTTCATAGAATTTGCGCGCCTCGTGCCGTCCATGCGACGGGCCGAACGGCCACCCCACAATGTCGTGTTCCACGTCTTTCGTGAGTGTCGCGAGCACGCCCGCGATGTCGTCGCGAGTTTCGAAGGCAAAATGCTCGTCCATCTTTTGGTCCATCTGCTGAGTTGTCAGCGGCATGAACTCGTTCTCCCAAGCTTTATAAGACGTCCGACTTGTAATGAGACAAATGTCTCATGTCAATACCATCGTCCAACGTCTCGGACGCGCTAGCGGATACCGGAACGGCGCGGGCCCGATCGGGCAGCGGCTAGGCCGCCTGTTGCGGGGACATGCGAACGGCTTCGGAGACGCGTCGGTCGTAATCGTCCGCCAAGGCGTGCAGGGCAGCGGCGCCATCGCCCGTGAAAGGACGGCCCGTGCATCAGCGCCAGAGTGCGCGGCGCAAGCTTGCGACAGCCCGCGGATGGTCGCGCCCATGCCGGGATTGAGGCAGGAGTACTTGAACAATCCTCGGCGGCAATCGCCGGCCCGACGACATCGCCGTCGGTCAGCGCGGCGTTCGTTGCCGAGTTGGGTGAACAGGTCGCCGCACATCAGGGTTCGCGTCGATCTCCTCGTAGAGCACGCCGGCATCCCAGCCGTGCGGCGTATGCGGCGTATCGATGAAGCGGACGCGCTTGCCGCCGCCGAGGTCGATCATTTCGCCGTCATCGAGCGTCGCGCGGCGGGCGGTCCGCAAAGTCGTTGAGCGACACCATGCAGCCGGTGTGGCCGTGCGCGGGCGTCGCCTGCGGCGCGACGGCGAGCCATTCGTTCATCGCGCCGCATTCGTCGGCCTCGAAGTGGCCGAAGGCGATCCAGCGCAGCCGCTCGGGCGGGATGATGCGGCTCAAGGCGTCCCGGTTCAGCGGAAACATCTTGCGCAGCCCGGTATGGAACATCAGCGGCTCGTCGCCGAGCACGAGGAACTGATTGAAGGTGAAGCCGGCAGGCGGGGCGATGTCCGGCACGAAGGTCGAGAGCCGGTAGATGCCGGCGGCGATCTCGCTGATCTTGGTTTCCATAATTTCCTCCATGCGGCTCGGGCCGGGGCCGGGACTGCAGCCGGACGCAGCCAGGGCGTGACTGCAACTTATTTTCGTAGTACATATGTCGTGTAGTGAAAATTCGGAGCCCTGTCAATATATGGATGCACACGCTATGTGCAATTAAAATAATATGACCCGGACCTACACCCTCAAGCGCCGCGCCGAGCAGCAGGCGGAAACGCGGCAGCGCATCGTCGAAGCCGCCGTCGATCTGCACGGCAGCGTCGGCCCGGCGCTGACGACCTTCAGCATGGTGGCGGAGCGTGCCGGCGTGCAGCGCCATACGCTCTATGCGCATTTTCCCGACGAGCGCAGCCTCTATCTCGCCTGCTCGGGGCTCGCCGATGGAGCGCGATCCGATGCCCGATGCCAGGCCCTGGCGCGCGATCGCGGATCGGCGCGAGCGGCTGCGCGCCGGGCTTGCCGCGATCTACGGCTGGTACGAGCGCAACGCCGCGCTTGCTGCCTGCGTGCTGCGCGACGCCGAGTATCACGCGCTCACGCAGCGAGATCATCGACATTGCGGATCGGGCCGCAGATGGCGGCTTATCAGGAGGTGCTGGGCGCGAAACTGAGCGCGAAGCAGCGCGCGATGCTTGCGCCTGGCGCTCAGCTTCTTCACTTGGCGGACGCTGGTGCGCGAGAGCGGCCTGAAGCCGGCCGCCGCGGTGGAGGCCATGGTGCAAGCCATCGATGGCGCGAAGGCGAAGTAAAGCGCGCGGCGCTGAAAGACTAGACTGTCTTGTCCACCAGCTTGCCCATGCCGTGGGGCGGCGGCGCCTGCCGCGCGACCGCTTCTTCGATCATGGTTTTATGATCGGAGTCGCGATTGCTCTCCGGTTGCGGCGGCGGTGTGTCTTGCGGTCCCGTTCCGGTCTTCGGCATGATGACTTGGATGCCAATGGTGGTGGCGCTCATTGCCCGCACAGGCTACCGCCAAGTCGTCAATATACCCCGTCTCGATCGTGTGAAATGTGGTCAGTGCACGCAATTGTTTGTTCAGCTTAACGAAGACTTACCCCGCGCGCGCGAACGCCCAGGCCTTTTCCGCCAGCGGTCGGATCATCTCGGCTTTCGCCGGCGCAAATTCGCTGGTCGCGGTGCCGTCGCGCACGCGCCCGATGATGCCTTGCAGAATGGCGGCGATGCGGAAGAAGTTGTAGGCAAGATAAGCATTCAGATGCGGACGCGGATCGAGCCCGGTGCGCGCAACGTAAAGATCGATGTAGTCCGTCATCGACGGAATGCCCAAGCCGGCCAGGTCGTGGCCGACGAGTGAGGCGGTGCCGGCCGCGCTGTCGGTCGGCGGCATGTGCCAGGTCATCAGGTGGTAGGTGAAATCGGCAAGCGGATCGCCGAGCGTCGACAGCTCCCAATCGAGCACCGCAAGGATTTCAGGTGCCGCACGCGCGACGATGAGATTGTCGAGCCGATAATCGCCGTGCACCAGCCGCGCCGGTCCCGCCGGTGGAATGTTCTGCGGCAGCCACGCGATCAGCCGCTCCATCTCGTCGATTTTTTCTGTTTCGGAAGCGCGGTACTGCTTCGACCAGCGTTCGACCTGGCGCCGAACATAGTTTTCGCCGCGGCCGAAATCGTTCAAGCCGATCTGGGCCGGTTCGAAGCTGTGCAGGCGCGCGATTGTCGCGTTCATCGCGTCATAGATCGCCGCGCGCTCGGCGGGGTCGGAGCCGGGTATTTGCGGCTCCCAGAACACGCGGCCATCGACAAAGCCCATGACGTAGAAGGCCGTGCCGGTCACGCTCTCGTCGGCGCAATAAAGGATCGGTTCGGCGACGGGGAAACCTTGCGCGGCCAGCGCGCTGATCACGCGATATTCGCGGTCGACCGCATGCGCTGACGGCAACAATTTGCCCGGCGGCTTGCGCCGCAGGACGTAGGCCCGTGCCGGCGTCTGCAACAGATAAGTCGGGTTCGATTGTCCGCCCTTGAACTGCTTGACGGTGAGGGGACCCGCGAAACCTTTCACATGGGCCGTGAGATAATCCGCAAGCCGCGCCGCTTCAAAGCTGAGCGCGCCTGCGACGTCCTTGGTGCCGGAAAACGCCTGCTGGCGGTCGATGCTCACTATTTTGCCTCGAACGTGATCGGCGCGTCGGCATAAACCTTGTAACGTTGCAGCTTCGGCTTGGTCTTGTCGTCCTCGTTCACATACTGGATCGAGCTTTTTCCGAGCAACGCGCGCGGCAGGATCATCACGCGAATGAAACGGCTTTCCTTGTCGGCGGCGGCCTGCCCGGATACCGGATCGGGTCCCGACTCATACCAGGCGCTGCCCGGCCCGTAGCTGACCGAGCGGTGATGCGTGTCGACGCGAAGCCCGCCCTCGATCAGGCAGCGAATGCCCGGGCCCTGATGCATATGCCAGTAGCCGCCCGCGCCCGGCGGAAAGGTGACGCTGTCGCAGCGCATCAGCAACTCGCCCTTGGGCAGCGTCTCGAGGTACGCAGTGAGCTTCTCATGGGTGGTCATGCCCGGTGCGCAGGCGACCGTCGAACCGGCCTCGCCGCGCGACAATTCCCAGCGCCAGCAGGTCACGCCGGCCGACCCCGGCTTGATCACGGTTTCGCTTTCGCCCTGCCAGGCTTCGCCCGCGGTCAATACCTTGCCGCCGACGGTCGCGCTGCCGTGCACGATGAACACGAAACGCGGCAGCGGCGGCAGCCGGAACGCGATCGACTCGGCGCTTGAGAGCAAGTCTTCGTAGAGTCGCAACACAGGATGCATGCCAGGCCTCCGCCGGTAAAATAGCCCGGCATTACCCGGTTTGTCAGTCGCAAGGACGAAGCCGCCCGCGCAAATGGACAAGGCCCGGCGCGGGGCCGGGCCTTGCGCAGTTCTCCCCGGTTTGGGGTGTTACTGGCCGCCTTGATGTGACGGCGGGTCCCGCAGCAACTGCGACCGGATGAACGGATCGGGGTCGGCGCCGAGATATTCACCGTTAAGCCAGACCTCCTGCGTCTGGGCCTTGCTGCCGTTTTCGGTCGGCACCCAGGCATAGGCCTGATAGGCGTAGGCCTCGGGATTGTCGGCCATCTGCTGCTGTTTCTTCTGGTTCTTTTGCGCCAATGCCGGTGAGGCGGCCACGGCTGCCAACGTTAAAGCGATCAGTATCTTCTTCATGGAGCGAGCTCCTATTGCGAGTTGCTTCCCCCGTCCAAGCTCGCCAACGCGTCAGTACAAAAAAAGTCGCGCCCATGGTCCATGAATATATTTTGTGATTTCGCCGTTTAAGAAAATTGTCGCGACATTTGCGCCGTGCGGCGGCCGCTAACCTTCGCGCGCAATCGCGCGCCAGCCGATGTCGCGGCGGCAGAAACCGTCCGGCCATTTGATGCGGTCGATGGCCTGATAGGCGCGCGCCTGCGCCTCGCGCACGCTCTTGCCGCGCGCGCAGACATTGAGCACCCGTCCTCCGTTCGCGAGGATGCGCGTGCCGTCGGTCTGAGTTTTGTCGAATATCGTGCCGGCGTGGAATATCTCCACGCCTTCGACTTGCCCGGCCTCATCAAGCCCTTCGATGACCGAGCCCTTGCCGTAGACGCCGGGATAGCCTTTGGCCGCCATCACCACGGTGAGCGCCGTGTCGGGATACCAGCGCAGATCGAAATTGTTCAATTGTCCGTCGCGCGCCGCGATCAGCGCCGGCACGAGGTCCGACATCAGCCGCAGCATCAGCACCTGGCACTCCGGATCGCCGAAACGAACGTTGTATTCGATGAGCTGTGGGCCTTGAGCCGTGATCATCAGTCCGGCAAACAACACGCCCTTGTAAGGCGCGCCGGCTTTCTTCAGTGCGGCGACGGTCGGCGTGATGATCTCGTCCATCACGCGCTTGTTCATCTCAGGTGTCATGATCGACGCCGGCGAATAGGCGCCCATGCCGCCGGTGTTCGGCCCGGTGTCGCCGTCGCCGACGCGCTTGTGGTCTTGTGCCGCGGCGAGCGGAATGGCGATCTCGCCGTCGCAGAGCGCGAAGAACGAGGCCTCCTCGCCGACAAGACAATCCTCGATCACGATTTCCCAGGCGGGCTGCCCAATGGCTTGCCGCCGCCGAACATCATGTCGATGGCGGCTTCCGCCTCTTCGATGGTCTGCGCCACTACCACGCCCTTGCCGGCGGCAAGCCCGTCCGCCTTCACAACGATCGGCGTGCCATGTTTACGCACGTAATCTTTGGCGGCGGCGGCTTGCTTGAAGCGCTCATAGGCCGCGGTCGGAATGGCGTTGGCCTTGCACAGATCCTTGGTGAAGCCCTTGGACCCTTCCAGCCTTGCCGCCCATTTGGTCGGTCCGAAAGCCGCGATGCCGGCCGCTTCCAGATCGTCGACGATGCCGGCACAGAGCGGCGCTTCCGGGCCCACCACGACGAGGTCGATCTTTTTCTCTTTGGCGAAAGCAATCACCGCTGCGTGGTCGGCGGTGTCGAGCGCGACGCATGTCGCCTCTTGCGCGATGCCGGCGTTGCCGGGCGCGCAGTAGATCTTGGTCGTGAGCGGGCTCGCCGCGATCTTCCAGGCCAGCGCGTGTTCGCGCCCACCGGATCCGAGAATGAGGATGTTCATGCGGCTCGTTGGCTTTTGGGGACTTGTCGCTATTTGGTGTAGCATGGCATCTCACCCCCGCAAGAGATTCGGCACAAATGGCAAAGCCTGCGCTCGATAACGTTGTGGAATGGACCGTCTCCGAGCTTTCGGCGGCGCTCAAACGCACGGTCGAGGACGCCTACGGCAATGTGCGCGTGCGGGGCGAGGTGTCGGGCTTCAAGGGGCCGTCGCCCTCCGGCCACGTTTACTTTCGCCTGAAGGACGACCGTGCCGTGCTGGAAGCAGTGGTCTGGAAGGGCGTTTACGGGCGCATGCGCGTCAAGCCGGAAGAGGGCCTCGACGTCGTCGCCACCGGCAAGCTCACCACTTATCCCGGCTCGTCCAAATACCAGATCGTCATCGACAGCCTCGAGCCCGCCGGCGTTGGCGCGCTGATGAAGCTCCTGGAGGAGCGCAAGAAGAAGCTCGCCGCCGAAGGCCTGTTCGCCGACGCGCGCAAGCAGTTGCTGCCGTTCCTGCCGGAGGTGATCGGCGTGGTGACATCTCCGACGGGGGCAGTCATTCGCGACATTCTGCATCGCCTGGCGGATCGCTTCCCGCGCCGCGTGCTGGTGTGGCCGGTGCGCGTGCAGGGCGAAACCTCCGCCGCCGAAGTCGCCGCTGCCATCGAAGGCTTCAACGCGCTGCCGGAAAAAGGCCCGCTGCCGCGACCCGATCTCATCATCGTCGCGCGCGGCGGCGGCTCGCTCGAGGACCTGTGGTCGTTCAACGAGGAGATCGTGGTGCGCGCGGCCGCCGCCAGCATGATCCCGCTCATCTCGGCGGTCGGCCATGAGACCGATGTGACGCTCATCGATTTCGCCGCCGACAAGCGCGCGCCGACGCCGACCGCGGCGGCCGAACTGGCGGTGCCGGTGCGCGCCGATCTCTTGGCCGAGATCGCGGCGCTCGCCAGCCGGCGGATCAAGGCCTGGCAACGCGGCATGGAGGTGCGGCGCACAGAATTGCATTCGGCCGCGCGCGCGCTGCCGGCGCTCAACGAGTTGCTGTCCATTCCGCGCCAGCGCCTCGATTCCTGCGCCGACCGTTTGCCGCGCGCCTTACGCGCCAACGCGCAACTTCACCACAACCAGCTCACCCGCGTTGCCGCGCGGCTGTCGCCGCGGCTGTTGCGCCAGCGCCTGTCGCGCGGCAAGGAAGTGGTCGCGGCATACGATCAGCGGCGCGCCCGCGCCTTGCGCGTTTATCTCGATCGCCGCGCCGAACGCGTCCGCGGCGCCGGCCAACTGCTCAATGCCTATTCCTACCGCAAGGTCCTCGAACGCGGCTTTGCCCTGGTACGCGAGGAAAGCGGCCATCCGCTGCGCAGCGCGGCGAGCGTTGCCGCCGGGACCCGGCTCGACATCGAGTTCGCCGACGGCCGCGTCGGCGCGGTCGCCGATGGGCAGGCCGCCGAAACGTCGGGGCCGGCGGTCGCGGTGCCGACGCAAAAATCACGCATGCGCGGCGGTAGCGGGGGTGGGCAGGGCAGCCTGTTCTGAAGCAGGCTTTCGCGGGCGCGCGCGAGCGATTATGTTACGGGCGTCCGGCCGGGTGTGATGGAGACCCCCCTTTGCTCAACCGCTATGACCGTTCTTCGCCGATGAGCGGCGAAGCCGAGGTGAAGTATCTCGACGGCGATTTTCGCGTCGTGCGTCCGGGCGCCTATGTCCGCTGCGCCGTTACCGGCCAGGCCATTCCGCTCGAAGAGCTCAAATACTGGAGCGTCGATCTGCAGGAAGCCTATGTCTCGCCGGAGGCGGTCTTGGAGCGCCACCGCGCCAAATACGCGGAAGCGAAATAGTCGGGCTGTTATCGCCGCAGGGCGCCCATCACCAATCGCCGCATCTCATCCGCTTCGGCGATCTCCATCGTCACCGGCAGCACGTGCACCTTGGCGGCGAGTGTCTCGGTCAGCGGATCGCCTGCCATGCGGGCGCGGTCCTTCTCGGTCGTGAGCAAAGCGAGCCCGTCATGCTCGGCGTCCATGATGAGGGCGGCCGCTTCCTCGGCGCTGAAGCGGTGATGGTCGGCAAAGGCGCGGGTCGCGGCGAGATTGATGCCGGCCGCGCGCGCGCTCGCGAAAAACTTGTCGGGGTTGCCAATGCCTGCAAAAGCAAACGCCTTGCGGCCCTTGAGCGCGGCGGCGGCGTTTGGCTCGACAGCAAGCTTGCCATGCCACACCGGCAAGCCGCGCGCCGTGGCGGCGGACACGATATCGGCGGCGCCCGAGTCGTCGCCTGCGACCAGGATCGCGTCGGTCTTGGATAGTTGCGCCGCGAGCGGCGCGCGCAAAGGCCCGGCCGGGAAAACCTTGCCGTTGCCGACGCCGCGTTGGCCGTCGACCACGGCAATTGTGACATCCTTTGCGAGCGAAGGGTTTTGCAGACCGTCATCCATGACGATGACGCTGGCGCCTTGCTCGCGCGCCAGCCGCGCGCCGGAAATGCGGTCGCGCGACACAATCGTAGGCGCAGCATTGGCGAGCAGCAGCGCTTCGTCGCCGACGTCGGCGGCGTGGTCGGTTACATCGACTCGCTTCGGCCCGGCATAGCTGCCGCCATAGCCGCGGGACAGACAAAACACACGCTCGCCTGCCGCGGCCAACATTTTGGCAATCGCAATGGCCGTCGGGGTCTTGCCGGCACCGCCGAGCGTGAAATTGCCGACGCACACCACCGGTACGCCGCAAGGCGCGCCGGCGCCGCGCCATCCGCCGCGCCGCAATCGCGCCATAGCAGGCAGCGGCCGGAACCAGCAGCCCGGCTTGCAGGCCGGCGCGCCGCCACCAGAAGGCTGGATCACGCATGGCCTGCTCGTCCGCGCAGTTGCAATTGCATGAGATAGGGTTCGAGCGCCGTCAGCGTGCGTGCGAGCGCGCCCGAGAGCTTTTCGACCGTCATCTGCGCCGCCTGCGCCGCGCGCTTGCGCGCGGCTTCGTCGTTCAGCCAGGCGACCAAGGCGGCTCTCAGACGCTCGGCGTTCTCGACCGGTTCGGCGCCGCCGCGCCGCATCGAGCGCGGCATAGATCTCGGTGAAATTCCACACATGCGGCCCATGCAGGATGGCGGCGCCGAGCTTGGCCGCTTCGATCGGGTTCTGGCCGCCGTGGCGGATGAGCGAGCCGCCCATGAACACGATGGGCGCCAGGCGATAGAAGAGACCGAGTTCGCCGACGGTGTCGGCAATGTAAATGTCGGTTGCGGCGTCCGGCCGCTCGCCGCGCGAGCGCAGCGCGGCCTTCAGGCCCGCAGCGGCGGCAAGCTCGCGCACGCCGGGCCCGCGTTCGGGATGGCGCGGCACGATCAGCGTCAACAGGCCGGGAAAATTGCCGCGCAGCCGCTTGTGCGCGTCGATCACGAGACTTTCCTCGCCGGCATGGGTCGAGGCCGCCGCAACCACCGGCCGCTTGCCGATGGCACCTTGAAACTCGCCGAGCTTGGCCGCGTCGGCGGGCAGGCCCGGCACGTCGAATTTGAGATTGCCGGTGGTGACCACCTGATGCGCGCCCAGTTGCTCGAAGCGGGCGGCGTCGTCCGGCGTGCGCGCCAGGCAAAGATCGAGACGGCCGAGCAGGCCGCCAATGAAGCTTTTGAGCCCCTGCCAGCGGCGAAACGAATTCGCCGACATGCGGCCGTTGATCACGATCAGCGGTACGTTTTGCGCGGAGGCTTCGATCACCATGTTGGGCCACAGGTCGGATTCAACGAACAGCGCAAGATCCGGCCGCCAGTGCGCGAGAAAGCGGCGCACGAAACGCGGCACATCGAGCGGCACGAACTGGTGGATGACGCCGCGCGGCAGCCGCTGCGCGGCGAGCCCGCTTGAGGTGACGGTGCCGGAGGTGACCAGCACGCCGATGCCGCGCGCATGGATGCGCTCGATCAGCGGCAATACTGTCATCAACTCGCCGACGCTTGCGCCGTGGATCCAGACGAGCGCGCCGGGCGGCCGTGCGAGGCTTGGTTGCCCGCGCCTTTCGTGAACGCGCGAGCGAAGCTCCTTGCCACGGTTGAGCCGCACTGCGAGCAAGAGCGTCGTCAACGGCCGTGCGAGCGCCGACAGGAACTGATAGGCGCGCAACGTCGCGGGCATCGTCCCGCTCACGGCTTGTCCCCATCGTCGACGAGTTTGTAGGCGCGCTCCGTCACCCGGTTAAGCTCATTCTCGACATTTTGCCGCGCCGCCTCGAGCGCGGCTTCGTTCGCATCGCGCGCGACGAGGATCGGCTCACCGGCCACCATGGCGATGCGGCCGAACGGCAGATTGACGGCGCTCTTGTCCCAGTTGTCGATCTCCATGCGCCGGCTGGTCGCGATCGCCACCGGATAGATCGGCCGCCCCGAATGCTGCGCGAGCTTGACGACGCCCATGCCGGCGACGCGCGCAATTTTCGGCACGTCCGCGGTAAGCGCGACATTGTAGCCCTCTTTCAGCGCGTCGAGCATTTCGGTGAAGGCGATCGCGCCGCCCTTGCGATGAAATTCGCCGTTGTGGGCGCCCGAACCGCGGATGGTGCCGATGCCGAGCTTCTCGGCGGCGCGCGCGTTGATTTCGCCGTCGCGATGGCGCGAGATCAGAACCTTGGCTTGATGATGCGCGTCGCGGCGGATGAACGGCGCCATGAAATGCTGGCCGTGCCAGAGCGCGACGATCGCCGGCATGTCGACCTGGTCGTAGATGTCGGGCGGCTCGACGATCAAGCGGTTCGTGCGCCAGACGAATTTCAGATAGGCCGCTGCGAACGTGCCGATGGCGTCCTGGAAAGCGGGCGAATAGACGATGCGCTTGAGTGACGGCATCGGCACCCGCTGTCAGCGTACCGGCTGCGGCGTGGCTTCGGGATCGAGCAGCCGGTGCAGATGGACGATGAAATAGCGCATGTGCGCGTTGTCGACCGTCTGTTGCGCCTTGGCCTTCCAGGCGACGTAAGCGGCCGCGTAGTTCGGATAGACGCCGACAATGTCGAGTTTGTCGATGTTGCGGAATTCGGTGCTGCCGAGCTCGGTGAGCTCGCCGCCAATGACGAGATGCAAGAGCTGCTTGGGGGTTCCGGATGCTTGTTCGGACATGCGCTGTTCCTTGAAGACACCCCGGCGGCAACGATTCGATCTCTAGCGCATGATGTCGAAAAGCGGAAACCGGCTTTCCGGCAGGATCATGCGCGACGCAATCAAGCGAACTCCGCCATGCGGTTGCGTACCAGATCGATCAGCGTACCGTGGCGGGCGGGACCGGCTGCGATCAGCGAGCTATAAGTGGCTTGCGGCCGATCATAGCTCAGCGGATTGCCCGCGAAGTCGGTCATGACGCCGCCGGCTTCGTGCACCAAAAGATCGGCCGCGGCAAGGTCCCAGGCATGGCTGCCGGCGGAGGCGAAGGCGGCGTCCAATTCGCCTTGTGCGACGCGGGTCAGGCGCAAGGCGAGCGAAAAGACCTTCGGCAAGGCGACGATCTGCGGGTTCAGGCTTCCGAGCCGGTCGAGATAGCGCTTGGGTCCGGCGAGCCTGGCGCCGGTCAGCCCTTCGCCCGCGCTCGGCCGCATCGGCGTGCCGTTGCGGGTAGCGCTCCGGCCGCGTGCGGCGATGAACATCTCATCGGTGACGGGCGCATAGAGCGCGGCGAGCTGCGGCCGCCCTTGGTGCGCGAGCGCAACCGAAATGGTCCAGTCGTTGCGGCCGGAAATATAAGCGCGCGTACCATCGATCGGATCGACGATCCAGGCGGTCGCTCCGTTCTGCTCGTGGTCGGGCTCGGTTTCCTCGGAAATCCAACCTGCGCCGGGAACCAGTTCGCCCAGCCGCTGCCGCAGCAGATCGTTGACGGCGATGTCGCCCTCACTCACCGGGGAATTGTTGTCGTCGCCCTTGGTCCAACGCTTGAAGGGCCGCTGCGCCGTCACGCGCGCAAGTTCGCCGGCCTCGCGCATGATCTGTTCGAGCGGCTCGCGCAGCGTGGCGGCGTTACTGGCCGGCAACGGTTAAACCCTCCACCCGCAGCGTCGGTGCGTTGGTGGCATGACGGAATTCGAGATCGTTGGCGGGCGTCAGCGACTTGAACATGTCGATCAAATTGCCGGCGATGGTCATTTCGCTCACCGGAAAGGTGCGCTTGCCGTTCTCGATCCAGAAGCCGGAAGCACCGCGGCTGTAATCGCCGGTCACCATGTTGGCGCCGCTGCCGATCAAATCGGTGACGTAGAAGCCGTCCTTGATGTCGGCGATCAGGTCGTCGGGCGACAGCGTGCCGGCTTCCATGTGCAGATTGCTCGGCGCCGGCGACGGCACCGTCGAAACGCCGCGCTGGGCATGGCCGGTGGTCGTGAGGTTAAGCTCGCGCGCGGTCGAACAATCGAGCAGCCAGGAGCTTAAGATCCCGTCCTCGATCAGCGCCAGCGGCTTGCAGGCGACGCCCTCGCCATCGAACGGACGCGAACGCAGCCCGCGCTTGCGCAACGGATCGTCGAGAATGCGGATGCCGTCCGCGAAAAGCCTCTCGCCCATCTTGTTGCGCAGGAAGCTGGTCTTGCGCGCAATCGCCGAGCCGTTGACGGCGCTGGCAAGATGCGACACCAGCGTGGCCGCCACGCGGCGGTCGTAGATTACCGGCACCTTGCGCGTCGATACTTTGCGCGGATTGAGCCGCGCAATCGTGCGTTCGCCGGCGATGCGGCCGATTTTTTCCGGGCTTTCGAGGTCGGCGGCAAAGCGCACGGACGAATAATCGTAGTCGCGCTCCATGCCGGTGCCTTCGCCCGCGATCGCCGTCATCGCGATGCTGTGGTTGGAGCCGAGATAGGCGCCGCGGAAACCGTGGCTGGTCACCAGCACCATGCCACCGATGCCGAAGGAGGCCGACGCGCCGTCCGACTTCGTCACGCCTTTGACGGCAAGCGCGGCTGTCTCCGCGACCCGCGCCAGGGCTTCGAGCCGGGCAACATCCGGCAAGGTGCGGTCGACGAGGTCGAGATCGGGAAAATCGTGCGCCAGGAGGGCCTCGTCCGCGAGGCCGGCATATTTGTCCTCCGGCGCAACCTTCGCCATAGCGACCGCGCGCTCGGCGACCGCCGCCAAATCGCCGGCGAGATCGTTGGTGGAGACGACCGCCTGCTTCTTGCCCACCAGCACGCGCAGGCCGAGATCGTCGCTTTCCGCGCTTTCGGATTCCTCCACCGCCCCGTCACGCACGCCGACGCCAAGCGACAGCGCGCGCGCGGCCACTGCGTCGGCGGCATCCGCCCCGGCTGCGCGGGCGGCCTTCACCAGGCGCTCGGCGCGCTCGAGGAGGACGGATTGATCGAAGAGGGAGTCTTTGGGGGCGAGCATGGCTGGACACTTGTCAGATGGCGCGCGAAGCGGCCGCGCGCAACCGCTATTTGCGAAGATTTGCGTGAAGACGGCAACACCTCGTCAATCATGCTTCGCAAGCTCCCGTCAATCATGCAGCGCCGAAGCGGGCCCGCTACGGTCGATTAACCCCAAACCTTAAGCGGATTCCGACGCGTTTCTGCCACTCTGCGTGGAACGACCGGGCACATAAGCCCGGCGTTGGGAGAGTTTGAGGCGTCAGATGCGAAGTGGGAGTTGCCCGGCCGGGTCGGGCCGCGCGCTGCGGCTCGACCCGTTTGCCCTTCCGGTGCGCTTTGCGGCCACCGATGCGGCGGCCGACGAACGGGTGCGCGACATCGAACTGCACCGCCATCGTGTGGTGGTGCGCCGGCAGTTGTCCGGCATGCGCATGGCGCTCAATTTGCCGGTTTCGGCTTTTTCCGGAGTCGGCCTGCGGCTGATGCCAGGTCAGCCGGTTGTCGCCGTCATGCTGGCGCACAAGGATCCGGCGCTGGCGTTGCCGCTGTTTGTCTCGGACGATGCCGACGACGCCATGGCGGAATGGCGCACCTGGAGCGCCGTGCTCGGCCTGCCGCAGCTCGTCGAAGACGAGGATGGCTGGCGCGAACCTTTCGCACGCGTCGGCGCGTTGCGCGTCTCGGCCGTGCGTCCGCGCCGGCGACGGCGTTCCGCCCTGAAGCGACGGAGGCCCTCCATCCTGCTGCGTCGCGCCCGCGGCGAATTGACCGGCGACGCGCCCATTCATCGCGGAGAGCGCGAGATCATTGCGCGCAACTAGCGCACGCTGTCTTTGTCCAAGAACGCGCGCGAATGAAAACGGTGCGCCGATTATTTCAGGAGTTCGCAGGTTCCTGTCACGATATAGGAGAGCGTGACGACGATATAGCGCGGCTGCGGGTCACTCTTTGCGGCGCGGAGCCGAATATATTGCGTCATGACGTTCGCGATCGTGTGCCTGCGTTTTTGCGCAGACTCTGGATACAAAACATATTCGTCGTCACCGACATCGGCTTTTTGGACCACCCATTTTTGGCGATGGCCCCGGAAAGGAAGCGTGATCTGGCCGTCCGCAACGTCTATGACGATCTTGTCGTACTCATTCATGGCGGCGTGGCCGATGAGCTTGTTCAGAGTTCCGTCTTGCAGGACGCTGACGGCGTCCTTTGCGTGGCAGCGGTAGGTCGTGCTGGCGCCGTCTTTGGCGGAAGCATGTTGGATGAACGTCAGACTGAGAAGTGCGACGAATACGCTCATCAACAATTTGATCTGCCTGGTCATAGTCACCACCCTCCGGCCGGACATCCCTTGGAACTGCCCCGAGCTATCTTTCTCGATTTCAGTCAATTCGACAATGGAGGGAAGCAAGAAAACGGCTGAGCGGCTGGTGCCACCGCACAAGTCCATATCGATCGAGGGGGAGGGGAAAGCGATACGAATTGGCCGTTGCGAACGGCCTTTTAGGGCGCGGACTACTTACACCGCTGCAGCTTGAGTGTGCCGCCCGACTGCATTTGCATCTCGACGTGGTCGTTATCGAGCTTGCGCAGTTTGTAGCTGGTGTGGCCGTCGCTGATCATGCCGTTCGTAAACTCGTCGACGACGCGGTACTGCGATGACCCGTCCGTGGTGACCGAACGGTTGCGATAGGCCGGCACGCCGCCGCCCGTGTCGGTACGTTGGTTGCCCTCGAACGACATCACTCGCTTGCCGGCACAGTCGATCGCGCCCTTGCTGTCGCCCGAACTTTGCCCCCATTTGCCGGAGATCGGATAGGAGGAAGACTGGGCAAAGGCCGGCGTGGCAAGCGCCGCCGTCAAGATCGCTGTCAGAATTGTTTTGCGCATTGTGCGAAGATTTGCACGGCCTGCGGCAAATTCAAGCATCACGCCGGCGCATGCTTAACGTTTCGACGCCCAATTCCGTTCAATTATTCGGGCGTGCCATACCCGCCTGCCGTCGGCGTCTGGATGATGACGGCTTCGCCTTCGTCGAGCACGATTTCGTCGCAGCCTTTGAGCTGTTCCATGCGCCCGTCCTTGCGCCGCGCCCAGTTCTCGCCGACCTGACCGGACTCGCCGCCCGCCAGCCCAAAGGGCGGCACGCGGCGGTGGCCGGACAGGATGGTGCAGTCCATCTTTTCCAGAAAGCGGATGGTGCGGCGGATGCCGTCGCCGGCGTGCCATTTGCCCTTGCCGCCGGAGCCGCTGCGAATGTGGAAGTCCTCCAGCACCACCGGATAGCGGAATTCCAGCACCTCCGGATCGGTCAGCCGCGTATTGGTCATGTGCGTGTGGACCGCGTCCGTGCCGTTGAAGCCGGGCCCGGCCGGCGAGCCGGAGCAGATCGTCTCGTAATACTGATAGCGGGCGTTGCCGAAATTGAGATTGTTCATGGTGCCCTGCGCGGCGGCGAGCGCGCCGAGCGCGCCGAACAAAGTGTCGGTGACGGCTTGCGAGGTTTCCACATTGCCGGCGACGACGGCGGCCGGATATTCCGGCGACAGCATCGACTTCTTCGGAATGACGATGTTGATCGGCCGCAGGCAGCCGGCGTTCATCGGAATGTCGTCGTCGACCATCACCCGGAACACGTAAAGCACCGCCGCGCGCGTCACCGGCTCGGGCGCGTTGAAGTTGGTCGGCTGCTGCGGGCTGGTGCCGGTGAAGTCGACGGTCGCCTCGCGCCTCTGCTTGTCGACCGTGATCTTCACCTTGATCACGGTGCCCTGGTCCATCTCGTAAGCGAATTCGCTGTCGTGCAGCCGGTCGAGCACCCGCCGCACGCTTTCGGCGGCGTTGTCCTGCACGTGGTTCATGTAGGCTTTCACCACCGGCAGCGTGAACTGCTCGACCATCTTGCGCAGCTCCGCCACGCCCTTCTCGTTGGCGGCGATCTGCGCCTTGACGTCGTTGAGGTTCTGCACCGGGTTGCGCGCCGGGAAGCGCGCGCGCGTGAGCGCATCCATGAATTCCTGCTCGCGGAAGCGGCCGCGGTCGACCAGCTTGAAATTGTCGAGATAAACGCCTTCCTGCTCGATGCTGATGGCGTTCGGCGACATCGAGCCGGGCGAAATACCGCCGACGTCGGCATGGTGGCCGCGCGAGGCGACCCAGAACAAGATGTTCTTCTTCCTGTCGTCGAACACCGGCGTACACACGGTGATATCGGGCAGGTGAGTGCCGCCGTTATAGGGTGCGTTGATGGCGTAGACGTCGCCGGGCGCGATGCGGCCCTTGTTCTCGCGGATGATGGTTTCCACCGCGCGGTCCATCGAGCCCAGGTGTACCGGCATGTGCGGCGCGTTGGCGACGAGGTTGCCGTCATGCGCGAACACCGCGCAGGAGAAGTCGAGCCGCTCCTTGATGTTGACCGAATAGGCGGTGTTCTGCAGCGACACGCCCATCTGCTCGGCGATCGACATGAAGAGGTTGTTGAAAACTTCCAGCATCACCGGGTCGGCGTGCGTGCCGATGGCGAAGGTGCGCTTGAGCGGCTTGGCGCGCGACAAGACCAGGTGATTTTTGGCCGTAAGCTGCGCTTGCCAGCCGGGCTCGACCACCACGGTCTGGTGCGGCTCGATGATGATGGCGGCGCCTTTGACCTTCTGCCCGGGCTTGATCTGGTCGCGGCTATAGACATTCGCGGCATGCCATTTGCCGCCGGAGAAGAAGCGTGTGCGCCGCGCCGGCTTCGGCAATTTGGCGCGCGTGCGCTTGGCCTTGCGTTCGTTGAACTTGGCGCCGCCGCCGACCGCTTCCACCGACACCGCTTCGACCATCAATTGCTTCTTGCGGTCGATGAAGCCGAAACGCGCCTTGTGCGCGCGCTCGAAGGCGCGCTGCAGCCGTTTCAGCGTCATGGGTGCAGCCGCCGGCATCGTGAAGGCCGGCACCACCAGCGCCATGTCGGTACCGGCATAGCGGATGTGCGCGCGCACAATCACCTTGATCTTGCCCTTGGGCACGCCCTGGCCGGCGACTTCCGCCTTGGCCGCGTGGCCGAGCTCGCCGCCGGAGCGCCGAAGCGCGGTCAGCGCCTTGCCGGAGAGCGGCAGTTCGATCGCCTGCTCACGCGTGGCGCGGATGTCGGCGAGCCCCATGCCATAGGCCGACAGCAATGACGAGAAGGGATGAATGAGCACCCGCGTCATGCCGAGCGCGTCGGCAACGAGACAGGCGTGCTGACCGCCGGCACCGCCGAAGCAGTTGAGCGCGTAGCGGGTCACGTCATAGCCGCGCTGCACGGAAATTTTCTTGATCGCGTTCGCCATGTTCTCGACCGCGATCTTGATGAAGCCGTCGGCGATCTCTTCGGCCGTCTTGGCGCCGACTTGGGCGGCCAGCTCGCCGAAAGCGCGCTTGACCGACGCTGCGTCGAGCGGCTGGTCCTGGCCGGGTCCGAAGATCTTGGGGAAGAAGTCCGGCAGCAACTTCCCCGTCATCACGTTGGCGTCAGTCACCGCCAGCGGTCCGCCGCGCCGGTAACAGGTCGGCCCCGGATTGGCGCCCGCTGAATCGGGGCCGACGCGGAAGCGGGCGCCGTCGAAATGCAGCACCGAGCCGCCGCCGGCCGCCACCGTATGAATGAGCATCATCGGCGCGCGCATGCGCACGCCGGCCACTTCGGTTTCGAAGGCGCGCTCGTATTCGCCGTCATAGTGCGACACGTCGGTCGAGGTGCCGCCCATGTCGAAGCCGATCAGCCGCGCGAAACCCGCCTGCCGGCCGGTCTCCGCCATGCCGACCACGCCGCCGGCGGGGCCGGAAAGAATGGCGTCCTTGCCCTGGAACAGTTCGGCTGCCGTTAAGCCCCCCGACGACATCATGAACATCAGGCGTGCCTGCGAGCGCCTGGCGTCGAGATCGGCGCCCACTTGCGCCACGTAGCGGCGCAGGATTGGCGAGAGATAGGCGTCCACGACCGTGGTGTCGCCGCGGCCGACCAATTTGATCAGCGGCGAGACCTCGTGGCTGACCGAGACCTGCGCGAATCCCATCTCGCGCGCCAGCGCCGCGACGGCGCGTTCGTGCTCCGGATGGCGGTAGCCGTGCATGAAGACGATCGCGACGGCCTTGATCCCATCGGCCTGTGCCGCTGCGAGGTCGCGCCGCACGGCATCAAGATCGGGTGCTTGCTCGACCGTGCCGTCCGAGCGCACGCGCTCGTCGACCTCGATGACGTGCTCGAACAACATATCCGGCTTGATGATCTCGCGCGCGAAGATCTTTGGCCGCGCTTGATAGCCGATCTTGAGTGCGTCGCGGAATCCGCGGGTCGCGAGCAGAAGCGTGCGTTCGCCTTTGCGCTCGAGCAGCGCGTTTGTCGCAACGGTCGTGCCCATCTTGACCGCGCCGACGCGGCCCTCAGGGATCGGCTCGCCGCGCTCGAGGCCAAGCAACTCGCGGATGCCTTGCACCGCGGCGTCGGCATAGGCCTCCGGATTGTCCGAGAGCAATTTGTGTGCGGCCAGCGTGCCATCCGGCCGCCGTCCGACCACGTCGGTAAACGTGCCGCCGCGGTCGATCCAGAAGTCCCAGGTCCGTGTCTTGGCCGTCTGCGCCTTGCCCGCCCGCATCGCAATTCCTCCGCCGACCTGCTTAAGGGAGCCGTCAAAAAACGTCAACAAAGTGTTGACAATTTATCGACGGCAGATACGCTCTCGCAACGCTCGTGAGGGGCGAATGAAAACCGCGCAGCGACCGCAATCAACTCTCGGACCCATCGTGTCATCGGCGCATCTCGCCTCCGGCGGCATGCCGGCGTTGTCGGAGCTTGAATTCGGCCTCATTCTGCTCGGTCACGCCTTCGAACGCTGGATGGTGCGTTGCGCGGCGGCCGCCGGCGTGCCTGATCTCTCGCCGCTCGACGTGCTGGTCCTGCACACCATCGCCCATCGCTCGCGGGCGAAGCGCGTTGCCGATATCTGCCTCGTCCTCAATATCGAGGACACTCATCTCGTGACCTATTCGATCAAGAAGCTCGACGGGCACAAGCTCCTCTCCAGCGGCCGGCGCGGCAGCGAGAAGACCGTCAGCCTTACCGCCAAGGGCGGGGAGGTCGTGCAACGCTACCGCAAAATCCGCGAGGCGCTTCTTGTGCAGCCGGTCAAGGGGGCAGGGACCGACGAACGCAAGCTGTCGGAAATCGCCGGACTGATGCGCGCGCTGTCCGGCCATTACGATCAGGCCGCGCGGGCGGCGGCGAGCCTGTGAGTGCGCGTGCCGAATATTGCATCAGCGCTGCCGACGGAGTGATGTTTTAACGAAGACAGACGGCTGCTAGTGTTTTGACCACAGGGCGGGATCGTTAAAGCCCGCGACAGGAGACGAACGATGAAAACAGTGTTGCGTGGACTTTTTGGAATTCTCGTCGCCGCTGGTGTCGCGACCGGCGCCTCGGCGCAAACGAAGTGGGCCATGCCGACTCCCTATCCGGACGGCAATTTCCATACCCGCAATGTCATCCAGTTCGCCGCTGACGTCGACAAGGCGACCAAGGGGTCGCTCAAGATCGAGGTCCATTCGGCGGGCTCGTTGTTCAAGCATCCGGAGATCAAACGCGCCGTCCGTCAAGGCTCCGCGCCGATCGGTGAAATCCTCGAATTGCTCGCGTCCAACGAAGCGCCTGTCTATGGGCTCGAACTCGGTGCCGTTCCTCGCCACCGGCTACGATGGCGCGAAGAAGCTTTACGCCGCCCAGAAGCCCTATCTGGAAAAGCAGCTCGCGTCCGAAGGACTAATGCTGCTTTATTCTGTGCCGTGGCCGCCGCAGGGTCTGTACTCGAAGAAGGCGATCAACTCGGTTGCCGACCTCAAGGGCCTCAAGTTCCGCACCTATAACGCGATGATCGGCCGTATCGCCGCGCTGGTCGGCGCCATCCCGACTCAGATCGAGGTGCCCGACCTGCCGACCGCGTTTGCGACCGGCCGTGTCGACGTGATGATCACCTCGGCCTCCACGGGCGTGAACACCAAGGCGCAGGACTACCTGTCCTACTACACGGACATGCAGGCCTGGCTGCCGCGCAACATCGTGTTTGTGAACAAGGCGGCCTTCGACAAGCTGACGGCGGACGAGAAGAAGGCCGTGCTCGATGCCGCTAAAGTCGCCGAGGACCGCGGCTGGAAAGCCTCCATCGAAGAAATGACGGTCAAGACCAATGCGCTCAAGGCCGCCGGCATCAAGGTCGTCCCGCCGAGCCCTGAGCTGAAAGCCGGTCTCACCAAAGTCGGCGAACACGATTGCCGCCGAATGGGAGAAAGTCGGCCGGCGCCGACGGTGCGGCCATGCTGGCGGCGTATCGGAAGTAATGTGACGTCGCGCACCGCGCGCACTCCTTGCCTCTCCCCGCACGCGGGGAGGGGCTCCTTGCCGGCGGATGGCTGATGCGCCGCTTTCTCGACAATCTTTATGCCGTGGCGCTGTGGGCCTCAGCGCTATGCCTGATGGCGATCGCGCTTCTGGTCGGCGCCCAGCTTGCGGGGCGCCTGCTCGACGGCCTGCTTGCGCTGCTGCATTTGCCGCGCGCCGAGTTCGTCATTCTCTCGCTCGCCGAGATCTGCGGCTGTCTGCTCGCGGCTGCGAGCTTCCTGGCACTGGCCGGCACGCTGAAAGCGGGCGCGCATATTCGCGTCACAATGGCGCTGCATGCCTTGGGCGAAAACGCGCGACGCATCGCCGAAGGCTGGGCTTTCGGTGCCGCCTTGCTCGCCTCCGGATACATGACCTGGCAACTCGCCAAGTTCGCCTGGGTGTCGTTCTTGTTCAACGAGGTCTCGCCGGGCGTCGTGAAGGTTCCGCTCGGCTATCCGCAGGCGGTCATGGCGCTTGGCGCCGCAATCCTCACCATCGCACTCGCCGATGAACTTGTGACGGTCCTTTTCCACGGACGTCCAAGTTTTCGTCAGGCCGAGGACGCCATTTCGATCGGCAAGGAAAGCTGAGCGCATGAGCGTCGTCACCTTGTCGCTCGTGCTGATGCTCATCCTGTTCGCAGTGCTTGGTTCCGGCGTCTGGATCGCGCTCTCGCTCGCCATCTGCGGCTTCATCGCCATTGTCATGACCGCATCGACGCCGCCCGGTCAGGTGTTGGCGACGGCGATGTGGTCGTCGTCGAGCTCGTGGGATCTGACGGCGCTGCCCATGTTCATCTGGATGGGTGAGATCCTCTACCGTACGAAACTTGCGGACGACATGTTCGCGGGGTTGGCGCCATGGGTGCAAAGGTTGCCCGGCCGGCTGCTGCATGTGAACGTCGTCGGCTGCGCCATCTTCGCCGCAGTGTCGGGCTCCTCGGCGGCGACGTGCGCAACGATCGGCCGCATCGCGCTTCCTGAGCTGCTCAAGCGCGGCTATGACGAACGGATGGCGATCGGTACGCTTGGCCGGCTCCGGCACGCTCGGCCTGCTGATCCCGCCGTCGATCATCCTGATCATCTATGCGACTGTGACCGAGCAGTCTGTCGCGCGGCTGTTTATTGCCGGCGTTGTTCCCGGCATCTTGCTGGCCGTCCTGTTCATGGGCTTCATCGCGATCTGGGCGCTGGCCAACGCGTCGCGCATGCCGCCGCCGGAACCGATTGTGCCGCTGCGCGAACGCATTTACGCGTCGCGCCGGCTAATTCCAGTCGGCTTGCTCATCATTGGCGTTGTCGGGTCGATCTATGGCGGGCTCGCTTCGGCGACGGAGGCGGCGGTGGTCGGCGTCTTCCTGTCGCTCGCTTTGTCCTGGTGGTCGGGAACGCTGAGCAAAGAGGGATTTCGCGATTCGCTTCTTGGCGCGGCGCGCACGAGCTGCATGATCGCTTTCATCCTGGCGGGCGCCGGCTATCTCACCGCCGCCATGGGCTTCACGGGCATTCCGCTCGCGCTGGCGGAATGGATCGGCGGCTTTCAGCTGTCGTCCTGGATGCTGCTCGCCGCGCTGACCGCATTCTATATTCTGCTCGGCTGTTTCCTCGACGGCATCTCGATGGTCGTGCTCACGACCTCGATCATCATTCCATTGGTGGAGAAATCCGGGTTCGACTTGATCTGGTTCGGCATCTACGTCGTGCTGGTGGTGGAAATGGCGCAGATCACGCCTCCGGTCGGCTTCAATCTCTACGTCCTGCAGGGGATGACCGGCCGCAACATCTTCACGATCGGCGCCAACGCCTTGCCGCTGTTTCTGTTGATGTGCGTCGCGGTGATCCTGGTCGCGGCCTTTCCCGGGCTTGCGACGTGGTTGCCGTCGACCATGCTCGACGCGCGCTAGAGCGGTCATCGCGGATTGCAACAGTCGCTTGCAAGCGCAATTGTCAATAGCTTTTTGTTTCGGGTTTAAACGACCGCCACAACTTGCTCCTGCTTGGCGTATAGTCATGCGCTGCCGGGTCAAATGAGGACGGATTAGAGTGTGGTGACGTCTCACGCACGGCGCAACTTTGCTTTTGGCGCGATTGAAGAGATCGCAAGCGCTAGGAGTTTGCCAGAAGTCCGCGAACGGTTCGCCGGCGCCATTGCAAAAAAGGGATTTATCGGGTTCGGCATCGCGGAGATGCCGGCGCAGGAAGCCGGGCGCCAACCCCATTATCCTGATGGAATCGTCGCCCGCCGACTTTCGCCAAGTCTATAAGCGCGAACGCTTATACCGCATCAATCATTTAGCCGCGCACGTGCGCGTCGCTGTGCATCCGTTCCGCTTCAGCGAGGCACCTTTTCTTCCAAGGCAATCGCGCGGCAACGACCGGTACATGCAGGTTCTGCGTAGCTTTGGCCTCGGGCGGGGCTTGTTGATTCCGCTCGGGCGTCCACGGAACATCCCCTCCTGCGTCTGGCTCTGCGGCGAAGATCCCGAACTTGATGACGATACCATTCGGGTCCTGCAGCCGGTTGCCGTGTTTACGGCAAACAAGGTGCAGGTGTTGTCGGCGTCGAGCGATGGCATTAGGCCGCAGCTGACCGCGCGCGAAAGCGAGGTGCTCACCTGGGCGGCACACGGCAAGTCGGCTTGGGAGACGGGTGAAATTCTTCATATCGCAAAACGCACCGTCGACGAGCATATTCAGACGGCCGCACGCAAGCTCGGTGCCGCCAATAAGACTCAGGCCGTCGCGCAGGCGCTGGTTCGCAGATTTATTCGTCTCTGATCGACCGGTTTTGGCGCGCGACGCGCGCCTGCATGACGAATAATGCAGACCCTGCATAATAGGTCAGTTGGTTCCGACTGTTACGGGACCGTCATAAGTGCCAGTTCCCCAACCGCCTCTTTTGGCCGACAGTTTTCACGCTCTCGAATGTGGCAAGGGAGACGTGGAAATGGCGATACGTCGTTCGCTCAAAGCGTCGCACGGATTGGCGCAACATCTGCCCTCGGCAGTTGTAAAAAGATCTGTCGTCGTCGCAGGTCACAAGACGAGCGTGACGCTGGAAGACGCATTCTGGACGGTTCTCAAGGACATCGCGCGCAGCCGTGACATGACCTTGTCGGCCATCATCGGCCAGATCGACCATGAGCCTCATTCTGGCAATCTCTCGTCAACCATCCGCCTGTTCGTGCTGGAAGAAGCGCGCGCGCGCCAGCAAGCGTCGCGCATGCCGCCGGCACAGGCGATAACGAGTTGAGTGGGATCTGTTAAAGGGCGTTACGCGTGCGGGCGGCTTCGAGCGCCCGCAGCGCCGCGGTTGCTTGCCGATTTAGTGGGGTAGACGACGCCTGATCGAATGAGAATACGCTCGCGGACGCCAATGGCGCGATCGGCGCCAGCGGATCGCCCGGATCCTGCACCGGCGTCATTGCGGTCAGCATCAGCGCAAAGCTGCACCAGACAGCTCCCGCCAGCAAACCAAGCTTGCTGCGAACGACATTCATGACAGCGCCCCCCGGCACTACCCGGATACTGTCTCACATTACTCGTACGTTTCAGTTGCGGCGCGCGTTCGAATTTCATCGTTCGGCTTTAACCTTCGTTAGGCATGGCAGCGTACGGCAAGCCTTCGGCGCGGGCGTTTCGCCAGATCTTCGGCGTGCGGCGAAAGCCCGTGCTTTTACCTTAATGTCCGGTTTTTTACATATTTCCCGTTTGGCGTGCGACGAATAGCCGATATTGATTGGGAGCATATTGCGATGTCGCTGCCCGGCTGGGACGTCATTTCAACCTGGATTTTTCATCCAGGCGCATACGAAATGATTTGGTACGTGCTGATTTGCGTCGTGTGGTACGGCTTCATGACCGAGCGCCGCCTGAAGAATATCCAAGAACGCCTGGACGAGATGGCTGCGGACAACGCGCAAGCGCCGACCCTTCGTTAACGGCGCACCACGGTCACCGCCGAATACCTCCGGTTTTAATCAAACCGGCCTCTCTGCATTGAAAAGTTCCCAACGGACCGTCCGTAGAGATGGCGCGGTCCAGAACGGAATACCTTTGCCCAGAGGGTCCACCCATGGAATCGACCGGCCAACTATCCGAGCCCGCGGATGTGGTTTCATTCCCGCAAGGCGCGCGCAAAGACGAAAATCTCATGCGCATTATCCTGAACAACATGACGCAAGGCGTCTTGATGTTCGACGCGGATGCGCGGTTGACGTTCTGCAATCAGCGCTACACGGACATGTATGGTCTGCCGCCGGCGGTCGCCCAGCCTGGCTGCAGCTTGCGCGATCTTCTCTTCCATCGGCAGCAAACGGGAACCTTCGCCGACAATCCCGACGACTATATTGTCGGGCTCAAGAGCGGAATTGCCGACGGAAATACGTTTGCGCAGGTCGTGAATTTGCCGGACGGTCGCGTGTTTTCGGTACTCAACAAGCCGATGGCCGGCGGCGGCTGGCTGGCGACGCACGAGGACATCACCGAGCGCCAGCGCTCGGAGGAACGCATCGCGCACATGGCGCGTCATGACGCGCTCACCGATCTACCCAACCGCGTGCTCTTGCGCGAGCGGCTCGATCACGAGCTCAAGCGCGTCAAGCGCGGCGAATGCCTGGCGGTCATGTGCCTCGACCTTGACCAGTTCAAAAGCGTCAACGACGCGCTCGGCCACCCGATCGGCGACGAGTTGCTCAAGCTGGTCAGCGTGCGCCTGCGCGGCTGCACGCGGGAAATCGACACCGTCGCGCGTCTCGGCGGCGACGAGTTCGCCATCATCATGACGCAAATGCAGCGGCCGTCCGATGCCGCCTCGCTGTCGAAACGCATTCGCGATTCCGTCACCAAGCCGTATCAGATCGACGGCCACCAGATCGTCACCGACATCAGCATCGGTATTTCGGTGGCGCCGCACGACGCGACCGCGCCCGATCCGCTGCTGCGCAACGCCGACATGGCGCTTTACGGCGCGAAGGGAGATGGCCGTGGCACCTATCGTTTTTTCGAACAGGAAATGAACACCCGGATGAAGGCGCGGCGCGAACTGGAAATGGATATTCGCAAGGCGTTGGTGGCCAAGGAATTCGAATTGCACTACCAGCCGCTGGTCAACTTGCAGACCAACGACGTCAGCGCCTTCGAGGCTTTGCTGCGGTGGCACCATCCCAGGCGCGGCATGGTCTCGCCCGCCGAGTTCATTCCGATCGCCGAAGAAACCGGTCTGATCATTCCGCTCGGCGAATGGGTCTTGAAAACCGCGTGCAAGGAAGCCGTGAACTGGCCCGATCCCATGAAGGTCGCGGTCAATCTGTCCGGCGCCCAGCTCAACAACCGCAATCTGCTCGGCTTGGTGAATGCGGCGCTGTCGGAATCCGGCATGCCGCCGCACAAATTGCAGCTCGAAATCACCGAATCCGTGCTGCTGCAGAACACGTTTTCGACGCTGGAAACATTGCACAAGTTGCGCGGCATGGGCGTGCAGATCGCGCTTGACGATTTCGGAACCGGCTATTCCTCGCTCAGCTATTTGCGCAGCTTCCCCTTCGACAAGATCAAGATCGACCGCTCCTTCATCCGGGATATGGCCACCGGGGCGGAGCCGCTGGCGATCGTGCACGCGGTCGCCGGCCTCGCCAACCGCCTCAACATGACCTCGACGGCGGAGGGCGTGGAAACGCAGCAGCAACTCGAGACACTTCAGGCGATGGGTTGCACCGAAATGCAAGGCTATCTCTTCAGCCGCGCGCGGCCGGCGAGCGAAATCCGGCAGTTTTTCGCTGCCCCTCGGGTCGGTGAAGCCGGCGCCGCCTAGCTGGGCCGCTGGGGATGCCTTGCTTGTCCTAACGCCTAGAGACGGCGACGGCGGCACCTGATTTCGGTCTATGACCGTCGGCCGTGCATTTGCCCGCTGGTTTGCCTTGCCTGTTTCGATGAACCCCTTGGGCCTATAGTGCGACAAAAGGGCTGGTCGCTGTTTCGGGGCCGCGCGGCGGTGTCCCGAATTGGCTGATACTGGCCGGACTCACCTGCATACGTACCTGCATAGCGAAAATAGGAACGGAACGAAGGCTGCGGCATCGCAATGGGCCGCACCGGTCCATTCATGAGTTTGAAGCGTCTTCGTTTCGGACGAATCAAAAACGAAAGCGAGATCAACAATGCGCGGCGACAAACGGCTGGAGACGGTGTGGTTCAGGCGCAAACGCATCGGCCTTTTCGCGCTTATATGCGTATCGATGCTCGCTGCCGGGTGTTCCAAGTCAGAAGACTCCGACACCGTACTCGATACCAGCCGGCTGCCGCGGGTCTCCGGCGCGAAGGAAATCTACGCCAGCCCGGTGACCACGATCTTCACGTCACCGGTCTCGGTGGTGCAGACAGCCGAAACTGTCGACAAGGCGCTCGCTGCCGCAGGCTGGCAGAAATATGTCGCGCCGTTCACCTCCGTGTCCGCAACCGCAAGCCAACGCACTTTGTCGCTCAAGAAGGGCAAGCTGGCGCTCGGTGTGTTCATTACGGTCGCGCCCGCGCAGGGCAATGCCACCAGCGTGCAATACAACGTGGTGCCGCTGAAAACGGATCTGCCGTTCGTCAAGGACGCCAGCAACATCGAGTATTCCCCGGACCGCCCGCTGCTAAGTCTGATCACGGCGGAGCCGGTCGACAAGACGCTCGATTTCTATCGCAAGGAGCTGAGCGAACGCGGCTGGTCGCTATGGTCGACCAAATTGAACGCCAAGCAAGCGCCAGGCGGTGCTTCCGGCGAGCCGACTGACCACGGCGCTTACGCCCATTACGTCAACGACAAGGAACCGAAGGTGACGCTGACGCTGACGGTGCAGCGCGCCGAGGCCAGCAAGTTCAAGGTGGAGCTCAAGGAATGGCCGATTGGCGTGCTGGCGTCCGCGCACAAGGCGTTGGCCAACACCGACAGTGGCGTCACGCCGCCGCTCGAGATCGGCAAATTGCCCCGCCTTGCCGGCGCCACCGAAGATACCGGGCGTTCCTCGCCGGATCGGCTGGTCTATTCCGTCGCCGGCAAGCTGGCGGCCACGCGAGCCGCGCTCACGACGTTGCTCGCCAACGACGGCTGGACGCCCTACGTCGCGCCGTTGGAGCCGACCCACGCGACCTCGATGACGCTTAAAAAGGGACGGCAGGGCTTGTCCGTATCGTTCACGATCCAAGTCGGCAAGAACGAGCAGACCAGCGAACTGACCACCGTCTACTACTCGCCGACGCGGCTGCAATTTGGCTTGCCGGTCCCCGCCGACGCGACCGACGTCGTGTTTGATGACCGTCGTCCCTACCTGAACTGCGTCACCGGCGGCGCGGTCGAAGCCGCGCTCGATTTTTTCAGCAAGGGCCTCACCGCCTCGGGCTGGACGCCATTGTCCGCGAAAGACGCCGCAGCGCATTGGCCGGGCGCGACGCTCGACGCGACGGCGGCGAACGGCGCCGTCGCCTATTTCGATCGCGGCAATGAGCGGCCGGTCAGGCTTTCACTGCAGCGCCGCCGGGACGGTAAGATCGACGCCGAGATCAAGGTCGCCCCCTTCGCGCTGCCGCAGGCGCTAGAGGCAGGCGACGAGATGTTCGGCTTGCCGAAGCCGAAGCTGATCAAGTCCGCGTCCGCTACCGGCGGCAAAACCGAACACGCGCTGACGGCGACCGTGCCAGCAACCATCGGCACTGTGCTGGCGTTCTACCGCCGCGAGCTGGCGGCGCGCGGCTGGACGGAACAGAACCAAGGCGCCGTCCTCAATGCCGATGAGCCAACGCTCACTTTTTCCGCTCCGCAAGGAACGGCCGTGCTGAAGCTTGGCCACAAATTTGATCTGACGACGGTCAGCCTGGTGCTGCATCTGCCAAAAGCAGCTGTCAAACAGGCGCCGGCCGCCCAGGCCGATTCAATCGACGCGATGTTGAAACAGGCACAGCAAATGGTGCGCGACGCCACCGCCGATGCAAAGATTGGCGGGACATCGCCAAAGGCGGCGCAGGCACCAAACGGGCCGGAGCCGGCGCTGCGTCCGCGCGCGCAAAACCCGACGCCGCTGCCGGTGCCGGATTCCGCCAAGGATGTCGACTTCGACGGCGCCGGCGGGCGGCTCGAATTCAGCAGCGCGTCCAGCGTCAAGGCGATGGCCGACTTCTACCGCTCGGCGATGAAAGGGCAGGGCTGGGCCGCCGGTTCGTCGGTGATCAACAACGCCAACATGGTCGTGCTCAATTTCACGAAGGCCGGCAAATCGGTCATGTTCACGATCATGCGGATGGGGAGCGCGACGAATGTTTCGGCCAACGGATCGGCGCTGAAAGTTGCAGCCGCCGTCGCTGCCAAAGCGCCGGTGCAAGCCAGCGCCGACGATCTCATCGCCGAGGAGAGTGGTGGACTGCCGGTTCCCAAGCGTCACACCATGAGCGAGAGCACCAAGACACCGTTTCGCCGCGACCTCACGGCCAGCGTGCCGCTCGAATTGAAGGACGTGCTCGGCTTCTATCGCCGCGAACTCGGCAAGCTCAAGTGGACGGAGGCCGGCAAGCGCGCCGCCGATACGCCGGACAGCGCGGTGATCGCCTACACGTCGCCCGAGGGGCCAGCCGTTCTCAAGCTTGGCCGCAAGGATGACGCGACCAGCGTGCAGCTCATCGTGAAAAACCCGGACGCCGCCAGGAAAGCCGGCGTGCTACCGCAGCCCGGCAAGGCCCGTGTACTGTTCGGCAACATCAACAAGGCCGAAGCGGCGATCACGTTCAACAAGAAGACCTTCAAGGTCGCAGCCGGCGCCGGCACCAAGCGTCCGGACGGGCCGACGCTCGATCTGCCACCCGGCAAGTACAGGTACTCGCTCAAGCTGCCGGGTCGCCCGTCGCAGAGCGACGTCGTCACGGTCGGCGCCGACGAAACCTGGGGGCTGATGATCGGGCCGGGCGGCGTGTTGCCGCTGCAGGCCTATTGAGGGACAAATTCCCAACAGAATCGTCGAGAAATCGCTTTCGCGTCCGGACCGGTTGTTCTCTACTTGGCTTGGGGAGGGAACGACGATGCCCATCGATCGCAGTGGGAAGATCCTGGTGGTGGACGACAGCGGCGCGGTGCGCAGCATTGTTCGCAAGCTCTTGGCGCAGCTCGGCTATGAATTCATCGACGAAGCCGCAAATGGCGCCGAAGCTTTGGCGAAAATCAAGCAGTCCGAGTACTGCCTGGTGATCTCGGACTGGAACATGGCGCCGATGAACGGTCAGGCGCTGCTCGAACGTGTGCGTGCAAACAAGAAATACGTCGATTTGCCCTTCATCATGATGACGGCCGAAGCCGGCGCGGACAAAATCAAGCAGGCCAATTATGCCGGCGTGAGTTCGTTCATTCACAAGCCGTTCAATGCCGAGGCGTTGGCTACCAAGATCACGCAGATCAACGCGCGCTAGATTCGCGCTTGCGGCCGGGCAGACCGCGATGGCGGTTTGCAAGACGCGCCAATCTCACGTCGCGCCCTTTGAAAATTCCGATGGGCGGTTTGGTCAGGCCGTCTCGGATGCGGCCGCGCTCTTTTTCTTCGCGCCGCGATAAACGGCGAGGCCGATACCGGCGAAGCCACTGAGCAGCAGCGGCAACGACGCCGGTAGCGGGACAGGGTCGGCCATCAACCCGAAAAGTCTCCCGCCTTGGAAATCCGTCAGGAACATATTGCCGAGGTTGTCTTCTCCGAACGATGTCACTCTGACGTCGCCGAATAGCGCGAACCAAATTTGAGTCCAGTCGATCAAATCGCTGACGATGCCCGTGTCGGGATCATAGCGGAACGATTTGACGGTTTTGTTCACGTAGTCGGCAAAGAAATACAGGCCATAGAGCGTATCGATCGGGCCACGATAGACGATCCCGCCGATGATTGCGGCGCCCGCGCCGACCGGCACGGTGAAAATTGGGTCGGTCAAGCCGGCCGGCGTCGCTCCTGGGTTTCCTTCGCGCAAAGCCCAACCAAAATTCGTACCCGCCGGCGTGCCCGCGGCCAGAAAATTTACTTCGTCCAGCGATGTAAAGCCGACGTCGGCAATCCACAGATCGCCCGTCACTCTGTCAAAGCTGTTGCGGAACGGGTTGCGCAGGCCATAAGCCCAAATCTCCGGATTGGCGGACGCGGAAAACGTATTGTTTGCGGCGGTGCCGGTCGTGACATCGATACGAAGTATCTTGCCGAGGTTGCTGCTGAGATTTTGGCCGTTGCCGTATGGGTCGGGTGTATTATTGTCAACGTACGCGCCGTCGCCGGTTGCGATGTAGAGGTTGTTCGGTTCACCGGGGCGAAAGCCGATCCAGCCGGCTTTGTGCGACGTGTTGGCGGGCTGGTCGACGGTCAAGAGCGGCGAAGCGCTTGCGGGATCTCCGATCGATGGGTTGCCGGACGAAACCTGGTAGCGTTCGATCACGGTGTTGCCGGCGGCGTTGGAATAGTCGACGTAAAAGCGTCCGTTGGTTTGAAAGTTCGGATCGAACGTGAATCCCAGCAATCCGCGCTCGCCGGTGGTTTCAACTTTCGACGAGATGTCGAGGAAGACGGACTTCGTGCCGGTCTGACGATCGACCGCGTAAATAATGCCGCCTTTTTCCGCTACAAAAAGCGTCGAGTTGTCGTCCGGCGCCGACGTGACCGTCATTGGCTCGGTGAAGCCGGTGGCGATAAGCTCCATCGACATCGCGTGCGCGGCCGGCGAAGCAAAAAACAAAAGCAATGCGAGGAATGTGCCGACGAGCGATGCAACGCGCGCAATGCGCGCCGCGACGTGTGGCGGGCGGCCGAAGCGAGCGCCGGCCAAAACCGTGTCCATTTCACGCATGAACGTCCCCGCGTAAAACGCCACAATCTGAAGGCCATTATCTAGATGGCCCAAAGCCCAGTCAATGTCTGGTGAATGCCGGTATCGTGGCGCTAGGAATATGGCGGATTGTACGCGTTTGCTTCGGTGGCATGGAGCCGGGCATCGTAAAAAACCAGCGGGAGGCATGGCGGACAGGCTCCGCCTGGCCGATCCCGCTGGAGGCGTGCCTTAGCGAGCCGCCTTGCGCCCCGTAATCATCGCCTTGATGAGATTTTCGCGGTGCTCGAAGCTGGCCACCAGTACTCCCATGACATGCAGCACGATCAGACCGAAAGTGGTATTCGCCAGCAGTTCGTGAATTTCACCAAGTGCCTTCGAGCCCCAATAGGCGTCGGTCGTCATCAGATAACCGGTGCCGCAAGTGCCGATCAGCATGATGAGAAGCGCGACGACCATGAGTCCGCCGGCCGGGTTGTGGCCGACATAGCGGCGCGCGCGCAGCAGGACGACATCGCGCAGATAGCAAAGCGCTTCGCGCGGCGAGCGCACGAAGTCGCTGAAACGTGCATGCCGCGGGCCGACGAAGCCCCAAACGATCCGGAGTGTGAGCAGCCCGGCAATGGCATAGCCGGCGGCGATGTGCACTTTCTCCACTTCGTCGCCGGTCATGTAAGCGAGCGCGAACAGCGAAACCAGCGACCAGTGGAACACGCGCACGAACAGGTCCCAGACCTTGACCGTCGCCGGCGGCATGGTGCCGCCGGCTTCGCTCGTGACATTGTCATTCACGGTGGACATGGCGGCCGCCATTACATCCGGCCGACGATGGTGCCGTTGCTCGGATCGACGAACAGCTCGACGCGAGCGCCGGCTTTGTCGGTGGCGTAGAACTCGCCGCACGCGTTCTTCAGCTTGCCCTTGCGTACCTTGTAGCCGAGCGCCTCGACCTTGCCCTGCAAGGCGTCGAGTGCGAGCCACTGGCTTTGCGGTGCTGTCGTACAGGGCCGTCCGAGGCTGCCGGCTTCGGCGAGCGAGACGGTGCCGAGGACAGCGGCCGCGGCGGCGAGGGCGGTCAGTTTGCGCATGGTCAGTCTCCTGTTTGCTTGCTCCGCCGCGAAAGGCGCCGGGCAATGGTGGTGAGACTGCCCGCAAGGCCCTGACCGGGCGCTGTTGATCTATGTCAGCGAGTTGTCAGGCAGCTTCCCGCATGGTCAGCGGTCGAAAAACGGCCATAGGCTCATGACGTTGCGCATTTCCTCAGCCGCCCTGGCGGCCGCCCTGATGCTGGCGGTATCGGCGCCGCTTGCGGTGCGCGCCGACGAACACGAGCGCGACGAAGTGCGCCATCTGGTCGAGCGTGGCGAGATTCGGCCGCTCAGCGAAATCCTGTCCGTCATCCGCGAAAAACTGCCGGGCGACGTGGTCGGTGTCGAGATCGAGCGCAAGAATGGCCGCTGGCTTTACGAGTTTCGCGTCGTCGATCCGCAGGGCCGGCTGTTCGAAGCGCACGTCGACGCCCGCAGCGCAGCCATCGAACGCATCAAGGAGAAGTGATGCGCGTTCTATTAGTCGAAGATGACCGCCGCATTGCCAGCGACATTGCACGTACATTGGAAGCCGCCGGCTATGTGGTCGAGAGAGTCGGCGATGGCGAAGAAGCCTGGTTCCGCGGTGACACCGAAGACTATGGCGCCATCATCCTCGATCTCGGCCTGCCGAAGATGGACGGATTGTCGGTGCTCAAGCGTTGGCGCGCGGGCGGCCGCCACATGCCGGTGCTCATCCTGACCGCGCGCGGCAGTTGGGCCGAGCGCGTCGACGGCATCGACGCCGGCGCCGACGACTATCTGCCTAAGCCGTTCCGCATGGAAGAATTGCTCTCCCGCCTGCGCGCCATCGTGCGACGCGCCTCCGGTCGGGCCAGCTCCGTCATCACCGTCGGCGACGTCACGCTGGACGAGCGGCAGATGAAAGTCAGCGTGCGCGGTGTGCCGGTCGCACTATCGCCGCTTGAATATCGCGTCGTCGTTTATCTGTTGATGCGGCGCGGGCGCGTGGTCTCGCAAGCCGAGCTCGACGAGAATGTCTATGGCCACGGCGAGGACCACGGTTCCAACGCGTTAGAGGTGCTAATCGGGCGCGTGCGCCGCAAGCTCGGCGTCGACTTGATCGAGACCCGGCGCGGCTTTGGCTATATCGTGCCGGACCCAACGCCATGAGATGGCGCGTCGCTGCGGCTGCGTCTGATCGCCGGCGGTATCGTCGCCATCCTGATCGCGCTGACGATCGCCGGCGCCGGATTGGTTTTTCTGTTCAAGCGCCATGTCACGCGCACCATCGGCGACGATCTCAACGTCTATCTCAACCAATTGATCGCCGGCATCGATGTCGACGCGCAGGGCCGGCTGGTGGTCACGCGGCCGTTGTCCGATCCGCGTTTTGCCGAACCGTTGTCGGGACTTTATTGGCAGATCGCCGACGATCGGGGCCAGCTGCTGCGCTCGCGCTCGTTATGGGATACGGCGCTGACGCTCGAGGCCGATAAACCGGCGCCGGGTGAGGTGCATCATCATGTGCTTGCCGGTCCTGGTCGTGCCCATATCCTGGTGATCGAACGCATGGTCAGCCTGACCGTCGGTGGGCAACGTGTGCCGGTGCGGGTCGCGGTTGCCGAAGATCTTGGCCGGGTTGCGAAGGCGGCGGACGCTTTTTCGCGCGACCTTGCGGTGGCGCTGGGTCTGCTCGGTCTGGTGCTGGCGATCGCCACCGCCATCCAGGTCAGTCTCGGTCTGCAGCCTCTGGCGGCCTTGCGTCGCGGCATCGCCGACATTCGCGCCGGCCGCAGCGATCATTTGGCGCCGGCGGCGCCGGTCGAGGTGCAGCCGTTGGTCGAGGAGGTGAATGCGCTGCTCGATGCGCAGGAACGCGAGATCGAACGCTCGCGCGGGCGGGCGGGCGATCTGGCGCATGGACTGAAGACGCCTCTGGCGGCGCTTGCCGGTGACGCCAAGCGCTTGCGCGACCGCGGCCAGGACGACGTCGCCCGCGACATCGAAGCCGTCGCCGATGCCATGAGCCGCCATGTCGACCGTGAATTGGCGCGCGCGCGCGCACGCGGCACCGTGCGGCGCAAGGCTGCGCTGTCGACCGAGCTGGCCCCACTGGTTCAGTTGCTGATCGATACGCTGGCGCGTACGCCGGCCGGCGCGGGGCTATCATTCGAGCAGGACATTGTCGGCGATCTCGTGATCCCCATGGACCGCGCCGATCTCGCCGAGGTGCTCGGCAATATTCTCGACAATGCTGCGCGCCACGCGGTCAAGCGCGTGCGCATCGCAGCGGCGACGGCGCCGTCCGGTCCCGCCGTGACAATCGAGGATGACGGTCCAGGCATTGCGGCGGAGGCGCATGCGGACGTTGTCGAGCGTGGCACGCGGCTCGACCAACGCGAAGGTGGTTCCGGTCTTGGCCTCGCCATCGTGCAGGATGTGCTGGAGACCTATGACTGGCGGCTTGTGCTTGGCGTTTCGGAAAAACTGGGCGGCCTGAAAGTCACCATCGCCGCAGCCGCTTGATCGGGTGCAACAGCCATGCTGACCGAATGCTGACAGGCGCCGTCAGCCGGCCGACGCCAGCCCTTTGCTAACCCGAGCATCAGAACGGCATGGGCCGTTCGGGAAGCAAGGGAGACTTCACATGCGGATCATTTCGGCACTGGCCATGGTCGCCGTTCTCGGCGGTTTGGGGACTGCGTTCGCCAACGATAACGTGCGCAACGATGAGCGCGCCGCACCGGCGATCTCGACCAAAGCCATGAAGGCGCAAATCGGCGCCATGGGCTACGACGTCGTCCGTCTGAAGCAGGACGACGGCATGTACAAGGCTCGGATCGTCGAGCGCGAGAGCGGCGCCGGCGTGAAGGCGGCCTTCGACAAGCAGTCCGGCGAGCTCATCGGCGCCAAGCTGGCGCGCGACAATCACGAGGCGGGCGAGCGTGAGCACGAGGCCGGTGAGCGCAAGGAATCCCGCGAGCAGGAGTCGCGCGCGGAACGCGGAAGCCATCGAGAGTCACACGAGCGTAGCGACCGCGACTAATGCTGACACCTCGGCGTCGATTGCCTGAGCAATGCTCGGAGCGTCCGAGCAACGCCGTCGTCGACGCCGAGCATCGGCGCTTCTACGCCCATGGCGCGCTATGCGCGTTTGCATAGGTGGCGCGGCGGCGCGCGCCGCCAAAAATGGCGGGGGCCCGGCGGTGTTGCCGCCGAGCCCCCGTTATGACGTATCAGCCGGCCTGTAAGCCGGGTTCTGTATGGCCCCGCAGGAAACCTGCAAGACGTGACGGCCATTCCTCTGGCACGCCGGTTGCCCGGCGCGTCATGCAACCTACCCGAACGGCTGGGCCGGACAGACCTGGGATTGCTCCCGCGCCGCTCCTATTCGGTCTTGCTCCCGGTGGGGTTTGCCGTGCCATTTCCGTCGCCGGAAATGCGGTGCGCTCTTACCGCACCGTTTCACCCTTGCCGCGGGCGATACGCAACGTGCCCGAGGCGGTCTGTTCTCTGTGGCACTGTCCCTGGGCTTTGCCCCGAAGGGCTCGTCCCGCCGGACGTTATCCGGCACCGTTTGTCCATGGAGCCCGGACTTTCCTCTCCGGCCGTCTTTCGACATTGGCGCGGAGCGGCCGTCCGGCCGACTGACAGGGATAGGGATGGGGGTGGACGGGACGAAGGTCAAGCGGCAGTGCCGGCAGCGGTTAAAAACTTGCGCCAATGGACGTTGTAGCGGTTGCTTCAAGCGATGCGCGAAAAAAGCCCGGGCCTGTCTGGGAGGGTGACAGGCCCAGGCGTTTATCCCGCCGGCTGTTGAGGGGGGAGCAGCGGGAATGGGAAATCAGGCCTGTTCAGGCCCAAAATTCAGGCCCAAGCGCCGGCTTTCGGCTGGCGCCGGCGTGCGGTGCGAAGCTTGGCCGTGACGCGCTTGACCAGCGCGGGCACTTCGGCAAACGCGATGCGGATGTATTCGGCGCGGTCGGCATGCGCGCGGGCGAGCGCGGCGTGAATGTCGACGGGCTGATAATTTGAACGGTTGCGTGTCTTCATGGCTGTCTCCGGCGCCAGGGTGGTGTCTGTCCCTATGCGCTAGGCACATAATATTATCTTCCACTTAAATTATAATGCGATAATATAGGCATACATTCATGACTATTAGGCACAAATATGGATGCCACCAGCGATCTCCGCGCTTTCGTCCGCGTCCTCGACCGCGGAAGTTTTTCAAGTGCTGCCAGAGACTTAGGGCTAACTCCTTCGGCCGTTTCGAAACTCGTTTCGCGCCTGGAGGACCAACTCGGTGTGCGTTTACTCGAGCGCAGTACGCGGCGGCTGGCGCTGACCGCCGAGGGCGAACGGTTTCTGGCGCGGGCCCGGCGTATCGTGGCGGATATCGAGGAGGCTGAGGCCGAAGTGATGCAGGCGCGCGGGGCGCCGCGCGGCATTTTGCGCATTAATTCAGGCACCGCCTTCGGTCTGCACCAACTTGCCCCGGCGCTCGCCGATTTTCTCGCCCGCTATCCCGAGATCGATATCGATCTCTCCATCACCGACCGGCTGGTCGACCTCATCGAAGAGCAATCCGATATCGCCGTTCGCTCCGGCCACATTCCCGAAGGCCCGTTCATCCAGCGCAAGATCGCCGACCTGCAGCGGGTGATCTGTGCGGCGCCTGCATACCTTGATCGGCGCGGAACGCCGAAAACCGCCGCCGACCTGAAAAATCATGACTGCATTGTCGTTGCCGGGCCTGGCCTCAACCGTTGGCCGTTCAAGGCCCGCTCCGGGATCGACGTCGTCGACGTACGCCCGCGCGTGACCACCGACGACGCGGAAGCCGCCTTGCGGCTCGCCATCGAAGGCGCCGGTATCATTCGGCTTGTCCGATGTCATCGTCGGAAACCCCTTGCGCGACGGTCAATTGGTCGCACTGCTGACCGACAGCCATCACGTCGAGCCGTTTCCGCTGGCGGCCATCTATCCGGCCGGGCGCCAGCGCTTGCCGCGTGTCGCGGTCTTCATCGATTTTCTGGTCGAGCGCTTCGGCAAGGCGCCGTGGCGGCTGCCGAGCATGTCTGTCCCGGCGGCCGATAAGCCGTCGCGCTCAGGTTAATTCTGCGTCTGCGGTCGCGTCTCGATCAGCGCGCGCAAGGTGAGCAGCGTCGAGGCATCGGTAATGCCGTCCACGCGCGCCGGCCGAAAATGGCGTTGAAATGCCGTGACGACGCTGCGGGTTTGTTCGTCGTAGTTTCCGGTTTCTTCGATGCCGTAGCCATATGCGTGCAAAGCGCGTTGCAGCCGTGACACCATTTCGCCGCTCGCACCCAGCCTGAATACCTGGCCTTCGAGTTCGAGCGGTGCCGGCCGCACCCAGTGGCCGACGCCGGACTCAGACAGCAAATGCCAGGGAAACTTCTCGCCCGGGTCCTGCTTGCGCGAGGGCGCGACGTCGGAATGGGCGAGGATTCGGGTCGGGTTGATCGGCCCGCGCCGCGTCAAAATGGATTTGCACAACGTGATCACCGCCGCGATCTGGCGAAGGGGGAAAGTCGCGATATCCGAACTCATGACCCGGATTGACGATCTCAATCCCGATCGAGCACGAATTGATGTCGGTCTCGCCGGCCCAATAGGAGACACCGGCATGTTGAGCGCGCCGCTCTTCCGCCACGAGCTGCACGATGTGGCCGTCTTCGAAAACGAGATAATGCGACGACACCTTGCTTTCGGGCGAACGCAGCCATTTCAGCGCCGCTTCGCCGCTCAGCATGCCGGTGTAGTGCAGGAGTATCATGTCCGGCTTGCGGCCGTTGGCACGCTCGCCGTGATTGGGCGATGGCGCGACTTCCGCGACGACGAAAGAATCCGGCCGGAATATTGCTGACATGGACCGGTGCCACTACCGGGACGTTCACTTGCGAAGAGGCCGCATCTTTCACCGCGCGTGGCCGAAAAAGCAAACAGTCTCGTCGGATGGGGCCGCATACCGACGCGGCGAAGGGGCGAAGGTGCGATAGCCCGGAGCGGGCCTCTCGCTTTACCCACGGGACGGCAAGAAATCCTTAAGTTTAAGGGCCGTTAATAAGGATGCGGTGCGTCAGGCCTGCTTCGGCTTGGCGCGGCTCATCCATTGACGCCCATAAAAGCCCATGATATCCCACAAACTATCGCCGAGGATTACGGGCCGCCCCTTCCTCAAAGCCGGCACCGCAATCCACGAAGGCCAAAATTGCGCCTGTCTGTGGCGGTGCGTCCGGTCGGTATGGGGTGTGGGTCATGGGCCGCTTCGTGTCGAACGTCACGCTGCGGCTCGACTCCAAAGGGCGCGTTTCGATCCCTGCCTCTTTCCGCTCGGTGCTCACCCGCGATGGCTTCGACGGGCTCTACTGCTATCCGGCACTGGATCGCCCGGCGATCGACGCCGGCGGGAATGCGCTGATGGCGGAGATCGAGGCGGTGATCGCGCGTTATGCGCCGTTTTCGGACGAGCGCGAGCAATTCGCGGTCGCGCTCTACGGCACCAGCGAGACGCTGAAGATCGACGGCGAAGGGCGAGTGGTGTTGAGCGACAGCTTAAAGAGTCATGCGGGGATCACCGAGGCGGTGACGTTCGTCGGCCTTGGCCACAAGTTTCAGATCTGGGAGCCCGGCCGGTTTCAGAGCGAGCTCGCGGAGGCCACCGACAAGGTGCGCGCGCTCAAGGCCGAGCTGAGTTCTCAGGTGGCGGGGCGCAAGGCGCTCGGGGCACGGGAATGACGGAGGGCGGCGACGGCTTTGCCGCTGTCGCTGGCGGACCAGCCCTCCACATTCCCGTGCTCGGCCGCGCCGCGCTCGACTTTCTCAACGTGAATGATGGCGGCGTCTATATCGACGGCACCTTCGGTGCCGGCGGCTATACGCGTGCGATCCTTGCCGCGGCAAACTGCAAGGTCATCGCCATCGACCGCGATCCGAGCGCGGTTGCGCGCGGCGCGGAACTCGTCGGGCAAGCAAAGGGTCATCTCACGCTGATCGAAGACCGCTTCTCGCATTTGGATCGGGTCGCCAACGCGGCCGGATATAAGAGCGTCGATGGTGTCGTGCTCGATCTTGGCGTGTCGTCGATGCAGCTCGATCAGGCCGAACGCGGTTTCTCGTTTCGCCAGAACGGTCCGCTCGACATGCGCATGGGCGGCGAGGGACCGAGCGCGGCTGACGTTGTGGCAACGGCAAGCGAACGCGATCTCGCCAATATCATCTTCCAGCTCGGCGACGAGCGGCGCTCGCGCGCCATCGCGCGCGCGCTTGTCAAAACGCGCAACGAAACACCGATTACCACGACAGCCACGCTCGCTGCCATCGTCTCGTCGGTGGTGCGCGCGCGTCCCGGCGATATTCACCCCGCGACTCGTACGTTCCAGGCGCTGCGCATTTTCGTCAACGATGAGCTTGGGGAATTGGCCGCGGCGCTCACCGCCGCCGAATGCATTCTCAAGTCCGGCGGACGGCTGGTGGTGGTGTCGTTTCATTCGCTCGAAGACCGCATGGTCAAGACGTTTCTTACCGCGCGCAGCGAGACACGCGGCGGCTCGCGGCATGCGCCCGAAATCAAGCGCGCCGAGCCGAGCTTTCGGGTGCTGACCAAGCGGCCGGTCACCGCCGACGCAGATGAAGCAGCGCGCAATCCGCGTGCTCGATCGGCCAAGCTGCGCGCCGCCGAGCGTACTGATGCGCCCGCCCATGCTTCCGATCTGTCCGATCTGCTGCCGCGCCTGCCGGCGCTTGCCGACGTGCTGAGGGGGCGCTGACACCATGCGCTTCGTCCATATGCTCGTCATCTGCGCTTTGATCGTGGCGGCCGCCACCGTCTACAAGATCAAGTTCGATTCAACGGTGCAGGCCGCGGACGTGGCCAAGCTGCGCACCGAGTTGCGCCGCGAGCGCGACGCGATCGCCGTGCTGCGCGCGGAATGGGCGCGGCTCGATACACCCGCACGCATTGAGGGGCTCGCGCAACGGCATCTCAATCTCAAGCCGGTCGCTCCCAGGCAGATCGCCGATTTCTCGCACCTGCCGCCGCGGCCGCCGGTCGATAGCGATCCGATCGCCGACATGCTGGCGGGCTCGCCCGGCACCACCGGCAGCGTGCCGGCGTCGGACGCGGTGCGGTGAACCGCATGAGCGCACCGGCCGCCAAACAGGAAAGCCGATGGCAGCGCGCTGTGCGCGCGCTGCTCTATGGGCGCAACGTCGACCATAAAGTGAAAGCGAAAGCGCGCCTCGGCCTCGCGCTTGTTGCCTTTGCCACTATCTACGGGGTTATTGCACTGAGGCTAGTGGTCTTCGCCGTGGAAAGCGATGGCCACGGCGGTCATCGCACCGTCACGCAGGACGCCGTCGCCACGGCGCGGCCCGACATTCTCGACCGCAACGGCGTCATAGTTGCGACCGACATCAAGAGCCCGTCGCTGTTCGCCGAGCCGCGCAAGCTCATCGACGCCGACGAAGCGGAAGAAAAGCTCACCGCCGAAATGCCCGACCTTGACGTCAAGGAATTGCGCGAGCGACTCAACTCGAAGCGCGGCTTCGTCTGGCTCAAGCGCGAGATTTCTCCGCGCCAGCAGGCCGACATCCATCGCCTCGGCATTCCCGGCGTCGGCTTCCTCACCGAGAACAAGCGTGTCTATCCCAACGGCCCGGTGGTCTCGCACGTGATCGGCCTGGTGAACATAGATAACCAAGGTATCGCCGGTATGGAGAAGTGGCTCGACCGGCAAGGGCTTGCGGCGCTGCACATGGCGGGGCTTGCCACCGACCGCTTGCAGCGGCCGGTCAAGCTGGCGATGGACTTGCGCGTGCAGTTCGCGCTGCGCGAAGAACTGGTGAAGGCACGAGAGAAATTCAAAGCCAAAGCCGCCGCCGGCGTGGTGCTCAACGTCAACACCGGCGAGATTGCCGCGCTCGTTTCCGAGCCCGACTACGATCCCAACAATCCGCGCGAAGCGAACGATCCCACGCGCATCAACCGCCTCACCACCGGTGTCTACGAGATGGGCTCGACCTTCAAGATTCTGACGGTCGCGATGGCGCTCGATGCTGGCAAGGCGACCTTGCGCTCGATGTTTGACGCCAGCCATCCGTTGCAATATGGCCGCTTCACCATCCATGACTATGAACCCAAGCACCGCGCGCTCTCGGTGCCGGAAATCGTCACCTATTCTTCAAACATCGGTGCAGCGCGCATTGCGCTCGCTGTTGGAGTCGAAGGTCACAAGGCGTTTCTGAAAAAAATGGGCCAGCTCGACCGGCTGCGCACCGAATTGCCGGAGAGCGCCGAGCCATTGGTGCCGAAAAACTGGGGCGAGCTCAATACCGTCACCATCGCATTCGGTCACGGCCTGTCGGTCGCGCCGTTGCAGGCGCTGATGGGCGTTGCCGCGACGGTCAATGGCGGCCTGCTCATTCCGCCGACCTTTCTCAAGCGCGACGAAGCAGAGGCGCAAGCGTTGGCCAAGCGCGTGCTCAAGCCGGAAACGAGCCGCGACATCCGCTATTTGCTGCGGTTGAATGCCGAGAAGGGCACCGCCACCCACGCCAATGTCGACGGCTATTACATCGGCGGCAAGACCGGGACGGCGGAGAAGGTCGTCAACGGGCGCTATTCCAAGCACAAGCTGCTCACCGACTTCATGGCGGTGCTTCCGGCCGACAAGCCGCGCTATCTGTTGCTGATCATGTTGGACGAGCCGCAGCCGACGCCGGAAACTC
The DNA here is from genome assembly GCA_963720835.1 of uncultured Pseudomonadota bacterium. Lineage (GTDB taxonomy): Bacteria > Pseudomonadota > Alphaproteobacteria > Rhizobiales > Xanthobacteraceae > Pseudolabrys. Next base: position 248,767 of record CAVRHC010000026.1, on the reverse strand, counting down.
ACGGCTATGCCACGGCCGGCTGGAATGCGAGCCCGACGGCCGCCAAGGTGATCAAGCGGATCGCGCCGCTGCTCGATATCGAGCCGCGCTTCAACCTGCCCAAGGCCGATCAGCTCATTTTAGCCAAAGCGACCGAAAACCGCTGACGGCTCTTGCCTGCCGCAATTGCGCGCGACAAAAGGGTGCCATGAAGCTGTCCGATCTGCCGCTGGAGGGGGCCCGTTTCGATCCACGCTTTGCCGCGCGCGAACTCGGCGGCATTGCGGTGGACAGCCGCAAGGTCAATGCCGGCGATCTGTTCGTCGCCGTGCCTGGCACCAAGAGCGACGGCCTCTCATTCGTGTCGCAGGCCATTGCCGCCGGCGCCGCCGCCATCGTCGCGGAAAAGCCTGCAACGGTGCCCGCGCATGTTGCGTTCATCGAGGTTGCCAATGCCCGGCGCGCGCTTGCGCTGTGCGCCGCCGCGTTCTATCCGCGCCAGCCTGCGACTATTGCCGCCGTTACCGGCACGAGCGGAAAAACGTCGGTCGCCGCTTTCGCGCGGCAGATATGGCAGACCCTCGGCGAGAAAGCCGCCAGCATCGGCACCATCGGCGTGGTGTCGCCGACGGGCGAACACTATGGTTCGCTTACCACGCCCGACCCGGTCGCGCTGCATCAGACGCTCGATCAGTTGGCAGGCGAGGGCGTGACGCATTTGGCGCTGGAAGCCTCATCGCACGGGCTTGATCAGCATCGACTCGACGGCGTGCGCATTGCCGCCGGCGCTTTTACCAATCTGTCGCGCGATCATCTCGACTATCACCCGACCATCGAAGCCTATCTCGCCGCCAAGCTACGGCTGTTCACAGATCTGATTGTGGATGGCGGAACCGCCGTGATCGGTGTCGACGATTGCTACGCAGGGCAGGTGGTCGAAGCGGCCGGCAAACGCGGGCTCAAGATCATGTCGGTCGGCGTGCAGGGCGACGACATCAAATTGGTGGCGGGGGCCATCGACGGTTTTGCACAGACGATCGGTCTTGCGCACGGCGGCCGCGCCTACAAAATCAAACTGCCGCTGGTCGGCGCCTTCCAGGTGCAGAACGCAGCGATTGCTGCCGGCCTTGTCATTGCGACGGGAGGAGATCCGGCTCGCGTCTTTGCGTCACTGGAAAATCTGCAAGGCGCCAAGGGCCGGCTCGAACTGGTGGGCGAAAAAAACGGCGCGCCGATTTTCATCGACTACGCGCACAAGCCGGATGCCTTGAAGAAAGCGCTGGAAGCATTGCGTCCCTATGCGCGTGGCAAGCTCGTGGTCGTGTTCGGCGCCGGCGGCGACCGCGATTCCGGCAAGCGTCCGCTCATGGGTCGCATCGCCGCGGAAAACGCCGACCGCGTCATCGTGACCGACGACAATCCGCGCAGCGAAAAACCGGCCACGATCCGCGCCGCCATCCTTGCCGATGCGCCGGGCGCGATCGAAATCGGCGACCGCGCCGAGGCGATCCGTGCGGCCATCGCGGAACTGACAGCGGGCGATGCGCTGCTGATCGCCGGCAAGGGTCATGAGACCGGACAGATCGTCGGCGCCCGCACCATTCACTTTTCCGATCATGAAGCGGTCGCGGCGGCGCTGCGGGGGCAAGTGGCATGAGCGCGCTTTGGTCGCTTGAAGACATGGCAAAGGTGATGCGCGCCGATCGATCAGGCAGGCTTCCGACGGCGATCACTGGCATCTCCATCGACAGCCGAAATCTCGGCCGAGGCGAAGCCTTTTTCGCCATTCATGGCGACAACCGCGACGGTCACGACTTTGTCGAGGCCGCGTTGAAGGCGGGTGCCGGCTTAGCGGTGGTCGCGCGCGCACAAATGTCATGTTTTCCGGATGCGCCTCTGCTCATCGTCGATGATGTGCTGGAAGGTTTACGCGATCTCGCCCGCGCCGCCCGCGCGCGCACCAGCGCAAAAATCATCGCAGTCACCGGATCGGTCGGCAAGACCGGCACCAAGGAAGCGTTGCGGCTCGCGCTTTCCGCCAACGGCGCAGCGCATGTCTCGGCCGCCTCCTACAACAATCATTGGGGCGTGCCGCTGTCGCTGGCCCGTTGCCCGCAGGATGCCAAATATGCCGTCTTCGAGATCGGCATGAACCACGCCGGCGAGATCACGCCACTGACCAGGCTCGTGCGCCCCCATGTTGCGATCGTCACGACGGTTGAGCCGGTGCATCTGGAATATTTCGGCTCGATCGAAAAAATCGCCGACGCCAAGGCGGAAATTTTCTTAGGCGTCGAAAAAGACGGCGCCGCAGTGCTCAACCGTGACAACGGGCAATATGCGCATCTTGCCGCGGCGGCAAAGGCGGCGGGCGTCGACCGTATCGTAACGTTCGGCGAGCATGGCGAAGCGGATGCGCGGCTTATGCGTGTGTCGCTGCAACCGGATACGTCGAGCGTCGAAGCAAGCATCCTCGGCCGCACGGTCGCTTACAAACTCGGCGCGCCCGGCCGCCACATCGCGATGAATTCGCTTGCCGTGCTGGCAGCCGTCATGCTTGTCGGCGCCGATCTGGCGCTCGCTGCTCTAGCGCTCGCGAATTTGAAGCCTGCAGTCGGTCGCGGCGCGCGTGCGAGCCTGCAAGTGCCGGGCGGAACTGCGCTTCTGATCGACGAAAGCTACAATGCCAATCCCGCCTCGATGGCGGCGGCGATTGCGCTGCTCGGCCAGGCGCCCATTGGTCCGCGCGGCCGCCGCATCGCCGTGCTTGGTGATATGCTGGAACTCGGCCCATCCGGAGCCGACCTGCACCGTGGACTGGCGGAGCCGCTGGCGGCGGCCAATGTCGACCTCGTTTTTTGCTCTGGACCACTGATGCGTTCGCTGTGGGAGGCTCTTCCCTCCAGCCGCCGGGGGGGCTATGCCGAGACTGCGGCGGCACTGGAGCCGGCCGTGCTCGACGCCATTCGCGCCGGCGACGCGGTCGTGGTGAAGGGATCGCTGGGCTCGAAAATGGGGCCGATCGTCAAAGCCCTGGAACGCCAGTTTCCCCGACAGGGTGCGCTCACGCCGCAGGTCTAAAAGATGTTCTATTGGCTGGCAGATTTTTCCGACAAGGTCTCCTTCCTCAACGTTTTTCGCTACATCACATTTCGCACCGGCGGCTCGATCGTCACCGGGCTGGTGTTCGTCTTCCTATTCGGCGGTCCCATCATTGACGCGCTGCGCTTGCGGCAAGGTAAGGGACAGCCGATCCGCGCAGACGGCCCCAAATCGCATCTCGTCACCAAGCGCGGCACGCCCACCATGGGCGGCCTGATGATCCTGTCCGGGCTTCTGGTCTCGACCTTGTTCTGGGCCAATCCGTCCAACCCTTACGTTTGGGTCGTGCTCGGCGTGACGCTCTCCTTCGGCGCGGTCGGCTTTTATGACGATTATCTGAAGGTCACCAAGCAAACCGACGCCGGCATTGCCGGGCGTCTCCGGCTGGTGGTGGAATTCGCGATTGCCATCATCGCCTGCACGATCCTCGCGCATCTCGGCCGCGGGCCGATCGCGACCTCGCTGGTGTTTCCCTTCGTCAAGGAACTGGTGATCAATCTTGGCTGGGGCTTCGTGCTGCTCGGCGCCTTCGTCATCGTCGGCGCCGGCAATGCCGTGAACCTCACCGACGGCCTCGACGGTCTCGCCATCGTGCCGGTGATGATCGCGGCGGCGAGCTTCGGTCTCATCTCCTATCTCGCCGGCAACGCCGTGTTCGCCGAATATCTGCAAATCCATTACGTCGCCGGCACCGGCGAACTGGCGGTGCTGTGCGGCGCGGTGATCGGCGCCGGTCTCGGCTTTCTCTGGTTTAACGCGCCGCCCGCGTCGATCTTCATGGGCGACACCGGCTCGCTTTCGCTCGGCGGCTTGCTCGGCACCATTGCGGTCGCCATCAAGCACGAGATCGTGCTCGCCATTATCGGCGGATTGTTCGTGCTGGAAGCGGTGTCGGTGATCGTACAGGTCGTCTCGTTCAAGCTCACCGGCAAACGCGTGTTCAAGATGGCGCCGATCCATCACCATTACGAGCAGCTCGGCTGGACCGAGCCGCAGATCGTCATCCGCTTCTGGATCGTCGCGGTGGTGCTGGCGCTGGCCGGTTTGGCCTCGCTCAAGCTGAGATGAGCCTTGATTCCGATCACCACGTTCGCCGGCAAACGCGTTGCGATCTTCGGGCTCGGCCGTTCGGGGCTGTTGTCGGCGCAGGCGCTGAAAACAGGTGGCGCGGACGTCGTCGCCTTCGACGATAACGAAAAGTCCGTCTTAGAAGCGGGCGCCGCCGGCATCGCAACAAAAAATTTGCGCGAGCTCGACTGGTCGGGCGTGTCGGCGCTGGTACTGACGCCCGGCGTGCCGTTGACGCATCCGGCGCCGCATTGGAGCGCGGCGCTCGCGCGCAAAGCCGGCGTTGAGATTATCGGCGATATCGAATTGTTCTGCCGCGAGCGCGCGAAATCCGGCACGCCCTGTCCGCTCATCGCCATAACCGGCACCAACGGCAAGTCGACCACCACCGCGCTGACGGCGCATCTGCTCAAAAGCGCCGGCCGCGATGCGCAGATGGGTGGCAATATCGGCGTGCCGGTGCTGGCGCTCGCGCCCTTCGCGCCCGGCCGAATCTATGTGCTTGAAGTCTCTTCCTATCAGATCGATCTCGCGCCCTCGTTGCACGCAACTGTGGGTATTCTTCTGAACGTGTCGGAGGATCACATCGACCGCCACGGCAGTATCGACCGCTACGCCGCCATTAAAGAGCGGCTGCCGGCAAATATCGAACCCGGCGGCACGGCGGTCATCGGGGTCGACGACGGTTACACGCGTGCCGCCGCCGAGCACGTTGCGTCGGCCGGCAAAACCGTTGTGCCGGTGTCGGTGCAGGGGCCACTGCGCGGTGGCTATTATGCCGATGGCAGCCAAATCATGCGTGCGGCGGACGGCAAGGCGGCGCCGGTCGCTCAACTCGCGGGCATCGGTTCATTGCGCGGCCAGCACAACGCGCAGAATGCCGCTTGCGCGATTGCCGCCTGCGTTGCGCTCGGCATCGATCTGCCCGCGATCCAGAAGGGCTTGATAAGTTTCCCCGGCCTTGCCCACCGCATGCAACAGGTTGGGCGCAAGGGCCGCGTGCTGTTCGTCAACGATTCGAAAGCGACCAACGCCGACAGCGCCGCCAAGGCCTTGGGCAGCTTCCACGACATCTATTGGATCGCCGGCGGCCGCGCCAAAACCGGCGGCATTACCGGCCTTGCGGATTTCTTCCCGCGCATCGCCAAGGCTTACCTGATTGGCGAAGCAGCCAAGGATTTTGCCGCCGCGCTTGAGGGCAAGGTGCCTTACGAGATCGATGACGTGCTGTCGGAAGCCGTTACCGCCGCCGCCCGCGACGCGGCAGGCTCCTGCGCCAAGGAGGCGGTGGTCTTGCTGTCGCCGGCTTGCGCGTCGTTCGACCAGTTCCCCAATTTCGAAGTGCGCGGCCAGGCGTTCACCGATCTGGTGCTGGCGCTGCCGGGTGTCGAGCGCGCGCAGTAAAATTCGGCTGACGCCCAGTGTTAATGCTTCCTAAACCGCAACACGGCAGCTTGGGGCCGGACGGGGACGGACATGATCTCGCGCGCGCAACGCACGCTGTTTGGCGAATGGTGGTGGACGGTCGACAAGCTGACGCTTGCCGCCTGCGGCGCGCTGATGCTCGCGGGCGTGGTGCTGTCACTTGCCGCGAGCCCACCGGCTGCCGCGCGGCTCGGCCTCGACCCATTCTACTTCGTCAACCGGCACATTCTCTATCTCGTCCCCGCCATCGCGGTCATGTTGTCGGTGTCGTTCTTGAGCCCGCGCCAGGTCCGCCGCCTCGCCGTCATCGTCTTCATGATCAGTTTGATCATGGTGGCGGTCACCCCGTTTTTTGGCGATGAAATCAAAGGCGCGCGCCGCTGGCTGATCGTCTTCGGCGTGAACATTCAGCCGTCGGAATTTTTGAAGCCTGCCTTCGTCGTCATGGTCGCCTGGCTATTCGCTGAGTCCGCCAAGCGGCCGGACATGCCGGCCAACACATTCGCGCTGGCGTTGTTGGTGACGGTGGTTACGTTGTTCGTTCTGCAGCCCGACTTCGGGCAGACCATGCTGGTCGCTGTGGTCTGGAGCGCGATGTTCTTTCTCGCCGGCATGCGCATGGTCTGGGTGTTCGGTATCGCCGGCATTGCCGGCTCTGGTCTGTTCGTCGCCTACTATACGGTGCCGCACGTCGCCCGCCGTATCCAGCACTTCCTCAACCCGTCGTCCGGCGACACCTTTAACATCGACGTCGCCACCGAAAGCTTCATGCGCGGCGGATGGTTCGGCCGCGGCCCGGGCGAAGGCACGGTCAAGCGCATCCTCCCTGAGAGCCACACCGATTTCGTGTTCTCGGTGGCGGCGGAAGAATTTGGCATCGTGCTCTGCCTTGTGCTGGTCGCGCTCTATGCCTTCATCGTCATCCGCGCGCTGGCGCGCGCGATCCGCAGTGACGATTTGTTCATCCGTTTTGCCGCCGCCGGGCTCGCGATCCTGTTCGGCAGCCAGGCAGCGATCAACATGGCGGTGAACATTCATTTGATTCCCGCCAAGGGCATGACCCTGCCGCTGATTTCCTACGGCGGTTCCTCGATGATCTCGATCGGCTACACGATCGGCATGTTACTCGCGCTCACCCGCGAGCAACCGCGCGTCGCCATGCGCACGCCCGACTTGTCCGCGATCGAAGCGACCGCCTGATCCGGTGACGTCATGGCGATAAACAGGCTTGTTCTGCTCGCGGCCGGCGGCACCGGCGGCCATTTGTTTCCGGCGGAGGCGCTCGCGGTCGCCCTGCAAAAACGCGACATCGCCGTCGATCTCGCGACCGACACGCGTGCGGCGCATTTCAAGTTTCCCGCGCGCAACGTGCACCTCATCCCAAGCGCGACCGTGCGCGGGCGCGATCCCATCTCGCTTGCGCGCACCGCCTTTCTTTTAACGCTCGGTACCGCCAAAGCCTGGTCGCTGATCGGGCGCATCAAGCCGGCCGTCGTGGTCGGCTTCGGCGGCTACCCGACCGTGCCGCCGTTGTTGGCCGCAAGCCTGCGAAACGTGCCGACGGTGCTGCACGAACAGAACGGCGTCATGGGCCGCGCCAACCGAATGCTCGCCTCGCGCGTCACCACCATCGCTACAAGTTTCAAAACACTGACGCGGCTCGATCCGAATTTGCGGAAGAAGATCAACTTCACCGGCAATCCGGTGCGGCCGCAGGTGGTGGCGGTTTCCGACACGCCGTACGCCATCCCTGCGCGCGGCGAGCCGTTGAAGCTTTTAGTGTTTGGCGGCAGCCAGGGCGCGCACGTGATGGCGGAGATCGTGCCGGCGGCAACGGCGCTGCTGCCGGCGGAGTTGCGCGCGCGCTTGCGCATCGTGCAACAGGCGCGGCTCGAGGACATCGAGCAGGTGCGCGACGCTTACGAGCGGCAAAATGTCCAAGCAGAGTGCCAATCCTTCTTCGCCGATCTGCCCGAGCGCATGGCCGCCTCCCATCTCATAATCTCCCGCTCCGGCGCGTCGACCGTGGCCGAGCTCGCGGCCATCGGCCGTCCCGCGATCCTGGTGCCGTTGCCGCACGCGCTCGATCAGGACCAACTCGCCAACGCCAACGTTCTCGCCGATGCCGGCGGCGCCATCCCCATCGAGCAGAAGGGCTTCACGCCCGAGCGGCTGGCGGCCGAACTCGTCGCGCTGGCGGACGATCCCGAACGTCTGCAGACAATGGCGCAAGGCGCCAAATCGGCCGGCACCATCGACGCCGCCGAGCGGCTGGCCCATCTGGTAACGATTGTGGCCGGGCTTTAAGCATGGCCCGTCGCCGGGCTTGTGCCCGGCTAATCCGTCCTGCATGACATGGCAGAATAGCAAAGAGGCGGGGGCAACCCTATGAAACTGCCGCGCAATATCGGCCCGGTCCATTTCGTCGGCATCGGCGGCATCGGCATGAGCGGCATTGCCGAGGTGCTGGTCAATTTGAACTACACCGTCACCGGTTCCGACGTCGCCGAGAACGCCAACGTCAAGCGGTTGCGCGACAAGGGCGTCAAGATCGCCATCGGTCACAAGGCGGAGAACATCGACGGCGCCGACGTCGTGGTCATCTCCTCCGCAATCAAGCGCGACAATCCGGAACTGGTCGAAGCGCGCGCCAAGCGTCTGCCGGTGGTGCGGCGCGCAGAAATGTTGGCCGAGCTGATGCGGCTGAAATCATGCGTCGCCATTGCCGGCACGCACGGCAAGACCACGACCACGTCGCTGGTCGCAGCCCTGCTCGACGCCGGCGGTTTCGATCCGACCGTGATCAACGGCGGCATCATCAACGCGTACGGCACCAATGCCCGGCTCGGCAGCGGCGACTGGATGGTGGTGGAGGCCGACGAATCCGACGGCACCTTCCTCAAATTGCCGGCCGATGTCGCCATCGTCACCAATATCGATCCGGAACATCTCGATCATTTTCATACCTACGAAGCGGTGCAGGACGCCTTCCGCAATTTCATCGAGAACATTCCGTTCTACGGCTTCGCCGTGATGTGCACCGACCATCCGGTGGTGCAGTCGCTGGTCGGCAAGCTCACCGACCGGCGCATCCTCACTTACGGCGAAAACCCGCAGGCCGACGTGCGGTTGACCGATCTCGATCACCATAACGGCGCCTCGCATTTCTCCATCGTGTTCCGTGACGGAGAAGGCGAAATCACGCACGAAATCGACAAGTTATCGCTCCCAATGCCGGGGCGTCACAACGCGCTCAACGCCACCGCGGCGGTGGCGGTCGCACACACGCTCGGCATCCAGCACGATCGCATCCGCAAGGCACTCGCCGAATTCGGCGGCGTCAAGCGGCGTTTCACGCGCGTCGGCGAATGGAACGGCGCGTTGATCATCGACGACTACGGTCATCATCCGGTCGAGATAGCGGCGGTGCTGCGGGCGGCGCGCGAGAGCGCTGACGGTCAGGTGATCGCGGTGATGCAGCCGCATCGCTATTCACGGCTGCACGATCTGTTCGACCAGTTCTGCACCTGCTTCAACGATGCCGACGCCGTCATCGTGACGCCGGTCTATGCGGCCGGCGAAACGCCGATCCCCGGCATCGACCGTGACACGCTGGTGGCGGGCTTGCGCGCGCACGGGCACAAGCAGGCAATCCCGCTCGAAGGGCCGGAGAAACTCGCGCCGCTGATTAAACAACTGGCCAAGCCCGGCGATTACATCATCTGCCTTGGAGCCGGTTCGATCACGCAATGGGCCTATGCGCTGCCGGGCGAATTGAAGGCACTATGAGCTTCCCGGATATTACGGGCGATCTGAAGACACGCATGCCCGACCTGCGCGGCCGGCTGCTTGCCAACCAGTCGCTTGCTGAACTGACCTGGTTTCGCGTCGGCGGCCCGGCGCAGGTGCTTTTCATGCCGGAAAACGAGATCGATCTCGCTTATTTCCTGCGCAACCTGCCGGCCGACATTCCCGCGATCATGCTCGGCGCCGGCTCCAACACCATCGTGCGTGACGGTGGCGTGCCGGGCGTGGTGATCCGGCTCGGCCGTGGCTTCAACGAGGTCAAAGTGGAAGAGGGCCATCGGCTCATCGCCGGCGCAGCGCTACTTGACGTGATGGTGGCACGCGCGGCGCGCGATGCCGGTATTGCCGGGCTTGCTTTCATGTCCGGGATACCCGGCTCGATCGGCGGCGCGTTGCGCATGAACGGCGGCGCCTATGGCGGCGAGACCAAGGATGTGTTGGTCGAAGCGCGCGGCGTCGATCGCCAGGGCAATATCCGCACCTACAGCAATGCCGACATGGGTTTTTCCTACCGCCATTGCGGCGTGCCTGAGGACGTCATCTTCACGAGCGCGCTGTTGCAGGGCCGTCCCGGCAACACCGACGAGATCGCCGCCGAAATGGACGCGATCAAGCACAAGCGCGAGGCCAGCCAGCCGCGCAACCGCACCGGCGGCTCCACTTTCAAGAACCCGCCCGGCATGAGCGCCTGGAAACTGGTGGATGACGCCGGCTGCCGCGGTCTCACCGTCGGCGGCGCGCAAGTTTCGCCACTTCACAGCAACTTTCTCATCAATCTCGGCAACGCCACGGCAAGCGACATCGAGACATTGGGCGAGACCGTGCGCGAACGCGTCAAGGCGCATTCCGGTGTCGAACTGGAATGGGAAATCAAGCGGATCGGGATCGCGGGCTAATCCGATGGCGCAGAGCCGATGGTTCATTCTGGCGCTATTGTTTTTTGCGCGCACAGCGATGGGCCTGCAATTTCAAACGGTCGGCTCGATCGGGCCGATCCTGGTCGACGCTCTGGCGATCACCTACGCCGCCGTCGGAATTTTGATCGGCCTATATTTGCTGCCAGGAGTGTTCGTCGCCTTGCCCGGTGGTGTATTGGGCGAACGTTTTGGCGCCAAACGAATTGTCATGGCAGGCCTTGCCTTGATGTGCATCGGCGGCGCGGTCATGGGAATGACGTCGTCATTTGCGGCTCAGGCGAGCGGCCGCGTGCTCAGCGGCGCCGGCGCGGTGCTGATGAACGTCTTGCTGACAAAAATGGTGGCCGACTGGTTCGCCGGCCGCGAGATCGCAACGGCGATGGCGGTGCTCGTCACAAGCTGGCCGATCGGCATTGCGCTCGGCTTGCTCGGTTTCGCACCGCTTGCGATCGCGGCCGGATGGCCGAGCGTCATGAATCTGGCGGCGTTGATTGCGCTGCCTTGCCTGGCGGGTATCGCGGCGCTCTATCGTGAACCGCCGGGCGCGGCACATGCCCCCCGCGGAACATTCGCGTTGAAGCTGTCGGCGCGCGAGTGGGTGCTTGTGTCGTTTGCCGACTTTGTCTGGGCCACCTACAACGTTGGCTACATCTTGCTTATCAGTTTCCTGCCCGCGCATCTCGCCGGACGCGGCTATAGCCTGACCGAAGCCAACGCGCTGGTGAGTTGGCTCGGCTGGTGTCTGATCGTCTTCGTGCCGGTCGGCGGCTATCTGGCGGACCGCCTTGGCCGTCCCGGTCTTGTGATGGGGGCGGGCTTCGTGGTTGCGGGATTGGGCTGTCTTGCGCTTGTGAGCGATGCGTGGCCGACCATCCCGGCCTTCGCCGTGGTGGCGATTGCCATCGGCTTGCCGGCCGGGGCCGATCATGACGCTGCCTGCAGCCGCCGTCGCTCCGCAAAACCGCGCGACCGGAATGGGCGTCTACTTCACTTGGTACTATGTGTTGATGGCGGCGTTCCCCGCTGTCGCGGGTTTTGCACGCGACATAACGCGCGATTCCGCCACGCCCATCCTGATTGCTGCGGTAATGATGGTCGCCGCGCTCGCTGGGCTGGCGGCTTATCAGCGTGGGATGCGTATGCGTGCCGAATAAGTTGAGGATGTGGTGGCTAATTAACCGCACGAACGCGAAATGCTCGACGGAGCGTTTATTCTCGCCTCTATTGGCCTATACGCGAATCGTTCGGTCCCGGGAGATCAATGAGTAAACACGTCGCCGTATTGATGGGAGGCTGGTCGGCCGAGCGCGAGGTGAGCTTGTGCTCCGGCAAGGCCTGCGCCGACGCGCTCGACAAGCTTGGGACCTACCGTGTCAGCCGCGTCGACGTGACTCGAGACATCGCCACAACGTTGCGCGAGTTGAAGCCGGACGTCGCGCTCAACATGTTGCACGGCCGCCCCGGCGAGGACGGCACGATCCAGGGTCTCCTGGAAATCATCGGTATCCCTTACAGTCATTCCGGCGTCCTTGCGTCGGCGGTGGCAATGCACAAGGAAATGACGAAGAACGTTTTGCGCGCCGCCGGCGTGCCGGTGCCGGGCGGTATGGCCGTCACGCGCAGCGAAGCGGCGAAGGAGCATTTGTTGCCGCGCCCTTACGTCATCAAGCCGGTGGCGGAAGGCTCCAGCGTCGGCGTCTTCATCGTGCGAGAGGATCACGCACATCCGCCGCAGGAACTGACGCGCGCCGACTGGACCTTTGGTGAGACTGTGCTGGTCGAGCCGTTCATCGCCGGTAAGGAACTCACTTGCGCCGTCATGGGCGACAAGGCGCTCGGCGTCATCGAAATCGTGCCGGCCACCAAGTTCTACGACTACGAAGCCAAATACGCGCCCGGCGGCTCGAAACATATTTTGCCGGCGCCGATTTCGCCGGACGTCTATGAGGAATGCCAGCGGCTTGCCGTCGCCGCTCACCGCGCGCTCGAGTGCCGCGGCGTCAGCCGCGCCGACTTCCGTTACGACGATGCGCAAGCCGGACTGCAAGGTTTGTTCTGTCTGGAAGTGAACACGCAGCCGGGCATGACCGAAACCTCGCTGGTGCCGGATATGGCCGTCTATGCTGGCATCAGCTTCGAGGAACTCGTGGGCTGGATGGTCGAGGACGCCTCGCTCAACCGCTGAGCCCGTGCCTTGAAACCGTGCCTAGCGCGCAACAGCACGGCATTCTCACGCCTAAACGTCTGTATTCCCTCAAACTTTACTAATTGTTTACCAACTGCGCCGAAGACTAGGCGTCAAGCGGGGTCTCGCGGCGCTCGCGCGCCGCTGTCGTCGTGCGTATCGGGACTGCCGTGGACAACGGCTTTGTGGCGGCCGCCAAGGACCGGCCGCCTTGGAGTCAAAACGCTCGCCGACGCCCTTTGCGCGGCACGACCGAAAAAGAAAGTGCGATGCACGATCGCGGACGCTTCGCTCAGTCGCCGATGTCGAAAGGCGCGCAGTTTGCGCCGCGCCGGCGCGGGCGGTTGGCGCGTTTCATGGCATCGATCAATGCGCTTAATCCACCGCGCGGGCTGGGCGCTTCAGCCGCGGCGCTGCTGCTGCTCGCGTCTACCTGTTATGGCGTGGTCAAAGGCAACCACGCCGAGGTTTTCGCCACGCAGGTGCAGGATATTTGCGACGACATCGCCAACACCGTCGGCTTCCACATCTCGGAGGTCGCGGTCGCCGGTCAACACGAAGTCAGCCGCGAGACCATTCTCGGCATTGCCGGCATTACCGGTCGATCCTCATTGTTGTTTCTCGATGCGGCACGCACGCGCGCGCGCCTGCTCAGCGATCCGTGGATCGCCGATGCGAGCGTGCTCAAACTCTATCCGGGCCGGCTGCACATCGGCATCAAGGAGCGTGTACCGTTTGCGCTCTGGCAAAAGGACGGCACCGTCTCGCTGATCGCCTCCGATGGCACGGTGCTTGAGCCCTATGCATCCGACCGCTTTCTGTCGCTGCCGCTCCTGGTCGGGCGCGGCGCCGAACGCGACGGCCGCGCCTTCCTCGACATCGTCCATCGCTTTCCCGGCATTGCGCGCCAAGTGCAATCCTCGGTGCTGGTCGCCGATCGGCGCTGGAGCCTGCATTTGAAGAACGGCGTCGAAGTGCTGCTGCCGGAAGCTGATCCGGAGCACGCCTTGCAGACCTTGGCCGTGCTCGATCGCAGCAAGAAATTGCTCTCGCGCGATATCGTGCTCGTCGATTTGCGATTGGCCGATCGCGTGACCGTGCGGTTGTCAGATGCCGCGGCAGCCGCGCGTGACGACGCACTGAAGGCAGGCGAGAAAAACAAGAAGAAGGGCAAGGGAGGGGAAGCGTGACCGTATTGCGCTTCGGCCTCACGCCCAAGATGAAGCCGGTATCGCCGCGGCGCTCCGCTGCCGTTGCGGCAATCGACATCGGCACCAGCAAGATCGTCTGCATGATCGCGCGGCTCGAGCCGCAGGCGCCGCAGGACGCACTGCGCCGGCGCAGCCACGGCGTGCGCGTGCTCGGCTTCTCCCACATCGCCGCGAACGGGATGAAAGCCGGCGCCGTCGTCGATCTCGGCGAGGCCGAGGAGATGGTGCGCCAGGCCATCGACCTGGCCGAGCGCATGGCGGGGCTCCAGCTTGAATTGGTGGTGGTGTCGCTCTCCGGCGGCCGCATTGCCAGCGAGCGCTTCATTGCCAGCATCGACCTTGCCAATGGCGTGGTGACCGATGCCGAAATCGCGCGCGTCCTGGCCGCCGCCAGCCATCATTCGGTGCGCGATGGGCGCGCCGTGCTGCATTCGCTCCCCTTGGGCTACACGCTCGATGCGACCAGCGGCATCCGCGAGCCGCGCGGCATGCTCGGCCACCGCTTCGGCGTCGATATGCACATGGTGACCGCGGAGGTGGCGACCGTGCGCAATCTGATGCTCACGGTCGAGCGTACGCATCTTTCGGTCGAAGCCATGGTAGCGACGCCTTATGTGTCCGCGCTGGCCTCGCTGGCCGACGACGAAGCCGATCTCGGCGCCGCGACCATCGATATGGGGGCGGGAACGACCACGCTGGCGGTCTTTTCGGACGGCCGCTTCGTGCACTGCGACGGTTTTGGCCTCGGCGGGGCGCACGTGACGATGGATCTCGCGCGAGGATTGCACACCCGAATTGCGGATGCAGAGCGAATTAAAGCGATTTATGGCAGTGTTTTGACCGGTGGATCGGACGAACGCGACATGATCACTATACCTCCGGTAGGAGACGATGATCGTGAGCCCCCGCAATTTGTTTCGCGGGCGGCGGTCGTGCGCATCATCAAGCCGCGCGTCGAGGAGATCCTCGAAATGGTGCGCGACCGGCTGAATGCGTCGCCTTTCGCGTCCGAGCCGCGCGGGCGCGTGGTCTTGACCGGCGGCGCGAGCCAGCTCGCCGGCCTTGCCGATCTTGCCTCACGCATCCTGCAGCGGCCGGTACGCATCGGCCGGCCGCTCGGTATCGCGGGCCTGCCGGATGCGGCCAAAGGGCCGGCCTTCGCGGCGGCAGCGGGGCTCTTGGTCTACCCGCAGGCGGCACACCTTGAACACTTCGAACCGCGAAAAACGCGGGCGCTGATGACAGGAACGGGCGGTTACATGGCAAGGGTTGGACAATGGCTGCGCGAAAGTTTCTGACCCGTGTTGACCGGAATGAAGCAACGGCCGGTGGCGGACCGGCCGTGTTCGGCGGCGTTCGCGTGCAGCGAACGGACTGCCCGTCCCATAATGAGGCAAACCCATGACGATTAATCTGAAGATTCCAGACATTCACGAGTTGAAGCCGCGCATCACCGTGTTCGGCGTCGGCGGCGCCGGCGGCAACGCGGTCAACAACATGATCACGGCCGGATTGCAGGGCGTCGACTTCGTGGTCGCCAATACCGACGCGCAGGCGCTCACCATGTCGAAGGCCGAGCGCATCGTGCAGATGGGCGCGCAGGTGACCGAAGGTCTCGGCGCCGGCTCGCAGCCCGAAGTCGGGCGCGCGGCGGCCGAAGAGGTGATCGACGAGATCCGTGATCACCTGACCGGCGCACACATGGTGTTCGTCACCGCCGGCATGGGCGGCGGCACCGGCACGGGCGCGGCTCCTATCATCGCCAAAGTCGCGCGCGACATGGGCATCCTCACCGTCGGCGTGGTGACCAAGCCCTTCCACTTCGAAGGCCAGCGCCGCATGCGCTTTGCCGAAGCCGGCATTGCCGAGCTCCAGAAGGTGGTCGATACGCTGCTGATCATCCCGAACCAGAATTTGTTCCGGGTCGCGAACGAAAAGACCACTTTTGCCGATGCTTTCGCGATGGCCGACCAGGTGCTCTATTCGGGCGTGGCCTGCATCACCGACCTGATGGTCAAGGAAGGCTTGATCAATCTCGACTTTGCCGACGTGCGCGCGGTCATGCGCGAGATGGGCAAGGCGATGATGGGCACCGGCGAGGCCTCCGGCGAGAAGCGTGCGCTCACCGCTGCCGAAGCGGCAATCGCCAATCCGCTCATCGACGACGCCTCGATGAAAGGCGCCAGGGGCCTGTTGATCTCGATTACCGGCGGCAAGGACCTCACGCTTTATGAAGTTGATGAAGCGGCGACCCGCATCCGCGAGGAGGTCGATGCCGACGCCAACATCATCGTCGGCGCCACCTTCGACGAGGGCCTGGAAGGCATCATCCGCGTCTCGGTCGTGGCGACCGGGATTGATCTCGCTGCCGTCAAGCAGTTCCAGCCGAGCCAGCCGAGCCAGGCGGAACACGCACTCAAGGAACTTGCCGGCAAGCTGCGCGCCGATACGCGCCGCATTGCCGACCGCATCGAGCGCGCAACGCCGACGGTGACGCCAGCTCCGGCTGCGGCCGAAATCGCGCCGCCGGCGAAGCCAGCGCCGGCCGCGTCGATTGAATTGGCCGCGCACGCCGCCGTCGCCGCCGCCATCCTGCCGTCAAGCGGCAATGCGGATGTCTCGATCCGGCCGATGCCAATGAAGCCGTCATTGTTCGAACCGGTGGCGACCGACCCGCTGCCGGCCGAGCCGCCGATGCCGAAGGCGTTCATTCCGCCGGCGCCCGAACGCATCGCTCGTGCGCCGCGCATGCCGCGCATCGACGAACTGCCGCTGCCGGCGCAGAACGAATTGCGGGCGCAACGCGGCGAGCTCGGCGACGATCACCCCGAGAAGCGCCGCATGTCGCTCATGCAGCGGCTTGCCTCTGTCGGCATCGGCCGCAAGGGCGACGAGGCCGAGGCACCGCCGCCTGCGCCTCGCTTTGCCGAACCGATGCCGCAGTTCGAGCGGCCGACGCGCCCGATCGCCCGTCAGCCGGAAGGGCGGCCGCCGCCGCCAGTCTCGGACTACGCCAGGCGCGCGGGGCCCCAGGGCCTCGACCCGCACGGCCGCCCCGCGCCTGTGCATAATTCGGGCGAGGACGACCAACTCGACATTCCGGCCTTCCTGCGCCGCCAGGCCAACTGATAGCGCCTGAAAAAACGTCTGCGGCCCCGTTCCAGAGAATTGGAGCGGGGCCGTTTGCATGTCAGCTACAAGTTAAGTGATTGAATTAACTAAATTTATTTACGAGATGGGCTGCCCCGACCGCTTTTTCTCTTGGCAACAAACCGGTCCCGCGTCACCGCACACCCCCGATCGTGCAGGTTTGGCGGCGGCAATGCGGCAAAAAAGAGTAACAGTCGGTAAGAAAGCGTGAGTTGGAGATAGCCGGCCCGGTAGCCTAAGTTTCAGCGCTGTAAGGGACATTTCCTTCCCGGGGGCTGCCTTTCCGATTTTCAAGGTAGTCGCTGAATGTGACGGCGAAATGCGGCCCGGTGGGGGCACGCGAGGGGACCGCCCAGCTTGGGTTTGAGCTGGCGGAATTGGGTTGGTTAATGAAGGGCGCTAAACAGACGACGCTCCGCGACCAGATCGCCCTCTCCGGCGTTGGCGTTCATTCCGGCCGTCCTGTCACACTCACGCTCAACCCCGCCGACGACGACAGCGGCATCGTATTCCAACGCGTGACCGCTGATGGTTCTGTCGAACGCGAAGTGCGCGCCGACGTGCGCGCAGTCACCGCCACCGAATTTGCCACTGTGCTGGGCGACGCAAGCGGTCCCTTGTGCTCGACCGCCGAGCATCTGCTGGCGGCCTTGCGCGGCCTCTATGTCGATAACGTTGTGATCGAGATCGACGGTCCGGAAGTGCCGATCATGGACGGCAGCGCCGCGCCCTTCGTCGAGGCGCTCGATCAGGCCGGCCTGACCATGCGCGCGCTCCCGCGCCGCTATATCGAAGTGATCAAGCCGGTACGCGTCGAAAAGAACGGTGCCTGCGGCGAATTGCGTCCCTACGACCACGGCTTCCGCGTCGAGGCGGAAATCGAGTTCGATCATCCGCTCATCGGCAGGCAGGCTCTGGCGCTCGACATCACGCCCGAAACATTCCGCCGCGAGATAGCGCGCGCGCGCACCTTCGGCTTCATGAAAGACGTCGCCAAGTTGTGGAGCGCGGGCTACGCGCTCGGTGCCTCGTTCGAGAATACGCTCGTGATCACCGAGGATCGCGTGCTCAATCCGGACGGCCTGCGCTACGGGGACGAGTTCGTACGTCACAAGGCGCTCGACGCTATTGGCGACCTCGCGCTGGCCGGTCAGCCCTTGCTTGCCGCCTACAAGACCGTGCGCGGCGGCCACAAGCTCAACCATGCGGTGTTGTCTGCCCTGATGGCCGATCCGACCGCGTGGCGGGTGGTGGAGGCGACCGAACCGGTGCGCCGTCCGCGTGGCCATGCCGATGTGGCGATTGGTCTCGTCGCTCCGGCCTTTGGGCCGGAAATGTCCTGAAATCCGCCGGGATTTCGCTTAACCCTCCGCCTTAATCCGGGCCGATTGTCCGCTTAATCGCTTGGTCAGGCCCGGTTTTTTCGTCTAAACCAGCGCGCAATGAGGCATCGGTGCGAGGGGGTCCCGCACCGGCCTTCGGGGGATGCGGACCAGAATGCTTGGGATGGGACTTCGTGCAGCATTCCGTTCGTGATCGCGCCGCATCGTTGACGCCGCCCGTACGCGCCCGCGCCGGCCGCTTCGTGCGTGCCGCCGCCATGCTGCTCCTGGCCGTGAGCCTCGGCGGCTGCGGCAGCGATTTCGATTTCTTCCACAAGAAGGACGTGACACCAGACGTGCCGGCGGACCGCCTCTACAACGAGGGTCTCTATAACCTCAATGTGAAGCACGATCCGAAGATCGCGGCCGAAAAATTCGAGGAAGTCGATCGCCAGCATCCCTATTCGGAATGGGCGCGCAAGTCGCTGCTGATGTCGGCCTATGCCTATTATTCAGCCGGCGAATACGCACAATGCGTCGGCGCGGCCAAACGCTACGTCACGCTGCACCCTGGCAGTCCGGATTCCGCCTACGCGCAATATCTGATCGCCGCGTCCTACTTCGACGAAATCCCGGACATCACCCGCGATCAATCGCGCACCGAGAAAGCCCTGGCCGCGCTCGATGAGGTGGTCCGCAAATATCCGACCAGCGAATACGCGCAAAGCGCCAAACAGAAGATCCAGGTCGCGCGCGACCAACTCGCCGGCAAGGAAATGCAGATTGGCCGCTACTATCTCAAGCGCAAGGATTACACAGGCGCCATCAACCGGTTCAAAGTGGTGATCGTGCAATACCAGACCACGCGCCATGTCGAAGAGGCGCTGGAGCGGTTGACGGAAGCCTATATGGCGCTCGGCATCGTCAGCGAGGCGCAGACCGCCGCCGCCGTGCTCGGGCATAATTTCCCCGACAGTTCCTGGTACAAACACGCCTATACGCTGGTAAAACCGGCGGCACCGAGCCGACCGAAAACAAGGAATCCTGGATCAGCAAGGCCTTCGTGAATTTCAAGCGGGCGGTGTTGGGCTAGCCGTCGCGCCGCCGGGTCCGTCCTCAGCGGCTCCGGCATGGACCTTGTGCCCGCCATCGGTGTCTTTAAAGATAGCGAATTTGCAAGGCGTGAATGCCCGGAACGAACCCGGGTATCTGAGGCCTCACCGGACCCGGCCGTTTCATGCTCTCCCGACTCTCGATCCGTGACATCGTGCTGATCGACCGGCTCGACATCGATTTCGCCGAGGGCCTTGCCGTGCTCACCGGCGAGACCGGCGCCGGCAAGTCGATCCTGCTCGATGCCTTTGCACTTGCGCTCGGCGCGCGCGGTGACCAGACCCTGGTGCGCCAAGGCGCCGAGCAGGGGCAGGTGATTGCCGCCTTTGACGTCGCCGACGATCACCCGGCGTGCGCGCTGCTGAGCGCCAACGACATCTCCGCCGAGGACGAACTGATCCTGCGCCGCGTGCAATTTGCCGATGGGCGCACGCGCGCTTTCGTCAACGATCAGCCGGTCAGCGTGCAGGTAATGAAGCAACTGGGCGAAGCGCTGGTCGAGATCCACGGCCAGCATGACGACCGCGCGCTGACCGATGCGGCCACGCATCGCCGCTTGCTCGACGCCTTCGGCGGCCTTGAGTCCGCCGCCGCGCATGTCGCGGCGCTGTGGGACGCCCGCCGCGCCGCGGAGGCGCAAGCGCAAGCCCATCGCGAGGAGGTCGCGCGCGCGCAACGCGAGAGCGATTGGCTGCGCCATGCCGTCGATGAACTCGACAAGCTCTCGCCGCAGGCCGGCGAGGAGACACTTCTCGCCGAGCGCCGCGCCACCATGATGCAGTCCGAGAAGGTGGCGGAAGATTTGCGCGACGCGCAGGAGGCGCTGTCAGGTTCCAATTCGTCGGTGCCGGCGCTTGCCGGCGTCATCCGCCGGCTGGAGCGGCGCAGCGCGCAGGCACCGACGCTGATCGAGCCGACGGTGAAGGCGCTCGATGCCGCGCTCAACGGCCTCGAAGAGGCCCGTGCCCATTTGGAGGCGGCCTTGCGTGCCGCCGACTACGATCCGGCGGAACTTGAGCGCATCGAGGAGCGGCTGTTTGCTCTGCGCGCGGCCGGGCGCAAATACAGCATGCCGGTGGACGAGCTGGCCGCGCTCGCGCAGCGCTATCGCTCCGACATTGCGCTTGATCGATGCCGGCGAAGAGAAACTCAAGGCGCTGGAAGCGGCGGCCGCCGCGGCCGAAGCCGACTTCCGCCAGACCGCCGATGCGCTTGCCAAATCGCGCGCGAAAGCAGCCGCGAGCCTCGACAAGGCGGTCAACGCCGAGCTCAAGCCGCTCAAGCTCGAGCGCGCCAAGTTCTCCACCCATCTCGAAAGCGACGCCGCTAGCGCCGGACCCGAACGGTTTCGACCGGGTCGAGTTCTGGGTGCAGACCAATCCGGGCACGCGGCCGGGCCCGTTGATGAAGGTCGCCTCCGGCGGCGAACTCGCGCGCTTTCTGCTCGCTTGAAAGTGGTGCTGGCCGACCGCGGCTCGGCGCCGACGCTCGTCTTCGACGAGATCGACACCGGCGTCGGCGGCGCGGTGGCCGACGCCATCGGCGTGCGGCTAGCGCGGCTCGCCGACCGCGTGCAGGTGCTGGCGGTGACGCACGCCCCGCAGGTCGCCGCGCGCGCCGACCGCCACTATCTCATTTCGAAGGACGCGCTGGAGAAGGGCAGGCGGGTCGCCACCCGTGTCGTGCCGACTGGAAGAAGACCGCCGCCGCGAGGAAATCGCCCGCATGCTGGCCGGCGCCGAAATCACCAACGAGGCGCGCGCCGCCGCCGAGCGGCTGATCAAGCAGGCAAGCTGATCGGCTTGGGTGGGCGTGCCTACCGCGCGAGCGAATGGCTGCTTTCGGATTGAAGCGGACATCACGCATGGCTGCATTTGGAAATTAGCAGTCTTATTTCGATGTCTTCATCTCAACGCGGATGCCGTGGACGGTTTTGCTCGATGCATTCAAGACACGACCAAGCGGCTGAGGCGCCATCTCCGCAACCAAGCAGCCCTTTCCGTCCCATTTTGCGAGCGCATTCATCACGTCTCGATTAGGCGGCAGTTGAGTCCCATCAGGCGCAATGTCGTGGATTGGGCCCGTACCTGATCGAATACGAAAACGGATGGCCAGCGGTGGTGGTGCAAAGGTTCTTCCTCACCGGGTTCCAATGTCACCTCAAGGACCCGCAAATGGTCGTTTTCAAAAACGACTTTGTGGTTGGCGGGTGCGGCAGTCACGGCATCCATTGCAGGATCCCAGGTGGAAGGGTCCGAAGCGGCACGATCATGCGGCATTACAACCTCCCTCATTTTGACTTGTTCGCGCGGCCGAAGCCCGATATCGCTTTTGCCCGAGACGGCAGGCGTCAGGCCACCTTTCCGTTCCCATTCTCTCCGCGTCTCTCCGGCACGCTATCGTTAGGCGATCGAACGGCAAAAACGCGCGCATCGTAACGCCTCGTTCGAAAGCGTGGCGTCAGTCATATGGGCTTTTCGCGGCACGCGCGTCCGCGGCCATATCCACTGGCGGTGTCGGCACATAATGTGCCGGCATGGGCTCGCCGCGCGCATGACGGGTGCGCGCCTCATCCGGCGTTTCCAGCAACTCTTTCGCGGCCAGCGCCGCCTTGCGGTCGACGCCATGTGGAGAAGGGTCGTTCGGCGGCGGCATCATGTTGGCGTGGTAGTAAGCCATTTTTTGCATGGCCGCGGCCGGATCGACCTTGCGGGCAGGATCGATGTCGCGCTCATTGGTGGCGCGTGGCACCACCACCGTGTCGTTGACGATCTCGAGGTCGAGCCACCATTTCTTCGCCAGATTGCGCCGCCCGTTGCCGATCCAGTCATCGAACCAGGTGGCGAAAGGCACCATCAGCGGCTTCAGCGCCATCGCGTTGACGCCGAACCAGCTCGCCACGCGCGTGAGCACGGCGCCGTCGGCATCGACCACCTTGTTGATCGGACATGTCTTCATGCAGCGCCCGCAGGCCGAGCCCCGCGCATTGGTCAGCCGGTAGCGCGTGCAGCGCTCGACGTCCGGCTTCCATATCTCGTAGCCGTTGAACATCACCTTGTCGCCGAAAGGGATGGCGTCGCAGGGGCATTCGCGCGCGCATTTGAGGCAGTTGCTGCAAAAATATTGCAGCCCGAAATCGATCGGCTGATCGACCTCCATGGGAAAATCGGTGGTCAGCACCACCGACTTGAAACGCGGGCCGACAAACGGATTGAGCACCAGTTCGCCGATGCGCGACAGCTCGCCGAGGCCCGCCCACAGGATGACCGGAATGTGCAGCACGTCGCGAGTCGGCATTGGTCTGCGAGCGCGCGGAGAAGCCGAGTTCGCGCAGCATCTCCGCCATGATACCGGCGATGACGGCGCCGCGCAGGTAGGCGCGCATCGACTGCGCGCCGGAGATCCAGTCGTCGCCGCTGGCGCCTTCCATGGTGTCGAAGCCCTGGTCGATCAGCATCGCCACGGCGTAGCGGTGATAGGGCTTGATGTCCTTGCCGTCCTCCTTGTGCGAGAACCAGGCATAGCGCGGTACCTCGCAGATGCCGGTGAGGTCGGCGCCGAGCGCGTAAGACAGCGCCTTGATGGCGCGCGCATTCGCCTGTTTGTCGCGATATTTGGCGAGATCGACGACGGCTGCGCTGTCGCCGCCCTGGAACGGCACCAGCGCGCGGATCACCTGCAACAGGCTCCAGGACAGCGGCGTCTTGAACGCAAAACGCGTGCGCTCGGCCTTCGCCTTGTCACCGAGGTCGCCGTGCAGCGCGCGCTGGAAGAAGGCGGCGCGCTTGGGCACCCGCGGCACCTCGTCGTCGAGGATGAGCGTGGTCGGGCGTGCGACGCGCTTCACCGTCTCCATCGGAAAGCGGCGACAGGTGCGTCGCGCGCTTTTTCTGCCGGTTGCGCTCGCGGCCCGATTGCGCGCCGTTGATCCCGAGCCAATAGGCGAGACCCTTGGCGTTCAATGCGCTGGCGTGCAGCGGCCGGTCGGTCGCCAGTTCATAGTCGGTGGTGACCACGGCGATCGAGAAGTCGTCGAGATAGGGGTTGCGGATGCCGTCGGCCTCGCCGCGCACGGCGAGCCCCGCCAGCACCGCCAGCCGCTCGGCGTCGACCAGACCGTGACCGGCAAAATGCGCGCGCGCCGCAAAGCCCATGGCGCGGATGTGGCCGGCGACACAGACCGCGATTTCCGCCGCCCGCATGTCGGCGATCGCCGCGCGTGCGGGCACGATCCAGTCGTAGGCGAGCGTGTCGGCTTCAGGCCTGCGCGGGCGCTCGACCAGCATCACCACCGCGAAGCCATGCGCCGGGTGATCGCCGCCGGCGGCCCAGGCGTTGGGCACCATGCGGCAGATGCCGACCTGTGCGGCGTCCAGAAAATACGCAGAGCCCTTGATGTCGGCGGCGCGGCGCGAAAGGTCGTCGGGCACCGGGGCCTGCTGCGGCGCGGCCTCCCCCTCGGCGAATTTGACGAACAGGGCGCGGTAGTGATCGGCGGCGCGCGCGAGCGGCCCCTGCGGCTCCGGTTCCCGCTCGGCCGGCCGCGCGGGCAGCGCCGCCTCGCGTGCGGCCACGGCCTCGTCGGTCCGCAGCGTTTCCAGTGGAAACGGTCCGAGATGGAAGGGACGGTCCTTGCCGCGTGGGTGGATCAGCATGCGGAGCCTTACGTTTCCTCAGGTTTCTTGTTGCCCGACCTTCCGGCAATTGCCCGTGCGAAACAAGGGGTTCGCGACGCCTAAGCCTTGTGCTTGGGCTTCGGGCCTTTAGATTGCCGGCAACACCAGATGGCTGGCCGGCTGCCGCCCGGTCATGAGACGATATGGCCAAAGCCAAAGTCAAAACCGACAAAACTCCGGTCGATTTGCTGACCGCCAAGCAGGCGAAGGCCGAGCACGATCGGCTGACACGCGAAATCGCCGAGCACGACAAGCGCTACTACCAGCAGGACGCGCCGGTCATCACCGACGCCGAGTACGATGCGCTGCGCGAACGCTACAACGCCATCGAGGCACGCTTTCCCGACTTGCGCACGCTGGAATCGCTGTCGGTCAGGGTCGGCGCCGCGCCGTCGGGCCGCTTCAAGAAAGTGCGCCACGCGGTGCCGATGCTCTCGCTCGACAACGCCATGCAGGACGAGGACGTCGTCGATTTCGTTGCACGCATCCGCCGCTTCCTCAAGCTCGGCGAGGACGACAAGCTTGCGTTCAGCGCCGAGCCGAAGATCGACGGCCTGTCGATGTCGCTGCGTTACGAGAATGGCGAATTGGTCACCGCCGCCACCCGCGGCGACGGCACCGAAGGTGAGGACGTCACCGCCAATATCCGCACGCTCAAGGACGTACCGCAAAAACTGAAGGGCAAGTCCGTGCCGCGAACTTGCGAGGTGCGGGGCGAGGTCTACATGACCAAGGCCGACTTCCTCAAACTCAACGAGCGGCAGAAGGAACAGCGGCGAGCAAATCTTCGCCAATCCGCGCAACTCCGCCGCCGGCTCGCTGCGCCAGAAGGATCCGTCCATTACCGCCTCGCGCCCGCTCGGCTTCTTTGCTTACGCCTGGGGCGAGATGAGCGAAATGCCGGAAGAAACGCAGTCCGGCATGATCAAGTGGTTCGAGACGTGCGGTTTCAAGACCAATCCGCTGACCAAACTCTGCCGTTCGACCGAGGAGTTGCTCGCCTTTCATCGCAAGATCGAGGAGCAGCGCGCCGGGCTCGACTACGATATCGACGGCGTCGTCTACAAAGTCGATCGCCTCGACTGGCAGGAGCGGCTCGGTTTCGTTTCGCGTTCGCCGCGCTGGGCCATCGCGCACAAGTTTCCGGCCGAGCGCGCCATCACCGTCGTCAAGGGCATACTCATTACGGTCGGGCGTACGGGCGTGCTCACGCCGACGGCGCAACTCGAGCCAATCGGCGTCGGCGGCGTCATCGTGCAGAACGCCACCTTGCACAACGAGGATTACATCAAGGGTGTCGGCAACAAGGGTGAAACTCTGCGCGACGGTCGTGACATCCGCATCGGTGACACCGTCATCATCCAGCGCGCCGGCGACGTCATCCCGCAGGTGGTCGACGTCGTCATCGGCAAGCGGCCGAAATCCGCCAAGCCCTATCATTTCCCGAAAAAATGCCCGTGTCCGTTGAAGACCGAGATCGTGCGCGAAACCACCGCGACCGGCGAGGAGGGCGCCAAGCTGCGCTGCACCGGCGAATTCGCCTGTCCGTTCCAGAAGATCGAGCATCTGAAGTTGTTTTCCTCGCGCAGCGCTTTCGATATCGAGGGCCTGGGCGAAAAGCAGGTCGAGTTGTTTTTCGAGAAGGGCTGGGTGAAGGAGCCCGCCGACATCTTCACGCTGCAGGCACGCAACCGGAAAATCAAACTGGAAGAGGAGGAAGGCTACGGCGAAACCTCGGTGCGCAATCTGTTCGCTGCCATCGCCGAGCGCCGCGAGATCCCGCTCGATCGTTTCATCTACGCGCTCGGCATGCGCCATGTCGGCGAGACAACGGCGCGGGCGCTGGCGCGCGGCTATGGCTCGTGGAAGGCCTTCCACGACGCCTGCCTGAAGGTCGCCAAAGGCGACGAGGAGGCGATCGCCGAGATGGATGCGCTCGACCAAATCGGCGATACCGTGATCGAAAGCATCAAGGCCTATTTCGGCGAAAGCCATAACAAGGGCATCGTCGAGCGGCTCACCAAGGAAGTGAACATACTCGACGTCGAGAAGCCGAAAACGGATTCCAAGATTGCCGGCAAGACCGTGGTGTTCACCGGCAGCCTGGAAAAAATGACGCGCGACGAAGCCAAGGCCACCGCCGAACGCCTTGGCGCGAAAGCGGCGGGTTCGGTGTCGAAGAAAACCGATTATGTCGTCGCCGGCCCCGGCGCCGGTTCCAAGCTCGCCGAGGCCAAGAAGCTCGGCATTACGGTGTTGAGCGAGGACGAGTGGCTGACGCTGGTTGGCGGCTAGTTAGACCGCGGTCTGCGCGTCCCGGTGCACCAGCAACCGAAACAGCACGCCGATCGCCACCGTCTCGGCCACCATCATCAACGCCATCGGCAGCGCGGTGGTGGCGCCCGCGAGCGCCAGCGTCACAATCTGTGTCATTGCCGCGCCGGTCGCCATCTGCACGAAACCGGTCACGCCGGAGGCGGCGCCAGCGGCCTGCGGGCGAACGCTGATCGCGCCGGCAATGGCGTTCGGCAGCAGCACGCCGTTGCCGTAGGAGGTCAGAAGCTGCGGCAGGAAGATGACCGCAGGGCCGGCGTCGGGCAGCGCCATTACCAACGCTGTCGTCACGACCGCGCCTATGAATTCGAACGCGATCCCGAGCATGATCATGGTGTCGACGCCGAGCCGCTGCGACAGCCGCGACGCCGTGAAGTTGCCGGCCATGTAGCCGAGCGAGGTGACAGCGAACCATAGGCCGTATTCGGCCGAGGTCCGCCCCATCAGCGTCACGACGACGTATGGGCCACCGCCGAGGAAGGTGAAGAACGGCGCCGAGCCGAGCGCGGCCGCCAGGACATAGCCGTGGAATTTCGCCGTCCCGAGCAAAGCCCGCCAGTCATGCCACAGCCGCGCCGGCGTATCGCCTGCGCTTTGCGGCCGTGTCTCCGGCAGCACCAGGAAGGCCCATAGCAATACCGTCGCGCCGAATGCGGCAATGAAGAGGAAAATCGCCTCCCAGCCGAAGGCGGTGTCGAGAATGCCGCCGACCAGCGGCGCAACCATGGGTGCGATCACCGTCGCGGTTGTGACCAGTCCGATCATGGCGGCGGCGCGGTCGCGTTCGTAGAGATCGCGGATGATGGTGCGGCCCATCACCACGCCGGCGGACGCGCCAACGGCTTGCAGCAGACGCGAGGCGATCAGCGCACCGATCGAGGAGGCCGCGATCGCCGCGAGCGAGGCGGCGACGGCGAGCGTGAGCCCCGCCAGAACGACTGGCCGTCGCCCGAAGCGGTCGGACAAAGGTCCCAGCACCAGTTGCGCGCTCGCCAGACTGAAAAGATAAAGCGAGAGCAGCAGCTGGACCGTGCCCGCATCGGTGGCCAGCCGCTCGACCAGTCCCGGCAGCGCCGGCACCAGAATGTTGAGCGTGGCCGGCCCTATCGCCGTCATTGCCATCAGCAGCGTCAAGAGCCGCCAAGGCGTTCGCGGGCGCGGTGCGGAGGCTGTGTGGTCGGATACGTACAAGGGGCTCGGCGTTTCGTTGGTTACCGAGCCAAGCGGCGTGACACTTGGGCGAGGGACTGCGGCGGTAACGTCTGTGTTGAGAAAGTTCAGTAGGCGTAGGACGACATTCCGGGGTCGCCGCCGGACGAGGTCGCCGACGGGCCGTAGTCATGGGTTATTTCGTCGGTCGATTTGATCTGCTCGTGCGCGCTGTCAGGAGCCGAAGTTTCCGTCCGGTGAGAATGACGCGGTCGGCGTACCGTCATCGAGCGCGTCGTGTGCGTAATCGCCGACGCCACGCCGCCGACGACGGCCGCGCCGGCGCCAAATAAGCCGAGCGAGCGCGCCTGAGTCGGTCGTGGCTGGAAAACGAGGGCAGTGAAAAGGGCGGCAATAACAGCGATGCAAAGCCTGTTCTGCAATGTGGACATGACGCGGTCCTCCTCGGCGCGGTCCCCTCGAACCTGAACAATTTTAGGCCATCTTGCCCGCCGCCTCAACTCGTCAGCGGCCGCGTCGCCTGCTCCAGCCAGGCCCGGGTTGGGGCGTCGAGCAACGGGGCAATCACCTCGTGGACGCGGCCGTGATAGCTGTCGAGCCAGGCGCGCTCTTTTGCCGTCAGCATGCGCAAATCGATCAGCCGCCGGTCGATCGGCGAAAGCGTCAGCGTTTCGAAAGCGTTGAGCGGTTTCTCCGCGCCCGCGGGTTCCGGCGCCGCGATCACCAGCACCAAATTTTCGGTGCGGATGCCGTAGGCGGCGGTCTTGTAGTAGCCGGGTTCGTTGGACAGGATCATGCCGCGTCGAAGCGCCACATGGCCGAGTTTGGCGATGCGCGCCGGCCCCTCATGCACCGACAAATAGCTGCCGACGCCATGACCTGTTCCATGATCGAAATCGAGTCCCGCCTGCCACAATGCCACACGCGCCAGCGGATCGAGTTGCGCGCCTGACGTGTTCTCAGGAAAGATAGCGGTCGCGATCGCGATGTGGCCTTTGAGCACGCGCGTGAATCGGTCGCGCATTTCCGCGCTCGGGGAGCCGACGACGACGGTGCGGGTGATGTCGGTCGTGCCGTCTTCATATTGCGCGCCGGAATTGATGAGAAACAGCTCGTTCATGCCGAGCCGCCGGTTGGAGGCTTCCGTCACGCGGTAGTGCACGATGGCGCCGTTCGGGCCCGCCCCGGCGATGGTCGGAAACGAGATGTCCTTTAACAAGCCGCTGTCACGGCGGAAGCTTTCCAGCGCCGCCACCGCGTCGATCTCCGTCACTGTTCCCTTGGGGGCCTCCCGCTCGAGCCAATGCAGAAAGCGCACCACGGCCGCACCGTCACGTCGATGCGCGGCGCGCGTGCCGATGATCTCGGCGTGGTTCTTCACCGCTTTCATCAGCGTGATCGGATCGGGCCCGCGCGTGGGCTTGCCGCCGGCCTCCGCGATCAGGCGCGAGAAGGCGTCGGCGGCGCTCGCGGAATTGAGTTGCACGGTCTTGCCGTTCAGCGCCGCAAGATCCCCGCTGAGCGCGTCCTGCGCACGCACGTCGGCGACGTCGTCCAGGACAAGGCGCACCTCGTCGTCCAGCTTTCCGGCATCCACATAGAGCGCCGGCCGTCCCTCGCGTGGGATCAAAGCGAAAGCGAGCACCAGCGGCGTATGCGGTACGTCGGCGCCGCGAATGTTGAACGTCCAGGCGACGTTTTGCGGATCCGATACTACCAGCGCGTCGGCGCGTAGCTTGGCAAGCTCGCTGCGAATGCGTTTGAGCTTGTCGGGCACGCTTTCGCCGGCGAGCTTGATGTCGCGGATGGCGACCTTGCCTTTGGGCGGCGCCGGCCGGTCCGTCCACAGCGCGTCGAAGGGATTGCTGTCGAGAGTAACCAGTTCGGCGCCGGCGGTTGCGCAAGCCTTGCGCAGACGCTCGGCGCTGTCGGCGGTGTGCAGCCACGGATCGTAGCCGATCTTCGCTCCGCTCAGGACGTTCTGTGTCAACCATTGGTCGGGCGGCGTGTCGATGAGGTGTTCGATCGTGAACACCGTCTTGTCGACTTGCGCGTCGGCCTGCACGGTATAGCGGCCGTCGACGAACAGCACCGCCTTGTCGCGCAGCACGATGGCCATGCCGGCCGACCCGGTAAAACCGGTGAGCCAGGCCAGGCGCTCCTCGCTCGAAGGCAGATATTCGTTCTGCTGGCGGTCGGCGCGCGGCACGATGACACCGTCGAGCCCTTGAGCCTCGATTGCGGCGCGCAACGCGGCGACACGGGCCGCGCTCTGTGCGCGTTCGCTGCGTTCGTCGAAAGTCTGAAAGCGGGCTTCGAACATGGCGTGCACTCTAGCGCGCTCTCGTCGCCGAGCAATGCAGGCATGCGCGGCGAGCCGGGCGCGGCGAAAGTCTGTCGCGCGGACAGGCATATCGCTGAAAAAAATGCAGCGTGGTGGCGCGCGAGGCGGCAACGAATCAGTCGCATGACTCAATTTTGTGCAGCGCACACATTTGCCGCATTAATGCCTTCACTGTTACCTCTCTATTAATCAACTAATACCGGATTTTCAGGGCTTCTATGCATTGTCATGGGTAGTTCGCACATGCGGAATATTTTATGTTGCGTTGCAATAGTCAGGGGCGTAAGCGAGGCAATTCGCTGACGCTTCGATTTCGAAAAGGAGAGTTACAATGGTTGCTGTCACTTATGGCGTTCGCGTTCCAGCCCGCGAAGCGAAGGCCGCTGCGACCGCGACGCCGCGCAAGCCGTGGTATGTACGATTCATGGATGCCCTGATCGAGGCGCGC
The DNA here is from genome assembly GCA_963720835.1 of uncultured Pseudomonadota bacterium. Taxonomy (GTDB): domain Bacteria; phylum Pseudomonadota; class Alphaproteobacteria; order Rhizobiales; family Xanthobacteraceae; genus Pseudolabrys. Next base: position 218,516 of record CAVRHC010000026.1, on the reverse strand, counting down.
ACGCAGCAGGCACGGCGCGAGGTCGCCCGCCACATTCACCTGTCGAATTATACCTTCGACGAACACGGTAACCGGCTGGTCAAATCCGACGCCAAGGACCTTCCGTTCGGCGGCTGGTAAGCCGCACCTGTCATCGTCGAAGCCGCCCCGGTGATCCCCGCCCGGGGCGGTTTCGTTTTCGCGTCAGCACCAATGTCACCCAGCCTTCGAGCGTGACGCGGCGCTCGAGCGCAAGCCTTTGCGCGCGGGCGATGGCCAGCATCGCGTTGGCATGCGCCGGCAACAGGCCCGATAGCACGATGTGGGCATTGGCAGCCGACAGCCGTTTGAGCGGCACGATCAGCCGCATCAAGGGTCCGAGCAAAATATTGGCGAAGATCAGGTCATAGGGCGCGTGGTTCCTGATCGCCGGCGCGCTGATGCCGCGCGCGTGCAGCAGCGTCACCAGAGGAGCGACGCGGTTGAGTCGCGCATTGCCGCGCGCGGCCTCGACCGCTTTGGGGTCAATGTCGGACGCGATGACATGCGTACGAAACGCCTTCGCCGCCGCGAACGCCAGCACGCCGGAGCCGGTGCCGAGGTCGAGCACGCGGCGCATGCGCCGCCGCTTGGCCAGCGCATCGAGCGCCAGCAGGCAGCCGCGCGTGGTGCCGTGATGACCGGTGCCGAAAGCGAGCGCTGCCTCGATTTCGATGCCGCGCGCATTGACCGGCACGCGCGCGCGGTCGTGTGCGCCGTGCACCACGAAACGGCCGGCGCGCACCGGTGCCAGACCGGCGAGGCTTTGCGCCACCCAATCCGCGTCAGCGACGGTCTCGAAGGTGAGCGCCTGCGCCGCCGCCGCGCCGCCGGCTTCTCCGACCAGCACCCGCACGGCGCTTTCGTCGGGCGGCTTGCGGAAATGCACCGCCACCTGCCACTGGCCGCCGTCGCCTTCGAACGCGGCGCAGACGGCCTCGTCGGCATCGAGGCTTTCGCCCAGCACGTCGGCCAATTGCCGCGCGGCGGGTTCGTCGCAGGTGAGGCGGGCCACGGTGGTCGGCATGGCCTGCATATACAGCGTTTGGTGAAACGGCTGGCAATGGCTATGTAGGCCGCATGATCGAAACACCCAGCTCAGCCGAACGCGAGGCGCTGTCGCTGGCCCGCCGTGAGGGTTGGCCCGACGACCTTTGCGTGCTGCTGGCGCGCTTCCCGCGCGAGCAGTGGCAAGGCCATGCCAATCTTGGAGAGATGGCGCGATTCTGGCTGTCGCGTCACGCCATGTTCCGCGAATTGAGCGGTATGATCCGCGCGGTCGAGACCGAATTCCGCGAAGGCCGCCTGCCGCCGGCCGAGTTCCCGCGCGCTTTCGTGCCGCGCCTGCAGTTCCTGCTGGAGCAGCTCAACGCCCATCATCAGATCGAGGACTATCATTATTTTCCGATCTTCCGCGCCGCCGACGACCGCCTTGCACGCGGCTTCGACGTTTTGGAGAGCGATCACCACGCCATCCACGCCAGCATGGACCGCGTTGCGGAGACCGCCAATGCGCTGCTGCGCGCGCTCTCCGGCGGCGCCGATATGTTACGGAGCTGCGGTGACGACTATACCGATGCGAGCGGCGCGCTGCTCAAGGGCCTGACGCGTCATCTCGACGACGAGGAGGATTTGATCGTGCCGCTCATTCTCGACCGCGGCGAAGCGGCGCTTGGCGTCGGGCACTGACGCGTGGATTGCCCCATAGCCGGTGTCATGCCCGCGAAGGCGGGCATCCAGTAACCCCGGTCCCTAAGTTATGAACTTGAGCTCGCGGATCGTCGCGGAGAATCACCGCGCTGTCGTCGGTCGCGTCTCACCACCCACCGTAGCGGCGGTAATAGCGGTAAACACGCCGATAGATGCGCTGTTCCTCTCCCGGGCCGGTGCGGTAGTAATAAGTGCGCCCGCCCTCGCGATAGACGTGCCAGCCGGGGCGCAAGCGCCGGACATCGCGGCCGTCATCGTCTTCGTCGTCGAGCGCGGCCGCGCGCTGGCGCCGGCGCGGCGCGCGCATCTTGAGTATCGTCGTCCTTCGGCTGGCTGCGCCGCGCCATCAACTCGCTCTTGGTCGGGATCTCGCCGACCAACTCGACGCGCGTGTTGGCCATCTTCTGCTCTTTCACCAGCGCCCAGAGTTGCGCGGCGTGTCTGGTCGACAGCCGCACGCAGCCGTGCGAGGCCGGCGCGCCGTTGATCTTGTGGTTGGTGCCGTGGATGGCGTGGCCCTTCTGGGTGAAGAAGATGGAGTAGGGCATGGGCGCATCGTCCCATTCGCGGCTGTAGTGCTCCTTCTCCATGCGGAACGGCTTGAACTGCCCATTCGGCGTGTCGTAGCGGGCAATGCCGGTCGCCACCGGCCACACGTAGCGCGGATCGCCATCGACGGTGACGGTCATCTTCTGCTTGTTCTTGTCGACGGTGATGACGAGATCGGCGCGCGCGGGCAGCGCAAGCGCGAGGCTCGCGAAGGCGGCGACGGCAACGAGGCCGAGCAGATGACGCATGACACGGGACTCCTACGCCACAGGAATACAAGGATAACACCTTGTCCTGCCATGGAAACAGCCGATCACGCGATTTTCATGGGTGGTATGCGGTGCACGGTGTCGCGGGCAGCGTTGCCACAATTGGCCGGCGCACCCTTTGCCGTTCATGGCGCGCATGGCCATATGTGCGAGACGCGCGGGAGGACATTATGCAGGAACCTTTAGTCGTCATTATTCCCCACCGCCTCGGCAAGGACGAGGCGCTTCGCCGTATCAAAAGCGGCCTCGAGCGCGCCAAGCCGGAATTCAACAGCCTGCTCACGCTGGATGAAGAGCGCTGGGAGGGCGACCGGCTGAATTTCGCCGTGCGCGCGCTCGGCCAGCGCGCCGCCGGCGCGATCGACGTCTACGAGGCCAATGTGCGGCTCGAAGTGGTGCTGCCCTGGCTGTTGCACAAATTTGCCGCCGCCGTGCAGCGCGTGATCGGCCAGCGCGGGCAACTGCTGCTGGAAAAGAAGTGACGGCACGCCGCGCGCGTCAATGCTTCTTTCCCCCCGGCACCAGCGCGCTTTCCAGGGTGTGCGGACGTCGCCCGCGCGTCATCTGCGCGACGCAGCGCTCGCCCTCGCGGCAATTGACGATGCAGGATGTGCCCGGCCCGCCATGGCAATTGGTGCCGCAGCCATAGCCCTTTGAATCTTGCGAAAACCGGCCGCCGACCTTCTCGCAGACGGCTTTCACCTCGTCGACGCTCGCTTTCGCCAGCGTGGTGTCGATCGCCAAAGCCGGCCTCGCGCTCGCCAGAACTGCCAGCGCGCCGGCCACGATGAGCAGAACAGTCAGATGCCGCATGGACGCGCTCCCGACGTTACGCGCCGCCCCCGTCGTCACTCTAGCAGCATGCAGGTCACCGCGGAAACCCGGGCGTCTTCGCCTCTCCCCGCGCGCGGGGAGAGGTCAAAGAGAGCGCCGTCAGTTCACGCAGACATATTGCGTGCCGCGCATGCCCAGCCGCCGGGCGGCGCCGCGCGCGAGATCGAGCCGGGCGCCTTGCGCGAATGCCGCGCCGTAGGGCCCGCGATCGTTGATGCGCACGCTGAGCGAGCGGCCGTTGTGCGGGTTGGTGATGTTGAGCGTGGTGCCAAGCGGCCAGGTGCGCGCGGCCGCGGTGTTGCCGTTGGCGTCGAAAGCTTCGCCGCTCGCGGTGCGCCGGCCCGAAGAATAATAGCTCGCCAGCACTTCCTGTCCCGCGCAACGCCCGGTCGGCTTGACGTATTTGTGTACCGAGCCCCAGCCGGCGGCCTGCGCGGCGGTGAGCGTGGCAAGGGTTAGCGAAAGCCCGAGGGCAATCATGGTTTTCAACTTCATGCGAATTTGACCCGAATTATTGATCTCGGGGGCTGTAGGACGGTTGCGTGTGACGAGAATGTGGCGTCGGGGGTATTTGCGGGCCTCTGAATGGCAGTTATGCGCGGTGGGGTGGGAAAAGGCGCGTAGCCGCCGCGATTGGCACGGCAGGCGTTAACGATATCAATTCTAACGATTGGAACCTCGGTTCCGCACCGCGATGCTTTCGACGAGCTGGACGATATTGCGGCGGACCCCGGAATCCGAAATTGAAGCGAACGCCGTCGCTAGCCGGAACGCCCGAGGTTCCGCGATTAGCCTAGCGGCCGTGTTGCTTCCGTCCTTGGAATCGCCCTCGACGCCGTCAAACAGTCGCGCCAGAGGGGTCTTGAGAGCCTTGGCGATCATATTGAGCCGGCTTGCGCCGACGCGATTTGTGCCTTTCTCGTACTTTTGAATTTGTTGAAATGTGACCCCGACTTTCTGGCCGAGCTTTGTCTGCGATAGGCCGGCCGCGATGCGGTGGAGTCGGATATTTTGGCCAACAGCGACGTCTACGGGATTGGGCTTACTTTTCATCAGGCGACTATTGGCAAGACAGGTCAACTTAACAAGTTAAACCTGTCTGGCCAAGATCACGAATGTTTCGCCGCATCCATGCCCGTCGGCGGAGATGTACTTTCGCTGAGCTGCAGAATAGCCATCCGCAAATACGCCGCGCTTTCTTCGTCATAGGATGCGACTTCGTCGAGCGCATAGTTAAGATACTGGATTAACGCTTCGCGTGATACGAAACGCTCGCCATTGATGCGATCTGTTTTATGGGTGTGATGTTTTTTCATTGCAACTTTTAGGCGGTGGCAGCGTACTTGGGCAGGGCGGGTTTGGTGATGCCTCGACGGACAAGAACGGGCTCGTCGATCTCGTAGCGGGCGCGAACCCGGTTCAGGGTTTCCATGTCGGCTGGCACGAAATTGGCGACCAGCCACTGGCCGTTGTGCAGTTCCGGGAAGCCGAGCGGCGAGACTTTCCAGCCCCACTCATAAGTGTGCTTCAGCCACCATGCCTCGCAGACGAAGGTGAAGCCGCGCGCCTCCTCATCGATCAGGAATTCGAACACGCCGCACATCAGCGGTCCGGAGCCGGCGCCACCGGCGCGCAGGTCGCGCCGCTTCGAGATCGAGAAAAAGCGGGTCCATTCGAAAATATCCGGTTCGCGCGGAATGCCTCGCGGCGTCCCGAGCGAGGGAAAGATTTCGCTCAGCAAGTGCGGTTTCAGTGTCGGAACAAAACGCGAGCCGCCGACTACGCGGTCATTCTCGATCGCGAGCAGATAGATGGCATCGTCATTGTCGAATTGGTCGTATTCGCCGCCGTCGCGGACCTCGAGATCCTTCCATTTCTCCCGCACGATGTAGATGTCATGACGAATGCGGTGATGAGCGATCAATTCGTCCTTGTAGAGGTGACGATTCTCCGCCGTGACAACATGGATCATGGTCGTCGCTCCAGCGCTTTGTCGGGCGGAGCTAACGAAATTCGCCGGAACTTGGCGACTGCAAGTTCTTACAGTTGATTCAACGTCTGCGAGCGCGAAGCTAAAGCCTGATCTCGCGCCTCAACAATGCGGTCGTGGCGGCTTGGGCGCGGGTCACCGCATTGAGCTTCTTCATCGCATGATCGATCCGCTTGACCACCGCGCTTTCGCTGATGCCGAGGATGATGGCGATCTCCCCGGAGGTCTTGCCCACGGCGACCCAGGTTATCGCCTCGCTTTCCGCCGGGCTCAGTTTCTTCGGTCGCTCATAAATGGACTTAGCCATCAGCGACATGGCTTTGGCGTGCGCGTAAAGGCCGATCATCGTGATCGCGCGCTTGGCGAGTGGGTCAAAGTCGGGCTGCTCGCCGGCCATCGTGACCGTGTCGATCACGTTGTCTTGCAGAAAAATCGGGATCGCGAACCCCTGTCGCAGACCGACATCCGCGGCCGCACCCATCACATCGGCAGCCAGCGGATCGGCTTTGTGATCGACAACGACGTCTTTCCACTCGAACGCTTCGAAGGTGCGCCGGGCATGCGCGGCGATCGGATCGTCTTTGTAGAAATTGCGTTCAACGTAGTGCTCGTTGAACTGGTTCGGCCAGCCGTCGAGGATGGTCTGCCGTTCGCCGCCGGCGCTTGCCTCCGGCGTGTTGGTGATCAGGAAGCCGGTGTAGCCGAACGTCCCGAGCACGGAGCGCATATGCGCGACGATCTCGGCGGGATTGCTCAGGCGGTCGAAATTCTCGACCGCTTCGAACGCCATGGTGGCGTAGTTGGCAAACGTCCCAGACATCGCCTCGATCCGGACCTGCGCAGCCAGAAAGTAATAATTTTAGCGCGCGTTTGGCCGAAGGGAAACGCATTTCCGCAGGCGTCACGCGCCGCGGTCCGCAATTGTATGTGAACGAACAGCAACAGGAGGCGCGAATGGATCTCCGATGGCCGCAATCTGCAAGCGAACTGGCGCGTATCCAGAGCGAGCGCAAACGCATCGCCTTCGAGCGCGCGCGGCGCTCGCGCTTCAATAACGGCCGGCTCGACACCATCGACGCCGACCGCCTCGACGATCCGGCGGTCTGGGCGCGCATTCCCTTGATGACAAAGGACGATTTGCGCGACATCCCGCCGGCGGACTTCCATGAGCAATTTTGTGTCGCGCCGCAGACGGCCGCGGTCGAATACTGGCGCTCCGGCGGCTCCACTGGCCGCCCGCTGTTCTACCCGCGCTCGGCTGCCGACAGCGAGAACTCGCTGCTGAGCTTCCGCCGCGGCTTCGCCATCGCCGGCGCCACCAGCGACGATCTGGCGCAGGTCTCGTTCCCGCTCGGCGTCCACCCGGTGGCGCATCTTTACGCGCGCGCCGCCACCCAGTGCGGCATCGGCGCCATCTGGTGCGGTGGCGGCACCAACACGCCCTCTGAGGTGCAGCTCAAGATCATCGACGAGCTCAAGCCCACCATCTGGCTCGGCATGGCGAGCTACGGTCTCCACCTCGCCAACCTGGCCGAGGCCACCGGCTTCGACCTCGCCTCCAGCTCCGTGCGCAAGATCATCGTGGCGGCCGAGCCGCTCTCGAAAGCCAAGCGGCAGAAGCTCGCGCGTATGTGGGGCGCGGAGGTCTACGACCAGTTCGGCATGAGCGAGGGCGCGCTGATGGCCTGCGAGGGCACCGAGCGCGCCGGCATGCACATCTGGTCGGATTTGTTCTACTGCGAGGTGGTCGACGAACAAACCGGCGCGCCCGTGCCCGAAGGCGAAGTCGGCACGCTGGCGATGACGCCGTTGTGGAACAACGAGATGACGCCGTTCCTGCGCTGGAATTCGGGCGATCTCGTGCGCATGACGCGCGCGCCCGCCGCCGGCGCCGCGCCCTGGTCGCTGTTTCCGATCCTGCACCACGAGCGCCGTACCGTCGGCTTCTTCAAGGTGCGCGGCATCAACATCAACCATCCCGAGCTCGAGGACCTGATCTTCTTCGAGCCGCGCGTGTGCGAATTCCGCGCCGAGGTCTACAACGACGAGCGCGGCCTCGACGTGCTGCATTTGCTGATCGAGACCAAGCGCGGCGTGCCGGAGGACGAGGCCAACGCGCTCGTTGCCGGCATGGTGGCGAAGACCTTCCAGGTGACGCCGCGCATCACCGTGCAGCCGCCGGGCACCATCGCGCGCGAGTTCGAGGCCAACGTGAAAGCGCCGCGGTTTGTGGATCGGAGGGGGTAATTAAGGAGAGGCTAGACACGTTCACCGTTTTATGGAAACGGTGAACGTGTCTAAGCTTTTATTTTATCGCGCTTCCGGACGGCGAACCGGTTTCCACTTTGCCCGGAAACGCTCTATCGCCGGCGAACATCCCGTAAAATTATCAGACGGCGCGTGCGGTGCACGTTATTGTCCGCCGATCTTGTTCACCAAGCGATCGACTTGCCGTTGAGCGCGGCCAGCAATTTCTTGTCGTGGCCGTAGATGTCGTTGCGGAAATTCACGACGTCGCCGTCGATCCAGGTCGTCAGATAGGTAATGTGCACCGGCAGCGGCTCGCGCATATTGACGACCGTGTTCTTGTTGGAGGCGACCACGGCGTCGATGCGGGCGCGGTCCCAGCCGTCGACACCGCCGGCCTTGAGGACCTGCTGGGCCAGATCGAGCGGCCGCGCGAGACGAATGCAGCCGTGGCTGAACGCGCGTTCCGTGCGGCTGAACAGGCTGCGCGCAGGGGTGTCGTGCAGATAGATGTTGTGCGGGTTGGGGAACATGATTTTGACGCGCCCAAGCGCGTTGTTGGCGCCCGGCTTCTGGCGCAACTGGAACGGAAAATGTCCGGGGCCGTATTGGCTCCAGTCGATCGACTGCACCGACATGACGCGGTCGCCCTGCACGGCCTCGAAGCCCTGCGCGGCGACGCCGCCGGGATTGCTGCGCAGCTTCGGCAGCTCTTCCTTGGCGGCGATGCTGGACGGAACGCTCCAATACGGGTTGAACTCGACGTAGCGGATGCGGTCGCTGAACACGGGCGTGCGGTGGAAGGTCTTGCCGACGACGACGGCCATGCGCTCCTTGACGACGCCGCCGGCGAAGCGGCGCAGCTCGAAGGCGGCGATGTTGACGATGATGAATTGCTTGCCGAGATCCTCCGGGATCCAGCGCACGCGCTCCATCGCGACGACGATGCTGTTGATGCGGTCGGTGACCGGCACGTTCATGGCGACGATGGTCGAGTTGCCGATGACGCCGTCGACGGCGAGGCCCTGGCGGTCCTGAAAGCGCTTGACCGCCTCGACCAGCGCCGGCGTCGTAGGCGTTGGGATCGCCCGCCGCCGCGCCGGCGCCGTCGGTCACCGCCAGCCGCGCGCGGATCGCCGGCACGCGCGCATCGGATTCGCCGGGATGCAGCGTGGGGCCGAGCGGAACGCTTGACCAGCCGCCTTGGGCGGCGAGGCCGCGATAGTGCGCGAGCGCCGTCCGCAGCAGGCCGTAGATCGCGTGCTGCGGCTGCCAGGCGGCGAAATACGCATCGAGGCTCGGCGCCTGCGCCAGGTATTGAAGCGCGGCGAGCTGGTCGATGACGCGGCCTTCCAGGAAGAATTCGGGATCGACCTTGCTGGGCAAGAAGCGGCCGACGCGCAGGTCGGAGGTGTATTCGAGCAGCGCCGCTGAAAAATACAGTTCGACGATGGCGAGCTTGCGCTTGTCGAGCGTCGGCGCCTCGTCGTTGATCTCGGCGAGCTGCTTGCCGGGATAGTCTTTCGGATCGAGCCCCTCTTTGTCGGCCGCCAGCAGGCGCTTGACGAAGGCGCTGGCGCGCTTGGTGCCGAGCCAGAGCAGGGCGCCGTTGCCGGCCTGGTAATAGGCCTGCAGCACCTCGCGCCGCTGCTTGATCGGCAGCGGCAGGCGCGGCTCGTTGGCCAGCAGGTCGATGACGTTGATGCGCACGATCGCCGCATCGCGCGGCGAAATGGCGATGTCGGCGCGCGCGGGCGCGAGCGTCAGCAGCAGGCAGGCCGACCGCCGCGGCGAACAGACGAACGGCGTCACTGCATCGGCGGCGCATAGAGCAAGCCTCCTTGCGCCCACAGCGCGTTCAGGCCGCGGTCGAGCGCCAGCGGCGTGTCCTCGCCCAGGTTGCGCGCGAAGATGTCCTTGTAGTTGCCGATGGCGCCGATCACCTTGACCAGCCAGTCGTCCGACAGCTTCAGCGCCGTCACCGCCGGCTTGCCCATCGCAAGCGCCGTCTGCTTCATCGTCGTGCCGGCGGTCGCCATATCGAGGCCCTGTTCCTCGGCGTTGATCAGCGCGAACAGCGTCCAGCGCACCAGATCGGTCCATTGCTGGTCGCCCTTGCGCGTCACCGGCCCGAGCGGCTCCTTGGAGATGACGCCGCCCATGACGACATGATCCTCCGGCTTGGCCATCAAGGACCGTTCGGCGGCGAGCGCGGAGCGGTCGCCGGTGAAGGCGTCGCATTTGCCGGCGGCGTAGGCCGCGCGCGCACCGCTGCGCTGCTCGAAGGTCAGGAACGTCACCTTGACCTTGCGCTTCTCGAAAAAGGCCGCCGCGTTGGCTTGCGTCGTGGTGCCGGTGACGACGCAGATGCTGGCGCCGTTGAGCTGCAGCGGGCTCGACGCGCCGAGCAGCGCCGGCAGCATGAAGCCCTGGCCGTCGTAATAGCTGATGCCGGCGAAGGCGAGCCCGTCCACCAGGTCGCGCGACATGGTCCAGGTCGAGTTGCGCGACAGCAGGTCGATCTGCTTGGCCTTGAGCGCGTCGAAGCGGTTGTCGGCCGACAGCGGCTTGTAGTCGACCTTGCCCGGGTCGCCGAGCACGGCGGCGGCCACCGCCTTGCAGAAATCGACGTCGAAGCCGTGCCATTGGCCGGCCTTGTCCTTTTCCGAGAAGCCGGGCAGTCCCTCGCTGACGCCGCAGATCAGCCGCCCGCGCGCGCGCACGTCGTCGAGCGTGCCGGCGGCGGCGGGCGCGGCGGCGAGCAGGGCCAGAGGGAGCAGGCGAGGGAGGCGGCGAGGGCGAGACGCGCCCGGCGCGGCGGGAGCTTTGAGGGCGGCGGGGAGGCGGTGGGGTGCGTGTCGGGGAGCATGCGTGTGTCACCTGATCGGGCGTCGGATTCGCGCAGCAGCGGCATCTGACATGGGGGGAAGTGTGGTGTCTAGCGGCAGGACGTATGTGCGGGAGGGAGACATGAGGGCGCTGGCTGAGCGGTCCCGCGGCGGGAAGTGGCAATATAAAAGGAGCGAAGGATGCACCAACGTCTCCTGATCTCCGTTTCGGACATAAATCGATCAAAGTCTGCACCTAACGATGTTTCTAGGTGAAGGGCGAAGCCATGCTTGCAACGGGAAAATCTGCACAATGGGACAGCGAAGTGATGGCGTTCGTGGACAAACAATATTCGGGAGCACCGAATTATAAAGCTTCGCTAGTCAGCCTTTGGCAGAAGTATCTCGCGCTCGGACTGCCGAACGCGCATTTTGTTGCAGAATTTACTAACGGTAGGAAGGAATGCGTTTTTCAGCGTTCATGGGAGATGATGGTTGCGCGCCATCTCGATGCGCAAAATCACCGCATTAGCACTGCTGATGTTGGCCCGGATTTTCGTTTTGAGTATGGCGGCCTCACCGTCTGGGTCGAAGCTATTTCACCGGAGCCAAAGGGATTACCTGCTCACTGGTTGGAAGGGCCGAAACCTAACGAAGTCAAGGTAAGTGACGTACCGCACAACGAAATTCTGTTGCGGTGGACGGCGGCCTTCAAAGAGAAATGGGAGAAGCTTGCGAAATATCGTGAGGCTGGCATCGTCGGCGAGAAAGACGCCTACGTAATCGCTATCAATGGCTGTCAGCTCGGTGCCATTCCGTTGCACCATGGCATCTCGCGCTATCCGTTTGCGGTCGAGGCAGTCTATTGTGTGGGACCAACGGCGATTAACATCGACAGGAATACAGGAAAGGTTGGGAAAGCATTCGTTACTATCCGAACCAACATCCAGAACGCAAATGGTGCCAAAGTGCCGACATCTCCATTTGTCGATCCAGCCTATTCGGGCGTTAGCGGCCTGATCGCCATAACGAGGGATCGTTCGGAAGATGCGGTCATGCCTTTAGACGTAATCCACAATCACTTTGCCGATGTATCGTTGCCCAATGGCATTTTCGGTTCGACCGGGACCGAATGGGTAACCGAGGCGGCAGATACCAGTGGAGAAGAAATTATTTTGCGAAAGCTGGATGTCTTAGGCGTGGCTGCCTGATTAACCGCGAGCGAGCTTATTCCAGCATGCCAGCGGCTTAATCGATGTTTATGACGGCGAGGCTGACCGTGATGCTGCCCTGGCTGCTCGCGTCCTTCGCCCACGCGGTGGGCAGTGGTGGTAGTTGTTGTTGGAGAAGAAGTGAAGGCGCGCTATTGGCTCAAGGGGACGGCATTCCCTATTTAGGGCGAACCGCCGCATAACCATGACGCATTTTCAAATTGGCCATTAATTTCGCGGGCTTATTATACGTTACGGTCAATAGTCGGTGAGGCACCAGCATTTGCTTTGCCAAATCAGCTTCGAATTGCTTGCGCGATAAGCTGCGGAATGCGTTGCTTTCCGCTAAAAAGTCATCCTCGATTGCGAGGATATTTTTGCCACCGAAAAAAATGCCATCCACGGTCCCTTTCTTGTCGACAGAGACGTCAACCGAGACGGCGTGATCTTTACCTGGAATTCCGAAAAAATGATGTGCCTCGGGTACCAGTGCGCTCGCGATAAATGCGAAACTAGATTTCAACGCCTGGTATTCTTGTAACGCGAAAACTTCCTCGAAAACGTTTGCTTTCGGCGTTTCGCGCAACTTGCCATCCGCGTCAAAAAAGATTTCGAAAAGGATGCCGTCGAGCAACGCCTTTCGCGCGGTGGGCTTCATGTCCTTCGTGTATTCGAGGAATCGGTTGATCCAATCTATTGCCGAATTTGCGGAGCCGTGAGCTGCCTGCAGGATGTTCCGGCCTAATACGAACAGGTTATCTTGACTGGCGCCCGCGATTTGTTTGCCAGTGAGCTTTTCGAGGGCAGGGTTTTGGCTGTGCCAGTTGTAGGTCTTGAGCGCACGGATCACGCGGTGTGATCGCTTAGCCTCATAGAGCACGAAGGTCCGATCTTTGATGGCGGTCGCACTGTATTCATCAATGCGTGCTGCAGTGCTGAGATTGAAGTAAAATTCTCCCGATAGGGAGGTATGCTCCCACGATGTCTGTTTCTGCTTCGTGCTTGCGCTTAAGGTATTGCGGACGCGCTTAAACATTGCCTCGATTGGCACATAGGGGGTGTCGATGTGTTGGAGCAGCGCAGCGGTGTAGGCGCCATTTCGACCCGCACCATCGGATGCGGACTTCGCCGGGAGATGTCGCGAAGCCGACAAGTGTCCCGCGCGGTGCATACAGGGGCTAATCCGCGTGGGCCACCGCGCCACTTCCGATCCCATGGGTTATCGCGACAAGCATCAAGGATGATGATATTGGTCGACGATTTTGCATCTTCCATCGTGTCAATGACGCGATCGAGTGATAGCGAGCCGTGCTCGACGTCAGTTTCATCATCGACGGGAGTGTCGGACTGCCGCGAGATAGTTGACGCCATCGATTTGGACGCCGTGCCCCGCAAAGAAGAATAGCGCGACGTCAGCATCATCAGACGCATTCTTAAAAGTCTTCAACGCCTTATGCATTTCCTTGTTGGTGCCGTTAATCAATTTCGCAACCGCGAAGCCGCCATCGGTCAGCTTCTTAGCGACGTCTTCGGCGTCATTAACGGGGTTCTTTAATTCGGAGGCTTCCTCATACTCGGCGTTGCCGATCACGAGGGCAGTGAGCCGCTTCATCTGCTTCGCTATTTCCTGAACAATAAATCAATTATTTTTTAAATCTATGTATACAGTAGATCGATTTCAAGCCGCAGCCCTGGACACCAAGCGGCCTGCTTCCTCACACCCTCTCCACAAAACTATCCACCACCCGCTTTTCGCCCGCCTTGTCGAAATGGATGGTGAGCTTGTTGCCGTCCACCGCCGTCACGTTGCCGTTGCCGAATTTTAAGTGAAACACGCGCTCGCCCACGGCGAACAGCGACGGCGCGCCGGTCGATTTGGCGATCAGCTCGCCTTCGATGGTCAAGGGCGCGCGCTTGGCCCCGGCGCGGCCGCTCTTGCCGGCCGGCTTCGCCTTTTTGGGGGCGGATGAGGCGGGCTCGTCGTCGTAGTCCTGATTGACGTCGTCGAACACGCCGTCCGGCACGTAACGCGGCTTGCCGTCTTCGGAAAAACCACCGCGCCCCTTCTGGCCCTGCGCGCGGCGCCAGCCGGGCGTGCCGTAGTTGGAGCCGAAGGCGGCCATCTCGTCGAAGCGCGAGGCGCCGTAGCCCGCCATGCCGAAACCGCCGCTGCCGGCGGCCTCCGTCACCTCCACGTCCTCGGGCGGCAGCTCGTCGAGAAAGCGCGACGGCACCGTCGAGGTCCACATTCCGTGAATGCGCCGGTTGGTGGCGAAATAAATGCGGGCGCTTTTGCGCGCGCGGGTGAGGCCGACATGGGCGAGGCGGCGCTCCTCCTCGAGGCCCGCGGGGCCGCTTTCGTCGAGCGCGCGCTGGTGCGGGAACAGGCCTTCCTCCCAGCCGGGCAGGAACACGGTGTCGAATTCCAGCCCCTTGGCGGAATGCAGCGTCATGATGTTGACCGCCTGCTCGTCGCCGCCTGAGTTGCGGTCCATGACCAGCGAGATGTGTTCGAGGAAGCCGGCGAGGTTCTCGAACTCCTCCATCGAGCGCACCAGCTCCTTCAGGTTTTCGAGACGCCCGGCGGCGTCGGCGCTGCGGTCCTTCTGCCACATCTCGGTGTAGCCCGACTCGTCGAGCACGATTTCGGCCAGCTCGGTGTGGGGGAGTTTTTGCGATTGCTCGCGCCAGCGCGTGAAGCCCGCCATCAGGTCGGCGAGCGCCTTGCGCGGCTTCGGCTTCATCTCGTCGGTGGAACTGACCTGCAGCGCGGCGTCCGTCATCGGGATGCGGCGCTTGCGCGCCACGTCGTGCAGCATCTGCACCGCGGCGTCGCCGAGGCCGCGCTTGGGCGTGTTGACGATGCGCTCGAAGGCGAGGTCGTCGGCCGGCTGCGCGATCACGCGCAAATAGGCGAGCGCGTCGCGGATTTCCATGCGCTCGTAGAACCGCGGTCCGCCGATGACGCGATAGGGCAGGCCGAGCTGGATGAAGCGGTCTTCGAATTCGCGCATCTGGAACGAGGCGCGCACCAGGATCGCAATTTCGTCGAGCGGATGGTCCTCGCCGCGCTCGCGCGCCTCGCGCTGGAAGGTTTCGATTTTTTCGCCGACGTCGCGCGCTTCCTCCTCCGAGTCCCAGCAGGAGGTGACGGCGACTTTTTCGCCGGGGATGTCCTCGGTGCGGAGAGTCTTGCCGAGCCGGCCCTCGTTGTGCGCGATCAGGTGCGAGGCGGCGGCGAGGATGTGGCCGGTCGAACGGTAATTTCGTTCCAGCCGAACCACCTTGGCGCCGGGGAAGTCGTGCTCGAAACGGAGAATGTTGTCGACCTCCGCGCCGCGCCAGCCATAGATCGACTGGTCGTCGTCGCCGACGCAGCAGATGTTTTTGGGCGCGCGCTCATTCGCGATTTGAGCGGGAGCGGGTGGGGGCTCCGAAGTTGCCGGCGGATCGAAGCTGTCTTCGAGGCTGATGCCTTGCGCGCGATCGTCGGCGATCGCCGGCGCCTGCGGCGGCGCGCTCGCCGGCTGCGCCAGCAGCTTCAGCCACAGATACTGCGCGACGTTGGTGTCCTGATACTCGTCGACCAGGATGTACTTGAAGCGCTGCTGGTAGTGCCGCAGCACGTCCGGGTTCTGCCGGAACAGGCGGATGCATTCGAGCAGCAGGTCGCCGAAGTCGGCGGCGTTGAGCGTCTTCAGCCGCTCCTGATAGGCGAGGTAGAGCTTCTTGCCCTTGCCGTTGGCGAAGGTCGCCGCTTCTCCCGCGGGAATTTGCTCGGGCGTGAGGCCGCGGTTCTTCCAGCCGTCGAGGATGGTGGCGAAGACGCGCGCCGGCCAGCGCTTGTCGTCCAGGTTCTCGGCCGCGAACTGTTGCTTGATCAGGCGGATCTGGTCGTCGACGTCGAGGATGGTGAAGTTGCTCTTGAGGCCGACCAGTTCGGCGTGGCGGCGCAGGATTTTCACGCCGATGGAGTGGAAGGTGCCCATCCACGGCATGCCCTCGACCACCTGGCCGACCATCAGGCCGACGCGGTCCTTCATCTCGCGCGCCGCCTTGTTGGTGAAGGTGACCGCGAGGATTTCGCCCGGCCGCGCCCGGCCCATGTTGAGGATGTGGGCGATGCGCGTGGTGAGCACGCGGGTCTTGCCGGTGCCGGCGCCGGCCAGCACCAGGACCGGGCCGTCCAGGGTCTCCACCGCGGCGCGCTGCTCCGGGTTGAGGTCATGAAGGTAGGGCAGGTTTCGGGCGGCCAGCGCGCGCGCGGCAATCCCGCCCGGAGCGGGCGGAGGAGCGTCGACGACAGGTAGATGACGCTTGGGTTCGGCCATGTTCGGATCGGAGGACAAGTGATTCTACGAGGGAAGATGGCACCCGCAGGCCCGGAATTCGAGAGGCGGGGACGGCTTTAGCGTCCCGCGTCCCGCAATTTGCCCGCTTTTCCCGGGCCCTTTCGCCTAAACGCGCACCGGCATCGCGATTTTGCGGCCGATTCCGTCCGGCCGCGGCAGCCTGGCGTGCGCTTCTTTCATGGCCGCGAGGGTCTTTATGACTTTTTCGGGAAACGGCGCCACTTTCTTGGCCGCCATGTCGACGTGCAGCGTCATGTTCTCCGATGTCGCCGAGATCCAGCCTCCTTCGGCGTGCAGCAGTTGCTCGAACAAATGAATGCGCTTGGCGTCGTAGTCGATGAGTTGGACCGCCACCCGCACTGGATCGCTCTCCTTCAACTCGCGCAAATAGCGCATATGCGACTCGGCGACCATGGTGGAATGCTTGTGTCGTTCCAGATAGCCGGGACCGAGACCGAGCAGTTCATAGACTTCGTCCACGGCGCGGTCGAACAGCACATTGTAGTAGGCCATGTTGAGATGGCCGTTATAGTCGATCCATTCCGGCTCGACCCGCATCACCGATGAAACGAAAGGGGCGGGGATCATCCATCGGCCTCGCGCATGATCTGATCCGAAAACCGGTTGTCACTTTTCGGTCTCATGCACTGATCGGATAAACCGCCTTCTCGCCGTTCAACACGCGCGCTACGTCCGAGGCGCACTTGCTTTGCAACTCGTCGAGCGCTTCGATCGAATAGAACGCGGTGTGCGGGGAGATGATCACGTTATCGCGGCCGAGCAGGGTAGAGTCCTTGGCAAGGGGTTCGACCGCCACGACATCGAGGGCAGCGCCGCCGACCTGACCTGAATCGAGTGCGGCGATCAAGGCCGGCTCATCGATCAGCGGTCCGCGCGCGGTATTCACTACGTAAGCGCCTTTCTTCATCTTGGCGAAGGCGTCGGCATTCACAAGGCCGCGCGTCTGCGGTGTCAGCGGTGCGTGCACAGAAATGTAATCGGATGTCTTCAACAGCGTGTCGAGATCGACGCTGTCCACGCCCTCGGTCTTAAACAGCTCCGACTTGGCATAAGGGTCGAAGGCGATCACCTTCATACCGAACGCTTTGGCCTTGGGCGCGACCAGCCGCGGAATATTGCCGAAGCCGAGCAGGCCAAGCACGGTGCCTTCGATCCGGCGGATCGGCACCACCGCCGGCATTTCCCAGCGGCCGCCTTGCACCAATTTGTTCGAGAACGGAATCTTGCGGATCAACGCCAGGAGCAGCGCCATCGTGTGGTCGGACACCTCGCGGATGCAGTAGTCCGGCACGTAGTTGACGGCGATGCCTTTCTCCTTCGCCGCCACCAAGTCGATATTGTCGACACCGAGACCGAAGCGACCGATCGCCTTGCAGCGGGTCAACTGACGAATCAAATCGCCGGTGAGCTTGGCGTAGGTCACCAGAATGGCGTCGGCATCGCGCGCAACCTCGAGGATATCGTTCGCGCTGGTGCTTTTCGCCATGCGCAAGGTCGGATTGAGCCGCGCCAGAGCCGCCTTGGCCGGGTCAAGGGTCGGAAAGATATTTTCGGTGACTGCGATGACGGGCCCGGCCATTTTGAGTTCCTCATGCGGAGCGGAGGGCGGGAAACTACGACAGCGCCCCAGGGGCGTCCACCGGCGATCTATTCGAGACCTGCCCGGCGAAAGCCTTCGACGTAGCGATCGCGCTCCTCCGAATGCCGGATCGGCATATTGGTGGCGATCCATGCGAGCGAGATGTTCGGCTGCGCGCGCTTGACCTCGGCCAGTGCGCTCGCGGCCAGTGCTTTGTCGCCGACCATGCCCGCGGCGGCGACCAGTACGCGGTGTGCGCCGACAAAATCGCTGCGATGGCGGATGCCCTCGCGTGCAAATTTGATCGCGTCGTCGTAGTTGCGGCCGATGTACTGAGCATAGGCGACGATGCCGTAATAGGTCGCGATGAAGGGATCTCGCGGGCTCAGGCGGATGGCGCGGCGAGCGGCTTCGTTAGCCTCTTGCCAGCGGCCGCTGTAGGAAAGCGACAGGCCGTAAAACCCCTGCGCCAGCGCGAAATTGGGATTTAGCCGCAGCGCGATTTCGAACTCTGCGAGAGAGTCATCGAAACGGCGCGAGGCCAACATATAGACCATGCCGAGCGCGTGATGGGCCCAAGGGTCTTCGCTGTCGCTGCGGATCGCCGCCAGCGCCGCCTTCTCGGCGATCGGAGCCGCCGCGGCCATGTCGCTCCAGCCCAAGTGCGCGGTAAATACGTGGCTGGTCGCCAGCACGCCGAGTGCCTGGCCGTAATTCGGGTCGATGCTGATCGCTTTTTCCAAAAGCGCCTGCGCGACCAGATTGTCCTGCCGGGTGACGCGCCAGTAGTGGGAAAGTCCCCGCATGACGAGATCCCAGGCGTCCAGGCTTCCAGGCGGCTTGCGCTGAGCCCGGAAATTTTCTGCGGCGTAAATCTGCGGCTCGATCGCGGCCACTATCGCCTCGGTGATTTCGTCTTGCACCGCGAACACGTCCGCTAAACTTCGGTCGTATCGTTCGGCCCAGAGGTGGCTGCCACTGGTGACGTCATTGAGTTGGGCAGTGATGCGCACGCGGTCGCCGACCTTGCGCACGCTACCTTCAACGACGTAACCGACGCCAAGCTCTTGCCCGATTTGGCTGAGGTGAACCGCTTCCCCTTTGTAGACGAATGAGGAATTGCGTGCGATCACCAGGAACCAGCGCAGCTTCGACAATGCGGTGATAATATCTTCGCTGATGCCGTCGGAAAAATATTCCTGCTCGGCGTCGTCGCTCATGTTGACGAACGGGAGGACGGCGATAGCGGGACCTTCGCGCTGAGCCGCTGTGGCCAATACCGCATTGGCCGTGGCGGCAGGGGCCGCGCCGTCACGCACGTCTCCGACGAACCGAAAGCCCTTGCGGGCCACGGTGCGGATCATGTTCTGCTGATTGCCGGTGTCGCCGACGGCCTTGCGCGCGGCATTGATGCGGCTGGTCAGCGTCGATTCCGACACGATGCGGCCCTGCCAGACCGCCGCCATCAGATCATCCTTACTGACGACCCGGTCGCGATTCTCGATCAGGTAGACCAGCAGATCGAAGACCTGCGGCTCGATCGCGATTAAGCCATCCCCGCGACGAAATTCGCGCCGGCTGGTATCGAGCACGTAAGCCTCGAAATAATATTGCAAATGTGCTCCCTCGGAGGGCTAACGCCCAAAAGTAACAATCAAGTCGATCTCTGGAACAAATCAAGCGCCTCTCAACGGCTTTCAGCTGCCGCTGGGCATTCTGCGCCGGCATGTCGCAGGTGGCGCCACCAGTTTTGTCGATCGTCGCAAAAAAAACGCGTTCAGGCCGCCGTTTCATCCCCGCTGCGTCCTCTGCTATGGTCCGCGCGCTCGCTAAGGACCTGGCAGAGGACCCTACATGGCTATCGCTGACGCCGCCGCCGAAGACCACCGCCGCAATCCGGCTTCAATACAAAAGACGATTGCGGAACTCACTGCGGCCTTTGGCAACCGCGTGGTGACGTCGCAGGCCGTGCGCGAGCAGCATGGCAACACGCTCACCTGGATTCCGAACCAGCCGCCCGACGCGGTCGTGTTCCCGCAAACGACGCCGGACGTCCAGCAAATCGTCCGGATTTGCGCCGCGCACGGCACGCCGGTCATCGCCTTCGGCACTGGCACGTCGCTGGAAGGCCACGTCAACGCCCCGTTCGGCGGCGTGTCGATCGATTTTCGCGACATGAATAAAGTGCTCGCCGTGCACGCCGAGGACCTCGATTGCGTGATCGAGCCCGGTGTGACCCGCAAAGCACTCAACGAATATCTGCGCGACAGCGGGCTTTTCTTTCCGATCGATCCTGGCGCCGATGCCTCGCTCGGCGGCATGGCGGCGACGCGCGCCTCCGGCACCAATGCCGTGCGCTACGGCACCATGAAGGACAATGTGCTGTCGCTGAAGGTGGTGATGGCGGACGGTGAGCTGATCACCACCTCACGTCGCGCCAAGAAATCGTCCGCCGGCTACGATCTTACGCGATTGATGATCGGCTCCGAGGGCACGCTCGGCATCATCACGGAGCTAACGCTCAAGCTTGTCGGCATCCCTGAAGCCATCGTTTCGGGCGTCTGCCCGTTTCCCTCCGTCGATGCCGCCTGCCAGGCGACCATTCTCACGATCCAATCCGGCATCCCGGTTGCGCGCATCGAACTGCTTGATGCGTTGCAGATCAAAGCCTCCAACGCCTATTCCAATCTAACGCTGCCCGAGGTGCCGACGTTGTTCGTGGAGTTTCACGGCAGCGACGCGGGCGTTGCCGAACAATCGGCTCGCTTCGGCGACATCGTCAGCGAGTTCGGTGGTGGCCCGTTCGAATGGGCGACCAAAGTGGAAGATCGTAACCGGCTCTGGCAGGCACGTCATGATGGCTATCATGCGGGACGTCGCTTGCGGCCGGGCGCAGAATCGTTTGCGACCGACGTCTGCGTGCCGATCTCGCGGCTGGCCGAATGTGTCACCGCCGCGCAGCAGGCCGTCGCCGAACTCAATCTCGTCGCGCCCGTTCTCGGTCACGTCGGCGATGGCAATTTCCACCTCAGCCTTCTGGTCAAGATGGACGACCCTGACGAGGTAGGCCGCGCCAAACTGCTCATGGAGCGCCTGTCGGAGTTGGCGCTGTCCATGGATGGAACCTGCACCGGCGAACATGGCGTTGGTCAAGGTAAGATGAAGTATCTTTTGGCTGAGCACGGGGCAGGGACGCTCGCCGCCATGGCTGCGATCAAGCGCGCGCTCGACCCCCAGAACATCATGAATCCGGGCAAGATTATCGCCACGACTTGAGCCGTAGCCGCGGCCCACTAGCGACATATATTTGCCGCCAAACACCGGCAAAACAGCTACATTTCAACGGTGCCGGAAAGAGTGCGGCCGAGCGCTTGCCGGCGCAGGAGATTGTATTGCAGACGACGCTGCTTGGATTGGCGATCGCGATCATTCTGGCGCTGGTGGCGGCGCTGGTTGGTCCGTTGCTGATCGACTGGGGCAGCTATCGGTCGACGTTCGAATTGGAGGCGAGCCGACTTGCCGGCCTGCCGGTGCGCGTGACCGGTGAAATCGACGCGCGGCTGCTGCCGTCGCCACAATTGACGCTGCATGGCATCGAACTCGGCGGTGACGAGGGCAGGTTTCGCGCCCGCTCGCTCGCCATCGAGTTTGCGCTTAGCCCGCTGCTGCGCGGTGAGTGGCGCGCGTCCGAATTGCATGTCATCGGCCCGCAATTGCGGCTCGGACTCGACGCAGCCGGCCAAGTGAGGGCGCCGAAGCTCGCGGTCGGTTTCGATCCCGATGTTCTCACGATCGAACGCCTGGACATTCAGGACGGCACGTTGGTGCTCGCCGACGCCGTGAGCGGCGGCGGCGTCACGCTCGGCAAAGTGTCGTTCAAGGGTGACGCGCGGTCGCTGCTTGGCCCCTATAATGGCGAAGGCGCGGCCACGATCGGCGGCAATCGTGTTCCGTTTCGCCTGTCTACCGGCCGCTATGGCGAGGGCAGGCTCAAGATCCACGTCAGTGTCGAGCCGGTCAACCGGCCGTTGAGCGCCGAAGCAAATGGCGTGCTGGAGCTTGGCGGCAAGCCGAATTTCGATGGCAAGCTGACGATCAGCCGGTCGGTCGCCATCGCTTCGCGTGGTGCAGGTTCGTTGAGCCAGCCTTGGCACGTGAGCGGCAAGCTCAAAGTCACGCCCGCAGCGGCGCTGATGCAGGACGCGGAATTTCAATACGGCTCCGACAGCAAAGGCCTCAAGCTCACCGGCATCGCAAACTTCCGGTTCGGCGCAAGCCCGCGTTTCGACGGCGTCGTATCGGGCCGACAGATCGATCTCGACCGTGCACTCGGTGGCGCCGGCAAGCCCGCGGCCCCGGCCGCAGTCGTTGGCGAATTGGTACAATTGGCCGGCGGCGCCTTTCGCCCGGTCATCCCGATCCAAATCGGCATCGGCATCGACCAGGTTACGCTCGGTGGCGACGCCGTGCAGAATTTGCGCGGCGACATTAGCACCAGCGCGCAAGGCTGGAATCTCGACCGCTTCGAATTCCGCGCCCCGGGCTATACCCAGGTCCGCGTAAGTGGCCGGCTGGCCGTTGGCGACAAGGCAGCCACCTTTACTGGGCCGGTGGAGATCAAGGCCAACAACCCGAAGGTGCTGGCGGCCTGGCTGGAAGGGCGCACGTTGGATGCAAAAGGCGACGTCAATCCGCTGACTTTGCGCGGCGATCTTACGCTAGCGAGCGACCGCATCGCCATCGAGCAGCTCAAAGCGGAACTTGACCGCCAAGCCATCACCGGCCGGTTCGGCTACGATGCGGCCACTACCGGCCATCCGGCGCGGATCAATGCGGCGCTAAAGGCGTCCGAACTCGATGTCGACGCCGCGCTCAGCTTCGGAAACGCTTTGTTGAGCGGCTCCCGTATCGAGCGGCCGCACGACATGACGATCGCCGTCGACATCGATCATGCCATCATCGCCGGACTTGACGCGCGCGATGCCAGCGCGCGACTGAAGGTCGATGCCGGAGGCTTGCAGGTCGATCGGCTGTCGGTGGCCGATCTCGGCGGTGCTGCTTTTTCCGTGAGCGGCCACATCGTCACCGCGCCGCCATCGCCGCACGGCAGCTTGCAGCTCGACTTTGCCGCGACCGACATGACGCCGGTTCAAGTGCTGCTGTCGCGTGTCGCGCCCAAGACAGCGCAGGCGTTTTCGCACGGCGCCAAGGCCATGGCGCCGGCCAAGCTGCACGCCGTTCTCGCCATTGTGGGCGTTCCCGGTGCGCATCAAATCAAGCTCACCGTCGACGGAAATCTCGGCAAGAGCGCGCTCGCTTTCTCCACTGAAACGGCGCTCGATCCGATTACATTCAATCCGGGCGACATAAAGTTGCACGGACAACTCACGGCTGACGAGGGCAAGGCGTTGGTGGCCATGCTCGGTCTCGATCGTATCGTGTCGGTTACGTCCGGTCCGGGCGCATTGACGCTCAGCGCCAGCGGACCTCTGCGCGGCGGTTGGCGTGTTGAGAGCAAATTGAATGCCGGCGGCCTCGAAGCCCACGCGTCAGGCAACGCGCATCCATTTGCTGGCGTGCCGTCCCTCGATTTGCGCGCGGCTGTCGTGCGCGCCAATGCCGCTCCTCTGCAAGGAACCGGTAGTACGCTGCCGGTCGCAATCACGAGCCACATCACGCTCGGCGGTGAAAACCTGACGCTGAATGATCTCGATGGCAAATTCGCCGGCTCTGCAGTGCACGGGAAGCTTGCGCTTACACTATCGACCCCGCACCGCCTGCAAGGCGACATTGAAATCGATCGCTTCGGAAGCCCCGGATTTGTCGCTGCGGCGATCGGCATGCCGCATCAACCGCCCGAGAACGGCGCGGCCTGGAACTGGTCGAGCGAGCCGTTTGGGTCTGGCGTTTTTGGCGATTTTGTCGGTGCGGTGACGATCAGGGCGCAGCGTGTCGGCTTGTTTCCGCAGCTCGACGGGCGCGGCTTTCGCGCGACACTCAATTTCGGTAAGAACGAGTTCTCGCTCGATGATATTGCAACGGAACTCGCCGGCGGTCGATTGAGCGGACGGCTGTCGTTTCACGCCTCCAACGACGGCCTGCGCACGCATATCAAAGTTGCGCTGGCTGATGCCGATGCTGCGAGTATTCTGGGGACCGAAGGGCGGCCGCCTGTGAGCGGGCGGCTTGCTTTTTCCAGCGAGCTGGATGGCGTCGGCTTGAGCCCGTTTGCTCTGATCGGATCGTTGAAAGGCGGCGGCAAAATTTCACTGTCCAATGCTCACCTCGCCAGCCTTGATCCCCACATCTTCGATTCCGCTACGCGTGCCGTCGATCATGGGCTACCGATCGATACGGGTCACTTGTCCAAATATGTGAGCAGGGCGCTGGAAGGCGGCCGGCTACCGGTGAAGCGTGCTGAAGGCGAATTTGCCGTGGCCGCAGGCCAATTGCGAATGAACAAATTTGCCGTTGTAAGCACGGACGTTCGCTTGTCGACCGCCGGCAGTCTTGACCTGACCGATGGTGTGATGGATGCGCGTCTGGTGCTGTCCGGCGTGACCGAGCAGGACGGTGCACGCCCCGACATTTACATTGCGCTGAAGGGGCCCGTCTTGGCGCCGCAGCGTAACGTCGATGTCTCGTCATTGGTCGGATGGTTGACGTTGCGGGCGGTAGACAACCAAACGAAGCAGTTGCGGGAGATCGAGCGGCGGACGCCGCGACAACAACCCGCACCCCAGCCTGCACTGCCGCCGTCTTCGCCGTCAAAACTTTCGCCGCCAAAGTCGAACATTGAGTTGCCGCCGCAGAATGTACCTATGCCCCCGGTCAAGAACAGCGCTGCTGCTGCAAGCAGCGAAGCGACCGCAATCCCACGCAAGCCGCAGCCGGCGAAACCGCATCCCGCCACATTCAGGTCGTGCGCCGGCGTTGCCCGCACCAGTCGACATTCGCCCGTTGCCCGCAACAGGCGCGCGATAAGCGGACTAGCAGTCGGCCCGTATCAGCGGAGACGGTTGGTTTGGAACGCTGGACTGATGTGGTGATTCGATCTCGCTGAATTGTCCGAGAACGAACAGGCGGATGGCCGACGACAGATTGCCGTGTCGGCGATTGGCGTCGATGGTCGCGATCAAGTCGGAGAGCGTCGTTTGTCGTTCGCCAGCGATTTTCTTCAGTCCCTGCCAGAAGGCATCTTCAAGACTGACACTGGTCTTGTGGCCACCAATGACGATCGAGCGTTTTACGACGGGTGATTTCATCGGGCGTTTCCCTCTTTTTGTTTAGCGCCGATCGCCTCGCTCTACCGACGATGGCGCATCGACATGTTTTGCTGCCGATCACTCGCGTGTGCGCTTTTTCACACAGATCGGTCACTGACCGTCCTAAGTTTCGACGATAGTTTAAGGCTATGGATCTGTACTCCCGTTCACTGCTAGCGAAACGCGACTGAAGCTAACAATTTTGATATTATTTTGTTTTATTGTGTGACGTTTGTCTAATAATAGTTTCGTCTAGAGAAATAATTATGGGACGAATACTAGCGGTTATGATCAATGTATAGTTTATGATAACGCTGAGCTTGCTAATGTATAATTCTTGCGTACAAAGAAATGCTATTGAATACGAAGATTTCTTAAGTGATAGTTACATGACGTTTGTCTCACGCAATGGAAATTTAGAACAGTGGCGGGTAGTGAATTACCGCGGAATTATATTTTCTGACCAGCACTGGATATTGCGCCGAGGTCTCAGCCATCAAGAATTACGATTTCGGTTGTATGGCTTGGCTGTCTACAATCCGACGAGCACATCGTCAGCGCGGCCGGACCATTCGGTCGGGCCGCACCAGACGGTCGAAATCCTTCCCGCTGACGAACCCGAGTCGCACGGCTTCTTCGCGTAACGTGGTGCCATTGGCATGTGCCGCTTTCGCCACTTGTGCCGCTTTGTCGTAGCCGATGTGCGGCGACAGCGCGGTCACCAGCATCAGCGAACGCTCCATGAGTTCACGGATGCGCGCTTCGTTCGCTTTGATGCCGACCACGCAATTGTCGGTGAAGGATCGTACGGCATCGCCGAGCAGTCGGATCGATTGCATCATGCAATAGGCGAGCACCGGTTTGTAAACGTTGAGCTCGAAGTGGCCCTGGCTGCCGGCGACCGTGATGGTCGTGTGATTGCCGAACACCTGCGTGCACACCATTGTGAGCGCCTCGCTTTGCGTCGGGTTCGTCTTGCCAGGCATGATCGACGAACCGAGCTCGTTCGACGGCAGGATGAGTTCGCCCAGTCCCGAACGCGGGCCGGAACCTAGCAAACGAATATCGTTGGCGATCTTGAACAGCGCGACGGCGGCGGCGTTGATGGCGCCGTGCACGAATACATAGGCGTCATGAGCGGCCATATGCTCGAATTTGTTGGGCGCGCTGACGAAAGGAATCTTGGTCAATTTGGCGATGCGCTGAGCAAAGCGCTTGGCGAATTGCGGCTTTGAATTCAGGCCGGTGCCGACCGCGGTGCCGCCTTGCGCGAGCGGATAGAGCTCGCGCTGCGACGACGACAGGCGCGCGATCGCCGACTTCACCTGCGCGGCATAGCCGGAAAACTCCTGGCCGAGCGTGACTGGCGTGGCATCCATCGTATGGGTGCGGCCGATCTTGATGATCGTGGCGAATTCCTTGGATTTTTTCTCGAGTGCGGCCTGCAGATCCTTCAAAGCCGGCAGCAGGTGGTCGCGGATCGCGATTGCTGCCGCGATGTGCATGGCCGTCGGAATGGAATCGTTCGATGACTGGCTCATGTTGACGTGGTCGTTGGGGTGAACCGGCGTCTTGGCGCCGAGTTCGGAGCCGAGCGCCACATTGGCGGCGTTGGCGATCACCTCGTTGACGTTCATGTTTGTCTGGGTGCCCGAGCCGGTCTGCCAGACGAGCAACGGAAAATGAGTGTCCAGCTTGCCGTCGGCGATGTCCTGGGCAGCGGCGATAATGGCGGTCGCGCGTTTGCGGTCGAGGCTCCCAAGATCGCGGTTCACCTCCGCAGCGGTACGCTTGATCAGGCCGAGCGCGCGCACGATTTCAATCGGCATGGGCTCGGTCCCGATGCGGAAATTGTGCAGCGAGCGCTGGGTCTGCGCGCCCCACAGTTTGTCGGCCGGGATCTCAAGCGGGCCGAAGGCGTCGCTTTCGACGCGGGTCTTGCTGCTCTTGTTGCGCGGTCCGGCCATGGTTGCTCAGGAGCTTAACGCCGCGCAGCCGAAATCGGATCGAGCGGGCGCTACTTTTTACGGAAACGGTCGAGGCGGACGACTTCACCGCCACCGGTCGGCTTTTGTGGCGGAGGTTCCGGCGCCGCGGCCGCCGTCTCGGTTTCATCCGGCGCAGCAACGGCAGGAGGACGTGCAGACGAGGCACCGCGTGGCTTCTTGCTGGCTGCTTTGTCCTGCGTGAGCGTCGGTGCCGGCTGGAGTTCCTCGCCTTCGGTCACTTCCTCGAATTGCAAGCCGAACTGGACGGACGGATCGAAGAATCCGTTGATGGCGTCGAATGGCACGCTCAGCTTTTCCGGAATACCGCCGAAGGATAAACCGACTTCGAAGCCGGTCTCGTCGACCGTCAGATCCCAGAACTGGTGCTGGAGGATGATGGTCATTTCTTCAGGGTATTGCGTGAGCAACCGGTCGGAAATGCGCACGCCATCGGCCTTGGTGTCGAACGTAATGTAGAAGTGGTGGTCGCCAGGCAGACCTTTCTTGGCCGCGTCGGCGAGCACGTTGCGCACAACGCCGCGAAGGGCCTGTTGGGTCAGGAGGTCGTAACGGATTTGGTCGGCCATGAGAGGTTTCGGACCGTTTTCGGCGCTTTCGGGGCGGATGCTAGCGCGGCTGGCGGCGAAATCCATCCCCGCCATTGATCGCTTGTCATAATTCGTGCGTTCGGGAAGCGAAAGTGGAGGCTTCTGTTGCCAGGTGCCTCCGAACCCCGCCTAGCCGCTGCTAAGACGACTAGGGCTTGTAGGCTTGGTTACTGGAGCTGCTTACGCAGCCTGAGCAACCGGAGCATAGTTGTCGTTGGCAACTATGAGAATGGCCCGATAACGGCGGAACCATGCCGAGCAAAAGTCCGCCCTTTACGCCCTCGTCGATCCTAGTTCGGCCCCGCCGAAGCCCGTTCTCGCCGGGTTTTGGTGGAGCCGCCGGGTACTGCCCCCGGGTCCGAAAGGTTTATTGCGACGGCCGTTTATCGCCATAGCCGGGTTGCCCCGGCACCCCCAATATAGGGCCGAAAGGTTGACGAAAAAAGAGCCGGTGGCGCGTCCCGCGGGAAAAACTTCCTACCAGCCGCGGCGGCGGGTTTTCAATGCCGGTGCGGACCAGTAGGATTTTGCTGCTTCGCGTCATGTGCGCCGCACGGGCGTTTCATAGGCGCGTTTTGGGGGCGCGCCCGAGGAGAAAATGCGAAACGTCACATTTCTGGTTGGTTTGGCTCTGTTCGCACTTGTGGCGGCGCCGGCGCACGCCCAGCAGGCGGGCGCTGCACTCGTCATCGCCAATGCCAATTACCCCGACGAGGGTCGGCCGCTGCCGCATGTTGCCGAGGACGCGAAGGCGGTCGCCGACGAATTCAAGCGCATGAATTTCGATGTCGAGCTGAAGTCAAATCTCGGCAAAGAGGACTTGCACAAAGCGCTCGATGCTTTTGTCGGCAAGATCACCAAGGGCTCGGCCGCGATTGTCTATTTCAGCGGCTTCGGATTGCAGGTGGCGCGGCAGACCTATCTCATTCCGGTCGATGGCCGTATCTGGTCCGAACCCGACGTGCGCCGCGAGGGTGTGAGCATCGATCAGCTCTTGACCGATATGCAGCGAAAGGGCGCCGACGTTAAAATCGTCATCCTCGACGCCGCGCGCCGCAATCCGTTCGAGCGCCGCATACGCGCCACCGCCGCAGGTCTCGCCCCGGTTGATGCACCCGTCGGCACACTGGTTCTCTATTCGGCCGCGCTCGGTAAGCTGGTCCATGACCGCGGCTCAGGCGCCCACAGCCTGTTTGCCGCCGAACTGCTCAAGGAATTGCGCAAACCCAACATTAGCGCGGAAACGGCTTTCAACCGCGCGCGCGTCGGTGTCTCGCGTGCCTCGAAAGGCGAACAGGTGCCGTGGGTAGCGTCGTCGATGCTTGGCGAATACCCGTTGGGCGGCAAGGCGCCCAACGTCCCGGCGGCGACATCGAGCGTTGCGCCGCCGCCACCCGATGAATCGGACCGCAAGCCGGCGGTCGCCTCGCTCGCGCAATTTCCGGCCGCGCAAGCCAAGGGGCAGCAGCGAAAGGACGGACGCGCGGATTCCGCCGACACGATCAAGCCGCAGCGCATGACGGTTGACGTCAAGGTCGGCGAACAAAGCGACAATCGCGGCTTGCTCGGTGTCAACGTCACCGGGCTGACAGATGATCTGGCAAAAACGCTAGGGCTCGAAAACGCCCATGGCGCTTTTGTCACCACCGTCACCGCAGGCGGTCCGGCCGCGCAGGCCGGCATTGCGCCGACCGACGTCGTGGTGGATTTTGACGGACGTAAAATCACGGAGCCGCAAGAATTGTCGGTCTTCGTCGGTCAGACCCCGCCCGGCAGCAAAGCGCGCACGACGATTTTGCGTTTGGCGAACAGCACACGCGACCTCGCCGACCCGCTTCAGCGCCGTGCCCAGAACGGCGACGACGACGCCGCATTTACGCTCGCCTGGCTCAACATGAGCGAATACGGCGGTCTGAAAAACGATGCCGAGGCCGCGCGCTGGGCGCGTAAAGCATCGCAAGACGGCCATGCCGGCGCGACCTATCTACTCGGCCTGCTCTATTCCCGTGGACACGGTGTTGCGAAGGATGAGGCCGAGGCCGTCAAACTGTTTCGTGAGGCGGCGGACAAGAACGACGTGAACGGGATGTTCGCGCTCGCTAGCGCTTATGCGAGCGGCAAGGGCATTGGCAAAGACGTCGCGCAAGCACGGCGCTGGTTTCAACGGGCCGCCGAAGCTGGTTATGCGCCGGCCATGGCTGCCGTTGGTGAAATGTATGCAAATGGTGTTGGTGCGCCCAAAGACGGCGCGACCGCGGTGGACTGGTATCGCAAGGCCGCCGAGAAAAACAATCCGGTTGCGATCGCCGGCCTCGGCTGGATGTACGAAAGTGGAAATGGCGTTACGCAGGATTACGGACAAGCCCAGCGCTGGTACCGCAAGGCGACGGAATTCAATCACCCGGGCGCCTTCTATCGGCTCGGCGCCATGGCCGAAGCCGGCCACGGCGGCCCCAAGGATTATATCCTGGCTGCAAAATGGTATCGGCAAGCCGTCGCTCGCGATCACACCTTCGCCATGATCGCGTTGGGTCTTTTGTATGAAGCCGGCCGCGGCGTTGATCGCGATCCTAAAGAAGCTCTTCGCCTTTTCAAGCAAGCCGGTGAAAAGGGCAACGGCGCAGGCTTGTTTTACGCTGGCTTCTATTACGAACGCAGCAAGGACTACGCTCAGGCCGTCGACTTCTACAGCCAGGCCGCGCGCATGGGCGATACTGCCGCCATGCACAATCTCGGCGTTGCCTACGACCGTGGACGCGGCGTTGGCGAAAACCGGCGAACGGCGGCGGATTGGATTTTCAAGGCGGTCAAGGCCGGCAGCGCATTCTCGGTCAAACAGATGACCGATAATGCGGGCGCCTACAGCGTGGACCTGCGCCGCAACCTGCAGCGGATGCTGAAAGACGCCGGTGTCTACGACGGCCCGATTAACGGCCGCGCAACGGCGGCCTTCAAAGAGGCGGTTGAAACGCTCGGCAAACGCTCGAAAAGCGGCTGAGCAGAGGATTAATGCACGGCGGCTCATCTGCGGTCATATTGATGCCGTCTCAGTCGTTTCAGTGCGCCTAAAGCGCTGCCGTAGGCGGCGATTATCCAATCAGGCCAAGCGATCAAGCGATGATGTCGAGATTACGCGCACCCATACTGTTGTCGGCCCTGCTGCTGTTCGTTTTCACCGCGGGCGCGGCGTGGCCGCAGACGGTGCCGACGCCTGCACCGGCGGGAAACGCTGCAAAGCCGACTGCCCAACCGGAGAAAGATCCGTTCGGCCGGGAGACACCGCAGGGGATGGTGTCGGGGCTCATGAACGCGCTCGCCGCCGGCGACTACGATCGAGCGGCGCAGTTTTTTCAAACGAATTCCGTTTCGGATGGCAGTGGCCGGTCTACCCTAACGGGGCCCGATCTCGCCAAGAGTTTTCAGGAGGTGCTCGACCGCTTCGGCACCGTTATCACGCCGGCCGAGCTCAGCACCGACCCCGCAGGCAATGTCAACGATGGGCTGTCTCCGGACGTCGAACGTTTCGGCAATTTCAAGGCGCCGAATGGCGAGGTTCCTTTGCTTGCGCAACGTGTCACCCGCGACGGCAAGTCGTTGTGGATGGTGTCCGCAAATACGTTGCACGAGATCCCCGTGCTGTCCCGAACGATCCGGTTCGGCTCGGGCCCTTGGATCGACAAGTTGCCCGAACGGCCATTGATCGGCGGAGCGCCGCTTTCGCACTGGGTGGCGCTGATCGTGCTGGCGATCTTGAGTTTCGGTATCGCATGGTTGCTAACGGCGCTGCGCGGCCCGCTTGAGCGATTTCTTAGGCGTGGCGGCGAAGAAACAAAACTGTCGCGCTTTATCGAAAAATCGGCCGGACCGGTACGCCTGCTGATCATGCTGGCAGTGTTCGGGATCGCGCTCGAAACGTTGGATGTCTCTGTTATCGCGCGCTACCGCGCCGTGTTCATCGCACAGATCGTGACCTGGTTCGCGGTCGCTTGGCTGTTATGGCGCTGGGCGGATGCCGCCGGCGACGTCGTTCTCGGCACCATGTCGCAGCGCGGTCAGCTCGCTGCCTATTCGGCCGTCAGCTTCCTCAACCGTGCGTTCAAGGCGCTGCTCTTGATCCTGTTCGTCGCGACGTTGCTGCGCGCTTTCGGCGTCAATGTCACCGCCGGCCTCGCCGCCCTCGGTGTCGGCGGCCTTGCCATCGCGCTCGGCGCGCAAAAGCTGTTCGAGAACCTGATCGGCAGCGTGACACTCTTGGCCGACCGGCCGGTTCGCATCGGCGACTTCTGCCGCTTCGGTGGCACGCTCGGCACGATCGAGGAGATCGGCATCCGTTCGACCCGCATCCGCACGCTCGACCGTACCGTGCTGACCGTCCCGAATGGCGAGTTCTCTACGCTGCACATCGAAAACTACACGCAGCGCGACCGCTTCTGGTTCCATCCCATTCTCAATCTGCGCTACGAGACCAGCACCGACCAGATGCGTTACGTGTTGCAGGCGTTGCGCGACTTGCTGGCCAAGCATCCCAAGATCGATCCGGCTTCGGCGCGCGTGCGTCTGATCGGCCTCGGCGCCTATTCGCTCGACGTCGAGGTCTTCGCTTACGCGATTGCGTGGAATTATGCCGGCTTTTTGGAACTGCAGGAGGAATTGCTGCTCAACTGCATGGAAATCGTGGAGCAGAGCGGCACTGGTTTCGCATTTCCGTCGCAAACGCTCTATCTCGGGCGCGACGGCGGTCTCGACGAAGCGCGTACCCGCGCGGCCGAAGAGGCCGCACGCAAGATGCGGGAGCAGAAGGGGGAGGCTTAGTGGCGGCGCCGGCTTTTCGGCTTTTTTGGTAGCGCGTGGGCGTATGCCGTTTCAAGCGCGCTTCGAAGCTCCGCAGCGCTCAGTTTCGACAGCGTCGCGGTGGTCCAGCCCATGCGGCCCCAACCACCAGACACCGGTTCGAACGCTTCCGGCGTCAACATGCATTTGAATTCCTGCTCCTCGGGCGCAAACTTGAAATTAGCGGTGCGCCCGTCAGCGGCAAGCGTCACGTAGGTGCGCGCAACCTTGAATGCGGTGCGATCGAAGTGCGGTGCATCGACCGTACCCTCTAGCGCAAGCGCCATGCGGCGCAGGTCCTTGCCCGTCGCCATCGCCTCAGGCCTCCACGACCTCCTTGCCGATCGGCCAGAGCGAGACGCCGGCGAGCTTCAGGTGCGCCCAAGCGAAGGGGATGCCGATGATGGTAATAGCGAGGACGAGCGCCGTCAGCACGTGCAAGAGCGCGAGCCACCAGCCGGCCAACACCAGCCAGATGAGATTTCCGACAAAGCCAAAAAAGCCGCTGCCAATGCCGGTTTTGCGGTCGACCACCGTGTGGCCGAATGGCAGCAGCGTATAGAGCGCGATGGTGACGGCCGCGCGCGCCCAGGGAATGCCGATGATGGTGATGACCATGATGAGCGCCGCAATCAGCCAGGCGATCGCCATGTGCAGACCGCCGAAGATGATCCACAGGACATTCAGCAATAAACTCATAGGTGACATGGCCGTCCCCGGGGGTGAGAGCGTTTACTTCACCACGACAATACCGTGCATGCCTGCTTCGCGATGCCCGGGAATGAGACAAGCGTATTCGAACGTCCCCGTCTTGGTGAATTTCCACAATAGTTCGCCACTATTGAACGGCGAAAGCGTGACCGCGTTGGGATCGTGGTGGGCCATATGCGGATTCTTTTTCATTTCCTTGGCGTGCGCGCGATTTTCCTTCACCGTCGCCAGTACGAATTCATGGTTCTCGATGCCATCGTTGAACAGGACAAACCGGATCTGCTCGCCTTTGTGCACGACGATGCGCGGCGGCTCGTAGAGCATCTTCTTGCCTAGCTCCTGCATCGATATCTTGACGACGCGCGCGGGCTTTTTCGGGTTGCCAGGCTGGCCGGCGGAAAAGTGATGGGCATCGTGGGCCACCGCAGGAAGACCCATGATCAGAAGCAGCAGCAGAACCAGAACCGGGGCAATAGTGGCTCGTCATCATGATTTCAAGCTCGGCTTACCGCAAACAGCTTCATCCGCTTCGGACGCATCGTTCACCGATGTCGAGCCGTGACGACGGTCATCACCGCCGCAGGATGCCGCCCAAAGTGCCGCGCACGATGGCGCGCCCGATCGAGCCGCCCATCGATCCGCCAAGCGATTTGCCGACATCGGCGGCGATTTTCCCGGCGGTGCGGCTGACCATCGTGCGCGTAACCGAACGGGCGATCAATTGTCCGGTCGACAGCCGATCACCGCGCTTGCGGGTGGTGCCGAAAATGGTGCCGACAATACTGCCAATGCCGCCCAGGAGACCGCCGCCCCCTTGCGCTTCCTCTTGCTGCGCGGCGGTCTGCTCCATGCGTTTTTTCAGAATCTCGTAGGCGGATTCGGAATCAACCGCTGTGTCATATTTTCCCATGACCGGGCTCTTGGCGATGATCGCGCGGCGCTCTGCCGCGCTGAGCATGCCGAGCCGCGCCGTCGGCGGACGGATCATGGTGCGCTCCACCATTGAGGGAACGCCGTTGCCCTCCAGGAAGGACACCAGCGCCTCGCCTTTGCCGAGCTCTGTAATGACCTGTGCGGTGTCGAGATTCTTGTTCGGCCGGAAGGTTTCGGCGGCGGCTTTGACGGCGCGCTGATCGCGCGGCGTGAACGCGCGCAGTGCGTGCTGCACACGGTTGCCGAGCTGCGCCAGCACCGTCTCGGGCACGTCGATCGGATTCTGCGTGACGAAGAAAACGCCGACGCCTTTTGAGCGGATGAGCCGCACCACTTGTTCGACTTTTTCGAGCAGTGACTTGGGTGCGTCATTGAACAGCAGATGCGCCTCGTCGAAGAAGAACACCAACTTCGGCTTGTCGGGATCGCCGACTTCGGGCAGCTGCTCGAACAGCTCCGACATCAGCCACAGCAGGAACATGGCGTAAAGGCGTGGATTGGCGATCAGCTTGTCGGAGGCGAGGATGTTGACGTAGCCGCGGCCGTCGCGGTCGGTGCGCATAAAGTCCGATAGATTGAGCGCCGGCTCGCCGAAGAACGAGGTGGCGCCCTGGTTCTCCAACACCAGAAGCTGACGTTGGATCGTGCCGACGGTTGCAGCCGACACGTTGCCGTAGGACTTCTGAAATTCCGCCGCCCGCTCGGCCACCGACTGGAGAATGGCGCGCAAATCCTTCAGATCGAGGAGCGCCAGGCCTTCTTGATCGGCGACGCGGAAGGCAACGTTGAGCACGCCCTCCTGGGTGTCGTTGAGGTCGAGGATGCGCGAGAGCAGGATCGGCCCCATTTCGGAGATCGTGGCGCGCACCGGGTGGCCTTCCTCGCCGAACACATCCCAGAAGATCGCCGGAAATTCGTCGGGCTGGTAGGGCAGGCCCATGCTTTGCGCACGTTTGACAAAGGCATCCTTGGCTTCGCCGGGCGCGGCGATGCCGGAGAGGTCGCCCTTCACGTCGGCGGCAAAAACCGGAACGCCGGCGCGTGAAAATCCTTCCGCCAGCACCTGCAAGGTGACGGTCTTGCCGGTGCCGGTGGCGCCGGTCACCAGGCCATGGCGGTTGGCGAATTTGAGATCGAGGACTTCGAATTTGGCGCTCTTGCCGACGACGATGCCGTGATCGGGCAGTGCGACGGACGGCGCCGGTGGCGGTGCAGCAGCAGCATCAGCAGCAGCAGCAGGCGCAGCGGCTGGCACGCCGGAAGCGGCCTTCTTTGTTTTGCCGGCACTTTTGGCCTTGGCGGGCTTTTTCGCCGCTTTGGACTTGGGTTTCGACGCCATGCCACAATTCCCCCGTTGGCAGTCTTAGACAACATAAGCGGGGCCGCCTTCGCAACCGCAAATTGGACGCGCGTGGGCATACTTCTGCCGTATCGGTGTTGGGCCGACGCCGATCTAGCCGCGCCGCGCGGGCCACGATAAAGCTCAAACGCCATGTCCGATTCTCCCGCGCGCGACCCCGATGCGGCGCTTTCTGCGCCAATACATCCTTCACTGTCGGATCTGTTCCGCGGCTTCCTCGCGGCTTCGGTGTCCGGCTTCGGCGGTGTGCTGCCTTGGGCGCGCCGCATGATTGTCGAACGCCGGCGCTGGATGACCAATGAGGAGTTCAACGAAGGATTTGCGCTGTCGCAGTTTCTGCCGGGGCCGAACATGGTCAATTTCTCCATCGTGTTCGGCGCTCGCTTTGGTGGTGCTGCTGGCGCGGCGGTGGCCTTTGCCGGGTTGATCGGCCCGCCACTCGTAATCGTAATCGTGCTGGCGGTTCTCTACGAGCGTTACGGCGACTTGGACGCGCTCAGCCGTATTCTTGCCGGCGTTGCTGCGGCGGCGGCCGGGCTGTTGATCGCGGTGATCGCCAAGATGGCGTCGCCGCTGTTCATCAAACGCTGGAATTCGGCAACGTTGGTGGCGATTTTGGCCTTCTTCGGCGTCGCCGTGCTGCACTGGCCGCTGCCATACGTATTTCTTGGCTTGGCGCCATTCAGCGTGGCGCTCGCATGGTTCAAGGTCTGAGGCGATGAACGGCAATCCGCTGTGGTCGCTATTCACGCTGTTCGCGACATTGTCACTGCTTGCGGTCGGCGGTGCCAATGCGGCGCTCCCTGAAATGCACCGGGTCGCGGTCAACGTAATGGGCTGGATGACGGACAAACAATTCGCTGATTTTTTCGCGATCGCGCAAATGTCGCCGGGGCCGAACGTGATCATCGTGGCGCTGATTGGGTACCACGTCGCCGGTTTTGCCGGCGCGGGCGTTGCCATCGTGGCGATGTGCGGGCCGACCTGTGTGCTCGCCTATGCCGTCACGCGAACCTGGGACCGCTTCAAGGAGGCGCGCTGGCGCATCGCCTTGCAGGCGGGCCTGGTGCCGGTGTCGCTTGGCCTGATTGCGGCGTCTGCGCTGGTGCTGGCGCGCGCCGCCGATCATAACGTGTACGCGGTGGCGATCACCGTGGTGACGGCGGCGGTCGCGTATTTCACGCGCATCAACCCGCTTTGGGTTTTTCTGGCCGCTGGCGCGTTCGGCTTTGCCGGTGTGGTCTAGGGTCGTTTAAGCCGCGACCGGTTTTGGCCGCTTTGCGGCGGCAGCAATGGCGCGCTCGGCGAGGCAGCGGCAGGTCTGCGCCTTGCGTGGATCAAGCTCCATCTGGCGTCCGTCCGGAAACGCGACAAAGCGGCGAACGAAAAGGCCATGAGATTCAATGATATATTTGGTGCCGATGGGGTAGCGGGCGGGCAGGCGGGTCTGAGCGGGCATGGTGCGAAAGCCTCCGGGAAAAGGTCGTCCCTAATCACCAACGCGCGGTGCCATCGTACGGTTTCGGGCCTTTGCAGGTTATGCCCGTTGTCCACCGGAGGTAGGCCCACTCCGGGGTTTTGCGGATAGGGCCATTCCTGAATTGTGCCGCGTTCACGACAGGCGCATCTGGTGCGCCATGCGTCACGAAACTCGTTTTACGGTGCGGTCCTGTCCAGTGTGCCGGATGGGGATGGTCCCCGCGCAGACCGGCTGGCAATGCCCGCAATGCGGGACCGCCATCGTGGACGCTCGTTCGCGCGGAAAGAATGACTTAGGCGTTCAGACCATCACGCCGGCCACGATCAACGCGATGCCGAGCGCGAGCGCGGTCACGATGCAGATCGGGATTAAGAAGTCGAGGCCTCTCCGCACGGCCATTGGGTGAACTTGGCCATTGTGCGGGCGGAAGTACCAAAGGCTACCGGCGCCGGCGCCGGTGATGATGAGCCCGGAAAAGACCTGTAACATGATAGCACCCCTTGTTCCCGCGTCGTTGCGCGGTTGCAAAGGTTTAGGCTTGCAAATGGGGACAGGCCGTAAAAATGCGGCTTGACGCTGTAAAAACAGAATAAAAAAGTTGTCGGGGAGTGCTCGCTAGAAAACGCCGAGCGCCATCATTGCGCAGCCGCCGACAATGACGACGACAAGCGCAATCGGAATTACGCTATCGATGATCGCGCCTGCAACGCCGCACCAGCGCCCAAACGCGCTGTCGGCGGCGCTTTCAGCCAGCGCAGACACATATGCCATCATCGGGAAAGCCTCGCTCCAAGAGAACGAGGGTTTCAGTAAACGAGTTTACAAAATGAGCGCGTAACGATTCCGTCGACCTGCGTAAACCTGCGATAAACAAGGAACAGGTGTTGAACGTGTCGGCCCGTCAGTGGCGTTTCAGGTTTGCGAACGTTTTTTCAAGGCCCACAGCAATGGCAACATTGTTCTCGAGGTCGCCAGGTGATGGCCGCTGCATTGATCGTTGGCAAAAGCACCGGAGGTCAGCGCCGCCGCAATCAAGACCGCGAGTGTCGAGAATGCGTCCGGTAATCCGAAGCGGGCCTCAAATTGCGCTCTTGGATAAGACATCAGCCGCCCGGGCAGGTTCCGAATATCCCCGTTCCGCACCGGTCGCGCGGCGGGTGAGGATAACGGTCCATCAAAGGTTGCCGCCGGGGGTAAACTTCCCCATCTTTCGCTGAGTTGGGATCGCTTGAGCCGGAACCGCTGATGCGCCAATACCTTGAGCTGATGGAGCATATTCTTAGCCGCGGTGCGGAAAAGCGCGACCGCACCGGCACCGGCACCATTTCGGTGTTCGGCCATCAGATGCGCTTCGACCTTGCCGACGGGTTTCCGCTGCTCACCACCAAGAAGTTGCACCTGAAATCGATCGTCTACGAACTGCTCTGGTTTCTCGCCGGCGACACCAACATCAAATATTTGAACGAGCACGGCGTGCACATCTGGGACGAGTGGGCCGACGAGCGCGGCGAACTCGGTCCCGTCTACGGGCATCAATGGCGCTCCTGGCCGGCCAAGGACGGCCGCACGATCGACCAGATCAGCCACGTCATCGAGATGATCAAACGCAATCCGGATTCGCGCCGGCTAATCGTTACCGCTTGGAATCCGGCCGATGTCGACAAGATGGCGTTGCCGCCCTGCCACTGCCTGTTCCAGTTCTATGTCGCCGAAGGCAGATTGTCGTGCCAGCTCTATCAACGTTCGGCCGATGTGTTCCTCGGCGTGCCCTTCAATATTGCGTCCTATGCGCTCCTGACGATGATGGTGGCGCAGGTGACAGGGCTGAAAGCCGGCGAATTCGTCCACACCTTCGGCGACGCGCATCTTTATTTGAATCATCAGGAGCAGGCGCATCTGCAATTGTCGCGCGCGCCGCGCGCGCTGCCGATGATGCGCATCAACCCGCAAGTGAAGGACATCTTCGCTTTCCGCTACGAGGATTTCATAATCGAGAATTACGACCCGCATCCGCACATCAAGGCGGAGGTGGCGGTGTGAGCCTGTCGATCCGCGCGGCACGGCCGGCGGATAGCGCGCAGATCTTCGCGCTGGTGCAGGAACTGGCCGCCTACGAAAAGCTGACCGTCGAAGCCACCGAGCAGGCGATCGCCGAAGCGTTGTTCTGCAAGAGCCCGCGGCTTTATTGCGACATCGCCGAATGGAACGGCGAGGGCGTTGGCTTTGCCACGTGGTTCCTCAACTACTCGACCTTTCGCGGCAGCCAAGGCATCTACATCGAGGACATTTTCGTTAAGGCCGGCGTTGCGCGGCAGGGGCATCGGCAAAGCGCTGATGGCGCTTCTTGCGCGCCGCTGCGTCGAGCGCGGCTACGCGCGCTGCGAATGGGCGGTGCTCGACTGGAACGCGCCGTCGATTGCGTTCTACAAATCGATCGGTGCACAGGTGCTGGACGAGTGGCGTATCTGCCGTTTGAGTGGTGCGGCGCTGGCGAAGTTTGCGGAGGCGGGCGCGTGAGAGGCGGCAAAAAAGTCGTGTTGGTTGCCGCGATCGGCGAGAACGGCGTAATCGGCCGTCAAGGTGCGCTGCCGTGGCGGCTTAAATCCGATTTACAGCATTTCAAAAGACTGACGTTGAACAGGCCGGTGATCATGGGCCGCAAAACCTATGACTCGGTCGGCAGGCCGCTGAAGGACCGCACCAACATCGTAGTTACCCGCAATCGCAGTCTGGCGACGCCTGGCACGGTACCGGTCAACAGCATGGACGCTGCCTTCGACGTCGCGTGCAAGGACGCAGACGCGCGCGGCGCCGACGAGATCATGATCATCGGTGGCGCTGACGTGTTCGAAGCCACGATGGCAGATGCCGACCGGCTCGAAATCACACGTGTGCACGCCAATCCCGCGGGCGATACGCTGTTTCCGCCGATCGACCCGCAGGACTGGCGTGAGATTCGGCGTGAGCCGCACGCACGCGGGCCGGACGACGAGGCCGATTTCACGATCCTGACTTATGAGCGCAGGGCGTGAACGCCGCAGTTCAGTAACAGCGTCCCCGCGCGGCCACATTGCAGGACAGTTATGCAGTTATATTGTGTTCAAGCGCGAAAAAAGCGCGGCATGACGGCGCGTTGTAACGCCTCGTCGCCTCGCCTATAACCCCCTCGAAACAGGCGGCCGGCTCGAATTTTCAGCCCCGGCGCCGGGAGACCATTTCGATGCCATGGACCAATCAAGGCGGGGGCGGCGGGGGGCCGTGGGGCTCGGGCGGAGGCCGCGGGCCCTGGGGCTCGGGACCGCAACCGTCGGGTTCGAAGCCGCCCGATCTGGAAGACATGCTGCGCCGCGGACAAGACCGGCTGCGCCGTGTGCTGCCCGGGGGAAATCTCGGCGGTAAGGGTTTCGCGCTGCTGGCGCTTGCCGCCATCGCGCTGTGGGGCTTTTCGGGATTCTTCCGCGTTGAGCCGGATGAGCTCGGCGTCGTGTTGCGCTTCGGCAAGGAAGTGCGCGAAGTGCAGCCGGGATTGAATTACCACATGCCTTATCCGATCGAGACCGTGCTGACGCCGAAGGCGCTGCGCATCAACAAGATCGACATCGGCATGCGCGAGATCAGCGTCGGCCGCGGCGGTACCAGCGAGCGCGAGGTGCCGGAGGAAAGCCTGATGCTGACCGGCGACGAGAATATCGTCGACGTCAACTTCTCGGTGTTCTGGAAGGTGAAACCGACCGGCGTCGGCCAGTATCTGTTCAACATCCAGCATCCCGCCGGCACGGTGAAGGCGGTGGCCGAAAGCGCCATGCGCGAGGTGATCGGGCGCTCGGATATTCAGCCGATCCTGACCGGCGCGCGGCAGGTAACTGAAACCGCGGTGCAAGATCTGATGCAGAAGACGCTCGACCATTACAGCGCCGGCGTGCAGATCACGCAAGTGCAGTTGCAGAAGGTCGATCCGCCCAAGCAAGTGATCGACGCTTTCCGTGACGTTCAGGCCGCGCGCATCGACCTCGATCGGTCGGTCAACGAAGCGCAGACCTATGCCAATCGGGTGATCCCGCAAGCGCGCGGCAACGTCGCCAGGATCGTCCAGGCGGCGGAAGCCTATCGCTCGCAGACGGTTGCGGAAGCCACCGGCCAGACGGCGCGCTACATGAAGATCTACGAGCAGTACAAGAAAGCGCCGGAAGTGACCCGCGAGCGCATGTATCTCGAGACCATGGAGCGCGTGCTCGGCCATACCAGCAAGATCATCGTCGATTCCAAGGACGGCGCGCAGGGCGTGGTGCCTTACCTGCCGCTCGATGAATTGTCGAAGCAGCCGGCAGGTTCTAGCCAGTCACGTTCGACGTCGGGAGGCCAGCCATGAGATTGAACGTCTTCGGCGGCGTCATCGTCGTCCTCATCATCGCGGCGTTGATCGTCGCCTACTCGTCGCTGTTTACCATCTATCCGACGCAACAAGCGCTGGTGCTGCGGCTCGGCAATCCGCGGCCGCCGATCACTGAGCCCGGCTTGCACGTGAAGGCGCCGTTCATCGACACCGTCGTCTATATCGACAAACGAATCCTCGATCTGGAGGCGCCGGCGCAGGAAGTGATCGCCTCCGATCAGAAACGGTTGGTGGTCGACGCTTTCGCGCGCTACAAAATCACCGATCCGCTGCGCTTTTATCAAACGCTCGGTTCGATCAGCGGCGCCAATTCGCAGCTTGCCATTTTGCTCAACTCGGCGTTGCGGCGCGTGCTCGGCGAGGCCACCTTCATTCAGGTCGTGCGTGACCAGCGCGCCCAACTGATGCAGCGCATCCAGGGCCTGGTCGACAAGGAAGCCGCCAATTACGGCATCGAGGTCGTCGACACCCGCATCCGGCGCGCCGACCTGCCGGAGCAGAACAGCCAGGCGGTCTACAAGCGCATGCAAACCGAGCGACAACGCGAGGCGGCCGAATACCGCGCCCAAGGCGCTCAGCGCGCCCAGGAAATCCGCTCGCGGGCCGACCGCGAAGTGACCGTGCTGATCGCCGACGCCAACTCCAAGGGTCAGCAGATCCGCGGCGAGGGCGACGCCACCCGCAACCAAATCTTCAACAAGGCCTACACGCAGGATCCGAACTTCTTCTCGTTCTACCGTTCGATGCAGGCCTATGAAGCGGGGCTGAAGCCGGCCGACACGCGGTTCTTGCTCAAGCCGGACACTAGTTTCTTCCGCTTCTTCAACAGCCCGGCCGGCAACGGGAACACGACCAACCCGACCTTGCCGCCGCCCGGCGGCAAGGCGCCGGCGACGCAGGGCGGACCGTCGGCCCCGTCCCGTTAGCGGGACGCCGGCGCTC
This sequence comes from uncultured Pseudomonadota bacterium, assembly GCA_963720835.1. Lineage (GTDB taxonomy): Bacteria > Pseudomonadota > Alphaproteobacteria > Rhizobiales > Xanthobacteraceae > Pseudolabrys. The sequence goes on along the minus strand of CAVRHC010000026.1, from coordinate 176,398 downwards.
GCATGTCGGATTTTCTAGCCGCCCTCGGATTGGTGTTCGTGATCGAGGGCTTGGTGTTTGCGGCTCTGCCGGCGCAGGCGAAGCGGGCGATGATGAGTGTGCTGGAGACGCCGGAAGCAACCTTGCGGGCGATCGGGCTCGGATCGGCGGTGATCGGCCTTTTGCTGGTTTGGCTCGCTCGTAGTGTCTTCTGATGGCCGCGACGGCGCAAAACTCGCGTTTGCCGGCGAATTGGCCTTTCATGAAGGTGATGCCGCCGCCCTTGAATTGCCTTGAAGACAGGGCCACCTTGAATGACCATCCTTTCCAGGAGACCTGACGCCCATGGGCGCATTGATTGACCGCATGACGACGCCTGCGCGCCGCTCGGCCGTAGCGATTTTGCTTGCTGGCGCAGTGGTTTGGACGGCGATGCCGGCGCCTGCCGCCGCGCGCGGCCCGGAAGCCATCGCCGACGTGGCCGAGCAGGTGATCGACTCGGTGGTCAACATCTCCACCAAGCAGACGGTGGATATGAGCACCCGCGAAATGCCGCAGCTGCCGCCGGGCTCGCCTTTCGAGGAATTTTTCGAGGAATTCTTCAAGAACCGGCGCGGCAAGAACGGCGCACCGACGCCGCGGCGCGTCAACTCGCTGGGTTCCGGGTTTATTATCGATCCCAGCGGACTTGTGGTCACCAACAACCACGTCATTTCCGGCGCCGACGAGGTCAACGTCATCCTCAATGACGGCACCACCTTAAAGGCCGATGTCGTCGGCCGCGACACCAAGACCGATCTCGCGCTGCTCAAGGTCAACCCGACCAAGCCGCTGAAGGCGGTGAAGTTCGGCAACTCCGACGCGCTGCGGCTGGGCGAATGGGTGATCGCGATCGGCAATCCGTTCAGCCTTGGCGGCACGGTGACCGCCGGCATCGTCTCGGCGCGCAACCGCGACATCAATTCCGGTCCTTACGACAACTACATTCAGACCGATGCCGCCATCAACCGCGGTAATTCGGGCGGACCGTTGTTCAATCTCAACGGCGATGTCATCGGCGTGAACACCGCGATCATTTCGCCGTCCGGCGGTTCGATCGGCATCGGCTTTGCTGTTCCGTCGAAGACCGTGATGCCGGTGATCGATCAATTGCGCGAATTCAAGGAAGTGCGGCGCGGCTGGCTCGGCGTGCGTATCCAGCAGGTCAATGCCGAGATTGCAGAAAGCCTGAACATCAATCCGCCGCGCGGTGCACTCATTGCCGGCATCGATGACAAAGGGCCGGCCAAGCCGGCGGGAATCGAGCCGGGTGACGTCATCGTCAAGTTCGATGGCAAGGACATCAAGGAGATGCGCGATCTGCCGCGCATCGTCGCCGACACGCCGGTCGGCAAGAACGTGCCTGTCACCATCATTCGCAAGGGCAAAGAGGTAACCAGGACGGTGAAGCTCGGCCGGTTGGAGGATACGCCCGAGAAAAAAGAAGCGTCGCTGAAGTCAAAACCGGACGAGGACGAAAAGCCGGTGGTGAAGAAGGCGCTCGGCCTTGATCTTGCCAATCTGACCGAAGCTTTGCGCAAAGAGCACAAGATCAAGGACAAGGTGAAAGGCGTGCTGATCACGGCGGTCGAAGCCAATTCGGCGGCGGCGGACAAGCATCTGCAACCCGGCATGGTGATCGCTGAGGTGCAGCAGCAACCTGTGACCAGCGCCGCCGAACTGCAGGCGCGAGTCGACACGCTCAAGAAAAGTGGCAAGAAGGCGGTCGTGCTGCTGGTGGTGACGCCAGACGGTGACCCGAGCTTCGTGGCGCTGAGCTTGCAGTAGGCTTTCAGACTCCTTTCCCAAAATCGATGCTGTCATGCCCCGCGAAAGCGGGGCATCCAGTATTGAAAGCGTATATTAACGCGAAATCCGTGGCTGCTGGATCGTCCGCTTTCGCGGATAATGACCGCTTGTCTTCGGGAATGTGCCGAGCTACGCGTCGACGAATTCTTCGCGCCGGTACCCCTGCACATAAAGCAGCGCGGTGAGATCGCCGTGGTCGATGCGGGCGGCGGCGGCTTCCGCCAGCTTTGGCTTAGCATGATAAGCGACGCCGAGGCCGGCTTCCGCGATCATGTCGATATCGTTGGCGCCGTCGCCGGCCGCCATCGTCTCCTCCTTGGCGAGACCCAATTCGTTGCGCAGCTCGATAAGCGCGGCGCGCTTGCCGTCGCGGCCGAAGATCGGCTCGGCGACCGTGCCCGCGATTTTGCGGCCATCGATGAGCGTCAACGTGTTGGCGCGCACTTCGTCGAAACCGATCATGGCGGAGATGCGGTCGGTGAACAAAGTAAAAGCGCCGGAGACCATGCAGGTGCGTGCGCCGTTCTTCCGCATGGTCGCGACCAACGTGCGTGCGCCGGGTGTCAAATGAATCCGCTCGCGCAACACCTCCTCGACCACCGTCACCGGGAGCCCTTCGAGCAGGGCGACGCGCTCGCGCAAGGCCGGCTCGAAGGCGACCTCGCCCTGCATGGCGCGTTCGGTGATGGCGGCGACATGCGCTTTGAGACCAACGCGATCGGCGAGTTCGTCGATGCATTCCTGACCGATCATGGTGGAGTCCATGTCGGCGAGGAAAAGCTTCTTGCGGCGGTATGCTATGGGCTGCACCACCGCGTCGATCTGACCCGCCACCATGCCGCGCAAGTGCTCGGCAAGCACACGTTGGTCGACGGCGGCATCCGGAGTAAACAGGATGTCGATGGCGCCGGGACCGAGGTATTGCGGTGCGCCCGCGCCGGATAGGGCCGCGCGCGCGCGCTCAACGGTTGCGCGATCGAACGCGCTCTCGGGGCCAATCAGGGTTGCGACATGAGTTCATGCGGTGCACGATGCGATTAAGGCGGTGCTTATTGCAGGGCCGACTGCCAGCGGCAAGTCGGCGCTGGCGCTGCGTCTGGCCGAGCGGCTGAACGGTACAATCATCAATGCAGACTCCATGCAGGTCTATCGCGATTTGCGCATCATTACCGCGCGGCCTTCGCCCGAGGACGAAGCGCGCGTGCCGCACCGCCTCTACGGCCATGTCGACGCGGCCGTCAATTATTCGACCGGCCAATGGCTGCGCGACGTCGGTGACGTACTGACGGAACTCGCGCGCGGCAATCGCGTCGCAATCGTGGTCGGCGGCACCGGGCTCTATTTCAAAGCGCTGACCAGCGGGCTTGCGGCCGTGCCGCCGATACCGGCGGACATCCGCGAGGATGTTCGCGGGCGACTCAAGAACGAAGGGGCGCAGGCGCTGCATGCGGAGCTTTTGGAACGCGATCCGCAATCGGCGATGCGGCTGATGCCGAACGACCGTTCGCGTATCTCGCGCGCGTTGGAAGTAATGTTGGCGACCGGGCGCTCGCTCACCGACTGGCACCGCGAAGGTCTGCCGCCGATGATCGACGCCGACCGCGCGGCCAAGGTGTTCATAACCTGTGAGCGCGAAGAGCTTATTGGTCGGATCGGCACGCGCTTTGCCACCATGCTGCAGTTCGGCGCGCTGGAGGAGGTGAGGGCACTCGCCGCGCGCGCGCTCGATCCCGCGCTGCCGGCGATGAAGGCGCATGGCGTGCCGTGGCTGATCCGCCATCTCAAGGGCGAGCTCACCATGGAGGAGGCGGTAGCTGGCGCGCTCATCGACACGCGTCGCTATGCCAAGCGCCAACTCACCTGGTTCCGCAACCAGATGAAAGACTGGCCCTGGGCGCCGGCTGATGAAGCTGAAAACATCCTCGAAAAGCAGATCGCAAGCTGCTAATTTGCGCTTGACCGGGGGTTAAGCCGTGCCTATAACCCGCGCAATGAAAGTTCAGGCAGGATCGATGTCGCGCAATATTATTACCGTAGTCGTAGAGGTTCGGACGCCCCCTTGGCGGCCCTGATGGGCCTTTGCCAGGTGACGCGTCCGGACAGGCCCCCCAGCGGGCCTTTTTTATTGCCGGCCGCTGAGGGCAAACGAAACGGCAAGACGAACCGACGTAAACGAGTAAGCAGGTAGCTGAGGACGAGGACCATGACACGGGAAATGACCGGCGCCGAAATGGTGATCCAGGCGCTCGCCGACCAAGGGGTGAAACACCTGTTCGGCTATCCGGGCGGCGCGGTGCTGCCGATCTATGACGCCATATTCGCGCAGGACAAAGTGCAGCACATCCTGGTGCGCCACGAGCAGGGCGCGGTGCACGCCGCCGAAGGCTATGCGCGCTCGACCGGCAAGGTCGGCTGCGTGCTGGTGACCTCCGGCCCCGGCGCCACCAATGCGGTGACCGGCCTGACCGACGCGCTGATGGATTCGATCCCGCTCGTCTGCATCACCGGACAGGTGCCGACCCATCTGATCGGCAACGACGCCTTCCAGGAGGCCGACACCGTCGGCATCACGCGGCCGTGCACCAAGCACAATTATCTCGTCAAGCGCATCGAGGATCTGCCGGGCGTGCTGCACGAAGCCTTTCACATCGCCGCAAGCGGACGGCCGGGCCCGGTGGTGGTCGACATTCCGAAGGATATTCAGTTCGCCAAAGGCGTCTATTCCAAGCCGAAGGAGCTTCAGCACACCGGCTACAAGCCCAAAGTTAAGGGCGACATGGACAAGATCCGGCAGGCGATCGAATTGATGGCGCATGCGAAAAGGCCGCTGTTCTATACCGGCGGTGGCGTGATCAATTCCGGCAAGGCGGCGAGCGAGCTGCTGCGCGAACTGGTCAAGCTCACCGGTTTCCCGATCACCTCGACGCTGATGGGGCTCGGCGCCTATCCGGGCACCGAGAAGCAGTGGCTCGGCATGCTCGGTATGCACGGCACGCTGGAATCCAACATGGCCATGCACGATTGCGACGTGATGGTGTGCATCGGCGCGCGCTTCGATGATCGCATCACCGGCCGCATCGACGCCTTCTCGCCCGGCTCGAAGAAGATTCACGTCGACATCGACCCGTCGTCGATCAACAAGAACGTTCATGTCGATGTGCCGATCGTCGGCGACTGCGCACATGTGCTGGAGGACATGGTGCGGCTGTGGCGCACCGAGGCCAAGCGCGCCGACGAGAAGGCGCTGGGCGACTGGTGGAAGCAGATCGACAAGTGGCGCGCGCGCAAGTCGCTCGCCTACCGGCAGTCGAATGAGGTGATCAAGCCGCAATACGCCATCCAGCGGCTCTATGAGTTGACCAAGGATAAGGACGTCTACATCACCACCGAGGTCGGCCAGCACCAGATGTGGGCGGCGCAGTTCTACGCCTTCGGCGAGCCGAACCGCTGGATGACGAGCGGAGGGCTCGGTACGATGGGCTACGGCCTGCCGGCTTCGGTCGGCGTGCAGCTTGCGCATCCGAAATCTTTGGTCATCGACATCGCGGGCGAAGCGAGTGTCCAGATGACCATGCAGGAGCTGTCGACGGCGGTGCAGTACCGGCTGCCGGTCAAGATTTTCATCCTCAACAATCAGTACATGGGTATGGTGCGCCAGTGGCAGGAACTGCTGCACGGCGGGCGCTACGCTGAGAGTTATTCGGAGGCGCTGCCCGACTTCGTCAAGCTGGCGGAGGCAATGCACGCGGTCGGCATCCGTTGCGAAAAGCCCGGCGATCTCGACCATGCCATTAAGGAGATGATCGCTGTCGACCGGCCGGTGCTGTTCGACTGCGTCGTCGATCCGAAAGAGAACTGTTTCCCGATGATCCCGTCGGGCCGCGCGCACAACGAGATGCTGTTGAGCGGCGCCGCCGAGGACATCGAGGAGGCGATCACCGAAGAAGGCAAGGTGTTGGTGTAAAAGCAAGGATCAAGGTCGTGAACGCAAACGCAAATATGAGCCCGAGCACCTCGCACTACCCGACTGCGCCAACGGCGCAGAAGGAAGAAACCCATACTTTGTCGGTGCTGGTCGACAACGAACCGGGCGTTCTGGCGCGGGTGATCGGCCTGTTCTCCGGGCGCGGCTACAATATCGAGTCGCTGACGGTGTCGGAGACCGAGCACCGCAAGCACCTATCGCTAATTACGATTGTTACCACCGGCACGCCGATGGTGATCGAGCAGATCAAGAACCAGCTTGACCGGCTGGTGCCCGTGCATCACGTCGTCGACATGACGCTGAAAGGCGACGCCATCGAGCGCGAGCTCGCGATGGTCAAGGTCAGGGGGAAGGGCGAGCACCGGGTCGAGGCTTTGCGCCTGGCCGACGCCTTTCGGGCGCGTGTGATCGACGCCACCACCGAGAGCTTCGTGTTCGAGATCACCGGCAAAAGCGACAAGATCGAGCAGTTCGTCGAATTGATGCTGCCGCTCGGCCTGGTCGAGGTGGCGCGCACCGGCATCGCCGCCATCATGCGCGGGCCGGAGGCGATGTAGCGCGGCAACTTTCGCATGCAACTCGACGTCTTTATGGCGCTCGCCGTGTTCGCCTCGGTCATGGCGTTCACGCCCGGGCCCAACAATATTCTGTTGACCGCCTCGGGCGTGAACTTCGGTTTCGCGCGCACGATCCCGCATATGCTCGGCATCGATATCGGCTTTGTCGTATTGCTGGCGGCGCTGGCCGGCGGTTTGGGGCTGGTCTTTGCCGCGGTGCCGGCGTTGCAAGTCGCGCTCAAGATCGCCGGCGCGCTCTACATGCTGTGGCTGGCCTGGAAAGTGGCGAGCGCGCGGCCGGCCGGCGATGGCGCCAACGACAATGCGGTCGGCAAGCCGATGACGTTCCTGCAGGCGGCGGCCTTTCAGTGGGTCAACCCGAAGGCGGTCGTTGCCGCGCTCAGCGGGATTGCCGTCTATATGCGGCCGGGCCACGAAGGCGAGGATTTTCTGGTCGTGGTTGCGGTCTTTGCCTTGGCCACGGTCTTGTCGACCGCCACCTGGGCCGGCTTCGGCGTCGCATTGCGCCGGTTTTTGCGCGATCCGCTGCACGCGCGGATTTTTAACGTCGTGATGGGGCTGCTGCTGGTCGCCACCATCATTCCGATTGTCACAGAATGAATGAGGAAGCCGGGCCTTGTCGGCTCTCGTCCGGCGTCCTAGAAGCAGGGCCGAAACGCACATAGGGGCTTAAGTAAAGGAACGATCATGCGTGTTTATTACGACCGGGACGCCGATCTCAATCTCATCAAGGGCAAGAAGGTGGCCATTATCGGCTATGGCAGCCAAGGCCATGCCCATGCGCTCAATCTGCGCGACTCCGGCGTGAAAGAGGTGGCGGTGGCGCTGCGCAAGACCTCCGCCGGTGTGAAGAAGGCCGAGGGTGAAAAGCTGAAAGTGATGGAGGTGGCCGAGGCCGCCAAATGGGCCGACGTGATGATGATGCTGACGCCCGACGAGTTGCAGGCCGATATCTACAACGATCACCTCGTCAAGAACATGAAGGACGGTGCGGCGCTGATGTTTGCGCACGGCCTCAACGTGCACTTCAACCTGATCGAGCCCCGCGCCGATCTCGACGTGATGATGATCGCGCCCAAGGGTCCCGGCCACACCGTACGCTCGGAATATCAGCGCGGCGCCGGCGTTCCTTGCCTTCTGGCGGTGCATGCCGACAAGTCTGGCAACGCGCACGAGCTCGGTTTGTCCTACGGCGCCGCGATCGGTGGCGGCCGCGCCGGTATCATCGAAACCACGTTCAAGGAAGAATGCGAGACCGATTTGTTCGGCGAGCAGGCGGTGCTGTGCGGTGGCGTGGTCGAGTTGATGAAGGCGGGCTTCGACACGCTTTGTGAAGCTGGCTATGCGCCGGAGATGGCCTATTTCGAGTGCATCCACGAGATGAAGCTGATCGTCGATCTGATCTACGAAGGCGGCATCGCCAACATGAACTACTCGGTGTCGAACACTGCCGAGTACGGCGAATACGTCTCCGGCCCGCGCGTGATCACCCAGGAAACGCGCGCCGAGATGAAGCGCATACTCGACGACATCCAGTCCGGCCGTTTCACCCGCGACTGGATGTTGGAAAACAAGGTCAACCAGACCTCGTTCAAGGCCACGCGCGCCAAGCTCGCCGAGCACAAGGCCGAGCAGATCGGCGCCAAGCTGCGCGACATGATGCCATGGATCAAGGAGCGCGCGCTGGTGGACAAGAGCAAGAACTAACGATGCTGCGCATTGCGCTCATGACAGCGGCCGCCCTTCTCGGGGCGGCCGCTTTTGCTTTCGCCGAAGACGAGAAGGACTGCCAGGGCAGCACCTACGACATCGTCACGTGCCAGAAAGGCAATCTCGCGCTTCTGGAAAAACGGCTCGCAAAAGCTTACGCCAAGGCTTTGGAGATGGCGGACAACGCCAAGCAGCGCAAACAGCTCGCGGCCGCGCAAGACCAGTGGCTGAAATTCCGCGACGCCAACTGCGACTATTATGAACTTGCAGACGGCACCATCGCGCGTATTCGCGGCGGCAACTGCATGCTTGATCTGACGCGGACGCGGGCGATGGAACTGGAACAGGCGGTCGAGCCCTAGACTGACGAGACGGGTTGGCGGTCGTGAATCCAATTGTAGTGGACCGCGTCAGTCGCTATCGGGCTCGGGCACAGTTACCAGCATTCCGTCCGAAGTCGTCAGTCTATTCGTCTCGTCTCGCGAACAGGTGTCGACCACCAATACTCGCCCATCATCGACGACTTCTGGAAAGCAGATGTATTCCTGACCGTCCGACGTGACGAAGGTGTGGAAGTGCAGCCTGTCGAGGTCCCCGGCGCTGTTCAGTATATCGGCAATCTCGCCTCGCACGCGCTCCTCCAGGGCGGCAATTGAAGTGTGTTTGGCAGCGAACGCCCTGGCGAGGTCCGTCAGCACGATCTTGTATGCGGCAGTCATCGTTTATCCTGCTTGTGTGCCCCGATCTGTTCCCACAGCCACTTCGCCACCGCGTCAGGCAGCACGTCGCCGCCGGCGGCACGTAAGTTTGCTTCGCGCATGATTTTGACGTTGATCGCGCCCACCAGCGGCTTGAGCGCGCCGATCAGTTTCCGGTCGTTGGCGTCGTCCGGCGCCAACAACAGGACGGCGTCGTAGGGCGGGATCGCCTGCTTGGGGTCGCTCAAGACTTTCAAATCGTATTGCGCGATGCGGCCGTCGCTTGAAAACGCGGAGAGCACATCGACCTCGCCATTGGCGGCGGCCTGGTACATGAAGGTCGCCTGCATCGACTTCTGCTCGCGAAAGTGCAGGTCATAAGCCTTCTGGATCGCCTTCCACTCCGGGCGGTCGAAGAACTCGTAGTCGCCAGCGATCGACATGTTCGGCGCGTGCTTTGCCAAATCGGCGATGGTGCTGATGCCGAGCGCCTCGGCTTTTTTGCGCGGCATGGCGAGCGCATAGGCGTTTTCGAAGCCGAGATCGCCGAGCATGCGCACACCGTATGTTTTTTTCAGCCAGTCTGACACCTCGCGCAGTACCTCCTCGCGCGGCTTGACGTCGCTGTGGTGCATGTAATTCGCCCAGATGGTGCCGGAATAATCGACATAGACGTCAACCTCGCCGGAGGTGAGCGCGTTGAAGACGACCGCCGAGCCGAGGCCGTCGCGCCGCTCGCTCGCAAGGCCGTTCGCAGTGAGACGCTGCTGCATCAGTGCGCCGAGGATGTATTGCTCGGTGAAGCTCTTGGTGCCGACAACGTAGGTGTTGCGCGTTGCGGCGTGCCCCGGCATCAGCGCTGCCAGCACGACGACCGCCAGTCCGATCGCGCCACTGGCAATCTTTCCGCGGCTACGCGCGGCAACGCCATATTCCATCAGCGCCAGCAATTGATCGACGATGAGCGCCAGCACGGCGGCGGCGACGCAACCAAACACGACGAACACCCAGTTCTGTGTTTGCAGTCCTGCGAAGATGTAATTGCCGAGGCTGGTCTGCCCGACCGGCGTCGACAGCGTGGCGGTGCCGATCACCCACACCGCCGAGGTGCGGATGCCGGCCATTATCACCGGCATGGCCAGCGGCAATTCGATCTCGCGCAGAGACTGTGAAGGCCGCATGCCGATCACGCGGGCGGCATCGCGCAGCGATGGGTCGAGGCCATTGAGGCCGGTCACCGTGTTGCGCAGGACCGGCAGCATCGAATAAAGCGCCAGCGCCAGCACCGACGGCAAAAAGCCGAGTGCCGAGAAACCGGCGCCGGTCAGGCGTTCAGACAGGGCGGCGACCGCCAGCAGCAGCGGATAAAACAGCGCCAGCAAGGCGAGACCGGGGATGGTCTGCACGATACTCGCAACGGTGAGCAGCACGCCGCGCAGCATCGGCCGCCGCACCGAGGCGATGGCGAGCGGCAGGCTGATGCCAAGCCCGATGGCGAGGGCGGTGATGCTCACCAGAACGTGGTTGCCGAGGTAGTCCGGCAGCCGGGCGAACGCATCGGCGAGGCGGGCGTCAATGCTCATCGGCCGGAATGATGACACGTAAGGGCCGCAAGCGGAAACGGCGATTTGCAAGTCGCAAGCGAGCGGCTAGGTTGCGCCGCTAATGGAAGAGGCAGCGCAGATGAGCAAAAACGCGCCGGCTGTTGCGCTCGACGATGTCGTGGTCGCCTTCCGCCTGGCCAGCGGCGGCGTTTACACCGCGGTCGAGCGCGCAACCTTGAACGTCGCCGACGGCGAATTCGTTGCTATCGTCGGTCCAACCGGCTGTGGCAAGTCCACGCTGCTCAACATCGCCGCTGGCCTCATTCCGCCGGCGGCGGGTACGGTCGATATTTTCGGCAGCCCGCTCGCGGCGCTCAACCGCGAAGCCGGCTATCTGTTTCAAGCCGATGCGCTGTTTCCCTGGAAGACGGCGCTCGAAAATGTCGCAATCGGCCTGGAGACGGCGGGTATACCGGCAAGCGAAGCGCGCCCGCGCGCGCAGGAATGGCTTGCCCGTGTGGGCTTAAGCGCCTTCGCCGATCGTTATCCGCACATGTTGTCGGGCGGCCAGCGCAAGCGCGTGGGGCTCGCGCAGGTGCTGATCCGCGATCCGAAAATTCTGCTGATGGACGAACCGTTCGGCCCGCTCGATGCGCAAACTCGGCAGATCATGGGCAACCTCCTGCTCGAATTGTGGAGTGTCGACCGCAAGGCGGTACTGTTCGTCACCCACGATCTGGAAGAAGCGATCGCGCTGTCGGATCGTGTGGTGATCATGTCGGCGGGTCCGGCCGCCCGTATCATCGGCGACTGGACCGTGCCGCTGCCGCGCCCGCGCGATATCTCGGAGATCAAGCTCGACAATGCGTTTCATGCGTTGCACCGCGAGATCTGGCACAGGCTGAAAACAGAGGTGTTGAAGACTTACGCACAGGCGGAGGCGGGGTGATGCCGCGCGCGCAGCTTCTCATCCTGCAAATTCTTGTGGCCGTCATCGGCCTCGTGCTCTGGTACGTGCTGACGACCTATCCGTTATTCGGCACGGTCGTGCTGCCGCCGTTCTTCTTCTCCAACCCGGTCGACGTCGTCAAGCAAATCATCGATTGGTTCGTCACCGGCGTGATTTGGAAACATCTGTGGGTGACGCTGGTCGAAGCTACGCTCGCTTTTGTCATCGGCTCGGTCGGCGGCGTGCTGGTCGGCTTCTGGTTTGCGCGCCAGCCGCGCACGGCCGCCGTGTTCGACCCTTACGTGAAGATGGTCAACGCGCTGCCGCGCGTGGTGCTGGCGCCGATTTTTACGCTATGGCTGGGCTTAGGCATCTGGTCGAAGGTGGCGCTCGGCGTCACGCTCGTCTTCTTCATCGTGTTCTTCAACGTCTATCAGGGCATCAAGGAAGTCTCGCCCACGGTGCTGGCGAATGCGCGCATGCTCGGCATGAGCGAGCGGCAATTGGTGCGCCACGTCTATTGGCCGTCGGCGCTGTCCTGGATGTTCTCCTCGCTGCACACCTCGGTCGGCTTTGCGGTGGTCGGCGCGGTGGTCGGCGAGTATCTCGGTGCCGCGGCCGGCCTCGGTTACCTGATCCAGCAGGCGGAAGGTGTGTTCGACGTGGCCGGTGTGTTTGCCGGCATGTTTGTGCTGGCGGCTTTCGTCATTGTGATCGACGGCATCGTTAGCCTGGTCGAGAAGCGGCTGCTGGTCTGGCGTCCGACGGCAGAGACGCGGACCTGAACGGACAGCAATTCAAATTCAACGGCCCGCCGCTCGACAGTGCAATTCTACCGCTGCCTTTCCGATACCGATATTTTTTACCGGGCCACACACGTGCGTACCTCCCGGCCGCAATTCTAAGGCCGAGAGCCGCCGGAATTTCGCATTGTCGGAAGATGTCGCCTTTCGCGTTAACACGTTGCTGCCAGTGTTGGGCGATCCCGCGCCGATGTAATTCGCGAATGTCCGCGGCAGGCGTCGGATGTGCGTTGTTATTCGCCAGCGCGGACGCGTAAGCGATTCACGCATCCCGAAAGTAGTCGCATGAAATTACTCGGTCCGACAGTCCCAGTGCCGATTGCGATCGCCGCGAACGGCGTCATCACGGATGCGAACGTACATTCTGGCGGTCGCGTTGAAGGCGCAAGCCGGGCCAAGCCGTTGACAGGCCGGATCGCGCAAGCCGCCTTCGGACTCGCCTTTGTGATCCTGCTCGGCGTCGGCGCACTTTCCTACCGTGTCATTATTGTATCCGGCGAAAGCAGCCGTTGGCTGGAGCACACACGCGAGGTTCTTAAGACCATCGATTTAACGCACCTCTCAATGGAGTTTATGGCGTCGAGCGTCCGCGGATTTGCCATAACCGGCAATGAATCCTATTTCGCAATTTACCGTGCGGAAATATCGGCCCTTAAGCGGCATGTGACCGATCTTCGCGCATTGACGGCGGACAGTCCGGAGCAACTACGCCGCGTTTCAATGCTTGAAAAGCTAGCTGATGAGAGGGTCGCGCGAGCGGCGAAAGTCGTTGGTTTGCGCCGGGACCGGGGGGCGGAAGCGGCAGCGGATGAGATCCGAAAAGGGCCGGGCCCGCGGATCACGGGTAACTTTCAACGGATTGTTGGCGCGATGAAGGGCGAAGAGGCGCGATTGTTCACACTGCGCGACGCGAAAGCGAAGAAAGATCTGAGCCAGACCAAAATAGTTCTGTTCGCTGGAACGCTGCTGGGACTGCTGATCACCGGCGCCGCAGGATCGATCGTGCAGCGTGACGGCGCCAAGCGCAATCTGGCAGAGCAAGCGCTTCGGGACAGCGAAGAACAATATCGGACGTTAGTTCAAGCGGTCCAAGACTACGCGATTTTTATGCTGGACCCAAAAGGTCAGATTGTCACTTGGAACGACGGAGCCGAACGAATCAAAGGCTACCGCGCCGAAGAGATCGTCGGTCATAATTATTCCCACTTCTTTACTCCGGAAGACATCAAGCTCGGCAGGCCAGAGGAGATACTCAGGGTGGCTGCGGCACGCGGCCGTTACCACGAAACAGCCATGCGCGTGCGGAGAGATGGCTCGCAATTTTTGGCGAATGTCACCATCATAGCGTTGCGCGACCCGGCCGGAGAGCTGCGGGGCTTTTCTAAGATTACCCGAGATCTCAGCGAGACTAAGGAGTCGGAGGCGAAGTATCGCGGGCTAATGGAAGCGGCTCCCGATGCGATGGTCGTAGTGAACACCGAAGGCGAGATCGTGCTGCTGAATGTTCAAGCCGAGAAGCAGTTCGGCTACCGCCGCGACGAACTGCTTGGGCAGAAGGTGACGAACATCATTCCGGATGGCTTCGCGGCGCGGCTGATCGCCGATGATCTTCGTTCCGCGGAAGACGCGTCGACTCAGCAGATCGGCGCCGGCATCGAGCTCACTGCGCTGCGCAAGGACGGCAGCGAGTTTCCGATCGAGATTATGTTGAGCCCGCTGGATAGCGTCGAAGGAACTTTGGTGACGGCGGCTATCCGCAACATCAGCGCACGCAAGGCGGCGGATACGCATTTGGCAGCGATGGAAAGCCGCTATCGCGGGCTGCTGGAGGCGGCGCCGGATGCAATGGTGGTCGTGAACAAGAGCGGCGAGATCGTGCTGCTCAACGTTCAGGCGGAGAAACAATTCGGCTACCGCCGCGACGAGCTGCTCGGGCAAAGGGTCACCAACATTATTCCGAAGGGCTTTGCCGAGCGACTGATCGCCGACGATCTTCGATCTGCGGAAGACGCGCTGGCGCAGCAAATCGGTACCGGCATTGAGCTTATCGCGCTGCGCAAGGATGGCAGCGAATTTCCGATCGAGCTGATGCTGAGTCCGCTGGAAAGCGCCGAAGGAATTCTGGTGACGGCGGCGATCCGCGACATCAGCGTACGCAAGAAGGCGGATGGACATTTGGTTCAAATGGAAAACCGATATCGCGGTCTTTTGGAAGCTGCTCCGGATGCAATGGTGGTGGTTAATCAGAGTGGCGAGATAGTGCTGCTCAATGTTCAGGCGGAGAAACAGTTTGAATATAGTCGCGATGAACTCGTCGGGCAGAAGGTCACGAATATCATTCCGGACGGTTTCGCGGAGCGGCTGATTGCCGACGGTCTCCGATCTGCGGATGAAGCATCAGCGCAGCAGATCGGAACCGGGATAGATCTAACCGGGCGGCGCAAAAACGGCAGCGAATTTCCGATCGAGTTGATGCTGAGCCCGCTCGAAAGCACCGAAGGAATTCTGGTGACGGCTGCGATCCGCGACATCACCACGCGCAAACGGGCGGAATCTCACCTTTTGCAGAAGGTAGAAGAATTAAATCGTTCGAACGAGGAACTGCAGCAATTCGCCAACATCGCTTCACACGATTTGCAAGAGCCGTTACGGATGGTGGCGAGCTACACGCAGCTGCTGTCCCGGCGCTACAAGGGCAAGCTCGATGCCGATGCCGACGAATTCATTGCGTTCGCAGTCGACGGCGCCAGCCGCATGCAACGGCTGATACAGGATCTGTTGGCCTATTCGCGCGTCGGTACCAAAGGAAAGGAATTGTTGGCCACTTCGAGTGAAAACGCGTTGGAACAAGCACTCCTCAATCTGCGCGGTGCCATAGCGGAAGGTGGGGCGATCGTCACGCACGATCCGCTCCCCACTATATTGGCAGACGAGATGCAACTGACCCAGTTATTCCAGAACCTTGTCGGCAATGCCATCAAGTACCAAAGAAAGGGGATTCCCAAGGTGCATATATCGGCCGCCATGGATGACGACGGTAGATGGTGCTTTTCGGTGAACGACAATGGACTGGGGATTGACCCGCAGTACTTCGATAAGATTTTCGGAATGTTTCAGCGGTTGCACAAACGCGAAGAGTTCGCCGGTACCGGCATCGGCTTGGCGATCTGCAAAAAAATCGTCGAACGGCACGGTGGCAAGATTTCGGTCGAGTCACTACCCGGTCATGGGTCAACGTTCCAGTTCACTTTGGCGGGAATAGAGGCGAAACCATGATTTCCAACGAACCAGAATTCAGGTCGATTGAGGTGCTTCTGGTCGAGGACAGTCCCGGTGATGTCCGATTGACACAAGAAGCGTTCCGCGATGCCAACAGCGAGGTCAATCTACACGTGGCGACAGACGGTGCCGAGGCATTGGCTTTTCTCAGACGTGAGGGGGACCACGCTCATGCCCCGCGGCCGGATTTTATCTTGCTGGACCTCAACCTTCCCAAAATGGATGGCCGGGAGGTTCTGACTCACATCAAGGATGACGGGGATTTTATGACGATCCCCACCGTCATCCTGACTACCTCGCACGCGGAAGCGGATATTCTGAAAAGCTATCAACTCCGGGCAAATTGTTACCTCACCAAGCCCGTTCAGCTATCCGAATTCGAAACCCTCGTGCGAAGCATCAATGACTTTTGGATGACAAAGGTCATGTTGCCGCCGAAAGGCGGGCAGGCGACGGCAAAACAGGCAACCTGAGTAGGAAGACATGCACAGGGAAGTTCTCTTGGTCGAAGACAGCCCCGGCGATGTCCGGCTGACGCAGGAAGCCTTTCGCGACGCCAACAACACCATCCGATTGCACGTGGTGGCCGATGGCGTCGAGGCCATGGATTTTCTGAAGAAAGAGGGCGCACATGCTTACGCGCCTCGTCCGGACATTATCTTGTTGGACCTCAATCTTCCCAAAATGGACGGTCGCGAGGTTCTGGCTCACATCAAGACGGATAGCGGCTTGAAAACGATCCCGACCGTTATCCTGACCACATCAGAGGCAGAAACGGATATTGTGAATAGCTATGAGCTTCAAGCAAATTGCTACCTCACCAAACCCGTGCAATTTGACGAATTCGCAAGCCTGGTGGGGATCATCAACGACTTCTGGCTAACCAGGGTCAAGCTGCCGCAGCAAGCTTCGAGCAGCTGAACATGAAAGCGATCAAAACAATACTATTGGTTGAAGACAACTCCGGAGATGCGCGCTTGCTCCGCGAAATGCTCAACGAACATGAGTCAGAGCACCTCGAATTGATTCATGTTGATTGTGTTCGCGAGGCCGAGAAGAAGCTCGCAGAGCGGCAAGTCGATATCGTATTGCTCGACTTGGGGTTACCCGACGCCCAAGGGTTGGAGGCGGTGCGGCGCGTCCATGCCGCTGCGCTACGGATCCCGTTGGTGGTATTGACGGGCTTGGACGACGAGCAACTTGCCGCACAAACACTACAACAAGGCGCGCAGGACTATCTTATTAAAGGCCAGATCGAGCCGCGCGGTCTTTGGCGGGCATTACGCTATGCCATCGAACGCAATATCATGGACGAGGCGCTGTTTGCGGAAAAGGAGCGCGCCCAAGTCACGCTCAACAGCATCGGCGACGCCGTCGTATGCATTGACATGTCGAGCAAGATCACCTTCCTCAACGTGGCGTCCGAGAAAATGACTGGCTGGTCGCGCGAGGAAGCGGCAGGCCGCCCCTTGTCCGAGGTCTTCAGAATACTTGATGCCGCGCATCGCGAGTCAGCCGCCGATCCGCCCGAATTGACCGTCGAGCATGACAAGACTGTGCCATTTCCGGTTAACTGCATTCTAATTCGGCGCGGCGGGGTTATCATTCCGATCGAACATTGTGCCGCTCCCATCCACGACCGCCAGGGTCTTGCCGCCGGAACCGTCATCGTGTTTCGCGACGTGAGCGTAGCGCGCGCCATGACGCTGGAAATAAGCCGTTCGGCCGAACATGACTATCTGACCGGGCTGCCCAACCGAATGCTGCTGAACGATCGAATTAATCAAGCAATCGCCGTGGCGCAGCGTCACGAGAAGAATGTCGCGGTGCTGTTTTTAGATTTGGATGGTTTCAAACATATCAACAATTCCTTGGGCCATCTGATCGGCGACGCACTTCTTCAATCGGTCGCAAAGCGCCTGTCGAAATGTGTGCGCGGATCCGACACGGTTAGCCGGCAGGGCGGCGATGAATTTGTCGTCATGCTGTCGGAAGTGCACCATGTGGAAGACGCCGCTATCACCGCGCAAAGAATGCTGCAAGCAGTGGCCGAACCTCATAGCGTTGATCGTCAAGACCTCCATATCACGACGAGCATCGGCGTGAGCGTCTATCCCGACGACGGCTTGGATGCAGAAACGCTTATCAAGAACGCGGATACCGCGATGTATCAAGCCAAGGAGAACGGGCGGCACAGCTTCAAGTTTTTCAAGCCGGCTATGAATGTGAAAGCGGTGGAGCGGCAGTCCATCGAAGAGGCGTTGCGACGCGCCCTGGAGTGGCAGGAATTCACGGTTCGCTATCAGCCAAAGGTCAACCTGCGAACGGGCGCAATTACCGGGGCGGAGGCATTGATACGCTGGATACATCCCGTTCGGGGATCGGTCTCGCCGGCGCAGTTTATTCCGGTGGCGGAAGAGTGCGGTCTCATTCTGCCGATCGGCGCCTGGGTTCTTCGCGAGGCATGCCAGCAAGCCCGGGCATGGGCGGATGCAGGCTTGCCTGCGACGACGATGGCCGTCAACGTTTCCGCAATAGAGTTTCGCAACGAGAGTTTTCTCGATGACCTGTTCACAGTTCTCGACGAAACCGGCCTTGATCCGAAATTCCTCGAGATAGAGGTAACCGAAAGCGTCCTCATGAAGCGTGCCGAGGCGACGGCGGCTATCCTACAAAGCCTGAGGGAAAAAGGTGTGCAGGTGGCGGTCGACGATTTTGGAACGGGCTATTCCAGCCTGAGTTATCTGCGGAAATTTCAGGTTGATTCGCTCAAAATTGATCAGTCGTTCGTGCGGCAAATCGGCAGTTCCAACGCCGATACCGCGATTGTAACCGCCGTCATCGCCATGGCGCAGAGTCTCAAACTACAAGTCATTGCGGAAGGGGTGGAAACGCAGGCCGAGCTGAAATTTCTTTGCGATAACGGCTGTGACGAAGCGCAAGGTTACTATTTCAGCAAGCCGGTGTTCGCGCATGAATTTGCAAGCTTGCTTAGAACTGGAATCTTGAAAGCGCGCGACGCCCCGCAAATCTGTGAAATCGACGAACCCGAGCGGGCCTCGACACGTGCCGTCCGGCCCGCCACTGCGGCGGTATGATCGTTTTCGGTTTAGTCAGACACCTCTGACGCTTAAGGATGGACATGAAATCGATCAAAGCAATTGTTGTGATCGAAGATAACCTTGGAGATGCTCGCTTGCTACGCGAGATGCTCAGTGAGGATGGCGCGCAAGGTCACGAATTGGTTCACGTGTTCTGTATGAAGGATGCTGAGAACTATTTATCGGAGCATGCCGTAGACTTTATTTTTCTCGACCTTGGCTTGCCAGACGCCGATGGAGTGGAGGCGATACGACGGACACGCGCCGCTGCGCCTGACGCTGCCTTGGTTGTACTGACCGGCATGGACGATGAAACGACGGCCGCGCTGGCGCTCCAAGAAGGCGCGCAAGATTATCTTATCAAGGGCCAAATCGAGGTACGCGGTTTGCTCCGCGCCATGCGTTATGCGGGTGAGCGCAAACGTCTGGATCGGTTGAAAGATGAATTTGTGGCGTCGGTCAGTCATGAATTGCGCACGCCGTTGACGTCGATTTCCGCCTCGCTCGGCCTGCTCATGGCCAGAATGAACGGCGGTCTGCCTGCTCCAGTGGAGCATCTGATTTCGATCGCGCATTTGAATAGCAAAAGGCTCGTGCTCCTCGTCAACGACATTCTCGATATTGAGAAGATTGAAGGCGGACAAAGCGTTTTCAATTTTGAACGGGTCGATGTCTCCCAGCAGGTCGAGGAGGCGATCGAGGCCAATATGGGTTTTGCGGTAGACCGCGACGTGCGTGTTCTGTTCGGTAAAAATGGCGGCGTCGCCGCTGAGGTGCGGGCAGATCCTGGCCGACTTGAGCAGGTAATTACCAATTTGCTGTCGAATGCCATTAAATTCTCTCCGCCGAAGGGGGAGGTGCTGGTGTCGGTCGAGAGAGAATCCGACAAAGTGCGACTCTCGGTGCGCGACCACGGGCATGGAATTGCGGCTGACTTTAAACCGCGCATTTTTGAGCGGTTCGCGCAGGCCGATGTCAACGATGCGCGGCTGCGGGGTGGCACCGGCCTCGGCCTCAGCATCGTGAAAGAGATCGTCGGCCGGCTCGGCGGCAGCGTGAGCTTTGCCGATGCGCCGGGCGGCGGGACGGTTTTTCACGTTGATTTACCTTGCTGGACAGATGCGACCGGCGGCCCCATCGATGCGGATACGCAAGTAGAAGCTTTGAGGCAAATCCATCAGCGAGTTAGGCTCTAAAACAGCCGGCGGCGCAGCATGAGCGAGAAGCACACAGACTGAAGACGGCCTAAGCGTTGGCTCGTTCTTGCGTGCGTATCGGTTTTGCAAAATCGACGGCATCGTTTCGCTTGCGGATAAGTGGCTTCCGGTCGGGTGGCCAGCGCCGAGCGAAGCAAGGCCCTAGGCAGAACCCCCTCCTCTGGCTTATCGTTCCGCTCCGAATCGGCCTCCAACCGAAGGCCGACTTTAATAGGGAGGAAGCCTATGTCGCCGAAAATTTCAGGCGTCGGCGTCGGTTGCCTTGACGGCGCTCGCGATGTCGACCGGAGTCGCGCTGGCACAATCCAAAGTAACGCTCGCCATCGGCGGCGCCTCATGCCTGTGCTATCTGCCGACCATGCTCGCCCACCAACTCGGCGAGTTCAAAAAGGCCGGTGTCGACGTCGAGGTGATCCAGTTCAAGGGCGGCTCGGAGTCGTTGAAGGCCGTCATGGGCGGCTCAGCCGACGTGGTGTCCGGCTATTTCGATCACTGCGTCAATCTCGCCGCCAAGGGCCAGCACCTGCAGGCCTTTGTGGTCTATGACCGCTTCCCGGGCTTCGCGCTGGTGGTGTCGCCCAAGCACACGAGCGAGATCAAGTCGGTCAAGGACCTCGCCAACAAGAAGATCGGCGTCTCGGCGCCAGGCTCCTCTACCGACTTCTTCCTCAAATACATCCTGGGCAAGAACGGCGTCGACGCGAACTCGGTCGGCGTGATCGGCGTCGGCCTCGGCGCCACCGCCATCGCCGCGATGGAGCAGGGCACGATTGATGCCGCCATCATGCTCGATCCGGCGGTCACCGTGCTGGCCGGCAAATACAAGGACCTCAAGATCCTGAGCGACACGCGCTCGGAAAAGGACACGCTCGCCGTGTTCGGCGGCCAGTATCCGGGCGGCGCGCTCTACACCAAGGCCGACTGGATCGAGGCGCATCCGAAGGAAGCGCAGGCGATGGCGAGCGCGATCGTGTCCACGCTGAAGTGGATCCATTCGCACTCGGCCGAAGAGATCACCGCCAAGATGCCGCCCGAGTTTACCAAGAACAAGGAGCTTTATATTGCGGCGCTGAAGAACACCATGTCGATGTACTCCAACGACGGCAAAATGGACCCCAAGGGTGCGCAAGCCGTGCTGGCGGTGTTCTCGCAATCCTCGCCGGCGGTGGCGAAGGCCAATATCGACCTGTCGAAGACCTACACCAACAAGTTTGTCGAAGAGGCGAACAAGAAATTGGGGATGAAATAGACCGCCTTCACAATCTGCAATAACTGTCATGCCCCGCGTGAGCGGGGCATTTCAGTTTTGACGGATGCCGACGGGGAAAGGCGATGCTATCTTGAACGACCTCGCCGTCACGCGCTAAAGCGGGTCCATGAACATCCTCTCCATCCAGTCCCACGTCGCCTACGGCCATGTCGGCAATTCCGCGGCGGTGTTTCCGCTCCAGCGCATGGGTGTGGAAGTCTGGCCCATCCATACGGTGCAGTTCTCCAACCACACCGGCTATGGCCACTGGCAGGGCCGCATCTTCGACGCCGGCATGATCCGCGAGGTGGTTTCCGGCATCGAACAGCGCGGCGTGCTGGGCGAATGCGACGGGGTGCTGTCGGGCTATATGGGCGGCGCCGATGTCGGTGCCGCCATTCTCGATGCGGTGGCGACGGTCAAGCAGGCCAATCCGGCGGCGAAGTATTGCTGCGATCCGGTGATCGGCGACGTCGGTCGCGGCATCTTCGTTCGCGAGGGCATTCCGGAGTTCATGCGCGACAAAGCGGTGCCGGCAGCCGACGTCATCACGCCCAACCATTTCGAGCTGGCTTATCTCGCTGGCCGCAAATGCGAGACGCTTGCGGCGTCCTTCGAGGCGATCAGAGCCGTGCACGATCTCGGCCCGCGCGTATGTCTGGTCACCTCACTGCACACAGAGGACACGCCGGAGGATGCGATCGATCTCGTGGTCTCCGACGGCGAAAACCGCTTCCGTTTGCGCACGCCGAAGCTGCCGGTGGTTGTTAACGGCGCGGGCGACGCCATCGCTGCTTTGTTTTTCGCTCACTATATTCGCGAAGGCGCGATCGATATTGCGCTCTCGCGCGCGGCCTCGGCGATTTTCGGCGTCTTGAGCAAGACCGCCGAAGCCGGCGCGCCGGAAATCCAGCTCATCACCGCGCAGCAGGAAATCGTCGAACCGAGCCGGGTGTTCGAAGCGGAAGCCATTTAGTCGGCTGCTGGGTTTCATTTCCAACATTGACTATTCGTGGGCGTCGCAGTCGCTCATAAAACGCTGATCGAATCGGGAGAGTACTGGCCATGAAGAGACGTTTTGCTACGCTCGACGTCTTCACAAATCAACAATTCACCGGCAATCCGCTAGCGGTGGTGTTGGAGGCCGCAAACCTCGACGTGGCCGCCATGCAGGCGATCGCGCGCGAATTCAATCTATCGGAAACGGTATTCGTGTTGCCACCGGAAAATTCGGCGAACCGAGCACGCCTGCGTATCTTCACTCCCAAACGAGAATTGCCGTTTGCCGGGCACCCGACTGTGGGCGCCGCGGTGCTGCTCGCCTGCCTCGACGGCGGCAAAGCTGCGCGCGCCATGGTGCTTGAGGAAAATATCGGATCGGTTTCGTGCCAAGTCGCGCCGGCGCAGGATCGCGGCGACGCGACCTTCACGTTGCCCGCGCTGCCAAAGGAAGCCGGTGCGCCGCCGGCGGACGATGTCCTTGCCGTCGCGCTCGGGCTTTCGTTTGGCGATATCGGTTTCAATGCGTTTAAACCAAGCTGCTGGTCGGCTGGAAATCCATTCATTTTTGTGCCGTTGAAAAGTTTGAACGCGATTGCGCGCGCCGCGCCTTCCGGGCAATTTGCATCTGCCTTCGGGGACCGCGCGGCCTTTCTCTTCAGCCGAGAGACGGCGGAACGCGGCAATGACTTTCACGCCCGTATGTTTGCGCCAAATATGGGGGTGGCCGAGGACCCGGCGACTGGCTCGGCGGTGGCGGCTTTTGCCGGCGTTTTGACGCGTTTCAACAGTCTTCAAGACGGCAATCACACCCTGATGATCGAGCAAGGTTTTGAAATGGGCCGGCCAAGCGTGATCACGCTTGCACTGACACAGGCCGGGGGCACGCTCACGACGGCCTCGATCGGGGGTGGCGCCGTCATCGTTGCTGAGGGCACGATCGAGGCTTGACGGCGCGCCTGCGCTCGCGTCGATTGCCGGCGATGAATAACCCTGTCGTATTTCCGATCAGGCGGCTCGAACTCGCCCTCGAGCCCAAACCGTGGGCTTTTGCCGAAACGAACCGCGCGAAGATCGACGCTTATTTTGCGGCCAAGCAGAAAGAGAAGCCGGCGCTTTGGAACGGCCGCGTCTTGTTGCTTCATCATCAAGCAGCGCGAGACGGGGTCTTCAGCGGCGGGTTTCTTGAAACCGATTATGCCGGCTTTGCGGCCTGGAGCGCCTGGGGGCGACCGCCGGCCGGCATCTATGACTGTTTCGGCGCGGCGGCGGTCGCGACCCGCGATGGCGCGTTGTTGCTCGGCGTTATGGGCGATCACACGTATAACGCTGGCCACGTTTATTTTTTCTCCGGGACACCTGACCCGAATGATATCGTCGATGGCAAAGTCGATCTCGACCGGAGCGTGCGTCGCGAGCTTAAGGAAGAGACTGGCCTCGACGCGGCGGAGTTTGCGGCCGATCCGGGCTGGACCGCCGTGGTCGACGGCACCTGGATCATGATGGTCAAATTGCTGCGCAGCAGCGACGATAGCGAGACGTTGCGCGCGCGTATCCTTGCGTTTCTGGCGAGTGAGCGGCGGCCCGAGCTTGCCGATATCCGTGTCGTGCGGGGGCCGGAGGATTTTGACCCGGCGATGCCGCGATTCGTCACGGCCTTTTTGACACGGTATTTTTCCGGCCGCTGATCTTGCCAAGCACGCCGCACTGGCGTGAACTCACTCGCATGAAGCTCGAACACATCACCAAACGCTTTCGTATCGACAAACCCGACAAATTTCGGCTCGCCGACCATGATCCGAACGACTGCGACGATCTTTCCATCGACAAGAGCGAGGCCAAGGAGCTGTTGGAGGAGGGCATTTCGCGGCTTGCCGAACTACAACAGCGGCTCTATGCGCACGACCGCTGGTCGGTGCTGATCGTTCTGCAGGCGATGGATGCCGCCGGCAAGGACGGCGTCATCAAGCACGTCATGACCGGCCTCAACCCGCAAGGCGTCGAGGTACACCCGTTCAAGCAGCCAAGCGCGGAAGAACTCGACCACGATTTCCTCTGGCGCGCGGGCAAGCGGCTGCCCGAGCGCGGCCGTATCGGCATATTCAACCGCTCCCACTACGAAGAGGTGCTGGTGGTGCGCGTGCACCCAGAATTGCTGGCGGCGCAGAAGCTGCCCGACGCGTTCCGCGACGACGATCTGTGGAGCCGGCGCTTCGAGGACATCCGCTGCTTCGAGCGCCATCTCGCAAATTCCGGTACGCTGGTGCTGAAATTCTTTCTCAACGTCTCGCGCAAGGAACAGCGCAAACGCTTTCTCGACCGCATCGAGGAGCCTGCCAAGCGCTGGAAGTTTTCCAAGAACGATGTGTCCGAGCGCAAGCTGTGGCCGAAATATATGGAGGCCTACGAAGAGGCGATCCGCGCGACCAGCCGTCCCGAAGCACCCTGGTACGTCGTGCCCGCCGACAACAAATGGTTCAGCCGGTTGGTAGTGGCGGCGGCGCTGGTGGAAGCGCTCGACGGGCTCAAGCTCGAATACCCCAAGGTCGAGGGTGCGGCGCTGCGCGAGCTGCAGGAGGTCGGAAAGGCGCTGGAGGCCGAAGACGATTGACGGTAGCCGACCACTCCGCGCAAGGCTAAGTCGCGTCGCGCACATAGTGTGCCGACCAAAGTTCGGGCCGCTTGACTCGAAAATGCAAAGTTTCTGGCGGAGTGGCAGGGTCCTGCGGCCGAGACGAAAATATAGCGATGCGTATCAGCAAAATTTGATGCGACGGTTATTCCCTGCCGCCACATCGTCGACTTATTATAAGTCGCATGACTACCGTGGCAGGTTCGCCCTCCGCGAAACCAACTTCGGGGACCGCCCATGCACTACACGTTTTTGGTCAACGGCAAGTCCCACACGGTCGATGTCGACAGCGACACGCCGCTGCTTTGGGTCCTGCGCGACGCCATCGATTTGAAAGGCACCAAGTTCGGCTGTGGCGAAGGCTTGTGCGGCGCCTGCACGGTCCACCTTGACGGCGTTCCGGCTCGCTCGTGCCAGATGACAATCGCCAATGTCGGCAAGGCGGCGGTGACGACGATCGAGGGCATCGGCGACACGCCCATTGGCGCGCGGCTGCAGCGCGCTTGGCTCGACGTCGATGTGGTGCAATGCGGTTATTGCCAGGCCGGGCAGATCATGTCGGCGGCGGCGCTGTTGGCGGAGAACAAGTCGCCGAATGACCAGGACATCGTGTCCGCCATGGAAGGCAATCTCTGCCGCTGCGGCACCTACACGCGCATTCGCGAAGCCATCAAACAAGCGGCGAAAACCGATCTCGGCGCGGCCGACGGCAAGAAGGGGGCCTAAGCCATGTTGCAGGACAAGACCATGCCCCAAGCCTCCGCTGAAGTGTTTGACAGGTCGCGACGCGCCTTCCTGAAGGCGAGCGCCGTTGCCGGCGGCGGTCTCCTGTTGACCGTTGCGTTGCCAAGGCTTTCGCAGGCCGCGGGCGAAGGCGCCGGCGCGACCCTTAACGCCTATGTGCGCGTTACACCCGACAACACTATCACCATCACCTCGAAAGAGCCCGAGATCGGGCAGGGCATCATGACCTCGCTGCCCATGGTGGTGGCGGAAGAGCTGGATGCGGACTGGAAGCAGGTGCGCATCGAGCAGGCGCTTGCGGATTCCAGCATTTACGGGCGGCAAGTCGCCGGTGGCAGCATGGCGACGCCGCTCGAGTGGGACCCGATGCGCAAAATGGGTGCGGCCGCGCGCGTGATGTTGATCGCCGCGGCGGCCAAGCGCTGGAGCGTCGCGGCGGACGAGTGTCAAACCGAAGCCGGCAAGGTGTTGCATAAGGCGTCGGGCCGATCTGCGAGTTACGGCGAGTTGGCGTCCGCCGCGGCGAAAGTGCCGGTTCCCGATCTCAACAGCCTTAAACTCAAGGATCCGAAGACCTACACCATCATCGGGCATTCCAAACCTGGCTATGACAGCCCGAGAGTGGTCAAGGGCGAACCTATGTTCGGCATCGATATGGTGGTGTCGGGCATGCTCCATGCCGTGTTCCAGAAATGCCCGGTATTCGGCGGCAAAGTCGCCGGAGCCAATCTCGATGCCGTTCGCAAAATGCCGGGCGTGCGCCACGCCTTCGTGGTCGAGGGTGGCAGCGATCTCACCGGGCTGATGTCCGGCGTTGCGGTGGTTGCCGACAGCTGGTGGCATGCCGAGAAAGCGCGCCGCAAGCTCGAAATCTCCTGGGACGAAGGCGCGACGTCCAGCCAAAGCACCGACGGCTTCGCGCGCCAAGCGGTCGAGCTGGGCGCCAAGACGCCGGCCAACAACATCCGTAAGGACGGCGACCCGGCCGGCGCGCTGCAAGGCGCGGCGAAGGTGCTCGAAGCGACGTATCACTATCCCTTCATCGCGCACGCGCCGCTCGAGCCGATGAACTGCACCGCGCATGCGCAGGGAGACAAAGTCGAAGTCTGGGCACCGACGCAGAATCCCGAGCCGGGCCGTAGGCTCGTAGCGCAGACGTTGGGCGTTCCGGCGAAAAACGTCACCATTCACTTCACGCGAATCGGCGGTGGCTTCGGCCGACGGCTGATGAACGACTACATGGTCGAGGCGGCCTGGATTTCCAAAGTCGCCGGCGCGCCGATCAAGTTGGTGTGGACTCGCGCCGACGATATGCAGCACGACTTCTACCGGCCGGCCGGCTGGCATTTTCTCAAAGCCGGGCTCGATGCGAATGGCAAGCTCGTCGCCTGGCAGCAGCACTTCGTCAGTTTCGGCGAGAACGGCAGTTTCGCGCGTTCGGCCAACATGGACGGCAACATCTTTCCCGCCGGCCGCGTGCCCAATTTGTCGATGGGTTATTCGCTGATTCCGTTCGGCGTGCCGACCGGGCCGCTGCGCGCGCCCGGTAGCAATGCGCTCGCTTTCGTCTTTCAGTCTTTCATCGACGAATTGGCTCACACGGCAGGCAAGGACCCGCTCCAGTTCCAGATCGATCTGCTCGGCAAGGACGAATTGTTGCCGGGGCGGGGCGTGGGCTTCAACACGGCGCGCGCCCGTGGTGTGCTCGAAAAAGTGCGTGAGGTGTCGGGCTGGGGCCAAGGCAAGCTACCGGCGCGCACCGGCCGCGGCGTTGCTTTCTATTACAGCCATCTCGGCTATTTCGCCGAAGTGGTGGAGGCGGCGGTCTCCAATGACGGGCGGGTGACGATCAACAAAGTCTGGGCGGTCGGCGATATCGGCAGCCAGGTCATCAATCCGACCGCGGCGGAAAACATGGCGCAGGGCGCCATCCTCGACGGTCTCGGCGAGGCGCTGAGCCAGAAGATCACCATCGCGGAGGGCCGGGTGTTGCAGGCCAATTTCGACAGCTTCCAACTCTTGCGCCTGTCGCAGGCGCCGCCGATCGAGGTGCATTTCATCAAGACGGCCAATTCCCCCACGGGGCTCGGCGAGCCGCCGCTGCCGCCGGCCATTCCGGCGCTGTGCAACGCGATCTTTGCGGCCACGGGAAAACGCATCCGCACGCTGCCGATCGACCGCGCAACGTTGAAGGCGTGAGGGCACGCGGCGCGCGGTGAACTGGCAGCAATGCTGACCTATCGCAGGCTTGATTTCGGGCGCCTGCTTCCGTTAGAAGCAGGGCTTCTTATATGGGCGGTTAACGCGGGTTTTACCTTGTTCCGCGATCCTGGCCCCGAAACGAGGATGATTTGAGAGCCATGTCGACGCGCCACGACATTTGCGCGATCGGGCGGGCGGCCACCACGGCCGAACCTGCGGCTACTCTCATTCTAGGCACGCTCCTTCTCCTTATCCGCCCCTGAGGGCCGGCTGGGCAATTTGCGCCTGGGCACTCGGGGGATCGACGAAACAAACCCCTTAAGAGCGCCCACGCGGCGCATGCGAATTCAGAAGGATCGACTGCCATGACTAACCAAGCCCCGTCCGATAAGGACCGCGTCGTCATCTTCGACACGACGTTGCGCGACGGCGAGCAATGCCCCGGCGCGACCATGACCCACGAGGAAAAACTCGAAGTAGCCGAGCTCCTCGACAACATGGGCGTGGACATCATCGAGGCCGGATTCCCGATCGCCTCGGAAGGTGACTTCGCTGCCGTCCACGAGATTGCCAAGCGCTCGAAGAATTCCGTGATCTGCGGGCTTTCGCGCGCGGCGTTCAAGGATATTGACCGCTGCGCCGAGGCGATCAAGCCCGCCAAACGCAAGCGTATCCACACCTTCTTGTCCACCTCGCCGGTGCACATGAAGTACAAGCTCCAGAAGGAACCGCACGAAGTCTACGAGATGGTGATCGGGCAAGTGACGCGCGCGCGCAGCCATACCGACGACGTCGAATGGTCGTCGGAAGACGGCACCCGCACCGAGATCGATTTCCTCTGCCGGTGCGTGGAGGCGGCGATCAATGCCGGCGCCACCACCATCAACATCCCCGACACCGTCGGCTATACGACGCCGGAAGAATATTTTGCGCTGTTCCAGACCGTGCGCGAGCGTGTTCCGAATTCCGACAAAGCGGTGTTTTCGACACACTGCCACAACGACCTCGGTATGGCGGTGGCCAATTCGCTCGCCGGCGTAAAGGCGGGCGCGCGCCAGATCGAGTGCACCGTCAACGGCATTGGCGAGCGCGCGGGCAACGCCGCGCTGGAAGAAGTCGTGATGGCGATCAAGACGCGCAACGACGTGCTGCCTTACACGGTCGGAATCGACACGACGATGTTGATGCGCGCGTCGAAGCTCGTTTCGGCGGCGACGTCGTTCCCGGTCCAATACAACAAGGCGATCGTCGGACGGAACGCTTTCGCTCATGAGAGCGGCATCCATCAGGACGGCATGCTCAAGAACGCGCAGACCTACGAGATCATGAGGCCGGAATCGGTGGGCGTGAAGCAGACCTCGCTGGTCATGGGCAAGCATTCCGGTCGCCACGCCTTCGTGCACAAGCTGGAGGAACTCGGCTATCAATTGGCCGGCAATCAGTTGGAAGACGCCTTCGTGCGTTTCAAGGCGCTGGCTGACCGTAAAAAGCAGATCTACGATGAGGACATCGAGGCGTTGGTGGACGAGGAAATCGCCACCGCCCACGACCGCGTCAAGATCGTCTCGTTGACGGTGATCGCCGGCACGCAAGGTCCCCAGTCGGCGACCTTGACGCTCGACATCGACGGCAAGCACGTCACCACGCAAGCGACCGGCAACGGTCCGGTGGACGCGATTTTCAATGCCATCCATGCGCTGGTGCCGCACGAGGCCACGCTCGAGCTCTACCAGGTGCACGCTGTGACCGAGGGCACCGACGCGCAGGCGGAGGTATCAGTGCGGCTGTCACACGACGGACGCTCCTACACGTCACGCGGCGCCGATCCGGACACACTGGTGGCGTCCGCCAAGGCTTATCTCGGCGCGCTCAACAAAATGACCAGCCGGCGCAATCGGCAGCCAGGTGTTGAGCGGCGGATCCACTCGACCGACGTGGGTTAGCTACGTTGAATTCGTTTGCCGCGCCCTCCGCAGGGCGCGGCATTATCCTCGTTTCGGACTTTCGCGCTAATTTTCAACAAATCTTACTTCCACCGCAATTCGCCCCGTTGCCGGCGAAATTCGCCGTTATTCGCAGCGCACAATCAATAATCGGTGGGACATTCGAGAATGAAGACGACAATAGCTCGCAGGCGCGCTCGTGCTCGCAGCAATCGGATTTTCGCTCGGGCCGTCCAGCGTATTTGCCAGTGAGTTCGGCGCAGCAGGCACGATCGCTGCGCAGGAGACGACGGAAGTCGATATTGCGCGCATCAAGCGCGTGCTCAAGCTCACCAAGGAACAGTTGTCTCATTGGCCGCCGGTCGAAACGGCTTTGCGTTCGCTTGCTAGGCGGCACGCAGAGGAGCCGGGCGGTCTTGTGCACCGCATCAGTCGCAGGGTCGTTTCCATCGTGGTTGACGGCGCTGCCGTCAGCCGCTTGGCCGCGGCGGCCCGCCCGCTGATCGCGACCTTAAGCGACGCTCAGAAGCAGGACGCACTCGTCCTCGCCCAGGAAATGGGTCTGGGACCGGTGCTGGCTGCGTTAAATTAGCGCCCACTATGTACCGGAAGTTGTAATTCTGGATTGGCGTTGTACAATTTTTATGTGAAATTTATTTGCGAAGCCATCCAAGGCCGGGCTGGTTAGGCTTTTACCCCGGGCGGTCCCGCCTGGGGCAATGCCTATACGCCCGGCCGGCACGACATCCAATTGAGCCGGGTCGATCGGCAAACCCTGGAGGAAAGAATGCGCAAGTGGCTTTTAGCGGCGGCGGCAGCCGCCGTTTTTGCTGTCCCGGCTACGGTCAATGCCGAGCCGATGGTTCTGAAATTCTCTCACGTCGTCGCCGAGAAAACTCCGAAGGGGCAGGCGGCGCTCAAGTTCAAAGAAGCGGCCGAACGGCTGTTGCCCGGCAAGGTCAAGGTCGAGGTCTATCCGAACTCGCAGTTGTTCGGTGACGCCAAGGAGATGGAGGCGCTCGCGCTCGGCGACGTGCAATTCATCGCCACCTCGCTGTCGAAGTTCGGCAAATACACCAAGAAGACCGAAGTGTTTGATCTGCCGTTCATGTTCAAGGATATGGACGCGGTCGACCGTTTCGAGCAGAGCAAAGTCGGCCAGTCCCTCCTGCACTCGATGGAGAATCGCAACTATCTCGGTCTCGCGTACTGGCATAACGGTTTGTCCCAGATGTCTGCCAACAAACCGCTGCTGATGCCGGAAGACGCCAAGGGCTTGAAGTTCCGCATCCAGCAGTCGGACATCATCCAGGCCAGCTACGAGGTGGTCGGCGCCAACGTGCAGAAGCTTGCATTCTCGGAAGTCTATCAGGCGCTGCAAGTCGGCACCGTCAACGCGCAGGAAAACACCTGGTCGAACATTTATTCGAAGAAGTTCTACGAGGTGCAGAAAGACTTCGTCGAATTGAACGGCCGCGTCATCGACTACATGGTGCTGGTCAACGCCAAATGGTGGAATGGCCTGCCGGCCGACATCCGCGACGGCCTGAGCAAGGCAATGGCCGAGGCGACCGCCGCCAATAACGACATCGCCAACAAGCTCAACATCGAAGCCAAGAAGAAGATCCAGGCTTCCGGCGTCACGACGATTCATGAGCTCACCCCGGCGCAGCACGCTGCGTGGGTGAAGGCGATGGCGCCGGTGTGGAAGAAGTTCGAAGCTCAAATCGGCAAAGACATCATCGACGCCGCAGTTGCGGCCAACGGTCCGAAAACCAACTAAATCCAGACGGCGGCCGCGGTCGGATTGACCGCGGCCGTCGTATCTAAAAAACAATAAGTTCGGGGGGAGGGGAGACGGTGTCGCTGCGGGAGGCGGTGCACCGCATCGAGGAAGGCCTGATCGCGCTGATTCTCGGCGTGATGGTCACTTTGACGTTCGTCCAGGTCGTTCTTCGTTACGGTTTCAACTCGGGCTTCGTCTGGCAGCTCGAGGCGAACTTCTATCTGTTCTCCTGGCTGGTGATGCTCGGCATCTCCTATTGCGTGAGGGTGCGCGCGCACATCGGCGTCGACGCCGCGGTGCGCCTGCTGCCCGCGAAAGGACGCCGCGCCATTGGTCTTTTGGTGCTGCTCTTGGCGCTTACCTATACCGGGCTGATGCTGTACGGCTCGTTCGCCTACATCCACCGCATGTACATCATCAATGTCGAGGCCGAGGACATTCCAATCGCGACATGGAAGCTGAGCCTCTGCCTCCCGCTCGGCTTCATCTTGCTGCTGATCCGGCTGCTGGAAATGGGCTGGCGCATCGCCACGGGTCAGTCCGAAGGCTATGAACTCGCCGACGAGGCGAAGGAAGCCACCCGCGACATCACCCACGACAACCAGCCTGACGCCACCACGGTGCAGCGATGAACACGGTCTTTCTGTTCGTCACGCTGCTCACCATGCTCGGCATTGGTCTGCCGATTGCCATGGCGCTCGGCCTGTCGTCGATTTTGACCATCCTGTTTTTCGAGCAGGACAGCCTGGCTTCGCTCACGCTCAAATTCTTCCAGACCATGGAGCAGTTCACGCTGCTCGCCATTCCGTTTTTCATCTTGGCCGCCAATTTCCTCACGACCGGCGGCGTTGCCCGGCGCATGATCAATTTCGCCATCGCTGCGGTCGGTCATCTGCCCGGCGGCCTGGCAATCGCGTCGGTGCTCGCCTGCATGCTGTTTGCGGCGGTGTCGGGCTCCTCGCCGGCGACAGTCGTTGCCATCGGTTCGATCGTGATCGCCGGCATGGTGCGCGCCGGCTACACGCAGAGTTTTGCTACCGGCGTGATCGTCAACGCCGGGACGCTCGGCATCCTGATCCCGCCGTCGATTGTCATGATCGTCTACGCGGAGGCGACGGAATCATCAGTGGGCCGCCTGTTCATGGCCGGCGTGATTCCCGGCATCCTGCTCGGGCTCTGCCTGATGGTGGCGATTTACGTCGCCGCCCGTATCAAAAAGCTGCCGCGTCAGCCGAAGGCGCCCTGGCGTGAGCGCCTGTGGCTATTTGCCGATGCATTCTGGGGACTTCTGCTGATCGTCATCGTGATGGGCGGCATCTATGGCGGCGTGTTTACGCCGACGGAGGCCGCCGCGGTTGCGGCGGTCTACGCCTTCATTGCCGCGGTCTTTATCTATCGCGATCTGGGCATCACCGACGTGCCGCAGGTGCTGCTGGATTCCGCGCGCGTGTCGGTGATGCTGATGTTCATCATCGCCAATGCGTTTCTGTTCGGTCATGTGCTGACGACGGCGCAGATCCCGCAGACTATTTCGGAAATGGTCTCGCACGCGAACATGGCGCCATGGCACTTCCTGCTGATCGTCAATATTATTCTGTTGGTGGCCGGCAATTTCATGGACCCGTCGGCCATCGTGCTCATCACCGCGCCGATCCTGTTTCCGACCGCGCAGAAGCTCGGCATCGATCCGATCCATCTCGGCATCGTCTATGTCGTGAATATGGAGATCGGCCTGGTGACGCCGCCGGTCGGCTTGAACCTGTTCGTCGCTTCCGGCATTACCGGCATGCCGTTGACCGAAGTGATCCGGGCGGCGGTCGGCTGGCTGATGATCCTGCTCGGCTTCCTGATCGTCGTGACTTATATTCCGGAAATCTCGCTCTATCTGCCCAATCTTTTGTTCGGCAAACCGATCTGACGCAACGCGCAAGTGAGTGATTCCCTGCGCACATAATGCAACGCGTCATTGAGCGATTCCCTGCGCAGATTATTCGTTAAGTCTTTGCAATGTCTGTCCAAACTTTAACTTGATAAGGCAAGGCTACATTCCAAGATTGGCGTTATCGACAACGCCATGGAGGTGGCTCCTATGTGGAAGACAGTTCTTGCCGGCACGACCGCGCTTGCGATCGCCGGGGCATCGCTTGCTTACGCGGATCAGGGCAGCCCGCGCGGCGATCAAGCGCAACGCTGGCGCCCGAGTGCGTCCGATATCGCGGCGTTTTCCGACGCGCGGATCGCCGCCTTGCACGCGGGCTTGAAGCTCAATGCCGACCAGGAAAAGCACTGGCCGGCCATGGAAACCGCGATGCGCGACATGGCCAAGGAGCGCGCCGACCGCTTCGCCGCGCGCCAGAACGCGCAGCGTACCACCGACCCGATCGAACGGATGAGCCAGCGCGCCGACGCCATGGAGCAACGCGGTGCCGCGCTCAAGAAGCTCGCTGTCGCCGCTGGTCCGCTCTACAGCAGCCTCGATGAGGCGCAGAAGCACCGCTTCATGCGGCTGGCCCGGGCCGGTTTTGAGCGGCGTTTCGCACGCTGGCATGGCCATCGCCATGGCCAGGGGTTCGGCGATTTCCGTCGTGGCGGACCGCCGGAAGGTGGGCCTCCGCAGGGTGGACAGCGGCCACAATAAGTTCGCTAGCAGGCGGCGGGCCGGTGTTCCCCGATGCCGGCGCCGTCGACCGAGAAGCCGCCGGGCCCGCCCGGCGGCTTTTTCGTTGCGCGTGACAGGATTTGCCGTGCCAGCGGCTTTACACTCGGGGGGTCCCTTTGCTAAGGGACCTCGCCTTCCTAAATTGGTGGCAATTCGGGCGCATAGCTCAGTTGGTAGAGCAGCTGACTCTTAATCAGCGGGTCCAAGGTTCGAGTCCTTGTGCGCCCACCATTGATCTCACAACACTTTTTCCGTTTCGACCTCAGAACAGGATGGACCAGTTGGAGGTCAGTTGGGAGTTTTCGTTCCCATTTCGAGCTTCCTAATTGCGCTCTCGGCCAAAGCCGGGTCGCGGTGCAGGTAGTGTGAGTCGAGGATCGAGCGCACGTCGCGCAAGCTGTGGCCGGTGATGGACGCGACAGCGGCATGATCGATTGGAACGCCATCGAGGACCGCACGCGCGAGGTCAATACCCATGCGGCGTGGGATGACGCCGCTCACATCGTCGCCGACTTGGCGAGCAATTTTCAGGTGGACCTGTGGGAAGGCCAGCACTACCGGCCGGCGGCAAACCCGGCTCGGTTCACTTCGGTTAGCCGAGGTGAGCGACTTGACCTGCGAAGTTGACCGAATGGAGCCGGAATTAGCTTACGAATAACCGCGTCGTTTGCTACGTCTGCTCATGGTCTTTTTTGGCCCAAATCGGAAGTGAAATAAGCGCACCCGATGGGAGGCTTCAGGCGGAAAAGGGGAAGTGCATTCATCCGAAATTCGTCGAGCGCTACCAGTGCGGGCCGGGTTAGTCATCTCAACCACGCGTTTGCAGCGCACCGGACCTCTAACGACCAGAGATTTTACCGGTCCGCAGCTTTTGCAGGTAAAGCCGTGAATCTCTAACGCTGACTGTTCTGGATGCGGCAGGATTTCCGCAAGCTCGATCACCGCACCGCACACCGGGCACTCATCCAGCGGTTCAAATTGGAGAGACACACATTTTTGCATGCTCATGTTGGCCGTCCCATTTCGCTGCAGCTGGAAAAGAACCAGAAAAGGTATTTATGTAACTCTGTACCTGTGCAATTCAGTACATGTACAATTCTGCTCAGGGGACAAAGTGTCGGCTGTATAAAACAGCACAGCGCGATTTCTCTGTGAATATTCGCTTAACAATTATTTGTTTTCGTAATGGCTTGAATGGGTTACAGACAAACGCATTTCAAAATATGTTGCGGTTGCCTGACCGCTTCACAAATCGAGCCCGCCATTCAGTGGTATCTACTTACTTCTGGATTCCCCGGATGACTCCGACGCTTGAGGCGAATGGTAGCGATTTTCCCTGCCATCTGAGCGCAGTACTTCCGCAGGTGCTCTCGTACGCATGAACCGACCAGCGCATGCCCGCCGTTCTTGCCGCTCCGCGCGTCGGCAAGCATCTTACCTGCTAGCGCTATCAATCGGAGCGCGTCATCAAGTTCGCGATACGCAAGCAGTCCAACATCGGAGGTCATCACAGAGCCGTGAAACTGCAGCGTCAGGCGGCGGTTAAAATCGAGCCGAAGCGCACCCGACTCTGCTTCAACTGCTAGGTTCGCCATCGCGACCTCCAGCAATCCCATATAGCTGCTGATCGCTCTATCTAAATCGCGCCGGTCGTTGCCAATATCAGCACGTTGTCCGCCGAATGAGGGTTAGCATGCATAATGCTGGCACTGATTACGCTGTTGTGCTTGTGCAATTCGGAACAGAACAACGCTGCCTTCTTTGGGAAAATCGCATACCAGCCATTGATTTGTTGAGCGTGGATACGCACGCAAATAGCACAAAGGAAATTGGCTGCGATGTCAGAGGGTAAACTCATGAAATCACCTATCGTCAAGCGGTCCATCCTCATTGCAGGCCATAAGACCAGCGTCAGCCTCGAAAATGCATTTTGGGGCGGACTCAAGGAAATTGCGCGAAGCGATAACATCACACTGTCGAAGCTGGTCGACAACATCGACAAGCATCGCCATCAGGGCAATCTTTCCTCAGCTCTCCGACTTTTTGTGTTGGATCGCGCCAGCAAACCGCGGCCCTCCGGCGATAATGAAGGGGCCTTCCGTCTGAACGGCGGGAGCCCGCACGCTTAGAACGTCTAGAGCTTCGATCTTGCGATGAGCGACTGGACGCGCACGATCTTCATCGGTGTCGTCACGGCGACAATTTGTGGCGTAATAATTCTTGCTGCGTTGTCTCAAGGTGGTCACTGAGCGCGCCCGAAGGGCGGCGTACGGGCCACTTGTTGGCGAACGGCAGCATGGCCGAGGTGTACACCGCTTGCCGTTACGGTGAAGCGTTACGGGCTACCGCGCGGCGTCACCTCGGCAAGAGGCAGCGCGCCATGTGCACTTCGCGGCTGGCGACGTTGCCGGATGGCGTTAGGGCAGATCGGCAAGGTAGGCCAAATGGCCCACCTTCCCTGACCATCGAAAACGCCGCTACGATCTTCAATGTCGGCGGGCGTTCGAACAAACGCGCCCGTGCCGTGCAGGAGTCCGGGTCGGGCGCGCTTGCCGTCCGCGATGCGTTCGGCGCGCGCCCTGACTCTCAGTGCCTTCCAACTGTTCCGTCTGCCGGCGGCGGCCTTCGGCCGCGCCGTTTTAATGCTTAACCTAAGCGCCCGCCCTTGGCGGGCCGCCGGCAGGCGGGACAGTAAGGGACGCAGGACGTTGCGGCGAAGAGATATGCCGGGCACTTGTTTTTTCCGCTGTGCTTCCGCTGTAAAGAGAAACACGACTTGCGGCGCTGCGGCTTGGGGCGCACGGCCCTTCAAGGGCCGCGCCGCGCGTTGGCCCGTGCCGAAAGGGTGGCTCCGGTGCGCGTCGAAAAATCTCCGGCCAGCATTAGTATCACCCTGCTGGCCGGACATTTTTTCGCGGCCTGCCACGGGGCTTTCCTGAGCGTCGGCGAGCGTAGCGGGCGCGGTCGGCGGCGCGACGCTTTTTCTTGCGCTGTTGTTCGCGCTCAGCCTTGCCCATATCGCATACGTTTCTTGAAATCCCGGACCAAGGGAGTAACAATCTAGTTAATTACATAAGACAGGGTGAAACGCCATGAAGACCAGCCGAGACCGCATCCTGACCACCCACGTTGGCAGCCTCCCGCGCCCGGCCGACCTTCACGCAATGACGGTGGCGCGGCAAAAGGGCGAAACTGTCGACGAGGC
Source organism: uncultured Pseudomonadota bacterium (assembly GCA_963720835.1). Classification (GTDB taxonomy): domain Bacteria; phylum Pseudomonadota; class Alphaproteobacteria; order Rhizobiales; family Xanthobacteraceae; genus Pseudolabrys. The sequence continues at coordinate 139,288 of CAVRHC010000026.1, read as the reverse complement.
CGCCTATCAGGCGAAGATCAAGCAGTCTGTGGTCGATATTGTGCGCAAACAGTCCGGCCTTGGCATCGATGTCGTCGCCGACGGCGAGATGAGCAAGCCGAGCTTCATTACGTATATCAACGATCGGCTCTCTGGCTTCGAACTCGACACCGCAGACCGTAACCAGAGCCCATGGGCCGGCTCGCGCGAGGTCAAGGCGTTTCCGGATTTTTACGCGCCGCAGCTTTTAAACGTGCACACCCGGCACGTCCATTTCATTTGCTCTGGTCCCGTCGCATATCGCGGCCAGCAACAGCTCAAGACCGATCTCGAGAACCTGAAGGCGGCGCTAAAGGGTGTCCAAGTCGAGGAAGCCTTCATGCCGGCAACCTCGGTATCCTCGATTGAGGACTGGAACCGAAATCGCTACTACAAGAACGACGAGGACTACCTCACCGCGCTCGCCGATGCGATCGGCGAGGAGTACCGCGCCATCGTCGATGCCGGATTTATCCTGCAGGTCGACGATCCGCATCTCGTCACCTACTACGTCTGCCACCCTGAAAAATCGATGGAGGATTGCCGCAAGTGGATCGCGCTCCGCGTCGATGCCATCAATCATGCGCTGCGCGGCATCCCCAGAGACCGCGTCCGCTTCCATACCTGCTACGGAATTAATTTCGGCCCGCGCGTCCACGACATCGAGGTTAGGCACATCATCGATATTCTCGGCCGCATCAATGCCGGCGCGTTCTCATTCGAAGCCGCCAATCCGCGCCACGAACACGAATGGACCAGTTGGCGGGACGCGAAGCTGCCGGATGATGTGATCATGATTCCCGGAATGATCACACAGTCGAACGTCATGGTGGAGCATCCGGAATTGGTGGCGCAGCGGCTGGGCTTTTGGGTCAATGCCTTTGGGCGCGAACGCGTCATCGCGGGCGCTGATTGCGGCTTCGCGAGCTTCGCCGGCAATGACGAGATCCACGAAAGCATCGTATGGGCGAAGTTTGAAGCTCTGGTCGAGGGCGCACGCATCGCATCGCAGCGGTCGCTCAAGGCGGCCTGATAGCGCGCAGCTTATTCAATCTTCAATCAAAGCAATACAGGAGCGTTTGGAACATGCCGGCACCGCGTATTCAAACAACAACGGTCGGGTCCTATCCGGTTCCGGATTGGCTTGTCGCACTGCCGTCGGAGCAGGCGCTCATTGACGCCACCCGCGTCGTCATCGGCACCCAGGAAAAAGCCGGTATCGATCTCGTCTGCGACGGCGAGCTTTACCGCTTTGACGTCAATCATCCTGAAACCAACGGCATGATCGAGTATTTCGTGTTGCCGATGGCGGGCGTACGGCGCGAAATCGGACTTGCCGAGTGGATGGAGTTCAAGAAGCAACCGAGTATGGAATTTCGCTCGAAGCCGTCGGGCATCGTCGTTGCACCGCTCGGTCCCGGTTCGCTCGATCTGCCCTCGGCTTGCGCGCGCGCCAAGACGCTGGCGACGAAGCCGCTCAAATTCACGCTGACCGGCCCACATATGCTCGCCAAAATGCTGCTCAATACCCACTACAAAGACAAAGAAGCACTCGCTTTTGCGATTGCTGACGTGCTGGCGGAGCAGGTGAAGTACATCGACGCGCCCGTCATCCAGGTCGACGAAGCCAATCTTCCCGGCGCGCCGGAGGAGTGGAAGTGGGCGGCCGAGGCGATGAACCGCGTGTTGAAGGCGATCCCGACGACGCCTGCGGTGCATCTGTGTTTCGGCAATTATGGCGGTCAGACCATCCAGAAAGGCGGTTGGGACAAGCTCATTGACTATCTCAATGCGCTGCATGTCGATCATATCGTCATGGAGAACGCGCACCGCCCGGTCGAGGAATTAGACGTCTTCAAGGGGCTGCGGCCGGAGATCGGCTTCGGCCTTGGCGTTGTCGACATCAAGCAGACCGGCATCGAATTGCCTGACGCCATCGCCCGCGCGATCGAGCGTGCCGACAAGGTGCTGGGGCCGGGCAGGGTCAAGTACATTCACCCCGATTGCGGCTTCTGGATGCTCAAGCGCAGTATCGCCGACGGCAAGATCCGCGCTCTGGTGCGCGGCCGCGATCTTTACGAGGGCCGGCACTAGCCTTTCACGTCAGGAGTGGCGAGTGGAGCGAGCCTGTTCCAATCGGGATAGGCGCCCGCCGCGAATCCGGCTGATGCCAGCGATCCAATCGCGAGCCGGCCGCCGCGGATCTTCAACCGCACTGCACCGTGGCTGCGTTCGTAAAGGTCGGGATGGGCGGCGAGAAATGCCGCCTGTTCCGCCTCCGGCAGACCCATCATGCCGTTGACGTAGTGGTGGCCGTTGCGTTCCACATGCTTAAGCCCGATCAGGTTGATGAGGGCGATGTCCTGCTGGACGGCAAGGCCGGCTTGCGTCGTCAAATCTTCACCCGTCATGAAATAGCGCTGCGCGCCGCTTTCCGCGTTCCACTTGGCGCAGCGGGCGGCATTGATGATCGATTTGTAGAGCCCCTTGCAACATTTACTGGACACGCCAGCATAGCCGAGCGTTCTGGCGCGCGGGAAGACGCTGAAATCATCGTCCGACTCATCGATGATGACCGGCTTTACTACCGAGAGTGCTGAAATGTCTCGGTCGAGGGCATGGGCGCGAGTGATCGGCTGTTCGATGAACGCGATGCTCGCGATCAATCGCATAAGGGCAGGCGTCTCGTTCATTAGCCGCCACAGTGCGAGCAGAGCGTCGAGGTCGTTATATTGCTCATTGCCGTCGAGCGAGACGAAATACGGCTCGGCGATACGGTCGAGCACGGATGCGATGTCGGTCAGACGTTTTAGATCGGATGCCGGATCTCCGCCGACCTTGAGCTTAAAATAGGTGTGACCGTAGGTGGCGACGACTTCTTCTAGCGATTCCGGTAAGCCGTCATTGACCTGCTTTGGGTGCCCGCCGATGACGTCGACCAGCCCTACGGTATGGCGCGCCGCAACGCTCGCTGCTGGAGCCAGGCTCGCAAGAAACGGTCCCAAGGCGAAACCGTCGAGGTCGCCGACGTGCTGCGCCAGAAGCGCCGGTTCGATGCCTGCGAGGTTCGCGCGCATCGCGTCGTAAAATGAACAGCCTTCGAGTTGGCACAGCGCGTCGAGAATAGCGCGGTCGATCTGCGCCGGGCCGAAATTAGAGACGAGCTTGTTGAGGTCTTTCTTGGCTCCAGCAGCGATTTGTTCGTCATAATGCGCGGCAAAATGCCCAAAAGCGGTATTCGCGCTGCCAGCAAGATAGGCCTCCGCGGCGAGCCGCAGCGCCAGCCGCAGCTGGTCGAAATTGTCTTCGTTCGATAGCGCAAGATTTTTGTCGAACCACTTCGGCGCGAGTAGTTCGGCGGCGGCGCCCCATTGTGAACGCCCGTCGGGGTATTCGATCCGCACTCGCACAAAACACTGAGGCGCTTCGGTCAGTGTCACTACACCGAAGCGGAACGGCATTCGCAGCCGTACGCCGCGTTCGTACAACTCGATGTCGCTGATACGGAAGGATGGGGCGGCTGTCATGTCGGTTTCACCCAGGGCTTATACGGACGTCTAAGGCGCGGTGGGATGACGCAGCCGGCTTTGCGGGTGGGACATATCTCATTGGTATGCCGTGATTCTTTGCGGGGCCAGCCCCCTCGACGGCGCCAGTATGGCCACGCCTGAATTTTTTGCTCGCAACGACCTAACCAGATAGTTAAACTATTTGGCAACCTCCCGCGTGGGCACCGCAAAATAAGGGAGGACCAGGAACATCGGGAGGAAGCCGTCGGATGGCTCGCATTGTCGCCGTCGATATCGCGCGGGTCGACTATCCCCTGGTCGGCGAGTTCAAGTTTTTCAAAACGCCAGGGCGTCCGACGATTTTGCTGCGTCTCACCGACGAGAGCGGCTTAAATGGCTATGGCCAGTCGGTTCCGGTCGAGACGTGGACCTATGAGACCGTCGAATTGGTCGAGAGTACGCTGCGCTATTATCTGGCGCCCGCTATCCTCGGCGCCGATCCGCGCGACATCGCTGACATTCACGCTCGCATGGAGCGCGCGATCCGGCCGTCGTTCTCCGTTGGACAACCGCTCTGCAAGGCTGCGGTCGATCTCGCCTGCTATGACCTGTGGGGCAAGCAGGTGGGCAAGCCGGCGAGTCGCCTTTTGGAGGGCGGTAGCCTCACTGGAACGAACGCCACGGATGTCAAACTGAGCTGGACCGTGCAATCGCCCACGATTGCCGGTGCCGAACAGTTGCTCGAACAGGGCCGCGCGCTTGGCTATTCGCATTTTAACATCAAGGTCGGTCCGCCGCAGACGCCAGACTACGATCTCGAACTGGTACGAACGGTGATGCGCTTCGCGCCGGATGGGTTCCACTGGTGTGACGCCAATACCAGCTACACGCTCGACACGGCGGTCGCGATGGCACCGAAACTGGCTGATCTCGGATTGAAGGCCGTTGAATTGCCGCTGCCGCCGAATCGCATTCGCGATTATCAAACGCTTAAGCGCCTCGGCGCGCTGCCTGTTCTAATGGACGAAGGCATCGTGTCGCCGGTCGAGGTGGGTGAATTCATTGCGCTGGGTATGCTCGACGGTATTGCAATGAAAGTCGCACGCTGCGGTGGTTTGTGGCACGCCTCGCGCATTGCGAAGCTGCTGCATGACAACGGGCTCCTGCTGTTCGCCTCAGGTTTGACCGATCCCGAATTCTCGATGGCGGCATCGGCGCATTTCTTCGGCTGGGCCGGTCTGGGCTACCCGGCCGCGCTCAACGGTCCGCAATATATTGCCGATCGCGGCACCAGTGATGCGTCATTCCGCGCGCGCGGCGACGTCATGCCGATACCAACCGGAGCGGGGCTCGGGGTGACACCGAGTGATCGCGTCCTCAGATCATTGGCGCCGGTTGTGCGCGAGAGAGATGTTTTACCGGCATGAGGGCTTTGCTAGGCTGATGATGAAAATGGAACTAGCAGGCTGAAAACGGGAAGGGGACGATGACGCTCGTGAGTACTTCCACGAAATCAGAGTCAGGCACGGCGGGCGAGATTGGCCTGAACTTTCTGAAAAAGCTCACGCCGCTCGTTGGAATTTTCGGGTTCCTGCTGGTGTGGCAACTGATCGTCATCGTCTACAAGATGCCGCCTTATCTGCTGCCGACGCCGACAGCGATCGCCGTCGTATTCGTCGAGCGGCTGCCAGATCTCCTGCACCATGGTTGGGTGACAGTATATGAAATGATCGCTGGCTATGCGCTGGCTGTCGGTGTGGCGGTTCCTTTGGCAATCGCCATCACGTCGTCGCGCGTCTTTAACGAACTTGTCACGCCGACGATGCTTTTTTTCCAGATCGTTCCCAAGGTCGCGATTGCCCCCTTGTTCCTTGTCTGGTTCGGCGTCGGCGCCACACCAAAGATTTTGGTCGCTTTCTTGATTTCGTTCTTCCCGATCGTCATCGATGCCGTGGTTGGCTTGCGGTCAATGTCGCCGGAGATGCACGACTTGGCCCGTTCGATGGGCGCAACCCGGATGCAGGTGTTCACGCAGTTCCGCCTGCCGACCAGCCTGCCTTATTTGTTCAGCGGGCTGAAGGTTGCGGCGACCCTGGCGATCGCTGGAACGGTCGTCGGCGAATTCGTCGGCGCCGACCAGGGCCTGGGCTATCTGCTGCTGGTGACGAATTCCAATCTGGAAACGCCGCTGATGTTCGCTACCATCGTGGCGCTGACGATCATCGGTTTTGTCTTCTACTATCTGGTCGAATTGCTGGAGGGCCTGCTCATTCCGTGGCACGTCACGCATCGCATTCGCGAAGAGGCCGGTACTATGTGAGTAATCCCGCGCGGCGAAAACCCGCGCGGACAAGTGGCGATAATAACGGCTTCGGCAACAACGAAGTTAATCAGGGAGGAAAGGCAATGAAGTCTATGAGAACCAAGCTGTTGATGGCTGCGCTTGCAGCCGCATCGATGTTTGCCGCCGGCGCCAGTGCGCAGGCTGCTGACAAGTTCCCGTTCCGGCTGAATTGGACGCTTTACGGCGAGCATGCGCCATTCTTCGTCGCGCTTGACAAGGGATTCTACAAGGACGAAGGGCTCGACGTCGAAATTCTCGAAGGCAGTGGCTCGACCACGGTGTCGCAGCTGGTTGCCAACAGCACCAATCCGGTCGCCTATGTCGATTCCGCGACAATGATGCGTGGCATCAACGCCGGCATGCCGATCAAAGCGGTTGGCGTCGCATTGCAACAGAGCCCGATGGCCTTCATCTACCGGGCAGACGCCGCGCGCCCAACCAAGGTGTCGGAGATTAAAGGCAGTCGCATCGCCATCACAGCCGGCGACGCCAGCCTTGCGATCTTCACCGCCTTCATGGGCAAGCTCAACATGAAGGTCAGCGACGTGAAGATGATTACGGTGGCGAACCCGCAGGCCAAGGAGCAGGCCGTGTTGAGCAAGCAGGCCGACGCGCTGTTGGGATATTTCATGGACCAGGGCCCGCGTATGCAGCTCAAGACCGGCGTTAAGATGGGCTGGACCCGGCTTTACGATTTGGCCGGCATTTCGACGCTTTCGAGCGCCGTCATTGTCAACAATGACTGGGTCAAAGATCCCAAAAACGCCGACAAATTGAGGCGCTTCCTGCGCGCTTCGCAGCGCGGCTGGGACTATGCCGACAAGAATCGCGAAGAGGCGGCCAAGATCTTCGTGAAGCACGCGTCGGCTTTCAACATGGAAATCGCATTGCTCGAGATCAACGGCACGATGACGATCATTCACAGCAAGTATACGAAGGGCAAGCCGATGTTCTGGTCCGCAAAGGAAGACTGGCAGGAGAGCCAGGACTTGCTGCACAAATTTGCCAAGATGGCTGACGTGAAGGATGTGAGCAAATACTACACCAATGAGTATCTGTCACAGCCTCCCTACATGGCGAAAAAGTAAGGCTTGTTGCCGGCGACCTCTTCGCGGTGGAATTCTGCGGGGAGGGCGCCGGCAATCGTTTTCTGCCGGCAGATCAGACGTCGCGGATTGAGACGCCATCGGGATTGATAGCCATGAATGAGCCTTACATCCGGCTGCACAACGTCGCGAAAACCTATCAAACAAAAAGCGGTGAGATCGAAGCCTGCTCCGACATCAATCTCGACATTAAGGAATCCGAGTTTGTCGCCATTGTCGGCCCAAGCGGTTGCGGCAAGACCACGATCATGAAGATGGTGGCCGGGCTGCAGCCTTATACTTCGGGTGCCATCACGGTCGGCGGCGCACGGGTCGAGGCGCCTCAGACCGATGTCGGCATCGTGTTTCAAGAATCCATCATGCTCGATTGGCGCGATGTTCTGGCGAACGTCATGCTTCAGGTCGACATTCGCAAGATGAATCGCGCCAAATACGAGCCGATCGCGCTGGATCTCTTAAAAGCAACCGGGCTTTCGGGGTTCGAAAAGAAAAAGCCGTACGAACTCTCGGGCGGCATGCGCCAGCGTGTGTCGATCTGCCGGGCCCTGGTGCACGGACCGAAAATGCTGCTGATGGACGAGCCGTTCGGCGCGCTCGATGCGCTTACCCGTGAACAAATTTCAATGGATATCCAGCGGCTGTGGATGGAAACGCGCAAGACAGCGCTCCATATCACGCACAGTATTCCAGAAGCAGTGCTGCTGGCCGACCGCGTGGTCGTCATGGGACCGCGGCCGGGACGTATCGTCGAAGTGATTGATATCGATTTACCGCGGCCGCGACGGCTCGATCAGATGTCGCCGAAGTTTGGAGAATACGCGACCCATATCCGCAAGATCTTCAAATCGAAGGGCGTATTGGCGATGGATTGAGCGCCGTCCGGCGCAATCGTTTTCGCGACTGCAATGCCTATTTTTCGACGAACGCCTTTTCGATCACGTAGTGACCGGGCTCGTTGCTGCTGCCTTCATGGAAGCCGAGACCGCGGACGATCTCGACCAATTCGGCGATCATCGCCGGACTGCCGCAGATCATGACCCGGTCATGAGCGACGTCCAGCGCTTCGAGGCCGATATCGTCGAAGAGCTTCTTGGATGTGATGAGATCGGTCAATCGTCCGCGGTGCTGGAACGGCTCGCGGGTGACCGTCGGATAGTAGATCAATTTTCCCGATATCAGTTCGCCGAGAAACTCGTGGTTGGGCAGTTCCTCGGTGATGAGCTGGTTATAAGCAAGCTCGGAAACAAGCCGGCATCCATGCACCAGAACGACCTTGTCGAAGCGTTCATAGGTCTCGGGATCCTTGATGATGCTCAGAAACGGCGCGAGACCGGTGCCCGTGGCCATCAGATAGAGATGTCGGCCGGGTAGCAGGTTGTCGAGTACGAGCGTGCCGGTCGGCTTTCCGTTGATCAGAATGCTGTCGCCGACCCGCAAGTGCTGCAACCGAGACGTCAACGGTCCATCGGGCACCTTGATTGAAAAGAACTCAAGCTGCTCCTCGTAGTTCGCGCTGGCCATACTGTAGGCTCGGAGCAGGGGGCGGCCTTCGATCTTCATTCCGATCATCGCGAACTGTCCGTTGCGAAACCGAAAGCCGGAATCACGAGTTGTCGTGAAACTAAAAAGACTGTCAGTCCAATGGTGTACGGAGGTGACCACCTCCTGGCTTAACGTGCTCATGGGGTCTCGTGGTCGTACGCTTGCGTTGACAGAATTGGCGCGGCCGCTATATAACTAACTAGATAATTATTCAAGTTCGACTTCGGTGGCAACGATGCCGGTTGTGAATTTGCCGACGCGCGAGGGCCGGACCGAGGCGTATCGGCTACGCGGCCCGCAAACCTGGGCCGAGAGCGGCGGGCGTAAGTTCGACCGGATCGCCCTTGCCGCGGCGCATGTCGTTGCCGATCCGCTCGCAGATGTCGATCCGTGGCTCACGCCTGCAATCGATTGGGACGCGACCATCGCCTACCGGCGCTATCTATGGAGCCTCGGTCTCGGTGTCGCAGAAGCAATGGATACTGCGCAGCGCGGCATGGGACTCGACTGGCCGAACGCGAAAGAACTGATCCGTCGTTCTATCGAAGCCGCGCGTGAGGTCCCGGGCGCGGTCGTATTTTCCGGGGTCAATACCGATCATCTCTCGCCGTCATCGTCCATGACGATCGACGACGTAATCCGCGCTTACGAAGAGCAGATTTCCGAGGTCGAAGCATTTGGCGGCCGTGTCGTCCTGATGTCGAGCCGCGCGCTGGTCGCCGCAGCGAAGTCGCCGGACGACTACGCGAAAGTGTATGGCCGCATTCTCGAGCAGGTCCGCGAGCCGGTGATCATCCACTGGCTCGGCGATATGTTCGATCCCGCGCTGAGCGGCTACTGGGGCAGCGCCGATGATGTTGCCGCGATGGATGTCTGCGTCGACATCATCACAGATCACGCTGCCAAGGTTGACGGCGTCAAGCTCTCGCTCCTCGACAAGAACAAGGAAATCCGTATGCGCCGCCGGTTGCCGCAAGGCGTGCGCACATATACCGGCGACGATTTTAATTTCGCCGAGCTGATCGCGGGCGACGAGCAGGGTTTTTCGCACGCGCTGCTCGGCATTTTCGATGTGATCGCGCCGGCGGCTTCCGCCGCGCTTGCCGCCCACGCGCGCGGCGACCTCGATCAGTACTGGAAGATCTTCGAGCCGACCGTTCCGCTGTCACGCCATATCTTCAAGGCGCCAACCCGGTTCTACAAGACCGGCGTTGTTTTCATCGCCTATCTCAACGGCCATCAGTCGCATTTTGTCATGGTCGGCGGACAGCAGAGCGCACGCTCGCTCCTGCATTTGATCGAAGCCTTCAAGCTCGCCGATGCGGCGGGTCTCATCCGCGACCCCGATCTTGCGGTTGCGCGATTGAACGACGTTATGCGCACGCATGGCGTCGCGGCGTGTGGATAGAAAATGGCGGCACGCGTCCTGACCGCGGATGAGGCTGCAAGTCTGGTGGCCGATAACGACACAATTCTAATCGGCGGCTCAGGCGCAGGCCATTCGGTGCCGGACACGTTGATTGCGGCCGTCGCCAGGCGCTTCAAGGCTGAGGGTGCGCCGCGCAATATCACCACTGTGCATCCAGTTGGCCTCGGTGATCGCGCCGAGCGCGGTATCGGCCACCTTGCCCATCCCGGCCTATTGAAGCGCGTGGTTTGTGGAACGTTGGTCGACTCGCCGCCGGTCGAGCGCATGGCCGCCGCAGACGAAATCGAGGCCTATACCTTGCCGCAGGGTTGCTTGTCACAGTTGACCCGTGAAATGGCAGCCGGCCGGCCTGGCCTTATCACCCATGTCGGGCTCGACACCTTTGTCGATCCGCGCCACGGCGGTGGCCGCCAGAGCGCGCGCGCGCAGGAAGATCTGGTCGAGTTGATCGATATCGGCGGCAAGGACTATCTGTTCTTCAAGCCTTTTCACATCGACGTTGCATTTGTGCGCGGCACCACCGCGGATGAAGATGGCAACATAACGATGGAGCATGAGGCGGTCTTTGGCGAGATGATCTCGATGGCGCAGGCGGCCCGCCGCTGCGGCGGAATTGTAGTCGCACAGGTCAAGCGAATGGCGCTGCGCGGAACGCTGGCGCCCAAGCAGGTTAAAATCCCTGGCATGCTGGTCGATGCGATCGTGGTCGATCCGGATCAGACGCAAACATTCTTCACCGTGCACGATCCGGCCTACGCAGGCGAAATGAAAGTGCCGCTCAAGAGCATTGCCGCGCTGCCGTTCTCGCCGCGGAAAGTTATCGCCCGCCGTGCGGCGCTAGAACTGTTCCCCGATGCCATCTGCAATCTGGGTTCGGGCGTGTCGACCGGCATTGCCTCGATCGCCGCCGAGGAGGGGTCGCTCGATGCCGTCGTCCTCACCAACGAACAGGGGCTGATCGGCGGTGCACCGGCCACGGGCAACGAGCCGGGCGCGGGCCGCAACTATCAAGCGATGGTCGATCAGCCCTATCAGTTCGACTTCTACGACGGCGGCGGCCTCGATCTCGCATTTCTGTCGTTCGCCGAAGTTGACGAGCGGTGCAACGTCAATGTCAGCCGCTTCGGCGGCCGTATCATCGGTCCGGGCGGCTTTATCAACATTAGCCAGAACGCCAAAACCATCGTCTTCAGCGGCACCTTCACCGCCGGCGGTCTTGACATCAGTTGGCCCGGCGGCCGAACGCGAATCATGCGTGAAGGTACGGAGAAGAAATTCGTACGTGCGGTCGAGCAGGTGACTTACTCAGGTCCGCTTGCCGCCCGTAATGCCCAGCGCGCACTTTATGTGACTGAGCGCGCTGTCTTCCGGCGTAACGATTCTGGGCGACTTGAACTGATTGAGATGGCGCCGGGTATCGATCTCGATCGCGATATCATTGCACAAATGCAGTTTCGGCCTGACGTATCGCCAAACGTCAAAACGATGGACGAACGGATTTTCCGAACCGAACCGATGAACCTGTCTGCTACAATTGCGGCGAACCGGCATCCGGCGCGCTCCGCACGCCTCGAACGGTTCAAGCCCGTAGGAGCATCCTGATGACGCTCGCCGTCACATCGAAATCAAAAAAATCCGGTTCGTCCGGAAAAACAAAAACGCGTCTCGAGCCGGTGCGGGATGCGGAACGAACGCAGCAGATGATCATGGCGGCTGCCGAAATCGAATTTGCAAACAAAGGCCTCGCGGGCGCGCGCGTCGACGTCATCGCCGATCAGGCGGGTGCCAACAAGCGGATGCTTTATTATTACTTCGGTTCAAAAGAGGAACTGTATCTGGCAGTGCTCGAGCGTGCCTATATCGCGATGCGCAAAACCGAGCGGGAACTCAACCTGACAGATCTGGAACCGCTCGACGCGATCAAGAGGCTGGTCGAGTTCAAGTTCGACTATTGCCAAGCGCATCCGCTGATGATCCCGCTGCTCAGCGGCGAAAACATGCTCGGCGCAAAATATCTCAAACAGTCGCGCAAATTGCGTGACATGAACCTTTCGTTGGTCGAGGTGATTCGCAAGGTGCTTGCCGCTGGCGTGGCGAAACGCGTGATCCGTCCCGGCATCGATCCACTGCATCTTTATCTATCCATGTCGGCGGAGAGTTATTTCTATTTTTCCAACGCCGCCACGTTGTCGGCGACATTCGGACGGCCATTGCTCAGTGAAAGTGAACAGAAAATGCGGCGCAAACATTGCGTCGACGTCATCCTGGCGTTTGTCAGGGCGAAATGAGATAGCCGGACATTTCGATCCGGTGACCGGATCAGGGGAGGGATCATGAAGTTTGGCGACTATCCAAAGGCGGGCTCTCTCGACGGGGTCACTGGTTTTCGCAATTACGTACAATCGCTCGGACTTGACATGCCGTGTGACGACATCGTCGCGCATGGGCCGCAGTCGCCGCTAGCCTCGCCGGTCGAAGTCGACGGCATGAAGATCGGCCACCGTCTTGCGGTGCATCCGATGGAAGGCTGGGATTGCCAGCGCGACGGGCGCCCCTCCGACAACACACGGCGGCGCTGGCGGCGCTTCGGACTGACCGGCGCAAAGCTGGTTTGGGGCGGGGAAGCCTGCGCGGTGCGGCCGGACGGCCGCGCCAATCCCAAGCAGCTGATCATGACGGCAGAGAGCCAACGGGACATCGCAGAGATGCGCGAAAGCGTCGTCGCCGCGCACAAGGAGGCGACCGGCGAGAGCGGCGACGATGTCGTGATCGGCCTCCAGCTCACGCATTCCGGCCGCTTCTGCAAGCCAAACGACAACACGAAGTTTGAATCGGTCGTCGCCTATCATCACCCGCTGCTTGACCGCAAGTTCGGTTTGCCGGCCGACCGGCAGCCAATTTCCGACGACGAGATCAAGCGGTTGGTGCAGGACTTTGTGGTTGCCGCCAAACGCGCGCAGCAGTGCGGCTTCGACTTCGTCGATATCAAGCATTGTCACGGCTATCTCGCGCACGAGTTTCTGAGCGCGGTTGATCGCCCGGGACCTTATGGCGGAAGCCTGGAAAACCGCACGCGCTTCCTGCGCGAGGTGGTGGAAGGTATCCGCGCCGAAGCGCCCGGCCTCAAGATGGCTGTTCGGCTGAGTGCCGTCGATTCGTTGCCGTTCAAACCGGATCCGGCACGCTCGGCGCCCGGTGCGCTCGGGCCCGGTATTCCGGAAGAGACCAAGCTGCCTTACTCATACGCCTTCGGCGCCAATCCGAACAATCCGCTCGAGCCCGACCTTACCGAGCCGAAGGCCGTCCTCGAAATCATGCGCGGCCTCGGAATTCACTTCGTCAACGTTACGCTCGCCAGCCCTTACTATAATCCGCACATTATCCGTCCGGCGCTCTACCCGCCGTCCGACGGCTATCATCCACCGGAAGATCCCTTCGTCGGCGTGATGCGCCATCTTACGATCGTGCGCGATCTCAAAGCCGCGTTCCCGGATATGTGCTTCATGGGTAGCGGTTACACCTATCTCCAGGAGTTCTTCCCGAATGTCGCGCAGGCGGTGGTTCGCAAGGGGTGGGTCGACATCGTCGGCATCGGCCGCATGGTGCTCGCCTATCCCGAACTGCTGAATGATATCCGGCAAGGCAAGCCGCTACAGAAGAAGCGTTATTGCCGCACCTTCAGCGATTGCACGACCGCGCCGCGTAACGACATTGTCTCCGGCTGCTATCCACTCGATGCCCATTACAAAAAGTCGCCGGAGTTCAAGCAACTTGCGTCGGTGAAGAAAGCTTTGTCGGCATAACCGGCCATGACAACCGTCCGACAGATCACGCTGATCGGCACCGGTATCATGGGCGGGCACATGGCGCGCCGGCTGGCGCAAGCCGGCTTCGCCGTGACGGTTTGGAACCGCGACCGCGGTAAGGCAGAAAGACTCGCAGAATTCGGCGTGCAGGTTGCCGACAGTCCGACCGCGGCTTGTAGGGATGCTGAAGCTGTTATCGTGATGCTGAGCAACGGCCCGGTCGTCGAGGAGGTGATGTTTTCCCCGGATCGCGCGGGCCGCACCCCGTTCGGAACGCTCAAGCCGGGCAGCGCGCTGGTGGTGATGAGCTCTATTCCGGTCGAAACCTGCCAGGAGCAGAGTAAGCGCGCCGCCGCCGCCGGCGTCGCCTATCTCGATGCGCCGGTGTCGGGCGGAGAACCTGGCGCGCGCGATGGCACGCTTGCCATTATGGCCGGCGGCGAACGCCCGGTGGTCGAGCGGCTAGCCGACGTGTTTGCCGCTTTGGGCCGTGTTACCCACATCGGGCCTGTTGGCACTGGCCAGATGACGAAGCTCGCCAATCAGATCATCGTCGGCGCCACTATGGTTGCGGTCGCCGAGGCGATGCATTTCGCGGTGCGCGGTGGCGCCGATCCGGCCGCGTTTCGTAGCGCGTTGATGGGAGGCTTCGCCGACTCCAAAATCCTCGACATCCACGGCCAGCGGATGATCGAGCGGAATTTTGTGCCAGGTGGTCCTGCCGAATACGAGCTCAAGGATTTGCGCACGGCCCAGGCGCTTGCGGCCAAATCGGGATTGCATTTCACGTTGCTCGACTGTTTGGTCGGCATGTTCTCGAGCATGATCGAAAAGTTCGGCACAGGAAACGACGTTTCCGGCATCCTCAAGGAAGTCGAGCGGCGCGCCGATACCAATACAACGAAGGCTTCGTAATGGCGCGCGTCACGCTTTCTGTCACCGACGGCATTGGGCAAATCCTCCTCGATCGCCCGGACAAGCTCAATGCCATCACACCGGCGATGACGGCCGAGTTACAAAGCATTTGCAAGGAGATCGACGCGAACGGCGATATCCGTGTCGTCACGATCATGGGCGCGGGTGAGCGGGCTTTTTCGGCCGGTAGCGATCTTAATCTGCTCGCCAACATTACCGATGTGCTGGCATTTCGCGATCGGGTCGAATATGCCGCGCTGGTGCGCGATATTCGCAAACCGGTGATTGCCGGCCTCATGGGTTGGGTGCTCGGCGGCGGCATGGAAATCGCGATCGCCGCCGATATTCGCGTCGCTGGCCGCAGCGCCAAGATTGGCGGGCCGGAGGTGACGCGCGGCTGGATCGGCGGCGGCGGCGCTTCGCAGATGTTGCCGCGCCTGGTGGGCGTCGGGCAAGCGATGCGGCTCCTGCTCACGGGCGAGCCGGTGGACGCCAATACCGCGCTGCAGATCGGTCTCGTCGAGGAAGTGGTCGAGGATACCGATGTTGCACAGCGTGTGATGGCGTTGGCGCAAAAGATTGCTTCGTTCAGCCCGGTCGCGACGCAGGCGGTCAAGGCGGGCGTACGCGCGGCGCTGTCGATGTCGCTCGAGCAGGGGCTGCGCTACGAGAACGAACTGCACACCATCTGCATGTCCGACAATGCGCGGCTCGAAGGCATCAAGGCTTTTCAGGAAAAACGCGACGCCAAATTCTAGCGACCTATTTAGCGTCAATTTCTAGCGAATGGTCAGCGATATCGTGCCGAGTTGGCCGAAATCGGCGTCGTAGCGGCCCCGCTTAAGTGCAACGGGCGTGATGCAGGTGCCGGTCGTGACGATCTGCCCGCATTTCAGGCCCCCGGCTGGCAGCGGCTGCGCATCGGCGAGCATCTTTACCGCCAGCAGCGGATCGCCGAGGATCTTTGCGGCGTTCCCGTGTTCGATGGCCGTTCCGTCATAAGCGAGCACGATGCCGATGCCGGTCAGATCGATCACCCGCCAGTTCGACGTCGGTTTGCCGGTGATGAAAGCGCCGTTGCCCATGTCGTCGGCGAGTTTGAGAAGATCTGGCGCGTCCGCCGGCCATCGGCAATCGGCAATTTCCAAGGCCGGAACGATAGCCTCGATTGCGGCCTCGATGTCGACGCGGCGATAGGGCTGTTCGCGTGCCGGAAGGTCGCGGCCGAGCAGGAACGAGATTTCACATTCGAGGAGCGGCGTCACGAATTGGCTCAGCGCCAGTTCGGCCGGTGTCTCTTGGACGAATCGTGCGAGCAGGGCGCCGGCGACCGGTTTATCGCTACGATACCCTTTTTGCTGCTCAAGCGAGAGCGCCGTCACCTTCCATGCGCGCACGCTGCCGCCGGCGAGCCGCACGAGTTCCGACTGCACCGCATATGCGTCGGCGACGCTCGTGATCGCGTCACGCCACAACTGCACATCAAGCATACGCGCTTTGCCGCGGGCGGCGGCCAGTTGTTCGGCGAGAGCGATCGCTGTCATAGCCCGGGTTCTGGGCTGAAATACTTATCGAATTTGTCCGGCACGCCGTCGAACTCCTTGCCGTCCGCGGGCGGTTCCTTTTTCTCGGCAATGTTCGGCCAAGTCAGCGAATATTTGGCGTTGAGCTCCAGCCATTGTTCCAGGCCGGGTTCGGTATCCGGCTTAATCGCTTCCGCCGGACACTCCGGCTCGCACACACCGCAGTCGATGCACTCGTCGGGATGGATGACGAGCATATTCTCGCCCTCGTAGAAGCAGTCGACAGGACAGACTTCCACGCAGTCAAGATATTTGCACTTGATGCAATTTTCGGTGACGACATAAGTCATCGCGTTGCCCATTTCTCCCGGTGCGAGAGGTGACGTTAGCGGTGGGGCGTGCCGCAAACGCCGAGAAATTCCATCATTAGTTCCAATTGGCCGTTGAGCATATGGATGCCGAAATGGATCGCATAGCCGCGTTCCGTCGCCGCGATCAGGAGCGGAGTCAGCTCCGGCTTCATGACTACTTCAGCCACCAAAGACGATTTGTCGACGCTCGACAGATCGAACGAATGGCCGTCGTCGGGATTCAGCCCGAGCGACGTCGCGTTGATCGCGACGTCATGGCCTGAGGCATTGGCTGGTACCAAGTTTGACCTTGCAATTTGGAAACGCCTTGGCGACGCCAGCCACCAGCTTCTCGGCCTTCGAACGGGTCCGGTTGTGGATCGTAATCGCATTGGCGCCACTCGCCGCCAGCGCATAGGCAAGCGCGGTCCCGGCGCCGCCGGCTCCCGCGATATAGAAGCTGCGGCCTTCGACTTTGTGTCCGTGCGATTTGAGGCCGGCGACGAAGCCGCGGCCGTCGAGCAGGGTTCCGATAAATTTTCCGTCGGATTCGCGCCGCACCGTGTTGACGACCTGGGTATAGGCGCCGTCTTGAACCAGTTTGTCGCACAGCTGCGCCGAACTCCTGCTTGTGCGGCGCCGTGACGATGAAGCCCCTTAAGGTTGGCGATCGACTTTAGTCCTTCCCAGCCGCGCGGCAGGCCATCGCGGACGGATATGGATCGGCAGGCACACCGCGTCGATCTTGCGGGCGGCGAAATAATCGTTGAACGCCATCGGCGTGCGCACGTGCGCGATCGGATCGCCGATAATCGCGTAAAGTTGGGTGGTTCCAGTAATCATGCCGGCCTTTAACTATCTAGTTAGATATCATAAGGAGCGATTAAGGCTTGTCAATCGACGCCGGCATGGCGAGGGAGCGATGCCCCGGCCGGCGTCTAAAATCGACGTCGAAACTGATGCGGGGCCCGCGCCGCTTGCAGGGAGTCCCTAGCAACTGACAAGGCTAGGCGGCCGCAGATTTCGGTTTTGCTCTTGGTAGGCCGATGACGGCGCGAGCCTCTGCGGGCGTTGCCGGTTCCATGCCCAGTTCGCGGATGATGCGCACGATGCGTTCGGTCAGTTGAACGTTCGACGCCAGCTCGCCGCGCGCAAAATAGAGATTGTCTTCAAGACCGACGCGAACGTGACCGCCTAAGAGCAGCGATTGCAGTGCCGCATTCAACTGGGCAATGCCGATAGCGCTGACGTTAAAGATGGCATTTTCAGGCATCAGTTCGACCATGGACTGCAGGATTTTCGGGGAATACGGCATCGCCCCCTGGAACCCGCGCTCGGCGCCGAGCACAAAGTTGATGAAATACGGAGGCTCGTCGAGCCCGGCGTTTAACAGTGTCGTGACGTCCTGCAGCAGATGAGTGGGACTGAACACTTCCCATTCCGGCTTGATGCCGCGTTCTTTCATCATCGCTGCGAGCGTACGGCAACGTGATGGAGCCGTGTTCATGAGAATTTCACGACCTTCGAAGTTGCACATGACCGTCGTTGGATCGAGCGTGCACATTTCGGCGCCCGCCTCCATACCCTTCAGGCGCTCTTCCCAGATGAGTTCGTAGGTGCCGTCGGGATTTTGCCGCACCATGTCTCCGGTTATGCCGCCGCCGGTCGAATTGTTGATAATGATGTCGCACTTGGCGCGAATGCGCTCGTTGATGCTCCGATAGATATCGGGATTGCACGTCGCAAGATCATCCGGGCGACGCGCATGGACAGCAACGATGCTGGCGCCCGCGTTGTAGCACCGATGGACGTCGTCGGCGATTTCCTGCGGCTGCGTTGGGATGTTCGGGTTCTGCTTTTTGCTGGCCATGCCTCCGGTGGGGGCGATCGTGACGATGACCTTTCGCTTATCACTCATCCTGTTTCCTCCGCGATGGAAGCGTCATATTAGCAAGGCGAACGCATTTTCACGCTGCTTTTAGGGGTCGTTATTAGCTGCCTTTTCGCTATGAACCTATACTTGTTTTTTCTACCGGCAATTGGCGATCTAGGTTTGGACAACCGGCGTCTTGCGCATTGCGGACGAGGGACTGGCTGCGTTGGGCCCCGAGCCCTTTGCACGCGCGGCCGGTGTGGACGTTCGTTCGCCCGCGATCGCTTCGAGCTTATGGATGACACGCTCCGCAAACACCGCGGTGGCGACCGGCAGGTTGCGGTCGCGCAAGCGGCCGAAGACGAGGTTGGCGTTGGGCAGATCGCGGTCGTCGATCTCGCGTACGACCAGCCCGAGCTTGTTGCGTTCGGCGGTGCCGATGCGGATTTGAAATGAAATGAGCCCGGCGTGGCCGACGAGGCCGCGCAAGAGTTCAAACGAATTCGATTCCGCGACAATGTTGAACCGAAGGCCGGTGCGGGCCGCGACCTCGTCCAGTAACTGCCGGCCGCCGATCGAAGGTTCGGGCAGGGCGAGCGGATAGGCGGCGCAGTCGTGCAAACGCAGCTTGCGCTTGGCGGCGAGGGGGTGCTCCTTCGGCATCAAGGCGACAAGGCGTTGTTCGAGCGTCATCAGCGGCTGAAAGTTGGCGAGGAACGGCGGCCGAAAAACGAGCACGAGATCGACGTCGAAGGCCGCCAGCGCCGCCATGGCGTATTCGTGGTCGACCACCTTTGCATCGAAGGCGACCATCGGATGCGCGCGGCGGAACTCGGCGATGACGCGCGGCAGGAAATCGAACGTGAGCGCCTGGCTGCAGGCGATACGCACCGTGCCCCGGCGCAAACCTTTCAGATCCTCGATCTGCGAGCGCATGCGCTCGGCGTCGCCGGCCTGCCGCCGCAGGTAATGAACGAACACTTCGCCGGCGGCGGTCAGCCGCACGCCGCGCGGCCGGCGCTCGAACAAAGGCGCACCAAGTTCTTCTTCGAGGTCGGCGATCCGACGGTTGACCGCCGAGGCGGTGACATTGAGCCGCTCCGCGGCCTTTCGGATCGAACCGGTGCGCGCGACCTCGTTGACATAGCTGAGAATACGCAAATGTTTCATTGGTTTAGGGTCAGTTTATGAGTGATGCATTTTCGGCACCAGTCTAGCAAAAAGACAGCATTAGTTGGCAACGCCTGTAGCGGCTAGGCTTGGCCATCACGCCCGGGCTGGACCGCTTGCATGGTTCTTGCTTTGCACGACCATATCCCCGCCGTCGCCCGGCGGCACAGTCACCTGGCGAACGGATTGCCGGACCCAACGCCTGGTCGAACGTCAACACGCTTCGACATGAGGAGTGCGCTATGAAATTGAACGTCCGTTCCATCACGATCGCCCTGACGGCTGCGATCGGGCTTTGCGGCCCGCTCGCCGCGACCGGTCCGGCCTCCGCCGCCGAGCCGATGAAGCTCAAGATGATCCTGAACTGGAAGTATCAGGGCCCGCAGGGCTGGTTCTTCCTGGCGCAGGATCGCGGCTACTTTAAAAAGGCCGGTATCGACCTCACGATGGACCAGGGCAGGGGGTCGGGCGCGCCGATCCCGCTGGTTGCGAGCGGCACGTATGATGTCGGTTTCGGCGACATCAACGCGCTGATTCAGTTCGCTGCACAGAAGCCGGCGGAAGCGCCGATTGCTGTTTACGTCATGTACAACCAGCCGCCCTTCACCATCGCGGTCCGCGCGGACAGCGGCATCAAGACGCCGAAAGACCTGGAAGGCAAGACACTCGGCAGTGCGCCCGGCGACGGCGCGCTCAAATTGTTCCCGGCCTTCTGCAAGGTTGCCAAGATCGATTGCAGCAAGATCAAGATTACCAACTTCCAGCCGAGCCTGCGCGAGCAGATGTTGATGAACAAGCAAGTTGCCGGCGTGTTCGGTTACGTCAACACCATCCGCTTCTCCGCCAAGCTGATGCACGTGCCCGAAAAGGACATCCGCTACATTCGATACGGCGATTTCGGCATGGATCTTTATTCAAACGCGATCATCGTCTCCAAGAAGCTCACCAAGGAGCATCCTGAAGTGGTCAAAGGCCTGATCGCGGCGATCAATCACGGTGTCGAGGACGCGCTCAAGGACCCGGCCGCCGCCGTCGATGCGGTCGCCAAGCGCGAACCGCTGATCAAGAAGGACGTCGAACTCGAGCGTTTCACGGCGACCTTGCATGATGAAATGAACTCGCCTGAAATCGCCAAGATCGGCCTCGGCAACGTCGACAAGGCGCGGCTCGAAAAGTCGATCAAGATTCTGGTCGACGCGCAGAAATTGCCGCGGACCCCATCGGTCGATGAAATCTACACTGACAAATTTATGCCACCGGCATCTGAACTGCCAAAGAAGCTGTTCTGATTGACATCAAGACAGCCGCTCCTCCGACACAGGAGGGGCGGCTTTTCTATCGGCGGTCGCGCAACGGGACGTGGCAATGGATCTCAAACTCAATGGCCGGGTCGCGATGATCACCGGGCCGGCCAAGGGCATGGGCGCGGCCATCACCATGGCCTTTGCCGAAGAAGGCGCGCTGCTTGCGCTTCTCGGTCGTGACACGGCGGCGATCGAGCCGGTCGCGTCCGCGGTCAAGGAGCGGGGCGGGCGAGCGATCGTTTTGCCTTGCGACCTGACCGATGCCGCGCAATGCGAGGAGGCCGCGGACAAGACCCGGCAAACTTATGACGGCCGCGTCGATATTCTGATCAATGTTGCGGGCGGCTCCGGGCCGGTCGGCAAGAGCGGAGTCGAGACCACGCCCGAAGAATTCGACGACATTGTCCGGCTCAATATGAATGGCTGTTTCCACACCATGCGCGCGGCATTGCCGATCATGATTGCGCAACGCTACGGCAAGATCGTCAATGTCGGCGGCACCTTCGGCATGCGCGGGCGTGCCGGCCGCATGGCCTATTCGGCCTCGAAATGGGGCCTGCGCGGCATCACCAAGAGCTTTGCGCTCGAGGTCGGCCAGTACAACATCAACGTCAATTGCGTGGCGCCGGGCATGGTGGACGGCCCGCGCTTTCGCGAGAAAGTGTGCGCCGACATGGCCAATCGACTCGGCATCAGCGTCGAAGAGGCCATGCAGCGCCACGCCTCTGAATACGCGCTTAAGCGCGTGACCACCGACACTGACGTCGCCGAGGCCTGCCTGTTCCTGGCCAGCGACGTGTCGCGCCAGATCACCGGTGTCGATTTGCCGGTCGACGGCGGCTGGGCCATGCTGTGAGATAAATGGAATGAGCGCCTTGACCGCCGACCTCGTGATTTGCAACGGCACGCTGGTGACGCCGGATACGGTGCTGGATGCCAGCCTCGCCATCAAGGACGGCCGCATTCTGGCGGTCGGTTCTTTCGACGGCATGCCGCCGGCAAAAGAGGTTTTCGACGCGTCCGGCCTGCATGTCCTGCCGGGGGCGATTGATGTGCACGTGCACTTGCGCGATCCGGGTTACCCGCACAAGGAGGACTGGGACAGCGGCACCGCGGCGGCGGCCTGCGGCGGCGTCACGTGCGTTTTCGACATGCCCAACACCATTCCGCCGACCGGAACGGCCGAAATCCTGGTCGAAAAGCACAAAATCGCGGCTTCGAAGGCTCATGTGGACTTCGGACTCTATGGCTTGCTCGGCGACGAAACCATCGCGAACGTGCCCGAACTGATCGAGGTCGGCGTGATCGGTTTCAAGCTCTATATGGGCAACACCTTCGGCAAGATCCCGTCGCCCTCGACCGGCGCCATGCTGGAAGCCTTCGAAGTGGTGGCGCCGACCGGCAAGCGCGTCTCGCTGCACGCCGAAACCAACTCCATCATGGAGCGCCGCCAGACCCGGCTGATGGCAGCCGGCAAGGCCGACCAGTTCGCGCATCTGGCCGCGCGGCCGCCGGTGGTGGCGGTGGAGGCGGTGAGCCGCGCCACGATCCTGTCGGAATGGACCGGCGCGCGCATCCACATCTTGCACATTTCGTCGGCCGACGAGCTGCGGCCCTTGCGCGACGCCAAAGCCCGCGGCGTCGACGTCACCGGCGAGACCTGTCCGCATTACCTGATGCTGTCGACCGACGATTACGCGCGCTTCCCCGGTGTCATCGCCGTCAACCCGCCGGTGCGCGAGGCGCGCAACCAGGCCCCGCTCTGGGCGGCGATCAAGGACGGAACGATCGATCTCATAGCAACCGATCACGCCCCGCACGCGCCGGAGGAAAAGACCCGCAACGACATCTGGACGGTCGATTGCGGTTTCCCCGGCGTGGAGACGCAGATGCCGCTGATGCTGACGGAAGTGAACAGCGGCCGCATCTCGATCACGGATTATGTGCGGCTCTCCGCCTTCAACCCGGCGCGCATCTGGGGACTTTATCCGCGCAAAGGTTCGCTCGCGCCCGGCGCCGACGCCGACATCGCCATGGTCGACCTGTCGCGCGCCATGACGCTCGACGACGCCACATTGCATTCGCGCTCGAAGATCACGCCTTGGCACGGCCGGCGGGTTCAGGGACTGCCGGTCCACACTTTGGTACGCGGCCGCTTCGTCATGAAGAACCGCGAACTCGTCGCCGGCAGCAAAGGCTGGGGCCGGTCGGTGCACACGATCCAGGAGATGCCGGCGCCGGTGGTGCGCAATGCCGAACACACGATGCGCGCGATTACCGGCGGTCCCCCAAGAGCGCGAGCGCGGGCATGAGCAAGGAAGGACCGCTACACGCCGAGGCCTTCGTCGAACTGGAAAAAGTAACGCTGACTTACGGGCGCGGCGACAAGCAGATCATGGCGCTCGGCCTCACCAATCTGCGCATCGATCAGGGCGATTTCGTCGCGCTGGTCGGTCCCTCAGGCTGCGGCAAGTCCACCATTCTCAAGCTGGTGACAGGCTTGATCAAGGCCACCGAAGGCTATGTCTATGTCGCCGGCCGCGAAGTCGGCGCCGAGCCGGTGCGCGTCGGCATGGCCTTCCAGAACCCGACAATGCTGCCGTGGTTGACGGTGCGCGACAACGTGATGATGCCGCTCAAAATCGTGCCGCCGTTCCGCCAGGAATACGCAAGCAAACGCAAGACCGAGTTCCGCGACCGCGCCGATGCGCTGTTGAAGGAGGTCGGTCTCGGCGCCTTCGGCGACAAGCATCCCTGGCAATTGTCCGGCGGCATGTTGCAGCGCGCCTCGCTCTGCCGCGCGCTGGTGCATGAACCCCAATTGCTGATGCTCGACGAGCCGTTCGGCGCGCTCGACCAATTCACGCGCGAGGAACTGTGGGCCGTCATGCAGGAATTGTGGATGCGGCTCAAGCCGACCGTGCTGCTGGTGACGCACGACCTGAAAGAGGCAGGCTATCTCGCCAACCGTATCTGCGTGATGCGCACGCGGCCGGGCCAGATCATTGACGACGCAGCCGTGCCGTTTCCGCGCCCGCGCACCATCGAGATGTCCTATCTGCCGGAATTCGTGTCCATGACGCAACGCTTGCGCGAATTGATCGTGTCTGCCCGTCCGGTGAAGGAGACCGTATGATGGAACCGCAAATGCGCCGCCGCGTCTGGTCGGTCCTGCTCATCATCGGCTTCTTTGTGCTGTGGGAAGTGCTGTGCTGGCTGTTCAATGTCAGCGACATCGTGCTGCCAAAACCGAGCCAGATCGCCGTGACATTGGTTGAGCGCGCGCCGGCGCTGTTGCCGCATACGCTGCAGACGCTCTATACGACTTTGGTCGGCTTTGCCTTTGGCATCGTGATCGGCGTTGCGCTCGGGGTCTTCATCGGCTCGTCGCGTCTGGCCTACGACGTGGCCTATCCGCTGCTGATCGGTTTCGCCTCGATTCCGAAAGTAGCGGTGGTGCCGATCTTCGTTCTCTGGTTCGGCTCCGGCGCGATCCCGGCGATCCTCACCGCCATGATCATGAGCCTGTTTCCGATCGTGGTGAATGTCGCGACCGGCCTGGCCACCACCGAGCCCGAGCTGGAAGACGTCATGCGGGCGTTGCGGGCGAGCAAGCTCGACATTCTCTGGAACGTCGGCCTGCCGCGCACCATGCCTTATTTCTTTGCCTCGCTGAAGGTCGCCGTCACCTTGGCCTTCGTCGGCACCGTCATTTCGGAAACCGTGGCGTCGAACCGCGGCATCGGCAACGTCATGATGATCGCCTCGTCGAATTTCGACGTGCCTTTGGTGTTCGCCGGGCTCATGATCCTCGCTTTCATGGGCGTCGCGCTCTACGCCGGATTCTCTCTGCTCGAGGGGCGCATCACCGGCTGGGCGCATCGCAAAGACGAATTCGCGATGGGCTAGCGCAGGTTCGCTTTGGAGCGAAGCTTTGCTGCTGGCAGCACGTGTCCCATCTCCCTTTGCGAGAGGCGCATCGTGCCGACGACGAAAGTCGGCGGCCTTCATAACCCGGTGACACGCGCAAGAGAATTTTCCGAAAGACGCTTTGCTGGGCGCCTCGGGTGTCAGCTTTTGATGGGAAAGCGGACGCCGGAGTGTAAGGTCTTAATTTCCGCTAATGACCCAAAGCAGCCATTATAACTGGAACCTTTTTGGCTCCGCGCGCGTTGAGGTGCGTATTCAGCCAATCAATAGGGTCTGAAACGGCGCCGATCATCGCGGGTGCTGTTGGTAACACATCACCGCGACGCCTCACTCTAAAGGAGGCTTCCAATGGAACTGCTCTTGATTATCGTTGTGCTCTTTGTGCTCTTCGGCGGCGGAGGATACTTTGGTCGCCGTCGCGGCTACTGGTGAAGTATTTTCGTTCGCTTTGTGTAGACCGGCTGAGCCGGCAACCGCAAGCAGACGCTGCACATTTGAGCACTTTTGGCTGTGGCTTCGAACGCTACGCGCATCGCGTTGGCCAGTTGCTTTAAATCAAAGCAACTGGCCAGGCGCAGGCGTGAAGGACCATAACGACGAACCAATACAGGAGTGGTATTCCATGCGTCGTTTTCCATGCGCGGCTCTAGCGGCGTTCGCACTTTCGCTCACACTGATGTCGCCTGCCGGCGCGGCCGATCAAGCGACCGTGAAGGTCTCGCTGATTGATATGACCGCCATGTTTGGTCCGGGCGGTGGACCCGGTGCGGGCTACGGTCCCGGCAACGGCATGATGGGTCAGGGCTATCGGGACGGTCGGCCTTACGGCCAAGGTTACGGCCAAGGCTTCGGAATGATGGGGCCAGGTTATGGTCAGGGAATGATGGGCCAGGGATATGGTCCAGGTGGTGGTCAAGGCTATGGGCCCGGCTACGGCATGATGGGCCACGGCATGATGGGCGGAATGTCGGTCCGCACCAATGTCACTTCGGTCAAAGCCGGCAAGGTCACTTTCGAGGTGACCAACCTGTCCCGCAGCGTCGTGCACGAAATGATTGTCGTGGCGGTCGAAAATCCCAACGCGCCGCTGCCTTATGACTACAACAGCGGCCAGATTCCGGAAAAACAAGTCAAGATGCTGGGCGAGACGGAGGAGATGGAGCCGAACGCCGAGAAGACGATCACGCTCGATCTCAAGCCGGGCACCTATCTGCTGATCTGCAATGTGCCGGGGCACTACGCCGCCGGCATGTGGACACCGCTGACGGTTACCCAATCTGTTACCCACTAATGCTGACGCGGCGCAGGCTGATCGATGGCGGTTTGCCGCGTTCGCGTGAAAACTGTTTTATTCAACCCCGTCAGGAGACTGATCATGTTTTCGAAGTCTAACGTCGCGGTGCGCTTATTCGCGGTATCCGCGCTAACGACCTTGAGCCTCGCGACCGTTGCCGACGCACAGATGTACGGTCAGGGTCCGGGGCCGGGTCAAGGTGGCGGTGGCATGATGGGCGGAAACTGGGGATGGGGGATGGGATACGGAATGGGCGGCTTCGGAGGGATCGGCGTGTTTGTGCTTGCGCTTGTCGTCCTGGGCATTGCGGTCGTGGCGTTTCGCCGCCGCACTCCGTAAAGTTGCCTGCAGATGAATTGGCTCTTGTTCCAGAGTTGAGCAGAGACAGATGACGGTGAGGACGATGCACATCGAGATCAGTACCGACAATAAAACTGAAGGGGACGAAAAGCTCGTCGCTCACGTGACAGGCGAGTTGGAGGTTGCGTTAGGCCGATTCAGTGATCGGATCACCCGGGTAGAAGTCCACCTCAGCGACCTGAATGGCCAGAAAGGTGGCCATGATGATAAACGGTGCATGATGGAAGTCCGGCTCGAAGGGCGCCCACCCACCGCCGTCACGCATCAAGCCGACACCATTGACCAGGCCATCAGCGGTGCAACCGGCAAGCTGAAGAGGTCCGTCGAGAGCACTTTGGGGAGCGAAAGCTCCGCGCGAGGGCTGCGAGACCATCGCTAGTGTATCGCAGTGATGAATAGCGTGCTTGTGTTCGCTCAGGCCGAGCTGGATGGTGTGGCGTTGCGTCGCCGTACGCCATTAGACGAAAATTCTTTCCGCTTTCCCGACGCTGACAAGGTCCAATGCAATACTATATCGCCAAAACCGTGAGCGGCGACTTCTTGACCGTCGTCGAACGCGTTACCGAGTCGCTCAAAGCTGAGGGGTTCGGTGTGCTGACCGAGATCGATGTCAAAGCAACCATGAAGAAAAAGCTCGACATCGATTTCCGGGACTATCGAATCCTCGGCGCTTGCAATCCTACGCTGGCGCATCAGGCGCTGACAGCCGACGACAAGATCGGCACGATGCTGCCGTGCAATGTGATCGTACAGGACCTCGGAGGCGGGCAGATCGAGGTCGCAGCCATCGCTCCGGCCAAGACCATGGAGCAAATCGGAAATCCGAAGCTCAAAACGATTGCCGACGTTGTCACGGGTAAACTTCAACACGTTATCGCCGCAATCTAACAATTGCATCACGCGCTTGCGGTTGCGCGCGTAATCTGCCGTTAGCCGAGGCGGACGTTTCAAACGCGCTGACGAATGTCCCCTTATGGCCCTTAGCGTACATGGCTCTTGCGCCGCGCCATGTCCGCTGTTGGAGGTGAAGCGGGCATGACTATTGCTGCTCAGCTATATCCGAAATCGATTCCGGCCCGGCGTTTGCGCGCCTGATGTTCTTTACGGTTTCTGGCGTCGCGCTCTACGCCGGATTCTCTCTGCTCGCGGGGCGCATCACCGGCTGGGCGCATCGCAAAGACGAATTCGCGATGGGCTAGTGCGGCTTCGCCCTTGAGCGAATGCGGGCAAAGCGGGTTCCATCTCCATGGGGGGGAGGGCCATCGTGCCGGCATTCAATTTGCGTCGTCGGATGGTCGCTTTCGAAGGCAAAGCGGACATCGAATTGAAGTGCCACTACTCCCGCTTTTGACCCGAGAACGGACAATATAAATAAAACATAAAAATCATAACGGGCGCGAT
The DNA here is from genome assembly GCA_963720835.1 of uncultured Pseudomonadota bacterium. Taxonomy (GTDB): domain Bacteria; phylum Pseudomonadota; class Alphaproteobacteria; order Rhizobiales; family Xanthobacteraceae; genus Pseudolabrys. The sequence goes on along the minus strand of CAVRHC010000026.1, from coordinate 111,414 downwards.
TGAATCGAAGGCGACCCAATTCACTCCAGTTGGGTGTAGTGGCGCGCTCCGATCGCGTAGCTCAGTCGGCCGCGCTTGGTTGGCACGATCACCCCCTTACGTTGTCAATTATGCCATCTGCCCTGTAGACTGAAAGTGGGCCAAGTGTTCCTCCGTCAACACCAAAACGGAGAGAGACCATGAAACGCTATGTGATTGAACGTAATCTGCCGGGCGTCGGCGGCATGAACCGCGAACAGCTCAAAGGCGCTGCCGCGACGTCCAACGGTGCGCTGGCCAAGCTACCCGGAAAGGTGCAGTGGGAGCATTCATACGTCGTGGATGACAAGACTTTCTGCATCTATCTCGCCGAAAACGAAGGCGCGGTGCAGGAGCACGCCCGTCTGAGTGGTTTCCCGGCGAACAAGGTCACCGAAGTGCAAACCATCATCGACCCGATGACGGCGATGGACTGACGATGCGGTGCCGCCGCGCTGGATCAGCCGGCGGCGCCTCGACCTGTATGCAATACGCGCTGAAACGCAGAAGGCTTCAACCATGGCGCACATTGTCAGTACGAACGCCGGGCGGTTCTGCTGGGTCGATCTGGCGGCGACTGACGCGGAACGCGCCAAAGTATTTTATAACCACTTGTTCGGCTGGACCTCTCGCGAACAGCCGGCGAATGGCGGCAGCTTCACTCGCATGCGGCTATCCGGTCAGGACGTCGGCTCACTTTATCAATTGAGCCGCGACCAACTCGATCGGGGCGTGTCCTCGCACTGGACGCCCTATATCCGGGTGGACGATGTAAGCGATGCCGCACGGCGGGCCGCCACTTTCGACGGCAATGTGATCGTGCGCCCGTTCGAAGTTTCCGGCGTCGCACGCATCGCGCTCATCCAGGATTCCGTCGGTGCCCATGTCGGATTGTGGGAACCGATCAAGGCGCAAGTGCATGAGGTGATCCGATGGCTAAAAAGGCAAAATCAGCACGTCGCGCCGGTCGTGGTGCACGGCCAGTGTCGTTCGCAAAAGGCAGCGATGGCGTGCTGGACGTCACCGTCGTGCTGCTAGACGCCGGCTACGCGTCGACGGCGATTGGACCGATCGAAGTCTTCCATTCCGCCGGCGTGCTCTGGCAATACCTTCATGGCCAAGCGCCGCAACCGCGTTTCCGGGTGCGCATCGCTTCGATTGATGGTGGCAGCGTGACCAGCCTGTGTTCTTTGAGAATGACACCGGATTGCGCGATCCATGACATCAAGAAGACCGACATCATCATTCTCCCGGCTTCCGGTTTGGACGTACAAGATCGGATCGCCCGCAACACTGCACTGCTGCCATGGCTACGCAAGTGGCATGCCCGCGGGGCCTATATTGCGGGCATCTGCTCCGGTGTTGCGTTTTTGGCGGAGTGCGGACTGCTCGACGGACGGCAGGCGACGACGCATTGGGCGGTGGCCGAGGAATTGCGCCGGCGCTATCCCAAAGTTCTGTGGCACCCCGAACAGTTTGTGACGGAAGATCGTCACGTCTTTTGCAGCGGTGGCGTCTATGCCTCGATCGATCTCAGCCTGTATCTGGTGGAAAAATTCTGCGGCCACGAAATCGCGCTGAAGTGCGCAAAATCCCTCCTAGTCAGCATGCCGCGCAGCCGGCAGTCCGGATATGCAGTGGTGCCGTTGTCCCGGCCGCATTCCGACGACAAGATCAAGGAGATCGAGGACTATCTGCGGGAGCACTTCGATCGCGACGTTTCGATCGACGCGCTCGCCGAACGCGTTGGCATGGGCCCGCGCAATTTTATCCGCCGCTTCAAAGCCTCAACCGGCCGCCTGCCGGGCGCTTATGTTCAAATGCTCCGGGTGTCGGCGGCCAAGGAGTTGTTGGAGCATGGCGCCGCGTCCATTCAGGCCGTCTGCTCGAAAACCGGCTATGAGGACATTGCTTTTTTCAGGAGTCTTGTTCAAGCGTCACACCGGCATGACGCCAGCCGAGTACCGCAGTCGCTTTGCGCAGATGAGTTTTGATCGTGGTGAGTTGGCGTCTGGCGAGTCTGTTGCTTAAGGCGATCACCGACCAAATGTCCGTTCCTGGCAGATAGCGGACAAGTCATTTCTCCCCGATTTTGTCTGCGTCTAAGGGCAAAGCGGCCTTCGACGTGAATGGTTTTTACGTCCGGTTGTGATCCAACTCGGACATTACGTCCGTTTATTGCGATGCCCGCCCAAAGTGGAGATGCCGCGTCCTACCACCGACCCCGTTGGAACCGATAATAGTCGCCGCGCCGACGCGAATTGCCGGTTTGAAAGTTCCAATTGCGTTGGAAAAGATCGAAGCCGTCGTCGCGCCAGTCATCGTCGCTCGCAATGCGGTCGTTGATCGTAGGCTTGCGCGTTATAAAGCCGCCTTGGGGCTGATTGCTCAACACCGCGACAAACTCGGTGCGGTAGTTTGTCTCGCGGCTCAGGGGCTCGTCCGAGACGATGATCGAGGATCGCGGCACTGCAGTCGGCGCGATGCGATCGAGCAAATCCTGCGGGATGGTGATGCGGTCGAGCGCGTCCTTGGCGTCGTCCCCGTCGTCGATCGTGACCACGGTCCAGCGAAGGCCGTCCTTGTTGCGCGCCATCGCGGTAAACACATGCGTGCCGATCGGCTTGTCGGGATTGCGGATCGTGACGGGGACCTCAATCGACGCGTCGAACACCTCGCCGCCGTCCGGCCACCGCTTATGCGTGTTGCGCCGCACGTAAAGCTTCTTCGTCGCGCGGCTGATGTAGATCGAGACCGGCTCGAGCGCGAGCTTCGCCTCGGTTGCGGCCTGGGCGGTTGCGGCCTTCCTGGTTTTGGCAGCCTGGGCGGCGTCCTTTGCGGCGGCGGCGGCGTCGCGTTTGGACTTCGCGTCGGCCCTGGCGGTATCGAGCTGGGCGCCCAGTTCCGCGGCCTTGGCGGCGGCCTTCTGGTTCCGCTCCTCGGCCCGCGCCTTGGCTTGGTCCGTCTTCGCGGAAGCGAGCGCCTTACCGGCGGACGCGAGCGCGGCGTCGGCGCGCCTCTTGCGCCATTCCAGCTTGCGCAGGGACGCCGAGGCCAATTTTGTCTCGCGCGCCGTTATCTTGGCGGCTTTCATCGCCTGGTCGGCCGCCCTGGCGGCCTCCGCGGCCTCGCGCGCGACAGTCTCGGCATGCGCCGGCGCGGCCGCGATCGCCTCCGCGTTCGGTTTTAAAAGCGCGGCGTGGGAAAATGCGACCGGAGCCGCATCGTTCGGCGCGACGATCACCCGCATCCCGATCCGCGTTTTATCAAACAGCTTCGCAGCAAAGCCGTAGGGCATCCGTATGCAGCCGTGCGATGCCGCATATCCGGGCAGTGGCCCGCCGTGCAGCGCGATGCCGTTCCAGGTGATGCGCTGCATGTGCGGCATCCAGGCATCGTCATACATGCTCGAGTGGTGATCCTTGTCCTTCTCGAGGAGGGCGAAGACGCCGGCTGGCGTCTCGCGTCCTTTGACGCCGGTCGACACCGGCGCGCGCAGGATCCAGCCGTCGGCGTCGTAGAAAGTGACCTGCTGGGTCTTGATCGAGACGATCGCCATGATTGGCTCGCCCGCATTGCGCGGTGCCGTCGCTTCGGTCGGTCGTACGTGGCGCGCCTTTCCGGCTGCGGCGTCGGGGCTCAATGCCGTCAGCGCGGCGATCGCCGCGAGGGTTGCAATGGCGGGAGGTCCCCAACGACGTATTGTTGCGGTGGATTGCGCCGCTATAAATCGATTTGCCATGCCATGCCCAGTTGGAACACCTGTCCGCGCTTGTCCCTCATATACGACAGCTCCCGCTGGAGGAAGGGAAGCTCGTGGCTGAAATTGGCACAAAGCGGACGCCAAAGTGAAGGGTCTTGACGTCCGCTTGTGATCTTTCACGAACCTTGGTGAAAGCCGCGCTTGGAATGGCGCTTGCTGGAGTCTCGAGTTCCCTCACCGGCTGGCATCGCCTTAGCCAACTTTGTCGGCGGAGGATTCTTGCGGCGGCTCGCCGATCCAGGCGACAAAAAGTTCCCATATCACCGCCAATATGATTGGGCCGAGAAAAAGCCCGGTAATACCAAAAGCGAGCGTGCCGCCGATAACACCGACCAAAATTACCAGCACCGGCGTTTTCAGACCCCGGCCCATGACGATGGGCCTCAGCAAGTTATCCAGAAAATTGACCGGAAGCATGTACATCGTGAATAACAGCGCCGAGGTCGTATCCATCCACGTCCAACCCCAAACAATGGCGGGAATTAAAATAATTGACGGACCAATTTGGACGATCGCGAAGACCAAGACGGCGAACGTAATCAGACTGGCCTGAGGAAAGCCGGCAACCATCAAGCCTATCCCCGCGAGCAAAGCTTGCAGGGCCGACACGCCGATGACGCCGCGGGATACCGCTCGAATTGTTGCTCCGGCCTGGCTTGCAAATTCCTCACCGCGCGCCGAGCTGAGGCGGCGCGAAAATCTTTTGATGACATCCGCGAGCACCGGCGCCGGTGAAAACAGGAACCCCGCAATAATGATCGACGCGAAGAACTTGATGACGCCGAGGCCGGTATCCGCGCCGAAGCGAAGGGCGCTGCTGCCCAGCGGTTGCAAATGAGGTATCGTCTTGGCGAGGGCGGCTTGGAAGTTGGTTGAGGCGAGGTCCCAAAATTGAAATATCGGGGCGCCTATCAGCGGCCAATCTTTCACCGACGCCGGCGGTGGAGGTATCGCTAGAATTGAAACGTCAAATCGCTCGGCCATCATTCGGATGCTGTCGACCAGACCCAATGCGAGCCACGTCGCCGGTCCAATGACGATCAGCAAGCTAATGATCGTTATTAAGGCGGCTGCCAGTCGACGGCGTCCGCCGAGTCGAAGTGACGTCCACTCGAAAGCAGGATAAAGCGCAACCGTCAGCACGGCGCTCCAGATAAAAATCGTGATAAAGGGTTGGACAAGCAACAAAGACAAATAAATGAGAAGAGCGAGAACCGCGAGCCGGATCGCTATTTCGATAAATGATGCCGAGAGTTGATCATGGCGAGAGAGATTTTTTTGATTTTGAGTCACTGATCCAATCCCGGGCGGCATCGATGTTTCGCCATTTCCCATACGCCTACGTCCGGCCATCGAGCGCGTTGGGGTGGTGCTATACTACATAATATCGTTCGCAAAGGACACGTCCGCGGCTGAAGCTGTAGACGGCGCCCCCACCAGCAGACAAAAGGCATCGCAGGCGCGTATCGGTTGGGTCATGCCGTGAGCGGTCATCGTACGGACATGGCTTGCAAGCAGTTCATGCGGAAAGCATTGCTCGACTTTGAACTCTGGAAGGCTCATATTGATGGTTACCGAGACACCAGATCAAAGTGTCCAAACTTTACAAACCAACTTGTCGATCGGAACCCATCAGGGTGTCCGTAACCTCGCTCCGAAACATGTCGGGCGAAAGGAAACTTTGTGCAGTTACCAAAATTTTTCCAGGGAGATTCGCTTGCGCGTCTATTTCAGGGAGCCTTAGCAGGAATTTTCGCCACCTTGCTCGTCGGTTTTACGTGGGGCGGCTGGGTGACCGGTGGTAGCGCAACAAAAATGACAAGCGAAGCCGTCGAGGCAACGCAGGTGACAATTTATTCGCCGGTTTGCGTCGAACGCTATATGGCCAAGGCGACTCCGGAGCAACGCGTCGCGTTCGCCAAGGAAAATGACTGGAACCGCGATTCAGTCATTGAAAAGACCGGATTCGCAACACCTCCGGGCGCAACCGCTCCGAACGATGCAGTCGCCGACAAATGTGCTGCGATGCTCAGCAAGATGCTGAAAGCGGCCGCTGATGCCTCGGAAAAACAGCCCAAGACGAACTAACCAACGCGGCGCTACAGCGAGGTCCGATCCGCAAGGATTGAACCATTCGCCGTCTGTTCCCGCGCAAGCGGGAATGCACGGCTGAAACTGCCGGCCGAGAGATAATGTGCGCTGGGTCCCCGTTTGCGCGGGGATAAACGGACAATAGTGTGATTCAGTTCGATCTGATCGGACTCCGGCTGCCGATCACGCCGGTCCACTTCGGCAGGATCATATGCGCGCCCTTGTGCACGTTGACCAGTTGCGTCACGTGCAGGTCGGCCACCAGGCTGCACATCTGGTAGGCGTCCGCGAACGAATGCTTGCTGGTGCCGACGATCCAATCGATCATCTCGCGCAAGGCGGTCTCGGCGGCATCGTCGAGGTCTTCGTTGAAGCCCATGGTGATGCAATGCGTCGCGGTTTCCGCGCGCGGCATTGCCAGCTTGGCATTCTTTACCAGCCCGATGCGGAAGACGCCGGTGAGGCCGGTTTCGACCGCGGTGACGCAAACCTCGCCGTCGCCCTGGGCGGCATGGCCGTCACCGGCCGAGAACAGTCCGCCCGGTTCGAACACCGGCAGATAGAGCGTCGTGCCCGCCGTCAGCATCTTGTTGTCCATGTTGCCGCCGAAGGCGCGCGGGATGATCGACGTCTGCTGGCCCCAGGCGCGCGGCGGGCTTGCGCCCATCACGCCGAAAAACGGCGCGGCCGGAATGTCGAAGCCCCACGGTGTTTTGACGATGCGCTTTTGCTTGTCGATTGGCAGATGAATGCGCCGCAATTCCGTGATGTCGTCGGGCAGGGCGCCGATCAGCGGCTTCACGAAGTTGAAGCCCCAATCGTCGCGCAGCCGGATGTCGAGTATCTCGACGCGCAAGGCATCGCCCGGTTCGGCGCCTTGCACGGCGACCGGGCCCGTCATCATGTGCGGGCCCAACATTTGTTTGGCGTTGGCGTGGATGTCGGCCAGTTCCTTGGCAATGGTTGCGCCCGATCCGGCCGGCGGCAGATCGTCGCGCGAGCCGCTGACGGAGTGAAGCGTGACGGTATCGCCCGGCGCGATGGTCAACACCGGCTTGAGACCGGCGTCGAAATAGCCCCAATGCACGGTGGCGGCGGAGGGGAGGAGTTCGTGCGCGGCCATGGACGTTTCCTTGGGCGGATCCTTGTCGCGGCTTCGGACTAGCGCGTTCCATACATGCGATCGCCGACGTCGCCAAGGCCGGGCAGGATATAGCCGTCATCGGTGATGCTGTCGTCGATCGCCGCCGTGAAGATCGCGACGTCGGGATAGTGCCCGCGGATTTTCTCGATCGCCGTGGGCGTCGCCAGCATGCAGACGATGCGCATGTCGCGCGCGCCGGTCTCCTTCAGCCGGTCGAGGGCGGCAACCGCGGAATTGCCGGTGGCCAGCATCGGATGCAGCACCAGCGTCAACCGCTCTTCCATATCGTCGGGTGCCTTGAAGAAGTATTCGACGGCGACGAGCGTGCGCGGATCGCGGTAGAGCCCGACATGGGCAACGCGCGCCGACGGCACCAGCTTGAGAATGCCGTCGAGAAAACCCTGGCCGGCACGCCCCACCGGCGCCAGCACCATCTTCTTGCCGGCCAGCACCGGCGATTTGATCACCGCAAACGGCGTCTCAATCTCCACCGTGGTGAGCGGCAGGTCGCGCGTCGCTTCGTAGCAGAGCAGCGCGCCGATCTCGTTGAACAGCTCGCGGAACACCTTGGTCGAGCGCGTCTTGTCGCGCATCAGCGTCAATTTGTGCTGCACCAGCGGGTGATCGACAATTGTAACGCCGTCCATAATACGATCCTCAGAATACAGTGCCGTCGCTGACGACGGTGAAAGGCGGGCCGCCATCGGGTCGTTTGTCTTTGGCGACTTTACGCCCCGCGGCCCAGGTGCCGCCTTCGAGCAAAGCGCCGAGCGGAAAGGTCTTTGCGCTCACGCCGAGCTTGTCACGAACCGGCGGCAACAGGCAGTCAAGCAAAGCGACCGTGAGTGCGCGCCACTCGATGACGAATTCGCAATCGACAGGCTGCGGACGGGTCGCTTCGGCCGGGTTGCGCGGCGCGATGACGCCCATGTCCACGAACAGACCGCCGTTGCGGTATTCGGCGAGCCCGGTGAGACCGTCGATATCGCTGACGGTGAGCCCGGCGCGTTGCAGCGGCTCGATCAGCGAATAGGTGAGCCATTGTGAGAGCTTATGCAGCGGCATCAGGCCGTCTGTGGCGTCCGCGCGCCTGATCGCGGCATGATGCCAGCAATCTCCCAGAGACATGCCGCCGAGCGTCAGCCGGTCGGGCCAGATGGCGGCGAGGTGAAGCAGAAGCTCGTGCAGGATCGCCGGTGCAGGCACGGTTCTGCCGGCGGTCAATGCGACGAGGTGATCGAACAGGCCGCCGGCGCGTGCGCCATCGGCCTTTGCGAAGACCTGTGGATTGGCGAGCATGGTCTTGCCGAGCCGCGCCAACAGCGCGGCGCGGCCATCGAGGCCTGTCAGCGGATTGTTTGGGCCGGCCTGAAATCCGCGCGCCAGATCGGCTTCGGTCAATTGCGCGAGACGGCTTGCGTCCGCGCGCAAGGGATTGCTTGGGTCGGCCGAAAACAAGCCGGCCTCGACCATGCGCAAGGATGCGAGCGCAAGTCCTTCCGAGCGCGCAACCGTCAACCCGGTGGCGTCATCGCGATAGCGCCAGTCGGGACCGGCGCCGGCGTCGAGCAATACCGATACGATGGCGAGATCGAATTCGGCGCGCGCCCGCGCCCGCGCGTCCGGCCACTTTGTCGTTTGCGCAATCTCGGCCCACAGGTCACGGCCGCCAAAGACGAAATGCCGCCAGCGCGCATGCAGCGGCACCTTCAGATCGGGATAATTGCCGCGGATGACGTCCGCGACGAAATCAGCGACCGCCGGCAATCGCGCGAGGTCGACGGAAAAATGCGCGAGCTTGCCATCGACCCCGGCCGCCAGCATCTCGGCCGCGCGCTCGCGCACCGCGCCCGCCGAGAGAAGGGAGAGCGCCGCGGCCCGCTCGCGATCGAGCGTATGCGCGAGGCTGGAAATGGCTAGAACTCTTTCAAATCGCGGCCGACCACCGCCTTGAGGTCGTTCTCGGTCGGCACGTCGTCGGGCGTGAAATAGCCAGCGGCTTTCTTGGCCTCGATTTCGACCTGCGCGTCGGGTGGAACCAGCTCCGGCGGCACCGAGACGCGTTCGCCGATTTCGATGCCGGTCTCGACGACGGCGTCGTATTTCATGTTCGACATCGAGACGAAGCGGTCGATACGGGTAATGCCGAGCCAGTGCAGCACGTCGGGCATCAACTGCTGGAAACGCGCGTCCTGCACGCCGGCGACGCATTCGGTACGCTCGAAGTAAGTGGCGGCTTGGTCGCCGCCTTCCTGCCGCTTGCGCGCGTTGTAGACGAGGAACTTGGTCACCTCGCCAAGCGCACGGCCTTCCTTGCGGTTATAGACGATGAGGCCGGCGCCGCCTGCCTGCGCTTCTTTCACGCATTCGGCGATGCCGTGGATGAGATAGGGACGGCAGGTGCAGATATCGGAGCCGAACACGTCTGAGCCGTTACACTCGTCGTGCACGCGACAGGTCAAGCGACGCTTGCGGTCGGCGATCGCTGCCGGGTCGCCGAAGATGTAAAGCGTGATGCCGCCGATCGGCGGCAGAAACACGGTCAAGTCCGGCCGCGTCACCAGTTCGGGATAATTGCCGCCGGTCTGCTCGAACAGGGTGCGGCGCAGTTTGTCTTCGCCGATGTGAAAGCGCTCGGCGATGCCGGGCAGATACCAGACCGGATCGATTGCCGCCTTGGTGACCGCGATGTCGCCGCCGTCGCGTACGATCTCGCCGTCCGCTTTGACGCCAAAGGCGTTCGCCGCAAATTCCGGAATCGTCAGCCGTGCTTTGGTGACCGCGATGGTCGGGCGGATGTCGAGACCTTCCGCGATCTCTTGCGCGAAGTCTTGCGCGACCCGCGCGCCCCAAGGGTCGAGCGACACGATGCGGCCGGGCTCCGCCCATTGCGGGAAGGGGCCGATGTCGACCACCGGCGCGGTGTTGGTCAGGTCCGGACGCGCGATCGGATTGAGCGCGCCGGAGGACACCGCGAGCGCGCGGTAAAGCGCGTAGGAGCCGCCATGCGCGCCGATCGCATTGCGGTCGCCTGCGGACGTGACGGTGCCAACGACCGGGCCGCGTTCGCGCGCGGAGGCGGCGCCCCACTTGATCGGATAGCGGCCGGGGGTGCGTTGGCCGGGATGAGAGGTCAGCCTGATATGGCCGTCTCGGTTCGTGGACATGCGCTTGCCCCACAAAAGCAAAAAGCCCCTTTCCGGCGGTCCGGAAGGGTGGCTTCAAAAAAACAATATAAGGGACACACGGCCTTTGCTCAAGGTGGCGGAAACCGCCAATTGACGCGGATTTTCAGGCCCGCCCCATGCGGCGCGGCCAAAAGCCCCAGCCGGCCGAGGTGGCTGCCCAATAGGCAATGGGCGGCTGACAGCCTACGATTTAGGCACTTTGGGGCGACGGACAGCCGCGACTCGACGGAAATCCCGATGGCACGCGGATTGCTCGCATAGCCCTTAGCGTAGGTGTGCCGGACTGCCGGCGCTCAAGAAGGGAGCGGCAACAATGAAATTCCGTACCGTTATGAAAGCGCTCGCTGCGGCGACGCTGGTTCTCGCGGCGGTTCCCGCCTCGGCCGAAACCGACCTCAAGTTCGCGCTCGACTGGAAATTCGAAGGTCCGTCGGCGCCGTATTTCGTCGCGATCGACAAGGGCTACTACAAGGCCGAAGGCCTCAACGTCTCGATCGACTCCGGTCCCGGTTCGGTTGCCGGCATCGCGCGCGTCGCCGCTGGCACGTATCCGCTTGGCTTCTTCGACATCAATTCGCTGGTCAAGTTCCGCGACCAGAACCCGACCAAGGCCGTGCAGGCGGTGCTGATGGTCTACGACAAGCCGCCGTTCGCCATCGGCACCACCGCCAAGACCGGCATCAAGAAGCCGAAGGACCTCGAAGGCAAAATCCTCGGCGCGCCCGCGCCCGACGGCGCCTATGCGCAGTGGAAGGCGTTCGTGAAGGAGAACGGGATCGACGCCTCCAAGGTGAAGATCGAGAACATCGGTTTCCCGGTGCGCGAACCGATGCTGGCCGACGGCAAGGTCGATGCCATCACCGGCTTTTCGTTCTCGATGTACTTCAACCTGCTGCAAAAAGGCCTCAAGCCGGATGACATCAAGATCATGCTGATGTCCGACTACGGCCTCGTGCTCTATGGCAACGCCATCATGGTGAACCCTGATTTCGCCAAGGCCCATCCGAAAGTGGTCGCGGGCTTCGTGCGGGCCACCATCAAGGGCATGCTCGACACCATCAAGGACCCCGACAGCGCGATCAAATCGGTGATGAAGCGCAACGAGACCGCCAACGAGAAGGTAGAGCTCGCACGTCTGAAAATGGCGTTGCGCGACAACGTCGTCACCCCTTGGGTGAAGGCGAACGGCTTCGGCGACGTCGACATGGCGCGGCTGTCGAAGTCGATCGAGCAGATCGGCGTGACGTACACGTTCAAGGCCAAGCCGAAGGCTAGCGACATCTTCACCGACAAGTATTTGCCGCCGGCGGCGGAGCGTAAGCTTTAAAAACAGGGGCTCGGCGAGCCGCGGGCGGCGTGATGGTCACGCTGCCCGCGCGCTGCGCTGTTGACGACATATTGAGGGAATACTGTGGGCACCGCATCCGTAGCCATCGATGATGTCGATCTGACCTATCAAACCGCGCGCGGCGGCGTGCTCGCCTTGAAGGGCACGACGCTCAATGTCGGGCAGGGCGAATTCGCCGCCGTCGTCGGTCCGTCCGGCTGCGGCAAGTCGTCCTTGATGAAACTGGTCACCGGCTTGCGTCCGCCCGACAAGGGCGCCATCGCCATTTCTGGCGAGCAAGTGCGCGGGCCGGTCAAGATTGCCGGCATGGCGTTCCAGAACGCCAATCTGCTCCCCTGGCGCAGCGTCATCGACAACGTGATGCTGCCGCTGGAGATCGTTGAACCGCACCGCAAACAGTTCCGGCGCCAAAAGCAGCAATACCGCGATCAGGCGACCGAACTGCTCGGGATTGTCGGCTTGCAGGGCTTCGGCGACCGCTATCCGTGGGAGTTGTCGGGCGGCATGCAGCAGCGCGTCTCCATCTGCCGCGCGCTCATCCATAAACCATCCTTGTTGATGCTCGACGAGCCGTTCGGCGCGCTCGACGCTTTTACGCGCGAAGAGCTTTGGTGCGTGCTGCGCGATCTCTGGCGGGAGCTGAGTTTCACCGTCATCCTGGTCACGCACGACCTGCGCGAGGCGGTATTCCTCGCCGACACCATTCACGTGATGAGCGCGCGGCCGGGCCGCATCGTGCTGACCAAACAGATCGAACTGGCGCACCCGCGCGAGCTCGACGTCTGCTACACGACGCCCTTTGTCGACACGGTCCACGAGCTGCGCAACACGATCGCGGAGGCGCGGCAGGGATGACCGATACACTCACCGAAAAGCTGTCGCCCTGGCTCTTCACCATCGGCCTGTTCGTCATCTGGGAAGGCGGCGTCCGACTTTTCCGTATCGACCCGTTCATTCTGCCGCCGCCGTCCGCCGCCATCCTCGCGATCATCCAGTATTGGCGGCCGTTGATGCACGATTCCTTCGTCACGCTGTGGACCACGATGGCCGGTTTCGCCATCGCGGTCGTCTTCGGCATCGTGCTCGGGCTGATCGTCGGCTGGTCGCGCACGATCTATCGCGGGCTCTATCCTGTGATGATCGGCTTTAACTCGGTGCCGAAAGTGGCGGTGGTGCCGGTGCTGATCATGTGGTTTGGCATCGGCGAAATTCCCGCCATCCTCACGGCTTTTCTGATTTCGTTTTTCCCGATCGTGGTCAATGTCGCGACCGGCCTTGCCACCATGGAGCCGGAACTGGAAGACGTGTTGCGCGCGCTCGGCGCCAAGAAGCTCGACATCATGCTCAAGGTCGGCATTCCGCGCACGCAGCCTTATCTGTTCGGGTCGCTGAAGATCGCGATCACGCTCGCTTTCGTCGGCACGGTGGTGTCGGAAACGGTCGGTGCCAATGCCGGCCTCGGTTATCGCGTGGCGCTGGCCGGCTCGAGCTTCCAGATGCCGCTGGTGTTCGCCGCGCTGCTGTTGCTCGCGGTCGAAGGCATCGTGATGTATTATGCGTTCGCCTATATCGAGTCCTACTTCACGCGCTGGGCGTTCCGTTCGTCGATGAGCGCGGCGGCTTAAGGCGTGGCGATCCCGGCATAAATGCGGTCCGGCTTCAACGGCAGCGCGTAAAAGCGCACGCCGGTCGCGGCGCGCACCGCGTTGGCGAGCGCCGCGCCGACCGGATTATAGGGGCTTTCGCTCATCGACTTGGCGCCCAGCGGGCCGAGCGTGTCGTGCGTGTCGGCGAACAGCACTTCGGTGCGTGGCACGTCGCCGAAGGCGGGAACGTGATAATTGCGGATGGTGGAATTGGCGACGCGGCCTTCGTCGTCGATGACGATCTCTTCATAGAGCGCGGCGCCCAAAGCTTGCGCGACACCGCCCTCGATTTGGCCGCGGCACTGCATTGGATTGATGACGAAGCCGGCGTCGGCGGCCTGCACGCTCTTGAGGATGCGGATTTCGCCGCTCACCGGGCTCACCGCCACGCGAAAACCCTGCACGTTGAAGGCGACCGAGCGCGGCGTGCCGTCGGTGTGGCCGGACCCGGTAAGGGAAACGCCGGCCGCGGTGGCCGCTTTATGCAAATCGGCCAACGCGATGCGCGTCGGGCCGCAGAGCACGGCGCCGTCGGCAAGTGTGCAATTTTCGCGCGGCGTTTTGCTGTTGCGCGCGGCGAAATCGAGCAGCGCGTCTTTAAGCGCCGTGGCCGCGCGTTCGGTCGCCTTGCCGGCGACCACGGTGCCGGTCGAACCGAAAGCGCCGGTGTCGTGCCCGCCATGCGCGGTGTCCGATTGGCGCAGACGGATGGCCGCAGGCTTCACGCCGAGGACGGTCGCCGCGATCTGCTGATGCACGGTGGTTGTGCCGTTTCCGAATTCGGCGGTGCCGACGGTCAGTACAAAGCCGCCGTCGGGTTGGAGCGCAACATGCGTGTCGGAGAAGTGCCCGCCGGGAGGGGTGGTGTCGATCATGGTGAGCGCCGTGCCTTCGCCGATCAGCCAGCCCGGCGGGCTTGCAAGACCGTCCCCGCGCTTGAGCGCGCCATCGACCAGATCGAGACACTGGTCGAGCCCGTAGCTGCCATAGAGTACGTCTTCCTGCGGCGCCGGCTCGATCGACAGCATCGGCTCGCCTTCGCGCACAACATTGCGGCGGCGGAATTCGAGCGGCTCGATGCCGAGCGTTCGCGCCACTTCATCCATCGCCGATTCGACCGCAAAGCCGGTCTGCGGCAGGCCGTAGCCGCGGAAGGCGCCGGCCGGCATGGTGTTGGTGTAGACGGCGTAGCCGTCGACCTTCTTGTTCGGGCAACGGTAGACCGCCACGCTCTCGGCGCAGGCGTGGCCGAGCACTTGGCTTGCGTGATTGCCGTAGGCGCCGGTGTCGGACAACACATTCATCTGAATGGCGGTGAGCGTGCCGTCTCGCCTGGCGCCGATTTTGATGGCCACGCGCATGGCATGGCGCGTGGTGGAGGCGGTGAACTGCTCGGTGCGGGTGAATTCGAGTTTGACCGGCTTAGCCGTCTTCAGCGCGGCCAGCGCGACGATATCCTCGACCAGCATTTCCTGCTTGGCGCCGAAGCCGCCGCCGACCCGCTCGCAGAACACCCGCACCTTCGACTTATCGAGGCCGAACACGCGCGCGAGTTCGTCGCGGGTGAGGAACGGCGTCTGCGTGCTCGACCGCACGGTCAGCGTGTCGCCGTCGCGCCAGGCAATGGCGCAATGCGTTTCCAGGTGCACGTGCTGCACGCGTGGAACGGTGTATGTGCCCTCGTGGACAATATCGGCTTTGGCGAAGCCGTCGTCGATGTCGCCGATGCCGCCATGGACCTCGGCCACGATGTTGCGTTGCGGGTTGTGGATGCGCGTCGCCTTGGCGTCCTTGTCGTGGATGACCGGCGCGCCAGGTTTCATCGCCGCGTCGGGGTCGAACACGGCGGGCAGAACGTCGTAGTCGACGTTAAGCCTGCGGCAGCCTTCTTCCGCCGCCGCTTCACTTGTTCCCACAATCGCCGCCACGCGCTGGCCGACGAAGCGAACGATACGGTCGAGCACCAAAGTATCGTCAGGATCCATCAGCCGGTTTTCGTGGCGCGAGGTCGAGAAGACAACGGTTGGCGCGTCTTCATAGGTAAACACCGCGACCACGCCGGGCACGGCCAGTGCCGCAGCTTTGTCGATCGCCCGGATGCGCGCATGCGCGTGCGGCGAGCGCGCAATCTTCATGTGCAGGAGCCCGTCGATGGCGACGTCGAGCGTAAAGCGAGCCTTGCCGGTGACGACGTCGGGGCCGGCCGGCGCCGGCACGTTGCGCCCGCAGGCGGCGCCGGCATCCGCGTCCGCGATCTCGGTGCGCGCGGCGAGCGCATCCTCGATCGGCCGGTAGCCGGTGCAGCGGCAGATATTGCCTTTGAGCGAACGGCCCAAGTCCTGCCGCTGCGCCTGGTTGAGCGAGGCCGCCGTCATGATCATGCCGGCGGTGCAGAAGCCGCACTGGAAGGCCTGCGCGTCGAGGAAGGCGCGCTGCGTCGGGTGCAGTTCATTGCCCTGTGCGAGCCCTTCGATCGTCGTCACCTCGCGGCCGTCGGCGCGAAACGCCGGCACCAGGCAACTGTGCACCGGCTCGCCGTCGAGCCACACCGTGCAGGCGCCGCAATCGCCGGCGTCGCAGCCTTTCTTGACGCCGAACCAGCCGAGCTCGCGCAGGAAGGTGCGCAGGCATTGGCCGGCTCTTGGCTGTTCGGAAAAATCCTTGCCGTTGACGCGGACGCTCATCGCGCGGCCCCCAATTCGCGGCGGATCTCCTCGGCGAAGTGCAGACTGATGTGGCGGCGCCAGTCGGGCAGCCCGTGAATGTCGTCGTACCAGACCGGTACCGCGCGCTCGATTGCAGCGCGCAACTCATCGGCGCCTGGCAGCGAGGGAAAGGACAGCTTCACCGGCCGCGCCGTCGATGCGGTGATGGTCAACGCGAATCCACCGTCAGGACTGAATGTGCCGATGACCAGCGCGCCGGAGCGCCCGAAGGGGGCGAGCGAGATTTGCCGAAAAGCCGTTCGCCGCTTCAGCGCCGCGGCCGGAAGCGTGATGCTGCGTAAAAGTTCGCCGGGCGATAGCGCGTTTTGCAGCGGCCCTTGCACAAAATCGGCAACCGCAATGTGGCGCTCGCCGCCGTCCGCCGTCCAGAGCGTGCAGACGCCGTCGAGCGCGGCGGTGAGCGAGATCATCGGTCCCGCCGGCAGCGACATGCAGATATTGCCGCCGACGGTCGCGGTATTCCAGATCTTGAAGGAAGCGAGAAAGGCGCGCGCGCATTGCCCGATCAGCGGGCCTGCGATCCAGTCGACCGGCGCGGAAAACGCGTCGAGCTGCGCGATGGTGCAGGTGGCGGCGATCTCCAATCCGTTCGCGTCGGTCTTCAGCGGCTGCCAGCCAAGCCCGCCGAGATCGATCAGGCGCGTGAGCCTGTCCTGCGGTTCGGAAAACAGCCAGGTGCCGCCGCCGAGGAAGGCATCGCCCGGTCACCCAGACCGGCAGCTCGCCGCGGCCGCGCGGGCGCGCGACGTCGTTGATCGTGTTCAGGTCCATGCGCACGGCCTAAACGAATTGCGCTGGTCCCGGATTTGCAAGAGCGGGTACAAGAGCGGGTATGGTCGAGGTCGAAACGTTGGAGAATTCCGATGAGCGAAAGCGCTGCCGTTTGGATCAAGGACCCGCTGGCCATTTTGGCCGACGGCGCCGAGCGCGGCGTCGTGGTCAAGGACGGCGCCATCGTCGAACTGGTCGCCGCCGGCCAGGAGCCGACAACGGCGGGTGCGGCGGTTTTCAATGCCGGCGAACACGTGGTTATTCCCGGCCTCATCAACACCCATCATCACTTCTATCAGACGCTGACGCGCGCGACGCCCGCCGCGCTCGATCGCGAATTGTTTCCCTGGCTGAAGGCGCTCTATCCGATCTGGGCAAAGCTGACGCCGGAGGCGCTCGATCTTGCGGCGACGGTCGCGATGGCGGAGCTGACGCTGTCGGGATGCACCACCACCACCGACCATCACTACGTTTTTCCAGCCGGCCTCGAAGATGGCATCGACGTCGAGATCGCGGCCGCCAGGCGCCTTGGCCTGCGCGTGCTGGTGACGCGCGGTTCCATGAACCTGTCGGAGCGCGACGGCGGCCTGCCGCCGGACAGCGTGGTGCAGGACGAGGACACGATCCTCGCCGACAGCGAGCGCCTGATCGCGCGCTATCACGAGACAGGCGAGGGCGCGATGGTCCAGGTCGCGCTCGCGCCCTGTTCGCCGTTTTCGGTCACCACGTCGCTGATGCGCGTCGACCGCCGACGCTTGCCGGCAAAGCACGGCGTGCGGCTGCACACGCATCTGGCCGAGACCGAGGACGAGAACAAATTTTGTCAGGAGCTCTATGGCTGCCGGCCGCTCGACTATCTCGAGGATTGCGGCTGGCTCACCGACAAGGTCTGGCTCGCGCACGGCATTCATTTCAACGCGGCGGAAATGCCGCGGCTCGCAAAGGCCGGTGTGTCGATCAGCCATTGCGCCTGCTCGAACCAGACGCTTGCCTCCGGCGGCTGCCCGGTGTGCGAGTTGGAAGCCGCCGGCGTCAACGTCGGCATCGGCGTCGACGGCTCGGCCTCCAATGACGAATCCAATCTCATGCAGGAAGTGCGCGCCGCCTTCCTGCTGCAGCGCGCCCGCTACGGCGTCTCGAAAGTGAGCCACCGCGACGCACTGCGGTGGGCGACGCGTGGCTCGGCCGCTTGCGCCGGCCGTCCGGAGCTTGGCGAGATCGCGCAAGGCAAACGCGCCGATCTGGCGCTGTTCAAGCTCGACGAATTGCGCTTTTCCGGGCACGGCGATCCGATCGCGGCGCTCGTCCTGTGCGGCGCCCACCGCGCCGACCGCGTGATGGTCGACGGGCATTGGACGGTCGAGGACGGCGCCATTCCCGGCCTCGATCTGTCCACGCTCATGCGCCGGCATCAGGCCGCCGCGCGCAAGCTGCAAGGGTAAGTTCACGCAACGCCACTCCAAGGAACGCTCCCTCCCCCGCAAGCGGGGGAGGGATCAGCGGGCGTCACTTGCCCGGAATCTTGTCGTCGATGCCCTTGACGTAGAAATTCATGCCGAGAATCTGGCCGGCATCGAGATGGCTGCCGCCCTTGCACTCGACCGCTTTGCCGTCCTGTCCAACGACCGGGCATTTGAACGGGTGCAACGTGCCGGCCTCGATCGCAGCCTGCGTCTTCTCGGCCAAGGCCTTCACGTCGTCGGACATGTTGGTGTAGGGCGCCATCACCACCATCTTTTCCTTCAGGCCATCCCAGGTGTCTTCGGGCTTCCATTTGCCTTCGAGCGCCGCCTTGGTTTGCTTGGTGTAATATGGTCCCCAGTTGTCGATGATCGAGGTGAGCTGGGTCTTCGGCCCAAACTTGATCATGTCGGAATCCTGGCCGAAGGCGAGAATGCCGCGGGTGGCGGCAACCTGCATGGCAGCCGGTGAATCGGTGTGCTGCATGAGGATGTCGGCGCCTTGATCGGCCAGCGCCTTGGCGGCGTCGGCTTCCTTGCCCGGATCGAACCAGGTGTTCACCCAGATGATCTTGAGCTTGATGTTGGGATTGACGGTCTGCGCGCCGAGCATGGTCGCATTGATGCCGGAAATCACTTCCGGGATCGGGAACGACGCGATGTAACCGAGCACGCCCTTTTTCGACATCTTGCCGGCGATCACGCCTTGGATGTAGCGGCCTTCATAGAAACGGCCGGAATAGGTCCCCATGTTGGGCGCGCGTTTGAAGCCGGTGGAATGTTCGAACATGACCTTGGGAAACTGTTTCGCCACCTTGAGCGTCGGGTCCATGTAGCCGAACGAAGTGGTGAAGATCAGCTTGTGGCCGGTGCGCGCCAGCTGCGAGATCGAGCGCTCGGCATCCGGGCCCTCGCTGACGTTCTCGAGATACGTGGTCTCGACCTTGTCGCCCAACGCCTTCACCATCTCCTGGCGGCCGACTTCGTGCCGGTAAGTCCAGCCAAGATCGCCGATCGGGCCGAGGTAGATAAACCCGACCTTCAATTTGTCGGCGGCGGAAACGTTATGGCTTGTCGCGGCAACCGCCAGTGCGGCGACCGCGGCGGTCATTAGAATTTTTCTCATGGCTTCGACTCCAGTTTCCAGACGGGTATCCTTAGACCCTTTCGGACGCGCCGCCCGTCTGCGCACGCCCATGGGAAATCAAACCATTAGCGGTCCGGCACGAACACCATGCCGAGCGACGCCGGCGCGGCTGCCCCTGAGGTGCCGCGCGTGCGCGAGATGAGAACGAGGACGATGACGCAGGCGAGATACGGCAGCGCCGTCATCAATTGCGATGGAATGCCGAGGCCGAAGGCCTGCGCATGCAGTTGCAGTATGGTCACGGCGCCGAACAGATAGGCGCCGCCGACCAGCCGAAGCGGCCGCCAGGACGAGAACACCACCAGCGCGAGCGCGATCCAGCCGCGCCCGGCGGTCATGCCGGGAATGAAGAAAGGCGTATAGGCGAGCGGCAGATAAGCACCGCCGAGCCCGGCGCAGCCGCCGCCGAACAGCACCGCCAGCAGCCGAATCTTGAGCACCGGATAGCCGAGCGCGTGGGCCGAGGTGTGATTGTCGCCGACCGCGCGCAAAATGAGACCGCCGCGTGTGCGATAGAGAAACCACCAAATCGCCGCGACCAGGAGGATCGAGAAGTAGACGAACGCGTCCTCTCCGAACAGGACATGTCCGACGAACGGCAGATCGGTCAGGACCGGAATATAGAGATGCTGGGCGAGGACGATCTTTTGCCCAACGAAGCCGGCGCCGGTGAGACCCGACAGGCCGATGCCGAGAATGGTCAGCGCAAGGCCCGTCGCCACCTGATTGACCGCGAGGCCGAGCGTGAGCAATGCGAACACCGCCGACAATGCCGCGCCGGCGGCGATGCCGCACAAGGCGCCGAGAAATGTCGAGCCGGTGAGATAGGCGCCGGCAAAGCCGCAAGCCGCGCCCATGATCATCATGCCCTCGACACCAAGGTTGAGAACGCCCGCGCGCTCGACCACGAGTTCGCCGGCCGCCGCCAGCAGGAGCGGCGTCGAGGCGGCGATCACCGACAGGACGATGGCTTCAAGCAGCCCCATGTGCGGCCTTTCCCGATGTGAAGATGAGGCGAACGCGATAGAGGATCATCGAATCGCAGGCGAGCACGTAGAACAGCAAGATGCCCTGGAACACTTTGGTGAGATCGAGCGGAATCTTCATCGAGATTTGCGCGCCTTCGCCGCCGATGAAGGTCAGCGCCAGAAAAAGACCGGCGATCAGAATACCGACCGGGTTCAAGCGGCCGAGGAAAGCCACGATGATGGCGGTGAAGCCATAACCGGGCGAGATGCCGGGCTGCAGCACGCCGACAGGACCGGCGACCTCGATGATGCCGGCAAGCCCGGCCAGCGCGCCAGACACCGCAAAGGTGAAAAGCACCAACCTATCCGAACTGAAACCTGCAAAGCGCGCCGCCTTGGGCGCCGCGCCGACCACGCGAATTTCGAATCCCTTGATCGTGCGCCCGAGCATCACGGTCGCCAGCATCACAACGATCAGCGCGACGACGGCGCCGGCATGCAGACGGCCGCTTTCGAACAAGGTCGGCACCGTGGCGACCGGATCGAACGACGCTGTGGTCGGAAAATTCAATCCTTTCGGGTCGCGCCAGGGTCCGCGCACCAGATAGTCCATGATCAAATCGGCGACATAGACCAGCATCAGGCTGGTGAGGATTTCATTGGCGCCGAAGCGCACCTTGCAGATCGCCGGGATCAAGGCGTAAAGCGCGCCGCCGAGCGCGCCGAGCACCAGCATGGCGGGCAGCACCCAAGGTCCGGCGCCGGTGCCGTTGGTCACCACCGCGAGCCAGCTGCCGCAGACCGCGCCCATGATGAACTGGCCCTCGGCGCCGATGTTCCAGACATTGGCGAGGTAGCAAAACGAAAGGCCGATCGCGATCATCACCAGTGGCGTCGCTTTCACCGCGATCTCCTGCAGCGAATAGGGGTCGGTCAGCGGTTGGATGAAATAGACGTCGAGGGCGCTGATCGGATTTTTGCCCAGAATCGCAAACAGGATCGACATCGTCACCAGCGTCAGCGCGATCGCAATCAGCGGCGAGGCGATGGCAATCGTGGCCGAGCGTTCCGCGCGTTTTTCAAGCACCAACTGCATGGCTTGCCTCTGCCTGACCGGTTGACTGCACAGCCGACGCTCCGCCCATCAGCAGTCCGAGTTTTTCGCGCGTGGCTGCCGCCGCCTCGATCGGTTCCGAGAGGTGGCCGTGGAACATGACGGCGATGCGGTCGGCGATCTCGGCCAGCTCGTCGAGGTCCTGGCTGATCACCAGCACCGCGGCGCCGCGTACCGACAAGTCGAGCAGCGCCTGGCGAATGACGGCGGCGGCGCCGGCGTCGACGCCCCAGGTCGGCTGGCTCACCACCAACACGCCGGGCTCGCGTAGGATTTCGCGGCCGACGATGAATTTCTGCAAGTTGCCGCCCGACAGGCTGACGGCTTCCGGATCGCGCTTGGCCTTGCGTACATCGAAGGTCTTTGTGGTCTTGTCGACGGTGGCGAGCGTCGCCGGCCGGTCGATGAAGCCGCGTTTGACCATGCCGCTGGCGGCGTGTCCGGTGAGCAGCGCGTTTTCGGATAATTTCATGCGCGGCGCGGTGCCGTGGCCGAGCCGTTCTTCCGGCACGAAGGCGGCGCCGAGGCGGCGGCGTTCGGTGACGGACAACTGGCCGGCGGCGTGCCCGTCGATGATGACGTCGTCGGAATGGTCGCACATGCGCTCGCCCGAGAGCGCGCCGAACAACTCGTCCTGGCCGTTGCCGGCGACGCCGGCAATGCCAAGAATTTCGCCACCTCTCACTTCGACCGAAATGTCACGCAAATAGACGCCGTGCGGGTCGTCCGGCTCGCGCGACAAATCGCGAATGACGAGCCGTGGCACGCCCGGTGTGCGGCCGCTCGCCGCTTTCACTTCGTCGATGTCGGCGCCGACCATCATGCGTGCCAATGACGCGGCGGTCTCTTCGCGCGGCTTGCAGGTCGCGACTTTCTTGCCGCCGCGCAGAATGGTGGCGGTGTCGCACAGCCGCTTCACTTCATCGAGCTTGTGCGAAATGTAGAGAATGGCGCGGCCTTCGCTCTTCAGCCGCTCGAGCACGACGAACAGTTGATCGGCTTCCTGCGGCGTCAGCACGGCGGTCGGCTCGTCGAGGATCAACAGCTTCGGGTTCTGCATCAGCATGCGCACGATCTCGATGCGCTGGCGTTCGCCGACCGAAAGCCGCCATACCTCGCGTTTGGGATCGAGCGGCAGGCCGTAGTCGCGTGAGACTTGCGCCAGCCGCGCCGACATCGCCGCAAAGCTTTCCTTGCCGTCGAGCCCGAGCGCGACGTTTTCGGCGACGGTCAGGTTTTCGAACAGCGAGAAATGCTGAAACACCATGCCGATACCGAGCGCACGCGCTTCCGATGGGCCGGCCAACACGACCCGCTCACCCATCCACTTCAATACGCCGGCGCTCGGCTGGATCAGGCCGTAGATGGTTTTCACCAAAGTCGATTTGCCGGCGCCGTTCTCGCCGAGCAAAGCGTGGATTTCGTTTGGGAAGAGATCGAGATCGACCGAGTCGTTGGCGAGAAAGTCGCCGTAACGCTTGGTGATACCGATGGCTTGCAGCAGCGGGTTTTCCGCAGACGGGCGGTTGGCGGATTCCGGATCGAACATCAGCAAATCGGACCTGAGCGACGACCCCCCTGGCTTGCGATCCCCGCGCAGGCCAGCCGGGCCCAGAAAACCGGCAGTGTCATAGTGTGCCAAATTCCGCGGCAATTGAAGGCACCAATTTGCGTCACCCCCTGCATAATTCCGCGCCATTGCCGGTTGCTGCGGCAAAGCAGTGAATACCGCGGATTTGCGGGCGAAATCAGGCGTGGCGTTGTGGTGCCGGCTTCAGTCTGTCGGCGCACCGGCTGCCAGCCAGGCAGCGAGGACGCGGCGGTCCGCGAGGCTGATCTCGGTCACGTTGCCGGGCGGCATGGCGTGCGAGCGCACGGCATAGATGCCGATCAGTCTGGCGTGGGCTTTGATCGTGTCGGGATCGTCGAGCCGCACGCCGCCGGGGGCGGCAAGGAAGCCCTCCCACACCGGCTCCTTGGCGTGGCACATGCTGCAGCGGGAAATCACGATGTCCTGCACCGCGGCGAATTTCGGCGTCGCCGTCAAATTGTGAGAATTGGCGCCGGTTTGCTGTCCGGAGGGCCCGAGCCCCGAGAGCCAGGCGATCGCGATCATGCCGGCCGCCGCCAGCACCCACGTCCACCACGGGCTGCCTTTGCCTTCGTGGCGCGAATTGAAGAAGTGGCGGATGACCGGCCCGATCAGCAGCACGATGGCAACGATCAGCCAGTTGAAGCGCGTCGAAAAAAACAGCGGATAGTGATTGCTCAGCATCAGGAAGACGACCGGCAGCGTCAGATAGTTGTTGTGCACCGAGCGCTGCTTGCCGATCTCGCCCCAGGCGGGATCCGGTTTCTTGCCGGCAATGAGCGCATCGACGGTCTTCTTCTGGTAGGGGATGATGATGACGAAGACGTTCGCCACCATGATGGTGCCGATCAGCGCGCCGATCTGGGTGAAGGCGCCGCGGCCGCTGAACACGTGCGTGAAGCCGTAAGTGAGCGCGACCAGAAAGACGTAACCGACCAGCGCGAGCGCCACTTCGTGCTTGCCGAGCGGTGAGCGGCACATCACCTCGTAGGCAATCCACGCCGCCGCCAGGCTCAAGAACGCGATCGCCGCCGCCATCGGCGCGCTCATGTCGAGCACGGTCTTGTCGATCAGGAACAGCTCGGCATTCATGTAGTAGACGAGCACGAGCAGCGCGAAGCCGGACAGCCAGGTCGCATAGGCTTCCCATTTGAACCAGGTCAATTCGTCCGGCATCTTCGCTGGCGCCACCAGAAACTTGATCATCTGGTAGAAGCCGCCGCCGTGCACCTGCCAGGCGTCACCCTTGACGCCGTCGGGCAGCCCTGCGCGATGCTTCAGGCTGAGATCGAGATGGATGAAATAGAACGACGAGCCGATCCAACCGATGGCGGCGATGACATGCAGCCAGCGCAAGGCAGCGCTGACCCATTCCGTGATGACGACGTCCAAGGCGAAGCCCCTTTGTGCGCCCGGCGATTGTCAGCATGACAGATCGGCGGCGGATAGTTCAAGCGTTCAGGCGAAATGGTCAGACGACTTCGATGCGGACGGATTTGGCGCCGTCCCACAGCGTGGAGCGGCCGAGTTCGGCGAGCTTGTCGAGATCCGCGGTGATGGTGATGAAATGGTTGCCGGCGAGCTGGCCCATTTTGCTGGCGAAGTGACAGCCGCCATAGGCGAGCAGGATCTCGGTTTCGCTGATGCCGCCGGGATAAACGATCATCTGGCCCGGCGCCGGATAGCTGGTGTGGTTCTCGTAAGCGAGGCCGAAATCGTGTTCGCCCAGCGGAATCCAGACCGCTTCGCCGCTCCAGCGCACGTGAATGACCTTATTCTCGTATGGCAGGAGTTTGCGGAACACCGCGACCGTCTTGGGCGCGGCTTGGGTTTCGAAGCGGGCCGGGAAGACGAAAGGGCCGGCTTTGATGCGTAATTCGTCCATGGGGGTTTCCGGTTTCAGGCGGGTTTGAGGTTGACGAGGACATCGAGGACGACGCGCGCGGCGATATCGACATCGGCGGCGGTGACGGTCTCGCGCGGCGAATGGCTGACGCCGCCATTGCCGCAGCGCACGAACAGCATGCCGATGTCAGTGACGCCGGAAAAGCTCACCGCGTCGTGGCCGGCGCCGCTCGCAAGCCTGCGCAGCGGCACACCGGCGCGCACGACTGCGGCATCGAGCGCGTCTTGCAGGCGGGCGGAGCAGGGCAGCGCCGGCGCATCGAGCACTTCGGTGGCGGTCACGGTGACGCCGCGGCGCTCGGCGATGCGCTGCGTCTCGGCGAGAATGTCGGCGACCGCCGCCTTGCGCGTGGCATCGTTGCCGGAGCGGATGTCGAAGGACAGATCGCAACGGCCGGGAACGAGATTGATGGCGCCATTGGGCACGTTGAGACGGCCGACGGTGCCGACCAGTCCGGGCTCGCGGCAGCGGCGTTCGACCAGCAGCACGAGTTCTGCTGCTGCTGCTGCTGCGTCATGGCGCAGTGGCATCAACACCGTGCCGGCGTGACCGGCCTCGCCCGTGACGTTGACGAGATAACGCGAATTGCCGGCGATGGCGGTGACGACCCCGACGGGGATGTCTTCCTTCAGCAGCACCGGGCCCTGCTCGATATGGACTTCGAGATAGCCGGCAAGATCGTCCGGCTTGCGCGCGAGCGAGGGGATCGCCGCCGGATCGAAACCGGCATGGCGCAAGGCATCGGCCAAAGTCACGCCGTCCTCGTCGCGGCTGTCGAGCAGCTTGGGATCGAAGCGGCCGGCAACCGCGCGGCTGCCGATATAGGACTTGGAAAAGCGCACGCCTTCTTCTTCCGAAAAGCCGATCAACTCCAGATCGAAAGACGGCCTGATGCCTGAGCGCGTGAGGTGCTCGACGACGACCAGGCCGACGAGAATACCGAGCCGTCCGTCGTATTTCCCGGCGTCGCGCACCGTGTCGTAGTGCGAGCCGACGATCATCGTTTTGGCGGACGGCGTATTCGATTCGAGGCGGCCGATCACGTTGGCGGCGGCATCGATCGTGACTTCCAGCCCGGCAGCGGCCATCAGCGCCGCGAGCTCGGCGGCGACGGTACGGTGCGCCGGCGACAAGAACGTGCAGGTCAGGCCGTCGGGCGCTTCCGACCAGGATGCGAGCTTGTCGGCCAGCGCCAGCACCCGCTCGCCAAATGCCATCGCTTGTCCGGAGGGGTGTTGCCCCGCGGGTGCAAACGTCGCCCGCGACATCAGGGGACGGCCTTGGCTTCGGAATTCATCGCGGCACCATACAAGACTTTCAAACGCGCGGAAGGGTGGTCTCGAACGCGGTGGTTTAGCCCCGAAAATTAAGCTACTTAGTGGCAAGAACCGGAAAGCGAAATGTCGGAGCGCCCGTCTTCTTATCCACGCGATCTCGCCGGCTACGGCCGCAATCCGCCCGACCCGCGCTGGCCGGGTGGCGCCCGTATCGCGGTCCAGTTCGTCGTCAACTTCGAAGAAGGCGGCGAGCGTTCGATCCTGCATGGCGATGAAACTTCGGAAGCATTCCTCTCTGACGTGCTCGGCGCGGCACCGTGGCCTGGCCAGCGGCACATGAATGTCGAGTCGATGTACGAGTACGGCTCACGCGCCGGATTCTGGCGGCTGCTGCGGCTGTTCCATGCGCGCAAAGTCCCGGTGACCGTGT
The DNA here is from genome assembly GCA_963720835.1 of uncultured Pseudomonadota bacterium. Taxonomy (GTDB): domain Bacteria; phylum Pseudomonadota; class Alphaproteobacteria; order Rhizobiales; family Xanthobacteraceae; genus Pseudolabrys. Next base: position 84,826 of record CAVRHC010000026.1, on the reverse strand, counting down.
TCGGCGTGGCCACCGCGCTCGCGCGCAATCCCGACGTGGTCGCGGCCATGCAGGAAGCGAATTGGGAAATCGCCAGCCACGGCCTGAAATGGATCGACTACAAGGATTTCGGCGAAGCCGAAGAGCGCGTGCACATGGCGGAAGCGATCCGCATACACAAGGAGACCACCGGCGCGCGGCCGCTCGGCTGGTATACGGGACGTAGCTCGGTGCATACGCTCAAGGCCGTGCTCGACGACGGCGGCTTTCGCTATTCCTCCGAACTCGTATGCCGACGATCTGCCCTATTGGGTGAAGGGAGCGAGCGGGCCGCACGTAATCGTGCCCTATACGCTCGACGTCAACGACATGCGCTTCATCAATCCGCAAGGCTTCGCCAATAGCGAGGAGTTCTTCGCGTACATGCGCGATGCCTTCGACGTGCTTTATGCGGAAGGCGCAAGCGCGCCGAAAATGATGTCGGTCGGCTTGCATTGCCGGCTGGCGGGGCGGCCGGGGCGTTTCGCGGCGGTTGAACGTTTCCTCGATCATATCGGCAAGCACGACAAGGTCTGGGTCGCAACGCGGCTCGATCTCGCCGAGCATTGGTATCGCGAGCACGTTTCGCTTGCCAAAAACGCGCCGGTGGTGGCATGAGCGCCGCGATCACCCTCGACGCCTTGAATGCGGCGGACGCCAAAACGTTCGTCGCTTCGCTGGGCGCCATCTACGAACATTCGCCCTGGGTGGCCGAGGCGATCGCCGGCCAACGTCCGTTCAAGACGCTTGCGTCATTGCATGACGCAATGGCTGACGCCGTGAAGGCGGCCGACGACGCGCGCAAGCTTGCGCTGCTCAACGCGCATCCGGATCTGGCCGGCAAGGCGGCGCGGGCCGGCGCGCTGACCGCGGATTCCAAAGCCGAACAGGCGGGCGCCGGTCTCGATCGGCTAAGCGACGAGGAGTTTGCGACATTCCACCGTCTTAATGACGGCTATCGCAAGAGCTTCGGTTTTCCCTTCATCATCTGCGTCGGCCGCCATGCCAAGGACTCGGTGTTCCGCCAGTTCGAGACGCGGCTGAAGAACACGGCCGTGGCCGAACGCGACACCGCGTTGCAGGAAGTCATTCGCATTGCCGCGTTGCGGCTCGACCGTCACGTTGCCGCGCCTGACAAGCTCAATGTTAGTGGGCGGCTATCGACGCACGTGCTCGACACCTATCACGGCCATCCCGCCGCCGGCGTCGGCCTGGAACTGCACGAAATTTCGGCAACCGGCACGCGCCAAATTTATTCCGGCAAGACGAATGAGGACGGCCGCACCGACACGCCCTTGATCGGCAGCCGCCCGGTTCCTGTTGGCACTTATGAATTGCGCTTTTCCGTCGGCAGCTACTATGCGCGCGCCGGCCTTGATTTGCCCGACCCGCCATTTCTCGACGTTGTTCCGCTGCGTTTTTCGGTGGCGGAGCCGGAAGGCCACTATCACGTGCCGCTCTTGGTGACGCCGTGGAGCTATTCGACCTATCGCGGCAGTTGATGTCCCCACGCTTAATTTGATCTGGTTTAACCATATGCGGCACCGCCCAAATGCCGCATTTCCAAAGTGCGGGCTTGCATGGCAAACTTTGCCGGGCTCAATCGAACGATTCGAGTTTGGCGGCCGGATCGGGGCCCCGGCCATTCTTCAGCAAGGACTGACATGACGTCGAGGACAGATCGTGCGCAAGTCGACGAGCACAGCGACATCGTTTATCCGTCGGCCATTCCGTTCGTTCTCGTGCATCTTGCTTGCTTCGGCGCCATCTGGAGCGGCGTGACCTGGCAAGCCGTTATCATGGGCGTCGTGCTGTACTGGGCGCGCATCTTCGCCATCGGCGCCGGCTATCACCGCTATTTTTCGCACCGCGCCTATTCGACCGGCCGTGTGTTCCAGTTCATCCTTGCGGTCGCGTGCCAAAGCACGTTGCAAAAGAGCGTGTTGTGGTGGGCGGCCAAGCACCGTCATCATCATCTGCATTCCGACACCGAGTTCGACGTGCACTCTCCGCGCCACACCGGCTTTCTCTACAGCCATATGGGCTGGATCTTCGCGCGCCGGCACGACAGTTTCGACATGGTCAAGGTCGACGATCTCGCCCGCTATCCGGAGCTGATGTGGCTGCACCGCCACGAGCGCTGGCCCGCTTACGGACTTGCCATCCTGTGCTTTCTGATCGGTGGCTGGCCCGGCTTGTTCGTCGGTTTTTTCTGCAGCACGGTGCTGGTGTTCCACGGCACCTTCTGCATCAATTCGCTGGCGCATGTGCGCGGCAGCAGGCGTTATGTCACCGGTGACGATTCCCGCAACAACTGGCTGCTCGCGATCTTCACCATGGGCGAGGGCTGGCATAACAACCACCACGCCTGCCAGAGCAGCGTGCGCCAGGGCTTCCGCTGGTGGGAATACGACCCGACCTATTACATCCTGAAATCGCTGTCCTGGACCGGCCTGGTCTGGGATCTCAAGAAGCCGCCTGAAGCGGTGCTGCGCAACGAGCAACGGCTCGGCTCGCGCGTGATCGACCGTGCCGCGCGCCAGCTTGCCGCCAGCTTCAACTCCGAGTGGATCGCCAGCGCCGCAGCGTCGGCCTTGAGCGCCGGCGCGCTGGTGGCGTTGCAGCAACGCTTGGCGTCGGCTCAGCACCAGGCGGTGGAGGTGCTGGCCAACGCACACCTGCCGCACCTGCCCACCCGGGCCGAAATCGGCGAAAAAGCCCGCGCCATGTTCGCGCGCACGCCCAGCGTCGACGACATCGTCGACCGCGCCTATCAGATGGTGCTCGACGCCATCGGCACGCGGATTTGTGCAGTGCCCGTTCACGCCTGAGCGGTGTTTGGAAATGCTCTAAATCGCCAAAGCGCTTCGGATAGGGGTTGCTGGCGGGCGAAAAAATTCTTTCAATGCAAAATTGTGCCTGCTCGATCAGGACGGGGGTGACCATGCGCGTGATATTGGCTCAGCCAAGAGGCTTCTGTGCCGGCGTCGTTCGTGCCATCGAAATCGTCGAGCGCGCGCTGCAGACCTTCGGTCCGCCGGTCTATGTGCGCCATGAGATCGTCCACAACCGGCACGTGGTCGAAAGTCTCAAAGCCAAGGGCGCGCGTTTCGTCGAGGAATTGTCGGACGTGCCGGCCGATGCCGTGACGATTTTCAGCGCCCACGGCGTGTCGAGTGCGGTCGAGGAAGAGGCAGACCGGCGCGGCTTGAAAGTCATCGATGCGACCTGTCCGCTGGTCAGCAAGGTCCACAACCAGGCCAATCGTTACGTGCGCGATGCGCGCCGGCTGGTCCTCATCGGCCATGCCGGCCATCCGGAGGTCGAAGGCACCACCGGGCGCATTCCCGTGCCGGTCCATCTGGTGCAGACGGAAGCCGACGTCGCCACGCTCGATATTCCTCGCGACACGCCGGTCGCTTACGTCACGCAGACGACGCTCAGCGTCGACGACACCAAAGGGATCATCGCCGCGCTGGAGGCACGGTTTACAGACGTGGTCGGCCCCGACACCCGCGACATTTGCTACGCCACGCAGAATCGGCAAAGCGCCGTACGCGAACTCTGCAAGCTGGTCGAGGTGCTGCTGGTGGTGGGCGCAGGCAATAGTTCCAATTCCAACCGTCTGCGCGAGATCGGCGCCGATGCCGGCATCCCCAGCTACCTGATCGCCGACGGCAGTGAATTGCGGCCGGAATGGGTCCGTGGCGTGCAGACAGTCGGAATCACGGCCGGCGCCTCCGCCCCCGAAACTTTGGTCGAAGACGTTATCGATGCGCTTGCCGCGCTCGAACCGGTCGATATTTCCACCATGGCGGGCCGCGTCGAAAACATCGAATTCCGGCTGCCGGCACCTTTGACCGCTTCCAAACCCGCGACGCAGGAACCCACTATCGGAAAAGCCTCAGTCATAGCAGAATGTTAAAAAGTCGGGCCGATTTAAGCCAAAGTGACCGGCTCTCGCTTGCCGCAGCCGCCCCAAACTGCTTTACCGTGGAATTTATGAGTTAGCCGGTTGACCGGCTTTTAATTCGATCAAGGGATCCTTCCATGGGCATACCGTTGCTGCAACAATTCTATGTCGGCAGCTATGTCGTGCGTCAGCACCTGACCGGCCGCAAGCGCTATCCGCTGGTGCTGATGCTGGAGCCGCTGTTTCGCTGCAATCTGGCCTGCGCGGGCTGCGGCAAGATTGACTATCCCGACAAGATCCTCAATCAGCGCCTGAGCGTCGAGCAATGCCTTGAAGCAGTCGACGAATGCGGCGCGCCGGTTGTGTCCATCGCCGGCGGCGAACCGTTGATCCACAAGGACCTGCCGAAAGTCGTCGAGGGAATCATCGCGCGCAAGAAGTTCGTTTATCTGTGCACCAATGCGCTGCTGATGGAAAAGAAGCTCGACGAATACAAGCCGAACCCGTTCTTCGTGTGGTCGGTGCATCTGGACGGCGGCCGGCGCATGCATGACCGGTCGGTCTGCCAGGACGGCGTCTACGACAAGGCGCTGGCCGCAATCCGCAAAGCCAAGGCGCGCGGCTTCCGCATCAGCATCAACTGCACTTTGTTTAACAACGCCGACCCGGACGAAGTCGCGGAATTCTTCGACAGCGTGAAGGAACTTGGCGTCGACGGCATGACGGTGTCGCCCGGCTACGCTTATGAGCGCGCGCCCGACCAGCAGCACTTCCTCAACCGTACGCGCACCAAGCAGCTCTTCCGCGATATCTTCCGCAAGGGCCGCGGCGTACGCAACTGGGCGTTCAATCAGTCGAGCCTGTTCCTCGACTTCCTCGCCGGCAATCAGCAGTATCACTGCACGCCCTGGGGCAACCCGACCCGCAACGTGTTCGGCTGGCAGCGGCCCTGCTATCTCGTCGGCGAAGGCTATGCGCGCACGTTCAAGGAACTGATGGAAGGGACCGACTGGGATTCATACGGCACCGGCAATTATGAGAAGTGTGCCGACTGCATGGTCCATTGCGGTTACGAAGCGACCGCGGTGACCGAACTCGATCCGCCATCCCTGGAAGGCGCTGCGCGTTGCGCTGTTCGGCATCGAGACCGAAAAGCCGATGGTGGCGGACATCTCGCTCGACAAGCAGCGGCCGGCAGAATACGTCTTCGAAAACCACGTCGAGCGCAAGCTAAGCGAAATCCGCGAGACCGAAACCGCGGCCTAGCGCGTGGCGCGCGCGCGTAAGCGCCACGCGCGCGATCAAGGCATTGCTCGCAACGCGCGGCATGGCGAACAGCTCGCGCGGGCTTTGCGCCAGCGCGCGCAAGACCGCGAGCGGATCGAGCGAGCCGTCGGGACGCATGCCACATAACGCGGCTTTCGGAATGCGCTGGCCGGTCGGATCGGCGACGACGCGCATCACCGCAAACGGCAGTCCGTGATTGACCGCGACCGAGGCCGCGATGTGCGATTCCATATCGACGGCGGCGGCGCCGGTCTGACGGAACAGGCCCAACTTGTCTTCAGGCTCCGTCACCGGCTGGTCGACGCCCAGCACCGGCGCGTGCATCAGGTTCGGGCGCGACTGCAGCAAGATTTGCGACCAGTGCTCGTCGGTCGGCAAACCGACGCGAACGCCGTTCACGCCGATCACCGATGAGGCAATGACCACTGTGCCCGGACGCAGATTGGGGTCGAGGCCGCCGGCAATGCCGAAGCTGATTATGCCGGCGCAGTCCGGCGCGATGGCGGTGGCGAGCGCCACGGCCATTTCGCTGCCGCGGCCGCAGCAGACTTTGGCCGCGCTGTCCGTGCGCGCAAGCTTTGCTTCGAAATCGAGCCCGACCGCGGCGATGACGAACGGCTCACTCATATGCCGAAGGTCACGTGGCTGCTATTGGCATTCTTGAGATTGCGATAGCGCGCCAGCGCCCAGAGCGGAAAGAACTTCGGGTAGCCGTGATAACGCAGATAAAAGACGCGCGGAAATCCAGTGCCGGTATAGAGGTGCTCGCTCCACAGGCCATCGGCGTCCTGTGTCGCCAGCAGGTAGTCGATGCCGCGCGCGACGCAAGGGTGGTGTGCTTCACCGGCTGCCATCAGGCCGAGCAGCGCCCAGGCGGTCTGTGAGGCGGTGCTGGGGGCGGCTTCATGGCCGCGATAGTCGAGCTTGTAGCTGTCGCAATCTTCGCCCCAGCCGCCGTCCTCGTTCTGGATTGAGATCAGCCAGGCGGCCGCGCGTTTCATCTCCGGCGCGTCGGGCGAAAGGCCCGCGGCATTGAGCGCGCACAAAGTCGACCATGTGCCGTAGATGTAATTGACACCCCAGCGGCCGTACCAGGAGCCGTCGGGCAATTGCGTGCGGCGCAGGTATTCGACGCCGGCGCGCAGGGCCGGTGAGTTGTCCACCGTCGCCCCGAGCTGCGCCAGCATCGACACGCAGCGGCCGGTCAGATCGGGCGAGGGCGGATCGAGCAGCGCGCCGTGATCGGCGAAGGGAATGTTGTTGAGATATTCGCGCGTGTTGTCGGCGTCGAACGCGCCCCAGCCGCCGTCGCTTGATTGCAGGCCTTCGATCCACTCGCGCGCGCGTGCAATCGCTGGATCGAAAGCGGGCGTATCGCGCTCCTTCTGCGCGCGTTGCATGCCCATCACGATGACGGCGGTATCGTCCAGATCGGGATAGTGCGGATTGGCGTATTGGAAAGCCCAGCCGCCGGGCCGGACGCTCGGGCGCTTGAAAGCCCAGTCGCCTTTGACGTTGAGTTCCTGCAGCGGCAGCAGCCAGTCGAAACCGCGTTGCGCCGACGCGATATCTTTTTCCGTGCCGCTTTCGAGCAGCGCGTGGGCGGCGAGCGCGGTGTCCCACACCGGCGACACGCAAGGCTGGCAATAGGCCTCGTCATCCTTGACGATCAGCAGCTTGTCGATCGACTGGCGCGCGATGGCGCGGTCGGGATGGTCTTGCGCATAGCCGAGCGCGTCGAACATCAGCACCGAATTGACCATGGCCGGGAAAATCGCGCCGAGCCCGTCTTCGCCGTTGAGGCGTTCGGTGACGAAAGCGACGGCCTTGTCGATCGCGCGTTGGCGGGTGGAGCGCGGAAAATGCGGCTCCATAACTTGCAGCGCGATGTCGACCACGCGGAAGAACTCGTACCACAACCGGTTCTGATGCGGTGCCTTGGGCTGGCGGCCGGTCTTGTCCGGCGGTGCGACGAACAATTCGTCGATGCGCACACCGCGAGAATTGCGCGCACGCGGCTTTAAGGCCTGCAGTACCAAGAGCGGCACCAGGACGGTGCGGCCCCAGTAGGAAATTTTCGAAATGTGGACGGGAAACCATGCCGGCAGCAGCATGATCTCGACCGGCATCTGCGGAACGGCCCGCCATGGCAGATTGCCGAAAAGCGCGAGCAGGATGCGCGTAAACACGTTGGCGCTGGCCGCCCCGCCGTGCCGGAGGATCGCCGCGCGCGCCTTGCGCATGTGCTCGGCTGACGGGTCGTCGCCAATCATCTTCAACGCGAAATAGGCTTTGACGCTCGCGCTGATGTCGAAAGCGCCGGCATGAAACAGCGGCCAGCCGCCGTCGGTCATTTGCTGGCGCCTGAGATAAACGCCGATTTTGCGTTCGAGCTCGAGATCCGGCTGTTCGCCGAGATAATGGACGAACAGCACGTATTCGGCGGGGATCGTGGTGTCGGCTTCGAGTTCGAACACCCAATGCCCGTCGGCGCGTTGGAGCGCGCGCAACGCGGCACTTGCGGCGGTCACGCGCTCGTCAAGTTGCGGTACGGGCGACTTCTGTTGCAACGGCAAGTCTCTGGTTTCACTCATGAGCAATCGCATTAGCGCGCGCCGGCGAGGCTGGCCGCGCGTTCGCCCGAACGAATGGCGCTTTCGATGGTCGGGGGCAAGCCCGTCTTGGTCCAGTCACCGGCGAGGAGCACATTTGTCCACGCCGTTTCGGGTGGCGGGCGCAAGGATTCTTGGCCGGGACCGGTGGCGATGGTGGCGCGGCGCTCGCGCACGACCTGCCAGGGCGGCAGCGTCTCGGAAAGCCCCGCGACCGCCGCCACCTCGGTCCAGACCTTGCGCGCGAGCTCTTCGCGCGGCAACTGCATGAGAGAATTGGCGCTGCTGATGGTCACCGACAGGCGCCCCGGATAGGCGAAAATCCAGTGCGTCAGCGAATGCACCACGCCGGTCATCGGCGGCCAGCGCCGTCGGGTCATCGACCCGGAAATGCACATTGGCAATCGCGCGAAATTCGGTGGGCGTCCGCTGGCCGGGGAGCAACCGCGCGGCAACGTTCGGCGGCACCGCGAGGACGACAGCGTCATTTGGCGCAAGCGCGACCGCATCGGCGCCGAAGTCGAGGCGCGCGGCGCGCTTGCCGTCAAATGACATGCTGTGCAGTTCGTGGCCGAAACGCACGCTCACGTCTTTCGCCTTCAGATAATCGAGCGCCGGATCGACGAAGGCGAACGACAAGCCTTCCTGCGCGATGAGCGGGCGGCAGTTACGCCCGCCGGCGCCAACGGTCTCGCGCAACAAGGTCGCGGCCAGCCGCGCTGACGCCGCCGGCGGATCGTTGTTGAGCGTGGCAAGCAGCAGTGGCTCGATCAGCCGCTCATACAAGACGCCGGAACACGGCATGACATCGCCGACGGTGCCTTTGCCCGGCAGCCACATCAGCCGCGCCAGCACGAGGTAGTCGTTTACGCGCGTCTTTGGCACGCGCCGCGCCGCGCTGAAGATCCACCACGGGATGCGTCCGTCGCTCAGCCGCAACTGCCAGCGCTCACCGGTCGCCAGATCGACGAAATTGAAATCGGCGTCCTTGCCGCCGCGCATGCGCCCGCGTCCGCCGACCAGATCGAGAAATGACAGCGCCGACGTGTTGCCGGAGAGGATGACGTGATTGCCGTTGTCGATCGTCATGCCGAGCGCGGCGTCGTGATAGGAGCGGCAGCGCCCGCCGGCCTGCGCGCCTGCTTCGTGTACGACGACGTGGTCGCCCGCTTGCGCAAGGCGAGAGGCGGCGGATAGCCCGGCCAGGCCGGCACCGATGACGTGGACCGTGCGTGACATCAGGTGACGAAGCTGCGGATCAGGATTGTTGCGATTTCGCCCTTGCCGAGCTTGACCGGCGCGCGCGGGCTCTTCCAGCCGCGTGTGATCAGCCGGCTTAAGATGCGACGATAGGCTTGCGCCATGATACGCGGGGCGCGCACGGACTTGCGCGGCACCTTGGCCATGATGGCATCGGCCTTCTCGAAATGATCGGCGGCGATAGCGGCGACCGCGGAGCACACGCGCGCCAGCGCCGGGCTGGCAAGCGCCGCCCGCGGATCGTCGGGTGGTACGCCTTCCTTCTCCAGGTATTCGCGGGGCAGATAAAGGCGGCCGATCGCGGCATCTTCGTCGACATCACGCAATGTGTTGGTGAGTTGCAGCGCGCGGCCGAGATGATGCGCGAGCGCGATGCCGTCGCCCTCGGGCAGTCCGAAAATGCGCACGCTCAGGCGGCCGACCGCGCTGGCGACGCGATCGCAGTAAAGGTCGAGCGTCTTCAACTCGGGCCCGCAAATGGGGCCGCGCACATCCATCTCCATGCCGTCGATAACGGCGACAAAATCCTCGCGCGCGAGATGAAACGTGTTTACCGCCTGTGCCAGCCCAGAAAGTTGCGCCGGCGGCTTGCCTTTATAGATTGCGTCGATGTCGCGCCGCCATTGCGTCAGGCGATCGTACCGGTCGGCCTGGTCGCCGACCTGATCGTCGGCGATGTCGTCGACCGCGCGGCAAAAGGCGTAGACCTCGAACATGGCGTCGCGTTGCGCGCGCGGCAGGATGCGCATGGCGCTATAGAACGAACTGCCCGAAGCGGTCGCGGCCGCGTTGGCTTGCCCGCCGATGGCGTGCCCGCGCGCGCGGCGCGACACCCCGCGCGCGATCGTTTCCAAAGCAAGACGCGCCATTTCGAGCTTGCCGAGATGCACGCGCTCCGACAGCGGGTCGTTCTCCCGCAAGACGACGACCAGACGCTCGGCCAGGCGCTGGATGAGCGCGACCTCGAGACGCAAGCCCCGATTGCCGATCTGCCCGGAAAAGACGGCGCTATCGCGCAGCAGACCCGACACGCGTGCGCACAAATCGTCGAGGCAGGCGCGCAACTGCGGCGTCGCCGCCGATTTTTCCAGGTCTTCGACACTGGCGCCGTGCCGCGCCAACAGGTCGAGCGGAAGGTAGACGCGGTCGAGTTCGCGATAGTCTTTGGCGCAATCCTGCATGTGATTGATGATCTGCAATGCCGCGCACAACGCGTCGTTCGCGGCCCAAGTCGTGCGCGGCTCGCCATGTACGTCGAGCACGAAGCGGCCGACCGGCATCGCCGAGTAACGGCAATAGTTCATCAGATCGTCCCAGTCGCGATAACGCAGCTTGGTGACGTCGAGGCGAAAGGCGGCGAGCAGGTCTCTCGCGTGTTGCGGATCGAGCGCGCGCTCCTTGATCTGCGTGCGCAACGCCACGCCTTCCGGCTCCGCGTCGCCTTGGCCGAGCAGCGTGGCTTCCATCCGGTCGAGCAGCGCGAGCTTTTCCTCGGGCGGCAAGGTGGCGTGGTCGGCGATGTCGTCGGCGGTGCGCACGAAATTGTAGAAAGCCAAGATCGGCTTGCGAAAGCGCGCCTGAATGAGATGCGAGGCGACCGGGAAATTTTCGCCCCGGTGGTCCTTGCCGCTGCGCCATTCGGCGGCGAGCGTCATCGTGCGCCTCGCGGCGCCGCCTGGATGCGTCCCTTCCACGCCGCACCGCGCCCGCGCGCGTATTGCAGCGCGGATTCGACGGTCCAGATCGTGTAGACGAATGCGATCAAGGGCAGGGCTGCTCCCCAAAGCGGGTTAAGGCCATAAAGGCGCAGCGTCGGCTGGAAGGCAATGGCCATCGCGGCCCAGGCCGCAAGCCCGAGCCATGCCGCCAGACCAGGGGCGAAGACGGCGAGCAGCGGTCCCGCCATAAACGTAACCGCCATCCCGATCGTGGCGGCGATGAGACGAAGCGGCGAATAGCGCAATTCCGTATAGGCCGAACGAACGACCATCCGGCGAATGGGCCCGAAGCTGTCATAGCGGCGGATGCTCTCGACGCGCTTGCTCAGGCCGAGCCAGATCGGGCCAACGGCCGCAAGCCGCCGCGCCAGCGCGCAATCGTCGATGACTTCGCTGTGGATCGCTTCGATCCCGCCGGCTTGCGTGAGCGCATCGGCCCGCACCAGCATGCACCCGCCGGCGGCTGCCGCGATTTTTTGGCGATTGACCCATCCGAACGGGTAGAGCATTTGGAAAAAGAAGACGAAGGCCGGAATGAAACATCGTTCGGCGAAGCTCCTGCAATGCAGTTTCGCCATCACCGATGTCAGCACGGTGGACATGATTTCCGCGCGCGCCACCAGCGGCGTCAAGGCCTGCGGTGCGTAGGCAATATCGGCGTCCGTGAGCAACAAATATTTCGGCGGCTCGGCTTGGCCGAGCGCGGCGTCGATTCCTTGTTTGAGCGCCCACACTTTGCCGGCCCAGCCCGGCGGCAGCGGCTCGCCTTGCAAGACGGTGAGTGGTGTGTGGGTATCGGTGGCGGCCTCTTTTGCGATCGTGCTGGTGCCGTCCTGGCTGTTGTCGTCGACGACCACCACGGCAAGCCGGCCCGGATAGTTCTGGGCCCAAATCGAGTTGAGACACGGGGCGATCGTCGCGGCCTCGTCGCGCGCCGGGATCACGGCGGTCACCGCCGGCCAGTCCTTGGGGCCGGGCGAATCGGACGAATCGTCGCGGTGGCTGGCGAGCCAAAAGCCGCCGCGCGCCGCAAGCAGATAGACCCAGACGGTCGCGACAAAAAAGGCAAGAATTTCAACCATTAAGAGACCAATTGCGGTTTCGCTGCGCCTGCATACAACGAGACAAGACGGCGCCCAAGGGGGCGTCTGGAGCGAGTTCCTGTGGTGGTATCGGCGTCGTAACCCACAGGCCTAACTTGAGTTTCCGCAGGTGATCGGTTTGATTGCCCGACCTATGGATCTGACTGGAAAAGCGCTCGTTACGGGAGCCGGCGGTTTCGTCGGCTCCGCGGTCGCGCGTCTGTTGGTCGAGCGCGGCTTTTCCGTGCGCGCGCTTGTGCGCGGCACCAGCCCGCAGCAACACCTGGCCGACCTCGACGTCGAGATCGTCAATGGCGACCTGCGTGACGCGGACGCCGTGCGCTGCGCGATGTCTGGCGCACGTTGGCTGTTTCATGTGGCCGCCGACTATCGGCTGTGGGCGCGTAACCCGGCCGAAATCGTCGACAACAACATGCTGACCACGCGCATCGTCATGGAAGAGGCGCAGCGCGCGGGCGTCGAACGCATCGTCTATACGAGCAGTGTTGCCACGTTGAAGACAGGGCCTTTGGGAGAATCGGCCGACGAAACCGTTTCGGCGGAAGAGAACCAAGTCATCGGCGCCTACAAGCGCAGCAAGCTCTTGGCCGAGCGGCTGGTCTTGTCGATGGCGGCGCGCGGTCTACCAGTCATCATCGTCAACCCGTCGACGCCGATCGGTCCGCGTGACGTCAAGCCGACGCCGACCGGCCGCATGATCGTGGAAGCGGCTGCAGGGCGCATGCCGGCATTCGTCGATACCGGGCTCAACATGGTGCACGTGGACGACGTTGCAGCCGGCCATCTCGCCGCGCTCGAGCGCGGCCGCATCGGCGAGCGCTATATTCTCGGTGGACAGAACGCGACGCTTTCCGAAATTCTGGCGAGTATCGCGCAGCACATGGGCCGGCGGCCGCCGCGCATCAAGATCCCGCATACGGCCGTCTTCCCGATCGCCATGATGGCGCAAGCCGTCGCCCGCGGCACCGGGCGCGAGCCTTTCATCACCGTCGATGGATTGCGCATGTCGAAAAACCGCATGTTTTTCACCGCCGCCAAGGCGGAGGGTGAACTGGGCTATCGCGCGCGGCCTTATGCGGAGGGTATAAGGGACGCCATCGAATGGTTTCGCCAGGCCGGACGCCTGTCGATCCGCGCCGGCTAATTGGCGCTGCGGGAGGAGATTGTAGCCATGGTTTCCGCGTCAGCCGCGGCGGCGTCGCCGGCCGATCAGCGTGATGCGCAAATGGTTTTTGCCGAGCGGCTCACCACGATCGCCAGGGACACCGAGCATCTGCTCGATCGTTTGCTGCGCGCGCGACCGGTGGACGGTGAAACGGCGCGGCCTGCGCGGCTGCTCGAGGCGATGCGCTATGCGAGCCTCGGCAGCGGCAAGCGGTTTCGGCCGTTTCTTGTCGTTGAATTGGCGGCGCTGTTCGATGTGCCGCGGCAAAACGCGTTGATGGCCGCCGCCGCGCTCGAATGCATCCATTGCTATTCGCTGGTGCACGACGATTTGCCCGCCATGGACGACGACGCGCTGCGGCGCGGACAGCCGACCGTGCACAAGAAATTCGACGAGGCGACCGCCATCCTGGCGGGCGATGGCTTGCTCACCATCGCCTTCGACATTCTGGCGAGCGAAGAGACATCGTCCAATCCGGCCGTCCGCATCGCGCTCGTAAGTGCGCTCGCGCGCGCGTCGGGCATCGGCGGCATGGCCGGCGGGCAGTTGCTCGATCTGGCGGCGGAAGGCCGCTTTGCCGATGCGCCGAAGCCGATGGGCGAAGCGGAGGTGCTGATGTTGCAGGCGATGAAGACCGGGGCGCTCATTCGTTTCGGTTGCTGTGCGGGCGCTATTCTCGCCGACGTGCACGACGAGCGGCGAACGGCGCTTGAGCGCTACGGCTCGGTCCTCGGCCAGGCTTTCCAGATCGCGGACGACCTTTTGGATGTTGAAGGTGATGCGGCGACCGTCGGCAAGCAGACCGGCAAGGATGCTGCCGCCGGCAAGGCGACGATCGTCGATCTGTTGGGCACCGCCAACGCGCGCGCACGCCTTGCCGCATTGGTGACCGAGGCGGGCGAGGCTCTTGCGATGTTCGGCGCGAAGGCGTCCGTTCTGGCCGCTGCGGCGAAGTTCGTTGCGGAGCGCAAAGCCTGATCAGGCGGTTTCGGCGAGCTGTAGCGGCGCTGCGCCGACGAAGTCCGAATATCCGCCGCAGTGATGAGCCGAGCGGCCAACCGCTTCGATCGCTTGCGGATCGGTCAGTGCCGCCAGTTCTTCGGTGTAGCGATAACCGGCGGCATGGCCGGGAAAAACATCCGATGTCGCCGGGTGCGTGAAAAACTCGATCAATCCGTCAGGCAGGCGTTCGAGCGCGCCGACCAGACGCCGCGCCGTCACGTGTCCCGACCAGCGCAAGCCGATCACGGCGGTGGGCGTCAACAGTTTTGCGCGGCGCGCCCGCGCGCGCAGGCGGCCGAGCCAGGGCGTGATGAGTGGTTGCGGCGCCGCCGCGCCGTCGACGCGCGCAATGTCGGCTGCCGGTTCGCGCGGCACCCGCAGTGCCGGCACGCCGAATTCGCGGCAAGCCGCCACCACCTCGGCCGCCAACAGCGGATGCACATGGAATTGTTTGCGCGAACTGACGTGATCGAACGGCAACCCGGTGCGGCGGTAAGCCGAAAACTGCGCGGCGATTTCTCTGCGGAACTGGCGCCGCATGGACGCACTCAGCGCGGTCTTGAAGGCGAGGTTGAGCAGGTCACGGCGCAACTGGCCGCGGGCGTCGACCAGATTTGGAATTTCCCATAGGGGCGCAACGGGTGTGCCTTCGAGCAAGGTCAGGTGCAGGCCGATCCGCAAACTCGGCAGGCGCTTGGCGAGCGCAACCGCGCGCGCGACCGCCGGCCCAGCAACTGTAAGACTGGCCGCGGTAAGCACGCCTTTGCGGTGAGCAAGTTCGACCGCTTCGTTGACTTCAGTGGCGAGACCGAAATCGTCCGCGGTAATAATTAGACCGTTCAGGTTTGCACCTCACACCGCGCACAACACTGCCAAAAGAATGCGACGCCCCCGTGTCGCTGCAGGGTCGTGACCCTTTCGGGCTTTACACTGTCTTCGCCACAATGGCGACGATTTTAGGTGGGTGGAAACAGAGGCCGGCAATAGAATATCTCAGACTTTCCGAAAAGTTAGACGCGCGGTTCGGCCGCGCGTCTAATTTGAACGGTAGGCATTGTGCCCTTTAAGCCGCCTTCAAGGCCTGATCGAGGTCGGCGATGATGTCGTCGATGTGCTCGATGCCGATCGACAGCCGCACATAACCATCGGTGACGCCGGTCTGTGCCTGTTCTTCCGGCGTCAACTGCGAGTGCGTCGTTGAAGCCGGGTGGATGGCGAGCGAGCGGGCGTCGCCGATATTGGCGACGTGGTAGAACATCTTCAATGCGTCGATGAACTTGCGGCCCGAATTCATGCCGCCCTTGAGCTCGAAGCCGCACAACCCGCCATAGCCGCCTTTCAGATAAGCGTCGGCGCGGCGCTTGGGTTCTCCGCTCATGTGGCTCGGATAGATGACCTTGCTCACCTTCGGGTGCTTGCCGAGGTAGTCGGCAACGGCCTGCGCGTTGGCGCAATGCTGGCGGATACGCACCACCACCGACTCCAGACCCTGGATGTGCATGAAGCAATTGAACGGCGAAGCGGCGGCGCCCACGTCGCGCAGCAGCGTCACGCGCGCTTTGATAATGTAGGCGATGGGACCGAGCGGCTTGACGGCCTGCGTCCACACCGCGCCATGGTAGCTCGGATCCGGCGTGTTGAGCATGGGAAAGCGGTCGGCGTGTTTTTCCCAGTCGAAATTACCGCCGTCGACGATGACGCCGCCGATCGAGGTGCCGTGGCCGCCGATGAATTTGGTTGTCGAATGCATGACAATGGCCGCCCCGTGCTCGAGCGGGCGGCAGAGCACCGGGCAGGCGGTATTGTCCATGATGAGCGGAATGCCCATCTCGCGGCCGAGCTTTGCGACCTCGGCGATAGGGAAAACGGCGAGCTTCGGATTGGGAAGCGTCTCGCCGTACCAGCAGCGCGTTTTCGCGTCGCTCGCCTTGACGAAGTTCTGCGGATCGGACGGATCGACAAAGCGGCACTCGATGCCCATGGTGCTCATGGTGTTCTGGAACAGGTTCCAGGTGCCGCCGTAGATGTCGGTCGAGCAGACGAAATTATCGCCGGCATGGCAGATGTTCTGCACCGCAAATAGCGATGCCGCTTGACCGGATGCGACCGCCAGCGCCGCGACGCCGCCTTCGAACTGGGCGATGCGTTCTTCCAGCACGGCCTGCGTCGGATTCATGATGCGCGTGTAGATGTTGCCAAGCTCTTTCAGCGCGAACAGGTTGGCGGCGTGTTCAGTCGAATTGAATTGGTAGGAGGTGGTCTGATAGATCGGCACCGCGACTGACGTGGTCGCGGGGTCGGCGCGATAGCTGCCCCCATGCAAGGCGATGGTTTCGGGATGTTTGCTGGTTGTCGGCATAATTCCTCCCCTGGCGAGTGCCGTCACTTTATTGGTTGGCGATAGGGTAGACGGGCAGGGCGCTGGCCTCAAGTCCGCCGCTCATTCGTCGCATCGGCCGGGAGCGTTGACCGAACCGTGAGTTGTTCCCCCGGCGCGGTGACTTTGCGCTAGCGTGGGCCCATCATGGTGGGCAAGGAGCGGATTATGAGCGACGCCGCACGGATCGTCAGCGATGCATTGTATGAGCGCTTTGGTGAACGCCTGGCGGTCGACGGCGATCTGCCCGGGCTTGCGGAATTGGCTTCGCTGGCGGGCCGCCGTGTGCACCGGCATTACAGCGACCGCGACGTGCCGGCGGAGCTTGTCCGGTTTCTGTGTGCCTGCGCCTTGAGCGCGCCGTCGAAAAGCGATCTGCAGCAAGGCGATATCCTCATTGTCCGGGACGTGGGCAAGCGCAAAGCGATCGCCGATTTGCTGCCCGCCATGCCTTGGGTGGGCGAAGCACCTGTGTTTCTCGTTTTTCTCGCCAATGGCCGGCGCGTGCCGCAAGTCGCCGCGCTGCGCGGCAAGACATTTGGCAACGATCATCTCGATTTGTTCTTCAATGCGGTCTCAGATGCGTCCATCGTGCTTGCGACATTCCTCCGTGCGGCCGAGACGGTCGGGCTTGGATGCTGCCCAATCAGCGTCATTCGTGATCACGCCCGCACGGTGAGTGAGTTGCTGAAACTGCCGGCCAAGGTCATTCCGCTCGCCGGTCTCTGCGTCGGCTGGCCGGCCGGGGAGGGTGTGCTGTCGCCCCGCCTGCCGCTGGCGACGACGCTGCATGAAGACAGTTTTTCGGATCGCAACCTGGCGCAAGAGATCGACGCTTATGACCGGCGCCGTGCCGCCACGCGGCCCTATCGCAGCCAGCGCGACGTCGCCCGCTTCGGCGAAGCCAAATTCTATGGCTGGTCGGAAGACAAGGCGCGCCAATATGCCGAGCCGCTGCGCGCCGAATTCGGCGCCTTCGTGCGGGCGCAGGGTTTCAACCTCGACTGAGCGCACGGATCCGCGGGCGAGAGCGCTTGACTCGACGCCAATGATTCAATATTCGTTGAAATATGGAAACAACAGACACCGTCGCAGCGTTGTCCGCGCTGGCGCAGGAGCACCGGCTGGCGATCTTTCGTCTGCTGGTGCAGGCGGGGCCCGAGGGCCTGCCGGCCGGGCAGGTCGCCGAACGCTTAAGCCTTGCACCCAACACGCTGACTTTTCATTTCGACCGGCTGCGGCTTGCCGGTCTCGTCACCGTGCGGCGTGAAGGCCGCTCGATGATCTACGCGGCAAAGTTCGACACGATGAACGCGCTGCTCGGCTTTCTCACCGACAATTGTTGCCAAGGCTCACCGGAGAAGTGCGCGCCGGCCGTGTGCCAGCCGGCGAAACCCAAACGCGGCAAAGTGACCGTATCCTGAAGGGGACGATCCATGAAACGCCTGCATGTGCATGTCTCGGTCGACGATCTGGAAAAGGCAGTGGGCTTCTACGCTGCGTTGTTCGCGGCGCAGCCTGCCGTGCGCAAGGACGACTACGCCAAATGGATGCTCGACGATCCGCGCGTCAATTTCGCGATCTCGACGCGCGGGCGCGAAGCCGGGCTCGATCATCTCGGCATCCAGGTCGAGACCGACGAAGAACTGAAGGACGTCTATGGCCGCTTGAAGCAGGCCGGTGGCGCCATTCTCGAGCAGGGCGAGACGACCTGCTGTTACGCGAATTCTGAAAAATCCTGGACCGGCGACCCGGCCGGCATTTCCTGGGAAGTCTTTCACACCACCGGGGAAGCGACCGACTACGGCGTGAGCGTGCAACACGGCGCGCAACTCGCGCACGCCAAGGCCTGCTGTGCGCCGCCAATCGAAACCGAAAAGCAAACGTCAGCGTGCTGTTAGGGAGGTCATCATGGACCGTAACGTTCTTTTCCTTTGCACCGGCAATTCCGCACGTTCCGTCATGGCGGAAGCGATCCTCAACCGCGCAGGGCAGGGACGCTTCCACGCCTTCTCGGCCGGCAGTCAGCCGAAGGGGAAGATCCATCCCTACACGCTCGATCTCCTGCGCAAGCTGCATTACGATGTGAGCGGCTTGCGCTCGAAAAGCTGGCTGGAATTCGCGCAGCCTGACTCGCCCAAGCTCGATTTCGTCTTCACCGTTTGCGATAACGCGGCCGGTGAGACCTGCCCGGTCTGGCCCGGCCAGCCGATGACGGCGCATTGGGGTGTGCCCGATCCGGCCGCGGCGACCGGCACGGAAGCGGAAATCCGCTTCGCCTTTGCCGATACGCTGCGCATGCTCACCAACCGTATCAATATCTTCGTCAGCCTGCCGCTGCAAAAGATCGACCGTTTGAGCCTGCAAAAGAAGCTCGACGAAATCGGCAAGACCAAGGACGAAGCGCCGGTCGACGCGGCAGAATAAACGCTTCGCCCGCAGCGACGTTAAGGTTTTTAGCAAGCGAGCCACCCATGTCGACTTTCGAACGTTATCTCACCCTCTGGGTCGCGCTGTGCATTGTTGTCGGGATCGCGCTCGGGCACGTCTTTCCGGCCGTGTTCCACATCATCGGCGCCGCCGAGATCGCCAAGGTCAACCTGCCGGTGGCGGTGCTGATCTGGCTGATGATCATCCCGATGCTGCGCGAAGATCGATTTCGCCGCGCTGTCACGGGTAAAAGAGCACTGGCGCGGCATCGGCGTGACGCTGTTCATCAACTGGGCGGTCAAGCCGTTCTCGATGGCCTTTCTCGGCTGGCTGTTCATCGGCTGGCTGTTCCGGCCCTATCTGCCGGCGCGATCAGATCAACAGCTATATCGCCGGCCTCATCCTGCTGGCGGCGGCGCCCTGCACGGCCATGGTCTTCGTCTGGAGCAACCTGATCGAACGGCGAGCCGCATTTCACGCTGAGCCAAGTCGCGCTCAACGACGTGATCATGGTGTTCGCCTTCGCGCCGATCGTCGGCCTGCTGCTCGGCCTGTCGGCGATCACCGTGCCGTGGGAAACGCTGCTGCTGTCGGTCGGCGCTCTACATCGTCGTGCCGGTCATCATCGCGCAGATCGTCCGGCGCGGCATGTTCGGCAGCGGCGGGCGAGGCCGCGCTGAAGCGACTGCTTGCCACGCTTGCAGCCGGTCTCGCTGGTCGCGCTGCTCGCGACCCTGGTGCTGCTGTTCGGCTTCCAGGGCGAGCAGATCCTGGCGCAGCCGCTCATCATCGCCATGCTGGCGGTGCCGATCCTGATCCAGGTCTATTTCAATTCCGGGCTCGCCTACCTGCTCAACCGCGCCGCGGGCGAAGCGCATTGCGTCGCCGCGCCCTCGGCGCTGATCGGCGCCAGCAATTTCTTCGAGCTGGCGGTCGCCGCGGCCATCAGCCTGTTCGGCTTCAATTCGGGCGCGGCGCTGGCGACCGTGGTCGGCGTACTGATCGAGGTGCCGGTCATGCTGTCGGTGGTCAAGATCGTCAATAGCACGCGGGGCTGGTACGAGGCGGGCGCCAACGTGCGCCGCGTGGCGGGCGGCAAGGCCGCGCCGGCGGAATAGGCTGCAACAGCCTGTCATTCTTGACGTGAGTCAAAGACGCGCGCCGCCGGCGTGCGATGGTTGTGTCGCATTAATAGCGGAGCCGGCCATGAATCAGATCGTCAGTCGTAATCGCCTGATGGCGTGGTAAATCGGCATCATCATCATCGTCGCCGCCGAACTCGTTGTCGGCTACCAGATGTTCTATGTCGGCTGCCCGGCGCCGATACTGCTGGAACTGGCTATGCTGGTGGTCATCCCGCTGGTTTATTTGGTGCCGATGCATCTGCACCTTCATCAGCCAGGAATAGCCCTCAATGTTGGCACTGCGTCACGGCGCTGATCATCATGCGCAAGGGCCTTCTTCCTCTTCTGCTGCTCGTCGGTGCCGTCTTGAGCGGCCCAGGTGTGGCCTCGACGCCAGCTCGCGCGCAGGCGCAGAAGCCGGTCGAGATTGTCCTGTTCTACGGCCGCGGCTGCCTTTATTGCGCGGCGATGCGCGACTATCTCGGCACGCTGAAGGCGCGTTATCCGCAGCTCAGCGTGCGTGACTACGAGGTCTATTTCAACGGCGACAATGCGCGGCTGTTCGAGCGCGTGGCCGACGCCTACAAATTCACGATCGAAGGGGTGCCGACCACGTTCCTCGGCGACCGCGTCTACAGCGGCTACGGCGAGGACCTGAAGCCGGAGATCGAGGCGCAAATCAAGACATGCATGGCGCAAGGCTGCGGCTTCGCCGCTTGCCCGCGCCGCCGGCGTGACCGCGCGCACGCCGCACGCTGACCTTATCGCGCGGTGCTGTCGGGCGCCGCCGTCGACGCCATCAATCCTTGCGCCTTTGCGGTATTGATCATCCTGATCACCGGCATCCTCGGCTCCGGCGGGCGTCAGCGCGCGCTTTACGCCGGGCTTGCGTTCTCGCTGTCGATCTTCATTTCGTATTACCTGATGGGCCTCGGGATTTTTTCCGCGGTGGAGGCTGCCGGCTTCACCCACGGCCTCTATATCGCCGTCGCCGTGCTCGCGATCGTGATCGGCCTATTCAATCTCAAGGACTATCTCTGGTACGGCAAATGGTTCGTTATGGAGGTGCCGCTGAGCTGGCGCCCGCGCCTCAAGCAGCTCATCGGCGGCGTGACCTCGATCCCCGGCGCGTTTCTGATCGGCTTTGTCGTCAGCCTGTTTCTGCTGCCGTGCACGTCGGGTCCCTACATCGTCATCCTCGGCCTGCTGGCCAAGACCGAGACCCGCACGGCCGCGATGCTGTGGCTCGTGCTCTACAACATCATCTTCATCGTGCCGATGATTGCGATCACGGCGGCGGTCTATTTCGGACTGACCACCGCACAGAAAGCCGAAACTTGGCGCACCAGCCATTTGCATATCCTGCACCTGATCGCCGGTGCGGTGATCCTTCTGCTCGGCGTCGGCATGCTGCTATCATTGTGGTTCGGTTACGTCTGATCGCGCGGCCTTAAGCGGAGGACAGCATGCCCCTTTGGCAACGGTTATTGGCGACGGTGGTCGCCATGCTGGTGACGAGCTATCTTGTCGGCCTGTTCTGGCAGTGGGCTTTCAGCTCCAGCATGCCGGGCTATCTCAGCGGCGTCATTGGCGGCATCACTGCGGTGCCGGTATGGGAATTTCTCAAGCGCATCCAGCCGCGCCAGCCCGGATAAACGCTCACCACAACCCTTTCAGCCGACCGCCGTCGAGATTGAGCGACACGCCGGTGATATAGCTCGCCCGCTCCGAGCACAGGAACACGGTGGCGTTGGCAAGTT
Organism: uncultured Pseudomonadota bacterium; assembly: GCA_963720835.1. Lineage (GTDB taxonomy): Bacteria > Pseudomonadota > Alphaproteobacteria > Rhizobiales > Xanthobacteraceae > Pseudolabrys. The sequence goes on along the minus strand of CAVRHC010000026.1, from coordinate 63,057 downwards.
CCTCCGGCTTGCCCATGCGGCCGAGCGCGTTTTTCTTGGCGGCTATTTTACGCGCCTCGTCCTCGCTTCTGACGTTGAATTCCTGCTGCATGCCGCGCGCGTTCATGCGCCAGAGATTGGTGTCGACCCAACCCGGGCAGATGGCGTTGACCAGCACGTTGTCTTCGCCGAATTCGGTCGACAGCGATTTGGTGAGGTTGAGCAGCGCCGAATTGGTCATGCCGGAGCCGAACATATAAGGGTCGGGCTCCTTGCCGGCACCGCCGATGGTGTTGACGATGCGGCCCCATTTCTGCGCCTTCATCAGCGGGTAGACGGCGCGGATCGCGCGCAGAAAGCCAAACAGCTTGGTCTCGAGCTGGTTCTTCATCTCGCTGTCATTGAGCATGGCGAAGCGGCCAGAATACATGGTGCCGGCATTGTTGACGAGTATGTCGACGCCGCCGAGCTTCTGTATCGCCGTCTCGACCATTTTCTTGATGTCGGATTCGCGCGTCATGTCGGCGACGACCGCATAGACTTCGCCGGCCGTGTGCAACGCGAGATAGTCGCGGGCTTCGTTGAGTTTCTTTTTGTCGCGGCCTGTGATCAGGACGCGTGCGCCTTCTTCCAGCAGCAGACGCGCGGTTGCAAAGCCGATGCCGCTCGACCCGCCGGTGACGATGGCGCGGCGGCCCTTGATGCCCAGATCCATGATTGCCTCCCCAAACTGCTCAGCCGGCGCTCTTAGCACGAGCCGGTCGAGCGCAAGAAGGGGGAAGATTGCAGTGGAAAAGTCGCGCAGCGGCCGCCTATTTTGGACCGGCCGCCGCGGAACAGGAAACGTCGTCGCTCAAGGTCGTGCGGACAACATTGAGCGAAGCACGCCGTCCATCTTCTGGGCGGCCGAATTGATGCTGAGGTGTTCTAAATAATCGGCATAGCCACGTCGAGCAATTTGGCTGCGCAGGTCGCTGTCGCGAATAAGACGCTCAGTGCATTCCGCGAACTCGACCGCGTTTGTGGCAAGAAATCCGTTTACGCCCGATTGAAATATGAGCGGGTGATCTATGGCATCCGATGCGACGACGGCGACACGGCAGTTGAGGTAATGGCCAACTTTTCCGAACGACTTTCCCGCGGTAAAATTTTCCTTGTTGGGCACCAACGGTGCAAGACCAATTGAAACGCTTTCAAGAATCTTGAGAAATCTGTCGTAGGGCAAGAATGGAAACATTCGAATTGGAACGCCTCTCTGCCTTAGCGGGCTCATCAAGTGTTCTGCGCCGGTAACGTCGGTTACGCCGAATAGCCAGAATTGCCAGTTCGTGCTTTTGATGGAATTAAGTACCGATATCACCAAAGCGTATTCGTCAGCATATTGGCTGGCGCTCGACACAGCCCATGCAACGGCCGGTGGACTTACCTTGTCGGCCAGCGGCTGCGATCGTGGACGGGAACCGGTCCATATCATGTCGACAGCCGCATTATGTCGCCTTGCGTAATCGGCCGTATAGCGGCTACCGCAGATCACGTGCTTGGAGTCCCTCATGCACTCAATGACGGCCGCTTCTTGGCGCGGAATCAGGAAGTCGGCGTCGTCGATGTCGAAGATGCAGGTCGCTTCTGGATAGTATCTGGGCCGGTTGAGCGAATGACGGGCCTTCTGCAGAATGAGAAAGTCGGGTCGTTCGCGGCGAAGCAACCTCTGTCGCTGTGCCAGTTCAAGTTGAGTTGGAAACACAATGGTCCGCCAGCCAAACTTCCGAAGTTCCTTGGCCATTGTATAGCCGCGCAAATCGGAAGAATATCCTTTGACTGAATCGCTGACGCTGAAGACCGCCCTTGGCAAAGAGCGATCTTGAAGCGAACGGTCAAGATGCAGGGCCGCTTCACGCAACCTGTGGCCTGTCCAGGACCAAGCCGAACGCGCTTGCCGCTTAGCAGATGCGCACAATCGCGGCAGCGATTTCAAAGCGTTAGCGCCCCTGGTAGGACGGCGTGCGCACCACGAGCCCGTCGAGCTCCGGCGTGACCTTGATCTGGCAGGACAGCCGCGACGTCGGCGTCACCTCGAAGGCGAAATCGAGCATGTCTTCTTCTTGCTCCGAAGGCGGGCCAACCACCGCAAACCATTTCTCGTCGACATGCACGACACAGGTCGCGCAGGTGCAGGCGCCGCCGCATTCGGCGACGATGCCGCCAATGTCGTTCCTGAGCGCCGTTTCCATGACGGTCGAGCCAATTTCGGCTTCGACCGTATGCACGGTGCTGTCGTGCTCGATGAAGGTGATCTTCGGCATCGTTTCGTTGCTGACGTTCTTGGAAGCTTCTTTCAATTCGCTCATGCGACACCAAGTTTTTTCTGCAGGCTGGTCGAGGACGTCGTGTACTGGAACACCAACTTCTTGTCGGGATAGACGTAGCGATAGGCCTTCTGCGCCATCAGCGCGCCTTCATGGAAGCCGGACAGGATCAGCTTGAGCTTGCCCGGATAGGTGTTGATGTCGCCGATGGCGAAAATCCCAGGGATGCTGCTCTCGAAAGTGGAGGTATCGACCGGAATCAGATTGTCCTTGAGCTCGATGCCCCAGTCGGCGACTGGGCCGAGCTTCATGGTCAGTCCGAAGAACGGCAGCATGGCGTCGCATGCGATGCGCTCGGCCGCGTTGTCCTTGCCCTTGACCGTGATGGCGGCAAGCGTTCCGTCATTGCCTTCGAGCTCGGCCACCTGGCCGATCCGCAGGTCCATGGCGCCGGCGCTCACCAGCTCGCGCATTTTGTTCACGCTGTCGGGGGCACCGCGAAATTCGTCACGCCGGTGGATCAGCGTCAGCCGCTTGGCGATGGGCTGCAGATTGAGAGTCCAGTCGAGCGCGGAATCGCCGCCGCCGACGATCACCAGATTCTTGTCGCGGAAATTCTCCATCTTGCGCACGGCGTAGAACACCGACTTGTCTTCGTAAGGTTCGATGCCGTTGATCGGCGGCCGCTTGGGCTGAAACGATCCGCCACCGGCGGCGACCACGACGCATTTCGCTTCGAAGGTTTTGCCGGCATCGGTGGTCAGGCGAAACAGCGGATCGCCGATTTTTTCGATCGTCGCCACCATCTCGCCCAGATGGAAGGTCGGGTTGAAAGGCTTGATCTGCTCCATCAGCGCGTCGGTGAGTCCGATGCCGGTGACGAGCGGAATGCCGGGAATGTCGTAAATCGGCTTTTCCGGATAGAGCTCGGCACACTGACCGCCGACTTTGTCGAGGATGTCGATGAGATGCGCCTTGACGTCGAGCAGGCCGAGCTCGAACACCGCGAACAGGCCGACGGGCCCCGCTCCGATAATCACCACGTCGGTCTTGATCGTCTCACTCATTTTCCCTTGCCCCATTTGCCCGGAGTAAACGCCGGCTTCCTGTTTTTCGAGTGGATCGACTTTTATGCAGGTTCGCGGGCCGGCGCCGCCACAACGGGGAGGCCGCGCATCAACTCGACGAGGTTCTGTTCGGGCGTCTTGCCCGAAGTCTGCAACGTCATGTCGGCCTTCGCGTAGAGCGGTTCGCGGCTCTTCAGGATCGCGACCAGATCTTCCATGGCGCGGGCGCTATTGGCCATGGGGCGCATGTCGCCTTGTTCGATGACGCGCCGCATATGCTCTTCCGGTTCGGCGCGCACCCACACGGTGAAACACGACGACAGGAGGAACTCCATGGCGCTCGGGTCGGTCACGATGGAGCCGCTGGTGGCCATGACGAAAGCGCGGTGCTGCCGCAGCACGTCGTCCAGCGCTTCGCGTTCGGCGCGGCGGAACATTTCCTGCCCGAACATGTCGAAAATTTCGCTCAAGGACGAGCCGCAGCGTTTTTCGATTTCGCGGTCGAGCTCGATGAAGGGCACGCCGAGCTTGCCCGCGAGCATCTCGCCCAAAGTGGACTTGCCCCCGCCGCGCAGCCCGATTAGCGCAATGCGCCGATTGCGCAATTCTTCGGACGGCGGTCCGAAGGCTTGCAAAAGCAGATTGCGCGCCTGCGCCAAGTCCCGCGCCGGCAATCGCTCGATGAATTGTGACAGCAGGACGAAGTCGAGCGGCGGATCGGCGCCTTCGCTGACCAGTTGCGTTACCCCAAGCCCCATGGCGCGCGAGATACGCCGCAGCAGCACGATCGAGCAATTGCCCTTGCCGGTTTCGAGCTGGGCGAGATAGCGCTCCGAGACCTTCGCCTGGCGCGCCAGCGCCTTACGCGACATGCCGCGCTGGTTGCGCAGCATGCGCACGCGGTCGCCGAGCCGGTGCAGATAGACATCGCTGTCGCGTAAAGCTGGCTGTTGTGGGCGTGCGGGTTTCATGAACTATCGAATACATGCAATATAATGCCAAGGCAAGAGGGGCATTTTAGCTAAGAAATGTTGTAGATGGCGGACAGACATGCTAGGCTTATGCAAAATAGTGCATAAGTCAGGCGGGGCCCGTTCTGGCGCCGTGTCCGCCAATCCTAGGGATGTTCAAGATTGCCAGCAATGACCACCATCGATTATCGAACCGATCCTTCGCGCTATCGTCATTGGCGCATCGAATTTGATGGCGACATCGCCTACCTGATCATGGACGTGGATCAGGATGGGGGTCTGGGCGACTACGAGCTCAAACTCAACTCCTACGACCTCGGCGTCGACATCGAACTCAACGACGCCGTGCAGCGCTTGCGTTTCGAGCACCCGGAAGTGCGCGCGGTCGTCATCAAGTCCGGCAAGGACAACGTCTTTTGCGCCGGCGCCAATATCCGCATGCTGGGCAAGTCCACGCACCAGCAGAAGGTGAACTTCTGCAAGTTCACCAATGAGACGCGGCTGTCGATCGAGGACGCCTCGGAAAATTCCAAACAAACCTACATCTGCGCGATCAACGGCAATGCCGCCGGTGGTGGCTACGAGTTGGCGCTCGCCGCCGACCACATCATGTTGGTGGACGACCGCCGCTCCGCGGTGGCGTTGCCCGAGACGCCGTTGCTTGCCGTGCTGCCCGGCACCGGCGGGCTCACCCGCGTCACCGACAAGCGAAAAGTGCGGCGCGACCGCGCCGATGCGTTCTGCTCGATCGAAGAAGGCGTGCGCGGCACCAGGGCCGTCGATTGGCGGCTGGTCGACGAGGTGGTGCCGAACTCGAAATGGAAAGACACCGTGGCTGCGCGCGCGCATGAAATCGCCGCCAAGTCCGATCGTCCGAAGGACGCCAAGGGCATCGCGCTGACGCCGCTCGACCGCAGGATCGAAGCCGGCCGCGTGTCTTATTCCCATGTCGACGTCGAGATCGACCGCGCGCGCGGGCTCGCCACCATCACGGTGCGCGGGCCTGCCGACGACGACCTGCCGGCTTCGGTGGAGGCCGCGCACGCGCTCGGCGACCAGTTCTGGCCGCTGATGGTCGCGCGCGAACTGGAAGACGCCATTTTGCATCTGCGCACCAACGAAGCCGCCATCGGCGTCGTGCTGTTCCGCACCGACGGCAATGCGCAGAACGTGCTGGCGCACGACGATTTCCTCGCCAAAGCCAATGGCGACTGGCTGATGCGCGAGATCCGTCATTATTTAAAGCGCGTACTCAAGCGCGTCGACGTGACGCCAAAGAGTTTCATCGCGCTGATCGAGCCGGGTTCCTGCTTTGCCGGCACGTTGGCCGAACTTGCCTTCGCAGCCGACCGCTCGCTGATGCTGATCGGTACGCGCGAAGGCGACAACCGCAAGCCCGCGGCGATCACGTTGGGGCAGGCGAATTTCGGCTCCTATCCGATGGGCAACGGGCTAACGCGCCTGCAGACGCGCTTTTTGGGTGAACCCGAGACGCTCGAGAAGCTCAAGGGCAAGATCGGCGAGGCGATCGAAGGCGAGCAGGCGAACGAACTCGGCCTCGTCACCACGGCCTACGAAGACTTCGACTGGGACGACGAGCTGCGCATTCTGCTCGAAGAGCGCACCAGCTTCTCGCCCGACGCATTGACCGGCATGGAAGCAAACCTTCGCTTTGCCGGCCCGGAGACCATGGAAACAAAGATCTTCGGACGTTTGACCGCGTGGCAAAACTGGATCTTCCAGCGGCCGAACGCCATCGGCGAGCAGGGTGCGCTCAAGCTTTACGGCTCGGGCGTTTCGCCGACCTACAACAAGGAGAGGGTGTAGTCATGACCATGCATGCAGTCGACTACGACGGCTTGATCCCCAACAATGTTGCGCTCGGCCAGGACGTGCGCGTCAAGCGCGCGCTCGAGAAGTGGCATCCCGGCTACATCGGCTGGTGGATGGATATGGGGCCGGAAGGCTTCCAGTCCGCGCTTGTTTACCTGCGCACCGCGATCGGCGTCGATCCCAAAGGCTGGGCCAAATTCGACTATGTGCGCATGCCGGACTACCGCTGGGGCGTTCTGCTGGCGCCGCCGCGCGAAGGCCGCAAGATTCCTTTCGGCTCCCACAAGGGCGAAGACGCCTGGCAGGAAGTGCCCGGCGAATACCGTGCCATGCTGCGCCGTCTGATCGTGATCCAGGGTGACACCGAGCCGGCTTCCGTCGAGCAGCAGCGCCATCTCGGCAAGACCGCGCCCTCGCTCTACGACATGCGAAACCTGTTCCAGGTGAACGTCGAAGAAGGCCGCCATCTCTGGGCAATGGTCTATCTCCTGCAGAAATATTTCGGCACCGACGGTCGCGAAGAGGCCGAAGCGCTGTTGCAGCGCCGCTCCGGCGATCCCGACACGCCGCGCATGCTTGGCGCCTTCAACGAGAAGACTCCCGACTGGCTGTCCTTCTTCATGTTCACTTATTTCACCGACCGTGACGGCAAGATGCAGCTCGAGGCGCTGGCGCAGTCGGGCTTCGACCCGCTGTCGCGCACCTGCCGCTTCATGCTGACGGAAGAGGCCCACCACATGTTCGTGGGCGAGACCGGCGTCACCCGCGTCGTTCAGCGTACCTGCGAGGCGATGAACGAAGCCGGCATCAAGGACCCTTACGATGTCGAGAAGATCCGCAAGCTCGGCGTCATCGACCTGCCGACGGTGCAGAAGAAGGCCAACTTGCACTTTTCGCTGACGCTCGATCTGTTCGGCAACGAGATTTCGACCAACGCGGCCAACGCCTTCCACGCGGGCCTTAAAGGTCGCTTCCGCGAAGACCGGCTCAAGGACGATCATGCGCTCGAGAGCGACATCTATCCGGTGTTGCGGCTCATGGATGGCGAGATCAAGAACGACGACGCGCCGGCGCTGTCGGCGCTCAACATGCGGCTGCGCGACGACTATGTCGGCGATTGTCAGGCCGGCGTCGACCGCTGGAACAAAGTGATCGCGGACGCTGGCATCGCGTTCGAGATCAAGCTGCCGCACGTCGCCTTCCATCGCCACATCGGCGAATTCTCGCGCACTAACGCCGACGTCGACGGCAAGATCCTCTCGCCCGCCGAGTGGACGCAAAAGCGCACGGATTTCCTGCCCTCGGAGGAGGACAAGGATTTCATCGAGAGCCTGATGAAGCCGGAGTTCGAGACGGGCAAATATGCGAGTTGGATCGCGCCGCCCAAGGTCGGCATCGACAACAAGCCCGGCGACTTCGAATACGTGAAGATCGCCGACGCGTAAGCGGGTTTCCGCCGACGGAGCCGTTCGTCCCCCGCGCAAGCGGGGACGGTTTGGTCGCAAGTTAACCGAACTTCGCGATTACATCGGCCGGGATCGGCGCGGTCTTGAGCTTCTCGGGGTCGGCGGGGTCGGCAGTGGCCCAGACGCGGCTTTCGTTGCCCTCCGCAGCCAATACGCCGCCGACCGACAGGCGGTGCTCGACGTTGAAGCTCGAGCGGCGGAATTCGGAGATGCGCGAGGCGATCTCGACGACATCGCCGAACTTTACGGGCTTGAGGAAATTCGCCCCCGCGCCGACCAGCGCGATGCCGATGATGTCGAAGGTAGCTGTCAGCTCGGCGGCCTTGACGCCAAGCGCGGCTTCGAACATCGCCCAGGAATTGGCGTCGAAAAATTCAAAGAAGCGCGGATTGAACACGATGCCGGCCGGGTCGCAGTGACCCCATTCGATGCGAAACTCCCGGCGGAACGTAAAGGACGGCACGCTACTCCTCCCACTCACTCTATTTCGTTTTCGCGACGCGGCGAGAGCGCGGCACCGGCCACTCGGTCACGTCTTGCGACTTCAGCTCGACCCGCGTCATGCGCCTGCGGTTGCGTAACGCGCGCAGCGGCGCAACCGCCTCGTGCGGCGAGAGTTCGAGATCGTAAAGAAGCCAGTCGAGATCCTCAGGCGAAATCACCCAACGTTTCGGCGCGTAGCGCGTGAGCGAAAACGGCCGCGAAAAATCCAGCATCGATTTCTTGCCGCCGTTGAGATTGTACTCGTGCGCGTAGGTCATCGCCAGCTCGCGCGGCGTCCGGTAGATCGGGTCGCGCCAGCGCAGCACGGCATGGTTGGTCTTGCTGATGGCGCCCCACAGGCCGCGTTCCTTGAACAGCGTGATGATGTGATCGCTGTCGCTCGGCAGCGCGCGGATGTCCATCAGCCAGGCCTTCTTGCCGTGATACGCGAGCGCGGCGACCGCAAACACCGCGGCCTCCGAGCAGTGGCAGGTCCAAGCCTGCAACATCGAACGCGGAGACATGGCGGTGTCGCCGCTCAGCTCGAAATTGGGCGGCATCTTCTCGATGAAGGTCTGGATCTTTTGCGGCGTGTCGAGGCGCACGAACACGCGGTGCTCGGCGGGCGTGAGCAGCGCGCGCAATCGGTTGCGGTAGCCGAGGCTGGTCATTGCGGGCGCAATCTAGACGCATCGAGGCGGCGGCGGGGTGCCGTCGCGCCCACGTCCACAGCTTATTGCCTTGAAAGAGAAGGGGTTTCCATCGAGGTGGCAAGCGCGGCCAGCGCCCTTTGCCGTTGCCTCAAATTTCGACGGCCGCCGCCGTCTCGCTCGGCAGCCGACCGCGAACGCCGTCGAATTCGTCTGGATTTCAAGCGTTTTCCGTCTGGCACGGTCCTTGCTGTTTTTCTGGGCGGCCGCCGCTGAGGCCGGCCGAGTCAGAAGAGGTTTTCGATGCAATCCGTCCCCCGCCGTCCTGCCGAGCAGCCGCCCGGACGCATGGGGCCGCTGGCGCGCCTGCCGGTATTTTATGCGCTCGAAGGCAAGCGGGTCCTGATCGCCGGCGGCAATGCGCATGCGGCCTGGAAAGCGGAACTGATGTCGGCCGCCGGCGCGCGCGTCGAGCTCTATGCCGGTGATGTGTGCGAGGAATTGCGCCAGCTCATCGCCGATCCGCCGCGCGGAGCCATCGTGCGTTGCGGCAGCGCATGGACGCTCGGCGATTTCGCGGGCGTGGCGCTCGCGATTGGCGCCTTCGACGGCGACGATAGCGCGGCGAGCTTTGCGCAGGCCGCCCGCACCGCCGGCGTTCCGGTCAATGTGATCGACAAGCCGGCGTTTTGCGATTTTTCCTTCGGCGCCATCGTCAACCGTTCGCCGCTGGTCATCGGCGTGTCGACCGATGGCGCTGCGCCGGTATTCGCGCAAGCGATCCGCGCCAAGCTCGAAGCGTTCCTGCCGATAGGCTTTTCCGGCTGGGCGGCGGCCGCGGCGCGCTGGCGCGCGACACTCAAAGACACCTGCCTCACGTTTGCGGGCCGGCGCACCTTCTGGCAGCTGTTCACCGCGCACGCGCTCGCCAATCCCGATGCCGAGCCCGCACAGGACGACTTCGATCGCCTCGTTGCCGAAGTGATGGGGCAGGGCACGACCGTTGAACGCGGTTCGGTGACTTTGGTCGGTGCGGGACCGGGCGATCCGGAGTTGCTCACGCTGCGCGCGGTGCGCGCGTTGCAATCTGCCGACGTCATCCTGTTCGACGATATGGTCTCGCGCGAAGTGCTCGATTTCGCCCGCCGCGAGGCCAAGAAGTTGATGGTCGGCAAGCCGGGCTTTGGTCCTTCCTGCAAGCAGGAAGACATCAACGCCCTGATGGTCGGGCTCGCCCGCCAGGGCAAGCGCGTGGTGCGGCTGACAGGCGGCGACCCGCTCATCTTCGCGCGCGCGAGCGAAGAGATCGACGCCTGCGAGGCTGCCGACATCGCGGTCGAGGTCGTGCCCGGCATCACCGCCGTGCAAGGCGCGGCCGCGCGGCTCGGCTTTGCGCTCACCGACCGCGACCGCGCGCGCCGCCTGCAATTCGTCACCGGCCATGCCATGGACGGCCAGCTGCCGGGCGATATCGATTGGCAGAGTCTCGCCGATCCGGCGACCACCACTGCGATCTACATGCCGGTGCGCACCTTGGCCGCGCTGGTGCAACGCGCGCTGGGCGAAGGTCTTGATCCCGCGACCCCGGCGCTCGCCATTTCGCGCGCGACGCGGCCCGATCAGGCGGCGGTGGAAGCGCCAATTGCCGAGCTGCCGAACCGGCTGGCCAGCGCCGGCCTGCCCGGGCCACTGCTGGTGGTGCTTGGCCGGGTGACAACACACGAACGCGGCGCGCTAAGATTGAACGCCGCGCGCCGTCACGGCTGATCGCGCGTTTTGGGCGTGAACATTCCCGAAAACCGGTTCCCGCTTTTCGGGATCATGCGCTATCGGACGCTGTAGCGGATCGGAACGACGATCGCGATCTGCGCGCCGCGGATTTCAGGCGGCGGCGGAGGCAACGGTTGCGCGCGGGCGATGAGCGCGAGCGTTGCGCGATCGAGCGCACTCGATCCCGAACTACGCACGATGCGGGCGTGATGCACGCCGCCGCCGCGGTCGACGCTGAAGGCAAGTCTCGCCACCCCGCGCTGGCCGCCGGCGTCCGGTGGGTAGCGTTTGTAACGCTCGAGCCGGTTGACCAGCGCCGATTTCCAGTTCGGCAGCGCGTTGGGGTTATGCGATGCTGCGCCCGGCGCAGGCGCCACATCACGCGCGGCACGGTGCGCGGACGCGCTGGGCGCGCTCGCCTGTTGCGCACGGCTCGGCCGGTGCTTTCGCGGTTGCGTCTGTTCGACCGGCTTGGGCGACGGCTCCGCCTTTGCCGGCTCTTCGATCTTCGCCGGCTTTTCGGGTTCTGGCGGGCTTGTCTGCGGCGCGACCGGTTCTTCCGCTTTCGGAACCGGCGGCGCCGGGATCGGCGCTTCAACCTTCAGCGCTGGCGCGATCATTGCCGTTTCTGTTGTTTCGATCGGCTGTTTGTGCTCCGGCGCGGCCTCGCTCTTGGTTTCTTGCGGCGATGACGGCGAGGGAGCCGACTCCTGTTGCTGCGGGCCCGGCGGTTGCTCGCTCGGCGTCACTGCGGGCGCGGCCGGCAGCGCGGCGAGCTCGACCAGAACGAGCGGCGCATTCGCCACTTCATCGGTGGTGGCGCGCCAGTAGGCGAGCAGGGCGCCTGCGCCGGCAACATGCAAGACGAGCGCAACCATGAGGCTGATATGCACGCGCCGCCGATCCTTCGGCTGCGTCAGCGGCAGCCGGTCGTCCTCGGTGGTTCCGCGCAGTTCGGTCATCAGGTCAGCCGCAATCGCCAAAGCTTGCCCAGGTGGGGGCGATCATGACCAGCTTCGGGCGGGCCCGCAAATGGCGCTTTGTCTCATGGCGCGACCGCGTCAATTGCCGCCAAGAATGAACAAAAGCAAGAATGAACGAGAAAAAAGCGCCTCGACGGTTTTGCCGGCGAGGCGCGTTAAGGCAGGTTCAAGACGTCAGAATTAAGTCAGATCAATCGCGGGAATAGACGTAGTCGCGCCGGCATCCGCAGTCGCGCACAGGGCGCACTTCAACCACGTGACGCACGGAACCGGGTCTATAGACATCGACCCTTTGGTAGCGATGGACGTTGCGATACCGGTTGATGTATTTCACCCGGTGCAGCAGCACGTCTTTCACAATTGTGTTCGTGCGATGCACGACCACCTCGCGGTGGATCACCGGCCGCACGTGCACGGTCACGCGATTTTCCTGAAGCAGCTTTGTCTTGCCGCGCACATAGCGCGTGCGTTTGACATAGCGCTTATGGACCACAACGCGCGGCTTGCCGTGCACATAGCGCTTGGTGGTCACGACAGCGTCCGGACGCCGGCAATTGCACGATGGATCCCAATGAGTACCACCGGCAGCCGCCGGCAGCGCGGTGACGCTCATCGAGCCGGCGATGAGCAGGGCACCGAAACACGCTTTGAACACGCTGTTCATCCTTTAACGTCCCGTTAACCAAATAACTTGCGCCACGGCCTTATTTTTTAGCGATCTGCCGAAATTGTAAAGGGCGCAAGGCGCGGACGTTTCCGGTCCGTTTCCGTTTTTCGCCGGGCGGCGCGCGCCATATCCCGCGTCAACAAATAGGCTCCGGAGCGCTTGCTCCGGAGCCAGAACCGCAAGATATGGGAAACGCGGCGAATTTGATTCGAATTTTAGCGAAATTATTTTTTCACCCGTCCGATCGCCTCTTTCAGAAGCGACAAGTCGTTGTGCTTGCTGATGTCGACGCGGGCCTTGGCGAAGCCGAGCTCCTTCACCGTGTCGACATTGCTTTGAAGCGCGGCGAGATCCGGCATCATGTTGGGGTCGCGATAGTTGTCGCCCTTCGTGAACAGCCAGCCGAAGCGCTCCGGCGGCGCCTTGGTGATCTTCGACGCGATCTTGGCCACCTCGGCATGGTTCTTCGGATCGAGATACCAATGCACGACGCGCAGCCAATCCTCCATGAGATCGACCATGGCGGCGCGGTTTTTCTCGATGAAGCCCTTGCGCGCGCAATTGATGATCATGTCGGTTTTGCCGGTTGCGTCTTCCTGCGTGAACAACGGTTTGGCGCCGGCGGCCAGTTTGGGGTTGAGCGCGAAGGGCAGCACGGCCGGGATCAGGTCAACCTTTTTCTCGAGCAGCATGGTCGGCATGGCCGGCAGCGGGCCTTCGAGGAAGGTGTAGTCGCGGTTGGGCTCGAGGCCGTGCTTGTGCAACATGGCGCGGATGGCGACGTCGACCGCGCTGCCGCCGGCATTGGTGCCGACCACTTTGCCTTTCAGGTCCTCGACCTTGTTGATGCCGGAATCCTTCCGGACCCAATATTTGTCGGTGTAGTAGCCGGGAACGCCTTCCTGGAATTCATCGGAGATCACTTGCAGGTCGTCGAGGCCGGCATTGGCGACGGCGATGGCAAAGGATGAATAAGCGAGGCTGGCGATCTCGACCTCGTTGTTCGCGAGCGCCGTGATCATCGGCGGCGTGCCGCGGAAATGAACGGTCTCGAGCGTGTAGGACTTGCCGAGATGCGTCATCAAATCCTTCTTCTCGAGAAGGATCGAGGCCCAGTTGGCGATCGGCACGACCCAGCCCATGCGGATCTTGACGGGTTCGGCTTGTGCCGTGCCCAGGCCGGCACCCGAGCCAATAAGGCCGAGCGCAAGCGCGCCGGCCAGCATGATTTTCAGAAGTCGCATCTTATCCTCCTTGGATTCGCTCGGCTTCTTGTTTGTTTGCGCGCGTTGCGAATGCAAAGATTGTGGGAAATCCAACCGTCCTTGGCAAGCCTCGACAGCGCTGTTTTATGCCGTACTCGGCTGGTTGGCTTCCTGATGCCAGATCAACATCCGTCGGCGGATCAGCGCCATCGCCTTGACCATGATGTATCCGACCACGGCGATCTCCACGATGCCCGCAAAGACGCCGGTGGAATTTGCGAAGCGCGAGGCGTTCATCATGGCGCCGCCGAGGCCGTAGCCGCCCATCAGCATTTCCGCCACGACCGCCACGATCAGCGAGAGCGGTAGCGCGACTTGCAGGCCGGTCATGATCTGCGGGCTCGCGGCCGGCAGCACGATCTGGGTCAACAGTTCGCGGTTGCTCGCCCCCATGTTGCGCGCCGACCAGATCAGCTCACGCTCGACGCCCTGGATGGCGATGACGGTGGCGGCGATGACGGGAAAGATCGCGTCGATGACGATGATGGTGATCTTGGCAACGTCATAGACGCCAAGCCACAGGATCACCACCGGCAGGAAGGCGATTTTCGGCATCGGAAAGCCGACCGAAACAATCGGATCGAAAAACCAGTTGGCGATGACGTTGCGCGACATCGCCATGCCGATGGCGACGCCGAGCACCGCGCAGATCAGAAAGGCCGCAAGCGCACGGTAGAGCGTCAGCGCTGTATTGAGCCAGAGTTCGCCGCCGGACGCGTCAGTCCAGATGTAGCTAAGAACCGCGCTCAGCGCCGGCAGCTGGAACGGCGTGAAGGTGCCGCTGCGCGCCAGCACCTCCCAGGCGATCAGCAGCACGGCAATGGAAAAGATGCGGGCACCGCCCGACAGCAGGAGGCGCAGCGCGCGCACGACAAACGGTTCGGGTGCGTCCCGCAGGACCGCGGCGGACGCTGGCGTCAGTTGCGCCATGCCAGCGTTCTTTCGGTGATCAGGAGATAGATACGGTCGGCGGCGAAGCCGAGAAACGCCACCGTCAGCACCACCGCATACATGGCGTCGTAATTGCCGCTCGCGCCGGTCAGGCCGATCAGATAGCCGAGGCCTTGCCGGGCAGCGATCAGTTCCGACGACACCAGCAGGATGAACGACAGCGCGAGCGCGGTGCGCACGCCGTTGAGCAGTTCCGGCATCGCACCCGGCACCACGACGTCCCACATCATGCGCAGGCGGCTCGCGCCCATGCTGCGCGCCGACCAGACCAGCACCTGCTCGGCCGCGCGCGCGCCGTTGAAGGCGCCGATGGTGACCGGCAGCATGCAGCCGAGAAAGATGAGAAGAATTTTGGAGCCGTCGCCGAAGCCGAGCCAGATGACGGTCACCGGGATCAACGCCGATTTCGGCAGCGGATAGAAGATCTCCACGATCGGCGCGACCAGGATGTTCACCGCCTTCCACCAGGCCATCACGATGCCGAGTACCGCGCCGATGACGATCGCCAGCGCCAAGCCGGCGGCGACGCGATAAAGCGAGGAGACGCCGTTGGTGACCAGCTCGCCGTCCTTGATCATGCCGATCCAGGAGGTGGCGATGGCGGTCAGCGGCGGCAGCGCGTCGGACGAAACCAGATGCAGCCTTGCCGCCAATTCCCACGCGGCGGCGAGGATCAACAGCGGCGAATAGCGGATGAGCGTTTTCACGGCCCGCTCTCCCGCTGCGCACCGCCCATGCCGGCCTTGATCGCTTCCTCGCGCACCAGGTGCCAGATTTCGTCCACTTTCTCGACGAACTCCTTCTCCTTGAAGATGTTGAGGGCGTCCTTCGGAAATTTGGTGTCGACGATGGTCTTGATGCGGCCCGGCCGCGCCGACATCACCGCCACGCGGTCGGCGAGGAAGACCGCCTCCTGCACGTCGTGGGTGACGAAGATCACGGTCTTGGGCGTGCGGCGCCAGATGCTCAGCAATTCGCTCTGCATCAAGCCGCGCGTCTGCGCGTCGAGCGCGCCGAAGGGCTCATCCATCAGGAGAATGGTGGGATCGAAGGCGAGCGTGCGCGCGATCGCGGTGCGCTGCTTCATGCCGCCGGACAGTTGCGAGGGATAGCTGTCCTCGAAACCGTGCAGGCCGACCAGTTCGATGTACATCTTTGCGCGTCGCTCGCGCTCCGCCTTCGGCAGGCCCTGGCGTTCAAGCCCGTAAAGCACGTTGCCGCGTACCGTCTTCCAGGGAAACAGCGCGAAGTGCTGGAACACGATGCCGCGGTCGGGCCCGGGCCCGGCGACCTTCTTGCCGTCGACCGCGATGCCGCCGCGCTCGACCGGGAGGAAGCCGCCGATCAGGTAAAGCAGCGTGGACTTGCCGCATCCCGACGGTCCCAAGAGCGCGATGAACTCGCGGTTGGCGACCTCGAGCGACACGTCGTCGAGCGCCAGCACCTCGCGCCCGCGCGGCGGGCGGTAGACGTGGCTGACGCCATCAATGACGATTTGAGCAGACCCGGCCATGACAAGGTGAAGCGTCATTACCGGTCACGATCTGTCAAGCCGGATGATTGCTGGTTTGACGTTCGTCGCTTGCCCTATTATGCGAAGCCAAGCCGCCCAATCATGAGGAAACGCCGTGACCGATATTGTCGCCGCCCGCCGGGAGCTCGCGCTCGCCAATCGTATTATCGCCCATGAAGGCGTTCTCGACGCCTTCGGCCATGTCAGCATGCGACATCCCGACCGCCCGGACCGCTATTTCCTGTCGCGTTCGCGGGCGCCGCAATTGGTCGGGCCGGACGATTTCATCGAATATCACCTCGATTCAACGCCGTTGCGCGATCCGGGCGTGCCGCAGTACTCCGAGCGCGTGATCCACGGCGAAATCTACAAGGCGCGGCCGGACGTCATGTCGGTCTGCCATCATCATTCGCCGGCTTTCATGCCATTGCTGGCGACCGGCACCGATTATCAGCCGATCTTCCACCTCGGCTCTGTCGGCGGCATCCGCCCGCCGTTCTGGGATCAGCATGACGAATTCGGCGACACCAATATGCTGGTGGTGAAGCCGGCCGAGGGCGCTTCGCTCGCGCGCGCGCTCGGCAGTCACTGGATGGTGCTGATGAAGCGCCATGGCGTCACCGCCGCCGGCTCGACCGTGCGCGATTGCACGTTCCGGACGATCTATGCCGCGCGCAACGCCGAATACCAGGTGAAGGCCATGGCGTTGGGCAGCATCGAGGCGCTTTCACCAGGGGAAACGAACCTCGCTGCGCAGATCAACGCGTCGACCACTGGCCTCACACGCTCTTGGGAATACTGGGAAACGCGGGTCACAAATGCCGGAAACGGGTTACCGGCTGCCGCGAAGGCAGCGGCCAAGACGTCGTCCGCCAAGCGCAGCGCCAAGAAGAGCAAGACGAAAAAGCGCGCCAAAGGGCGGCGCTGAAGGTGACCGCGTTTTAGGCTTTCCCAGTCGTGCGGTCCGGTGTTGAATGCCGTCCATCAGGGCGCGCAGCCCGGAACGATAAAAATTAGGGAGGAACTCATGCAAGGCTTCAAGGCCCTCGCGGCCGTCCTCGGGCTTGCCGTCCCGCTCGCTCTTGCGACCGGGCCTGCATCGGCCGAAGACAACCTCACGATCGCCATCGGGCAGATCAACAATTGGGAAAACCAGGCGCCGACGCTCGGCCAGGACGCCGGCATCTTCAAAAAGCACGGCCTGACCATGAAGGCGGTCGGCACGCGCGGCGCCGGCGAAACCATCCAGGCGGTGATTTCCGGCTCCGCCGATCTCGGCGCCGGCGTCGGTGCTGCCGGCGTCATGCGCGCGTTCGAAAAAGGCGCGCCGGTTCGCATCCTGTTGCCGGCTTTCACCGGCACCGGCGACATCTACTGGTACGTAAAAGCCGATTCAAAAATCAAAAGCCTGAAGGACGCGACGCCCCAGAATACAATCGCGTATTCGACCAACGGCTCGAGTTCCAACAACATCGTCGTCGCTTTCGTCAACGAGCTCGGCTGCAAAGCCAAGCCGACCGCCACCGGCGGACCGGCTGCGACATTGACCGCGACCATGTCCGGCCAGGTCGACATCGGCTGGTCGGCGCCGCCGTTCGGGCTGCAAGAGGAAAAAGAGGGCAAGATTCGCATTATCGCGCGCGGCAGCGATGTGCCGTCGTTGCGCGGGCAGACGGTGCGCACCATCATCGTCAATGCCAATGCGCTCAAGACCAAACACGACGCGATCATGCGTTTCGTGCAAGCCTATCGCGAGTCCGTCGAGTGGATGTATTCGGACCCGAAGGCGATCGAGATGTATTCGAAAAAAATCAACAAGCCGATCGCGTTGCTTGAGGCGTCGCGGGCCAAGTTCCATCCCAAGTCCTCGATGCAGACCGATCACTTCGCCGATCTCGATGGCGCAGTGCGCGACGCGGTCAAACTCAAGTTTCTGCAAAAGCCGCTGACCAAGGAACAGCTCGCGGAGTTGCTTCAGATTCCGCCGATGAAAAAATAGACTCGACCGCAACGAAAAACGGGCCGCTGCTTGCAGCGGCCCGTTGGCATTTTGTCGCGCTGCCGCGATTACTTCTTCATCTTCTTGGATTTCTTCTTGTGCTTCTTCTTTTTGGCCTTCTTCGCCTTCTTGGCCTTCTTCACCGGACAGGCTTTCTGCGAGACGATCTTGGCCCCGTCCTTGGCGGCGAAGCAGGAGTTGGCATAGGTGTACTTGTGGCCGCCCTTCACCGCGCACACCGACTTTTGCACAAAGGCGCACATCGGCGGCGGCGGCGGTGCCGCTTTCTTCTTCTTGCCCTTGGCTTCGCCGGTCGCGGCCGAACCGATTACGAATGCAACGGCGGTGACCGCGATCAGCGCCGCGTAGCTCAACTTCTTGAACATGTCTTTCCTCCCGACTGGGTTAAGCGGCGGGAATGTAGAGGATTTGCGCAGGCGAATCCTGAACGCACGTTCAGAAACCCCTCTGCTACTTGCATTTTTTTCGTCACAACGGTTCGCGGACGTCGGCTGACGGTGAATTAGCCGCGCTCTTTCTTGGCGGCGTCGATGGCGTCGAGGATGGCGGCGCGGCCCTTGTCGAGCGCGGCACGCACACGCTCCTGTTTGCCGAGCGCGCCCATTTCGCGCTGATCCTTGATGGTCGCATCGACCATTCGCGGCGCGAGGCCGAGCTCGCGCAATGTCGCGGCCGATTCTTCCATTTCGGCGGCCCGCCGCTCGCCATGGCTCGCCATGCGTTCCAGGTTGTATTCCGACATGCATCGGCCAATCGAGGCCGGGATAATTGTTCTTCAGCGAGGCGGTCACTTCGTCGAGCACGCCGGCGCGATGGGCGGCGAGGAAGCATTCGAGCGTGAGCGCTTCCACGCCCTTGATCATCACGCTGCGGATCATCTTGATGGCGGCGGCGGCGCCGGTCGCGTCGCCCACGATGGTGAGCTGCATGTCCAGTTCCTTGAGCAGCGGCGACACGGCCTGCGCATGCGGCCCTGAAATCAGCAGCGGCGAGCGGTGGCGCTTGGGATAGATGGGCGAGACCACGGCAACATCGACATAACGTGCCTTGCCGCCCAGCACCGTTTCGGTTTCCTGCTTGCGGCCGGGCGAAACCGAATTGACGTCGAGAAAGTAAGGCTTGCCGGTGAGGTGAGGGGCGGCCGAACGCGCCGCCTCCACGCTCGAGGCTGCCGTGACGGCCGAGATGATCATGTCGGTCTCCGCCACCGCGTCGGCGGCGGACATCGCGCAGCGCACGCCGATCGTCGCGCCGGCTTGTTTCAGCTTTTTGCCGTCCGGTTCGGGAAATAAAATATCCCACGCCGCCATTCGCTCGATGCCGGCGTCGTGCAGGCCGGCAGCGATCGCCTGCCCCGCCTCACCGAAACCGATGAAGGAAATGCGCGGGGTGTTGCGGCGGGTCATGGCTCACGACTCCGCCACGTCCGTAACCGGCGGCGTGCCGTGGGTGTGAAACGATTTGATTGTTTGCAGGCCCCAGGCCTGGCCCTTTTTGCGCTCGGCCTCCGACCAGCGGATCGGTTTCCAGTCCGGCGCCAGCACCAGCCGCGCGCCCGCGCAGGCCACTTCCACGCGGTTGCCGCCGGGCTCGTAGACGTAGAGGAAGAAGGTCTGCTGGACCGCGTGCTTGTGGGGGCCGGTCTCGATGAACACGCCATTTTCAAGGAAGATATCGGCGGCGCGCAGGACATCCTCGCGCGCGTCGAGCGCGTAGGTCACGTGATGGAAGCGGCCCTTGGTGCCGGTGTGGTCGCGCGTATAGGCGAAGTCGTAGGACTTGTTGGTCGCCGTCATCCACATGCCGGCTTCGGTGCCGTCATCCATGACGATCTGCTCGGTGAGGCGGAAGCCAAGATAGCGCTCGAAGAACTCGCGATTGGCCTTGATGTCGACGGCGAGCCCGTTGAAGTGGTCGATACGCCGCACGTTGCAGCCGCGCGCGGGATAACGCTGCGCCTGGTTCTTCAGCGCCGGCTTTTTGTCTGGCGGCGGATCGTACCATTCCGTGTCGTAGTAAAGCTCGATGACGTGGCCGTCAGGATCCTTGCAGACAAAGGTTTTGCCGTGACCGAGATCGCCGTCCGACCAGCCGACGTCGAAGCCGGATCCTTTCAGCGCCGCCGCGCGCCGTTCCAGCGCCTGCGGCGAACGGGTGCGGAAGGCGACATGCGCCATGCCTGAAGTCTTCGAAGCGGTGAGCTTGAGCGAATAGCGTTCGTAGTCGTCCCAGCCGCGCAAATAGACGCTTGATCCCTTTTCGCCGCTCTGCGTCATCCCCATCACGTCGATGAAGAACTTGCGGCTTTCCTCGAATTTCGGCGTCAGCATTTCGAGATGGCCGAGATGCGCGATGTCGTAGATCGGTTCGTTGTCCATGGTGTTCGGTACGGTGTCGTGGCGTTAGTTAATTCTGCCCAAGCGGTCGTGCGAAGACCAGGACCCAATTGTTTGACGGCATGGCATGGAGTTCAGCCGGCGACAGGCCGGCTTTCCGCGCGAGGTGATTAAGATCGGCGATATCGCGCACGCCCCATTCCGGGTTCTTGGCGCGCAGGCTTTTGTCGAAGTCGATATTGCTCGGCGCCGTGTGCAAGCCGGCCCGCATAAACGGCCCATAGACGAACAGGTGCCCGCCAGGCTGCAAGAACCGGGCGGCGCCGTCGATGAGGTTCTGCGTCGTCGCCCAAGGCGAGATGTGCGTCACATTGATGCAGAGCATGGCAACGAGGGGGCCGTCGTTGTCGCTGCGCCAGGTCCAGGCCGCGCTCTCAAGATCGATGCGTTGCGGCGCGCGCAGATTTTCAAGGCGCGCAAACTTACGCCAGGCCTCGATGCTGGCGAGATGCTTTTCGTTGGTATCGCTCGGCCACCAGACGAGATGCGGCGTACGCCCGGCGAAGGCGGCCGCATGCTGCCCGGTTCCACTACCGAGTTCCAACACGTTTCCGCTCGGTTTGTGCAAGCGTCCCTTGATCGCCGACCAAATCGGCTCGTGATTGCGATGGAACGCCGGCGCGTCGAGCCGGCCATCGGGCTCCGGCGGCTTGCCGACCTTTCCATATTCGACGACGAATCTGGGCATGGTTTGCACAGCAACATATTCAGGTTATCGCAACAAGCCATGGCCAGCGGCCATGGTCAAAGGGTTATAGCAAGCGGATTAAACAGCCCGGTTCGTTGTTTTTGTCATGGCAATGGGGCAAAATCCCAATCGCTAAAAAATTCGGTAAACGGCAAGAAATGCCGCCAAGCCGAAAAGGAATAAGACCCAGGGAGGTTCAAGATGCGCAAAGCGTTTCTGCTGCTGGCGGCTTTTGCTGCCGGCGCGTTGGCGTTACCGGCTACGAGCCAGGCTCAAACCGAACTCACGGTCGCCATGCCGACCACGCCTCCGAATATCGTGCACTTTCCGGTGATCGTCGCGCAGGATCTCGGAATTTTCAAAAAGAACGGTATCTCGGTGAAAGTTGTTGCGCTCGACGGCGGCGTAAAGGTGTTCCGCGCGATGTTGGCGGGCAGTGTCGACATCGCTCAGGCGCCCGGCACCGTGGTCACCATCGGTATTTCCAAGGGCTCGGCCGTGAAGGGCATTCTGGCGACGCTGTACAAGTTCGAAGCGTCGATGGTCGTGCGCGACAACGTCAAGACCATGGCCGACCTGAAAGGCAAGCGTATCGGCATTCAGCAGCCCGGCGGCTTCGCCGACATCCTGAGCAAGAACGTGTTGCGTGCCGCCAAAGTCAGCCCGAAGGACGTCAACTTCGTCTCGATTGCGACCGAGGACGTGCCGGCGCTGGTCGCCGATCAGGTCGATACCGCGATCCTGCACGTCGAGCAGGAAATGCTGGCCAAGGAGAAGGTCCCGGGCCTGCACGCCATCGCGCGCATGTGGGAGCTTTCGCCCAAGCAGCTTTACACCTATTACGCGGTGCAGGACAAAACCATCAAGGCGAAGCCGGAAGCATTGCAGGCTTTCGTCGATAGCGTGATCGAGGCGACCCGGGTCATGTACTCCGACAAGGCCAAGGTGCTGCCGATCATGATCAAGCACACCGGCTATCCGCCGAAGATCGTGTCGGAGACCTACGACTTCCTGGTGAAGAGCTGCATCTGGGACGCCAATACCGGCCTCAACCCGGAGCGCGTCAACTTCACCGCCCAGTTGATGACCAAGGTCGGCAATATCGAGAAGGGCAAGACGCCGAGCTACGATCAGATCGTCGACAAGACCTTCGCCGAAAAGGCGATTAAGAAGCTCGGCGAATGGAAAGGGCCGACTTGCCCGACCGCGGTTTTCTGACGACCGAGGGATATCGAGACAAGGCGGGCGCGGCCGGTGATGCCGCGTCCGCCCGATGCTGTCATGGGGCCGGGCGCCGAGGCGCAAGGACGGAGCACAAGCGATGAGCGTCGAGGTTCGCAGCGAGGACTATGCCGTCGCCGGCCAAGCGGCGCCCGCGCCGGCGAAAAAGCAATCCTGGCGCGACAGCCCGGCCGTGTTCCGCTATGGATTCCTCGCCCTGATCCTGATCGTCTGGCAGATTGTCGGACCGTTCATCAATCCGATTTTCTTCACCTATCCGAGCAAGATCGCCGTGGCGTTCTATACGCTCACGATCAATGGCGACCTGCCTTACTATCTGGCGCAAAGCCTGGAGGTGATGCTTTACGGCCTTGCCAGCGCGATCATCGTCGGCATTCCGCTTGCCGTGGCGATGGCGCGCGTGCGCTGGCTCGATTGGGCGCTCGAATTCCCGGTCAACGCGCTTTATGCAACGCCGCTGGTGGCGCTGGTGCCGGTGTTGGTGCTGTGGTTCGGCATTTATCTGAAGGCCAAGATCATTATCGTGTTTCTGTTCGCGGTGTTCCCGATCCTGATCAACACCTATCAGGGCGTGCGCGAATGCGACAAGAACATGCTCGAGGTCGCGCGCTCTTTTCGTTCCAGCGAGTGGCGCGTGTGGCAGGACGTGCTGCTGCCGTTCGCTCTGCCCTACATCGCCGCCGGCATAAGGCTCGCCATCGGCCGCGGGCTGGTCGGCATGGTGATCGCCGAATTTTACACGACGATCTCCGGCCTCGGCTTCATGATCACGCGTTACGCCAACAATTTCGAGATGGACAAGACCTTCGTGCCGGTGATCGTTCTGATGGTGCTCGGTGTGTCGCTCACGTCCGGATTGAAATCCCTGGAGCGGCGGCTTGCGCCCTGGAGCCACGGCAACCGCTGATCGAATCGCCCGGCGGATTTACCGCACGCGCAATGACATTCGTATCGCGGAATGTCTGACGAAGGTCCTGTAGGAACCGATCCGTGTTCGTCTTAGGATCGCGGCGCCCCATGGCGGCCGTCGTGATGACGGTTGTATCTGGGACGCACGGAGAACGGGACCATGGTCATCGGTTTGTCGATCGAAAACTTCACCTTGCTGCACGTCATCATCAGCCTGGTCGCCATTGTCAGCGGCGTCGTGGTGCTGCTCGGGATGCTCGGCTCGCACCGGATGCCTGGTCTCACGGCGTTGTTCCTGCTGACGACCGTGCTCACGAGCGTGACCGGCTTCATGTTTCCGATCAGCGGCTTTTCGCCCGCTCTGGCGGTCGGCGTCATCTCGATGGTGATGCTTGCGATCGCGTTGTTTGCGATTTACGCCAAGCGTCTTGCCGGCGCATGGCGCTGGATCTACGTCGTCACCGCGGCGACCGCGCTCTGGTTCAACGTGTTCGTTCTGATCGCGCAATCCTTCCTCAAGGTGCCGGCGCTCCATGCGCTGGCGCCGAACGGCAATGAGCCGCCGTTTCTTGATCGCGCAGGGCATCACGCTTGGTGGTGTTCGTCGTGCTCGCCGCCGCTGCCGCCGTCAGATTCCGGCCGAGCGGCCTTGCCTCGGCGGTGGTGTACTGACCTCCCGCCCAAAAGCCGAAAGCCGCCGTTTTTCGGCGGCTTTCGTCTCTGACCAGCCACGTGTGGAGCTATTTGAGCTGGGTAGAGATACTGGTGAACTTGGCGTTGAGCTGCGTGCCCAGCGCATTCACGATGGCGATGATCGCGACGGCGATGCCGGCGGCAATCAGCCCATATTCGATGGCGGTCGCTCCGGACTCGTCTTTCAGGAAAGCGGTAATCTTAAACACAATGGTTCCTCCGGTGCGTGGGCTTAGGACCTAAGCTTGCATCGGAGGAGGCTAGCCGCCTCGCATGAAAGCGACGTCAATTCACCGGATGGCATTCGTGGAAATATTTAAGGTGATGACCCACCGGCGTACCGAATTCACGCCGTAGCGATACTCAGGTACCGCGGCGCATCACGTCGGCGAAAAAACTATTCCGCTTACACGTCGTCGGGATTATCGACGTAGCGCAGGCCTGCTTTTTCCAGCGGCTCGCGCATCTTGTACATGTCGAGCCCGAGCACGCCGCTTTCCAGTTGCTTGCGCTTGGCGTCCTCGTCGTCATGGCGCTTCTGCGCCTTCTGCGCGGTGTCGACCGCGTCCTTCTTCGGGATCACCACGACGCCGTCGTCGTCGGCGACGATCACGTCGCCCGGTTCGACATTGACGCCCGCGCACACCACCGGAACGTTGACCGCGCCGAGCGTCGCCTTCACCGTGCCCTTGGCCGAGATCGCCTTCGACCAGACCGGGAAATTCATCTCCTGCAGCGCCTTCACGTCGCGGCAGCCGGCGTCGATGATCAAGCCCTTGACGCCGCGCGCGCGCAGCGAGGTGGCGAGCAATTCGCCGAACATGCCGTCAGTGTTGTCGGTGGTGCAGCCGACCACCAGCACATCTCCCTTTTGGCATTGCTCGACCGCGACGTGAATCATCCAGTTGTCGCCGGGCTGCGCCAGCACCGTGACCGCGGGGCCGGCGATCTGCGCGCCGGGATAGATGGGCCGCAGGTAAGGCTTCATCAGGCCGGTGCGGCCGAGCGCCTCGTGCGCGGTCGAGACGCCGACGGCGCCGAGCGTGCCGATGGCGTTGGGATCGGCGCGTTTGATGTTGCGGACGACGACGGGTTTCATGAGTTTTCTCCGGACGCTGATGTCGCTGACCTACGCGAATTCCATCGCCACGCGCGGGAACAGCGTCTGATAGGCCTCGCCATAGGTCATCGGGATGCCGGTGTTGCGCGAGCCCTGGATGCCGCGGTTGAGCGCCACGCGCTCATAGTAGTGCCAGAGGTGCTTCTGCGCGGCGAGAATCTGGAAGGCCTTGTACTTCGTCTCCCACACCTCATCGATCTTCAAGATGAGGTCGGGCTTGTAGTCGCATTGCTCTGGCTGGTGCGGCTCGAACAGATAGACCGGCGGCGCCGAATATTTGTACTTGGCGCCCGGCTTGTGGCCCATGGCCTGCGCCACCACGCGCGTTTCCTGCGCGAAATGGGCGGCGTTGGGATGATCGAAATTGTAGGGGTCCTTCAGCGCGTGGGTGAGCACGAAAGCAGGATTGAGCTCGCGGTAGATGTCGACCATGCGGTCGAAATGCTGCTCGTTGAGCTTGAGCGGATAGTCGCCGCAATCGAAAAATTCGATCTCGGCGCCGAGCAGGTCGGCGGCGCGCTGGGCCTCGTCCTTGCGGCCGGCTTTCACGCTTTCCAACGTCGCGCCGGCGTCCTTCCAGGCGAACTGACTTTCGCCGCGCTCGCCGAAGGAGAGACACACGATCTTCATCTTGATGCCGCGCTTGGCGTGCAGCGCGACGGCGCCGCCTGCGCGCCAGACAAAATCACCAGGATGGGCGGTGACCACGAGCCCGGTCTTCTGGTCGGCCATGGACGGAAGAACTCCCTTTGTCTTTGCGCGTTCTTTAGACTAGCTAGAACCCCTCGCGGTCAAGGCCCCGGCAATCATGTCTGATACCCCCGTCACGCTCCGCATCGTCCTCGGCGATTACCCGCATACTTTGCCGCTCAAGCGCGGCGAGATTGTCTCGCCCTGGCTGAGGCTCGATTTCCAGGAGGTGAAACCGTTGCACAAGGCCTTCAAGCCGATGGTGCGCGAGCACGCCTTTGACGCCAGCGAGATGGCGCTCGTCACCTATATTCAGGCGGTCGCCTACAACAAGGGTTTGACGCTGTTGCCGGCGGCGATGCTGTCGCGCTTCCAGCACGGCACCGTGCTCTACAATAGCGAACGCGGCACGCTGACGCCCGCCGAGCTGCCGGGCAAGCGCATCGGCGTGCGCTCGTACAGCCAGACGACCGGCGTGTGGATCCGCGGCATCCTGCAGAACGACTACGGCGTCGACCTGAGCGGCGTGCAGTGGGTCACCTTCGAGGACGGCCATGTCGCCGAAGCCAAGGACCCGCCCGGCGTCATTCGTGCCGGCGCGGACAAGGACATCACGCAGATGCTGCTCGACGGCGCGCTTGACGCCGCCATCTACGGCGCGGCCATGCCGAACGATGCGCGTCTGAAAAGCGTCGTCGCCGATCCGGAGGCAGACGCGAAAGCCTGGTACGCCAAGCACCATCTGGTGCCGGTCAATCACATGGTGGTGGTCACCGAAGATCTTGCGCGCTCCAACCCGGATGCGGTTGCCGAACTCTATCGGCTGCTGGAAGCGGGCAAGAAAGCCGCGGGCAATCCGGGCCCGATCGACACGGCGCCATTTGGGAAGGATGCGAACCGTCCTTGCCTTGAATTACTGACCAAATACGCTCTGCAGCAGAATCTGATCCCGCGCCCGCTCAGCGTCGACGAATTGTGGTAGCGGCCAAAGGGGAGGTGCCGATGAAGCAGACCTACACCGGCGGCTGCCAGTGCGGCAAAGTCCGCTATGAAGTCGCGCTCGATTTGAGCAACCCCGTCATCGCCTGCAACTGTTCGCGCTGCGGCCGGCTCGGTTCGTTGCTGACGTTCGCGCCGGCTGGTGACTTCAAGCTGCTGTCCGGCGAGGGCGATCTGACCGATTACCAGTTCAACAAGCACGTCATCCATCACCTCTTCTGCAGCACCTGCGGCATCGAGTCGTTCGCGCGCGGCAAACGCCCGACCGACGGCGCCGATGTCGTCGCCGTCAACGCGCGCTGTCTCGACGGTGTCGATGTCGATGGGCTGGAAGTGAAGAAAGTGGATGGGCAGCAGCTTTTAAAGGGCCCCGAAAGCCATAACGGGCAGACCGTCGTCTGCCCGTCACAAGCTCCCGGATCCAAACCCGGCGCGGAGCGTGAGCTCCGCGGCACGGATACCAGCTACTGAGAGCCAGGGCCGGCAGTCATGGACCACAAATGCGGCGAACCACACCCACGTCCCATGGCCGAACCGGTCATGGCGGTTCATCCGTGTCCAGCAAAGCCAGAGATGGATGACCTGCGAGAAAGCGTACGCCAATCGCCTTGGGTGGCAAGCCCGTTCAGAACCCTGTTGATAATTCTGAGGATGAAAAATGGCGGTCATATTTGTCTGAATGCGGTCGCCGACGAACGGGCGCGCATGAAAACGAGACGCCTGATGGCGCCTCGCTTCACAAAGCATTGATGATCACTAGTGCCGCCAACGGCAATGCCTGTGTCCCCAATCATCGTGCCAGCAGACGCGATGACGATAGCGCCGGTGGATGCGCACGTCCGCATCTGCACCGATCGCTGCGCCGGTCGTTGCACCGATCGCGGCGCCTACGGCGGCGCCTTCGGTGCTGTGCGTTGCCGCGCCGCCAATGGCCGCGCCGGCGCCCGCTCCCAGAATTGCACCGCTCACCGCATCTCCCGCGTTCGCGCCCGCCGGCGGGAACACGAGCGCAGCAAGCGTCGCTGCGGCCAAGATTGCCTTCCGCATGAGTTGCCTCCACTATTCATTTCGCTTCGACAATAAAAACGCTTGACGAAAGGCTTCGTTCCAATGACGCGCATCTCCGCCCGCGATCGTCTCGACAGTGCGCTCGCGCGCATCGACGATCCGGCGGGCGAGGGCGCGCGCGCGTGTCTTACCGTTTATCGGGACGCGGCGCGCGCGGCGGCCGACGCCGCCGATGCGCGCACGAAGAACGGAGTTTCGCTCGGGCCGCTCGACGGAACGCTCGTCACCGTCAAGGATCTGTTCGACGTCGCCGGCGACGTGACGCGCGCAGGCTCCAAGGTGCTGGCCGACGAAGGCGAGCCGGCCGCAGCCGATGCCGCGATCGTGCAGCGGCTGCGCGCGGCCGGCAGCATCATCGTCGCCAAGACCAACATGTCGGAATTTGCCTTTACCGGTGTCGGCGTCAATCCGCATTACGGCACGCCCGGCAATCCCGCCGACCGCCAGCGCGTGCCGGGCGGCTCGTCGTCGGGGGCGGGCGTCGCGGTTGCCGATGGCATGTGCGAGATCGCCATCGGCAGCGACACCGGCGGCTCCGTGCGCATTCCCGCTTCGCTGTGCGGCGTCGTCGGCTTCAAGCCGAGCCGCCAGCGCGTGCCGACCGCGGGCGCCTTTCCGCTGTCCTATACTCTCGACTCGGTCGGACCGCTGGCGAAAACCGTGGCCGCCTGCGCGCAGGCCGACGCGGTCATGGCCGGCGAAGCCCCGTGGTTGCGCGACGCGGCGCCGCTTAGCGGCCTGCGCATCGGCGTCGCGCAAGGTCTGCCGCTCGACAGGCTCGACGACACGGTGGCAAAGCGCTTTCCGGCGACGCTCGATCTCCTGGAGAATTCCGGCTGCCGTCTGGCGGATCAACAGTTGCCGTTGCTCGACGACATGATGGCGGCGCTCGGCCGCGCCAGCATTCTGATGGCCGAGGTCTACGAAATTCACGGCGAGCGATTGCAGCGGCGTGGCGACGACATCGATCCGATCGTGCGCAGCCGCGTCGCCAAGGGCGCCGATATCGCCGCCGCCGACTATGTCTGGGTGCAACGCGAACGCGCGCGTCTGATCGCGGCGATGGATGAGGCGCTCTCCGATCTGGACGTGCTGGCGATGCCGGCGACGCCGATCGTCGCGCCGCGGTTTGACGAGATCGCCGAGCCGAAGGCCTTCATGGCGCGCAACGCACTGCTGCTGCGCAACACGACCATCGGCAACTTCTTCGATCTTTGCGCGGTCTCGCTGCCGATGCCGCGCGACGGCGGCCTGCCGTGCGGGCTGATGCTGCTCGCGCGCAACGGCAACGACCGCCGCCTGCTGCGGATCGCGGCCGCGGTGGAAAGGCAGTTTGGATAGTCGCTGGGTCTTGTACTCAAAAAAATGCGACGTGATCTCCGTCCGGATGATGTCCGCTTTACCCCCGAAAGCGGACTATCGGAGCTGCGGATGGCATGTCCGCTTTGTGCCAAAAGCTGACATTCATGGACACGGTTCAATTGTCCACTAAGGGCCATAGCCGAGCGATGTTGGCAACCAAGCAACTACAAGATATCGGTTTCACCAACGCTATTACCGTAGTCATGAATTTTGAAGTATGGAAGAATGAAAGAGGAGGGTTAACCCGTTCTCGTAACAGAGCAAGGCAACTTCCTCGTTGTCGTCCGCATCGCAGCAACCATCAGTTTTTGGCCATAATTCCGAGCCCTAACCAACCGGATCTTGGTAACTACATGAGCTTGGCGAAGCGGGCTAAATTGGTCGCACGCGCGGTGGCCAATCCTCGGCCCAGCACATCGACGCTCGGTGGCAGAAAGCATGCGATCGCCTACCTCGGCAATCGCTGCCCTTTGCGGCTTTCCTTGGCGTCGACACCCAAACCCAAGGCTCTGCCGGCTTGATTCTTCCCAGACGCCCCGCCCAGATCAAATCCGGGCCTGTCAACCTGCTGAGAAGCACCCGTGGGTTTCGGCCTGGCCATCTTTGGTGGGGGCTTCTTAGAATTTTCACTCATAAACTTTCTCCTTTTCGTTGCAGGCGATCATTCGCGTCGCCGGTTCACCATCTAGATGAGGCATGTCGATGCGGTGATCCCTGTTCTGCTGTTCAAAAAAACCGTCGGATCATCTAGTCGACCAGAATGAAGGTGACTTTGAGATCGACCCGGTACTCAGAAATTTTCCCATTTTTGACAACGACCTTCTGTTCTTTAACCCATGCACCTTCGACGTTCTTAAGTGTCTTGACCGCACGGTCGATACCTTTCTCGATGGCATCCTCGAAACTTTTGTTGGAACTGGAAATAATCTCCGTGACTCTGGCTACCGACATTGCTTCCTCCTCCACAGACTAAAGATCACAATGAACTATTTTTGGTATGAGCGGGGGCATTGAATTAGGCGTCGACGTCACTGACATCGACACATTGCCGTAACCGAAATAGACAAGAGCTCCGAACACGAGTGCGAATACGATTGCACTCATTAGGGCGCTGAGGAAGCGGTTGCCGAAACCGATCGAGTTGCCGACTAAATCAACGATGAAGACCACGATGGTTGCAATGAGTACAGGTTCAAACCACGCGTATTGTGCGGGCAGCAACATAGTTTGTTCCCCCAGAATTTCGAAAGGGGCCACCGTTCAGCACCAACCAAGAGCCGTCGACATTCCGCCTGTCATATCAGATGCGACCTATAAGAATCAGCACGACGACGATGATCAAAATTACACCGATGACGCCGATGCCGCCGTGACCAAAGCCGAAACCATAGCCTCCGAAGCGGCCATCAAAGTCACCGAGTAAGAAGATGACGAGGATGATGACGAGGATCAGTCCGAGCGACATGGCGCAAACCTCCCAGTGCCTGCAACTTGCCAATCTGGCCACTGTCGTTGTGCAACATGGCAATATAGGTCGTGCCCGGCTTGGGCGTCTGGCGAGAACATTCAGCGACTTTAGCGAATGGATTCTCAATCGTCGCGACGAATGTTTGCCACCGACGAAATTGAGCGAGACCTGATCAGTCTTCAATCCGGCGTCGCATGTCCGGCGGTGGCAGATACCCCGTCGGGTATTCCGGTTCCGGTCGAATTGGGCCCGGGCCGTTCGACCGTTTGCTCGTGTTCGAGCGCGTCGATTTTCTTCTTCTGCACCGGAAGCGGCATGATACTGCTCTGACGGTCTTTGCGCCGACCTGTAATCGAAACCGCGCCAGGACCTGAACCTTGTTTTGGGCGTTTTGGCATTTACATGTTCCTGGAATTGCTCATTGCCCATCTGATGGGCGGCCTTGTCGGCGACAAGAATGCGTCGCGCCAACTTGAACTCCCATGACAACGAGCGGAAGCCAGCGCAAAAGGTCCGGCAACCCAACTTAAGGCCATACATTAACGGAAGTTCTTTCAGAGTGCATAATTGTGAAACTGTCACGATCACGCTTTGATTTGCATCAAACTTTCTAACCGAGTGTGGCCTAGGCTTTTTGCAATTTAGATCCTGGGACTGATCAGGTCTTGGGACTGACGAGGAACAAAAAATGGCCCCCGCGAGACGAGACGAGCGGCTGCTATCGAAAGACGAGCAAGAACTGGTCGCTCAGACTCGCCACCCGGTCATAAAGAAGCTGGATGACGCTGAACTATTGAATGTAATCAAGCATCTGCGCGACCGACGCAATCGAGCGCGTGAGTTTGGCAGATACAAACGGCGCGAGTTGCGCGGCCAGGCCGCGCCATCGGGCTTGACCGTGGCTTCAGGAAGTGCGGCTTCGGAAAGTGGCGGGCACCGTGCTAAACGAACACCGTTATCTGCCGCCCTGAAGCGCGCGAACAAAGAGGCTAAACGTCGGCGCGCTACGAACGTCCGCAGTGATCTCGTTTCGAATGCCAAGCGTACCCTTCCGATAAAGAAAGTTGCCGTTATTGGACACCACAGCCATCCACACGTTCCGCCAGCCAGGACTTGCAGCCAATCCCAAATACAGATATTGCGCCCTTGGGCGCTTTGATACAAAAGCGCAGCCCCGTCTGGAGCGATCCCACAGGTCCGCTGACACCGCCGCACGCGATACAGTGAAGCGAGCTGGTCATGGCTGTTTCAGGTTCCGCAAATCATCTTTGCCGCTCTCGCCGGCAACTCTCCGATCGCCGTCACCAAGTTTGTTGCCTTGTTTCACACTGTCATTCTGCAATGCTAAGCGAGGCTGTCCTTCATTCGTCCATCGGTAACCAGGGTCTGCTGCTTTGCGGCATAAGCCGTCTGCCCGGCATGCCGTTTCCGGCGTTCTTTTAAGCCTTGCTCTCTTTTGGTTTCCGGCCGCCGCTCTTCGGCGTCTCTTCGTTCTTGGATCACAGCTGCGAACCCTCACCTGAGCACCCCCAATCATTACTTCTTTCTCCAACCAGCTGTGATCGCGTTTCGGAACTGCGCAAGGTCAAGGGCGAGCAAGGCTATTTCGAAGCGGTGCGGCTCAGCAAGGATCCGACAGTGTTCACGGTCCTGTTCGAGGACACCGCAGCTCTTTCGGCCTGATTGTTGCCTTCACCGGAATCCTGCTCAGTCAACTCTTCGACATGCCTGTGATGGACGGCGTCGCCTCGCTCGTGATTGGTGGCATTCTGGCTGCCACCGCAGTTTACCTGGCTTACGAATGCAAAGGGTTGCTCACTGAAACGCGCGACGACCGCACTGTTGCATCGGCGATCGAGCAATGACCGGCCGTCACGATTGGACAAAGGCCGGCTGATAACGCTGACAATGCACTTGGTCCTAATACATACTGCTAACGTCAGCCTCGATTTTGCCACCGCCTATCGTCAGACGAGGTGGAGAACCACGTCTCCGAACTGGAGCGGCGTATTAAGAAACGATTCCCGACGTCAAGCGCATCTTCATCGAGGCGCAGCGTTTGTCGGCCCTCCCTGTCGCAGCCATCCCGTAAACGGACGAAGGCAGCAGGTGTTGAGCGCCAATCAATGTCCGCTTGGGTCAAAAAAAGCGGACAATTCGCTATGTCCAAGGACTACGCCTTACCCCCAAAGCGGACATTCGGCGGCGGCTCGCATCGGTCTTCTTATGGCAGTGGGATCGCGACCACGCCCTACTTCAGCGGCGGCCCGATGGTGACCGCCAGCGTGCCGACGCCCTCGATCGCGCATTCGAGCTTGTCGCCCGGCACCGTGGCGGCGACGCCCGCGGGCGTACCGGTCATGATGATGTCGCCCGCCACCAGTTCCACCATCTCCGACAGGTTGGAAATGATTTCCGGCACGTTCCATATGAGCTGGTTGAGATCGCCATCCTGGCGGATCTGACCGTTGCACTTGAGCGTGATCTTGCCCTTGGTCGGATGACCGATCTCGCTTGCGGCTTTCAGCGGCCCGCACGGCGCGGAATGGTCGAAAGACTTGCCGACTTCCCACGGGCGCTTCAAGTCGCGCGAGGCGATCTGCAGGTCGCGGCGCGTCAGATCGATGCCGACGCAATAACCCCAGATGCAGTCATTGGCTTTCGCGACAGGGATGTTGCGCCCGCCGCTTTTCAGCGCCACCACCAATTCGACCTCGAAATGCATGTCCTTGGTCAGCGGCGGGTAGGGCACCGTGGCGCCGTCCGGCACGACCGCGTCGGCCGGCTTGGCGAAATAGAACGGCGGCAGGCGCTCGTCCTGGCCCATCTCGCGGATGTGCTCGACGTAATTGCGGCCGACGCACCAGATGCGGCGCACCGGAAACACCTTGTCGGAGCCGGCGACGGCAATGGCGGGCTGTGGCGGCGGCGGAATGACGTAATCGGGCATGGGACGGAACCGTGTTGTGGGCTGGAATAATCCCGAACGCGTAAGACCGCGGGCGGGCGTAAAAGGCGGTGTGGCGTATCAGGTGGAGCGCGCCGCCGTCAACGGGCGGTGCTTACGACGACGCCACCGCCGCCACCGGAGTGCGCGTCTCCTGCTGCTCGAGCTGCAGCCGGTAGAAGGTGGCATAGCGACCGCGCTTGCGCAGCAGTTCGTCGTGGCGGCCGGACTCCACGACGTGGCCGCCTTCGATCACGTGGATGCGGTCGGCGTGCGATACCGTGTGCAGCCGGTGCGCGATGGCGAGCGTGGTGCGGCCGCGGCACAGATGCTCCATCGCCTCGCGCACCTGCAATTCGGATTCGGAATTCGAGCGCGGCGGTCGCCTCGTCGAGCAGAATGATCGGCGCGTTCTTGATGAGCGCGCGCGCGATCGCGATGCGCTGGCGCTGGCCGCCCGAGAGCTGCAGGCCGTGCTCGCCCACCGGCGTCTCGTAGCCGCGTGGGAACGACATGATGAAATCGTGCGCATAGGCGCCCTTGGCGGCGGCGACGATCTCGTCCTCGCTCGCGCCCGGCTTGCCGAAGGCGATGTTGTCGCGGATCGAGCCGCGGAACAGGAAGACGTCCTGCCCGACGAACGCGACGTGCCGGCGCAAGGACCGGCGCGAGACCTGCGTGATGTTCTGTTCGTCGATAACGATTTTGCCGTGTTCGAACTCGTAAAAGCGCAGGATCAGATTGAAGACGGTCGACTTGCCGCCGCCGGACGGCCCGACCAGCGCGGTCAGCTTGCCGGCCTCGGCGACGAAACTCATGCCGCGCAGCACCGCGTCGTCGCCCTGGTAGGCAAAGTGCACGTCCTCGAAGGCGAGCCGCGGCGTCTTGATTTCGAGCGCCGGCTTGTCGTCGTCGGCCGGTTCGGTCGGCGGTGAATTCGAGCACCTCGAACAGGATGCGCACGCCGACCAGAGCGCCGTTGAGCTCGATGTTGAGGCGGGCCAGCCGCTTGGCCGGCTCATAAGCGAGCAGGAAAGCGGTGATGAAGGAGAAGAACTGCCCGGCCGTGGCGCCGGTCTCGATCACGCGATAGCCGGCATAGATCAGAACCATGGCGATGGCGCAGCCGCCCAGCGATTCCATCAGCGGGCTCGCGCGGCTCGACACCCGCGCCATCTTGTTGGTCTCGTGCTCGACCGCCGCCACGTTGCGATCGAAGCGCTCGCGCATGATGTCTTCCAGCGTGAACGCCTTGACGATGCGGATGCCCTGCAAGGTCTCCTGCAGCGTTTCGACCACGCGCGTGTTGCCGTGAAACTGCGTGCGCGCGATCACGTAGATGCGCCGGATCAGCTTGCGCAGCACCAGCAGCGCCGGCGGCGCCACCACGAAGCTGAAGAACGACATCACCGGGTCCTGCATGACCATCACGGCCACCAGGCCGATCAGGGTCAGCACGTCGCGCCCGACCGAGCTGACGAGCAAGTTGATGACCTGCGTCGCGGCGGCGGCGCCGGTGGTCAGCCGCGTGATGAATTCGGTCGAGTGCCGGTCGGAATAGAAGCCGAGTCCTTCGTTGAGCAGCTTGGCGAACACCGCGCGCTGGTTGTCGGCGACGATGCGGTTACCGATGCGTGAGAGCATCACGCTGTGCCCGTAGGTGGCGAGTCCCTTGGTGATGAAGAGCGCCGCGGTGACGCCGCCGAGCAAGACGATGCCGGGGAAATTCTTGTTGATATAGGCTTCGTTGATGACGTTGCCGATCAGGTAGGCGCTGAGCGCGGTAGCGGCGGCAGCGACGCCCATCAGCACGAAGGCGAACGCATATTTGCGCCAATGCACCAGGCCCTGTTCCGTGATCAGGCGCCGGATCAGGACAGTGGGCCGATATTGCGGCTCGTCTGGCGGTAGCGAGATTTGGTCGATCATCCGCGCTTCTGTTGGGCTGTCATTGTGACACGTGTTGACGCCGGCAGGGGCGAGGCTTGCCCGTGCCGGAGGGAATTTTCAAGCGAAAACACGGATGAAGCAGGCCGCGAGGCGCGGCACCTGCCCAAATTCGGCTCAACCTGCGGACATTGCGCGGCTGCCGAGGAGGCGTTTCTCCCAGGCGAGCGCATGCGACACGATGATGTCGAGATTCTGGAACTGCGGGCGCCAGTCGAGCGTGGTGCGGATGCGCTCGACGTCCGCCACCAGCGATGCCGGGTCGCCCGGACGCCGGCCCGGATCTCGACCGGAAAGTCGCGGCCGCTGACGCGGCGCACGGCGTCGATCACCTCGCGCACGGAGGCGCCGTGACCGTAGCCGCAATTGAACGTCGCGCTTGCGCCGCCACGGCGCAGATGCGCGAGCGCGGCCGAATGCGCGCGCGCGAGATCGCTGACGTGAATGTAGTCGCGGATGCAGGTTCCGTCCGGCGTCGGATAGTCGGTGCCGTAAATGTCGATCTTCGGCCGCTTGCCGAGGGCCGCTTCGCAGGCGACCTTGATGAGGTGCGTCGCATTCTGCGTCGCCTGACCGGTACGCCCCTTCGGATCGGCGCCGGCGACGTTGAAATAGCGCAACACCACGAAGCGCAGGCCGTAAGCCTTGCCGGCATCGTGCAGCATGATTTCCGACATCAGCTTCGATGCGCCGTAGGGTGAGATCGGCGCGGTCGCGGCGTCCTCGCGCACCGGCACACGCGCCGGATTGCCGTAGACCGCGGCGGTCGACGAGAAGATGAATTGCTTGATGCCGGCGTCGCGCGCGGCCTCCAGCAGCAAGCAGGTGTTCATCGTGTTGTTTTCGTAATAGGCGAGCGGATCGTGCACCGAATCGGGCACCACGATCGAGGCGGCAAAATGGATGATCGCCTTGACGCCGTAGATGCTGAATTGTCTTGGCCACCAAAGAGCGGTCGCCGGTCGAGCCGACCACGAACGGTACCGTGCCGGGAATGAGGAAGCGGAAGCCCGTCGACAAATTGTCGAGCACGATCACGGGCTCGCCGGCATCGACGAGCTCGTGCACCATATGGCTGCCGATATAGCCCGCCCCGCCTGTAACCAGGACCGTCATGACGCCAATGCCCTATATTAGAAGTGGTCTAGCGTGCGCCGGTGAAGGCTCACCTTAAAGCGGCTGCCTGCGGCGATGGTTATGGCGGCCATGCTTAATGATCGGTATATGGGGCGCGCACAGGCCATGACCGACATTCTCTTTATCAAGACCTCCTCCCTCGGCGATGTGGTCCATCACATGCCGGCGGTCACCGATGCGCGCAAGGCGTTGCCCGGCGCGCGCTTTGCCTGGCTGGTCGAGGAAGCCTTCGCCCCGCTCGTGCGTCTGCACCCCGCCGTCAACGACGTGATCCCGGTCGCCTGGCGGCGCTGGCGCAAGTCGCTTTATGCGCCGGCGACGCTGACCGAGATTGCCGCCAGTCTGCGCGAGATTCGGCGGCGGCATTATGACGAGATCGTGGACAGCCAGGGATTGTTGCGCTCGGCCGTCATCGCGCGCACGGCGCGCGGCCGTCGCCACGGTTACGATCGCACCAGCATTCGCGAGCCGGCCGCGTCGGCATTTTACGACGTGCGCTACGCAATCAGCCGTGAGCTGCATGCGGTCGTGCGCAATCGCACTTTGTGCGGACTGGCACTCGGTTACACACCGCAAGGCGCGCCCGACTTCGGTCTCGATCGTGCGCGCATTGCGAAAGCGGGCGAACGCTACGCGGTCCTTTTGCATGCAACCGCGCGCGCCAGCAAGCAATGGCCGGAGCAAAACTGGATCGCGCTGGGCAAGACGCTCTCGCAGCGCGGGCTCGCGCTGGTGCTGCCGTGGGGCAATGCCGACGAAGAAGCGCGCAGCAAACGCATCGCCGCCGCGCTGCCGAATGCGCGCGTGCCGGAGCGCGCGCCGCTCGATCAGGTCGCGCAACTGATAGCGGGCGCAGCGTTCGTCGTCGGCGTCGACACCGGGCTGCTGCATCTGGCCGCCGCATTCGGTGTTCCGCTGGTGGCGATCTTTGTCGGCAGCAAGCCCGGTCTCACCGGTCCGGTCGGCGCAGGCCCTATCGCCGTGCTCGGCGCCGAGGGCGCGGCCCCGTCGGTGGAAGAGGTCGGGAAGGCGGTTGAGGAGGTCGCCGGCTAATCAGGCCGCGCCGGCGCGCAGCAGATCGTGCACGTGAATGACGCCGACCGGCTTGCCGGCCTCGACCGCGAACAACGCCGTGACCTTCATGGAGTTGAGGATTTCCAGCGTTTCACTGATGAGCTGATCGGGTCGCACGGTCTTCGGCCCGCGCGTCATCACCTCATCGACTTTGGCATCGAGCAGATCGTTGCGCATGTGCCGGCGCAGATCGCCGTCGGTGATGATGCCGACCAGTTGCCCGCGCGCGTCGGTAATGCCGATGCAGCCGAAGCCCTTGGCGCTCATTTCGATGAGGGCGTCGGACATCGCGGTGCCGAGCGGAGCCAGCGGCACCGTCGCGCCGGTATGCATGAAATCGGCGACGGTTTTCAATAGCGCGCCGAGCTTGCCGCCTGGATGCAGCAGGCCGAAATCGATCGCGGTAAAGCCGCGGCTTTCCAGGAGCGCGATCGCCAGGGCGTCGCCGAGCGCAAGCTGCATCAGCGCGGACGTCGTCGGGGCGAGATTGTGCGGGCAGGCTTCGCGCGCCTGCGGCAACGTCAAGACGACGTCGGCGGTCTTGGCGAGCGTCGATTCGGCGCTCGCGGTCATGGCGATCAAGCCGATGCGGTGGCGCTGCGAATAGTCGGTTAGGTTCTTCAGCTCGGCCGTTTCGCCCGACCACGACAGCGCGAGGATCACGTCGTTGCTGGTGATCATGCCGAGGTCGCCGTGGCTTGCTTCCGCCGGGTGTACGAACAAAGACGGCGTGCC
This sequence comes from uncultured Pseudomonadota bacterium, assembly GCA_963720835.1. Lineage (GTDB taxonomy): Bacteria > Pseudomonadota > Alphaproteobacteria > Rhizobiales > Xanthobacteraceae > Pseudolabrys. The sequence continues at coordinate 24,658 of CAVRHC010000026.1, read as the reverse complement.
GGTGGAGGCGAAGGTCGAAGCGATCTTGCGGCCGATGTGGCCGGACTTGCCCATGCCGGTGACGATGACGCGGCCCTGCGCGGCGCGAATGAGATCGACCGCCGCGACGAATGTCGCGCCAAGGCCGTCGCGCAACGCGGTCGCCAGCGCCTCGACGCCGCTGCCTTCGGCGTCGAGCGTGCGCAGCGCCGACGCGATGACTTGCGGGCGTTCGCGGTCCGGCTCGCTCGGTTGTGGCTTTGCCATAGGCCCCGATGGTCCCTCGAAATACGTGCACGCTCAATAGCACGGAAACGGCGCGCGCGGCAGCGTGCGCTCACGTGGGTCATCGTGGGTCGTTAACGGCCGGGGTTGGCCGCGTTTTGCAGGCATTTTTCCACGAATTCCGCCAGGTCGCCGCCGGTGAACAACTGGCCGTCGATGCCGGCGGCACTTGCGGCCTGCATGTCGATGTCCTTGTCGCCGATGAACAGGCTGCGTTTGGCATCGACCGGCCAGGCGCGCACCAAATCGAGGATCATGCCGGGCGCGGGCTTGCGCCAGTCGGAGACTTTCCGATAGGCGGCAACGTCGGCTTCGGGATGAAACGGGCAATAGCGCACGTCGTCGATATGGGCACCTTGCGCTTCGAGTTCCGCCCGCATCCAGCGGTCGAGCTCCGCCAGTTGCTGCTCGCTATAGCGCCCGCGCGCCACGCCCGACTGGTTCGACGCGATGAAGACGAGATAGCCCGCTTCGTTGAGCATGCGGATGGCTTTGGCGGCGCCGGGTATCCAGTCGAAGCGTTCGCGCGTGCCGACATAGCCATGATCGACATTGATGACGCCGTCGCGGTCGAGAAAGGCGGCGGGGCGCAGCGCGGTCATGCCAGCACCTCGCGCACGGCTGTGTGCACGCGCTCCACGGATACGTCGGCGGTGCGGCGATGCTTCACCGCTTCGTTGCCGATTGTCCGCGCACGTTCGCGCGCGGCCTCGTCGCCGGGCGGCTCCAGAATGGCGGCGACCGGGTTGAGCGGCTTCCAGTGCCAGGGGCTGGTCGGCCCGAAGATGGCGATGGTCGGCGTGCCGATCGCCGCCGACACATGCATCAGGCCGGAATCGTTGGTGACGGCGGCATCGGCCGCCGCCAGCGCCAGGACCGCATTGCGCAGATCGGTGCCGGTCACATCGCGCACTTTGGGTCCGGCGCCATCGATGATCTGTTTTGCGATCGCCGTTTCCTTCGGCCCGCCCAGCACCCAGACCGACGCACCATCTTCGACGAGCGCTTTTGCCAATTCGGCATAATAGGCGGGCGGCCAGGCCTTGCCTTCGCCGACCGCGCCCGGCGACAGCGTGACGATGGGCGGATCATCATCCGCCAATCCCCGGCGCTCGCACCAGGCATTCACCTCGCGCGCCGGCACTTTCAGTTCGGGCAGCGGCCACTCCGCCGGCAAGGCTGCGCCCGCAGGCATCGCCAGCGCGCCCATCTGGTCGATCATGCGCGGCAGCTTTCGTTCGCCGACGCGCACGTCGTTGAGCAGGCCGTAGCGATATTCGCCGACGAAGCCGGTTCGCTTTGGAATGCCGGCGAGCCAGGGCGCCAGCGCCGCCTTCCATTTGCGCGACATGATCAGCGCCTGTGCGTAATGACGCCCGCGCAATTCCTGCGTCAGCGCCAATTGCTGTTTCAGTCCCAGCCGGCGGCGGGGAATGTCGGCGATGATGGCCGCGCGCACGCCCGGCATGTAGTCGGCCAGCGGCGCGCACAGAGTGCTGGAGACCATGTCGACCGGGCGCGCGGGATCCTGCGCCCGCAGGAGCTTCACAACGGAATGGACGCGCACGAAATCGCCGATCCAGACGAAAGGCACGATCAGCACCGGTGCGGCTTCAGTCACGTTTGTGCTCGCGCATCTTGGCTCATGCCTGCTCTTGACGCGCGAACTGATGGCGCGGCGCCGCTCACTTTGGTCTGCCCCGGTCCGGCCCGGGCAGGGCTGGCGTTACCCCGCGCCGCGACCGGCTGTCCAGCCACGATATTGGCCCTGTCCGGGGCGATATTAACGGGTTTGGGGCCATCCATTTGCGCCGTCGCGCGGTCTGGGGCAAAGGAAGGCCAATACGAAGGGTAGGGCTATGTTTCTCGTTACGGGCGGAGCCGGCTTTATCGGGTCGAACGTGGTGGCGAGCCTCAACGAGGCCGGTGCGGCGAGCGTCGTGGTCAACGACCTGCTCGGCGACGATGCCAAATGGCGCAACCTCGCCAAGCACCGGATCGCCGACATCGTGCCGCCGGCCGAGCTGATGGGCTGGCTCGATTCGCGCAAGCTCGACGCCGTCATCCATATGGGCGCCATTTCCGACACAACGGCGACCGACGGCGACCTGGTGATGGAAAACAATTTCCGCCTGTCGCTGCGGCTGCTCGACTGGTGCACCGAAAGCCGCACGCCCTTCATCTATGCCTCGTCCGCGGCGACTTACGGCGACGGCAGCCACGGCTTTACCGACGACTGGTCGCCGGAGGCCCTGCGCAAGCTCAAGCCGATGAATCTCTACGGCTGGAGCAAGCAGCTGTTCGATCAGGCGGTGGCGGAGCGCTACGTCAAGAAGGACAAGCTGCCGCCGCATTGGGCCGGCTTGAAGTTCTTCAACGTCTATGGCCCGAACGAATATCACAAGGGTCCCATGATGAGCGTGCTCGCCAAGGTGTTCGACGGCGCCAAGGCCGGCCAGCCGGTGCGCCTGTTCAAGTCGCACAAGGACGGCATCGCCGACGGCGATCAGCGGCGCGATTTCATCTACGTCAACGACGCGGTCGCGGTGCTGCGCTGGCTGCTCAACGCAACCTCGGTCAATGGCATTTTCAACGTCGGCACCGGCAAGGCGGAAAGCTTCCGCGACATGATTGGCGCTATGTTCAAGGCGCTCAAGCGCGCGCCCAACATCGAATACGTCGACATGCCGGAGGCGATCCGCGGCCAGTATCAGTATTTCACGCAGAGCAATATCGAGAACCTGCGGCGCGCCGGCTATAATGCCGACTTCACGCCGCTTCAAGAAGCCGTCGGCGACTACGTCACCGGCTATCTCGACCGCGCCGACCGGTATCGTTAGCGCATGATCCCGAAACGTGGGAACCGGTTTTCGGTTAAGATCATGCGCCAGGAATAAAGAATGTTCGATTTCGATAAACATCTCGCCGATCTCAGCCGTCAGACCGTGCTCTGCATCGGCGATCTGATGCTCGATGAATTTGTCTATGGCGATGTCTCGCGCATCTCGCCGGAAGCGCCGACGCCGGTGATCGCGGTCAAGCGTACGGAATTGATGATCGGCGGCGCCGGCAACGTGGCGCGCAATCTGGTGTCGCTCGGCACGCGCTGCATCTTCATCGGCGTCGTCGGCGAAGACGATGCCGGCCGCGCGCTCTCCGACGCACTGGAGGCGCATGCGCTCATCGAGTTCGATCTCGTCATCGACGCCGCGCGGCAGACGACGCGCAAGGTGCGCTTTGTCTCCGAGCATTTCTCGACGCATCTGCTGCGTGCCGACTGGGAGATGGCGGCGCCGATCGACAAGGCGGCCGAGGACGAACTCATCGGTCGCGTCATCGAGGCGTTGCCGCGCGTCGGCGCGGTGGTGCTGTCCGACTACGCCAAGGGCGCACTCACCCCGCGCGTCGTGCGCGACGTGATCGCCGCCGCCAATGCGCATAAAAAGCCCGTTGTGGTCGATCCGAAAGGCCGCGACTACAGCATCTATCGCGGCGCCACATTGATCACGCCCAACCGGCAGGAATTGGCCGATGCAACGCTTAGCCGCCGCGCGCAGCGATGCCGAGGTCGCCGCCGCCGCCGATGGCTTGCGCGGAGAACTCGATGCCGAAGCCGTGCTGGTCACGCGCAGCGAGGACGGCATGACGCTGGTGACAGCGGAAGGCCCTGTGCACATCCCGGCCTATCCGGTGCGCGTGCGCGACGTCTCCGGCGCCGGCGACACGGTGGTGGCGGTGCTTGCCGGCATGCTGGCGCTTCGCGCCGATTTCGAATCCGCCATGCGCGCGGCCAATGCCGCCGCCGCGGTGGTGGTGGGAAAGCGCGGCACCGCCAGCGTGTCCGTTTCCGAACTGCGCCATCGCATCCTGCCGGCGGCGACGCTCGCAGCCGAAGAAAAGATCGTGTTCGACTGGGCCGCGCTCGACGACCATCTCGTTGAATGGCGCAAGCAGGGTTTGCGTGTCGGCTTCACCAATGGCTGCTTCGACCTTCTGCATCCCGGCCACGTCAAGCTGCTCGCCGGCGCGCGCGCGTCCTGCGACCGGCTGGTGGTGGGCTTGAACAGCGACGCGTCGGTGACGCGGCTGAAGGGCGAGGGCCGTCCGGTGCAGCCGGTGGAGGCGCGCGCGGAATTGCTCGCCGCGCTGGAGGCGGTCGATCTCGTCGTGGTGTTCGAGCAAGACACGCCGGAAGAGCTCATCAAGCGCGTGACGCCGACCGTGCTGGTGAAGGGCGGCGACTATACGCGCGCGCAGGTCGTCGGGGCGGAGTTGGTGGAGTCGCTCGGCGGCCAGGTGATCCTGATCGATCTGGTGCCCGGCCATTCGACCTCCGCCATGGTCGAGCGCAGCCGCAACGGAAAGGCGCGGTAAGTTGGCGCGCTGACATATCGTTGCATTGTCGCCAAAACGCATCCCTGTCTTTTTCGGTCGCCACCGGGGAGAAGCGGACCTTCCAAAATGCGCAAATGTCGCGCATGACCTATCGCACCGATCCATCGGCAATGGCAGAATGCCGTCGGCGGTTGTTGTGACCGCAAGCAACAAGGCAGACGTGATGATCGCAGGCAATTCAGGAAAGTATGTCGCGCCCGACGAGGGCAACCTTTACAGGCGGATGAACGACATGTTCGTGAAGGTGACCGCGCAGGACACCGGCGGCGCATATGAAGTTTGCGAGGAACGGTGTCCTGCAGGTTTCGCATCGCGACGCCACGTACACACGCAAAACCACGAGACGTTTTTTGTCATCGAAGGATCGGGCACTTTTGAGATCGGCGGCGAGGTCCGCGACGGAAAGCAGGGTGACCTATTCCATATTCCGGCAGGAACAGCCCACCAAGTCAAAGCAGGATCGCAGGGCATCCGCATGTTGATGGTCTATAGCCCCGGACAGACTGAGGCCATGTTCCAAGACATGATGGCGTTGACACCGGAGGAACGTGCCGACTTTGAAATCGGTAAGGCCGTGGCCGCTCGGCACAACACCATATGGCTGAGCGAATGACCCGCGGCAGTCACCATTGAGGCTGGAGCGGACATTCAGCCGGCCGCGCTCGACAAGCCGAATTTACGAGGACGCGCCCGAGTTAGTCGGGAAATTGGCCGCCGCGAACAAATCGCTCGCGTGGCCGGCGCGCCACAGCGCCCAAGCATTTTGCAAAAAAGTTATCCCCGCTCGTTTGCGCGCGCTTATCGTGGGCGCATCCCGTTCCATTACCGAGGGGTGTCTGATCAGCATCTCGAGACATGGGGCGGGGAGCGGTGGCCGGGAAATGACCTTGCATCGGAGATGCGGTGCAGCGGCCCGGCGGTCCAAGCCGCAGACGTCCCGGCGCGCACGCCGCGCGCCAAGGGGCCCGTGATGGCGGAGGGCCGCGCCAATCACAGGCGAGGCTTTCCCGTCTGGGCCCAAAGCGGTGGAGAGGCGGCCTCCCAATTCGAGAAGGAGAGGCGGGGTTGCCTGAAAGGTCAGTCCACCGGGGGCGATGCGGAGCAAACCTACAAACACCGCGCGCGGGACGCCTTGGGTTTGGCGGACTTGCGGCAATTCCGGACTCGGCAAGCCTCGATGTCGCGAGGCGTCGAGGCCCGTGGGTCCGTTTGGACCCTTGGCGTCCCGCGCGCCCTCGGTTCTTTCGGGAGCGGGCGGATGGGAATGCGGCCTGCCCGGGGCCGATCAAAGAATACGGGCGATGGCGCGCGTCCGCGTTATGGTTTTTCCCGTTTCAGCGCCTCGCTCTCCGGCGGTTTCCAGTTCTGCGTTTCCTCGTAGCGTTTGGCATAGCGGTAGAACGTGCCCTCGAAATTCCCAAACGCAATGACGAAGCCGGCCCAGCCGTCGAGGAAGCCGCGCTTGAAAATGTAGTGCTTGAGGAACGACCAGAACCCGTGCCCGAGCGCGCTCGCCATCGTCACGCGTTTGCCGGCGAGCTTCGGCACGCCGAGCGAGGAATAGCGGTTCATCTTGCGGACAACCTCTTCCAGATTGCGGAAGGGGAACTGCCAGAGCGCGTTGGTGAGCGTGCCGAGCGGCTTGCCGCTGAGGTTCTCGAAGCCCTCGTGCACCGGCTCGAGCGTGTAACGCATCGCGCCTTTACGGAAGAGCTGCGGCTGGCGGAAGTTCGGATACCAGCCGGAGCCCTTGATCCAGCGGCCCATCATGTAGCTGCGGCGCGGCACGCGGTAGACGTCGTGCGCAGGGCTGCCGGCGATGAGCGCGAGGATTTCGTCGCGCACCTCACGCGTGCAGCGCTCGTCGGCATCGAGGCTGAAGATCCACTCGTGGCGACAGGCTTGAAGCGCCTTGTTGCGCAAATCACCGAAACCCTCGAAGGCAACCTCGACCACGCGGGCGCCGAGCGCGGTGGCAAGTTCGGCGGTACGGTCGGTGCTGAAGGAATTGACCACCACCACCTCGTCGGCCCACAGCACGCTTGCGACCGCCGCTTCGATCTTGTCCGCCTCGTTAAAGGTGAGGATATAGGCTGATATTTTCGGCATGGGCGGGCGGGCGTTCGTTGCGGACCATCGACGCAAACTAGCATCGACCGACGGGTGCGCCCTAGGGGTTTGTCGGCACCGGCGAATTCGGCTAAAGCCTGCGCGGAAAAGGAAGGGCCCGTGGCCGACCTGATCTCAGTCATCGTCACCACCTATAACCGCGAGGATGCGCTCGACGCGGTGCTGCGTTCGCTCGCGCGCCAGAGCGACCGCGATTTCGAGGTGGTGGTGGCCGACGACGGCTCGCGGCCGGCGACTGCCGCGCTGGTCGACAGCTGGAAGGACAAGCTCGGCCGTCCGCTCATGCATGTCTGGCACGACGACCGCGGCTTCCGCGCCGCCGAATGCCGCAACCGCGCGATCCTTGCGTCACACGGCAGCTATTGCATCTTTCTCGACGGCGACTGTCTCGCGCGACCGGATTTTATCGCCGCCCATCGCCGCCTCGCCGAGCCCGGCTGGTTCGTCACCGGCAACCGTGTGTTGCTTTCGCCCGAACTGACCGAAAACGTCTTGCGAAACAAACTCGCGCCGGAGACCTGGGGTTTCGACACCTTCGTCGCGCAACGCGTGCGCGGTGGCGTCAACCGGATCTTGACGCTGCTGCGGCTTCCGCTCGGTCCCTTGCGGCGCTTGCGCAAGACCACCTGGCAGGGCGCGCGCTCCGCCAACCTGGCGGTCTGGCGATCCGATCTCGATCAGGTCGACGGCTTCGATGCCGACTATGCCGGCTGGGGCAAGGAGGATTCCGATATTATCGTGCGCCTGATGCGTGCGGGCCGCCGGCGCAAGGACGGTGCATTTGCCACCGCCGTGCTGCACCTGTGGCATGCGCAAGCCGACCGCAGTCAATTGCCGCAGAACGAGCGCAAGCTCTCCGACATTATCGCCGGCGGCGACATTCGCGCGCGGCGAGGCCTGTCGGCGCTGAAGCCCGCGGCGGCGGCGCTCGAAACCGCGAGCTGACGAATGACCGGATTGTCGATCGCAAGGCCGTTCGACCGCACGAAGCTTTTGCCGGCCGCCGACTGGCTGCTCGTCGGCGTCGCACTGGTGATGCCCTGGTCGACGTCGTTGACGGCCATTCTGCTGGTGCTCTGGCTCATCGCGTTCGTCCCGACGCTCGACGCGAGCGACGTGCGCCGCGAACTCGCGCATCCGGCCGGTTGGCTGCCGGTGCTGCTCGTTGCGCTTGGCCTGCTCGGCATGGCCTGGGCGGACGTGAGCCTGGCCGAGCGCTGGAATGGTGTGACGTCGTTTCTCAAGTTGCTGGTTATCCCGCTACTGTTTGCCCAGTTTCGGCGCTCCGATCACGGTTTTTGGGTTTTCGGCGGCTATGTCGCGTCTTGCATTGTCCTTCTCGTTGGCACCGCGCTCGTGCACGCGATTCCTCCGCTGGCCGCGTCGATAAAATTGACGCCGGACAATCTGCTGGTCAGGAACGCGGCCACGCAAAGCGGCGAATTCGTCACCTGCATTTTCGGATTGCTCTTTCTCGGATTGGAGGCGTTGAGGCGCCGGCAATGGCCCGCGGCTGTCGTCATGGCGGCCGTGGTGCTGGGAATGCTCGCAAGCATGTTTTTCGTGGCGACCGGACGGACCGCGCTCGCCATCATTCCGGTGCTGCTGTTGGTATTTGCCGCGAAAAACCTGGATGTCCGTGGCTTTGCCGCTCTGATCGTGGGCGCTATCGTGCTGGGTGTGGTTGCGTGGTTTTCGTCGCCCTATTTGCGCGAACGCACGCTGGACGTCTGGAAAGAGACGCGTGCCTATGAAGCGAACGATACGCAGAACTCGTCCGGTGAGCGCCTCGAATTCGCGAAGAAATCGCTTCAATTCTGGCGCGAAGCGCCGCTGATCGGCCACGGCACCGGCTCGATCCATGCGCTGTTCATCAAGTCGTCCGCCGGCAAGACCGGCGCGCAGGGGTCGGCGACCACCAATCCGCACAACCAGACTTTCGCGGTGGCCATCCAGCTCGGGCTGATCGGCGCGGTCGTCTTGTGGGCGATGTGGATCGCGCATCTGCTGTTGTTTCGCGGCGGCGGCCTCGCCGTTTGGGTCGGGCTGGTCGTCGTCGTGCAGAACATCGTCGGCTCGTTTTTCAACTCGCATCTGTTCGATTTCGTGCAAGGTTGGGTCTACGTGGTGGGCGTGGGCGTTGCCGGCGGCATGGTGCTCAAGCGGAGAGCGAGAGGATCTGGCGGCGTCACGTCATGACAACGAGCCCAGCGCGGCGGATCACATTGCCCGAACGGCCGCGCATTCTGGTCATCGCCCTTCGCCGGCTGGGCGACGTGCTGCTCACCACGCCGCTGATCCGATCATTGCGTCGCGCGTGGCCGGACGCGGTGATCGATGCACTGGTTTTTGCCGACACCGCCGGCATTCTCGATGGCAATCCGGATTTGAATTCCGTGATCACCATGCCGGTGCGCCCGTCGGCCGGGCAAAGTCTTGCGCTGGCGGTGCGGCTGTGGCGCCGATACGACTTGGCGATCTCCACGCAATCCGGCGACCGGCCGACGTCGTTTGCTTTGATGGCCGGACGCCGTCACCTCGCTCCGGTGGAAGCGCGTTTCAGCGGTCATCTCAAGCGCGCGCTTCTAAGCGACAGCGTTGTCTCCGCGCGCGGCGCCCACCGTGTTGAGGAAATATTGCGGTTGGCTGACGCGCTCGGCATTGCACGCGTGCCCGAATTGGTTGCTCCGCGTCCAGGCAGCGACAATCGTGTGCCTTCAGGCGACTATGCGGTGATCCATGCCGCACCCATGTTCCGCTACAAGCAGTGGACCAAGGCCGGGTGGCGCGAGCTCGCGACCTGGCTGTCCGGGCGTGGGTTCTCGGTGCTCGCAACCGGCGGGCCAGGCGAGAACGAACGGCGCTATCTCGACGAGATCTGGGACGGCGGTGCGCCGGTCAGGCGGCTCGACGGCCAGTTGACCTGGCCCCAGCTCTCAGGGTTGCTGGCGAAAGCGCGCGTCTATGTCGGGCCGGACACGTCGGTCACGCATCTCGCCGCCGCGTCCGGCTGTCCCACGGTTGCAATCTATGGTCCGACCGACCCGCGGCTATGGGGACCTTGGCCGGTCGGCGGCCTCGATCCGGCCTGGCAGGCCGCCAGCACCATGCAGCAACGCGGCAATGTCTGGCTGGTGCAGAACCCTCTGCCGTGCCTGCCGTGCCAGCTCGAAGGCTGCGAGCGGCGGCTCGAAGCTACAGCGCGTGCCTTGATGAGTTGGCGGTGGAGCGGGTCATCGCGGCGGTGGAGGAAGCATTGACCGTTAGTGCGGAGGGCAGAAAAATCTAAACTCTCGAGCAGTGATTTAATTACTGAATTTGGCTTTGTTTTGCCAAAATAATAGTCTATAGGAATATAGTCATATTACGTCACATTGGATTGCGACCACGTCGTTTGGCTGCGTAGCGCAACAAATTTGCGGATTGCAGATTTTCGTAGCTGCTTCGTCAGCCGATACACCTCTTTCGCTTTTAATATTCATTACACTTGCAACCACGCTTTTCAATTTTGAAGATGTCTTCCGCGAAACTATCGTAAGAGAGACCGGTTCAATCGGCCGCCCAGTTTGCCGTCTCCAGTTCCGGAACCCGGATGAATTCCCTCGCGTTCGCAGTTATCAATTGGGCTGCACGCCGCCGGGCCTGGGCTGAGATCAGAATATCATAAGGGCCTATGGGTGTCCCGTTCCGTTCAAGAGTGACACGGATGTCGGCCGCCTCTTCAGCGTCTTCAGTTTCAAAAGGCCACGGTGTGACACTCATGGCCAAGAATGTCGTCAGAGCCAGCGCGTTTTGTTCGCGGCGCGTACTCTTACCGATCCCGTACCAAATCTCATGGAGCATCAAAGCGACGGCGGCGAACAAAACGCTAATGATGAGAGCGGGTTTGGCGGCGGCTTAGGCGTTCACGACAATATCGCCAATAGCTACCTACGATTGATCGCTCTGCCGACCTTCATCTCGATCGCATCGCGCGATACGAACACACTCTCTGGCGCTAGTCCCGGCAAATCATTTTACCCTGGAAACATTGCGGCCGCGAAAACCACTGCCATACCGCGCGTCGTTTCCATTTTCGTTTCGCACGGGTTCAAGGTCATTTCCGCACTTAAGCTGCCGTGTCGGACGGCCTCAGTTTGTAAAAATTACAATCTTGCCGACCGGCGCGGTAAAGTCTTTACGCGCCCGCAGTTGAACGTCCAAAGCAGTGCGCTCACTAGAGCGCAGCCTGCGAACAGTGCTGCAATCTGCAACGCGACTGAAGCAAGAAGACTGATGACCGCGAGCCCAATAAGCAACACGTTGACTGCAAAGACACGGCTTACGATTTGACCGACGCAGAAACCCTTTTCTAGAGCTTGCTGATAGAAATGACCGCGATGCGCGACGGTAACGGACTCGCCGCGCGTCAGCCGCCGCAATAGGGTGATGGTCGCATCGGCGACATAGTAAAGCGGCAACAGCAGTGCCGCGATCAGATGCCCGCCACCGGCAAGCAGCGCCAGCAGCCAGAACAGCAATAAGCCGATCGGCAAACTGCCGACGTCGCCGAGAAACAGGCTCGCCACCGGTCGGTTGAATGGCGCAAAGCCGATCATGGCGCCACACAGCGCAATCGAGACGACCGTCGCGGCCGGCGGCAGCGCGCCCGTCAGCCCAAACGCTGCCAATGCCGCGGTGATCGGCACGACTTCGGCAACCGTCATCCAGTCGATGCCGTCCATGAAGTTCACCAGGTTCACGAGCCAGATGCCGCCGAGCACGAGGCAAGCATATTCCGTCCACCACGGCAGCATCGGCAGGATGCGCAAACCGGGTGGCAACCAGGCCGCCACGACGGCGACGGCGGCAGCCTGTAAGGCAAGACGGGGAAAGACGTCCAAGGGACGGACATCGTCGGTCACGCCGACGATGCCGAGAACGAGCACGGCCCCAAACATAATGGTGAGACGGTAAGGGTCGTCTAGGAAGGATGGCGCAATGATCACCGCGCCGGCAACGGCGATCATGGTTGCGGCGATGACGGCTATTCCACCGCCTTGCGGCGTCGGCATCTCGTGCGAAGAGCGCGCGTTGGGCCGCGCGAGTGCATAGCGTGCAAGCAGCGGCCGCAAGACGACGATCAGGATTGCGCAGATGACGGCGGCGGCAAGGCCCGCGCCGAATGGAACTGTCCACGCGTTAAAACTATCGGCCATCGGGTCGGTCACGGTCGGGAGCGTTGGTCGCGTGTTGCGGGTCAGGTGTTGCGCGCCGGCTGTGGCGCATCGCCGGACGATAGCATGGCGCGGTATAATTTCACGATCTCAGCTCCGATGCGGGCGCCGGAAAACTCGCGCTCGACCAGCGTGCGGCCGGCTTTGCCGAATTTGCGGCGCAGATCGGCATCTTGCGCCAGACGTGAAATCGCCTCGGCAAGCGCGGGTGGATCGTCAACGGGAACGAGCAGCCCGTTCAAACCGTGGCGTGCGATTTCACGGCAGCCCTGCACGTCGGTCGCCACGATCGGGCGGCCGCAGGCGGCGGCCTCCAACAGGCTCTTCGGCAGACCCTCGCGCCGCGACGGCAGTACGGCGATATGTGCCTTGGCCCAGACGCTGGCAATATCGGGCACATGGCCGAGCACCTCGATCATCGGCTGCTTACGCCAGGCGTCGATTTCGGATTGCGGGATGGACGCCGGATTGGCGGGATCCGTTTCGCCGGCGATCAGCAGCCGGATCGTTTCGCCGCGCGCGGCCAGCAACGCATGCGCGGCGACCAGGCTACGCAGCCCCTTGTCGTCGAGCAGACGGCCGACATAGCCGATCGTGATCGGAAGAGCCGGCTCGGGCAGCGCGCGCAACACATCTGTGTCGACGCCCGAACCCGGAATGACGAACACCCGTTCGCGCGCCATGCCGAAGGAAATCATTTCGGCGTAGTCGTCGGGGTTTTGCACCAGTACCGCGGCATGCGGTCCACCTAACAAATGGCGAAAGAACGGACGCAGCAGGCCTCGCACGATGCGCGCCTTCGGCGCGTTCGAGGTGAAGGCAAAGCCCATGCCGGCAAGCGCGGAAAGGCGCGTGATGCCGAGTCCGGCCGCGGCCAGCGAACCGACGACGGACGGCCAGAACGCGACCTGATGCACGAGATCGGGCTTGAGCGCGCGATAGACGCGACGCACCTCGGTTACGGCGCTCATGAGATCGAACGGATTGGTGCTGCCGCGCCGCCAAGTGAGCGGATGGAGAACGAAACCCTCCGCTGCAATGGCCGCGCCGCCGTCGACGACACGGGTGGCGACATGTACGTTGTAGCCCGCCGCGCGCGCCGCGCGCGCCATCGGCAGCCGGTGCGAGAGGAAATACCAGTCTTCGGACACGAGATAGAGCAGGCGCGGTTGCGCCCCAGTCTTGGTCTTGGCGGCTTCGGGTTGGCTCATGTCAGAGTGAGCGCTTTAGCCAACGCTCCGACCAGGCGCGCAGCATCAGGATATTCCACAGAGCCGTGCCATTTTGCTCACGCTTGGACAAGTGCCGTTGCCACATCGTTTGCACCGCGCTCGCGTCAAGCAGGCCCTCGTTCGCGAGCTTTGCCGGCGACAACAGCTCTTCCGCCCAGCCGCGCAGCGGCCCCGATAGCCATTGATCAAGCGGCACCGAAAAGCCGCGCTTGGGACGGTCGACCATCTCCAGTGGCAGATAGCGCGCCAGCACCGATCTGAGCAACGCCTTCGGCGCGCGGCCGCGCCGGACTGCGCGCGGCAGCGACCAGACGAATTCGACCACGCGATGATCGAGCAGCGGTACGCGGGTTTCGAGCGAAACCGCCATGGAACAACGATCGACCTTGGTCAGGATATCGTCGGGGAGATAATTGACCATGTCTTCCGCCTGCATGCGCGAGGCGAGATCGGGCAACGCGGTAGCGAGTTCGGGCATACCCTGAATACGCAGCGAGCCGGTCGCGCCGATGACGAGATCCTGATCCGTGCCGACGATGTTCAGCGCCGCGGCCGCATCATCGCCGCTTCGCGCCGCCATTGCCGCGGCAAAGCGGCGGGCTTTCTCGCCGACGCGCTCGGCGCGGCCGGGTTCGAGCACGAGACGGGCGGTTCTCGCCAGCATCCTTTCCGGTAAACGGGCAAGGCCTTTGCTTGCCAGCCGCCGTATACCCTGCGGCAGCCTGCCGATGCGCCGCCAATTGGCCTCGAGCATGTTGTATTTCGGATAGCCGCCGAACAATTCGTCGCCGCCATCGCCCGACAACGCCACGGTGACGTGCTGGCGCGTCATGCGCGACACGAGATAAGTCGGCAGCTGCGAGGAATTGGCAAACGGCTCGTCGAACCAGTCGGCGACGTTGCCGACAAGGTCGAGCGCGGCAGTGCCGTCGAGCGAGACCTCGGTGTGCTCGGTGCCGAGGTGCGCGGCCACGTCGCGCGCGTAGGGCGCTTCGTCATAGGCCGCCTCGTGAAAACCGATGGTGAAGGTGCGCACCGGCCGGTCGGCGCAAGCCTGCATCAGCGCGACGACGGTCGCCGAATTGGTGCCGCCGGACAAAAACGCGCCGATTGGCACGTCGGCAATCATGCGCCGGCGCACCGCATCGCGCAGCAGCTCGTCGAGTACATCGGTAGCCTCGTCCGCCGCCAAGATTGCGTGCCGTGCTTTCGTCACGGCATCGCCGAGGCGCCAGAACGGTTTGATGGTCGGGGCGCCGCCTTGCGCAACCGACAGAATGCAGCCCGGCAGCAGCTTCTCGACACCGTTGAAGATCGTCGCCGGCGTCGGCACGTAGCTGTAGCGCAGGAACGCCGACACCGCCTCGCGGTTCACGTCCGGACGAAAGGCGGGGTGCTCCATCAGCGCGCGCAATTCAGAACCGAACAGCAGCGTATCGTCGATCACCGCCCAATAGAGCGGCTTGATGCCGAGCCGGTCGCGTACGAGATAAAGCGTACGATCCAAGCGATCAAAGACGCCGAATGCAAACATGCCGACAAAACGTTCGGTCGCGCGTTCGACGCCCCATTCGCTGAAGGCGGCCAGCATGACTTCGGTGTCGGAGGTGCCACGGAAGGCGTGGCCGAGTGTTCTTAGTTCATCGCGCAGTTCGCGGAAATTATAGACCTCGCCGTTGTAAGTGATGACGTAGCGCTCATCCGCCGAATGCATGGGCTGGGCACCGGTCGGCGACAGATCAATGATGGACAGTCGGCGGTGTCCGAGACCGATGCCGGCCTCGGCGTCGCCCCAGGCGCCGGCACCGTCGGGCCCGCGGTGGGGAAGCGTGTTCGGCCATGGCCAGCGCGACGACGCTCGGGGCGCGATTGCGAGGCGCGCTACGCAAATCAAAGACGCCGGCTATGCCGCACATAAAACTAAATCACGCCGGCACGCAGGATGTCGTGGAAGCGGACGATGCCGATCGGTTTGCGATCCTTTGTGACCAGCAAGGCTTGGACTTTAGCGCTATTTAAGATACCGAGCGCTTCGCTGGCCAACTGATCGGGTGAAATGGTTTTCGGATTGCGCGTCATGACGTCATCAACCGTGGCATCGAGCAGGTTCGGCCGCATGTGACGGCGCAGATCGCCGTCGGTCACGATACCGACGAGGTCGCCTTTGCCGTCAACGATACCGACACAACCAAAACCTTTCGCCGACATTTCGACGACCGCGGCCGACATCCGTGTTCCTGTCGCCGCGATCGGCGTATCGTTTAGCTCGTGCATAATGTCGCGCACAAACTTGAGCATGGCGCCGAGTTTGCCGCCTGGATGCAACAGGCCGAATTCGGATTTTGTGAAACCACGGCTCTCTAGTAGAGCGATGGCGATGGCATCACCCAACGCGAGTTGAACGAGAGTCGAGGTGGTCGGCGCAAGATTGTGCGGACAGGCCTCACGCACCGACGGTAGCAGCAGGACCAGGTCGGCCGCCTTTGCGAGCGTGCTATCGGACGACGCGGTCATGGCGATCAGCGGGATCGCAAAGCGGCGCGAATGCGCAATGACATTGCGAAGCTCCGCCGTTTCGCCGGACCAGGACATGGCCATGATCACGTCCTGCGGCGTAATCATGCCGAGATCCCCGTGACTGGCTTCGCTTGGGTGAACGAAATAGGCGGGGGTGCCGGTCGAGGCGAATGTGGCTGCGATCTTGCGCGCGATGTGGCCGGACTTGCCGAGCCCCGTCAGGATCAGACGGCCACTTGATCGCTGAATTCAGCATGATGGTTTCAACGATTGCCGCGCCGAGCGCGCCGTTCGCCATCCCGCCGAGCGCCGCAATCCCGCTTGCCTCAACGTCGAAGGTCCGCGCGATTGAAGCGAGCAAGGGATCGCTCCCTGTCGATGGACTGGGTTGCGTGTAGTCGCGTTTGCTCATTGCGCGCCCGTCGTCTGGTTCCTTGCGCTCGCTATGGCATGAACGGCCCACCAACGGGCCATGTTTCCTGCGGAAGTGGCCTACGGCGAGGGGTGACAAAATTCAATGTTCATGCTACGAACATACTAGCCGATGCAAGGCGAATGGTCCATGGACGTCTCCAAACGCGCCGAAAGTCGAGCTCCGGCGGAAAAGCAAGACGACGAAATCTTGCTTGGTGTGCTCGATGCTGTCCATCGGGAGGCGTCGATCTCGCAGCGGACGATCTCGCGTGAGGTTGGTGTCGCCCTCGGTCTTGCCAACGCCTATCTGAAGCGTTGCGTCCGCAAGGGCTGGATCAAGGTGCAACAGGTCCCACGTCGGCGCTACCTCTATTACCTCACGGCGCAGGGTTTCGCGGAAAAGACCCGACTGACCGGCGAATATCTCAGCACATCGCTCAATTTTTTCCGGCGCGCGCGATCGCAAATCGGCGGCTTGATGAAAGAATGTCAGGGAAAGGGTTGGAAACGGATCGCCTTTGTCGGCGTATCCGATCTTGCCGAAATCGCCATGATTTGCGCCCATGAGGCCGCGCTCGAACTGGTGGGCGTCATCGACGGCGCACACACCGGCGAGCAATTCTGCGGCATGCCCGTTTATCCATCGCTCGATGGCTGTCCCGAAATCGACGTCGTAGTGTTGACGACGATGGGAGAGCCGTGGCGCGCCTTCGAGCAGCTACAATCAAAATTGCCGCCGGAACGGATCCTCGTTCCGCCCATGTTGCGCATGGCGATGCCGGCGACGCGCGACGAAATCGAGGCAGCCGAGTGAAGCGCTTGTACGCGGTTTACACCAAGGCGCGCGAAGAAGCCGTCGCAGAAGAGCAATTGCGGCGGCAGGGCTTCGACGTGTTTCTGCCTCAGTTCGAGAAGCGTCGCAGTCATGCGCGCAAGGTCGACGTCGTCCCAGCGCCGTTGTTCCCGCGCTATCTGTTTGTATCTTTCGATGCAGAGGAGGGTGGTTGGCGCCCCATCCGGTCGACCCGTGGCGTGATCGATCTGGTGCGCAACGGCAACGATCTTGTTCCGGTTCCGAAGGCGATCGTCGATGAAATCAAGGCACGCGCCGACAGTCGCGGTTTCGTTGTGCTGGCGCGTCAATTGAAGCTCGACCGCGGCGCGCGCATTGCAATCGCCGGCGGCGCCTTTTCGGCCATGGAGGCCATCTTCCAGTCGCAGCGGGGCGAAGATCGTGTGGTGGCCCTGTTGTCGCTGCTCGGCCGCAAGGTCGTCGCAACCCTACCGGTTCGCGCGGTGATGCCGGCGGATTGAGCGCCGCAGGGGACGCGCTGATTAACGCTGCGGAAGGGCGCCACCTTGACGTTCACCCCGTGAACAAGCTAAGGTTTAACACCTAAAAGACGGGACTGCCGCAGGCAGGCTCCAAAGACAAAAATAACGAAAAATCAGTTACTTCGGCGGGGTTTGCTTTCACCCGTCGTGCGGAAGCTATTTTCCAATTCCATTGACCGAAATCCAAAATCTCGACGCGATGAGGCGCGGCTCGGCTGACGGGCTAGCCGCTGTGCATAGCCGCCCCGACGGCGAGCGCCTGATGTTCTTTTTCCTCGGTCCGCGCGTCATCGATTTCGACACGTTCCTGCCGACCGCGATGCAGCTCAAGGCCGCGGAACCCGCCGCCGATATCCGTTTCGTGACCTTTTCAGCCGACAACTATGCATTCATCCGCGCAAACCCGACTCTGGTCGAAGGTTTGCGCCGCTGCGGTTCGCTCCATCTGATGGGCAGCGCAGGCTCCGCGTCGCTCGTGCAGCGTTTGACCCGGCGCGCCACAACATTGCTGAGGTTGTTCGGATGGATCGTGCGCCGGCCATCGCCGGTGCTGTTCGGATCGCGGCCTTTTGCCGAATTTCCCTACAACCTATTCGCGGTTGCGGCTAGCCTTCGCGGTGGCAAAGCTATCCTGCTGTGGAAGAGCCGTAGTCCCGACCAAGTTCACAACATCGTTTGGCAGAACCGCGCGCAGCCGAAGGAGCGCAAGCGTTCGTTGTTGGGCATTCTTGCAGGCCGCGATGTCGATGCGGTCGTGCACTATCACAACGAGCAGATCGAGAACCTGCAGCTCAGTGGGAAGTTCGGCCGCATCGACAATGTGCCGTGGCGCACGATCGGGTTTCCGCATTTGTTTCCAAAGTGGCGTGAGCTCATCGAAGACGAGATCGTCGCCGAACGCAAGCGGTTGCATGCGGCCGGTGTTCCGGATGACGCCGAGTTGTATGCGATGTTTGCCGCCAAGACCTGGAGCTCTGTCAATCTGCGTTCGCCGGACGCGGTGGAGCGGGTGTTCCTTCAAACCATCACCACGCTCTGCCGCCTGCGCCCGAAGGCGGTGGTGTTGATCCGCCCCCATCCACTCGCAATCGACGAAGACTACATCCGTCGCGCCATCGCCGCGGTAAGCGCCGATCGGGCGAGGCTGTCATTTGCTCATCCCGAGGTTCTGTTGGCGCTGTCCAGGCGCGCGCTGTTCAACAATCCCACCAACGTTATGTTTAGTTGTTTCAAGGCCGCGATGATCGATTGCAGTGACTATGCCGACCGGCACTACGCCGAGCGCGGTAGGGTTTCCCTGGCGCATGGTTTCGGTCCACTCTTCATCGACCCGCGTGCCGCGGACTTCGAGGCGCAACTCGCCAGGGCGCTCTCCGACGATGTGCCGTTTGCCAATCCGGAACTTGGCAGGCTGCGTGACGACTTGCTCGATCACAATCCTCCGAGGCTTGAAGCATTGACCGGCCTTATAGGTCAGTCGATCCGCGTGACGCAGGCAGCTTGATCGTGGCGCGTAACACGACCTGTCCGGTCTGCAGCTCGGCCGCACTCGAGCAACGCAACGAAAAATTGCGCGACTTCGAACGAAATTTCAGTGCTGCAGTGCCGTGCTTGCCAACATGTGTTCCTCGACAGCTTCGAACACGTCGACGAAGACTATTTCGTCAACGACACGTTTCTTCTCAGCAAGCCTTTCCTGCAAGGCATCGAACAACGCTTGCGACATTACGAGGCGGAAAATCAGGAGCGGACCGCTCGCATCGGCCCGCTGGTGCTGAACAAGCGGGTGCTTGAATTCGGCTGCGGCGCCGGCGCGCTGATGGAAAAGATCAAGCCCATGGCCGCTTCGATCGAAGGCCTGGAGCGTACGGCCGGATTTCGTGCGCGACTGCAGGGCAAGGGCTACACGATCCACGAAGATCTCAGTCAGACCGAAGGGCAGTACGACGTCATTCTGATGTTCCACGTGCTCGAGCATCTCAGCGATGCCGTCGGATCGATTCGTGGCTGCATCGAGCGCCTCTCACCGAACGGTCTCCTATATATTGAAGTGCCGAATATCGACGATGCGCTGCTGACACTCTACGACGTCGGCGAGTATCGTAAATTCCATTTCTTCAAGGATCACCTGCATTACTTTTCCCGGCGCAGCCTGACGGAAGTGATCCGGCAGGCGGGAGCCGAGCCGGTCAGCATTTCGGGACATAGCCGTTTCGGCCTCGCCAACCACATGTATTGGCTGCGTTACGGCAAGCCCGGCGGTCACTTGATCTGGAATTTCCTGGAAACGCCATCGACACGGCTGGAGTACAGCCGGGCACTGGCCGCGGCCAATATGTCGGACAGCCTTGTCGCGCAGGTGCGCAAGGCCTGAAACGTCCTCCAGCGGAACGGAGAAACGAGATGAATGCCGATCCCGTCAAAGTCTTCATCGGCTACGATCCAAAAGAGACGGTGGCATTTACGGTGCTGTCCCACAGCATCCATCGGCATTCTTCGGTGCCGGTCAGCATCACGCCGATCATGCTGTCGCAGCTCGATGGCGTCTTCAAACGCGAACGCAATCCGCTGCAATCGACGGAATTCTCATTTTCGCGCTTCCTTGCGCCGTGGCTGTGCAACTATGAGGGCTGGGCGGTCTTCATGGACTGCGACATGATCGTGCGCGACGACATCGCCAAACTCTGGGCACTGCGCGACGACCGCTATGCGGTGCTCTGCGTGCAGCACGACTACGAGCCCGCGGAAACCGAAAAGTTCCTCGGCCAGGTGCAGACCAAGTACGCGAAGAAAAACTGGTCGAGCGTCATGCTGTTCAACAATGCCAAGTGCCGCGCGCTCACGCCCGGTTACGTAAACACCGCGACGGGGCTGGAACTGCATCAATTCAAATGGCTCGAAAGCGACAGCCTCATCGGCAAATTGCCGCCGCGTTGGAATCATCTTGTCGGGGAGTACGCGCCGAACCCGGACGCGGCGCTGGTCCACTATACGATTGGCGGGCCGTACTTCGACGAATATCGCGACTGTGATTTCTCGGCGGAATGGTTTGCCGAACGCGATGCGGCGCTGCGGGTCGATCAGCGCGTTCCGCAGAAAGTGCAGAAAGTGTCATGAGCGCGATGTTGGAGCCCAAGCTCAAGGAAGCTCAATCCATGCGCAGTTTGGATATTAATGAGCTGCCGCAATGGTCGCCCTGGCCAGCGCGCTTGCTCGGCGCGGAGACGTTCAAGGAATTAAAACGCGATATCGCGAAAATTGAGGCAGAGTACAATCAGGATAAATATGCTGCTTGCCTTGACCGTTACAGGCAGTCCAACGGCGCGCTTGATCCGGTCGCATTGCGATTTTCCGTTAGTGGACGATCGGCCGAAAAGGAATTTGCCGCCGTTCTGAATGGCAAGCTGGTGGTTGCCCGCCAAGCAGACCTGATAGACGCTCTGTTTGCATTGCTGCCCAAGGCGGTTATCGAAGCGGCACCGCAAAGCAAAACGATTGTTGAACTCGGTAGCGCATTCGGTGCCAATCTCTGGAAAATTGCCGAAATGGCGCCCGGCAAGCAATTCGTCGGTGGCGACTACTCGGATAATGCCATTGCGATCGCGCAGTTGTTGTATTCGGGCCGAGACGACATCCGAGTGGAAAAATTGAACTTCTACGATTCGCGTTATCCGTTATTCGATCGAGCAGAAGGACCGGTCACCGTCTTTACGTCGCAGGCGATCGAGCAGTTGCCGACCGCCGAGCCGTTCCTCAACGGCCTGGCGGCGCACAAGGACAAGATCGCAGCGGTTGTGCAACTCGAGCCAGCTTTCGATTTGCACGATAGCAGTCTGCTCGGAATGATGCGCCGTCGGTATCTCGAATTGAACGATTACAATCGCGATCTACTCTCCGGATTGAAACGTCGTTCCGACATTGAAATCGTGGATGTACGAAAAGACGTACTCGGGTTCAACGAGTACAACTCCTTGTCATTGATCGCATGGCGATACGTATAGCGCATCACGGCGCCAACAGATGACTGATCAGCAGACACAAACACGCGCATACTTCGAGTCCGCGGCCCAGGCTTGGCAAAAGAAGGCCGAGGACGCAGACGCGGCTTTTAATATCATCAGCGGCCGCAACGATGCTGTGTTGGCGACGCTCGACGAGTTGCCGAAGGCGTTGAGCTTTCTCGATATTGGTTGCGGGACGGGTCAGCTCGTGATCGATGCGGCAAGGCGCGGGATCAAGTCGACGGGCATCGACTTCGCAAAAAAGATGATCGAGGAGTGCGAAGCCAACCGCAAAGCGGCTGGGGTAGAAGCCACATTTATCGCGGACTCTTTCTTTTCGATGCCTGTTAGCGATAGCTCTTGTGATGCCATCAGTGGTCAGGGGTTGATCGAATACTTTTCGCTCGACGAACTGGATGTATTGTTTGAGCGGTGCTGGCGCATGTTGAAGTCGGGCGGGGCATTTCTGGTCGGGTCCCGAAATCGTCTGTTTAACGTCGTTTCATTGAACGCGTTTACTCAGGTCGACATAGACTTGGGTGTTTTCGACCGTCTCGTGCAAGAAGCTATTGCGCTGCACGAATGCGTCGACCAGAAAAGCGCGATTGAGGTGATACAGCGATACGAACGAATTGACCCGCAGCCATCGAAGCATCCGTCCGGCGCAATTCAAGTTGACCAGCGGTTTCAGTTTTCGCCGGCCGATTTGGCCGGCCGGTTGCGGCAATTCGGGTTTGTCCCTGCAAAAATCTATCCGGTGCACTTTCACGGGCTGCCGACAAATCTAAAGTCCCAGTTCCCGGCGCTGCACAAGGAAATCGCCGATCTCATTGCGCGTTTGGCGCCGTACGATCCTCGGCTCACGCCGTATTGTTCGACTTTCGTGCTGGATGTCCGCAAGCCGTAAGTCATGGATTTGACGATTGTCACGTATCACTACGTCAGGGACCTTCAGCGGTCGCGCTATCCTGGCATCAAGGCGCGGACGGTTCAGCAGTTTGAAGAGCAGCTTGATTTCATCTCGAAGAACTACGCCGTCGTGACGGCCCAGGACGTCGTGTTGGCCGTCTTGGAGCGCAAGCCACTACCGCCCGCCGCCTTGTGGCTGACCTTCGATGACGGCTACATCGACCATTTCACGAATGTTTTTCCGCGGCTTCACGCGCGCGGATTGCAAGGCACATTCTTTGTGCCGGCGAGCAGTGTGCAAAAACGGCAGCTTTTAGACGTCAACAAGGTGCAGTTCATCCTTAGCGTCGATTCAGACGCGAAATCAGTTGTGGGCTCGCTAAAAGACTATATCGAGCCGCGGTCGCAGGTCCTTGGTGGTTTTGACGACTATTGGCGTGAGCACGCTAAATCGTCCCGATTTGATCCGCCTGAAGTCGCTTTCGTCAAACGTATGCTCCAAAATGTATTGCCGGAGCCATTCCGGAGCGAACTATTGAATTCGCTCTTCTCTAATTTTGTTGCCGTCGATCCGGAGACGTTCGCCTCGGAACTATATGTTTCCGAGCCGCAGCTCAAATTGATGACCGATTGCGGCATGTACATCGGCAGCCACAGCGTGACGCACCGGTGGCTCGATAAATTGCAGCCGAGAGAGCAAGCCGAAGAGATCGACCGTTCTCTTGATTTCGTCAAAAGTGTCGGAGGATCCGTGACCGACTGGATATTCTGTTATCCGTATGGTCGTTACAACGACACACTGTTGGCAGCGCTACGCGCCAAAGGCTGCGCGGTCGCGGTGACGGTCAAGAATGCGATTCCCCGAATCGGCATCGACGACCCGGTTGTCCTGCCTCGGATCGACACGAACGATCTGATGCCCGCGCGGGCCGCCTAGTCTCGATATTTTTCGTGTAACTGTCGATCGTTCCCCAATGGAGCTCGCACTGTCATGCTTGCACAAAAAGCGTTGAAATCGCTGAAGCAACGTCTCGCGACTTACGGCACGCTCGCCGGCGTCCCGTACGACGGTTTGAAAGTGGCGCTGGACGCAATCGACGTCGCTGCCCATCCGGCGGACACATTCAGGCGATGGAGTGCGGCGCGGCGCATAAAGTCTCGCCGTGGACTGATTGGGTACCCCGCGACAAAGGGTTCAGGAGCATCGCGCCCGGCGAGATTCCTGGCCTTGACGCGTTCGTTGTCGCCGGCCGACAAATCTATGCGCAGCACGCCGAGGAAAGTTGAAGGACCGCGGGCACAATCCGTTCCACTTGTTGTGTACCGCCGAGACGTTCAAGGAGTTTCCTGTGCTGCTTGAAACCGCAATGTCGGAACCGTTGATCGACATCGCGACCAGCTATTTCGGCACTGTTCCACGCCTGTTTTACGTCGATGTTTGGGTGACCCGCCCAAATCTCAAGGAAGATTTGTATCACAGCCAGCTGTATCACTTGGATAAACCGGATGCCGGAATTCTGACGCTGTTCCTAATGTCTTCGACGTTAAGGAAGAGAATGGTCCGTTCAAGTTTCTGCCGGCGGATTTGTCGCAGCGTGTGCGAAAGCAACGGGCTACGATCGAATTTCGATACTCGGCGATGGAAGATCGACCGATGAAAAGGTCTTTCAATTTTGCCGGCGTGAGGACGAGATATCGTTGGCCGGGCCGGCGGGAGCCGGTGGTTTTGTTGATACGTCGACGTGCCTGCATGCCGGCAGTCGGTGCCAGGATGGCGAGCGCGTTGTGCTCGTGATCCGGTACATGCCCGCGTACCGTGCGGCGACGACCTACAACTCCTGGTTCACCAGCGCACACACCAACGGCGATCCAATCCGGCGCATGGTTGTGCCGACCGCTCAGTAGACAAAGAACGGACTGCCGGCCAAGGTCTTTCGCGTGCTCCCGATCATCCATATCGGCTATTTCAAGAACCGCGGGACGACGAGCCTGCAGCGTAACTTTTTCGGCGCGCATCAAGGGATCTGGTCGCTGAGCAAGCCCGCCCCGACGAAAGAGGGTGTGGAGATCTTTCGTTACCTTACGCTCAGCGACCCCAGAGAAGACGACTTGCAGGCGGCTCGCGCGATCTGGACGCGTGTTTCGGAGCAGGTGCCGCGCGGCAAGATCGTAGTTTTCTCGAACGAGTCGTTGAGCGAGTACAAACACTATCCGCCGCATACGAAAATTGCGATGCCGGCGCGCA
>CAVRHC010000025.1:0-99544 GCA_963720835.1 uncultured Pseudomonadota bacterium | reverse complement strand
ATGTTCAGACCGGGGACAAGGTGGACAGGTGTTCGGAGACATCGTGGACACTTTCGACAGCGAATCAAGGAGGCTGTCGGATGCCGTTCCACGAGGGATCCCGAATGGACACGCGATTGGAATTTGTGAGATTGGCTTTGGTAGAAGGCGCCAATGTTCGGAAGCTGTGCCGTCGCTTCGGGGTGAGCCCGACGACCGGCTACAAGTGGCTGGAACGTTGGCGGCTGCAAGGGGCGGCGGGGCTTGAGGAACTGTCGCGTCGGCCGCAGAATTCGCCGGCGCGTAGCGCCGCAATGACGGAAGAAGCCGTCCTTTCGGTGCGTGCGGAGCATCCGGCCTGGGGCGGTCGCAAGATCGCCAGACGACTGAAGGATCTGGGACGGGAAGCGATTCCGGCCCCCTCGACGGTGACGGCGATCCTGAAACGGCATGGGATTGAACTGGGTGCACATGGTGGCGGCCAATCCGCATTCACCCGGTTCGAGCGGTCGCGGCCGAACGAGTTGTGGCAGATGGACTTCAAGGGCCACGTGGCCCTGCACGCCGGCCGGCTTCATCCGCTGACCGTGCTCGACGATCATTCGCGCTTCTCCGTGCTGCTTGCGGCCTGCGCCAACGAGCAGACGGAAACGGTCCGCCAGCGGCTCATCATCGCCTTCCGCCGCTACGGGCTGCCCGAGCGGATGATCACCGACAACGGTTCGCCGTGGGGCGACGGACCGGGCAACCCGTTTACTCCGCTCGGGGTCTGGCTGATTCGAGCAGGGCATCAAGATCAGCCATTCGCGGCCCTATCATCCACAGACCATGGGCAAGGACGAACGCTTCCATCGCAGCCTCAAGGCCGAGGTGTTGTCCGGTCCGCCCTTCGCCGATCACGCCGCCGCCGATCGCGCCTTCGACCGCTGGCGCGACGTCTACAACACACAACGGCCGCACGAGGCGCTCGAGCTTGCCGTTCCGGCCAGCCGCTATCAGCCCAGCCCGCGCGACTATGTCGAGACCATCGCGCCCTTCGAATACGCTCCCGGCGACATCGTGCGCCGTGTCCAGCAGGGCGGTCATGTCAGTCTCCTTGGCCGCAGTGTCAAAGTCCCGAAAGCCTTCCGCGGCAAGGCTGCCGCGTTCGACCAACCGCACACGATGGCGTCTTCGACGTCGTCTTCCGAACCCAGAAGATTGCAACCATCGACATTGAGATGCTATGAGGCGCTCAACCACGCGGTCTCCAACATTTCGGCCGAGCAGCTCCGGCTGCACATGTGCTGGGGCAACTACGAAGGCCCACACCACCACGACGTGCCCTTTGGCGACGTGATCGACATCGTGTTTGCGGCAAAGCCTGTCGCAATCTCGTTCGAAGCAGCGAACCCACGGCACGCGCACGAATGGACCATATTCGAAAAGGTGAAACTGCCGGACGGCAAAGTGCTCATTCCTGGCGTTATCGAATCAAAGTCGAATTTCATCGAACATCCGGAGCTAATCGCACAACGCATTGCGCATTACGCCAGACTAGTCGGGCGTGAGAATGTGATTGCAGGTTCGGATTGTGGCTTCGGCACCTGGGTCGGCCAGGCCGCCGTCGATCCGGATATTGTCTTCGCCAAGCTCGCGGCCATGGCGGAAGGAGCAAAGATAGCGACCAAACAGTTTTGGCCGTAGTCCCATATGGACAAATTCAGCACAATTCTTGGCACTATCGTCTTTTTTCTGTTCCCAGTCCCGTTCCTGCTCGATTTCGCGGTCGCGCACGGCAGCGATTGGAGCGGATGGCTCGCTTATGTGGCGGTCGCCGTGCTGGCCTTGGGCGCGGTCGCTGTGGGCATCGTCGCAAGCCGCCGCGGCAATCCATAGCGATGGGCGAGAAACGGCAAATGGCCGGTACCGCAGCCAATCGCAGACGATGATGTCCTGATCCAAGTTATGGCGGCTGGCGTTAATCGCCACGACTGCAATCAACGAGCGGCCGGGCCAGATCACAATTCCAACTTCGTGCCGGGTCTCGAAGTGGCTGGAGTCATCGTCTCGGTCGATATGAACGTGCCGCAGCAGCGCCTGGACAAACGTATGATTGCACTGACAAACGGCGGTACGTTTGCCCAGTTTGTAGCGACGGTAGCGGAGCTAGAATTGCCAATGCCTGAACCGCGGGCACCATCTGCGCCTGTTTGTCCCTCCAGCAACACATCTGCCTTGTGCAGCTTCGCGACAATCTCTTCGATCAAACGCTTCTTCCTTGGCATCGGTCCCCCCGTCAGATCGGCAGCACCAATTTTATTTTTGGTTCCGTCTGAAGGGGGCAGGTCCCCATGTGAAGCTAGTATGGACCTTTAAATTCATCTTCTAAAGCATAATCCCCGACCTGGTTCTCACCGAAACCAAGTATCGCCAATGCAGAATTTACTATCGTCGACCTCTTTGGATAAAATGCTTCTTCCAAACGCACAGATGCCGGTGCAGGGCAGTCGGCGAGTGCGATACGGCGAACCGGCGCTTTAAGCTTGCCCCACGCTTTCTCCGCGGCAAGCGCGGCGATTTCGCTGGCGACTCCGCAAAGCTCCCAGCTCGTATCACACACCAATAGATGCCCCGTCTTTTCGATCGATTGCAGGATCGTTGTCTCATCGAGCGGTCGAATAGTGCGCAGGTCAATGACTTCGGCCGCGACGCCGTGCTTTGCCAGCTCCTCCGCAGCATGAAACGCTTCGACGGCCATCAAAGAGGTTCCGACGATTGTTATGTCGTTGCCCGCGCGCACAATATTGGCCTTTCCGATTGGTGTGGGCGCAAATATCTCGTTCACGGGCCCTTCGACGGCGTAGAGCGACCGATGCTCTAGGATCACCACAGGCCCATCGTGTTGGAGGGCGGCAATGGTCAGGCCTTTGGCGTCCTGCGGAAACGCCGGCATCAGCACCGTGAGGCCGGGAAAATGCGCAAGCGGCGCTTGTAGGCTCTGGGAATGGGTCGCGCCCTGCCCCCAGCCCTTACCGATGACGGCGCGAACAACGATCGGAACTTTTCCGGCGTTGCCGTCGAACATGTAGCGCCACTTGGCCGCTAAATTGATCAGACTGTCGAAGGCAAGAAACATGAAATCGTTGCGCGGGTGAACGATGACCGGGCGCTTCCCCATAGCGGCGGCGCCGACGGCGATCCCCGTCAGGGCATTTTCCATGGCCGGGGCATCAAAAACGCGTGACGGTCCGAACCGCTTGGCCGCTTCGGTAGTGGAGCCGAAAATCCCCGAGGGATAGTCCACGGCGATGCCAGTGACGAAGATCGCAGGATCGCGTTCCATCGCCTGACACAGGCCTTCCGAAAGCGCCATGGCATAGGTCAGCTTGCGCATGGAGGCGTCAGATCCGTTCTAACAATGTTGAAACCTCCGGCCACGGCGCTTTACGCGCGCGCTCGATCGCCTCATCGACTTGCGCCTGGGTAGACGCACGCCATTCTTCCAGCACCTCAGCGGTTGCCAGGCCGTATTGCACGAGGCGCTCACCGCTGCGCTTGATCGGGCAGCGCTCCATCCACTGTTCCAGCTCCTGCCGGCTGCGGTAATTGCGGTTGAGTTCATAATCGAAAAACGGCCCAACATGTTCGCGCCAGCGATACGTCATGCATTCCAAGAAATAAGCTCCTTGCCCTGCGCGCATCCGCGCAACCGCTTCCTGCGCAGCGCTGTAGACCGCGAGCACGTCGTTGCCGTCGATCCGTCCCGCGGCGACCTTGAAGGCGCGGGCACGGTCGCAGAGATCGGTCTCCGGAGCCTGCCGTACGTTCAACGGACTTTCGGTCGCGTACAGGTTGTTTTCACAGACGAATAGCACCGGCAGCTTTTTGATCGCCGCATAGTTCAGCGCTTCGTAGAACACTCCTTCGTCGAGCGTTCCCTCGCCAAAGAACGTGACGGCAATGCGGTCGACCTTGTCCAAATGAAAAGCCAGTGCAGCGCCGACCGCGGCAGCGACGGTTTCGCCGAGAATGGCGCTGGTCGCGATGAACCCCTTGTCGGGCGCGGTGAGGTGGACCGAACCGCCACGCCCGCCCGAGCAGCCATCGGCGCGGCCGTAGAGTTCGGCTGCCAATGCATAGATGCTTCCACCACGCGCGAGATAGTGGTTATGACCGCGGTGATGACTAAACACCACATCGTTGGCCTGAAGCACGGCGCAGACGCCAACTGCGATCGCCTCCTGGCCGGTCCCGAAATGGGCGGGTGTGCGCATTTCCTGTTCGCGGTAGCGCGCGGCCAGCGTCTCTTCCGTAATGCGCAGCTTGAGTAGTTCGCGGTGCAAAGCGAGTAGCAGCTTATCGTCCGGCTCACCCAACGTGTCATCGGTCACCGACGGCATGTCAATCACGGATGCCGTTCGCCGCCGGCAGGCTGAGCCGCCTGCGGCGAAGAGATCAACAACGGGCGCAGCTGTGCGGCATAGGGCTCGAGCGCGTGGGCGATGCGAGCGAAATCGTGGGTCAGTTGGGTACGTCTCTCCGGCGTAATCATTTCCAACGTGTCGGCGGTCTTAGTTATACCTGAACTCAATAGCTTTTCGATCGGCGCGGCGGGGCTGAATTGTTCTGATGCCGACAGGAACGATGACAGTCTTTGATAGATCAGCAATACCGGCAACGAGACAATGGCGACAACAAGGACTGCTGCCATTGCACCAATGATACTGCGCCGATAGGACGCTGGAGTTCGATCTTGCAGCATCGCGTTCCCACGAGGAGCCGATGCGTGCACCGTGGCGTTCGCAAACGGCGAGAATTTCGCCGACCGCGATACGGATATCCGCGTCAAGCGCATTAACATCGGCCCCCGTGCGCGTGAGGCCGAGCGCAACCGCTTCCGCAACAAAGCCATCCTTGGCCCGGCGGATGACGATGGGGTAATCGTCGACTTGCGTCATGTCAGCCTCCTTCTGTCTGCGGCCAGACTTTCTTGTCCATGTCGACAACTGCGCCGCAAGCTGGGGCCATCGCCACTGCGTTCTCTTGATCTACGCGAAACGGCACAGAGAAAAAAGGTGCGCCGGTGCGGGTTTCGGTTTGCGGCTGCGCTTGCGCAACAAGGTCTTTGCCGAAATCGGATGGCGCCAATGCGAAGGCAGCCTTGCCGCCGAAGGCTTTGACGACAGCCAGGGGAGCACCGAGCAGCGTACAGATCGTGCCGTTCCGCGATATCGGCCGGATTTCGACCTCGGTCTGGCGTTCCGGTTTCCCATCCTGCTGCCGATAATCATATCTCACCGTCAGCGAAACCGACCCTCCGGCGGCCACCCCTTCGACCCTCGGTTTTGCGCCGAGATAAGGGGGAAAATCCCAATCGAGCCTGGCGATTGCCCATGTATCACGCCCGCTCGGATCGCGCGCGACAATCGCGTGACGCGGCCAAACAGCCTTATAGGGCCGTTGCGCCAACTCAATAACGCGATTCTCCGAACAGCGGGTGTATCGGCTTAAGCCCGCCAAACGGATCGCGGCCGACCAATAGGTTGGCGGAATCAAGCATACAAAAACTTCGGGCCGCTCGTATGTGGGATTACCGCGGTCCGCGACCCATAAGTATTTCTTGTCGAAAAGATAATGATAGCCCGTCCGCGGCGAAAACATGGTACGGCCGGCGGAAAAGGTCTCGTCCAGGTAGGCCCATCGACCGGTGACGACTGAGAACAGGCCTGAATAAGTGTTCGATACGATAGTCGGGCGTGCCGGCGTCATGGCTTCGAGTGCATTGAGAACGGCAAGCTCATTGGGCGGGAATAGGCGTGCATCCGCCGCCTGGATGGCAATCCACCATGCGGCAAACAGTGCCAACGGCACAAGATACGACCGGGCGGCGACAGCGGACAATCGCCCACACGACTCCTGACATAACATCGCGACGATTTGTTTGCCGATGACCGCAGCGACGTAAGCAACCAATCCGATGGCCAGCGCAAAAGGCAACACCAGAATGTTGAGATAGCGGGACATATAGCCGGAATAGACATAGCCCGGCGACAGCACGAGAACGACAAGCAGGCCCACAACAAAACAGCCGATCAACAACATGACGCGACGCACCGTTACGCGCAGCGGCTCTCTGACGGCGTCCGGCAATGCCGGACCGAATGCGGCCAAGGCCGCTGCGCAGACTGTTGCCAGCACCATGCCGGCGCTCTGGAAGAACGCAGGCACAAGCGGCCCGGGCAATTGGGATTGCCAGAGCGGAGTCAACAAGGGGTCATAAAGGCGCCCGTGGAAGCGCGCCAATGCAATCGCGACACAGACGAGCGCCGCCCCCCGCAGAGCGGCGTCGAGCGTGAGCCGTGCGAGCCGC
Source organism: uncultured Pseudomonadota bacterium (assembly GCA_963720835.1). GTDB lineage: Bacteria > Pseudomonadota > Alphaproteobacteria > Rhizobiales > Xanthobacteraceae > Pseudolabrys. The sequence continues at coordinate 93,213 of CAVRHC010000025.1, read as the reverse complement.
CGCGGCGCCCCACGCAAGGCCAACAGCGCAAACAACGCCGCGATGGCAATGCCGAACGTAAGCCCATATTGCCAAAACGACGTAGCGTACCGTTCGAAACCCAAAAACCGCGAAAAGCCGCCCGCCATCAGCACAAACAATACTACCGGCGTACCGCACAACATGGCTGCATCGAGAGTGGCGATATTTTGCGGCCACTGGCGCGAATCGGGTGCGGCAAAAATCACCACAGCCGCCGCGGCAATGACCGCACCCGAGACCACGATATTGGCACCAAGGAACCAGGCGACACCCGCCATGACTGCGGTTGCGACTATGGCGGACCGCGGCCACCACACGCGTCCAGGCCGGGCGAATAGCGCGACAGCAATACCGGCGGCCGTGATGAGGACGCAAAAGGCAAATGGTGGCGTGTAGACCTGCAACCCCCATCGAAAGATCGAATCCAGAAACAGACGACCGGTATGCTGCGCGTTTGGGTCCGCAAAGTTGTAGAAGAAGGCGATGTTATGTCGCTCGACGAAGTTGCGCAGCGCGGCAAGATGCTCCGGTGACGTCATCCCGATATTGCGGCTGAGATACGTCAATTTCAGATCGGTGAGGAATCCGTCCCAACCGAGATAGGTGACCAGTTGTGCTATCACCACGGCGGCGCCGGCCGTCGCACCCGCGAACTGCACGGCAACGAAGGTCAATCCGACGGCAATCCGCTTGCGCCAGATCGCCAGCGCCAGAACCGCGATTGCCACAGACAGGAACGTCGCAAAGACAAGCTCGTAGTAGAACAAGCATAGCGATGTCGCGAACAGCGCCCCCAGCAACCATCGGCGGTTGTCCGGCCGGTAGTAGATTGCGATGGCGAGCAGCACCGAGGTGAAAGCGAAATGCCACAGCCGATAGGTTACTACCTGCCATTGCACGAAAAGTATGTAATCGGTGAGCATGACGAAAATGGCGGTACAGGCAACGCCCAACCCGGCAAACCGATAAAGCGCGGCGTACGCAAGCAGCACTGAGGCGAAACCGACCGGGAGCACCGTCGCCAGCACCTGCGAAGTCGCGTCTTTCATGCCGAGCGCGTAAAGCAGCGTCGCGTATAGACGGGGGAAATTACCCTGATGGGTGTGGACGACCGGATGCGCCTGCGGACGCGAACTCGTCGATTCATCGGCAAGGCCGGCGGATGCACCAATATCGAAGCTCAGTAGATTGCGGGCGTGCAAAATCGAGGAAAAAGTCTCGTTGCCGTCGAAGACCGCCGGGATGCCACGCCCGCCCGCCACCATGCCGAGCGAAACCGCGCAAAATAGAATGCCCAGCAAGACCGCCACCAGCGCCGATTTCAATTTCACGGCTGGCACGGGAGATCGGGCAAGCTTCTAAATGCGATGTGCGAAGACACAAACATAAGTTTATCACGCCGCCTTCCGGCAGGCAAAACAGACGGTTTAAAACGACCTTTGATGCTAGGATGGCACGTGAAGCGCAGCCTTTGCGGGACAATTGTGGTGAAAGACGATTCTTCGAGCGGGGCGGCACCGCGTCCCGCATTTCATGTCCTGGTGCCGGTCTGGGGTGCCGCCTATTGCGATATCTTCACGCAAGTCTCGCTACCGTCCCAGCTTGCACCTGGCAACTTACCTACGCTGCCGCGCAAGGACCAATGTCTCTACCACGTCCTCACGCGGCCCGCGGATGTCGCGAGCATCGAGGCGTCGCCATCGTGGCAACAATTGCGCGCGCTCATGCCGGTGCGTGTCACACCGCTCAGCACAGAACGGCGCACCTCCTATGAGACGATGTCGGAGCTCCTGCGGGTCGGCATCGATGCAGCCGACGATGCCGACGCGGCGATCCTGTTCGTCAATCCAGATCTCGTGTTCGCGGACGGCTCCATAGCGGCGGTTGTGCGCGCAGTCGGCCGTGGACGGCGCGTGGTGTTCACGACCGGCATCAGGCTGCTGAAGGAAACTGTGTTGCCTGAAATCACTCTTTGCCGCGCGAACGACAACGCCATCGTCCTCCCGCCACGCAAACTCGCCGACATCGCACTGCGCAATCTGCATCCGATCTCGCAGCAGAACATCTGGACGAACCAAAGCGGCACATTCCTGCCGGCGACGATCTTCTGGCCGGTGGCAAACGAAGGATTGCTGGCGCGTTGCTTTCACCTGCATCCGTTGCTGGTCTGGCCCGAGCACAAGCACGTGCACTTCCACGGTACCATCGACGACGATTTCGTGGCGCGCGCCTGTCCACGCGCCGAAGTCGATCACATCGTCGCCGATTCCGACGAGTTGCTGATGTGCGAGATCAGCGCTTATTCGCCGGTCACCCAGGTGCGTTACCGCAAGGGCGCCATCGACGACGTGGCGGACTGGGCAGAGGCACACACGGATGCGCGCCACCGCAGGCTGGCGCGCGTTCCTATCCGCATTCACACCACCGACATGACTGCGCCGCTATGGTCGGCTGCGGAAGCGGAGTTGGCTGCGGTCATCGACGCGGTCATAGCCCGCCTCGCAAAAAGCGCAGGATGGCTGTTGCTGCGGGCGCCCTTGCGCCTGCCCCGGCGCTGGCTGCGTTGGGCAACAGACAACAATGACTCCGCACCCGGACGGCGGTGGATCGCGCGGGGCTATCTGGCGTTCCATCGCGGCTACGGGATTTTCTGCGACCGCTACGAACATTTCCGGGCTCGGCTTAACGACGCCTTGTTCGGGCCTGCCGACGCTCCCTACCCCTGGAACGGCCATTGGTTCACTGGCCGGAAATCCGTGGATGCCGTTATTCAACTGCTGCCCCCCAAACCGGGACGCAGCCTGATCGTGGCGCCTGACATGACCGTCCGACATATGCTGGAACGTCGGCTCGCGGGGGCCGAGGCCATGAACTGGCCGCAATACGGCGTAGCAGCCCCTCTGGGCCTGGCCGAGCAATGGCCCTATGCGAACGCCGCCTTCGACAGCGTCATCTGCGTAGACGCGACCGCGCCGCAATCTGCGGCATTCTCGACGGAAATGGCGCGAGTGCTGGCGCCAGGGGGCCATGCGGTCATCGTCACGCAGGACGGAAAAGCAAGCGTGTCCGGCCTGTGGGAGATCGAACGCACCGTCCGCATCAACGGCCCCGGGTCCACATGGGCGGCGCGGGTCCACGCCTGGAGCGAGCACCGACGACGCGTGCACCGCATCTCGCCGGTCATCTTGGAAGTGCCGTTGCTGCCGCTGCTCATCGTGCTCAGGCTTATCGCTGGCGCCGCGATCGCGCTAGGCGCGTGGCTAGGCGATCTTGGCTGCGCATCCACGACCGGTTCAAATGCGAGTTTGTTGCGGCGGCGCGATCATGACGCGCTGACCACTACGCGTCCCAGCGGTCGAGATGACCGAGCCTAACCAGCGCGCGGAAAAACTCATTGCGCGCTTGAAGATCTGCGAAGCATCCCTGATCGACGATCCGGCCTCCCTCCAGTACGATAAGGCGATCGCAGATTTTCACCGTGCTCAGCCGATGCGCAATCACGATGACGGTGAGCGCGCCGCGCAACGCCGTGATCGCGGCGTTGATATCCTGCTCGGTCTGCATGTCGAGTGCAGCCGTCGCCTCGTCGAGCACCAGCAGATCCGGCGCGTGATAGAGTGCGCGCGCAATTCCGATACGTTGCCGTTGACCGCCGGAAATGCGCTGGCCATTCTCACCAAGCGTGGTGTCAAGACCGTGCGGCAGTGAGCGCGCGAAATCGAGAAGCTGTGCTTGGGCAAGCACGCGCTCGACGCGAACATCGTTGATATCTGTTTCGGGCACGCCGAAAGCGACGTTGCGACGGAGGCTGTCGTCGAAGATTGCGATGCGCTGCGGCACGTAGCCGACCGACAGGAAAAGGTCGCGATCTGCCGCATGTAACGGCTGCCCATCAATGAGAATGTCGCCTTCGATCGGCACGAGGACATTGAGCAGAATATCGGCGAGCGTCGATTTGCCCGAACCGGAGGGGCCGATCAGGCCGACGAACTCGCCACGCCGGATAGTGAGCGAAACGTCGGTGAGAACCGGCTGCGGATTGCCCGGGAAGGCAAAGCCGACCTTGCGCAGTTCGAGTTGGTCGTTCAAGGGAACGAGCACGCGCGCGCGCTGCTGCGTTTGGTGGGGCGCCGACCGGGCAAGCTCGTCGCACAGCAACCGCAAGCCAGGCCGCGCATGCTGCGCCATGTTGAGAGCCATGATGATGCGGTTGGTCAACGGCATCAGGCGAAAAGCGGCCGCCGCGAGTACGCCGAGCTGCGCGAATAAGACCCAGCGGTCTCCGTGCAGCAGCACCAGCGCCACCGCCACCAAAATAACTGTTATCATCGCCGCCTCGCTGACCACGGGCGGAAGCCTGCGCATGAACTCGAAGCTGCGCGCGTTGAGGAACAGCCGGTGCTGAATACCGGCGAACTCGTCTTCAAAGAATCTCTCCCGCCGCAACACCCGCGCTTCTTTCAGCGCACCCAGGCTTTGCTGCAGCGAAAGCAACTCCTCGGCGCAGAGCGTAGCGCTCTCGCGGCCGAGTTTTTCGAACCGCCGCTGAAACCCGCGCTGTTGCAGATACAGCAGCATTCCCATCATCAGACCGGCGATCAGACTCGGCAACGGCGCAACGACGAGCAGCAAAATGATCAAAGCCGCTGCCGCAAGCGAGTCCGCACCGAGACCGAGTATAGCGTTGAACGCCTCACCATAGGAGCCGCGGACGAGGTTGGCGACGTTGCGGATCAGCTCCGCCGAATGTCGTTCGAGGTGCGCCGCGTAAGGCGCGCGCAGATATCCCTGTACCAGCCCGTTGGCCAGCCTTTCCTGCGTGGCGGCAAGCAGGCGCGCCTGGGCGACATAATACAGGGCCTGTAGAGCGTTCTTCGCAAGAAACGCCGCAAGAATCAGAAACACGAGTGGCACGGGGCGCAACAGCGCCGTCCCCAGCCACGGCTCAAGACGGGACAAAAACGAATTATTTGCTACCGGCGCCGCATCGGTAACGAGCGCAACCAACGGAAATACCAGCCCCACGCCGACAACATCGAACAGCGCAATCGCCATGCCCAGCAGAACGAGCGGGACGATACGCCAGCGCGCGCGGCCAGCATTGATCTTCAGCAGGATGCGCAGGACGTCCACAACCGCCTCGCTCTAAGCGATATGCAGCGCTACCGCTGCATGCCAGCTTTTAATAGGCTGACGCCAAGTGCGCCAGCTACGCCGAACTATGATACATTGCCTTTTCGATTTCTGGCAGGCATCGGCTCAGCCGGCGTTCCGCGAACGGGTAGCGACGTCGAGCAGACGCTTTTCCATCGGCAACAAGGCGGCGGATGGGCACTTTCCGCAGCAAGTGGCTTATCTTCGCTTGGTTCGCGTTGGTCGCAGCCGGCGTCGCGTCAAATGTCTTGGCCATTCGGGGTCTCCAAATGGAGACGTCCCCGCTTTCCCCGCGCTACACTGATTATGCAATTCCGGCCGCCATCAGCGCGTTGCGCGGATTGAATGATTATACGGCCTACATGGAAGTCGCCGGCGAATTCATTTTTCATAAAGATCGTCCCATCGTCGACAATATCGCCGCCGCAAAAAACGTCCGTTTGAAAAGTCCAGCATCCCGCTGGTTTGTCTCCGGCGACGACAAGGGTATCATCGATCTTGTCTATCTGGGTTTTTTGCTTTTCGGAACGAAGTGCGCGAGCATTTATCTTATCGTTGGGTTGCTATGCCTCGGATCAATCGTCCTCTATACCGCAGAGTTCTACCGATCGGGCCCAAGGATGGCATTGCTGGTTGCCACACTTTGCAGCTTCTATGCGGTTCTTTTCACGTTTGGACTCACAAACCAAAGCTCATCTATCATCGAGCCGCGCTTTTTCGGTTTCATCGGGATTATCCCGCTCCTGCACGTGCTATTGCTCGTCGTCGGACGGCGGCAACTCCGATTTTGGCCGCTGGGGCGCGTGACCGCGCAAATCGCAATTATCATATTCGTTGTTCATTTGCGGGGCTCTGAAATATGGCAAGTACTTTGCATTATCGCGGTGAGCCTACTGTCAATGCTAGTCCTCATGAAACTGTCCCAAATTTCTGTCGCTGTAATGGCCGTCGCGTTGATCCTTGGCGTGAGCTTGGTCACCTACCGCGATTTCAGATATAATCCCTACTATCTCAACGCCGACGTTTCGTCGCGCGTGTTCTGGCACAATGCCGTTATGGGATTAGCCGCCAATCCCGCAATTCACCGGCAATTTAAGATCGACGTGCTGCAAGACAGAACCGCGACTGAAGCAATACGTAATTATTTGATCGCCACTGGTCGGACGAAGCTACGGAATGCCATTTTCCCAAACAACGACTACGCCAACAACAATTTTTTGAGCTTCAAATGGGCGTTGTACGAACCCGTGGCACGCAGGTTTTATTTTCACATATTGTGCGTCACGCCCATCGAGACGTTGAAAACTTACTTCGTCATAATGCCAAAAATATACATTGCAAGCCTGTCTTATATGACGGGCGGCGCGTTTCCGCGGACTTATCACGTCGATGCCGAGGTGGCCGAATCCCCATCACAAAGAAGCCCACAAGATCACTATCTGAAGCCGTTTCGGATTATGCCGGTCATTCTCATTTTTGCCAGCGCGTTCCTTCTGGCGGTTGGCGTCAGCGTATTTGATTGGCCGGCAACGGTGGCAATCGTCAGCGCGATCGTGTGCTCGAGTATCCCACCGTTGCTCGTGATGCCGGTCATCCAGTACAGCCAGCTCTTCACGATGGTGATTTTCGCGGGCGGCTATTTTGCGGCCATGATGATTGTGGCGGCAGCCCTGCACCAAGCTTGTAAGCTTATGCCCTTTGCCCTGCGCTAACCATCGGCGTCCAGCTGGATCGCATCAACCGCCGGATCCCAAGTTCCAGAACCGTTTGAAAAAATCGAAAAACTGCGCGGTCCGTTTGCCCTTGGTCGTCAACACATAACCTTGCGGCGTAATTTCCAGAAAACCATTGTCGACCATTGTCTGCAACCGTTGACCGACTAATCGACGGGAAGCAAATCGGTCTTGTAAGACCTGCAGCGACAATGCACCGTCCGGTTGACGTCCGAGCAGGACGGCGGTGCGCACGGACAGCGACGCCATCACCACGTAGTAAAGCGGCATGTAAAGAATAAACAGCCCTCCAAAAAACAGCACGCCGCAAATGGCCGCGGCGGCCAGCTCGCCCGGCGACGGCGATGGGGCTTGGACAATTTGCATCAGCGCCAACGACGCAGGTATTCCGACTAACCCCATAATGAACAGCCATTGATTGGCGTGCGCCGCGGCCGTAGGCGGCGCCAGCCGCAGAGCCATGACGCTCCCTAGGAAGAGCAGGGCAAACCAAACCGAGCCGGCGACAATTCCTGCGGCCATCGGTGTCCTACTCATCTTCTTTTAGGCGCGCGGAACGCTGCAGCCAAGCAAACAGCCGCGCAATCCGGCGGCCGCGCTCGGTCAAGACCAGACGCTCCTTGTTACCGATGACAAGTCCGGTCGTGCGCATACCGTCAATGCGCTTGCCATACATCCAGGCGATACTGCGTCCATCGCTATAGCCCGTCATGACCTCGTCGAGGGTCATTGCGCCTTTGGGCGCATGCAGAATGTCGATCAGGATGCGCAGCGAAAATCCGCGCTCCGCCAGATTATAAAGCTGGAGGATGCCTCCGAAAAATCCCGCGGCATAAAGGAACAAAGCAAAGGCAAGGCTAACGGCCGCCGGCTGTATTTGCAGGTCAACAGGAAAGAGCCAGAATCCCGCCGGCGTCAGTACATGCGCCAGCACCAGCACAGGAAGCACTGCCAAAAAAACCGTCAGCAGTGTGGCGGCGCCCCGCGCTCCCTCGACACGCAGACGCCACGTGCCGAGCCCGAGCAACAAGATGCCGGCAGCGAGCGCCAATAAGATCGCTTTCATAGTCCGCCGCCCCTCATCGCCTGACACCGTGCTTCGCCCAGGTCTCCATCAATTGGGTGCGCAGGAGACCATCCGGCAGGCTCACCAGATTCGTCCGCCGCATTGTGTAGAGCTCGGAGCGCGCGATATCGTCGATGTGCTCCCTGAACGCGGCGGTGGCCCAGGGATCGAAATTGGCGCTTATGGTCTTGCCGGTCAGACCACGATACGCCGGCGAAATCAGCGCACGTACACACTGCTTAACCTGCTCCAGACGCGCGCTGCTGGCGCCGTCGGCGTTCGGCTGCATGAGCCGTTCGGTGCGACGGAATTGTACGGCTCCAGCCCGCTCCGGCCCGGCCACCAGCGTCGCGTTGTGTGCCTCCGTGCGGATGAGCCCCGGCGCGATCGCGTTCACAGAGATCCCATAGGGAGACAATTCAATCGCCAGCGTCTCCGTCAAGCGCACGATGGCCGCCTTGGCGCAGGCGTAGGCAGTGAAATTCGGGAACGGCCCGAAAGCACCCCCACCGGAGAAATTGATGATCTGCGGTGATTCCGATTTCTGCAACAACGGCAAGAAAAGTTTGATGGGCAGGAACGTGCTCAGGATATTGTCGCTGATCGTCTGCATCCAAGCGGTCGTGTCGACCTTGTCAATCGCCCCGATAGTGCCAAACCCACCGGCGCAGTTTACCAGCACATCGATATGGTCGGCCTGCTCGGCGACCGCCAAAACGAACTGGCTAACGTTGCTTTCCTTGGAGGCATCGCAGCCAATACAGACCACCTGCGGACAGTCCAGGAATACTTCGGTCAGACGTCCAAGATTGCGCGAACACGCGAACACCTGATGTCCGGCACTGGCAAGATCCTTCGCGAGCGCCGCGCCGATGCCCGAGCTTGCACCCGTTAGCACGATAACCCGGCTCGCCACCGTGGCATCGGTCGCCTCTCGGACAGAATCGATATCGGGATCAAATCCCAGTTCGTCGAGCGAGATCGAAGACCCTCGTGAGATAATTGGTCGCGAATGCGATAGCGACGACGATGGTCCCCATTGCCTGCGGATACGCAACATCCAAAACAGGCGCACGACTGTTCCCGCCACACTGGCAATATTGCCCAGATTGACTGCCTTCGAGCCGCCGGCCGAGCGCTCGTCGATCGGTAGTCCGACTTCGATATAAGAGAGCCCGGAATACAGCGCCTTGAGCAGGACCTCGGCCTGGAAGCCGAAGCCGAAAGTCGTCAGCGGCTTTCGGCGCAGGAATTGTAAGGGGTATATAGTCAAGCCGTTAAAATAGCGCATGCGTCGGCCGAACAGCAGGTTCAGCACAACCGTATAGAGGCGCGACACGATGCGCCGGCCGAACGGCCTTACTTCCGGGTTGAGCGCATAAGATGTGATGACGTCCGCTCGGCCGAGTTGACCGAACAGCTCTACGAACGAGCGATAGGGCCAAGTGTTGTCGCCGGGAATGTAAACAAAGAATTCCTTTGTCGCTTCTTCGAAGCCGCGGGTATAGCCGTAGCCCAGCCCCATTGTGCGCGGATTGACGATGACGCGCACGAACGCATGCGCAGCGGCAAGCCGCTCCGCGACAGCGCGCGTATTGTCGGTGCTGCCGTCATCGATGATGATGATCTCGAAGTCGTCAATAGTGATTGTCAGCGCCTCTATCAAGCGCTCAACCGTCGGCGCAAGCGTACTTTCTTCATTCAGTGCGGGCACGAGCACTGTCATCGTACGCTGAAGTGTCGGAATCCACTGCTTCGGCATTGGTTTTCAGCCCCCCGCCGGCGCCGGCTTGCGCGCTACGATCCCGATATTCCCAACCGGAATGGAAATTGGAATATGCCCCACCGCCAGACGTCGCGACAAGTGCGCAAGCCTCAGGCGGAAAAGCTGCGGTAGGAACGGCACGCGCTCGATGAAGAACGCCAGAGAATAACGATTTCGCGTCGCGACGACGCACAGCACATCGAAACCGCGCGCTTCGAACAATGCCCGAAGGGTTCGCTTCGAGAAGAAGTAGTGATGGAAATAATTGAAGACTGGGAAACTTTCACCCATGAGCCGCGCCAATGGCGATTCCACATCGTGCACGACGGCGATGCAAATGCCGCCCGGCCTCAAATCGCGCAGGACGCCGTCGAGAACCCTGTCCGGCCGCACTAGATGATCGACCACATGAACGAGCGTCACGAGATCGAATTCGTTTTCGCGAAATCCGCTTTGTTCATAGAACACATCCGAAATTTCCGCCGTGGGGACGCGCTCGGACGCACGTGTCCGCGCGACCGCCACTGGCTCTATCCCACAAAGCGTGACGAAACCGTCCTCCTGGAGCACTTCCAGCATAAGTCCGATGTCACATCCGATATCGAGCGCGCTCTTTTTGCCTGCGAGAAACCGCCGGCCGAGATCGTAATAGCCGCGCATTGTCGCCTTGACGTTAGCGATTTCTAAGTCGGCGACGTTCGCCTCGCTATAGCCGGTATAGAGCGTGTTGACTTCGGTCTCATCGAAAATCGGCGAGGAAAACAAGAGCCCGCAGCCGCGACATGTGTTGATGCGGTAGTGCCCCGCATAAGGACCGGACGCCGGCAGGCCGCTTTCCGTCCGTGAGGTTGCCTCATAGCGAACCGTGTGCTCGGAAGAGCCGCAAATACAACAAGGTGACAGGCCTCTCATCGCACTGCGAGGAAATAACGGCGGGCGATTGCGATGCACAGGTCGAAATGCCATAGCATCACGACAAAGACGACAAATGCCAATACGGCCAACGCCATAATGATTTTCGCCTGCGGCTGCATCGAGAAAGGCTCGAACCGCAGCAGGACGTGATTTATCCCGGGCGGGATTAATACGCCATTCATCACAATATTGGTCGGGATCGTCGCGCTGCGTTCACCGTCGATATAGACGCGCCATTGCCTGTTGTAAGTCTCGGTGAGCACGACGAACCGCTCCTGCGCCGAGGGTGCGACACGGATGTCGATGACGTCACCGCGATAGCTGACCGTCAATGGACCCGACGCATCAAACGACCTGCTGGTCCCGTCAAAGCGCCCTTCCACGAACGACGTCTGCGTAAGGTCGTCGGTCTGGTCGGCGAATATGTGGATGTCCGTCGTAGATTTCGCCGGCTCTAACGGATCGGCAATGGCGGGTGGCGCTTTGCTTCCGATGACCCGACGGACCATGAATTGCCGCGGCAACGGTTTGACGGGATTGACGATGTAATGAAGCGGAATTCCCCCGGCATCAGCCGTCCGAATCGGATAGTTGCGTCCTGCGATCGTTACAAAGGATTTTGTCTCCTCGCCGGACAGGCCGCGCGTTGCGACATCGAAATAGATGTCCGGCGTCAGCACCAGAAGATATTTGACGTTCAGAAAGGCGAGCAGAGGAAAAACGGTCGTATTCAGGTCATTTGTGGACCCGAAGTCGATGGTCCGCAGACTGCGCGTATTCTTCGGCCACGGGAGGATGGTTAGTCGCCGGCTCACCCCGGTGCCATAGCCACCGATCGTGCGGCCTCCCCAGAACGCGGCAACGTGTGGGGCGTTCGTGGCGCGCATGCGAAAATCGTCACCGGTGACCACCATGCGATAGTTGTCGGCTTCCATTACCTTTTGGAACGCTTTGACTTTAACGGGATCCGGTGGGCGCAAGATTGAAGGAGCGACGTTGAGATAATTGAAATTGCGGAATGGTTCTGGAAAAGTCCAGGTCTGCGGTCCGTCGACCTTGAAATGCGCGGAGGTCAGCACCTCGACGGCCACGAATGCGCCGACAATGACGGCCGCGGCGGCGCGGATATCGAAGGTCGCTGGTCGCATCACCAGCACCGCAACCGCAACGCCGCCAAGTAAAGCTGCGGTCAACAGCACGGTTAGCATGACCGACGTCATCACTTGGTTCGAGTCCAGGAGATGCAAGCGCAATAAATCGCGCGGGACCAGCGCAAGAAACGGCCCATTGAGGGCAAAGGCAACGATACCGGCCGACGCGGCAAACACGACCGCCAGGCGCACGTTGATGCCGCCACGCAAATCGTCGCGAATGGGCAGGGCCTTCAATTCGGCCAGATAAATAGCAAACAATGTGCACAGCGGCAGGATCGCAAGGATGGACAACCGCGTGTGCGTGAAGTCGGCGCGACCGAAGATGCGCCAGACCACATAAGCACCCTCGTGCACGAGGATCGCCGCCAAGGTCACCACCAACGCATAAAGATGAAAGCTGGTATCGACCGGACGTGGCGCCACTGGTAGGAGCCGTCGTAACCCCGCACCGATGCGCAAATAAGGCTCCACGCGCCACAAGGCGAAGACCAACAGCAGCAATAAAACGACTGCGACTTCGATCTTGCCGGCAACGTTCGAGAGTGGAAACGGAAACGGGTTGGGAACAACAAGACGGGCAAACCGCAAGAGTAGGCTTGACGAGGGTAGCATTGCGGCAAACAGAGCAAAAAAACCGATGGCGCCCACCAGTTCTACCCACGTTCGCGGCCGCATGATCCCCAGACAGACGAACAGGGCAAGCGCGGTAGAGGACACGAGTTGTAATCCCTCGTGCAGATTCATGCTGTGTCCCAGCAACAAGCCTTCCTCGAAATAACGACCATAAATGCCTTCGTGGAAGAATCTGAGAATCTGAGGGTAGCCGTAATATTGAAAACTGTGCGAGCGCGCCAGCGAGAGAAATTCCTGCTGGATCGTGATGAGTCGAGGCGCTGAAAAGAGTAGCGCAACGATCGTAGCAGTCGCCATGACGACAAGCGGCGCCCACGGCGACTGCCCACCGCGCTTGAGCACGGCGGCGCGATAGAGCGCATAGCAACCGATGAAAATATAAGCGTAGGCGACCTCCTGAAGAAACCCCCAATAGGCCAGCGCCGTGAGGAGTGCAGTCAGCCCGATCATCGGACCGACAAGTCGGTCGGGCTGTACGCGACGCAACGCCAGAAGGCCGAGCGGAAGCAAAACAACGGTTAATTCGGCATTATCCACCTGCGCGGCACGATGTAGCGAAAAGACCGACAGGCCGTAGGCCAACGCGCCGACCCACGATGCTCCCCACGCGCCGGTGACGTCGCGGATATAGAAGAACGCTGCCACACAGGCTGCCAGAACGAGCGAAATGGAGACGTAGCCGAGCGCAACGAAAACCTCGCCGCGCGGCAGGAGTTGCAGCAGCGGTGCAATCGGGTCCGTGCCGGGGTTCATCCAATGCAGCGCCGACATGGAAAAGCCGCCAAACATGCTGGAATTCCACGCGGGGACGCGACCGAACGCCTTCAATGCATCGTATTCGGCGAGACGGATATTGAGATAGGAATTGAGCCGATCCGACTCCCCGATGAAAACCGCTACGCCAGCAATCTGCTGCCAGAACACGACGGCCACCGCCGCGGTCAGCAGCAAGACAACCACCGCCGTCGGCCATGCTCCGGCCGCAAGAGTCTGCGGCATGCTCCTGAATCGATCGCCGTTGGCGTTCACCGCAGTCGTCAAGACGTTCGGGCTCCTTAGGGTTTAGGCTTGTTGATGTCGAAGACCGTAACAATACCGTTCGACATGACGCGCGCGTAGCGGCTTTCCAGCCTATCCGCCAGGTCCTGCATACAACCGCTGTCATCGCGCGCGGAGCCAAGAAGCAGGCCTTGTGGCATGCAGTCGGCAAATCCCGGAAAAAGTTCGGGCGAGGTGAAGTAGAAGAAGTAGCGCGGCCTCTGCGAGAGCCAGTAGTCATAGCGCCGCATGAATGCGGTTTTGCACGCGAGCAGATCCAGGCTGCCATCTTTCTTGACCGATTTGGGTCCACAGACGCCAAAACCGGGCGCACGCGTAAGAAAGCCGACCGTCGGCACGTTGATGTTGGTCATGAACAACGAACCCTTGTACCGGCTGATCGCGTTGAGGGGCGACCATTTCTGCGGGTTCAGTCCAAGGATGTAGGACGTTTCGGCAGAAGTATTGGTGACGACGCGGTAGGCCGTGCCGGCGAGCGCGAGCGCGATGCCGGTCACAGCGAGGATACGGCCGACGCTTGCGACCAGCTTCAGAACGGCGGGCCCCGCTTCGGCGACATCGGCATTCGGGCGGCCGGACACCGCCATCGGGTCCTTCACGATGGCGATCGCGCGGTGCGTACAATAACACAGCAACCAAAGTCCATAGCCCGCAAGGAACGTCAGCAACAACGCGAGGAAAAAGAAATTGCCGACGCCGCGCAGGTTGACCTCCTGCGCGAAGGCCGGAAACAAGAAGATCGGCGCGAGGATTGTTATAACCGCCCAGACCGTCATTCGCCCGAGCAACGATAGGCCCGCAACCGCTGCGCGGAGATCAAACGAAAGGCGCCCTTCCACACCGCCAAATGAAACAGCACGTCCGCAAAGCACCCAAAGACCGCAGGCAACCAGCATGGCCGCACCGCTCGATGCGGCCGGAACAGAGAAGTTGGCCGCGACTTGCGCGACTAACGCCCGCGGTTGAATCGGATGCGAGCCGTGATGCAGCACGCCCAACTGGTGATAGAAACCCTCAAGTTGCTGCTGCGTCGGATAGCCTGTGATGCGGTTTGAAAGCGTGTAGTGCAACTCCTGTACGAAATTGTGCCAGCCCAGAACCAGCATATTCTGCAACAGGTGCGCACCGATTCCGACGGCAAAAGCGGTCCCGATGATCAGCATGTGACGTAGGCTTAGGGGAACCAGCTGCGTAATATACAGCATGCCCCAGCAAACAATGACCGCCGAGAGCATTGAATATTCGAGGTAGAAAGTCGAAAGCGTGATTATTGCGGCGGTTCCCGCGAGATAAACCATGTTGTTGGTTCTCAGGAAGCGCAGACCGAACAGCAACGGCAGAAACGTCAGTAGCGGAAACAGACTGTATACCTGTCGGTCGAAGAGCTGGACGATGGTCCAAGGGGTGATCAACAAGAGCGCGAGGCCATAAAGCCTCACGCCCAGCTGATGCATCAATTCTCGCGCGAAAAGCAGATAGACGATCATGCCGCTGAGCAACGCGACCGCAAAGATAAACCGTACTGCGCGGTAGTCGTTGCCGGTCAGCCATAGCCAGCCGGACGTGACGAGGTCGGGCCCAGGCGGCATGTGGTTGTAGATGTAAGGGTGATCGGCGGGATTGAGATTGGTAGCGAAGTCTTGAAGTAATCCCGAATTGAGATAGCCGAAGTGAAGGTAGTTGTTCGCACTAATGAAGGTGTAGGCGGCCTCCTCGAGCAGCGAGAATGGCGTGAAATACTGCGCTTCAGCCGACTTCCAGATGTAGACAATGAACAGGAACGTCACAATTGCGATGCCGGCGATGGTAACGATGACGTTCGTTAGCGTCACCACGCGGGTAGCGAAAACTTGTGCGGCAACGTTCTGGTCGACGGGCTCGCTCACCGTCTCGGATACAGATTGTTCTCCCATGTCGCCAACGACCGTCACCGCGGCTTTTCCATCCGGCCCATGAACGGAAGAAGGCTCGCTTTTTCACTTGGGATTGCGAACAAGTTGCGGCGGGCGGGCATCGCGGCGGGAGCCCCAGCAGAAACGTCAACAAACCGCTCTGCTGCAACGTCGTAATCCGCCAGCGCGTAGTCGTGGCGCCGCAGAATATTGGCAATCTGGCCATGACCGGCCCAAGCAATTTCAGCCGCTATGAACGGCCTGGCGCGGGCAATCGTAGCGGTCATCCCCTCTAGCACGTCGCCGTCGAAACCTTCCGCGTCGATCTTAACAACTGTGGGCGCAAGGCCAAGGTCGTCGATCCGGACAACCTCCCCGTCAATGGCTTCAATCCGAACACGCTGCACCACTTTTGAGCCGAATTGGTCTAGAAGAGCCCTTTCGACCTGCTCGCGGCTGGCCGATGTGAAAGTGTGAAGCGCAATGCCTCGGTACATCGGCATAAAAAATCGCACCCGCCCGGACGCCGCACCAGCGCCAACCATACGGTAGTCGAACCGCGCGTCCCGCGCTTTCAAACGTCGCAGCGACGGTTCCAGCAACCTATTCGGCTCCAGCGAGAGGATACGGTAGTCGTGATCGAATATCCGGAAGGACAAGGCCGAAATACCATCATTGGCGCCAATATCGAGATATAACCCAGCCGGCGCCGCTTTGATGAAATAACGAAAGGCATTGTAGCTTTTGTCGTGCGGCAGCAGGAATGGCAGCTTGTGCACGGCTTCCCAGGTGAGCTTCCAACTATAAGGATGGTACTGCGCCACGCGACCGCCGGCGGCCAGCAACAGATCGGATACGCCCCTAGCCGTCACGCGCACACGCCGTCCCCTCGCCGGCAATGCCCGGTCACACCGACCCTCGAAACAACTTGAACAGCGTGTTACCAACGCTCAAAACATTCCGAAAACGGAATATCGAACTCTTGTTCGTCGTCTCTGCTCCTTTGACGCCGACTTCCACGAAGCTGTGACCCGCCTTGAGCAGCTTCACCAGAATTTCCCCCTGGAATCCGAATCCCGAACTCGTCATTACATGTTGGTCGAGCAATACGCGCCGATGCACAGGTAGCCCATTATAATAGCGAAGATGCTGGCCCGATATTTGGTTTAGCAGCCAAGTGTAGGAGCGCGACACCGCATAGCGCAAAGGCGTTTTGATGTCGCGCAGGTTGAGAACGTAGGGCACTACGATGTCGGCCGTGCCAATCTTGGCGATGATCGCCGGAAGGCTCGCGGCCGGCATTCCGCCATCCCCGCACAGCATCATCACGTATTCGAGCTTCGCCTCGGCGACGCCACGTTGATACGAAGCGCCCAGCCCCCGATTAGGCTTATTGTGGACCACGCTGACATGCGGCAACTCCTGAGCCAGCCTGTCCATGATAGCTCCGGTTAAGTCCATGCTACCATCGTCGATCAAAACGATCTCAAAAGTTTCAAGATGCGCATCCACGGCTCCCCAAATCTCGCGAACCACGTGTTCGATGACGGCTTCTTCGTTGAGCGCCGGAACAACGAAGCTGACCCCGTGAGGACATTTACCGTCAGTCATCGCTGGCACGAATTCGCTCAACGATTCGATTCGCAGCACAACGCAAAAATATAATGGGCCATCTTTTCGTGGCCAGTATGGACGACCTCATCATTCATCGAAAACATAAATACGTTATGAAAGTAATGCCTCATCAGGTCCCGAAGGGCGGACATCGACTTGCAGTTGACGTGCCCCGCTTTCGACTGCGGGGAGGCATAGACTTGGGATTCGAGCGACGGCATGCCGATAATTACCGCGCCGTGCGGTGCCAGCGATGCCATCACGTTTGTCATGAAAACATGCTCCTGCGCGGCCTCGATATGCTCGAGAACATCAAGCGCGTAGACACCGTCGTAACGACTCGGCAGCGGCCCGCTCAGAATGTCATGCACGAAGACTTCGAACGGCCATTGCGGGTTCATCCGTTCTTTCGCGTCCGCGACGAATACCGGATCAAAATCGACGGCCGTCACCCTTCCCGTTTCCTGGCAGACAATTCGTGTCCCGAATGCGTCGGCGCAGCCGATCTCGAGTACGTGGGCACGACCGGCAAACATCTTAGCTACAAATTTGTAGCGCGAAAGCGTGAAAGTAAGCCGCTTTGGATCGTCGTCCCACGCAAAGCTTGTCATCAGGCCGAGGGACCCGAGACCACGCTGCCGAGCCTGTTCGACCATCATCTGATATTGCGGTTCCTTGGACTTATTGCCTGTTTTCATCACTAGTATTCATTTCCACTGCGAGCCGCATAGCGCTGGCAAAAGACCTAATATTTTAACACAGAAAACAGCGTTGGCGTCACGAATCTGACGTCAGGATGGTCCAGGCGTAATCGCCGCGATAACCGGCATCGGCAAACAGCGCGACCCATTCGTCCGGCCGCAGATACGTAAGCGCCGTCAGGCACCAGCCTTCGAACAGCCGCTTTTGTTCGTCGGTACGGAAAGCGTCCACTTGCACAAAAGTCATTTCCGGCCGCCGGCAGACCCGCGTGATCTCGCCCAGCGCCCGGATACAACCGTCGCGATCCAAATTGTGGATCGTGTTGACGCTGAGTACCGCATCGAAGCTCCCATCGGCGAAAGGCAGCCGTAACGCGTCGGCGCGGCAGAGACGGCGCGCAGCCTCCGGCGCTGCGTGCCGCAGCGCATACATGGAAATGTCCACACCGAAAGCGTCGATACCTGGAGATCCCTGCACAAGGTCCTTGACCAAAAATCCCTTGGCGCAACCGACATCAAGCACACGCATGCCCGGCTCGAGCCCGAAATGTGAGACAATGTCACGAGCAACCGGCACCCAGCGGCCGTCGTAGCGGTAGCCGCCATAACCATATTCGCGCGGCCCGTCAAAATAGGCTTCACCGAATTGCCGCGAGACGGCGATGACCTCCGGCCTCTTGCCAGCTTCTCGGCGGCGGATGTCTCGATGGACCTTCGGCAGTGAGCGTAGGAGATTTACTTCTCCCATGCGTCCTCGCGCTGCGCTTTTGCAAGACCGTCGCCGATCGGCGTAAAGTTGAAGTCGGGGAATGCCGCTCGGCAACATGCGATATCAAACGGTCGATAGCCATTGTGCGGCATCGGGCCACGACGCGGCGTGGTCTCGATCGGCACGGGCCGCGGGGCCAGTGTCACGATCAGTTCGGCCAGTTCGCGGAAGGTGTGCACTTCGCCGGTAACGACGTTGAGCGCACCGACACTGCGCCTACACAACACGCGGAAGACAATTTCCGCCACGTCGTCGATCAGCACATGGTCGCGACGCTCTTCACCGTCGCCGAACAGGACAATCGGCTTTCCGGCGTTGGCAAGGCGGCGGAACATGTTGGGTCCATAGCTATTGTGCGGATCCCGAGCGCCGTACAGCATACTTGGCCGCAGGACCGCGAGTGGTGATTTAACCTCGCCCGCGAAAGCAATCTCGCGCGCAAGATGCATGACACCATGCATCGTCTCCGGTGCGCGTGGCGAGGCTTCCGTCAGCGGCACAGGCGTATCGGCATAGACTGCGTCCGAGCTGATATTCACGACGTGCGCTACCGGCGTCTCATTGAGCGCCGCGATCATCGCGCTGACTATCTTGGCGTTCTCAACCAGCATGCCGGCGGTCTTGCACGGGCTTTTTGCGGAGGCCGCTACCACAGCGTCGCTCGGTCGCAACAGTCCGGCGAGACGGTCGGCGCCATCCGGCGCGGCGATGTCGAAATCGCTGCGCGCAAGACCCAACACAGGCACGTTTATCGCTTCGAGTCGGCGAATGACCGCATTGCCGACGAACCCTGCGGCGCCCAAGACAACGACGCGATCCGGTGTCGTCGGCTTATTGTTGAGATGTCGGATCATCTGCAAAACCAGGTGGTCGCCCGAGACGATGATAGTTGAGGCCCGCTTGCTGGGCAGCTTCGGCGTCGACCACACCGTAAGGATCAACGAGAATCCGGCCAGCGAGTGCCTTGGCAATATCGGCAGCTGCAATGTCACGGTATTGCGGCCAGGGTGTCAGGATGAGCAAGGCGTCGGCACCGCGCGCGGCATCAAGTGGATCATCTGCGCTTTCGGCGCGTGGATCAGCTACCGAGGCTGGTACGGCGGGATCGTGCAGGCGTAAGCGCGCGGCCCCAAGCTGCGCGATCGTCGCTAACGCCGGCGAATTCCTTACCGAATCTGTGTTCTCTTTGTAAGCGAGCCCCCAGATCGCAACTTTGGCGTCTGGCCGGGCACCGAGCAGCAGCGTTTGGATCGTTCGCGCAGCCCAGTCACGCCGCCGTAGGTTGATTGCGCGCCAGGAATCGATCAAGTTGGAATCGACGCCTTTGCCCGCGGCGATACGCTCCACGCTCGCCATGTCGCGTTCCAGGTTGCCGCCGGCGATGCCGAGGCCGGGCGCGAGATAGGCGTGCTGACCGATCCGGCGATCGAGCTTGAGCGCTGGCGCAACCTCACCCCAGTCGGCGCCGATGCGCTCGCATAATTCCGCCATGAGGTTGGTAAGGCTGATCGACGATACGAGGAACATGTTGATCGCGATCTTTGCCAATTCCGCGCTTTCAAAGCGCATCGGAATGACGGGACAGCCGAACGCGCCATAGAGGATCATCAGGCGCGCATCGAGCGGCCGACCGGGGTCCGCGCAGCCCACAATGAAGCGATCGGGTTTCGTAGCCTGTATCACGGCTTTGCCGAAGATTAAGGTTTCGACCTGATAGTAGAGGCGCGTTTGCGGCAACACGGCGAGCGAGCGCGTGAAGCCGGGCGGCACTTGGCTCAGGATCACGAGCAAGGCCTGCGGACTGAGCAAGCCGGAGATCTCCGCGATCAACTGTGAAATGCTTGCGAGGTCGCTCTCACCGGACGCGGCAGTCGGCACGTCGCGCGCGACATAAATAATGTCGCAGGACGTTAGCGTCGCAATGTCCGCCGTGAAGCGCTGACGGTCACCATTCTCGGCAATCAGCGTGCCGAGGCCGGGCTCGGTCACCGTCAAATCGCCACGCGTCAGTTTTTCGATGCGCTTGCTGTCGTCATCATAGCAGATCGTCGCAAACCCTTTCGACGCGATTGCGCTACCCGTGACGAGGCCGAGGTGCGTCATGCCCGCAATACCGATCACGGGCGTTGTCACGGTGCAATCTCGCCGGCAAGACGCCGCAGTGTGGCGTGCAGCCAAATATCATTACTCAGGTTTACGGCGGCACCCTTGCGGCAGAGCTCGCCAAAATGAGCGTATTCCAGCGCCCAAGTCGGATCACCTTCTGGTACGGTTACGGTCTCTTCGGGTGGAACGCCGCTTGGCAGCACCCGCTGCCGGTGTACGAATGTAGACGGACCCCATTTACACAAACTCGCGATGTGGGCGCTGCCTTTTTCCGCGAGAATGTCGCAAGTAAAATGGTTCCGCCACATGCACAGCGTCATTTCAAGCTCCAGCCGTGGGCGGTTCGTCTCCGTGCCGATGATAACATGATCGGGTGCGCGGTTTTCGAAGCGATTGGCGGCGATCACCCGGAAGGTGTCAGACACATCGCCAAACCAATAGCGGCAGGTATCGAGAAGATGCGAGCCAAGATCGGGCAGCACCCCTGCTCCGGCGTCACGCCAAACCGATTCGCGAACCAGACGCGCCGTGCCGTTTCCGTAAAACATTCGACAGCTATAGATCGTGCCAAGCGCGCCTGACGCAACCAAGTCGCGCATGCGCACGAAATGCGGCTCGAATCTGTGATTGTAGGCGGTATAGAGCACCGCGACATGCTTTCGCGATAAATCCTGAAGCGTCGCCAAGTCGTTCTCGCTCCGCGCCCACAGCGGCTTTTCGACCAAGACATGCTTGCCGTTTTGCAGGAAGTAGCGAACGAGGCCGAATTTCATGTCGTCCGGTACGCAGACAAGAGCAGCGTCGTAGCTCGATAGTGGTACCTCCTCCGCCGATTTGAAGTCGGCCTCAGCCTTGACCGGATCGACCGTAGCGAGACATTCGGCGCCGGCGATATGTCGCCGCTTCTGACCTTGCGTTCCCAGCCCGACAACGATCACCCTCATACCGGCATGCTCATGCGCCACTGCTGTGCCTTTCGACATCGTCGATCTTACGGCGCACATCGTCAGGCGTAACCATGACGTTTCCAGCGCGCTCGCATTCGCATGCCGCGGCAAAACTGCCGAGAATCGTCGCCACCACATCGTTGCCGGTCGCCAGCATGGCAAGTGTCGAATAGGCCAGCAACGCGTCACCAGCCCCGAGCGGATCAATCAGATGGTCGACGAAACTGTCAATAACGAAGAAGCTGTCATGCCGCTCATGATCCGGCCCGCGACAGGTCAGCACACCGCGATCGCCGAGCTTGAGGATCATCGTCTTGCATTGTGCGCGGTCGAACAGCATCGAGGCTAGTGGCCGGACACCGGAATCTTGGTCGCCTAGTGCAAAACGCGCTTCCCGCTCATTGGGTGTAATCAGATCGAAGCCCTGGAATTCAATGATATTGCCCCAGCGGCTCGCCACTTGACTATCGGCCACACGGAAACAACCGACGGGGATCGCATCAACCAACGGCGCAATGGTACGGCGGTTGAAGATGCCGTGACGAAAATCGCTGAATACGACTGCATCGACGCTCGTCTTGCGAATTTCGTCCTCCAGTTGATGCAGCACGTGATCCGTGATCGAATTGTTGTCGAGAGTGTCGACCTTGAGCAAGTGGTAGCCGCCCGCGACGATCACATTCTTGTTCACCGTCGGCCGGGTTGTATCAATAATCGGCCGACACTCGACGCCGGCTTGCGCCAAGCCGTTGATGACGACACTTTTCAATGCATCATCGCCTAGCACTGTCGATAACATGACATCGGCACCCGCCGCCTTCATGTGCTGCGCGACAATCGCAGCGCCGCCGACGAAATCCACCTTCTTCTCGAACAAGACACTCATCGTCGGCGTCTTCGTTTGGCCGCCGATCATCGTGCAGTAGGTGTAGGAATCGACGATAGCGTCGCCGACCACGTGGACACGCTTTCCGGCCAAGTTGTCGAGCGTCCGGCGCAGCACGTCGAAGCCGACGCTTTCATTATCCATCAGCGTAAACAGCTTCTCGAATTTCAAGACCGGCGGCGCGACGTTAATCAACTCGGTGGACGAATAAACGACGTCACCCGGTGTGAACAGCAATTCGCCCGAATAGGCCTCTACAGCATCGAGCTCTTCCTGTGTCCGCTGCCCGAGCGAACTGGTCGCATTGTATTCGTAGCCCTTGGCAAAGAAGTCTGGCTGGATCGCGCGGATGTTCTCGAGCGGCGTAGCGTTTTCGTCGATGATAACGTAGTCGACCGGCTCAAGCGCCGCCAAATTCAGTGCGCGCAAATCCTGCGGGACGTGCGGCCGATACTTGCCCTTCTCGATATGCCGGTCCGCCGTCAGGCTCGCGATTAAGATCGGCGCCTTGCTCTTGGCATACATAAGATGGCGAATGTGTCCCGGATGCACGATATCGAAGACACCGTGACACATGATGACTTTTTGTGTGCGCGGCGGCGCACCCAGCAAGCTTCGAAGCTCCGCCGCGGTCTTAATCTTGTGATGATACTTTGAGAGTAGTGAAATTGTCATTGCGGAGCCGTCGTACTCAGCGGGTATTCGAGCCCAGATACCGAAACCACGTCCGTGTCGCCAGCGCAATCGACTCAGGGTCCCAGAGCGGCGCGGCCCGCCAGCGTTCTATTTCCGCCAGCATGTGACCAACGCCCTCCTCGAAGGAGGTTTTCGGCCGCCAGCCGAGCCGTTCGGTGATTCGGGCGATGTCGGCAAACGTGCAATCGGGCTCTCCGGGGCGCTTCGGCAAATAGGTCACTTCACCGCCCAGGAGCGCCACCAGACGACTGATGCTTTGCGGAGCGCCTGCCCCGACATTGAAGCGCTCGCCGGCAATGTCGGTCTCGGCCGCCGCCAGGAAAGCCTCCGCCACGTCGGTAACGTAGACGAAGTCGCGCGACTGGGTGCCGTCGCCGACCACCGTGAAGGGCTTGCCCGCAAGCTTCTGCCGTAGAAAGACGCCGAACACCGCTCCGTATGCTCCAGTGGTGCGCACCCGCGGCCCATAGGCATTGAATACGCAGATGGAGTTGACCGGAAGCCCGTATACTTGCCGCCAGTGGAAGGCTGCCTGCTCGCCGAAATATTTTGACAGCGCGTAAGGATATTGTGGCGCGATCGGATGATCTTCCGAGGTTGGCGTATTGGCCAGTCCGTAACACGACGATGAGGCCGCATAAATGAGCTTTTGCACTCCAGCATTGCGTGCACATTCAAGCACGCGCACCGTGCCCTGTACGTTAACCGCCATGTAGTCAATCGGCCGCTCGATTGACGGAACAATGTCTCCGATGGCCGCAAGATGGAAGACGTAATGTGCATCTGCAAAGATCGGCGAGGTCGGTGCGAGCCGGCAGATGTCCTGTTCGACGACCTCCAGTCGAGGGTTGGCCTCATGCTGGGCGAGATTGCTGATATGGCCGCCTGAGAGGTCGTCGACGACCCTAACCCTAAAGCCTTTGGCCAGCAGCAGGTCCACCAAGTGACTGCCGATAAATCCCGCACCGCCCGTAACGATCGCGAGCGCGCCAGCGGCCGTCATTGAGCGCCAAGCCTCTTCATCGTCCGGACATTGTAGTAAACGTCATCCTCGAAACTTTCCGGTAAGAGGTGGTTGGCAAAGGCCCGTGTGAGATCGTGCACGGCGTCCTCGATCGTCCGTTTCGGAACAAAGCCCAACACGCGCCCTATTTTGTCGGAATTGACGTGATAGGAGCGGTAGTCATTGGACGGCGTGGTTACGATGCTGACTTCGCCACGTTCGGGCATGTCATGTTCTACCGCTTTTTTCACGATCCGCGCCAAGTCCGCAATAGAATGGTTTTGGAATCCAATATTAAAGACTGCGCCTTGAATTTTTTCGCGCGCGACCTCCAATAATAACATATAGACGTCGACCATATCCTCGATGTGCAAATTGGGGCGCATCTGCGCGCCGCCGAAAACCGTGATCTCGCCTCTGTTTACCGCGTAGTTGGTGAGGATATTGACCGAAAGATCGAGCCGCATGCGCGGGCTATATCCACATATCGTCGCGGGCCGGATCGTCACGCAGGTAAAATCGTCGCTCATGTGCTTAAAGAGCAGCGGCTCGCAAAGTCCCTTGAGTTTATTGTAGAGCGTCAGCGGCACCAGCGGATGATCTTCGGTCACTTGCGGCGACTCGCTAACGCCATACACTGAGCTGGACGAGCAATAGATAAACCGGCGTACGTCAGCCTCTTTGGCGGCAATCACCATAGGCTCAAAAAATCATAGTTGATCGTCGTCGACAGCGCCTCGTCGAGATCGAAACTGGCGTCATTGGAAATGCAGGCAAGGTGGATGATGGCGTCTTGTCCCGCGAGCGCTTGCGCCAGCGCCGGCGTATCGCGGATATCACCCTCGACGACCCGCAAATTCGGATGGTTGGGCAGCCTGCAACCGAAGTAGAGGATATCGTAGACCGTCACCATGTGACCGGCGGCCAACAGGCGGGGCACCAGCACATGGCCGACATAACCGGCACCGCCAGTCACCAGCACGTTTTTCAATGTAGGCATCATGGCGCTCGTAAGGAGAGGAGCACGATCACGGCACAAAATTGCGGCGGAGCGCTCTCAGGACATGGCCCTCTTTTTTGCAAGGGGAATGGTAAAATCCGAAGCAAGCGCGTCCTTGTAGAACATTGCGACCGTCTCGCGCGAAAATTCGTCGAGATCCTTGCCGACCAGCGCCAGCTTGCGCAGCAGGTCCTCTGTAATCGTGATGATATGGCAACCGATCAAATCCGCCTGAATAACGTTGAGTACCTCGCGTGGACTCGCCCACAAGAGCTCGCTGCGCGGACGCGCGGCAAGAATGCGCAAGGCCTCGGCCATAATGGGGACGGGATCGCGGCCCGTATCAGCAATGCGGCCGGCAAATACCGATACAATAGACGGCGTCTTTTCGGACAGCGCCTGCGCAACGGCCGTAACCTGTTCCAGCGTCAATACCGCCGTGACATTGACCTTAACTCCCGCCGCCGACAGCATGGCGATGACAGGGACCGTGGATTGGCCGCCAGTGTTCGTGACTGGGATCTTCACATAGACGTTCGGCCCCCAACTCGCGATTTCGAAAGCCTGGCTCTCCATCATCGCGAGCTCGTCGGCGAGAACTTCGAAGCAGATCGGATGGTCCGGCACCGCCTTCAACGCTTCGACCGCGAATGACATGTAATCTTCGACCTTGGCCGCGTGCATCAAAGTCGGGTTCGTGGTGAAGCCGCGCACGAGCGGATTGGTCGTCGCTTCGCGAATCTTTGCGATCTCCGCGCCGTCGAGAAAAATGCGCACATTCAGCCGCTCGATACAGGGTCCATTCATTGGGATATAATCTCTTTGTCGCCGCTCGCGCGGGTGTCGAGAAATATGCAGTCTACCGCCTCCCTCAGCGACTTTACAATGCAATCCGGCCGCATAGTGCTGTCTTGGAGGACGCCACCATCGAGCAGGATAGTCTTGCAGCCGGCGTTACGCCCAGCCTCCACGTCGCGCCAGCGGTCGCCAACCATATAGCTGCTGGCGAGGTCGATAGCATATTCGCGAGCGGCCTCGAGCAGCATCCCCGGCAGCGGTTTACGGCAACTACAGCGATCCTCGTCGGAGTGATAGCAGACCTTTATAACGTCGACCGGAACCGCCTCCGATAATCGAGCATTCATCGCTTCAACGATCGAGCGCTTCACACGGCCTTTGGCAACGTCGGGCTGGTTGGTGGCAACCACAACGAAAAATCCCATTTTCTTGAGACGTTTCACTTCGTCGGCTGCGTCCGACGCAATACAAAACTCGGCGAGCGTCGTCGGCGCAACCGCTCGGCCTTCGCGCTCGACATTGGCATTGAGCACGCCATCCCGGTCAAGAAAGACGGCGCGTCTCACCATTTCGTCGGATTTTGCTGTAATTTTGGATGGGAAACCAAGCAATGCCATACGACCGCTTGGAATGATTCGGTATGCGGCGTTACACGTGATGACGCAATCGTCGGCACCACGACGACGACGTCTCCAACCTGCTTGGTATAGCCACCATCGCGCCCCACAATGCCGAAAATCTTAAGCCCGCGCGATTTGGCTTCCTGTAAAGCCTCAACGATATTGGGGCTGACGTTCTTCTCCAGATTTCCGCCTCCAACCGAAAATACCATCACAGCATCCCTGGATCCAGCGCGACTTCCCTTCAACCACTCAGAGAAGACGCTCGACCAGCCTTCATCATTGGTACGTGCCGTCAGCTCAGAGACGTTGTCGGTCGCGGCGTAGGCTTCGATACCGCACAATTTTCGGAAGTCATTGACTGCGTGACTGCAATTGGCCGCGCTTCCTCCTACACCGACAAAAAATAACCTGCCGCCGCGCTCACGCAAAGCAACGAGTTCATCGCAGAGCGCATCAATTGTCTGCTTGTGCAGTGCTTTCGCTATTTCTGCGACTTCACGAAAATAATTCTCAACGGGATTCATCGGTCAACCCCTCGGGGGTATTTTAATACCTGATCCACTATACCCCCGTTCCCCCGCGGCCTTCAAAATAGCACCCTCTCAACAGCCGGGTTACATGAATCCCCGACCGGGGGCGGACCCCGAAATCGTCCAACTCTCAGCTAAGCGCCCCGTAGACAAAGCTATCTTTCATGTTAGGACGACGTGTTGCAAGATGGCGTAAGTGGGTGGCGACTTCGCGTTCCGGCTAAGTCGGTGCTCGCTTATCAAAACAGCGCCGAAGAATGCTGTATGGACGAGGCCGGGCTAGTCACCATTATAATGCCCAATCGCGACCATGCGCGCCAACTGCCGCGCGCACTCGATGCAATATTGGCGCAGACTTGGCGGCAATTCGAGCTTATTGTTGTGGACGACGCGTCGACCGATGACAGCCTTGACGTCATTACAGACTTTGCCCGGCAAGACGCGCGCGTACGGCTTCTCGCACTGAACGAGCATCAAGGCATCTGCCGCGCTGTTAGTGCAGCGCTTGCAACGGCACGAGGCGAATTCGTCTATGTCGCGAGCGCCGATGATTATGTCGAGGCAGAATTTCTAAATCGTTGTGTTGCGGAATTGGTCCGCAATCCCAGCGCTGGCCTGACTTTTTCAGACCCGGCCGAATATTATGGGAGCGAACAGGGCAGCATTCCGTTTCCGCTATATCTGAGCGAACAACCATCATGTTTTGATCCGGTGAAGCTCGTCGAACTGCTTCGCCGCAATTATTTTCATATTTCAGCAAACACTGTTGTTTACCGTATATCTGCGTTTCGCGAGGCGGGCGGCTATCTTCCGGACTTGCATTGGTTTTCGGATTGGTTCGTCACACTCGTTGTTGCTCTGCGACATGGCGCTTGCTATCTGCCGGAGCAGCTCACTTGCACAACAATTCGACCTGATTCGTATTCGGCCCGGAACCTGCGTGATCGCAATGCACAGCGCGCACTGTTAAATTACACGCTTGAATTGCTTGAATTGCCTGGATACGCAGATATTGCGGAGCATGTGCGCCGGGCGGGGCTAATGCCGGAATACCGTTTTCGTACGTTGCTTTGGCTTGCAAGCAACTCGATTGGCCGAAAATATATTACTCTGCATCTCGTTCTGCGGACTATCGGCCGATCTACATGGGCACTATTTCGGCCATTGACATCGGTCGAACGCCGTCGGCTATTGCGGCGTCAACAAAGCGAACGCACACGATCCGCATAGCAACGCCGTCATCGCATCCAGAACAGCGTTCTGACGGAACGCCATAGCGTACGAAAAAATGCGGCGTTGCGGTGCGGGTAGATAACAAGCCCCGCAAGCACATAGCCCGCAGCGGAAAATGGCCTGCCCGACCTATAAAGATTGGCTGCTGTCTCAACATACAACGCGCTTCGCAATTTCCTGCGCGCCAAACCCTTAAATGCCGGTAGCTGCTTCTCGGCGATGCGGGTGAGCGCGTGCATGACCTCATCAAGTGTTTTTTTCGAGCGCTCCGGCCCTTGCGGATCCTCATAAATATCCGCAAGCGGTTCTGACAACGTCAGCATTTCGCCGCCGTCCCAGCGGGCGAACCGCAAAAGCCAATCCCAATCTTCCAGTCGCCTGAGGTCTTCATCGAAATACCCAACTTCGTCAAAGACACGCCGGTCAACAAGCAGGGTTGTTCCAGGAGAAATTGTGCATCCAAACAAAATATCACGACGAAATTGAACAGCGGGCATATCCAAGTTCACGGTCAGTGTTCGATTGCGCTTATGGAAGATATAGCCGGTCGCGCAGGCGCGCGAGATCGAATCTCCCGCCAAATTAATGGCCGCAACTTGCCGCTCGACTTTATCACGTCGCCATACATCATCCGAGTCAAGGAATGCGATTAACCGCCCACGAGCAGCCACAACTCCGGTATTTCTCGCGGCGGCGGCACCCTTGTTATGTAGGTGTTTGATGAGATTGAGATTGCTGATTCCATATTGCGCTACGACGTCACTGCCTTGATCCGTCGAACCATCATCCACAACTACGATTTCCAGATCCGAAAAAGTTTGCGCTACGATGCTGTCAATCGCACGTTTGATCGTCTTAGCGCTGTTGTAAATCGGCACGACAACGGTGACTTGAGGCATAGTCAATACGATATCCTAAGATGGGAGTTTTTCGTCCGCACGGTGTACCGACAACCTACGCCGGCACATATCGTTTATGAAGTCCGCCCACGAACGGGCGTGCGTTTATCATTCTAGCCCGCTGAACAGCACGAGAGACCGGGGTGTCATTGTCCAATGACCGGAGCGTTCTTATGCCATTATAATTGGCGACAAAAGCTCGAAGAAATCGCCGCAAATACCCCTCGCTTAAGACGATAAATCGGTCCACACGCTCGCGTCGGATCGATCCGATCAATCTTTCAGAAACGCCGTTCTGCCAATGCGGGCTCGGAGCTGCGGGCTCGTCCCGGATGCCCATTGTGCGCAACCGGTGAATGACAGTAGCGACATAGACTTCATCATGATCACGGATGAGGTAGCGCGGCGTACCATTCCACGGGATTGCATACATTCAGCAACGATCGAACGGTACCAAGTGCGGCCGATCAAGTTCGAGCGGCGAGCGGCGCTTCTGCAAATCGATCGCGCGCGGGCGCACCTGGCTCGATGAGATCGTTTCCGGCAGCACAACAGTCCAGCGAGATTGCCGCTCGCCATAATTGCAGCGTTCGTCACGTCAACATGACGATTTCGATGGCGTTCATCGCACCAAGCCTCGTGAAGGCCGCCGTCGAAGGACGGCTGCCGCGTGGCATTGGCGTCGCCGCCTTGCGCGACGCGCCGGCCGAATGGTCACTCCAGTTCGAGCGGCTTGGTCTGCTGCCAAACTAATTTCTTCACCTCGTATCAATCAAAGCCGCTTGGACTGCACCCACGTCACTCGCCGCGAGGCCGTTTGCGCGGCAGTTCAGAATCATGTCGACCGCGACAGCTCAAAGGTGACGTTTTCGAAAAGACAACTTCTCGGCACCAGGAACGGGAATTTTCGCCGCGGAGACCAAGGTCCCAGATGCGCGGTCAGCGTGCCCCAGAGACTTCGGAGCCAAAGATGCAAGCCGGAAATGCCCGCCAGTGGCGGGCACAATCGCCAAGTCTCTAGACTTCGGGAAAATGGTAGACTGGGTGGTGGGCGCGACAGGGATCGAACCTGTGACCCCCTCCATGTCAAGGAGGTGCTCTTCCGCTGAGCTACGCGCCCAATTCCGCGATCATCTATCGGCTCCGGCTGGACAGGGCAAGCTGCCCTTCCGCCCGTTGCACCCAGCGAAAGTGGGGATGCCGGGACCAAGCAAAGAGCACTTCAAGGACCGGATTCCCGCCTGCGCGGGAATGTACGGAGATAGCGTCCCATCCACCGCCCTTATGCCGCCAGAAGCCTCTGCACCTCGGAGACCAGTTCACGCAGGTGGATCGGCTTCGACAGCACCTTGGCCTGCTTAGGCGCATTGGAATCGGCGTTGAGCGCGACCGCAGCAAAGCCGGTGATGAACATGATTTTGATGTCGGGGTCGAGCTCGGCGGCCCGCCGGGCGAGCTCGATACCGTCCATCTCCGGCATCACAATATCGGTCAACAGCAGCTCATACGGCTCCTCGCGCAGGCGCTGGTAAGCCGAGAGACCGTTGTCGTAGGAGGTCACCTCGAAACCGGCGTTCTGCAGCGCCTTGACCAAAAACCGCCGCATATCGGTGTCGTCTTCGGCCAGGAGGATCTTTGTCATACTCATTTACGCCCCATCCCAGCGGCCCCAAAGGCCTCGGCCAGCCAATAGCCGGCCCATAAGACTTATGCCGGGTAAATATCGGGTGAACCCAAACCTTTGCTTGGATTTATCCATCCGTCCATGGACAATAATGGTATAAGTCTCCTTTCGGGGCCGCCAGACCCCTACCCCCACGCCGCCAATGGCCGCCACTATTCATGAGTGAAATTCGTGACGAGTTCGACCCGCCGTTCGATGTAATCGAGCCGGCCCCGCTCAAAGGACCGGTCTTGTTCAATTCGCCGCATTCGGGATCGGCCTATCCACGCGCCTTCCTGCTGTCTTCACGGCTCGATATCGCAAGCCTGCGACGATCGGAGGACAGCTTTGTCGACGAATTGATCGCAGGCGTGGTGGAGCAAGGCTTTCCAATGTTGCGGGCGCATTTCCCGCGCTGCTACGTCGACGTCAACCGGGAGCCCTACGAGCTCGATCCGCGCATGTTTGACGGGCGGCTGCCGTCCTTTGCCAATACCCGCTCGATGCGCGTGGCGGGCGGCTTGGGCACCGTGGCGCGGGTGGTCGGCGACGCCCAGGAAATCTATGACCAGCGTATCCCGGTGACCGACGCGCTGCGCCGCATTGAAAGCCTCTATAAGCCTTATCACCGCGCGCTGCGGCGGCTATTCACCAAGCTGCACCGCGAGTTCGGCTCGGCCATTCTCGTCGACTGCCATTCGATGCCGTCAAGCGCCGGCAGCAAAGACGAGCGGCCGCGACCGGAATTCGTGCTGGGCGACCGCTATGGCACCAGTTGCGTCGGCGTGGTGGCCGAGACGGTGGAGGAGACATTGCGCGCGCGCGGGTACAGCGTGTCCCGCAACAAGCCCTATGCCGGCGGCTTCATTACCGAACATTACGGCAACCCGGCCGCCGGCCTGCACGCCATCCAGCTCGAGATCAACCGCGCCCTTTATATGGACGAGCGGCGCTTCGAGCGCTCGAGCGATTTCGGACGGTTGGCGACCGACATGGAAATGCTCGCCCGCCGTTTGGGCGAAATTCCGCTGGAAGAGCTACGGCCCTATCGCGCGGCCGCCGAATAACCGCACGGACAAAAAAAGGGCCGCTCGCGTGAAGCAAGCGGCCCAAGTCTAGGGAGGAAACGCCCAAGGAGGGCAGCGGTATCGCTACCGCATTGCAATAAGTTACACCGCGACGCACAAAATGCAAGGTTCGAAAAAGCTTTTCCCATGCGATTTTGCATAGCTGATTGCTATATTTGCTGAAAGAACGAGCCGATATGCGGAATTTTGGGAGCAAGGTGTCGCCGCAACGCAACACAAAACCCTATTCCTCAGCAAAATGAATGGCCGCTTCCCGTTGTCGGCCAGCGCGCCTTTCGTTAGGTCGAAGGCCCCACGGAGCAAGCCATGACGGCCATCGACTTCGCCAACTTCGTCGACCAGCTCGCCACCGTCTCAGGCGAAACCATCTTGCCATTCTTCCGCACCGCCTTGACGGTCGAGAACAAACAGGCTGGCGGCTTCGACCCCGTGACCGCTGCCGACCGCGCCGGCGAAAACGCCATGCGCGCGCTCATCCGCAAGTCCTTTCCCAGCCACGGTATTCTCGGCGAGGAATATGGCAGCGAACGCGGTGACGCCGAATACGTCTGGGTGCTCGACCCGATCGACGGCACCAAGTCGTTCATCGCCGGCATGCCGGCCTGGGGCACACTGATCGGGCTGATGCGCTTCGGCGAGCCGGTGTTCGGCATGATGCACCAGCCCTTCATCGGCGAGCGCTTTTCCGGCGATGGCGGCGCCGCGCGCTATCGCGGCCCAGCCGGCAAACGCGATCTGCGTGTGCGCAAATGCGCCGGGCTCAGCGACGCCGTCCTGTTCACCACCAGCCCTTTGCTGATGAACGATGCCGACCGCGCGACGTTCGGCGAGGTAGAGAAGGTCGTCAAACTATCGCGCTACGGCGGCGACTGCTACGCCTATTGCATGCTGGCGGCGGGGCAGATCGATCTGGTCATCGAGACCGAGATCAAGCCTCACGACATCGTACCGCTGATCCCGATCATCGCCGGTGCCGGCGGCATTGCCACCACCTGGGGGAACGGGCCCGCGCAAGCGGGCGGCCGTATCGTCGTTGCCGGCGATGCGCGCGTGCACGAGGCCGCGCTCAAGATTTTGAACGGCTAAGGCGTGCGCTCCCGAGCGTGCAGCGGATATTCGCTTCCGGGCGAAAAGAATTCTCACGATTGACGGGAATACTGCTCCGGACGCTTCGCCGTGCTTTATGCGCTGTGTGCCCTCGTCTTCGTCTGTACAAGTTCCGCTCTGGTGTCGGCTGAAATCGCCACCAACCCTTCAATCGCCGAACAAGCAAACGTCGCCGGTCGTTCCGCCACGCTCACCGCCGTGCCGACGTAGCGCCCGGCCACCTCCGCTCAATTCACCCCGTCTGTTCAACTCGCAAGAAAATGCAAGGCCAGCGGCAAAAGCTGCACGAAAAACAGCGAATGTTGCAGCGGCAATTGCCAAAAGGGCACAGATATGCGTTCCGGCACGTGTATGCACGGGGACTAGACCCCGCATTCGCGCGCACGCTCGCGACGATTAATAGCGCGGCGTGCCCGGCACGAAGGCGTCGAACGCGGCCCAGAACTGGTTCCGGAACTGGTCCTGCTCCTGCAGGATCTCGTGCTTGCTGCCGGGCAAAATGAGATGGCGGCCGGCGAGCAGGTGATAGCCGAACGCCTCGATCGCCGGCGTGGAGACAACCGTGTCGCGCCCCGCCGCTACCATCAGGATCGGCTGGCGGATGTGAGCAGCGTAGCCGGGCGAGTGAAACTGGCGCATCTGCTTGAACGCGGCATCGACCCAGGCAATGGTCGGCGCGCCGATACCAAGCTCCGGCTCCTCTTGCAGCACGGCGGCATTGCGCGCAAAACGCACCGGATCCGATGTCACTTCATTGCCGAGGAAATCTTCGGTGCCGCTGAGTTCGGCGCCTCCGGTCGGCACGTAACCGCCGCCACGTCCGATTAGCCGCAAGAACTTCGTCATCGGCCCGGCCATCCGTGTCAGTCCCGGCAGTGCGATCATCGGCGCCGACAGCACCACGCGATCGAACCAGCGATTGCCGGCATGGCACGCGCGAACGGCGACCGCCCCGCCCATCGAATGCGCCAGACAATAGATTGGCGGCGGACAGTCGGGCAGCACGATCTGTTCCATGAAGGTTTCCAGATCGGTAGCGTATTGCGAGAAGTCTCGCACATAGCCTTTGCGGCGATCCGACAGCCGGCGGTCGGACAGTCCCTGCCCGCGCCAGTCGAAAGTTGCGACCGCAAAGCCGCGCGCGCGCAGATCGCGTGCCGTCTCGAAATATTTCTCGACGAATTCGGCGCGCCCCTGAAGGATAACGACCGTGCCCTTGCGGCCCGGCGGCGGGGCAAAGCGCGCGTAACGCAAGGTTACCCGGTCGCGCGTTTTGATGGTGCCGGCCATCGCATCGTCGGGCACCGGATTGGCGGGAATGGAGATGAGTTTCATGAGGCCGGGCGAACGGGTGCGGGAAACGGCGAGCGCCTTATAGCAGGGCGTAAGGCGTCCTCAATCAAGCTCCGTGAAATGCATTAAAATCATTATTTTTCAAATACTTATATAAGCGCCGGCGACGCTCTTGCGGGCCCTCGAGCCGGCTCCCATATCAATTTCGCGTAGGCCACTAAAGGCTGCGCAACGGGCTCTCGGTTCGGCCATATGGCGGACCGCCCGCATGTCGCTCAACGTCAAGGAGGATATGCTATGCGTACATTCGATCTTGCTCCCCTGTACCGTTCCACCGTCGGTTTCGACCGGTTGTTCTCGATGCTCGATGGCTTCGAGACGGCTCCGGGCTATCCG
The DNA here is from genome assembly GCA_963720835.1 of uncultured Pseudomonadota bacterium. Lineage (GTDB taxonomy): Bacteria > Pseudomonadota > Alphaproteobacteria > Rhizobiales > Xanthobacteraceae > Pseudolabrys. Next base: position 58,469 of record CAVRHC010000025.1, on the reverse strand, counting down.
CCCTACAATATCGAGCGGACCGGTGAGAACGATTACCGCGTCACCGTTGCGGTCGCCGGCTTCGGCGAGAACGACCTTTCGATCGAAGCGAAAGAAAACACGCTGACGATCAAGGGCGCCAAGCAGACCAAGGAAGAGCAGAAGGGCGAAGTGCTCCATCAGGGCATCGCCGCACGCGCCTTCGAGCGCGTCTTCCAACTCGCCGATCATGTTCAGGTGAAGGCTGCCAACCTCGAGAACGGATTGCTGCACGTCGATCTCGTGCGCGAAATTCCCGAGGCCAAGAAGCCCCGCCAGATCCCAATCGGCAACGGCGCCGAGCAGGCCAAGCCGCAGGTGATCGACACCAAGGCCGCCTGACGTAAGCGGTCGCGAATAAGGGAGCGCCCCGGCTTCGTCCGGGGCGCTTTTATTTTGTCCGCACGGCCTCTGGTTGCGGCACATGGATGATGCGCGGGCCGGCGTCGTATTGCGGCACATAGATCTGCGCGATGGAGACGATGTCGCCCAATTGTGCGTCGGCGATAACCTGCACCTGGAAACCATAGCGGTCGCGGGCGTGTAGGACGTAATAGGGCCCGCGCCGGAAGACCTGAGTGGTCGGATCGAAGCCCAGGGCACGAACGGTGGCGACGATCTCATGCGCCGGCAGCGCAGCCTCGTGCGCCGGCAGAACGCTGGAGACGCTCGCCACCTCGTGCCGGTCGGGGCCCGCAGCCGCCAGTGAAACCGCTGCGGCGAATATTGCCGCCGCGCATCCGATCGTCAGCGTTTTCATGGTCCCCTCTGGCTCTCCGTCGGCTGGACTGCCCGGCACCACGGTTAAACGAAGCCGCCGCCGGCGCAAGACCGCCCCGTCGGAAGCTTGTTGCGTGGACGGCTGTCGCGTGGTCCTCTTCTTGCTTGATCAGGCGAGCGGCCCGCAACAAAAGGTCCGCGTGGAGCGATTCCAGCGTGGACCAGCCTTGTGTGGCAGGGCAAAATTTGGCATTGTCCATTAGGACAGCAATGCTGTCCTAATGGTGGCAGCCTCGGGTGGCGGCTCGTTAAAGCGAGGCCGGCACCAGTGGCGCCCAACGGGAGCAGCCACGGCGGCGACGGCTGGCAAGGCTGCCCTTCTCGAGATTGGTTCTAGGTCGGCCGCGGCGTCAGTTCAGGCGCTGCGTATGAGGAAGGTACGCCGCAGGAGTGAAGTCTGCGGCGGGGCGAGGGCCAGATGGACGAGCGACGCAAGAGCGAGACGCTGCAAATGCGCCGGGCACAAGCCCTGAGTGCTGCGCGTACGCACGCGAGCGCCGATCCCGGCACACCCTTGCCGCAAGGTCTCTACGATCCGGCGCTCGACAAAGATTCCTGCGGCGTCGGTTTCGTCGCCAACATCAAGGGCGCGAAGTCGCACCAGATCATCGAGGACGGTCTGCAGATTCTTTGCAACCTCGAGCATCGCGGCGCGGTTGGTGCCGACCCACGCATGGGCGACGGCGCCGGCATCCTGGTGCAGATCCCGCACAAGTTCTTCGTCAAGAAAACGAGTGAACTGGGCTTTTCTTTGCCGGCGCCCGGCGAATACGCGGTCGGGCAATTGTTCATGCCGCGCGACAAGAACTGGCGGCAGATCATTCGTGATATCTACGCCGACATCGTCACACGTGAAGGCTTGACGCTGCTCGGCTGGCGCGACGTGCCGACCGACAATTCGACATTGGGTGAATCGGTCAAGCCGACCGAGCCCAAACACATGCAGGTGTTCATCGGTCTCGGCAAAAAGAAGCTGCCGGAAAACGACTTCGAGCGCCGGCTCTATATCCTGCGCAAGTCGGTTTCAAACGCGATCTATCGCCGCCGCGACCGGCGCGTGTCGGACTATTACCCAGTGTCGGTCTCCTGCCGTACGGTGATCTACAAGGGTATGTTCCTTGCCGACCAGCTCGGCACCTATTATCCAGACTTGCACGATCCGGACTTCGAGAGTGCGATCGCGCTGGTCCACCAGCGCTTCTCGACCAACACCTTCCCGGCCTGGCCGCTCGCGCATCCGTACCGCTACGTCGCGCATAACGGCGAGATCAACACGCTGCGCGGCAACGTCAACTGGATGGCGGCGCGGCAGGCCTCCGTCGCTTCCCCGCTGTTCGGCAAGGACATCAACAAGCTTTGGCCGATTTCCTATGAGGGGCAGTCGGACACCGCTTGCTTCGACAACGCGCTCGAATTCCTCACGCAAGGTGGATACACGCTCGCGCATGCGATGATGATGATGATTCCGGAGGCCTGGGCGGGCAATCCGCTGATGGACGAGGAACGACGCGCCTTCTACGAATACAACGCCGCGCTGATGGAGCCGTGGGATGGCCCGGCGGCAATCGCCTTCACCAACGGCCGGCAGATCGGCGCCACGCTCGACCGCAACGGCCTGCGCCCGGCGCGCTACTACATTACGCGCGACGATCGCATCGTGATGGCGTCCGAGATGGGCGTGCTGCCGATCGAGGAGAAGAACATCATCAAGAAGTGGCGGCTGCAGCCTGGCAAGATGCTGCTGGTCGACCTCGACGAAGGCCGGCTCATCCCCGACGAGGAACTGAAGGCCGAGCTCGCCAAGAGCCACCCTTACAAGGAGTGGCTGGCGAACACGCAGCTCGTGCTGGAGGACCTGCCGAGCACCGAAAACGAAGCGCCGAAGTCGAACCTTGCGCTGCTCGATCGCCAGCAGATGTTCGGCTACACGCAGGAAGACCTGAAATTCCTGATGACGCCGATGGCGGCGACGGGCGAAGAAGCGATCGGCTCCATGGGCAACGACGCGCCGATCGCGGCGCTATCGGACAAGCCGAAGCCGCTGTTCACCTATTTCAAGCAGAACTTCGCGCAGGTGACGAACCCGCCGATCGATCCGATCCGGGAAGAGCTGGTGATGAGCCTCGTCTCCATCATCGGACCGCGGCCTAATTTGTTCGATCTGGAAGGCACCTCCACTATTAAGCGGCTGGAAGTGCGCCAGCCGATCCTCACGAACGAGGACTTCGAAAAGATCCGCTCGATCGAAACCATGAGCGGCGATCATTTTCAGTCGCGCACGCTCGACATCACCTTCCCCGCCGAACACGGCGCCGACGGCATGGCCTGGGCGCTCGACGCCTTGTGTGAGCTGGCCGAAGAGGAAGTGCGCGGCGACTGCAACATCATCATCCTCTCCGATCGCAAGGCCGGCGCCGATCGCATTCCGATCCCGTCGCTGCTTGCCTGCGCGACGGTTCACCATCATCTGATCCGCAAGGGCCTGCGCACCTCGGTCGGCATGGTGCTGGAGACGGGCGAGCCGCGCGAAGTGCATCATTTTGCCTGCCTTGCCGGCTACGGCGCGGAGGCGATCAACCCCTATCTTGCCTTCGAATCGCTGATTGCCGGCAAGGACGACCTGCCGCTGCAGCTCGACGACAAGGAAATCGTCAAGCGCTATACCAAGGCGATCAACAAGGGCTTGTTGAAGGTGATGTCCAAGATGGGCATCTCCACCTACCAGTCCTATTGCGGCGCGCAGATTTTCGACGCCGTCGGCCTGAAGCAGGACTTCGTCGACCAGTATTTCACCGGCACGCACACCCGCATCGAGGGCGTCGGTCTGGCCGAGATCGCTGAGGAGACGGTACGCCGTCACCGCGACGCTTTCTCTGACGCGCCGATCTACAAAACCATGCTCGACGTCGGCGGCGACTATGCCGTGCGCGTGCGCGGCGAGGACCATGTTTGGACGGCGCAGACCGTCTCCAACCTGCAGCACGCCGTGCGCGGCAATTCGCAGGATCACTACCGCGCCTATGCCCAACTGGTGGACGAGCAGAACGAGCGGCTCACCACCATCCGCGGGCTGTTCCGCATCGGCAAAGCAGAAGAGGACGGCCGCAACCCGGTTCCGCTCGAGGATGTCGAACCGGCCAAGAATATCGTGCGGCGCTTCTCCACCGGCGCCATGTCGTTCGGCTCGATTTCACGCGAAGCCCATACCACACTCGCTATCGCCATGAACCGCATCGGCGGCAAGTCGAACACGGGCGAAGGCGGCGAGGAGACCGACCGCTTCAAGCCGATGCCGAACGGCGATTCCATGCGCTCGGCCATCAAGCAGGTGGCGTCGGGCCGCTTCGGCGTCACCGCGGAGTACCTCGTCAACTCGGATATGATGCAGATCAAGATGGCGCAAGGCGCCAAGCCCGGTGAAGGCGGCCAGTTGCCCGGCCACAAGGTCGACAAGACCATCGCCAAAGTTCGCCATTCGACACCTGGCGTCGGCCTCATCTCGCCGCCGCCGCACCATGACATTTATTCGATCGAAGACCTTGCCCAGCTCATTTTCGATCTGAAGAACGTCAACCCCACCGGCGACGTATCGGTGAAGCTCGTTTCCGAAGTCGGCGTCGGCACGGTCGCCGCCGGCGTTTCGAAAGCGCGCGCCGATCACGTCACCATCTCCGGCTACGAGGGCGGAACGGGTGCAAGCCCCCTCACCTCGATCAAACACGCCGGCTCGCCGTGGGAGATCGGCCTTGCCGAGACGCACCAGACGTTGGTCGCCAACCGCCTGCGCGGGCGCATCGCGGTGCAGGTCGACGGCGGCGTACGCACCGGTCGCGACGTGGTGGTGGGTGCGTTGCTCGGCGCCGACGAATTCGGTTTTGCGACCGCGCCATTGATTGCCGCCGGCTGCATCATGATGCGTAAGTGTCACCTCAACACCTGCCCGGTCGGCGTGGCGACGCAAGATCCAGTGCTGCGCAAGCGCTTCAAGGGCCAGCCCGAGCACGTCATCAATTATTTCTTCTTCGTCGCCGAAGAAGTGCGCGAACTGATGGCGCAGCTCGGCTACCGCACCTTCGACGAGATGGTCGGCCAGATGCAGATGCTCGACCAGCGGCGTCTGCTTGAGCACTGGAAGGCCAAGGGCCTCGACTTCTCCAAGCTATTCCTCAAGCCACAGGCCGGCAAAGGCACCGCGATCTACAATTGCGAGGCGCAGGACCACAAGATTGCGACCATCCTCGACCGCAAGCTGATCGCGGAGGCGCAGGCCGCCCTCGACCGCGGCGCGGCCGTGCGACTGAAAATGACCATCGGCAACACCGACCGCGCGGCGGGCGGCATGCTCTCGGGCGAAGTGGCCAAGCGCTACGGCCATGAGGGTTTGCCCGACGGCACCATCCATGTGCGCTTCACCGGCACCGCAGGACAGTCTTTCGGCGCCTGGCTGGCGCGCGGCATCACCTTCGAGTTGGAAGGCGACGCCAATGACTATGTCGGCAAAGGCCTTTCGGGCGGCCGCCTCATCATCCGGCCGCCCGCGGAATCCGGCGTGGTGCCGGAGGAATCGATCATCGTCGGCAACACCGTGCTGTACGGCGCGATTTCCGGCGAATGTTATTTCCGCGGCGTCGCCGGCGAGCGTTTCGCTGTGCGCAATTCCGGCGCCGTCGCCATTATCGAGGGAGCAGGCGATCACTGCTGCGAATACATGACCGGCGGCGTCGTCGTCGTGCTGGGCTATACCGGGCGCAATTTCGCCGCCGGCATGTCGGGCGGCATTGCCTACGTGCTCGATGAGGACAACAGCTTCAAATCGCGCTGCAATCTTGCGATGGTCGAGCTCGAGCCGGTGCCGGAGGAAGAGGACGCCGCCGAGCAGGAGTACGGCTACGATCTGGAAAGTCATGGCCGCGTCGAGGTCATGGCGGATCTGACGACGAAGGACGCCGAACGGCTGCGCATGTTGATTGCCGACCACGTGCGCTATACGGGCTCCACGCGCGCGGCCGCGATCATGGCCGACTGGAAGCGCTATCGCCCGCTGTTCAAGAAAGTGATGCCGGTCGAATTCCGCCGCGCGCTCGCCGAGATGGCAAAGGAGAAGGCCGATACCATGCAGGCCGCGGAGTAGTATGGGTAAGGTCACAGGCTTTCTCGAAATCGAGCGGCACGATCGCAAATACGAACCGGCTGCCGAGCGCATCAAGCACTGGCACGAGTTCGTGTTGCCGCTGCCCGAACAGGAGCTGCGCGACCAGGCCGCGCGCTGCATGGATTGCGGCGTGCCCTATTGCCACGGCGCCAACCGCATCACCGGCGCGCCGACTGGCTGTCCGGTCAATAACCAGATTCCGGACTGGAACGATCTCGTCTATCGCGCGCATTGGGATGAGGCGGCGCGCAACCTGCATTCGACCAACAATTTTCCGGAAGTAACCGGCCGCGTCTGCCCGGCGCCGTGCGAGGCCTCCTGCACGCTCAACATCGATGAGAACCCGGTCACCATCAAGACGATCGAATGTGAGATCGCAGACCGCGCCATCGCGCAGGGGCTCACGCCCGAATTGCCGGCGCACAAGACCGGCAAGAAAGTTGCCGTGGTCGGTTCCGGCCCGGCGGGCCTGGCCTGCGCGCAACAGCTCGCGCGCGCCGGCCACGATGTGCATATTTATGAGCGTTGGGCGAAGGCCGGCGGCCTGCTCCGCTACGGCATCCCCGACTTCAAGATGGAAAAGATCCATGTCGACCGCCGTGTCGAGCAGATGACGGCGGAGGGCGTGATCTTCCACTACAATACCGATGTCGGCGTCGACCTGCCGGTCGACAAGCTGGTCGCCGAGCACGACGCAGTCGTGCTTTCGGGCGGCGCAGAAAAGCCACGCGACCTACCGATCCCCGGGCGTGAGCTGAAAGGAATCCATTTCGCGATGGAGTTTCTGCCGCAGCAGAACCGCCGCGTTTCGGGCGAAACGCCGACGGCGGCCGAGCCGATCCTGGCGGCCGGCAAGAAGGTCGTCGTGATCGGTGGCGGCGATACCGGTTCCGATTGCATCGGCACTTCGATCCGTCAGGGCGCTGTCTCGGTCGTCAATTTCGAGATCATGCCGCAGCCGCCCGAGCACGAGAACAAGGAACTGACCTGGCCGGACTGGCCGCTCAAGCTGCGCACCTCGTCAAGCCACGAGGAGGGCGCCACGCGTGAATTCGCCGTGCTGACACAGAAATTTTCGGGCGAGAATGGCAACGTCAAGACGCTGCATTGCGTCCACGTCGACGGCAAGCTGAAACCCGTGCCGGGCACGGAATTCGAGATCGAAGCCGACCTCGTGCTGCTCGCCATGGGCTTCGTGCATCCGCTGCACGAGGGCATGGTCAAGGCATTGGGGCTTGGACTCGACCAGCGCGGAAATGTCAAAGCCGACACCGAGGCCTATGCGACGTCGATCCCGAAAGTCTTCGCCGCCGGCGACATGCGCCGCGGGCAATCGCTGGTCGTGTGGGCGATCCGCGAGGGTCGCCAGTGCGCGCATGCGGTCGATACGTTCCTGATGGGATCGACGACGCTGCCGCGGTAACGCGGCTCCAGAATCAGCGAAACAGGTTGAACGGATTGAATGGGAAGTTCACGCGCCGGCGCGTCGTGGTGTGACGTTCGGGCTTCGGCGCGGCTTGCGCTTCCTGCGCGGCTTTTTGTTCGGCCGCCGATTCTTTTTGCGCCGTCTTTTCCGGCTCCGCCGCCTTGCCGGCATCCTTGTTGTTGACAGTGGGATTGGGCGTCGCGCTCTGGTTCTGGTTGCCGGCATTGATGTCGATTTGCCGGACGGTGCGTTTGTTGGGCGCGGCCGTCGGCAAAACAACGGCTCGTTTTTCTCCCGCAGGCTGCTGCGCTGACGACTTTTGAGCGTTATTCGTCATCCCGCCGGCGTTATTGGCGGTCCCGCCGTGTTGCCAGACGAAATTGTCCGCCCGTCCCGCGGGCGCTGCAATCGATTCACCCTTGACCAGAACGTCGTTGGCGATGGCGTCGCCGTAGGTCGGGCGCGTATTGGCGCCGCCGAGCAACTGGTCGGTCGTGCCGGTCGTCGCGGTTAAAGGAATCACCGGCCCGATCACAGGGCGCGCCGCGGGCTTGCCGCCTTCCGGAGTCGGCGTCAGAGGTCCGCTCGGCAGCACCACCTGCAGCGAGCGGTTGCTCATGTAGCGGCGGATTTCACGTTCGACGTAGTGTGCGAGTTTGCGCGCACCGGATTTTGTAAAAAAGACGCCATCCGCCGAACGCAACCGCCGTGTCTGCCCCTCGTAGTCGGGGCCATAAGTCGAGTATTTGCCGGACTCATCGACGAAGCCGTCCCACACGTCGATATAATTGATACCGGCGCGTTCGGCGCGTGCGCGGAATAGATCGTTGAGATAGACGGCATCCGCCGTCGACTTGGTGCCGCGGATCGACGGGAGGCCGACCCAGAATACCGGCACGCCCTTGCTCTTGAGCGCGGCGATCGTCTCGTCGATGCGGCGCGAATAAACTTTGGCCCAGAGATCGCTGCGAAATTCGATAATGCCGTTCGCTGTCTTGGGCTCCGGCGCCGCGATGGCCTTCTTGTCCTGCTCGTTTTTCTTGTCCGGCTTTCTTGTCTTGCGCAGCGCCGGCCTGATCTTTTTTCTGCGCGTCTTTGTTGGCCGCGTTTTTGGCTTGTTCTTTTTCGGCCTTACGCGTTTCGTCTTCCTTGGCGACGTCTCTTTCGCGGATGCTCTCGCGGTCGTTCAGCCCGAGCATCATGACCACGTAGTTCGCCTTTTGCTTGCTCAGGATATCGCGGACCGCGTGCCACCAATCGAGGGTGCTCTTGGCATCGTAACGGATCAGGCCGGAGCGCTGCTTGTCCTTGCGGACGATGGCAACGCCGGGATCATCGGAAAACGCGTCATCAAGACCGTAACCGAGCCAATCGGACATGCCGTCGCCCATGACCACGATGGTCGTCGAGGGCGTCTCATCCTTTTCCGTTTTAGGTCCATTCGGAGCACGTGAATGATCGACGTGCTGCGAGGGAGCCGAGCGCGACGGCTCCTCCTGACGCTGGTAATTGCGCGGCTGGTTGAAGGGGCCGCCGAACAGTTGTTCGAAAAAGCCACCGCTGCGATATTGATGGCGGCGGAATTGCGCGTGCGCGGTGTCGGTGAAAGCGAGTTGGACCGCGGCCACGGCTGCGCATTCGACCACGGCCAGGACGACCGCGCCGGCAAACCAACGTGAAATCCGCAATTTCCTCAACATATCGCTCGCCTTAAGCGCCGACAGGACCTGCGGCGGCAAGGCCCGCCGCCTGCACCCACCGGCTCGCGTCCATGGGTCAATAGCGCGCAAAAAATGTCAACTCGAAGGTCACCCGTTTATGGCGTTAACCTTCATTGTCCGCGCAGCTTGTCCAGAACGACGCCGGAGGCGAATCCATCGGGAATTTTGCCGTTTCGGGCCTGGAACGCGCGGATGGCGGACCGTGTCTTGGCGCCAAGCCGCCCATCGGGCTCGCCGACGTCGTAGCCACGCTGGGCAAGACGCTGCTGGAGTTCCAGGCGCTCGTCGCGCGACAGCACCCGTTCGTAGCGCGGCCATTTCTGAACGAACGGTTCGCCGCCGCGGAGCCGGTCGGACAGATGGCCGATGGCCAAAGCGTAGGCCTCGGCCGGATTGTATCGCATCAGCACCTTGAAATTGTTCAGCATCAAGAAGCCAGGTCCCTGCACGCCCGCCGGCACCAGCAGGAAGGCCTGATCTTTCGGCCGCGGGAATGGCTTGCCGCCCGGGCGCGTCAATCCGTAACGCTGCCAGTCGCCGATCGATTTGACCTTGTGGTGATCGGCCAGCATGAAATTAAAATTGGCCGGCAGCACCACTTCGTAGCCCCAGGTTTCGCCGGGATGCCAACCATCTTTTTTCAGGTTGTTGGCGGTGGACGCGATGAGATCGGGCACAGAGTCAACCACATCGCGATGGCCATCGTGGTCGAAATCGACGGCGAAGCGCTTGAACGATGTCGGCATGAACTGCGTCGGCCCAAAGGCGCCGGCCCAGGAGCCGACGAGACGGTCCGGCTTGACGTCACCGCGATGCAGGATCTCGAGTGTTGAGAGGAACTCATCGCGAAAGTATTTCTGCCGGCGGCCGACGCACGCGAGCGTCGCCGTCGAGCGCAGCACCGGACGATCACCGCCGAGGGTGCCGTAATTGCTTTCCACGCCCCAGATGGCGGTGATGATGTAGCGGTCGACACCGTAGGCGCGTTCAACGGCGTCGAACGTGCCGCGATATTTCGCCAAGAGCTCGCGCCCTTTCTCGATGCGGTCATCGTTCACCAGAATGTCGAGGTAGTCCCAAATCGATTTTGTGAATTCGGGCTGGTTGTCGAGCAGATCCATGATCCGCAGATCGGGCGTGAGCGGGCGGACATAACGGTCAAAAGTTGCACGCGAAATATGGCGGCGGGCGGCCAGCGGCCACAGCCCCTCCAGGCAGCGGTGGAAGTTCGCCGCCGCAGCGCGGATTGCCTGCGCGGTCATATGCGGATTGCCGGAAGCGCCGTCTTGGCCACTCCAAGGCGGCGCTTGCGGCCGCTCGGGCGTGACGGTACCTGTCGTGCTCTGCGCTGCCGCGGTGCCGGTTGCGACCGCGATCAGAACTGCGGCGATAACAGACGTCCTTCGCATGCCGTTCCCCACGCTTGTGCTCTTTCCCGCCCGCTCTATCGGTGACCCGATATCGTTTCTAGGGCGTTAATGGTAGCGCAACCAGCATCTGGACCCGCGGGCCTCCTCGTGCTTTTTCCATATATAGTCAACATCCGGCCCCGCCCCTATGACCCATATTCGCAAAGCCATTTTCCCTGTCGCCGGCCTTGGAACCCGCTTTTTGCCTGCCACCAAGGCCATGCCCAAGGAAATGCTGCCCGTCGTTGACCGACCGCTCATTCAGCATGTGGTCGACGAGGCCCGTCAGGCCGGCATCGAGCACTTCATCTTCGTGACTGGGCGGAACAAGAGCGTGATCGAAGATCATTTTGACCGCCAGTTCGAGCTGGAACTCACGCTGACGGAACGCGGCAAAAAGGCGGACCTGGCGCTTTTGTCGCAGGACCTGCCGGAGGCGGGAACCGCGAGCTTCACCCGCCAGCAGTCGCCGCTGGGCTTGGGCCACGCGGTCTGGTGCGCGCGTGAACTGGTCGGCAACGAGCCATTCGCGCTTCTGTTGCCCGACGTGCTGGTGCAGAACCAGCCAGGCTGCCTCGCCCAGATGATCGAGGCGGCCAAATCCCTCGACACCAACGCCAATATCATCGCGGTCGAGGAAGTCCCGAAAGAGCGCGTCCACATGTACGGCGTGGTCGGCGTCGGCGAGAGCAAGGGCAAGGCCTTCGAAATCACAAAAATGGTGGAAAAGCCGAAGGCGGCCGAGGCACCGTCGAACCTCACCATTACCGGGCGTTATATCCTGCAGCCGGAGATCTTCGACCTGCTCGAAAAGCAGGCGGCCGGCGCCGGCGGCGAAATCCAGTTGACCGATGCCATGTTGACGCTGTCGAAGACACAGCCCTTTTATGGCCTGGAATTCGAAGGCCGCAGCTTCGACTGCGGTTCCAAGATCGGCTTCCTCGCCGCCAACGTCGCTTACGCGCTGGAACGGCCCGATATCGCGCCCGATTTCCGCGCCGAGCTGCGGCATTTGCTCGACGACGAATAACGTTCAGCGCTGAACGCGTAGCGTGAGCAGGAAAATGCTCTCGTCGTAATTGTTGCCGGGCTGGTTGGAGTGCAGCCAATTCTGCTGGAACGAGCCGGTGAGCCAAAATTCGCGATCGAACTTGTAGGTCAATCCTGCGCCGAGCGAGTAGAGTTTGTCGTTGCGCTGGTCGCCAATATAGTCGTTATCGCCGAAGCCGGCTTTCAGGGTCCCGATCAACCAGCGGCGGAAGGCGTGGTCGACCTGGACGCCGACGTTTCGGTAGAGCACACCGGACACGCCGGGCTGCGTTGATTCACCCACCGTCGATGAGCCGATGAGCTTGACCGTGGTGAGCGCGCTCGCGGTCCACACCAGCGAGGCATCGCCGATGAGACCGGAAAGATTCTGCAGACGCGGATCCTGATATTTGCGCTCGGTATAGCCGATGGCGATTTCGCCGGTGAGCGTGTGTGACAACTTAAACGTCGACCCGATCTTGCCGGTCAGCCCGCGGGAATCGCGCTGATAGCCCGAATAGTCAGTTTCGAGATCGTGCTCACGCCGATCGGCGGTGACTTCGGCATAAGGTACGACACCGGGCAGGAGTTCGTAGCCACCGCGGAGTGTGCCGCTGAACTGATCGTAATTGCGATCGTCGTTGCTGGCGGTAGAGCCGTCGGTCAACTCCGAGTTTTGATAGACAGTGCGCTCGGCGCCACCCTTCACCGAAAGATCGAAGCGGTTGAAGCGATGGCCGATACCGGCGCTGCCGCCGAACGTTGCATTGAGCGGCAGCTTGGCAAGGCCGGCCTGCAAGTTGGGGCTGCCGGGATTGTCGCTCGACACGACGAGGCGGCTGTTGAGATCGATACGCGTGCGGCTGGTGACGTCGATGCGGCCGTCGACCGTGCCGTTGATATTCGGCCGGCTCAGCGTCGGCGTCTGATCGGGACTGTATCCGGTGTAGCTGCCGCGCAAGTCGGCCTTCAGTTCGTGCCGCGACCAGTGCGACTGCGCGCGCAGTTCCGGCGCAATCGTATAAAGCCATGCGGCCTTTTCGCTTGCCGTCTGGCCCGGATTGGTGTCGTAGCCGCCGGTGAGTTCGAGCGACGGGAACAGATCGAAGCCGCCGGCGCGAATGCCGAGCGGTTCATAAGGGTCCTGCGCCTCGAGCGCCTTGCGCTTGGGGATCGGCTTGCGGATCGGACCGACGTTTTCGATCGGCGGCGCGCCCGGCGCGGAAGATGTGATCTCCGCATCCGTATCCTCGGGCGGAATTTGCGGCACGTCGTAGGGCGACGGCGTGGCAGCCATCGCGGCCGCTCCCAAAGGTGGTGGCGTCAATGGTGACGATAATGTCGAGGTCGTTGGCGATGGCGTCACTGACCTCGCCGCAGGCGTCGGTTTGCTCCTGCTGATGGCCCTGATCTTCTTGCGAGCGTTGGTGGAATCGAAGCCGGTCGTGCCGGCACCCGACACCGGCGGCGCGAGCGGCTGAAAGCGCGATCGTTGCCGTGCCGGCGCGTCCGCTTGCTCGAACCGCGGCGGGTTGTCCGGATTGCTGTCGAGCTGCGGCGCCAGCGGATCGGATTGCACCATCGCCGTCTGCGCGCTTGCGTCCCGGCCGACCAGCGCGAGACCCGCAGCCAGTGCCACGCAGACTCCGCGCAAAACTGATCGATAACGTGGGCGCTGCACGTCGCTCCTCACGGCCTCCAAGAGCCGTCCGCGCAGCACGCGCATAGGCACGTGCCCGCGGAACCGGCGGAAAGTGGTTAACGGACGCTAAAGGGGTATGGTTAACGAGGCGTTGCCGGCCCGAAGCGGCGGCAAAATGGGCCTAAACCCAGCCTTTGAGCTCGCGGGTAACGACGTCGCGGATCACCGCCATGCCGAGCGGGGAATCGTTGAGGCAGGGGATCGCGGCAAAGTTTTCGCCTCCCGCCTTATGAAAGATCTCGGCATTCTCCATGCTGATCTCTTCCAGAGTCTCCAGGCAATCGGCGGCAAAGCCCGGCATGACGACGGCCAGGTTTTTCACGCCCTCTTCGCCCAGCCGCTTTACCGTTTCGTCGGTGTAAGGCTTGAGCCACTCGTCAGGACCAAAGCGCGACTGGAACGTCATGATCATCTGCTCTTTGCCGAGCTCGAGCCGCTCGCGCAGCAGCCGGGCGGTCTTGGCGCAGTGGCAATAATAGGGATCGCCGTTGTGCAGATAGGCCTCCGGCATGCCGTGAAAGGAGGCGAGGATCACGTCGGGCTTGAAGCTCAGCTTTGCCAGCTCCGCATTCACCGAGTTCACCAGCGCGTCGATGTAGGCGGGCTGGTCGTAATACGGTGCCGCCACCCGCAGTGTCGGCTGGAAGCGCATCTTGACCAGCGCCTTGAACACTTCGTCGCAGACCGTCGCGCTGGTTGCCGCCGCGTATTGCGGATAAAGCGGCACCACCAGAATGCGATCGCAGTTTTGATCGGCGAGCGCCTCCAGCCGCGACTCGATAGACGGGTTGCCATAGCGCATCGCCCAGTCGACCCGGACGCGCGTATCGACCTTGTCGAGCATCTCTTCGAGCTTGTCGGATTGCGAGCGCGTGATGGTCCTCAACGGGCCTTCATTGCGCTCCTTGTTCCAGATTTTGTCGTAGTCGCGGCCCTTGCGGCCCGGACGAAAGGGCAGAACAAACAAATGCAGAATCAACCACCACTTAAGGCGATGCTCTTCGATGACACGCGGGTCGGATAGAAACTGCTTCAGATAGCGGCGCATCGACCAGTAGTCGGTCGCATCCGGCGTGCCGAGATTGACCAGCAGCACACCAATGCGGCGCGGCAACGTCGTCGGATGATCCGTCGGCAGGTGGTGGTGCGCAGTCGCCAGATTCATACTTTTCGCTCGTCGGCGATCACCTTGCCGTCGTTGGGGAGATCGCCGGGTGCGACCAGTTTGACGGCGCCTTTCAGCTTGGTAACCGATTGCAAGGTTGCGGCGATCGCCGTTTCAAGCTTTGCATCGCGCGCGGCGCTTTCCGCCATCAGCGTCATGGTGTCCTGCTCGCTCTCGCGGCCGACGACGAGACGCAGCTTGTTTAATTCCGGATGACGCGCTGCCACTTCGGCGATCTGCTTGGGATGAACGAACATGCCTTTCACTTTGGCTGTTTGGTCGGCGCGGCCCATCCAGCCCTTGATGCGGATATTGGTGCGCCCGCATGGCGACAGACCGGGCAGGAGCGCGGAAAGATCGCCGGTGCCGAGCCGGATCATCGGATAGTCGGGATTGAACGATGTGACAACCACCTCGCCCACCTCGCCTTCCGCGACCGGATCGCCGGTGCCGGGACGCACGATTTCGACGATGACGCATTCGTTGACGATCATGCCTTCGCGTGCCTCGCTCTCATAAGCAATGACGCCGAGTTCGGCGGTCGCATAGCACTGCAACACGGCAATACCGCGGCGCCCGAGTTCCTCGCGCAGCGAGGCCGGCAACGCCGCGCCGGAGACCAGCGCACGCTTGATGGACGAGGCGTCCTTGCCGGACTTTTCGGCGGTATCGAGCAAAATTTTCAGGAAATCCGGCGTACCGACATAACCTGCCGGTTTGTAGTGCGCGATGGCGTCGAGTTGCTGTTCGGTGTTGCCGACGCCGCCCGGAATGACGGCGCAACCGAGCGCATGCGCACCCGATTCTAAGATAAACCCGCCGGGCGTCAGGTGATAGGCGAAGGAATTGTGCACGATATCGCCGGGACGGAAGCCGGCGGCAAAGAGCGCACGCGCGGCGCCATACCAGTCCTTGCCGTCTCCCTCCGGCTCGAAGATCGGGCCCGGCGACATCAACAGGCGGCGGACCTTGCCTGGCGGGGTGACGTTGAGGCCGCCAAAGGGCGGACTTTCCTTCTGCAAGGCAGCGATGTCGGCTTTGTGCAGCACCGGCAATTTGGCGAGCGTGGCGCGCGAATTGATCTCGTGCGCATTGATACCGGCGAGATGCTTTGCCCAGGCCGGCGCCTGCATCGCATGCGCGACGATCTTGGGCAGGACCGCGAATTCCTCGCTGTCGCGCAAAGTGCGCGGGCGGGTTTCGAGAGAGTCGTAGTGGTCGGTCATTACATGCCCCTTCAACGGTCATTCCGGGGCGCGGCTGATGGCCGCGAACCCGAAAACCCATAACCCCGGTCTGTGATTATGGAATCCGGGTTCACTCGCAAATGGTCGCGCCGCGAAATGATATAGAGATTACGACAGCCACCGCTTCCTGCGGCGATAATGCTTGCCCTCGCGGAAGGACTTGCGCTTGCCGCCAGAGGTGCCGAGGTAGAATTCCTTGACGTCCTCGTTCTCGGCCAACGCCTTGGCGTCGCCGTCCATCACCACGCGGCCGTTTTCGAGAATGTAGCCGTAACGCGCAAATTTCAGCGCCATGAAGGTATTCTGCTCGGCGAGCAGGAAAGAAACGCCTTCCTTGTCGTTCAGGTCTTTGACGATTTCGAAAATCTCCTCGACGATTTGCGGGGCAAGCCCCATCGATGGCTCGTCGAGCAGAATCATCTTCGGCCGCGACATCAGCGCACGGCCGATCGCGCACATCTGCTGTTCGCCGCCTGAGGTATAGCCGGCAAGCGAATCCTTGCGCTCGCGCAATTTGGGGAAATAGCCGTAGACCATCTCCATGTCGCGCTTGATCGCCGCCTTGCCGTCGCGCCGGGTGAAGGCGCCGGTGAGCAAATTCTCCTCGATGGTGAGGTGGCCAAAACAGTGGCGGCCCTCCATCACCTGAATGCAGCCGCGGCGCACCAGTTCATTGGGTGACTGGTCCTGTATCTCGGCGCCTTCGAACAGGATGGAGCCCTTGGTGACGTCGCCGCGCTCGGCGTGCAGCAGGTTGGAGATCGCCTTCAGCGTGGTGGTCTTGCCGGCGCCGTTGGCGCCGAGCAGCGCCACGATACCGCCCTTCGGCACGGCGAGCGATACGCCCTTGAGCACCAAGATGACGTGATCGTAGATCACCTCGATATTGTTGACCGAGAGGATCTGTTCGGCTTGCGCGGCGTTTTGTTCGACGGCGGACATCGTGATCTCTCGAAGGATAGACCTCTCCCCGCGAACGGGGAGAGGTCGTTAGTTGGCAGAGCTGTCGCTTACGACGACTTGTCGCAAGCCTCGGTACGCTTCGGCCAGCCGGTGTTCTTCTTGACGTAGTCGGCGGCGGCCGCGTTCAGCAGCGGTTCGACCTTATCCTTCATAGGCTCGATCCAGTCGGAGACCTTCGTCCACTTGGCGCCGTCCCATTGCTGCATGTAGGCCGGGCTGTGGCCGTTGTGGTCGGTGCAGGTCACGTGGATCACCGTCCCGAAGTCCGGCAGACCCAGCGCCTTCCAGTGCGCCGCGTCGATATTGAGCGACTTGAGTCCACGGCGGACGTCGGCACCCACCACGACCTTTTTGCCGGTAATCTTCTGCGCGTTGCGGATCGCTTCCGCGAGCAGCACTGCGTTGAAGACGCCGCGGTCGTAGAAGTTCTCGGCGAACTTGTCCTTCTCGACCTGGCTCTTGCCCTTGTCCACGACGTACTTCTTGATGTCCTGGATCGCCGGGTAGTTGTCGCCGAGACCGTTGAAGTTGAGCGCCAGGTACCCCTTGGCCTGTGCACCGCCGCCACGGGCATCGTCATCGGAGCCCGACCACCACACGCCGATGAAGTGATCCATCGGATAGCCGTTCTCGGCCGCGCGCTTGACCGCCGTCGGGTTCATGGCGCCCCAGCCCCACATGATCATCCAGGCCGGACGGTCGCGACGGACGGACAGCCACTGTGCTGACTGGTCCTGCATCTCCTTGCCGGCCACCGGATAAAGCTTCACGTTAAAGCCGTAGTCCTTGGCGAGCTGTTGCAGGAGCGGGATCGGCTCACGGCCGTAACCGGCATCGAGATAGATGAAGCCGACGGTCTTGCCCTTGAGCTTGTCGAGGCCGCCTTCCTTGCCGCCGATATAGCGGATGATCATCGACATGCCGTCCCAATAGGTGGCCGGCGGGTTGAAGATCCAGGGGAAGTCGTTGCCGACCGCCGAGGCGGACAGGCCGTAGGCCATCGACAGGACCGGGATCTTGTCGACCGCCGCTTTCGGGATCAGCTGCAGCGTAATTCCGGTCGAGTACGGATTGACCGCAACCGGATTCTTGCCCTTGACCTGCTCCCAGCACTCCACGCCCTTCTTGGTGTCGTAACCGGTTTCGCACTCTTCGACGTTGAGCTTCACGCCGCCGATGCCGCCGTCACGCTCGTTGAGCATGGTGAAGTAGTCGTGCATGCCGTTGGCGATCGGGATGCCGGAGTTGGCGTAAGGTCCGGTGCGGTAGGTCAACAGCGGAATATAGATGCTGTCTGCCGCCTGAGCCTTACTCGCAAGCGCGGCGCCACCGAGCAGCCCCGCGCAAGCAAACGCAACAATCAGTCGTCTTGCCTTCATTTGTTCCTCCCTTTGGTTCGCGCCTGTGACGGCGCGCCTCTGGTTTCTCTACTTCGCCTCCCGCTTAAGCCAGGAGGCGCTTTCGGATCCGCGGCTTTTCCCGCTGCGGTCGGAAATTGGCCCTATCTTGCACCATCAATAGGGAAACGGCCACACCCTCAATTTTTGCTTGCCGACCTGCCACAAGCGGGCAAGCCCGGCCGGCTCGACGATCAGGAAAAACACGATCAGCGCGCCGACAATCATGAACGTGATGTGTTCGACGGTATCGGCATTCAGCGCCAGGCCGAGGTTTTCCGGGACAAACCGCAGCACGATCGGCAGGATATAAATCAGCGCAGCCCCCAGGAACGCGCCAAGCAGGCTGCCGAGGCCGCCGATGATGATCATGAACAGCGTGTTGAAGCTCTGATTGATGTTGAATACAGCCGGTTCCGCGCCACCGTACCACAAGAACACCAACATGGCGCCGGCAACGCCGCAGTAGAACGAGGACACCGCGAAGGCGAGCAACTTCGTCGGCAAGAGACGGATGCCCATGAGCTCGGCCGCGATGTCCATGTCGCGTACCGCCATCCAGCTGCGGCCGATGCGACCGTGCACCAGATTGGACGCAAACCACGTCATCACCACTACGATCGCAAGCACGATGTAATAGCGGGTCTCCGCGGTGGCGCGCGGACCCGTAATGATAATGCCGAACAATTCGCGCTGCGGCACCTCGATAGCGCCGGAGATATTGTAATTATAAAGCCACGAAATGCGGATAAAGCACCACTCCAGGAAAAACTGCGCGGCCAACGTCGCGATCGCGAGATAAAAGCCTTTGATGCGCAGAGAAGGCAGACCGAAAATGGCGCCAACGGCGGCCGCGAAAAAGCCCGACGCGACGATCCAGACGATGATATTCACGCCGGGGAAGATCGATGTCAGCTTGTAGCAGGCGTAAGCGCCAACGCCCATGAACGCCCCGGTGCCGAGCGAAAGCAACCCGGTGTAACCGGTGAGCAGATTGAGCCCGATCGCCGCCAGCGCAAAGATCAGGAACGGGATCATCACCGCGTTGATCAGGAAGTCGTTGTTCGTCAGCGGAATGGCCAGCGCCGCGAGCAGAATGATCGCAAGCCCGATCCGGTCCTGCAAAATCGGGAAGATCGCCTGGTCGCTGGCGTAGCTGGTCTTGTACTGGCCGGCTTCACGGTAAAACATGTTTCTTACTCTATTTTGAGCATGATCTTATCCGAAAACCGGTTCCGACTTTTCGGAGTCATGTTTTACACCCGCTCGATAATGCGTTCGCCGAACAGTCCCTGCGGACGGAACAACAGGAACACCAGCGCGATCACGTAGGCAAACCAGGCGTCGGTGCCGCCACCGACCAGCGGTCCCCAGTAAAATTCCCCCAGCTTTTCACCGACGCCGATAATGAGACCGCCGACGATCGCGCCCGGAACCGACGTGAAGCCGCCGAGGATAAGCACCGGCAGCGCCTTGAGCGCGATGACCTCGAGCGCGAAGGACACATCCGAGCGCGCGCCCCAGAAGATGCCGGTGACCAATGCGACCAGGCCGGCGGCGAACCAGACGATCACCCAAATCTGTTCGAGCGAGATGCCAACCGAGAGCGCCGCCGAATGACTGTCGGCCACTGCGCGCAGCGCGCGCCCGATGCGGGTCTTGGAGAAGAACAACGCGAGGCCCGCCACCATGATCGAGGCAACGATGGCCGCGGCGATGTCGAGTTTCTGCAACTGCACGATGCCGCCGAGCGTGTGATAGGTGACCGAGCCCTTGGGCAGATAGAGCGCTTCGGTGATCATGACCTTGGGATCGCCGCCGAACACGAACTCGCCGAAACCGATGAGGAAATAAGTGATCCCGAAGGTGGCCATGAATAGAATGATGTCGGGCTGGTTGACCAGCGGCCGCAAGACCACCCGCTCGATGGCAAAGGCGAGCACAAACATCACCACGACGGTCAGCGCGAGCGCGAGAAAGGCGTTCAATCCGGCGTCGTAAAGACCGACCAGAGTCGAGCGCCGCGAACACCACCATGATGCCTTGCGCGAAATTGAACACGCCCGAGGCCTTGAAGATGAGCACGAAGCCGAGCGCGATCAGCGCATAGAGCATGCCGCCGACCAGGCCTTCCCACAAAGTCTGCGCCAGCAAATCGGGCGCAGAGCCCATCTGCACAAAGGGATCGATGAAGATCTGATAGAGGAGGTGCATCGACTTTTCCCCTAATGCGCCAAATTCTTCAATGGGCAACTCCGAGATAGGCGTCGATGACGGCCTGGTCACTCTTGACCTCGTCCGGCGTGCCGTCGGCGATCTTGACGCCGTGGTCGAGAACGACCACGCGGTCGGACAGGTCCATCACCACGCCCATGTCGTGCTCGATCAACGCGATGGTGGTGCCGTAATGGTCGTTCACGTCGAGAACGAAGCGCGACATATCTTCCTTCTCTTCGAGGTTCATGCCGGCCATCGGCTCATCGAGCAGCAGCAGGTCGGGCTCCATGGCGAGCGCGCGGCCGAGTTCGACGCGCTTCTGCAAGCCGTAAGGCAGCCGGCCGACCGGCGTGCGACGGATCTCCTGGATCTTGAGGAAGTCGATGATCTCTTCGACCCGGCGGCGGTGCTCGACTTCCTCCCGCATAGCCGGGCCGTAGCGCAGCAATTGCCAGAAAAAGTTCTTATGCATCTTCAGCGAGCGGCCGGCCATGATGTTGTCGAGCGATGTCATGCCGCGGAACAGAGCGACGTTCTGGAACGTGCGCGCGATGCCGCCACGGGCGGCCTCGTAGGGGCGCATCTGCGAGCGGGTTTCGCCCTTGAACGTGATGCGGCCTTCTTGCGGTTGGTAGAAGCCGTTGATCACGTTCAACATCGAGGTCTTGCCCGCTCCGTTCGGGCCGATGATGGCGCGAATTTCGCCTTTACGAATATCGAAGGAGACGTCGTTGACTGCGTTCACGCCGCCAAACGACAGCGACACGTTCTCGACCGACAGCAGCACATCGCCGACGGCGACCTCCCTGCCCCCCGGCGCCCTCATGCCGCTTTCTCCATGACGGGCGGGGCCGGTTCCGTCTTCATGTCGCGGATCTTCACTCGCGCCTTGATCATGCCCTTGCGGCCGTCCTCGAAGGTGACCTCGGTCGTAATGTCGGCTTCGGTGGAGCCGTCATAGAGCGCCGCGATCAGCGGTGCGTAGCGTTCGGCCACTAACCCACGGCGCACTTTCTGGGTGCGGGTGATCTCGCCGTCATCGGCGTCGAGTTCCTTGTGCAGGATCAGGAAGCGTTTGATCTGCGCACCAGCTAACATCTTATCTTCGGCGAGCGAACGATTCACCTCGGCGACATGACTTTCGATCATATCGTAGACCAGCGGGTGACCGGCGAGGTCCTGATAGGACGCGTAGACGACGTTGTTGCGCTCAGCCCAGCTTCCCACCGCCGTCAAATCGATGTTGATCATGACGGCGACGAAATCGCGCTGGTCGCCATAGGCGACCACTTCACGGATATTGGGAAAAAACTTGAGCTTGTTCTCGATGTATTTGGGCGGGAACAGCGTGCCGTCGGTAAGTTTGCCGACGTCCTTGGCGCGATCGATGATCTTCAATTGCCCCGTCTTCTCGTCGAAGAAACCGGCATCGCCGGTCTTCACAAAGCCGTCCGGCGTCATCACCTCGGCGGTCTTGGCCTCGTCCTTGAAATAGCCGGCGAACATACCCGGTGACTTGAACAGCACCTCGCCGTTTTCGGAAATGCGCAGGTCAACGTTCGGGCAGGCGGCGCCCACGGTATCGGAATAGATAGCGCCGTCGGGCTGCGCGGTCAGATAAAGGAAAGCCTCGGTCTGCCCGTAGAGCTGCTTCAGGTTCAGCCCGATCGAGCGGTAGAATGCAAACAGGTCGGGCCCGATCGCCTCGCCCGCGGTGTAGGCCACGCGCACGCGCGAGAAGCCGAGGACGTTCTTGAGCGGGCCGTACACGAGCAGGTCGCCCATCCAGTAGAGCAACCGGCCCGACAGCGGCACAGGCTGCTTGTTGAGGATGCGCTCGCCGTATTTGCGCGCCACGCCGAGGAAGAAGTGAAACATCTTGCGCATGAGGAAACCGGCATCCTCCATGCGGATCATCACGCGGGTGAGCAGCGCTTCGAGCGTGCGCGGCGGCGCAAAGTAGAAGGTCGGCCCGATCTCGCGCAGATCCGCCATCGCGGTATCGGGGTTTTCCGGGCAAGCGGTGCAGAACCCGGCGACCAGACCTTGGCAATAGTTCAGATAGTGGTCGCCGACCCAAGCGAGCGGCAGATAGGCAAGCGCGACGTCCTTTTCGGTCAAATGATCGAAGGCGACGGTATCGGAAGCCGCCTTGATCGACCCCTCGCCAGTGAGCACCACGCCCTTGGAGGTCCCGGTGGTGCCTGAAGTGTAGAGAATGATGGAAGGATCGGAGCCCTTGCCGGCCGCGATTTCGGCGTCGAGCCAGGCGGCCACCTTCGGATCGTTGAGCGCCTTGCGTCCCTCCGCGACGATCTCGTCGATCGGATGCAGATGGCTGTGATCATAGTCGCGCAAACCGCGCGATTCGTCGTAGACCATTTCATGCAGTTTGGGCAGACGGTCCTTCACCGAGATGATCTTGTCGATCTGCTCCTGGTCCTCGACGCAGGCAAAACGCACTTCCGCATGGGCGAGCACATAGGCTAGTTCGTCGGCCACCGCGTCGGCATAAACAGGCACCGGCACCGCACCGAGCATCTGGACCGCCATCACCGACCAATAAAGCTTGGGCCGATTGCCGCCGACGATGGCAACGGTTTCACCGCGTTTGACGCCCAGCCGGTTCAGGCCGACCGCGTAGGCGCGCACGATGTCGAGCGTCTGCTCCCAGGTCCAGGTTTGCCAGATGCCGAGATCCTTGTGCCGCATTGCCGGCCGCGAGCCGTACAATTGAGCGTTACGAATCAACAGCTTAGGAAACGTGTCCGCCGACGCGGCAGCGTTTTGCGCCACAGCGATATCCTCCCATGCGGCCGCGCCCAACAGGCACGGCCAGAAGCTCCCCTCGCCGTCCTTTAGCGGACGGCCTTTGTTTGTCTGGATATGAAATCACCGCCGAAGGCCGGTCAAGCCTCGACGGGCATAGAAAAAGGTCGCAATCGCGTGATTAAGCTATTCGGCCGCCTTGAGAAACGGCGCAGGTCCGTTACGGAATTGCTCGCGCAGAGCGGCTTCTTCCGTTTTGGCGGCGGCCAAATGCCGCTGCTTGACCGGACCAAAGCCGCGAATTTTTTCCGGCAATGAGGCAAGCGCCACAGCCAAGGCGTGATTGTCCGGGGTCAGATTGTCGACGACCTCCTGCAACAGGGCCTCGTAGTCGGCGATCAACTGGCGCTCGCTGCGGCGTTCGTGCGAATAGCCAAACAAATCGAAGGGCGTGCCGCGCAGGAATTTGAATTTCGAGAGCACCTTGAACAGCGTCAGCACCCAGGGGCCGAACGACATTTTTTTCGGTTCGCCCGTTGCGGGGTCGCGCTTTGCCAGCAGCGGCGGCGCCAGATGGAATTCGAAGCGCAGTTGATCGCCGGCGAAGGACGATTTCACGCGCTCGAGGAATTTCGAGTCGCTATAGAGGCGTGCGACTTCGTATTCGTCCTTGTAAGCCATCAGCTTGAACAAATAGCGCGCAACGGCCTCGGCGAGACCGCCGTGGCCCGGCGCCTTCTGCGCCTCCGCCGCACGCACTTTCTCGACCCATTTGCGGTAGCGCCGGGCGTAGCGGGGGCCTTGATAGGCCGCGAGTTCGTCGATGCGGCGCGAAACCGTTTCGTCGAAAGACTGCGAGAGCTTGAGCGAGTTGTAGTCTTCAGTGCCTTCCGGTTCGATCAACGCTTCCAGCGCCTTCGGTTCGACGGCGGCACGGCGGCCATAGCGAAAAGCGGCGACATTCATCGGCACCGCCTCGCCGTTCATCTCGATCGCCTTCTCGATCGCATCGGCCGACAAAGGCAAGGCGCCGAGTTGATAGGCGTATCCCAGCATGAACATGTTGGCGCCGATCGAATTGCCGAGCAACGCGGTCGCGAGCCGTCCGGCATCGACGAAATGACTTTGGCCCGGACCGGCGTGACCGGTGATCGCGCGCTTGAGGCGTTCGGTCGGCAAAGAGAAGTCGGCGTTGCGGGTGAAATCGCCAGGCAGGAATTCCGCGGTGTTGACGATGACGCGGGTGTGGCCCTGCTTGATCGCGCCCAGTACCTTCTTTGAGCCGAGCACGACGATGTCACCGCCGAGCACCAGATCGGCGCCGCCGGCGGCGACGCGGATCGCGTGGATTTCCCCCGGCGTGTTGGCGATGCGGATGTGGCTGTAGACGGCGCCACCCTTTTGCGCCAGCCCCGCCATGTCGATCATGCCGGCGCCCTTGCCTTCCAGATGCGCGGCCATGCCGAGAATAGCGCCGACCGTGACAATGCCGGTGCCGCCGACGCCGGTGACGATGATGCCGTAAGGATGGTTGGTTTGCGGCAGGCTTGGGCTGGGCAATGCCGACCAGCTCGCCGGCTCAGGCACGCTCTCGCCTTTCTTCAGTTTGGCGCCGTGCACGGTGACGAAAGACGGGCAGAAGCCGTTGAGGCAGGAATAGTCCTTGTTGCAGCTCGACTGGTCGATGGTGCGTTTGCGCCCCCACTCGGTCATGAGCGGTTGCACCGAAACGCAATTCGATTTTACGCCGCAGTCGCCGCAGCCTTCGCAGACCAGATCGTTGATGACCACGCGCTTGTCGGGATCGGGGAAGGCGCCGCGCTTGCGGCGGCGACGCTTTTCGGCGGCGCAGGTCTGGTCATAGATGAGAATGGTCACGCCCGGCACGGTGGCGAGCTCGCGCTGCACGGCGTCGAGCTCGTCGCGGTGGTGAATGGTCAGACCGCGCGGCCAATCGGTGTCTTTGGGATATTTCCACGGCTCGTCGGTGACGACGACGACACGCTTGGCGCCTTCCGCCGCCACCTGGCGGGCGATCTGCGGCACGTTCAAGCCGCCCTCATTGGCCTGACCGCCGGTCATCGCCACCGCATCGTTGTAGAGAATCTTGTAGGTCATGGTGGAGCCGGAATCGATCGCCGCGCGGATGGCGAGGATGCCGGAGTGGTTGTAAGTGCCGTCGCCCAGATTCTGGAACACGTGGTCGCGCTTGGAGAACGGCGCTTCGCCGATCCAGTTTGCGCCTTCGCCGCCCATCTGGGTGAAGCCAAGCGTCTTGCGCTCCATCCACTGCGCCATGAAGTGGCAGCCGATGCCGGCATAGGCGCGGCTGCCGTCGGGCACGCGGGTGGACGTGTTGTGCGGACAGCCCGAGCAGAAATACGGGATGCGTTGGGCAACGTCGGCCGTTTCGGCGAGTGCCTTCTGCGCATTCTTCAGCCGCGCCACATGCGCCGCGATCTCGGCATTGTTTCCGAACTTGAGGACGCGCTCGCCGATGCAGATAGCAACCTCATTGGAATCGAGCGCGCCCTTGACCGGGAACAGCCAGTTGCCCTGCTCGTCCCGTTTGCCGATGCAGACCGGCTGGTTGGCGGTCCCGTAAAGCTCCTCGCGCACCTGCACTTCGATGAGCGAACGCTTCTCTTCGACGACAATAATGAGGTCGAGACCTTTGGCGAAATCGACGAGTTCCTCGCGCGCGATTGGCCACGGGCAGCCGATCTTGAACAGCCTGATGCCGAGATCGTTGCACTTGATCTCGTCGATGCCGAGCTCGTCGAAGGCTTGGCGCACGTCGAGATAGGCCTTGCCGGTGGTGATGATGCCGATTTTCGGATTGCGTCCGCCCGAGGTGATGATCTTGTTGAGCTTGTTGGCGCGCACGAATGCGAGCATGGCGTCGCGCTTGAAGTCGTGCAGGCGCGCTTCCTGGCCGAGGATGGTGTCGTGCAGGCGGATGTTGAGCCCGCCCTCAGGCATGACGAAATCGTCGGGCGTGACGAGTTTGATGCGATCGGGGCTGCCGTCGACCACGCCGGTCGATTCCACCGTCTCATGCATGCATTTAAGCGCCGACCACACGCCAGCATAGCGCGACATCGCCCAGCCATAGAGCGCGTAGTCGATGATCTCCTGCACGCCGGCCGGATTGAGGATCGGCATCATCACGTCGACGAAATGGAATTCGGACTGATGCGCGGTGGTGGAGGATTCCGCGGTGTGGTCGTCGCCCATCAGCGCGAGCACACCGCCGTGCGGCGAGGTGCCGGCAAAGTTGGCGTGGCGGAAGACGTCGCCGGAGCGGTCGACGCCCGGGCCCTTGCCGTACCACATGCCGAACACGCCATCGAACTTGCCTTCTCCGCGCAACTCGGCCTGCTGCGTGCCCCACAGAGCGGTCGCGGCGAGCTCTTCGTTGAGGCCGGCTTGAAACTTGACGTCGGCCTGGCTGAGAAAGCGCCCGGCACGCATCATCTGTTGGTCGAGGCCGCCGAGCGGCGAGCCGCGATAGCCGGTGACGAAGCCTGCCGTGTTGAGGCCTGCGCGGCGGTCGCGCTCCTTCTGCATCAAGAGCGCGCGGATCAGCGCCTGGTAGCCGGTGACCAGGACATGATCCTTGGTCAGATCGTATTTGTCGTCGAGGCTGACCGAGTGGAGCGTCATTGCGTGGCCTTGAGGTACGGCGCCATCGAGGCGCAAAAAGGCAGCCGGCATCTCTATCATATAGGCGAGAGTCGCCACCCGGAAAACAGAAGAACGTGAAATAAGACAAGATGTTCAAGACCCTGCGACAAATTTCGACTTTGGACCCCGGCCTGCAATGAAATTTCGCCGAACCCGCATTGCGCGCATTTTGGCGCAATGCAGCAGCACAGCAGGTCGTCGTCTTGTGAGTCTGGTCAAATCCCGCATGGCCTGTAAAAGGACTCGGGTCCGCCGGGTTCCATCTTGATGTTGCAATCCCCCTCCGCCTCGGTCGAAAGCCGGTCCTCATGGGTCGTGGCCGCGGCCGCGCTCGCCGCGCTGATGATGGCGTTCGGCGCCGCCTGGATTACCGCGGTTGCGCTCAAGGACATCGCCGCCGAAGTCAACGGCACGCGCTCGATCCCGGCGCTGGCGTCCGCGCTCGCCTGGCTCGGCTCCGGCATTGGCGGCATCATGATGGGCCGGATCGCCGACCGCATCGGCACGCGCTGGACGGTCGCCGGCGGCGCGCTGATGATCGCCTGCGGGCTTTACGTCTCAAGCTTCGGGCCGTCATGGCCGTTGTGGATCGGTCATGGATTGTTCATCGGCTTGATCGGACTCGGCGGCATCAACGCACCGCTTTACATCTACGTCAGCCGTTGGTTCGACCGCCGGCGCGGCTCGGCATTGGCGCTGATCTCGAGCGGCACCTATCTCGCTGGCGCCATGTGGCCTCCGATCTTCGAGCGCGCGATCGCGCAAATCGGCTGGCGCCACACGATGCTCGCCTACGCCCTGCTCGAATGTCTTGTCGTCGTTCCGCTCGCGCTCTGGTTTTTCCGGGCACCGCCGGAAGTGATCGCGGCGGCACCGGCCGCGCGGCCGGGAGCCGCACCGGCGCGCGTTCTGGGCTGGTCGCCGAATGTCGTCTTCGCGATGATGTGCGCGGCCTCGATCATGTGCTGCGTGCCGATGGCGATGCCGCAAGGCCATCTGGTCGCCTTCTGCAGCGATCTCGGCATTGCCCGCTCGGTCGGCGCGGTGATGCTGTCGGTGCTGCTCGGCACGGCGTTTTTGTCACGGCAGATCTGGGGCGCCATCTCCGACCGCATCGGCGGGCTTGCGACCGTGCTGATCGGCTCGGCCTGGCAATGCAGCGCCATGGTCGCGTTTTTATTGACGCAGAACGAAATTGGGCTGTTCACTGTGTCGGCGGCCTTCGGGCTCGGTTTTTCCGGCATCATTCCGGCCTATGTGCTGGCAGTGCGCGAACTGTTTCCGCCGGCAGAGGCCTCGTGGCGCATCCCAACCTTGTTGTTCTTCACCGCTGTCGGCATGGCGAGCGGCGGCTGGCTCGCCGGCATTCTGTACGATCACTACGGTTACTACGCACCGGCCTTCGCCGCCGGCATCGGCTCCAACATTCTCAACATTCTCGTGGTCGGCACGCTGGTGATGCGGCAGCGCATGCGCGCGGCCTACGTTTAAGCCTGTGGCAACAGTCGGGCTATCTCGTCGCCATACATCTCGCGGGCGTCTTTCAGTAATGGCTGCACCGCGTCGACGAAAGCGGCGTGCTCCTCGTCGGCAAGTGTGACGAATTGGCAGCCTGCGGTTTCGATTGTTTTGCGCGCACTCTCGTGCTCCTCGACTGCCAGCTTGCGCTGGAACGCGACCGCCTCTTTCACCGCGTCGCGCATCGCTTGCCGGAGATCTTCGGGCCATGCCTCGAACGTGGCGCGGTGCAGGAAGATCGGTCGCGAAATATAGAAGTGCGAGGTCAGCGTGTGAAATTTGTGAAAATTGTGCACGCCGTAGGTTACCGTGTTGGCGAGAGGATTTTCCTGCGCGTCTAAAGTGCCGGCCTTGATCATGGCAATCGCTTCGGTGAGATCCATGCGCATCGCCTACCGCACCGAGCAGGTCGAAAGTGCGTTTGTGAATATCGCTCGGCAGCACGCGGATTTTCATGCCCTTCATGTCGGCCGGCACATGGATGGGATGCAGGCGATTGGAGATATGGCGAAAGCCGTTCTCGAACCAGCCGAGAATGCGGTAGCCGATGCGTTCCTCGATCTTGCGCACCAGAAAGTCGCCGAGCGCGCCATCCATCGCCGCGCGCGCTTGGCGGTTGTTGGCGAACAGGAACGGCAGATCGACGAAGCCCAGTTCCGGCACGCGGTCGGTCAGATAACTCGACGATTGATAGCCGAGCGTGATTGCACCACTTTCGACCAGCGTCAGAATGTCCTCGGCCTTGTAGCCCTGATCCATGATGTTCCAGACGTAGTCGATGGCGATGCCATCGCCGAACTGCGCCTGGAGCCGGTCGCCGATGAATTTCAGCGACCTGGAAAAACCGGTGGTCGGCGGTCCGTAACCGCCCATGCGGATCGTGATTGGATCGCTCATCTTTTCACATTTTCAAACACGCTTCGGCTGCGGCCGGGCGTTCTCTATACCGGCGTGGCAGGCGCTGTGCTAGGCTCGCCGCACCAGGAGGAACGCCAATGAACAAGCCAAACAAACTGGCTATGGCCACGTCACAAGGAACGGTGTCGGATGCCGAATGGGAAGCGCGCGTTGACCTCGCCGCCGTCTATCGCCTGATCGCCCACTATGGCTGGGACGACGTGATCTACAATCACTCCTCCATGCGTGTTCCGGGCGAGCCGCGCATGTTCCTTATGAAGCGGCATGAGCTGCTCTACACCGAAGTAACCGCGTCCAACCTGGTGAAGGTGTCGATGGACGAGGATCTCGACGAACACTCGGGCGTCAACCGGCCCGGCTTCACGCTGCATGGCGGGGTTCTGTCCGCGCGCGCCGACGTCAATTGCGCTATCCATATTCACACGCCGGTCGGCATGGCCATCGGCGGCTTGAAGCACGGCCTGCGAATGGTCTCGCAGCAGGCGATCCGCTACTACAAGCGCATCGGCTATCACGCGTACGAAGGCATCACCGAGGATTTCGGCGAACGCGAGCGCATCAATCGCGATCTCGGCGATAACCGAGCGATGATCCTGCACAATCACGGCCTGCTCACCGTCGGAAAGACGGCGCGCGAGGCCTTCGTGCTCATGCACCATCTGCACGAAGCGGCGGAAATCCAGTTGATGCTGGAGGCGACCGGCTCCGAGTTGATCGAAATTCCACCCGAGGTCTGCGAGAAGACCGCCAAGCAATATGAAACGCACGACGCCGGCCGCGGCTCGGCGGATTGGGCGGCCTATTTGCGCATGCTCGACCAGAGCGACCGCGGCTACCGAAACTAGTCAGGCCCGTCATGGCCGTTTCCAATCGCATGCGGGAGCGCCTTGCGCGCGGCGAAGTGGCGCTGTGCATGGCAACAAGGCTCGCGCGCACGCCTGAGATCGCGCTGATCGCGGGCGCTTGCGGGTTCGACGCCTTCTTCATCGACATGGAGCACTGCACGATATCGCTTGATGACACGGCGGCGATCTGCATCGCGGGATTGGGTGCCGGCGTGACGCCATTGGTGCGCATTGCCGGCCACGACTTCGACGACGCCGCGCGACTACTCGACATGGGCGCGCTTGGTATCATCTGCCCGAACGTCGAGACGGCCGCACAGGCGCAGACTTTGGTGCGCGCCTGCCGCTTTCCGCCGCAAGGCACGCGCTCGGTGGCGGGACCCGGTCCGCTGCAAGGCTATCACTCGATGCCGCTCGCGGAGGTGAATGCGCAAGGCAACGCGGCGACCATTGTCATTCCCATGCTGGAGACGCCGGAAGGCATCGCCAATGCCGACGCCATCGCCGCAGTGCCCGGCATCGACATTCTGCTGATCGGCTCGAACGATTTGTGCACCGCGCTCGGCATTCCGGGCGAGCTGAAAAGTCCGCAACTCCGTGCCGCCTATGAGAGTGTCGCAATTGCCTGCAAGACGCACGGTAAGGTATTGGGCGTCGGCGGCATCCGCGGCGACGTCGCGCATGTGACGGAGCTCGTTAAGCTCGGCGCGCGCTTCGTCATCGCCGGTTCCGACGTGCAGTATCTCATGCGCAGCGCGCGTGACGAGGTCACAAATTTACGAAAGGCAGCCGGCGGCTAGGCGCTGCTATCCCCACGCCCAGAAATCGCGCCCCTCCTCGCGCATGAAGCGCGCCAGCACCATCTTGTGCACTTCGGAGGCGCCGTCGACCAGCTTGGCCGAACGGGCGTAACGGTAGATCCATTCCACGATCGTGTCCTTGGAATAACCGCGCGCACCTTGCAACTGGATCGCCACATCCGCCGCCAGGTTGAGCGTGTCGGCGACCTGCACCTTGGCCATGGAGACTTCCTTGCGCGCGCGCGAGCCTTGATCGAGCTTCCAGGCCGCATGCATGGTGAGCAGCCGGCCGATCTGAATCTGATGCGCGACTTCTCCCAGCTTGATCTGCACGCTTTCGCGGTCGGCGAGCTTGATGCCGAAACCTTCGCGTTCGGCGACATAAGCTTGCGCGATCTCCATGCAGCGTTTTGAGAAGCCCAGCCAGCGCATGCAATGCGTGAGCCGCGCCGGGCCGAGGCGGATTTGCGTCGCGCGCAAGCCGTCGCCCTCGGTCATCAGCACATTCTCCATGGGAATTTCGAGCCCGTCGAATTCGAGCTCGCAATGGCCGCCGTGTTCCTCCGGCCCCATGATCGGAATGCGTCGCAGGATGCGCCAACCCGGCTGATCCTTGTGAAAGAGAAACGCCGTCAACCCGCGGCGCTTGTCGTCCGAGGTGCGCGCGATCAAGATGAAATGCGCGGCGCCGTCGGCGCCGGTGATGAACCATTTGCGCCCGCGCACGATATAGCGGTCGTTCCGTTTTTCCGCGCGGGTGAGCATCATGCCGGGATCGGAGCCGGAGCCCGGCTGCGGCTCGGTCATCACGAAGGCCGAGCGCACTTTGCCTTCGACGATGGGCCTGAGCCATATTTCCTTCTGCTCGGGCGTGCCGACCTTCGCGATCAGGTTCATGTTGCCGTCATCCGGCGCCATGCAATGGATCGCGAGCGGGCCGAAGATCGAACGCGCGGCTTCTTCGTAAATCGCCGGCCAGGCACCGACCGGCAGCGCCATGCCGCCAAATTCCTTCGGCGCCTGCGGCGCCCACAGCCCCGCTTTCTTTGCTTTCTCGCGTACCGGAGCGAGCGCGGCATCCGGAATATTCTCGTGCTCGGCAAAATTCTGTGGATCGGCCTCGAGCGGCAGCACTTCTTTCTCGATGAAGGCGCGCACCCGCAGACGGATGTCCTCGATTTCCGGCGACAGCGTGAAGTCCATGATCCCCTACCCCTTGATCTGTACCACCTGGCCGCCGTCCACCACGAGTGTCGCGCCGGTAATGTACGAACCGGCATCCGACGCCAACAGCAGCAGCGCGCCGTCGAGGTCGCCCGCCGCGCCGAAACGGCCCATCGGAATCGCGCGCTTGATGGCTGCGCCCGCCTCGCTGTTGAGATAGTCGTCGTTGATCTCGGTCACGAACCAGCCGGGCGCGATCGCATTGACGCGCACGCCCTTGTAGGCAAGCTCGACGGAAAGCGCTCTTGTCACCTGGATAACGGCCGCCTTGGCGGTGGCATAGGAGGCAACGCCCTTGGCGACACCGATCCCCAGCACCGAGGCGATGTTGATGATCGAGCCTTGCGCCTTTGCCGCCAGCATGCGGCGCGCGGCCTCCTGCGACCAGTAGAATACCGCGTCGAGATCGACACCGAGCACTTTGCGCCATTCTTCCGGCGAAACGTCGGTTGCGCGTGTGGACGACTGCGCGATGCCGGCATTGTTGACCAGGACGGTGACGGTGCCGAAGGCTTTTTCGGCGGCGTCAAAGGCCTGGCCCATGGCGGCGCGGTCGGTGACATCGGCCTCGATCGTCATCGCCTTGCCGCCGGCCGCTTCAATGGCCTTTTTGGTGGCGGCCAGTTTCTCTGCGCGGCGCGCGACCAGCGCGACCGCGGCGCCGTTGTCGGCGAGCGCACGGGCAAACTGCACGCCCAACCCGCTGGAGGCGCCGGTGACCAGCGCAACCCGCCCGGCAAGGCTGAACATGTCTGCGGCTTTCATGGCAGTAACCTTATACACATGGCCGCGCGCGGCCTGAATAGACGGCCGCGTTCTGGCCGCCTAGTTTGCCGCGGCACATCGACGGAGACAGCATGTACAGGCTGTGGCGCGCGACCATCAATAGCTGGCACGGCCTGGTCGCGGCGACGCGGTCGGAAGCGGCGTTCCGCGAGGAACTGGTGCTGCTGGTGGTCGGCATCCCGCTCGCCTTTTTCCTCACCGGGGATGCCGGCGAGCGCTTTGCGTTGATCGGCTCGCTGTTCTTCGTGCTGATCGTCGAACTGCTCAACACCGCGATCGAGAAACTGTCCGACCGCGTGACCCGCGACGACGATCCGATTATCAAGCGCGTGAAGGACATGGGCTCGGCCGCCATTCTTCTGTCGCTGATGGCCGCGGGCGCGGCATGGATCTATGTCGCGGCCAAGTATTTCTGGCCCTGATGAGACTCACGCTTCCGCAAGGATGCGCTTGACCTCGGGCCAGCTTTGGGCGCCGAAGGTGGCGAAGTCCTTGGCGAGCGGTTCGGGAAACCAGTCGTAGAATGCCGGGCGGAAGCTCGGCCGCGCCTTGAGCCGCTCGAACCAGTCGGCGAGCCGCGGACGCTCCGCCCACATTTCGGACATGCCGAGCATGTCGAGCCGGTTGACGTAAGGCGCCATGCCGATGTCGGCGAGCGAGAAGACATCACCGCAAAGCCAGGTCTGGCCGGCGAGCGCATCCTCCATCTTGTTCAGGTAGCTGTCGTAGAGCTTGAACGGCACGGCAATCCCCGGCGCCTCGAAACCCTTGGTGACGATCTCGCGCTTGCGTGCTTTCCAGCCGGGTTTCACCGACTGCGCGGGCGTGGCGTCGAGAAAACGCTCGAGTTCCGCCGGCGACAGCCGCGCCAAGGTGTGGCGGTGCGTGCAGGAAAAGGTCAGCTCCGCGCAGGCCGGATGCACCTGATCGTCGACCGCCTTGGTCCATATGCGCATCTGCCAGCGCGCATAAGGATCGGCCGGTTTGAGCGGCGGATCGGGGAAGACCTCGTCGAGATATTCGCAGATCAATGTCGACTCGGTGAGGACCTTGCCGTCATGCACCAAGGTCGGCACCACCGCTTTCGGGTTGAGCTTGACGTAGTCCGGATTGAACTGGTCGCCTTTCAGGATGTCGAGATAGTGGCCGTCCCACGCCTGCCCCTTCTCGGCCAGCACAAGGCGAACTTTGGCGGCGCAGACGGAGGAGCCGTGATGATAAAGCTCGAGCATGGTTTTGTTTCCTCACCGTGCCCCATAAAGCGCATGCGGCAACGCCGTGGCAAGCCCCGGCACGAACCACAAGATGACGAGCGCGAAGAGCTGGATCAGCACGAAGGGGATGATGCCCACATAAATATGCCGCGTGGTGATCTCCGGCGGCGCCACGCCGCGCAAGTAGAACAGGGTCGGCCCCAGCGGCGGGTGCATGTAGGACGTCTGCAAATTCATCGCGATCATGATGCCGAGCCAGACCGGATCGACGCCAGGCATGGCGAGCAGCGCGGGCGCAACGATCGGCACCACGACGAAAATGATCTCGAAGGCGTCCATGACGAAGCCGAGCAGGAAGATTGCCACCATCACAACGAGCAGCGCGCCGGCAACGCCGCCGGGTAAATGACCGAGCGCGTCATTGACCATGCGGTCGCCACCAAGCGCGCGAAAGACGAGGCTGAACAACGTGGCGCCGATCAGGATGAGATAAATCATGGCGGTGATCTGGGTGGTTTTGTCCACCACCGGCCGCAGCAGCGTGCCAAGCCCAACCTTGCGTGCGGCCAGCAGAATGGCGCCGACCGCGCCGACGGAGGCCGCTTCCGTCGGCGTCGCGATGCCGTAGAGAATCGCGCCGAGCACGGCGACGATCAGCAACACCGGCGCCAGCAGCGCTTCGATCAGTCCGCCCGATTTGGTGTCGCTGCTGCCAGTGATCGCGGGACAACTCGTGGGGCGCAGCATGGCGAACACGATCAGAAAGCCGAGATAGAGCGCGACCAGCAAAAGGCCGGGCACGAGCGCCCCGGCGAAAAGATCGCTCACCGACACGACATTGGGAGAAAACTTGCCCTGCGCGAGCTGCGCCGCCTGATAGGCATTGTTGAGCTGATCGCCCAGCACCACCAGCACCGTCGAAGGCGGGATGATCTGCGCCAACGTTGCGGAGGCCGCGACCGTACCGGCAGCCAGCCGCGGGTCGTAACCATGCCGCAACATTGTCGGCAGCATGATCAGACCCATAGTGACGGCGGTGGCGCCGACAATGCCGGTCGAGGCCGCCAACAACGCGCCGACGACGACGGCAGAAATACCAAGGCCGCCGCGCAAGGAGCCGAACAGGCGGCCCATGCGCGCGAGCAGGTCTTCCGCGATGCGCGACTGCTCCAGCATCACGCCCATGAAGATGAAGAGCGGGATCGCAAGCAGAATGTCGTTGGTCATCACCCCGAAAATGCGTTGCGGCAGCGCACCGAGGATGGCGACGTTCATGACGCCGAGCCCATCGCCGACCAGCGCGAAGGCGAGCGAGACGCCGGCCAGCGTCAGCGCGACGGGATAGCCGGCCATCAGCGCCACGATCACCGCAACGACCATGAGCACGGCAAGCGTCTCGGCGAGCGGCATCAGCGCTGCCCTGCCAACTTGTGGAACGCGCGCACCGCCTGCGCCGCGCCTTGCAACGCCATCAACATGGCAAACAGCGGAATGAAGCTCTTGAGCACGAACACCAGCGGCAAGCCGCTTGCCTCCTGTGAGCGTTCGAGAATCGCCCAGGCGCGCGCGGCGTAAGGCACCGACAGCCAGATCAACACCAGCGCGAACGGCAGGAGCAGTGCGAGCGCGCCGATCAGGTCGACGATCGCCTGCGCGCGCTTGGACGCATGCGCATAGAAAACATCGACCCGCACATGACCGCCGACGCGCAGGGTCCAGGCGGAAGCGAGCAGAAACAGCGCGGCGTTGGCGTAAATCACCGTTTCGGTGAGCCAGATCGAGCCGAGCCCAAACGCGTACCGCGCCACCACCAGCGCGAATTGCAACAACACGATAACGAGCGCAAGCCACGCCACCGCGCGCCCGACGAGCGTGGTGAGGCGATCGATGCGGTCGGCAAAAGCGATCAAAGTCTGGGGAATGGCGGCCTCCCGTTCGGGCGGATGATGGCACAGGCTGAACGCATCCGCTAAATTGCAACCATGACCGCCACGCCCAAGGATGAGACATTCCTGCGCCGCGCCTTCGCCGTGGCGCAGCGCGCCAAGGGCAACGGCAATCACCCTTTCGGCGCTATTCTGGTCGGGCCTGACGATACGGTGCTGCTGGAAACCGAAAACGCGCTGATGCCCGAGCGCGACATGACCGCCCATGCCGAACGGCTGTTGGCGACTGCGGCATCGCGAAAATATGACGCCGAATTCCTCGCGCAATGCACGATGTATTCCTCGGCCGAACCCTGCGCGATGTGCGCGGGCGCGCTCTATTGGGCGGGCGTGGGGCGCGTGGTTTTCGGCCTGTCGGAAACGCGACTCAAAGACATGACCGGCAACCACGCGGAAAATCCGACGCTTTCCCTGCCCTGCCGCACGGTGTTCGCCGCCGGCCAGCGCCCGACCGAGGTGATCGGCCCGCTGCTCGAGGACGAAGCTGCGGCGCAACACGAAGGCGTCTGGAATTGAAGCCCGTTTCGGCTAAGGTCTGACCATGGCGCACGACCACCACCACGATCACGACCACTCCGAGTTGTCCGACACGCAACTGCGCGTGCGCGCGCTGGAGACCGTGCTCACCGAGAAAGGCTATGTCGATCCGGCCGCGCTCGATCTGCTGATCGAGACCTACGAGAAAAAAGTCGGCCCGCGCAACGGCGCGCGCGTTGTGGCGAAAGCCTGGGCCGATGCCGGCTACCGCACGCGGCTGTTCAAGGACGCCACATCCGCGATCGGCGAGCTCGGCTATGCCGGGCGCCAGGGCGAGCACATCGTCGCGCTGGAGAACACGCCCAAGCGCCACAACATGGTCGTGTGCACCTTGTGCTCCTGTTATCCGTGGCCGGTGCTCGGGCTGCCGCCGGTCTGGTACAAGTCGGCGCCTTATCGCTCGCGCGCGGTGTCCGATCCGCGCGGCGTGCTGAAGGATTTCGGCGTCACGCTGCCGGCCGACACTGAAGTGCGCGTATGGGATTCGACGTCCGAAATTCGCTACCTCGTCATCCCGATGCGACCCGCCGGCACCGATGGCTGGAGTGAGGACCAGCTCGCGGAATTGGTGACGCGCGATTCCATGATCGGCACCGGATTGCCCAAACAGGCGTCGCCAAAATGACCGTCGCAGAGTGGATGATTTTCGTTGCGGTGCTGCTCTATCTGATGACGATCGCGCCGGTAAAAGCGATCGGCGTTCGCAGCTTCGACAACAGCGATCCGCGCAATCCCGCCTTCTACACGCCGGGCATTCGCGTCCGCGCTCTCGGTGCGCATCAGAACGGAATTGAAGTCTTTCCGTTTTTCGCAGCCGCGGTCCTGTTGGCCGAGTTTCGCGCGGCCCCGCAACAGTGGATCGATGTCTTGGCGGTCGGATTCATCCTGGTTCGCCTCGCCTATATTTTTGTCTATCTTGGCAACCTCGCGACCATTCGTTCGCTGCTCTGGAACGTTGGATTCTTGATCAACGCAGCGATTTTTTTCATGCCGTGGTGGGCCAAATGAACGGCGCGCAGGACATGGGCGGCGCGCACGGCTTCGGCCCGGTGGAGCCCGAACCGGACGAGCCGGTATTCCATGCCGAATGGGAAAAGCGGGCCTTTGCGTTGACGCTCGCCATGGCCATGCCGGGCCAGTGGAACATCGACATGTCGCGCTTTGCGCGCGAGAACCGCGACCCGGCGGACTATCTGTCGATGAGCTACTACCAGATCTGGTTCGCGGCGCTGGAGACGATGCTGAAGGAGCGCGATCTCGTTACCGACGACGAAATTGTTGTCGGTCACTCGCTGCAATCCGCCGCAACCGGGCAAACGCGTCTTGTCGCCCGGCGACGTGCTGAAGGTCCTGCACCGCGGCGGACCGACCGAGCGCGACACCAACACACGCGCCGCTTTCAAGGCGGGCGACAAGGTGCGCGCGAAAAACATCAATCCCCTCACCCACACGCGGCTGCCGCGTTACGTACGCGGCCATGTCGGCACCATCGAGCGCGTGATCGGCTTGTCACGTCTTCCCCGACAGCAACGCGCAAGGCAAAGGCGAACATCCGCAGTGGCTCTATACGGTCGCGTTCAGCGGCAGCGAATTATGGGGACCGGACGGCGACCCGACCTCGCAGGTGTCGGTCGACGCCTGGGAATCCTATCTGGAGCCGGCAAAAGAAATAACATGATCGATCGCGCCGCCGCAGCCCGCGCCACGCAAGAAGTCCCGAGCATCCCGCGCGATGCCGACGGGCCGGTGTTCCGCGAACCGTGGGAGGCGCAGGCCTTCGCCATGACGCTGGCGCTGCACGAGCGCGGTCTGTTCTCGTGGACGGAATGGGCGGACACGCTCGGCGCCGAAATCAAGCGCGCGCAGGCACAAGGCGATCCCGATACTGGGGAGACATATTACCTGCACTGGCTCGCCGCGCTGGAACGGCTGGTCGCGGAAAAAGGCGTGGCGCCGGCTGAGACGCTCGCCCGCACCAAGCACGCCTGGGAGCACGCCTGCGAGCGCACGCCGCACGGACAGCCGATCGAGTTGATCGACAGCGATTTCGGCTAGAACAGCCCCATGCGCTCGCTTGCCATATAGCCGGTGAGCAGCGCGACACCGAAGACGATAATCACGACCGAGGCCGCGGTTTCCAGGCCCCGCACGAGGAGCAGGCCGGCGCCCGGCTTCGTTTTGGCGAGCCGGCCGGCAAAACCGCGCGCGCCAACGGCAATCGTGGCGACGGAGGCGACGGTGATGGCGGTGCCGAGCCCCATGACGAAAGTCGAAGCGACGCCGATCCAGAACAGCCCCTGCGCCAGCGCGAACACCAGAACGATGATCGCGCCCGAACACGGCCGCAAACCGACCGCGATGATGGCGCCGAGACCGCGTCTGAGCCAATGCGGACCTTTGAGTTCGGACGGCTCCGGCGCATGCGCGTGACCCCAGGCGGAGGCTTCCTCTTCGCCATGGTGATGGTGGTCGTGGCCGTGTGCATGTGCATGGTCGTGCGCGTGAACGTGGCCATGATCATGGGCATGATCATGATCGTGCGCATGATCATGGCTCGGGTTGGACGTTTCGGCGCGCAGCAGGCGCAGGAACGAGCGGCCCTTCACCCATAACAACCGCAGGCCGATGAGGATGATGAGCCCGTAGCTCACCATCTCGACGACACGCACGGTGTCGCCCATCGCCTTCGCTGTCGCGCCCAGCAGCACGGCGGCAACGCCGACGATGACGATGGCGGTGAGCGCTTGCATCACCGCCGCGGCAAACGACAAGACCACGCCGCGCCGCCAGGTCTCGTCATTGGCGACCAGATAGGACGAGATCACCGCCTTGCCGTGGCCGGGGCCGGCGGCATGGAAGATGCCGTAGATGAAGGAAATGCCGAGCAAGGTGTAGGCGGCGCTGCCGTTCGCCTTGGCCTCGCGCAGCGTGCCCGACAGCATGCGATAAAAGCGCGCCTGTTCGGCCAGGATCCAACCGGTTATTCCGCCGGGCTCTGGCGCCGCCGCCGGACGCTGCAACCCGAATTGCGCCAAGGCCTGATCGAGCGCGCAGACAAGCAAAAGACAAACGACGCCCCACAACAAGGCGGAACGTCGAACCGAACCACTCATCTCGGTTTTCCCCTCGGCTCGCGCCGCCCCCGCAAATCAAACCAGACTACGGACACTTCACCAGGATCTTGTTGGCAAACAACGCCCCCCAATTGGCGCCCGCTTCGGGATTTGTGGCGAGCTTCTTTTCTTCCTGGAAGGTCAGCTTGCGCGGCAACTCGGTGGCGGCCTGGCATTGCGCCGGCGCGCCGACGAGCTGGACCGGCGCCTTCTCGGCCAGCTCGAACGAGATGAAATAGGTCGGATCGTAGACTTCGATCTGCAGATCTTTCGCCTTGACCGGTTGCTTGAACGGCAAAGTGAAATTGAGCGTAAGCACATCGTCCTTGTAATCGAGCCAGTAGTCGCCGGTCGGCTCGCCGATCTCCGCCTTCTTGCCGTCGGCGGTGGCGAAGGTGAAATAACCGTATTCCTTCAGCGACTCGATATTGGTCTTGGCGAGCGGCGCCAGTTCCTCGCGGCTGAACTTGCCCTTCTCCTTGCTGTCCAGGCCCTGCAACGCAAAGGCGGTGAACATGTCGTCGAACACCCAATGCTGACGGATACCGGTCACGCTGCCGTCGGGAGCGTAAACGAGTTCGCTCGTCGACTTGACCCAGACATGGGGATGGGCGGCGGCGTGTTGCGCGAAGGCCAAAACCGCGATGGCGGCAAGAAGAATGCGGAAGGAGCTGCTCATTTGCCGCGAACCATAACATGGACTACGGCGCAAACGAGGCAAAAACGCGCGTGTTACAGTGTAACGGTAACCGTCACGGACAATTCACCACGATTTTGTTGGCAAATTGCGCGCCCCAGTTTTGCGCCGAGGTCAGCGTGTTGAAAAAAGCCTCGCCCAGCTTCTGTGACTGCGCGGCGGTGATGTCGTGCGGCAGTTCGACATCGAGCTTGCAGCCTGACGGCGCATTGTCGAGCCTTACCGGCGTCACCTTGGCGAATTCGAAATCGACGAAAATGGTCGGGTCATAAATTTCAAGCTGCACGTGTTTCGCCTTCACCGGTGTCTTCAGCGGCAGGGTGAAATTCAAAGTGAGAATGCCGTTCTTGTAGTCGAGCCAATAATCGGAGTGCGGTTCGACGAATTTGGCCTTTTTGCCGTCGGCCGTCGCGGACGTGAAGTAGTTGTATTCCTTCATCGACTCGATATTGACCTTGGCGAGCGGCGCCAGCTCCTCGCGGCTGAAATTGCCCTTTTCCTTGCCGGTCGTGCCCTGCAGGGCAAAGGCCGAGAACATGTCGTCGAAGGCCCAATGATGGCGAATGGCGGTGAGGCTGCCGTCCGGCGCGTAAATGAGTTCGCTGCGCATCGTCACCCAGACATGCGGGTGCGCCACCGCCGCGGACGCGAATGTCACACAGGCCATGGCGGCAAGAGCGGTGCGAAGCAGAAAAGCCATGCCGTGACGATAGCGCCAACTGCGGCGCAATGGTGACGACCGCCGACAACGGTTACACTCGGCTCCAAGCGAGGTCAGCATGCGTTACGCGACAATTCCCGCGGCCGCGGTCTTCCTGATTTGCCTCGACGCGGGTGCGACGCCGGCCGCCGCCCACGTTCTCTATGGCGCGCAAGGCGGCTTCGGCAGCGGCTTTGCCCATCCGCTCACGGGGCCCGATCATTTCCTCGCCATGTTCGCGGTCGGCCTGTGGGGCGCGCAGATGGGCGGGCGAACGGTGTGGACGCTGCCGGTGGCGTTTCCGCTCATCATGGTGGCGGGTGGCGTGGCGGGCATGGCGGGCATGCCGTTGCCTGGCATCGAAATCGGTATCGCGCTTTCCATTCTCGCGCTTGGCCTCGCGATTGCGTTCGCCTGGCGGCCGATGGAATGGGTGGCGCTGGTGTTGATTGCATTCTTCGCGCTCTGCCACGGCCACGCCCATGGCGCAGAATTGCCGCTGGCGGCTGACCCGGCCGATTATGCCATCGGCTTCGTGTTGGCGACCGGCCTGATCCATCTGGCCGGCATCGGCGTCGGCCTCGCTCTCCATAAACCGGCTGACGGCCGTTTCGCGCGCGCGCTCGGCGCGCTGATCGGGCTGGGGGGAGTTTATTTCCTTGTCCCTGCGCTCCTTGCTGCCTGACACAAGCGTGCTGACGTTCATGAAAAAATGGAGCGGGCCGGTTTTGCTCGCGCTCGGCGCGATCATCATCGCCGTCGTTGCACTCTCACCGCTTGCGACCGAGAATCCGCTCGCACGCTGGATGCTGAACGTGACGCTGGCGCCGGCGCAAGTGTTACCGCTTGCCGGTTTGGGGTTTGCCTTCGGCTTGCTCGGTTCGCTCGAATTTGCTGCCGCGCTCGTTCTCTTCCTGACGGGAATCGTCGTTGGAGTGGTCGGCGAATACGGGCTGCTGGCGGTCCTCGACATTATCCCGCGCGCGGCCAGCCGCTTTTTCCTGATCGGACCGATCTCCTATGTCGCGGCCGGCATGGCACTGGTCGGCAATGCGCGCTGGCGCGCGCGCCTCACGCCCGTCGCGGCTTTTGTCGCCGGCGCGATGCTGGCGCTGAGCATCAGGCTCACCGATCCCAGTCTGCACGAACCCTCTTACACCGTGACGCCGGCCCTGATCTCGTTCTGGATCGTCGTTACGGTCGCGCTCTCGCTGCGCGCGTTCCGGCGCGACTGGTTCGCCATCTTCGGCCGCATTTTCGGCAGTTGGTTGTTGGCGATCGGTATTCTTTACGGCGGCGTCTCGCTTCTGCCGCCAAAAGACCGTCCGCCTGCGCCACGCGGCGAAAATCCGCCGCAACAGTTCTAAACCCCGCTCTCAGCCTTCAACAGACACTGACTGCCGTCGCTGAGCTCGATCTGCACGGTCGTGTGGCAAATCTCGAACTTGTGCTGCAGCTCGTGCGCGATCCGGTTCAGAAAGGCGTCGCCCGGGATGGCCCGCCGGCGTGACCAGATGACAGGTGAGCGCCGTCTCGGTCGTGCTCATCGCCCAGATGTGCAGATCGTGCACGTCGGACACTTCCGGCAGGCTTTGCAAGTAGCCGCGCACTGCGCGCGGATCGATCCCTTCTGGCACGGCATTGAGCGACAATCTGAGCGCCTCACGCAACAGCCGCCAGGTGCCGGCAAGGATCACCACCGAGATCAGCAAGCCCACCGCCGGATCGAGCCACTGCCAGCCGGTGAGCGCGATACCGGCGGCGGCAATGATCACCGCCACCGAGACGCCGGCATCCGCCGCCATGTGCAGGAAGGCGCCGTGCATGTTGAGGTCGGACTTGCTGCCGCGCGACAACAGCCAGGCGGAGAAAGCCGTTGATGACGACCGCGATGGCGGCGACGATCATCACTTCCGTTGTC
The DNA here is from genome assembly GCA_963720835.1 of uncultured Pseudomonadota bacterium. Taxonomy (GTDB): domain Bacteria; phylum Pseudomonadota; class Alphaproteobacteria; order Rhizobiales; family Xanthobacteraceae; genus Pseudolabrys. The sequence continues at coordinate 15,568 of CAVRHC010000025.1, read as the reverse complement.
GCGACCGGCTCCGGCGCGAAGAATCGGTGAGCCGCCTCCCAGACGATGAAGCCGGTGGCCACCAGCAGGATCAGCCCGTTGGCGAACGCCGACAGGATGGATGCCGCCCGCATGCGATAGGTGAAGCGGTCGCTCGGCCGCCAGTCGGCGAGCGCGAACGCGCCCCAGGCCAGCACCAGTCCCATGACGTCGCCGAAATTGTGCCCGGCGTCGGCGAGCAGCGCGAGCGAATTGGCGAACAGGCCATAGATCACCTGCGCGACGACGAGCGCGACGTTCAGCGCCGTCGCGATGGCAAAGGTGCGGCCGTAAGAAACCGGTGCGTGCGAATGGCTGTGGTCGTGGCCGCCGTGCATGACGGCAAGGTAGTCGGTCGGCGGGCGAATACTAGAACACTAGACGCCGGCCGCGCCGCCGTCGGCGCGCGGATCGTGGCCGCCTTCCAGCGTGCCGTCGGCATGCAACACCACCGCACCGGCATGGCCCATGGTGTCGGAGTAGGCTTCATCCAGCACCGCGACATCGTGACCGGCCGACATCAGCCGGTCGATCAGGCTTTCGTCGAAACGCGATTCCATCCGCAGATTGGTGTGGGTCGAACCCCAAGTGCGGCCCAAGAGCCAACGTGGCGCGTCAAGCGCCTTTTCGAGCGGCTGGCGGAAAAGAACGTGGCGCGTGAAGACGGCCGCCTGCGATTGCGGCTGGCCGTCACCGCCCATGGTGCCGTAGGCGATGATGCGGCCGTCTTTCAGCGCGGCGAGCGCAGGGTTGAGCGTGTGGAATGGCCGCCGTCCCGGCGCCAGCGCGTTGAGCGCTTTTGAATCGAGCGAGAAACTGGCGCCGCGGTTCTGCATCAAGACGCCGGTCGCCGGCAGCACGCAGCCGGAACCAAACTCCCAATAAAGCGACTGGATGTAGGAGACGACGAGATCCGCTCGCGTCCGCCGCGCCCATCCAGATGGTGTCGCCTTCGCCGTATGGCGTCGGCCATTTGGCGGCTTTCTTGCGGTCGATCTTCCCGACTTCCTCGTCAAGAAAAGCCGGCGAGAGATAGCGCTCGAGGTCGCCGGGAATACGATCGGGATCGGTGATGACCCGGTCGCGCACGCGGAAGGCCCGCTTGGTGGCCTCGACCAGGCCGTGAATGTGCTCGAAGCTCTCACCCTGTTGCACGCGCAGCCGCTCGAACAAAGCGAGGATGATCAGCGACGCCAAGCCTTGTGTCGGCGGCGGCGCGTTAAAGAGCATGCCTGCGCCAGTCACGACAGTAAGCGGCGCATCGACCCAGGCGCGGTATTGTTCAAGATCGGTGCGCGTCACCGGGCTGCCGATGCGGTCCAGATCGGCGGCAATCTCGCGCCCGACATCGCCGCGGTAGAAATCGTCAAGCCCGACACCGCTAAGATGATCGAGCGTGGCGGCCAAGGCTGCTTGCTTCAACCGCGCGCCTTGTTCCGGCGGCTTGCCATCGGCAAGAAAAGTCTGCGCGAATCCCGGTGCGTCCTTCAGTTCGGCCAATTTGTCTTCGGTAAGCGCGGCCTGGCTGCGTGTGACGGTGTAGCCCTCGCGCGCGTGCTTGATCGCCGGCGCCAGCAGCACATCGAGCGGCAGTTTGCCGTTTTGAGCTTTCGCGGCCTCCTGCGCCAGCATCCAGCCGGCAATGGCGCCCGGCACAGTCAGCGCGGCAAGGGCCCCGCGCGCCGGGATCTCGTCGTAACCAATTTCGCGATAGAGCGCGATGGTGGCCTTGGCTCCGGCACGACCCGCGCCCATCAGCGCGCGCACGCGGCCCGACGGCTCGCGGATCAGCCAGAAGCCATCGCCACCAATGTGGTTCATGTGCGGATAGACAGCGGCGATCGAGGCCGCCATCGCGATCATCGCTTCGATCGCGTTGCCGCCCTCGGCCAGCACCGCGCGGCCGTCCTCGACGGCGGCTGAATGCGGCGCGCAGACGACGCCGCGGCGATGGCCGGCTGTGTGCAAGGTCATGGCGAAAATCCGGGGCCGTTCGTGCTCAAACGCCGGTCATTGGTCGTCAAGCGACTTGCGCCAGGTGAACAACTTGGGCCCGCTGATGTCGAAAGCGATGTGCTTGGAGGAACGCCCGGTCCAGTCGTAGTTGCGGCCGAAGGCACCGGTGCATACGTTGCGCTTGGCTTGCCCGACGGTAATGAAGCCCGGTACCACTTCCGGCCGCGGCGCGTTATAGATGCGGCAGGTGTCGTTCTCCGGCACCATGTATTTGCGGAACGGGCCGCCGAGCCCATCCACCAGCCCCGGCACTTCAACGCGCCAGTTTTCGGCGTCATGTGTAACTTTCATCGGCACGAATTCGACACCGTCATTGCTGATGGTGAGCTCGCGCCAGGCGCCGAACTGGCCGCCGACGCGTCCGGTAAAGATGTTGGCCAGCGCCTCGCGCTCCACCGGACTGGCGCGGTCGTCGATCAGGAAACCGAACTCGCGGTTCTTGTCCATGACGTTGCCCTCGAAATGAATGATGAGGATAACGGCAAGGTCCTTGGTGATTTTGAGATCGCCGTAGTGGCCGTCGCGGATCAGCCAGGTCAGCGTGCCTTCGCAAAAACCGTAGGTCGGGTCGGCGCCGAAATTGCAAGGGCAACCGATGGCGCAATTGCACAGGTCCCACCAGTCGCCGCTGATGCGCCATTCGGGGACCTGGTCTGCGGGTAATGGAAGCGGCGGAGCGGCCATGATGGGCAAACACTAGCAGCCAGCTAAAAACAGGCAAGCGTCGCTGCGGCGGCCTGCCGCGTTACGCTTATGCCGGCGTCCGAGCGCGATCGCTCAGCCAGATGAGATCCATCTGGCCTTTCACGCCGCGCAAGTCGTTCATGGAGATCTCGGCGGTGCGATGGCCGTCGGTGAAACGGTGCGGCGTGAAGCCGGCCGCGTGCAGCCGGTCGATCATGCCGACCGCCGACAGGCCGCCCTCTTCGCCGAGGTCCGGCGAATATTCGAGCAGCACGGCACTCGTGCGCTGCAGAGTCCGCTGCGCGCCTTCGATCACCGCCGGCTCATAACCTTCAACGTCGATCTTCAGGATCAATACCGGCTTGTCGCCAAGCCCGAGCGCATCGAGCGCGGAATCAAGATCGGTTATCGGAACCTGGCGCGACCCGTAGCCGTAATCGGTCAATAGCGTATGCCGGCCAAAATTGGTGCTGCGATAGCGGAACATGCGGGCGACGCCGCGAGAACTGCCGGCCGCGCTGGCGACGGCGACGGCGTTGCCGACACCATTGACCGCCAGATTGCGGTCGAGCAACCACGTGTTGAACGGATCGGGCTCGAAAGCGACCACCGTCTCGACTGCGGGATATTGCGCGGCATGAACGGTATGCCAGCCGAGATTGGCGCCGACGTCGACGAACAGGCCGCGCTTCGACGCGGCGGCGAGAAAGTCCGCGATCCAGCGCGTGAGTAGCGGTTCGTGTACGCCGTATTTGGCGATGTGGCGGCCGATCAGGTCGCGCCAATGCACATAGAATTGTAGCTTTGAGTCCTTGGCGCGGGTGCGGAACGCCGGCCGCCACGGCATCAGCCAAGCCGCCAGGAAGACGCCGGTCTCGAGCGGTCGGGGAAAGCGCATAGTGACGAGCTAGGCCGCAGCGCTATCGAGGCCGCGCTTTTTCAACAGCGCGTCGACCGCCGGCAGCCGGCCGCGGAAGGCTTTGTAGGCTTCGACCGGATCGCGCAAGTTTCCGGCGCCGTAGATGAACTCGCGCAGGCGCTTGGCGGTGGCGGGATCGAAGGCGTCGCCGGTCTCCTCGAAGGCTTCGAAGGCGTCGGCGTCGAGCACTTCCGACCACATGTAGGAGTAATAGGCCGCCGCATAGCCGCTGCCGGAGAACAAATGCTGGAAGTGCGGCAGACGATGGCGCATGACGATTTCGGCCGGCATTTGGAGCGCAGCGAGATCGCGCTTTTCGAATTCGGTGACGTCGATGCTGCCCGCATCGCTCAAGCCGTGCAGATCGAGATCGACCAGCGCACACGATGTGTATTCGACGGTGGCGAAGCCCTGATTGAAGGTGCGCGTCGCCAGCAGTTTGTCGAGCAGCGCCTTCGGCATTGGCGCGCCGGTCTTGGCATGGCGGGCGTATTTTTCGAGGATCGCCGGCACCTCCAGCCAGTGCTCATAGAGTTGTGAGGGCAGTTCGACAAAATCGCTCGGCACCGCGGTGCCGGCGAGCAGCGGATAGGTGACGTTCGACAACAGACCGTGCAGCGCGTGACCGAACTCATGGAACAGCGTGCGCGCGTCGTCAAAGGACAGAAGCGCCGGTTCTCCCGCCGCCGGCTTGGAGAAATTGCAGACGTTGAGGATGACCGGGCGCACCTCACCTTCGAGACTTTCCTGGTCGCGCAGCGAGGTCATCCAGGCGCCGGAGTGCTTGGATGAGCGGGCGAAATAGTCGCCAATGAACAGGCCGACGTGGCGGCCGGCAGCGTCGGTCACATCGAAGGCGCGCGCATCCTTGTGATAGAGCGGCACATCGACCGGTGTGAACGTCAGCCCGAATAGGCGTCCCGCCGTCTCGAAGGCGGCCTCGATCATCTTGTCGAGTTGGAAATAGGGCTTGATCTCGGCTTCGTCCAAATCGAACGCGGCCTTTCGCCGTTTCTCGGTGTAGTAGCGCCAGTCGTGTGGCGCGAGCGCGAAATTGCCGCCCTCGTCCGCCACCATCGCCTGCAAGGCATCGCGCTCGGCTAACGCCTTGGCACGCGCGCGCGTCCACACCTCTTCCAGCAGCTTGCGCGCGGCATCCGGCGTCTTCGCCATCTGGTCGTCGAGCCGGTAGGCGGCGAAATTGTCGAAGCCGAGGAGCTTGGCGCGCTCGGCGCGCAAGGCGACCGTTTCGGCGACGATGGCGCGGTTGTCGGTCGCCCCGCCATTCTCGCCGCGCCTGATCCAGGCCTGGAAGATCTTCTCGCGCAGGTCGCGGCGCTTGGAGAATTGCAGGAAGGTTTCGCAGGACGAGCGGATCAGCGTGATTGCGTATTTGCCTTTGTGACCGCGCTCCTCGGCAGCCTGACGCGCGGCCGCGCGGGCGAAGTCGGGCAGGCCGTCGAGATCGCCCTCCTCCAGAATGAGCGCATAACCTTTCTCGTCGGCCAGCACGTTCTGCCCGAACTGGGTGCCGAGGCTCGCCAGCCGTTCGTTGATCGCCGCCAGCCGCTCTTGCGCGGCCTTGTCGAGCGCGGCACCGGCGCGCACGAAACGGGTGTGATAACGGTCGAGCACGCGCGCCTGCTCGGCATTCAGGCCGAGGCTATCGCGGCGTGCGTATAGGTCGGCGATACGGGCGTAGAGGTCCCGATTGAGATAAAACGCATTGCTGTGGCGGGCGAGCAGCGGCGAGACCTCGCGCTCGATCGCCTCGATGGCGTCGCTGGTATTGGCGCCGGCCAAGACCCAGAACAGATTGCTGACCCGGTCGAGCGCGCGCCCGCTTTTCTCCAGCGCGACGACGGTATTGCCGAAAGTCGGCGCCGCCGGGTCGCACGCGATGGCGTCGACCTCGGCGCGGTGCCTTGCGAGCGCCTCGTCGAAGGCGGGCCGGAACTGCCCGGGGGCGACGGCGGCGAAAGGCGGCAAGCCGAAGCGGTCCGTCCAGTCCTTCAGCAGCGGATTTTGGGAGGTCTGCGGATCTGTCATCCGCCTTATCTACGGGGGCGGGGTTACCCACGCAACGCCCGCAGCGCGTTGAAGATGACGGCGACATCGATCACCTCCTGCAACAGCGCCCCCTGCACCGGCGGCAGATAGCCAAGCGCCGCCGCGATCATGGCGGCGATCGACAGGCCCATGCCGGCAATGACGCTTTGCAGTGCGATGGTGCGGGAGCGGCGCGCGATCTTGATGGCCGGCAGCACGCGGTCAAGCTGGTCGACCAGCAGCACCACGTCGGCGGCTTCCGCCGAAGCAGCCGCCCCCTTGGCCCCCATGGCCATGCCGATATCGGCGGCGGCGAGCGCCGGCGCATCGTTGACGCCGTCGCCGATCATCATCACCGGGCCGTTCTTGCGCTCGGCGACTACCACCAGAATCTTCTGGTCGGCGGTCAGCTCCGAGCGCACCTGGTCGATGGATAGCCCGGCGGAGACGTAGCGCGCCACCTCGTGGCGGTCGCCGGTTGCCAGCACGATGCGCTCGATGCCGAGGGCGCGCAGGTCGCACAGCAGTTGTTCGGTGCCCGTGCGCAGCTCGTCAGAAAGAATGAGGACGCCGGCCAGCTTGCCGTCGAGCGCCACCGCCACCGCCACTGCACCCGGGGGCCGTTCGCGCGCCAGTGTCGAAAGGCCGCCATCGGCCACGTGCGCGTCGATGAAGCGCGGACCGCCGACCATGACCATGTGGCCGTCGACCCGGCCGATGATGCCCTCGCCCGGCGTCTCCACCACCTCGGACGGGATCGTCAACGCCAGCCGCTTGGCGCGGGCTTCGGCCACGATGGTTTCGGCGATGACGTGCTTGGAGGCTTGATCGAGCGAGGCGGCCAGCCGCAAAAGTTCCTCGACCGTAACCTTTTCTGCCACACGGGTCTCCACCAGCCGCGCCTGGCCGAGGGTGAGCGTGCCGGTCTTGTCGATCACCAGCGCGCGCACGCGGGCGAGCGTCTCGATCGCCTTGCCGCCTTTGATCAGGATGCCGAGCTTGGCCGCGCGCGAGAGCCCGGAGACGATGGCGACCGGCACCGCCAGGATCAGCGGACAAGGCGTCGCCACCACCAGCACGGCCACCGCCCGGATTGGATCGGCGGACACCAGCCAGGCAATACCCGCGATCGCCACGGTCACAACCAGAAACGCGATGGCGTAGCGATCGGCGAGCCGCGACATCGGCGCGCGCGAGTGCTGCGCCGCCTCGACCAGGCGGACAATGCCGGCATAGGTGCTTTCTTCGGCCCGGTGCGAGGCAATCAAGTCAAATGCCTCGCCCACATTGGTCGAACCGCTCATCACAGGCTCGTCTGCGGCATGCTTGACCGGCATTGCCTCGCCGGTCAGCGCCGACTGGTCGAGCAGCGCGACACCGTCGGCCACCGCGCCGTCGACCGGCACAACGTCGCCCTGGCGCACCAGCAGCCGGTCGCCCGGCGCCACGAGGCCGAGCGGCACCTCTTCGAGCTCGGTGGCGCGGTAGCGCAGCGTGACGCGCGGCACCCGCGCCAGCAGCGCGGTCATCTCGCGCCGCGCCGCCCGCTCGGCAAAGCTCTCAAGAAGTTGGCCGCCGGCGTACATCAGCGCCACGATGACCGCGGCGAGCACCTGTCCGACCGCAAGCGCCGCCGCCATCGACAGCGCCGCGACGATGTCGAGACCGAGATCGCCGCGCCGTAAACTGGTCACAATCTCGGTGAGCAGCGCGGCAAGCACCGGCAGGGTCGCCGCCGTCCAGATCAACTCTGACCAGCCGCTTGCGCCGGCGAAGCCCACGGCAAAGCCGGCCGCGAGACCGAGCGCAGCAAGGCCGGCGAGCCAGGGCCGGATTAGTCGGAGGGTGTGCGCTACATCCATGGTTTACAATTTGTGACAGACCATGCCGTGGCAATGCGCCATGTCAACGCCGCGTTTACGCCCGCAAAGGCTTGATCATGTGGCCGGATTCGGCTTGATTGGCCGCCTCGCAAGGAGCGTCCCTAGGAGCGCCTGATGGCCCAAGACAGAAGCATCCGCTGGCTCAACGTCCTCACCGTGATCAGCGCCGCCATCCTGATCGGCGCCGAAGTGTTCGGCGCGGCCTTCGCGTCATCCTGGGCGCTCGCGACGCTCTTCGATCTCGGCGCACATCGGCCAGCGCATCCTCGACGGACTGTTCGTGGTCTGCGGCATCGCCATCATGGTGCAGTTCATTCGCTTTGCGCACATGATCGAGCCGTTCACGCGCAAGCAGTAGACGCGAGCGGCGGCGTGCTCGAAGAAAAGTTAAGGAAGTTTTTTGATCGCGCGAACTAATTCACTTGCATCGCGCGAAAAATTTGTTATCTCACGTTTGCCCAATTTCGCACGTGCCTGTGGCCGTGTGTCGGTCGGTAGGTAGCGGGACAAGAGGCCCGCCAGCCGCCTGGAGAGAGAAACCAAACTCTCCAAGAAATCTGACCGGCAGCTGGAGGCGAAACCAGCACAGCCTGCTCTCAGCAGGCGACGCGGCTTAAAGCAACGACGATCGGGCTTCCTAGGTCTCTGCCGGCCTCCACCACCGGCGCACCGAAGAGGCTTGTTCATCTTTGCCGGCCGTGCGGACGGGGAACTCCCCTTCCAATCCAAGGCAGCATGAGCGGGTCCGAGAGCGCAGACGTCGGCGCGTCCCCAACGCGCGCAGCCGTAAGCCTCGACGAACCGCATCATCAGAGGGCCCGCCGTGGCCCGCCAGACTTGGGGAGAGCGCCATGACCGAGCGCATCCGCGAATTCCTGCGCAAGCGTCGCGAGGACGGGCCTTGCCTCGTCGTCGACCTCGACGTCGTGCGCGACAACTACAACGCCTTCGCCAAGGCGCTGCCCGACTCGCGCGTATTCTACGCCGTGAAGGCCAACCCGGCCCCGGAAGTGCTGAGCCTCTTGGCCAGCCTCGGCTCCTGCTTCGACACCGCCTCGGTCGCCGAGATCGAGATGGCGCTCGCGGCTGGTGCGACGGCCGACCGCATCTCCTATGGCAACACCATCAAGAAGGAGCGCGACATCGCGCGCGCCTACGAGCTCGGTGTGCGCCTCTACGCGGTCGACTGCCAGGCGGAGGTCGACAAGATCGCCCGCGCCGCGCCCGGCTCCAAGGTCTTCTGCCGTATCCTGTCGGATTGCGTCGGCGCCGAATGGCCGCTGTCGCGCAAGTTCGGCTGCGAGCCGGTCATGGCCGTGGACGTTCTCGAGCACGCGCTCAAAGCGGGCCTGGAGCCGCACGGCGTCTCCTTCCATGTGGGTTCCCAACAGCGCAACCAGCACGCCTGGGACCGCGCGCTCGCCTCGGCGGCCGCGGTGTTCAAGGAGTGCGGCGAGCGCGGCATGAACCTCGCCATGGTTAACCTGGGCGGCGGCTTTCCGACCAAGTACCTGAAGAACGTGCCGTCGGTGAAGACCTACGGTAACGCGATCTTCAAGGCGCTGCGCAAGCACTTCGGCAACCGCATCCCGGAGACCATCATCGAGCCCGGCCGCGGCATGGTCGGCAATGCCGGTGTGATCGAGAGCGAAGTTGTCCTTGTCTCCAAGAAGAGCGAGGAAGACGACGTGCGCTGGGTCTATCTCGACATCGGCAAGTTCGGCGGTCTCGCCGAGACGATGGGCGAGTCGATCCGCTACCCGATCAAGACGGCGCGCGATGGAGCCGAGATGGCTCCCTGCGTGCTCGCTGGTCCGACCTGCGACTCGGCCGACGTGATGTACGAGGAGGAGCCCTACATGCTCCCGGTCAGCCTAGAGATCGGCGACAGGGTGCTGATCGAGGGTACCGGCGCCTACACGGCGACCTACTCGTCGGTGGCCTTCAACGGCTTCCCGCCGTTGAAGACCTACCACATCTGAATACTCAGGGAGGCTGGCCTCGGCCTGCCTCCCCTTCCCCCACACTTGAGGACCGACTGCGTCCGAGCGCGCCTGCGCGCCGGGCTGGGAAGGAAGTCGAAATGATCACGTTGCGTCACGAACGTCCGGCCGACATTGCAGCGCGCGAAGTCCTGCTTAATGAGGCCTTCGGCGACACCCGTACCCGCAAGACCTCCGAGCGGCTGCGCGAGGGCCGGCTGCCGGCGGACGGCTTGAGCCTCATCGCGGCCGACGGCAAGCGCGTCGTCGGCACGGCACGGCTCTGGCACATCGCCTGCGCGTCGGGCCACACTGCTTTGATGCTAGGACCAGTCGCGGTCGCCGCCGATTGCCGCAGCCGCGGCATCGGAGCCGCGCTGGTGCGCCGGAGCTTGCGCGACGCGCGCCGGCTCGGCCATGGCGCCGTCCTTCTGGTGGGCGATGCGCCGTACTACGGCCGCTTCGGCTTCTCCAACGAGAAAACCGGCGCCGTGCGCCTGCCTGGCCCGTTCGAGCGCGACCGCCTGCTCGCGATCGAGCTCAAGCCTTGCGCGCTCGACGAGGCCCGCGGTCTCGTACGCGCCACGGGCGCACGCTCCAGTGCCCGATCTTGCCGCAGCAACGATGCACGCTGCTCCAAAAGGCCGACGCGCGGCGCGCGCGGCCTAGATCAATCCAGAACATGTGGATGCCGCGCCAGTTTTTGGCGCGGCTGCCCTTCCGTTTGAGCAAAACGGCAGATATCAACAACTTGGCTGGAGGGAATAAAGAATGGCGGATTGGCCGGTGTATGCCCGGATCGACGGGCCCATCGTGATGATTGGCTTCGGCTCGATCGGTAAAGGCACCCTGCCCCTGATCGAGCGTCATTTCAGCTTCGACAAGTCCCGCTTCGTGGTCATCGACCCCGAGGACAAGGACCGCAAGCTGCTCGACGAGCGCGGCATCCGCTTCATCCACGAGAGCATCACCAAGGCCAACTACCGGCAACTGCTCACGCCGTTGCTGACCACCGGCAGCGGCCAGGGCTTTTGCGTCAACCTGTCGGTCGACACCTCCTCGCTCGAGCTTATGGAGCTGTGCCGCGAGATTGGCGCGCTATACATCGATACAGTCGTCGAGCCCTGGTATGGCTTCTACTTCGATCCCAAGCTCGGGCCGGAGGCGCGCTCCAACTACGCGCTGCGCGAGACCGTTCGTGCCGCCAGCCGCAAGAATCCTGGCGGAACGACCGCGGTGTCCTGCTGCGGCGCCAATCCCGGCATGGTGTCGTGGTTCGTCAAGCAGGCGCTGGTCAACGTCGCCAACGACACCAAGGTCAAATTCAAGGAGCCGAAGACGCGCGAGGACTGGGCGCGGCTGGCCAAGAAGGTCGGCGTCAAGGGCATCCATATCGCCGAGCGCGACACCCAGCGGGCCAAAGCGCCGAAGCCGATGAACGTTTTCGTCAACACCTGGTCGGTGGAGGGCTTTATTTCCGAGGGCCTGCAGCCGGCCGAGCTCGGCTGGGGCACGCATGAAAAGTGGATGCCGGCGAACGGCCGCAAGCACGCCAAGGGCTGTCAGGCGGCGATCTACATGCTGCAGCCGGGCGCCAATACGCGCGTGCGCTCCTGGACCCCGACCGCGCGGGCGCAATACGGCTTTCTGGTCACCCACAACGAGTTCGATCTCGATCGCCGACTATTTGACCCTGCGCCGCGGCCGCAAGGTGATCTATCGGCCGACCTGCCACTACGCCTATCACCCGTGCAACGATGCGGTGCTGTCGCTGCACGAGATGTTCGGGCGCGCCGGCGAGCAGCAGGAGAAATTCCACATTCTCGACGAGAACGAGATCGCCGACGGCATCGACGAGCTCGGCGTGCTGCTCTACGGCCACAAGAAGAACGCCTACTGGTTCGGCTCGCAGCTCTCGATCGACGAAACACGGGATCTCGCGCCTTATCAGAACGCCACCGGTCTGCAGGTGTCCTCCGCCGTGCTCGCCGGCATGGTGTGGGCCCTGGAAAATCCGCAAGCCGGCATCGTCGAAGCCGACGAGATGGACCACAAGCGCTGCCTCGAGGTGCAGATCCCTTACCTCGGCCCCGTGATCGGCCAGTACACCAACTGGACGCCGCTCACTGGCAGGCCGGGCCTGTTCTCGGAAGACCTCGACAAGCGCGATCCCTGGCAATTCAAGAACGTGCTGGTGCGCTAATCGGCGCCTCGAAGGGCGGCCCTGCGGCCGCCCTTTTGCTGTCGAGCGAGGCGCGCGGCGAAGACGCCACGCGCCAGACTATTGCGGCGCGGCACCCCCGGCCTGCGGCGGTTGAGCCGGCGCACCGGCCGGCGCCGGTTTCTTGGCCGCCGGCGGCTGCGGCGCTGGCTTGGCGGCTGGCGGCGGCGGCGTACGCCTGACCGCTGGCGGCGGAGCGGCTGGCTTCACCGCCGGCGGTTGCGGCCGCGCCACGGCCGGCGGCTGCCGCTGACTGCCTGGTGGCGGCGCATGGCGCACCGCTGGCGGCGTCTGCGGCTGTACCGGGTTCACCCGCGCTGCCGGCGGGGGTCGCGCGCAGCCGGCCGCGCTGGCTGCACTTGCGCAGGCGGCTGCGGCGCAGCCGATTGCGGTGGCCGCGCTTGTGCGGGCGGTCGCGGCTGTTGTTGAGCACCGGCTGGCGGGCTCTGATCGCGACGCTCGATCCGCCGCTGCGGCTGGCCGCCGGCGGGAGGCTGCGGCGGCGTTTGGATCTGCTGCTGCTGCTGCTGCTGCTGCTGTTGCTGCTGTTGCTGTTGCTGTTGGCTGCTGCTGTTGCGGTGTGCTGTGTCCGGTTTTGCGGCTGCAGCGGCCGCGATTGTTCCGTCGGCGGCGCTCCTTGCGCAGCGCGCGGCGGACGGCTGCCGACCCGGCCCCGTTCACCGCGACCAAGAGGCTGCGGGGCTAGTGCTGCGCCGGTCGGGGCAACTGCATTGTTGGTCGGCTGAACGCTAATCGCATTGGCGCGATTGGCACTCGGCCTGCGTCCGCGTTGTCCCTGCGGCGCGCCACCCAGTTGACCCGGCGCCACACGTACGGCGCCGGCGATGCCCTGCGTGCGCGACAGCACCCGCGGATTGACGCGATAGGTCGGCAACGCTCCGCCATGCGCGCGCGCGATGAAAGCCGGTGGCAGCCCGGCATTTACGGCCGCGCGGCCCCGTCCATAGCCGAGCGTGCGATTGACCACATGCGTGCGGCGAAACGCATCGCGGCGACGCGATTGCGAGAAAATGTAGGAGTGCAGTCGCGGCGCCACGAGAAAGCGCGGTGACACGAAAATCCAGTAGTCGGGATTCTCGTCGTAGGCGGCGATCAAAGCATCCGGTGGCAGCGGCGCCCAGCCGACAGTGTCGTCGCCATAGCGCCAATCGACCCAGGCCGGAGCCCATTCGTCGTCCGGAATCCAGAACCAGCCGAGTTGGCGCTCGTGAGCCCAGCGGCCGTAGTGAAAGACGACCCAGCCCCAGTCCTCTTCCTCCGGATCGGAAATCCAGTACCAGCCCCATTCATCGGTATAGATCCAGTGACCGTAACGGTAAGGTTGCCAGTCGGCCGGAATGTCATCGGGCACCCATACCATGCCAAAGCGTGGATGGCGGATCCATTCACCGTAAGGCGACAACGCCTTCTGAAAGTCGGCGGCGACCTGCGCATGCGCCGCACGCGTCATGGTTAACGGCAGGGCTATCCCGGCACCGGCAAACGCAAGACAAGTCAGCACGGCGAACATGAGCCGCCGCAAAAAGGCTGAGTGCAACATCGATTCCCTTCCCAGTGCCGCGAATCTGCGGCGCTTCGTCAGCCTGTTAAGACAGCCTGATGCGGCAAAATTAAAGTGGCGGGAAAACGGCCGCGCGTGATGCCCGTCATATCTATAAACGGAGCAAACCCGCGCGCCCTGCGTCGGTGCCGAACGCCAGCATCTGGCCGTCGGCGGCCCAGCCGAGCGCGCTTACCGGATCGCCGTCGGCTGCGCGCACGGCAATCAGCGCGCCGTCGTCGATACGCACCAGCAAGACCGCGCCATCGCTGTAGCCGACGGCGGCGGCCGGCTCGCGCGGGTGGCAAGCGACCACCGCGACACGTGATTTCGAGCGCGCCAGGATTTTCGGCTGGCGGCCCATCGGCCCATCCTTGCCATCGAACGGCCACAGAATGAGCTGCTCGGAACCGGACGTGGCGAGAAACTCGCCATCGGAGCTCCACGATAGCGAGCGCACGCGCGCCGAATAACCGGACATGCGCATGTGCTGGGCATCGACAATGCGCCAGCCATGCAGCATCGGCTCCTGCATCGCGGTAACGACGAAGCGGCCGTCGGGGCTGACGGTGATACCGAGGTGCGATCCTTTCCATTCGAGCTTCTGCGGCGCGGCGCCGGAAGCATTCGGGAACCAAAGCGTGGCGCCGTTATAGTGCGCGATGGCAAGCCGCAGGCCCTTGGGCAAAAATGCAAGACCAGCGACGGTCGACGGTGCGTCGAAGGAACGTTTTTCGCCCTTCTTGGTCAGCACATGCGCAGTCTTGCCGGCCGACCAGGCGGTCGATCCGTCCGGCGCCAGCGCCACCTGGTCGATCCAGCGCTTCTTGTCGTCGCTCGCAATGACACGATGCTCGCCATCCTTGCCGGTTTCGACCAGCGTGCCATCATCACCACCGGTGACGATTCGCGAACCGTCCGACGCGCTGTACAGGATGCCGCCGGCGTGAACCGCCACTTTGCGTTCGCCGTCGTCGTCGGCCAACAGCAGCGTTTCCTCGCCGAGTACGAAAACCGGCGTGGCTTTCAGAAAGTGCACGCCAATCACCGACGCGCCGGCATCGATCGCGCGGACGCGATCAGCAAGTGACGGCAACGAGGAAAACGTGTCAGACATGAGTGAAACTTACGCCACGCAGGCTTCGAAGCCTTCGCGAATGCGTTCTTCCGGCAATTTGCGGCCGATAAAGACGATGCGACTTTCGCGCTTTTCATCCGCTTTCCAGGCGCGCTGGTGGTCGCCGTCCAGAATCATGTGCACGCCCTGAAAGACGAAACGTTCGGGATCGTCCTTGAACGAGAGGATGCCCTTGCAGCGCAAAATACTGGGGCCGTCGATCGCCACCAGATCCTGAATCCAGGGAAAAAACTTGTCCGGATTCAGCGGCTTGTCCGTGCGCAGCGCGACCGATTGCATGTCTTCGTCGTGGTAGTGCTTGAGCCCGTGATGGTGGTGATGATGGTGATCGTGACCGTGGTCATGCTCGTGCACGTGCTCTTCCTCGGCCTCGAGGAAGGACGGTTCGATGCTGAGGATGCGATCTAAGTCGAATGCGTTGCGGCCGAGCACCTCGGCGATGTCCACCTGCGCGCGCTCGGCGCGATGCAGCGTGGCATAGGGGTTCAAGCCGCGGATGCGCGCTTCCAGTTCGCTCAATTCGTCCGGCGAGACCAGGTCGGTCTTGTTGATGATGATGACGTCGGCAAAGGCGATCTGGTTCTTGGCCTCGGGCGCGTCCTTCAACCGCTCGCTCAGCCATTTGGCGTCGGCGACCGTCACCACGGCATCGAGCTTCGTCTTGGCGCCGACCGCCTCGTCCATGAAGAAAGTTTGCGCCACCGGCGCCGGGTCCGCCAGGCCCGTCGTTTCCACGATGATGGCGTCGAATTTGCCCTTGCGCCGCATCAACCCGTCGATGATGCGCACCAGATCGCCGCGCACGGTGCAACAGATGCAACCATTGTTCATCTCGAACACTTCTTCGTCGGCGTTGACGACGAGTTCGTTGTCGATGCCGATCTCGCCGAATTCGTTGACGATGACGGCGAATTTCTTGCCGTGCGGCTCCGACAAAATGCGGTTCAAAAGGGTGGTTTTGCCGGCGCCGAGATAGCCGGTGAGCACGGTGACGGGGATTTTGGCGGGCGCTTCGGGGGTGGCTGGCGCGGACATTGGGGGCGGGTACTCCTTGAAGAAGACATATAATGGGTCTGGCGAGGACGTGCAAAAACTTG
>CAVRHC010000024.1:0-493907 GCA_963720835.1 uncultured Pseudomonadota bacterium | reverse complement strand
CTGCTGCCGGCGCCTCGTTCGTACGTATTGCTAGGGGGTGTCCGCGGCTGCGTGCCTGCACCTCCTCGGCGCGACCGGCGAACCCCGCGGCACTGGCCAGGGCGTCGACGGCCGACGGCGGGTCAGCCCCCCCAGCAAGGGCTCGGTCCGGGTTGCCAGCTGGGGAAGCCGGGGGAGGCCGTCGGTCCTGGCTGCGGCGACGACCAGCACCGGTGCCCGGTCCAGCCGGACCGACAGGTGGGCCACCAGGTCGGCGGTGACGTCGGAGCCGTACTGGACGTCGTCGATGGAGTGGAGGAGCACTGGCTGCCGCTCGGCCAGGCCGATCAGCACCGCGACGACGGCGTCGAAGGACCGGCGACGAGCCCAGCTCGTGGGAGACCTCCGGCCCGGGATGGATCGCCGAACAGCTCCCCGAGCTCGGGCAGCAGTCGGGCGCGACCGAAGTGGCCAAGGCTTCGGCCGACGAAAAACTCCGTCCGCAGCCGAACCCGAACAGCACATGGACGAAAGCACAGCCGAGCCGAACACCACATTACCGCCGGAAGAGCGCATGAGGAGAATGCGCCGTCCGCCGTCCCGCAGCGGCTCGATCGGCGCGTCTCTCGCTGCTGGCGTTGCCGGCGCGGTGTTCGCGACCGCTGTGTTGGTGGCGCTCTGGTTTGCGGGATTGTTGCCCATTCAATTGCAAACGCCGACCGAACAAAGTGTGCAAATCGCAAATATGCAAAAGCAGATCGAGCAATTGCAGGCACGCCCCGCGCCGGCCGGCGATAAGGTTGCACTCGATACGCTGCGTCAGCGCCTGAGCAAGCTCGAAAGCGACATCGCCGTGCTACCATCCGGCGACAAGGCCGTTGCCGGGCGACTGGTCGAATCCGACAAAACGATCAAGTCGCTGGGTGCCCAGATCGCCGCGCTTAACAAGCGCAGCGAAGACATCGCCGCCAAGGCCAACCAAGCGGGAGCAAGCGCCGCGATCGCCAGCAAAGCCGTGAGCGATTTGCGGACCAGCGTGCAGAGTGCCACGCAGCAAACGTCCGCGGCCGATTCGACCGCGCTCAATGCGTTGAAAGAGCGCGTCGGTGCGCTGGAGCAAGCTCTTCGCGAGTTGCGCGAGAAAGGCGGCCAAGGCATCTGACGATACGGACGTGCGGCGGGCCTTGAGCGCAGCCGTGTTGCGCGACGCGGTCGAAAGCGGCGCTCCATACCAAGCCGAACTTGCGCAGGCCAAATCGCTCGGCGGCAGCGATGAAGCCTTGGCGCCGCTCGAGCGCTTTGCCGATAGCGGTGTGCCGACAAAAGCCGTGCTTGCGCGACAGCTCGGCGCCCTTCTTCCCAAACTGACAAGCGCGACCCGTAGCAAAGAGACGACCGGCAGCATTATCGGCCGTTTACAGGCCAATGCGAGCAGGCTGGTGCGTATTCAGCCGGTCGACATGCCGCCCGGGAATAATCCGGCCGATACGTTGGCGCGTATAGACGCTGCGGCGGCGCATGCCGACATCAATGCGGCGCTCGCCGGCATCGGCAAGCTGCCGGAGACTGCGCGCGGGCAAGCAGCGGAGTGGGTGACGCTTGCGGTCGCGCGCCGCAAGGCGCTCGCCGCCGCCCACGACTACGCGGCCAAGGCCGCGCGCGACCTGAGCCGAAAGTGAGACCGTAATGATCCGAGTTGTCGTTTTTCTGATTTCGCTGGCGCTGATAGCAGTGGGCTTTGCCTGGCTCGCCGACCGCCCCGGCGAAGTGACGATGACTTGGCTCGGCTACCGCATCGAAACGTCGGTCATGGTCGCAGGTCTCGCCGTTGCTGTGCTTGTGGCGATGTTGTTGCTGCTGTGGTCAATCGCTCGCGGCATCTGGCGTTCGCCCGAGCAGGTCTCGCTGTTTTTTCGTCACCGCCGCGCCGTCAAAGGCTACCTCGCACTCACGCGCGGGCTGGTCGCGGTCGGCGCTGGTGATCTGCGGCTGGCGCGCCGCTCCGCGGACGATGCCGCGCGCCTGTCGCCGGGCGATCCATTGACGTTGTTGCTTGCCGCGCAGTCCGCGCAGATGGGTGGCGACCGCGATGCGGCGGAACGCGCCTTCCGTGAGATGGTCAAGCGCGACGACACCAAATTGCTCGGCCTCCGTGGCCTCTATATCGAGGCACAGCGCCGCGGCGATGCGAATGGCGCGCGCCGGGCCGCCGAAGAGGCAGCCAAGATCGCACCCTCGCTTGCCTGGGCCGGGCAGGCAGTGCTCGACAATCGCTGCGTTGCGCACGATTGGGAGGGCGCGCTCGCCGCGCTCGAGCCTATGAAAGGCGCGCTCGCCAAGGCCGACTACCGCCGCAAACGCGCGGTGCTGCTGACAGCCCGCGCGCAAGCGTTGGAAGAAATCGACCGCGACGGCGCCCGCGCGTCGGTGCTGGAAGCAATCAAGCTCGCGCCGGACCTTGTGCCGGCCGCAGCCATGGCCGGCCGCCGGTTGTCGGAAGCGGGCGAGACCCGCAGGGCAGCGCGTGTTCTGGAAGCGGCGTGGAAGACCTATCCGCATCCCGACATCGCCGAGGCCTACGCCAATATGCGGTTCGGCGACAGCGCGCGCGACCGGCTGGCGCGCATGCGCAAACTCGCGTCCAAGGTGCCGGGTCAGCTCGAGGGCGCGCTGGCGGTTGCGCGCGCGGCACTCGATGCGCGCGAATTCAAGGTGGCGCGCGAGGCGCTTGCGCCTTACCTGTCGGCGCCGACGCGGCGCGTTGCGGCACTGATGGCGGATATCGAACAGAGCGAGCACGGTGACGAGGGCCGGGTGCGTGAATGGATGGCGCGCGCCATGCGCGCGGCCGGCGATCCGGTGTGGACGGCAGATGGCGTGGTGTCGGACCGCTGGCTGCCGGTGACACCCAATGGCCATCTCGACGGCTTTGAATGGAAGTTGCCGCTGGCCGAAATCGGCGTCAGCCATCCGGTGATCGAGATCACACCGCCGCCCGCCGACGAAACGAAAGTCGAAATTGCGGCGCCGAAGGCGGCAGCCGCAGCAGAAGCAAAAACAGAGACAAAACCCGCGGCTCCGCAAACACCAACAAAATCAACGGCAAAACCCGCTTCCAAGCCCAAGCCGGTCGAGCCCATCATCCCGCTGGTGCACGCGCCCGACGATCCCGGGCCGGACGCTGGTCTCGACTCCGATCCGGTGCCTGAGGTCCCGGGCCCGCTACGCCAGCGCCTGCGTTGAGCCCGGTGATCTGCTTGCCAACCCTAGCCTGCGCCGATATCTGTGGCCCGTCTTCAGCCGGCGTAGCTCAGCGGTAGAGCATCCGCTTCGTAAGCGGGGGGTCGGGGGTTCAAATCCCTCCGCCGGCACCAGGTTTTCGCCTTTTGCGAGCACCGATGCGCGGATGGTTGTGCGGATGACCGATCGCGCTTTTTGCGAAATTTGACGAAATCTGGAACAATTTATTGCAGGCGCCCGGTAAGGGACCGCTAAACGTCTGCACGGCCGAGCATAATCCTGTCATGGTCCGCGCCGTATAAATGAGTATGATACCGTTGGAATCCGGGGTTATCCTGCGGTGAACGAGTAGCCTGATGGCCAAACCAACCGTCATTATCGTCGGTGCAGACAAAGGCGGCGTCGGAAAGACCACCGTCGCGCGCACTTTGCTCGATTATTTCAGCGCGCATCAGACGCCGGTCCGCGCCTTCGATACCGAGTCGCCGCGCGGCACGCTAAAGCGATTCCACCCCGACGTGACCGAAGTCGTCGACGTCACCTCGGTCGCCGACCAGATGAAAATCTTCGATACGCTCGGCAGCGGAAGTCTCGCCCGTCACGATCATCGACGTGCGGGCCGGCCTGTTGTCGTCGACCTTGCAGGCGCTGAGCGACATCGGCTTCCTCGAGTCGGCCAAGAAGGATCAGATCACCTTCGCGGTCTTCCATATTCTCGGCCCTTCGATCGCCTCGCTCAACGAGATCGCCGAAACCGCCCGCTTCATGGGAGATGCCAACTACTTCCTGGTGAAGAACCGCATCAACGAGACCACGTTTTTCGAGTGGGACCCCGCGACCTACAATGCCTATTTCAGGCAGATCAAGGGCGCTTCCGAGATCAGCATCCCGAAGCTCAACGAGATGGCCTGCGAACAGGTGGAAGTCGCCAGCACGCCGTTCGTGTCGTTTATCGCCAACAAGACCGCGAAAGATGAGCCGGCGAATTATTCGTTCGTGCTGCGCGGCTACGTTCGTCACTGGCTCGGCAATGTGTGGAGCGAATTCGACCGGGTGAAGCTCATCGATCTGGTTTCGCCGAAAGAGGAAAGCAGCCCCCGGCAAGCCGCCGGTTAGCGGACAGTCGGCGTCGCGTGCTTCGCTCGCACGTCAGGTGACCGGGCGGGGTATGTGATGTCGTTTCGCAATTCGGTCACCATCGTCGCTTCGCCGCAGACACGTGTTGGCAAGACGCTGCTCGCGCGGGTGCTGACCGAATTTCATGCCGAGAAGGGGCCGGCCGTCGCTTTCGATCTCAATACCGGCGGCGGCACGCTCGCGCAGTATTTGCCCGATTACACGGTCGTCTCCGGCATTGCGGACGTGCAAGGCCAGATGGCGCTGTTCGACCGGCTCATCGCAGATGATGGGGCCGCCAAGATCGTCGACCTCGGCCACGAAGTCGTTCGAGCGCTTTTTTGCGCTGGCGCAGCAGATCGACTTTGCCGAGGAGGCCCTCAAACGGTCGATCGCACCGGTGATCCTCTTTCTCATCACGCCCGATGCCGCCTCGATCGAGAGCTATCGCGGCTTGCGCGGCCGGTTTCCGCACGCTTCGCTGACGCCCGTGCACAATGATATCTTCGGTCAGGCCTACCGGGCCAAATATCAGTTTATCGGCAGCAACGAAGTGATCGTACGTTTGCCGTTAATCGCGCCGGGTTTGCGCAAATACGTCGAAACCCCGCCCTTCTCGTTTGCCGCGCCGCCGATCGGTCTGCCGGGCGAAATCGAGAACGAATTGCAGCGCTGGCTGAGACGCGCCTATCGCGAGCTGAGGGAGCTCGATTTGCGTATCCTGCTCGCCGATTTGCAGTCATCCATCCGGCTTGAATCCTAAGACGATGGAACGGGCGCCCCTGCTGTTCTCGAGGCGTTTTACGCCGCTGTTCTGCTGCCAGTTCTTTGCGGCGTTCAACGACAATTTTCTCAAGACCGCGCTGGTCTTCCTCATTCTGTTCCAGATCAAGGGCGACAACGGTGAAGCGCTGATCACGCTCGCTAGCGCCGTCTTCATCGCGCCGTTCTTCTTCTTCTCCGGGCTTGCCGGCGAACTCGCCGACCGTTTCGACAAGGCGCGCATGGCGCAGGTGTTGAAATTCGGCGAGATGTTCATCGCCGGCCTGTCGGTTTACGGCTACGAGCGTCATTCCGTGGTCATCATGTTTGTCGCGCTCGCCGGCTTCGGCGTCGTCTCGGCGCTATTCGGGCCGGTCAAATACGGCATCCTGCCCGACCACCTGCGGCGCGAGGAACTGCCGACCGGCAACGCCCTGATCGAAGGCGCGACCTTCATCGCCATCCTCACCGGCACGATCACCGCCGGGATCGCATCGCGTAACGGCGGCGACGCCGTACTGTTCGGCGCGCTGGTGATGGCCTTCGCGCTCGTCTGCTGGCTGGCGGCGCTTGCCATTCCGCCGAGCGGGCAGGGCGCGCCTCACCTGAAGGTCACGGCCAATATCGCGGCCTCGACCGCCGCCATGATCCGCCACCTATGGGCTGACGCGAGGTTGTGGTGGGGCGCCATGGTGACGAGCTGGTTCTGGCTCACCGGCATCGTGGTGCTGTCGCTGCTGCCGCCTTTGATCAAGGTGCTGATCGGTGGCGACGAGGACACGGTCACCGCCTATCTCGCCATCTTTTCTATCGCGGTCGGTCTGGGCTCCGGTCTTGCGGCGGCGATCGCGCGCGGACGCATCGTGCTTAAAACGACGGTCGCGGGCGGTGTATTGATCGCGGCGTTCGCGCTCGATCTCGGCTTGGCGACGCATGGCGTTGCTGCGGCAACCGCTGCGCAGGGCCCGGGCGCGGTGTTTGCGACGACGCTCGGCGTGCGCGCGGCCATCGATCTCGCCGGGCTCGCTATCGCCGGCGGGCTGTTCATCGTGCCGGCCTTTGCCGCGGTGCAGGCCTGGTCGGACGCCGGCTTTCGCGCGCGCACCGTCGCCGCGGTTAACGTGCTCAACGCCGCCTTCATGACGGCAGCGACCGTGCTGGTGGCGCTGTTGCAGAAAGCCGGCGTCACGTTGCCGACATTGTTTCTCGGGATCGGTGTTGCGACGCTTGCTGGTGGCGCTGGCGATTTGGAAAACGATGCCGAAGGCGTGACGGCGACTACTTCCGCATCTTCAGCACACGATCGACCATTTCGCCGGCGACGCCGAGATAGTTGGCGGGATCAACCAGCTTCTCAAGCAGCTTGCC
The DNA here is from genome assembly GCA_963720835.1 of uncultured Pseudomonadota bacterium. Lineage (GTDB taxonomy): Bacteria > Pseudomonadota > Alphaproteobacteria > Rhizobiales > Xanthobacteraceae > Pseudolabrys. Next base: position 487,442 of record CAVRHC010000024.1, on the reverse strand, counting down.
GTCGGCATGCTTTGAAATCTCCTTGTTCTCTTCCAGGAGATCGAGCAGCGGCCGCCCGGTCTTCACCACCTCGCGGCAGACGTCGTAGACGACATCATGCGCGCGGTTGCGGCCCATCTTGGCGCCGAGCCCCATCATCACCGCCTCCGACATGATGAGACCCTTGGTGATGGCGAGGTTCTCGCGCATCTTTTTCTCGTTGACCTGCAGGCCTTCGGCCAAGAAGCGGGTCTGCGACAGCGCACCGGCCGAAAGCATGAAAATCTCCGGCAGCGCGATCCATTCGATTTCCCACGGCCCGGTCGAGCGCTCGTGGTCCTCGACCATGGCTTCCAAGAGCGCGGCGGACAACTGCTTCACCATCGCGGTCTGCGCGGTGATGTAGACCGACGAGATCGGGTTGCGCTTTTGCGGCATGGTCGAGGACGAGCCGCGGCCCTGGTGGAACGGCTCGTAGACCTCTTCGACTTCGGTCTGCATCAGCAGTTTCACGTCGAAGGCGATCTTGCCGCAGGAGCCGGTCACCAAGCCGAGGAAGCAGCCGACTTCGGCGATGCAATCGCGCACCGTGTGCCAGGAAATCGCCGGCTGGCCGAGCTGCAATTCCTTCATCAGCTCCTCCTGCACGCGCAAGCCGTCCTTGCCGAGCGACGACAAGGTCCCGGCCGCGCCGCCGAACTCGCCGACCAGCACGCGCTCTTTCAACTGCGCCAGGCGCTGCTTATGGCGTTCGAAGGCCGCAAGCATGGTCGCCATTTTGTAGCCGAAGGTGATCGGCACGGCCTGTTGCAGATTGCTGCGGCCGGCCATTGGCAGGTCGCGGTATTTTTTGGCGAGCGTGGCGAGCCCGTCGCAGATGCCGTCGATGTCTTTCCCGACGATGTCGAGCGCCTCGCGGATCTGCAACACGGTCGCGGTGTCGGTGATATCCTGCGTGGTGGCGCCCCAGTGCGACCATTCGCCGAGGTTGTCCTTGCAGGCTTTGACGAGCTGCTGCACCACCGGCAGCACCGGATAGCCGATCCTTTCGGTCGCCTCCTTCAGCTTCGCCATGTCCATGAATTTCAGGTCGCAATGCGCGACGATCTCGTCGCAGGCCTCCTGCGGAATGATCTTCAGCCGTGCTTGCGCCTTCGCCAGCGCCGCCTCGAAATCGAGATATTTCTGAATGCGGTTCTCGTCCGACCACACCTGCCGCATCGCCGGTGTGGTGAAAACGTCGCGGAAGACCGCGGAATCGAGGATGGTGGATGGCATGGGCGTCTCCTTATCGCGCGCACGTTAGCGTGTCTCGCGACCCGATCAACTCGGCTACGGCCGTTGCACGCGCGGCGTTTTCGGTCCCAAATGTCGCGATCCGTCAGGGAGGCCCGTTATGAATGTCCGAGCCCAGCAGCCGCGCGGTTTTTCGCTCGAGCCCGTGCACCCCAAGCCGGAAGAGGCGCACACCATGCCTTATGCGCCGGCGGTGCGTATCGTCGGCGCCTGCGACCTGATGTTCCTGTCGGGGGCGACACCCTCGCCGCTCTATCACAAGCACCCGCACGTGGACGAAGAGCACGTGCACCCGCACTCGATCGAGGAGCAGACCGACCGCGCCATGGCGGCAATCAAGATGGTGCTCGACGAGACCGGCGCCGACTGGCGCGACGTGGTGAAGGTGACCAAGTATCTCACCGATTTCCGCGACGCCGACGCCATGCACAAGACCATGGCCAAGTATTTCGGCGACTGGCTGCCGGCAAGCACGACGGTGTGCATCAATCAACTGTCGTCGCCCGGCGCGCGCATCGAGCTCGACATGATCGTGGCGCTGCCGAAGAAAGCGTGACGCTAGCGAAGCTGCTCCGCCATCCAGTCCGCGCTCTGCGAACGCCAGCGGTAGGCGCGGTTGGTGGCGATGTGGTTGCCGTCCTCGATCATCATCAGCGCAACGGGGCCGCTCACCTCGCGCGCCAGCCGTTCGGCGTCGGCGGCCGGCACGATGCGGTCGTTGCGGCCGTTCACGATAAAGATTGGGCAGGTGATGTTCTTGGCGATGCCGACGAGTGACAGCGTGGCGGCGTGCTTGCGGGCCTTGTCCATGGTGTCGCAATGGCTGCGCACGCGGAACGCTTCGCGCGTCAATTCCGGCAGGCCGTCCCAGGCCGCGCCCCAGTCGAACGGACCGCCGAGCGCGATGCAGGCCTTGATGCGCTTGTCGAAGGCGGCCGCGCGCGGCGCATAATAGCCGCCGAGGCTGACGCCCCACATGCCGATGCGGCCGGCGTCGAGATCGCGCCGCGTCTCGACATGATCGAGCACCGCCGAAACCGGCGCTTCATAGTCGCCGCGGATGGCGAGGTCGTATTGCGCCTCGCCTTGGCCGGGGCCGTCGAACATGAGTGTCGCCATGCCGCGTGCCAGGAACGGCTCTTCGTAAGCGGCGCCCTCTTCTTTCGTGGAATCGAGCCCGACCGCCATCACTACCACCGGCGGCCGGTCGTAGCCCGGCGGCTTGCGCAAAATGCCGGTGAGGATGTTTCCCGCGAAAGACATTTGCACGTGCTCGCCCGGCGGGCGCAGGTGCGGCAGCGCCGACTTGCGGCACTCGACCGCCTTCAGATGCGCTGCTTGCATCTGCGCCATGTCGTGCATGAAAAGAAACGACGCGAAATGGTAGTACACGCCGGCGCGCTGCAGGCATTCGCCGGCGGTGAGATTGTATCCGTGCGAAAGCGCCTCGCGGCCGAGCTGCTCGTGGTGTTTGGCGCGTCTGCTCCAGGCGCGGCACCAGCCGTCGTAGCTGGCGAGCGAGCCGGTAACCTCCTCAAAGTCGGTGAGCACGACGCCGTTGGCGACGAAGCGCGGTCCCCAATGCGAGACCGCGGCTTCCAGCCGGGGATCGGATGCCATGCGTTCAGTCCTCGCCGCCCAATATTTTGCCCAAAGTATCCTATTGCCGAAATTCACGATCAAAAATCGGAATTTGCATTAACGCTTAATTCGCGTGGCGACCGGCGGCGGGGATTTTGAGGGCGTTAAGGCCGCCGGCCGCGTGTCGTTTCGGTATCACCTGGTCTCGCGTCGACGTGCTCGTTTACAGCGCTAACGTTCGAGATGGAATTCTGCTTCGAGCGCCTCCCGCATCAATGTGCTCCACACCCGCTCGCGCAGTTCGGCGAAGCGCGGCTCGCGCAGTGTCGCCCGCGTGCGCGGATGCGGCAGATCGATGGTGATGGTTTCGTGGATGCTCGACGGTCGGCCTTTGAGCACGATCACGCGGTGGCCGAGAAGGACCGCTTCCTCGATCGAGTGCGTGACGAAGATCATCGCGGTCGGGCGCTCTTCCCAGATGCGCAGCAGTTCGAATTGCAGGATCTCGCGCGTCTGGGCGTCCACGGCCGCGAAGGGCTCGTCCATCAGCAACACGTTCGGTTCGACGGCGAGCGCGCGCGCCAGCCCGCAACGCTGCTGCATGCCGCCCGACATTTGGTACGGAAAGGCGTCGTCGAATCCGTCGAGCCCGACCATCTTGATGAAGTCCGGCACCTTACGCTCGATATCAGCCTTCGCGGCGCCGGCCATGCGCAAGCCGTAAGCGACGTTTTCGAATACGGTTTTCCAGGGGAACAGGCCGAAATGCTGGAACACCATGGCGACGCCGGCGACCGGCTTGTCGATGCGTTGCTCTCCGACTTTGATCTCGCCGGCGTCGTGCGGCAAGAGACCGTCGATGCAACGTAATAATGTGGTCTTGCCACATCCGGATGGGCCGACGATGGCGACGATTTCGCGCTCGCCGACATCGAAATCGATGCTCTTGAACACCTCCAGCGTACCGTAGCGCTTGCCAAGACCGCGAACGCGGATACGCGGTTCGCCCAGGGCCGGCGGTTGCGCGGCTTGGCCGCGCGCGGCCGTGACTGCCTGTTGCGTGGTCATGCGCCAGCCCGCGAAGCGGAGGCGATCGCGGCAGGGCCGTTCACAATGGCCGGGTCGGAATGGCTAACGCAAAGTTTCGACATCGCGGCGAAATCCTCCCAAGCCGTTATCGTTATGGCGTGCCGGGGCACGCCCCGCGCCTTTCCGGCGCGGACCGGCATGTTGCCGCAACCCCGTGGCAGGAGCAACGGCATCGCGGCCTTGGTAAATCGTTTCGAAAGCGCCGCTTGCAGGCCGGTTTCGGGCGAGTCGGCGATGCCGCTCGGCAACGGCAAGGATCGGTTAGGCTGAATTGAATGTTACGCGCCCGGCCGACATGACTAATCGACTCTCCGCACGACGCACACGGTTACTCGAAAGTTCACGCGCGCACGGATACCGCTCGTAAACAATAGTCTTTCAGCGGCTCTTCAGCATAGTCCGAAGTGCGCGCGCGCCGTTAGTACTTGAATACTAGCTCACCCTTACTGTCGCACCGACAAAGAGAAGCAACTCGCGTCAAACGGGGCAATCGCCGTGCGTGCCAGTACGTTCGTTATGATCGGTTTTGCAGTCGTCTTCGGACTGGTTGCAGTGTTCATCGCTCAGGTCTGGCTCAACAACCAGGCCGACATGCGGGCGAAGAACATGCATGTGGATACCAAGCCGGTGGCGATGCAGACCATCGTTGTTGCCAAGCAGCCGCTGCGTTTCGGCACCGAACTCAGCGCGGCGATGTTGCAAGAAATTCCTTGGCCGCAGCAGGCGCTGCCGGCCGGCGCCTTTCACAAAGTCAGCGAAATTCTCTCCGGCGGCCGCCGCGTCGTGCTGACGGCGATCGAGTCCAACGAGCCGGTGCTGTCGGTGAAGATCACCGGCGCCGGTGAGCGCGCGACATTGTCGGCGTTGGTCAAGCCGGGCATGAAGGCGGTGACCATCCGCGTCAACGACGTCGAAGGCGTCGGCGGATTCGTTTTGCCGGGCGATCGTGTCGATGTCGTGCTCACGCGCACGGTCGACAAGGGTTCGGCGACGACGGAAGTCGTGCTGCAGGATGCGCGCGTGCTGGCGGTCGACCAAAAAGCCGACGACCGCGCCGCCAAGGCAGCGGTGGCAAAATCGGTGACGCTCGAAGTCACCACCATGCAGGCGCAGAAGGTCTGGCTGGCCGCTTCGGTTGGCAACCTGTCGCTGCTGCTGCGCAAAGCCGGCGAGACCCAGAAGGTCGCGACACGCAAGGTCACGCTCAAGGATCTCGAGAACGCAATCGTCGCCGACAAGGGAACGACGACGACCATCACGGTGACGAGGCCGTCGTCGAAGCAGGACTACACGGTTCCGGTCGAGGGCAGCGATGCCATGGCCGAGGCCAATCATGGGGATGTCGCCCGGTAATTCCGGGCTGAAAGCTAACGGGTGGGGAGAGTGTGTCGTGAACAGCAAGAATGAAACCGAATTCGCTGCCGGGTTCTCCTGGCGGCGCGCGGACAGGGGCACGGAGCCGGGAAGCTGGCTGCGCGATCTGGCGATTTCGCTATTGGTCGCTCTGGCGGCATCGCTGCTGTGTGTCGTGGGGGACGCGCACGCGGCGGGCCGGCGTACCATCCAGATCGCCGGCGCTGATCGCACGGCGATGGTATCGGTCGCCATCGGCAAGTCGATCGACGTGCGCACCAACAACAGCTTCGTGAACGTCACGGTCGGCGATCCGGAAGTCGCCGACGTCAATCCGCTCACCGATCACTCGCTGTCCATCCTCGGCAAGAAAATCGGCACGACGCGCGTGTCGGTCTACGACGAAAGCAAGACGCTGATCGGCATTTTCGACATTGAGGTGGCCTACGACATCACACGTCTGTCCAATGAGCTTAAGCGGCGCTTTCCCGGTTCGCACCTGCAGGCGTCTTCGGTTAACGGGCGCATCATGTTGTCGGGCGAAGTCACGGACGCCCCGACGCTCGACAAGGCGATCACCATCGCGCGCCAGTTCGGGCCGGACGTGATCAATACGGTCTCTGTCATGTCGCCGCAGCAGGTGATGCTGGAAGTACGCTTCGTCGAAGTGGCACGCGTTGCCGGCCGCGAACTCGGCCTGCAGTGGAACCGCTTCGGCAGCCACAGCACGACCAATATCGGCTCACAACGGGCCGCCGCGACATTGCCGATTACGACGCCGACCAGCCCCACCAACATCCCGATCGGCGAAGTGGCCGCGGGCGTGTTGTCCGGCGCCTCGCCTTTCGGCTTTGCGATCGCTCGCATCATTTCGGGCAGTACCACGATCGACGGCCTGATCAATGCGCTCGAGAAGAAAGGCGTCGCCCGCAGCCTGGCCGAACCGAACTTGGTGGCGCTGTCCGGCGATACGGCGAGCTTTTTGGCCGGCGGCGAATATCCGATCCCGGTCGCCGGGTCCTACGGCAACGTCACCGTCGATTACAAGAAATACGGCGTGGGGCTCGCCTTTACGCCGACCGTGCTTTCTCACGGTTTGATCAACATAAAGATCGAGCCGGAAGTCAGCCAGATCGACACCACAAATTCCATCAGCGTGCCGGGAGGTGTCTCGGTGCCCGCGCTGATCGTCCGCCGCGCCTCGACCACGGTGGAGTTGCGCGACGGCCAGAGCTTCGTGATCGGCGGCCTTTTGCAGACCGTCAATAACCACGACATCGATCAGTTGCCCTGGCTCGGCAGCGTCCCGGTGCTGGGTGGCTTGTTCTCGTCGAAGTCTTACCAGAACCACGAAACCGATCTGGCCATCATCGTCACGCCGCATCTGGTGCGGCCGGCCCGGCCCGGCGACGTCATCAAGACGCCGGCCGACGCCACGCTGCCGCCGAACGACGTCGACTTCTTCTTGCTCGGCAAGACCGAAGTGACGCGAGCGGAAGCGCGCGCGCTGAACCCTGTCGTCGCCCGCGTCGTTCTTGCGAGCGACAAGCCGTTCACCGGCCACATGCTCGATCTGCCAAAGCCTCAGGGGAGATTCATGCAGCCGTTCAATAAAGCCATGCGCGCGCTAGCGCTCGCCTGCATGCTCTCGACGCTTGCCGGCTGTGCGGAATATCTCGACCGCCGCGACACCATTTCGTTCGGCGCCGGCGATGCGATTGCCGCGGACAAAGTGACCCATATGGTCGATCCGTGGCCGCGCGCCGGCGCCAACAGGAACATCGCTTTCAACGGCGAAAAGATGCAAAGCGCCGTCGAGCGTTATCGTACGAACAAGGTCTATCCGCCGAACGGCAAGGACGGCAATCAGGCAGGGTCGGCCCAGGCCAGCCCCACGCCGGTCGGTCCGACCGTGACGCAAGGGTCTGCACCGGTGAAATAAGTGGAGCTTGATTTGGTCACATGCGTCTCGGTCATGGCGGCAGCGTGAAACAGAACCAGACCCGCGTGGTGGTGCTCACCGCCGACGCCGAGTTCGAGCGCGCAACGCGCGAGACATTCGGCGCTTCGCGCGCGATCGACCTCGTCGTGGTGCCGGGCACGGTGGCCGGCGAGGGCGACCGGCTCGGCATTGAGGACGCGACGGTCCTGGTGGTCGATCTCGACGCCTCCCGTGCGGAGGAAATGGCGGCACTCTCGCGCCTGATGGCGCGGGTCGGCGCCTGGCCGCCGGTGGTGGCCGTGACGCAAGGGTTCGACGAGAGCGTCGCCCGCACCTTGCTGCAAATGCGTATCGCCGATTTTCTGGTGAAGCCGGTGGCGCCGATCGACCTGGTGCGCGCCTGCGCGCGCGTTGCGCAAGCCGGCGCCGATAAATCGAGCGAAGCGAAGATCTATACTTTTTTGCCCGCTGTCGGCGGCGCCGGCGGGACCACGCTCGCGATCCAGGCGGCGATGGTGCTGCTCAACAGCGGCAGCCCGCGCGGCGGCAAGCCCGCGACCTGCCTCGTCGACCTCGATTTCCAGCACGGCGCGGTCGCCGACTATCTCGATCTCGAGCCGCGTCTCAACCTCGCCGAGATCGAACCGCGGCCGGACCGGCTCGACCGCCAATTGCTGGAAGTGATGCTGTCCTACCACGCGTCGGGGCTTGCGGTGGTTGCCGCGCCCAACAAGCCGGCGGAAATGCGCTCGTTCGATCCCGACGTGGTGACGCGCTTGCTCGATCTCGTCTCCAGCAATTTCGAATACGTCGTGTTCGACATGCCGCGCACCTGGTTTTCCTGGACCGACAGCGTGCTGCTCGGCTCGAACAAAGTTTTCATCGTCAGCGAAACCACAGTGCCGGGCCTGCGCCACGGCAAGCAGCTGGTGGCGGCGATCCGGGAGCGATTGGACAACGGACCGAAGCCCGAAGTCATCGTCAACCGGTTCCGCTCCGGCATGTTTTCGTCCGGCTTGCGGCGGGGCGATCTCAACCAGGTGCTCGGCGACTCCTTTACCGCCGCGATCCCCAATGACTATGCGCTGGTGCGCGAGGCGATCGACCGCGGCGTACCGCTCGACGAGATCAAGCCCGGCAACAAGATCACGGCGGAAATCAAGCGGCTGGTGCTTGGCGACGCCGCCGACAAGAAGGCGGAGGCGGCGGCAGTGCCGCTGCTGAAGAAATTCAAACTGGCGGGATAAGCCACGCGCGCGGACAAGCGCGCCAACAACAGGGTGATGTGAATGGCCGGCCGTTTCTCAGTGCGACGCGCGATTGCGCCTGCGCCGCCGCTGGTCGAGCAGCCAGCCGAGCCGGCGTTTGTCGGCATGGCCTTCGCCGCGCGGCCCGAATTGGCGCCCGAGCCGCCGCAGGAGACCGGCGATCCATTGCGCAGCGACAAGCTGCTCGACGCTAAAGTCCGGCTGCACCGCAAGCTGATCGAGGAGATCAACCTCTCCGCGCTGGAAAAGCTGCCCGAGCAGGAAATCCGCCGCCACGTGCAAACGCTGGTGTCGCAATATGTGCTCGCCGAACGGCTCGCGCTCAACGCGGAAGAGCTGGATGACTTCGTCTCCGAGATCCTCGACGAGATGACGGGCTTGGGGCCGCTCGAGCCGCTGCTCAAAGACCCCAGCATCAACGACATCCTGATCAACGGGCACGAATGCGTCTATGTCGAACGCCACGGCATTCTCGAGCCGCTGCCGGTGCGCTTCAAGGACGAAAATCACCTGCTGCGCATCATCAACAAAATCGTCTCGGCGGTCGGCCGCCGCGTCGACGAATCGCATCCGCTGTGCGACGCGCGTTTGCAGGACGGCTCCCGCGTCAACGTCGCGGTGCGCCCGATCGGCGTCGACGGCCCGCTGGTGTCGATCCGCAAATTCTCCAAGAAACCGTTCAATCTGACCAGGCTGGTCGATATGGGCGCGCTGCGCCCGCCGATGGCGGAACTTTTGGCGGCGGCGGTGAAAGCGCGCATCACCACCATCATTTCCGGCGGCACCGGCTCCGGCAAGACGACAATGCTGAACGCGCTCTCAGCCTTCATCTCCGAGAAGGAACGCCTGATCACCATCGAAGATGCTGCCGAATTGCAGCTCCAGCAACCGCATGTCGGGCGCATGGAAACGCGCCCGCCCAATATCGAAGGCAAGGGCGAAATCCGCCAGCGTGAGCTGGTCAAGAACGCGCTGCGCATGCGCCCCGACCGCATCATCCTCGGCGAGTGCCGCGGCGAGGAAGCCTTCGACATGTTGCAGGCGATGAATACCGGTCACGAAGGCTCGATGGCCACCATCCACGCCAACACGCCGCGCGACGCGATTTCGCGTCTGGAGCAGATGATCGGCATGGCCGGCCTGCCGATGACGGTGGCGTCGATCCGCAGCCAGATCGCCAACGCCATCCAGCTCATCGTGCAATTGCAACGTCAGTCCGACGGCAAACGCAAAGTCACCTCGATTGCGGAAGTGACCGGTCTCGAAGGCGACATCATCCAGATGCAGGAAATCTACAAGTTCGTGCGCACGGGCACGGCTCCCGACGGGACGGTGCAGGGCCATTACGCCGCGACCGGCGTGCGCCCGCGCTTCCTCGGCCATCTGACCAATCTGGGCGTGAAGATTCCCGGTACCTTCTTCGATCCGTCGCAGCCACTGTAGCGCATGATCCCGAAGTGACCATGTTCCAGTTCAATTTCGCCTATTTGTTCTATCTGCTGATCGGCCTGTCCGCGGCGATGTTCGCGGAAGCCTTCTATCTGCTGTTTTACAGCAAGGCCACGTATCGCCAGAACATCAACCGGCGCCTGCAGGTCGCTAACGCCAAGACCGACCGCGAGAGCGTGCTGGTGCAATTGCGGCGAGAGCGCGGACTGACCGCCGCCGGCGAATACCGGCTTCCGCTGATCAATCTCAACCAGCTCGTGCTGCAATCGGGGCTGAGCATCGGCCTCGGCAAGCTCATTCTGTTCATCGTGGCCGCGATGGTCGCCGCCTTTGCCGGCGCTACCGCGGTGTTTCACTTGGGCGTCTTGCACGCCGTGTTTGCAGCCTTGTTCACCGGCGTGGTGTTGCCTTTTGCCGTGCTGAAATTGCTGCGCCGGCGCCGGCAAAAGAAGTTCAGCGCGCAATTTCCCGACTCCATCGAGATCATCGTGCGTTCCTTGCGCGCCGGTCACCCGGTGCCGACCGCCATCAACATGGTCGCACGTGAAATGCCCGATCCGGTCGGCAGCGAGTTCGGCATCGTCACCGACGAAATCACCTATGGCGCCGACCTCGAAACCGCGCTGCGCAACCTCTATTTTCGCGTCGGCACCGACGATCTGCCGCTGTTCGTCACCGCTGTGGCGATCCAGGGCTCGACCGGCGGCAACCTCGGCGAAATTCTCGAAAACCTGTCGGGCGTCATCCGTCAGCGCTTCAAGATGCGCCGCAAGATCCGCGCGCTCGCCGCCGAAGGCCGCGCCTCCGCGCTCATCCTGTCGTCGCTGCCGATCTGCATTTTCCTCGCGATTCAATTCTTGGTGCCGAACTTCTACGGCAGCGTCTGGAATGAGAGCCTGACCAAGATCGTGCTGGCGCTCGCCGGCTGCTGGATGGGCATCGGAAATTTCATCATGTACCGCCTGGTCAATTTCAAGATATGAACATGATGGATGTCTTCGCCAATATCTTCCGCGACAATTCCAGCCTCTTGCTGGCGGTCATGGTGTTTCTCGCCGCCGGCACATTCGCGTTTTCGCTGATGGCGTTCGCGCGCGTGCGCGGCTCGGTCAAGCGACGCGCGGCGCGGATCAATGACGATCCCCAGTCGGGGGGCAATTCGCGGCGTTCGCTGCGCTATTCGAGCCTGAAGGCGGTCACCCAGCTCATCGAATACACCACCAAGCATTACACGGGCGCCGACGAGGAGAACCTGAAAGTTCTGCGCGAGCGGCTGGTCCAGGCCGGCATCTACGATCCGCGCGGCGTCGCCTATTTCTTTATTGGACGCACCGCGCTTGCCGTCGGGCTTGCAGGTGCGGCGCTTCTTTATCATGCCGATGCTCGGCGCCTACAGCGAGACCGCGCGCTGGCTGATGGTGATCGTCGGCGGCATGGCCGGTTATGTCGCCCCGAGCATTTACATCGACCGGCGCGTCGCCGCCCGCAAATCGAGCATCGGCTGGGCTTTCCCGATTTCATGGATCTTCTCGTGGTCTGCGCCGATTCCGGCCTGTCGATGGAGGCGTCACTCGAGCGCGTCGGCCGCGAGATCGGCGACGGCTATCCGTCGCTGGCCGCCAACATCCACATGACCAACCTGGAAATTCGTGCCGGCCGTCCGCTCAAGGATGCGCTCGAGCGCTTCGCCACCCGGCTGGCGCTCGAAGAGGCGCGTGCCTTTTCCACCTTGATCAACCAGTCGATCGATCTCGGCTCCTCGATCACCGACGCCTTGCGCGTCTATTCCGACGACATGCGGCACAAGCGCCTCTCGCTTGCCGAGGAAAAGGCCTATGCGCTGCCGGCCAAGCTCGCGGTGCCGATGATGGTGTGCATCTTCCCGGTGCTGTTCATCGTCATCCTGCTGCCGGTGTTCGTGCGGCTGCATGTCGGGCACTACATCTGATCCCTTCGTTCCGGCGGTCGCGCCCGCCCGGTGAAGAATTCCTTAACCAACCTGACCTAGCTTGAAGGTGCCCCGGTAGAGGGTCGCTCCGGCAGGCTGTGTGTAATGCGTATTGGAATAGCCCGAACCTTCGTCGTCGCGGCTGCCGGCCTTTGGCTGGCGGCCTGTAGCACGGCTGATCAGAAATTCGCCCAATCGGCCGACCCGATGGCGACCGGCTCTGTCGACCAGGCGCCGGAGGCCACCGGCAGCACGCCGCCGCCGCTTGGCGTGCCGGTCGCGAAAGACCCCGGCCTTCTCGGCGGCGACCCCAACGACGACCTCAACCGCGGCAAGCAGCACTATCTTGCCCACAATTACGGGCTCGCCGAAAAGCACTTCCGCAAGGCGGTCGAGCTGCACCCCAACGATTCGGAGGCATGGCTCGGGCTCGCCGCCTCTTACGACCGGCTGCGCCGCTTCGATCTTGCCGACCGCGCCTACAAGGAAGCCATCCGCATCTCCGGTCCGACGGTGGAGATCCTCAACAACCAGGGCTTCTCCTACATGTTGCGCGGCGACTACAAACGCGCACGCGAAAAGCTCCTGGAGGCCAAGCGCAAGGATCCCGGCAACAAATACGTTGCCAACAACCTGCGCCTGCTGCGCGAGAGTTGGCGCAAGGGCAAGGGGATCGAGTAGCTCGCGCTCGTCCGGGAAAATGGAAAGGCCGCCTGATGGCGGCCTTTGTCTTATCTGATCGCGCGTCGCTCTCGATGTCGCGTCACGTATGCCCTATCGGATGAGGGACCGCAGATACGCCCGCGTTTTCCGCGACAGCCTGCCGTTCTCGCAAGCCTCGGCGTAAGCGTTCGTAAACGGTGTTTGATCGCCGAACGGGTGTCTCTGCACGAAGCGAAATGCCAGTCGCGCAATCTGGTAAGTCGCCCTGTTGTCGGGGCAGGTCGACTGAACCAAAAGAGCGACCGGCAGAAGGCCCGGACAAATAGCCGCGAGCCAGGCGGCCTCATTGATGGTCAGTTGCCGTGGATCGCGCTGGTTGTTGGCCTGCACGACCGTGCCGGCAATCACAGCGCCGGCCGACACCATGCCACACGCGACAATCAACGGCCCGACATTGCTTCCGCCATGCGAACTGCCGGTTGGTGCGTCGTGGTGCGGCGGAGGAGGCGGGGGAACGCATTCCTCACAGATTGCGAGGGCTTTGCCCAACGGCAGCGCGGTGAGCGCAACGGCAGCAAAAATTGTCGCGAACGTCATCTTGCGCATACAACGTCTCCTGCGATCGCAGTGGTGTGCCGATCACGGAGCGCGCTTTTGGAAGATGCAGAAGAAATAAAAACGTGATCGCGAAAGGCCGAATTCTTATAGCGGTTGATAAATCGCTCGCGATTTCAATTGCGCAGTAACCTAATGGAGTAACCTCACCAAGTAAGGTTAAGGGGCTGCCGCTCGCTTCTGGCGGACGTGTCGTCGACGCCTCGGCGGGCCGGAATTTATTTTCGATGGGGGCAAAGTCGCGTGGGGAGCACGCGTATTGGGGCTACCGGGCAGCGCATTCAATTGTTATTTAGAAGCGGAGGGCGCGGCGCTGAAGATGACAAGGCAGCAATGTTTGAACTCCTTCCGCAAGCTGATTTCCGAGCTAAGCGAGGGCGGCAAGCCGCCGGAGCGCTTCGCCGAAAATGACTACCGGCTCGCCGCCGCGGCGCTCCTGATGCACGCCGCCTCCATTGACGGTAACGTCTCCCAGGTCGAACAGGACAAGCTGCACGCCATCATCAAGCAGCGTTTCAATCTCGACGACGCAAGCGCCGACGACCTGATCGAGAAAGCCGCCACCGCCGAGCAGGAATCGATCGATCTTTACCAATTCACCAGCAAGCTCAACCGCTCGCTCGACGAGGTCGGGCGCGCGCGCGTCATCGAGATGATGTGGCAGATCGTTTGCGCCGACGGCGTCATCACCGAGTTCGAAGACAATCTGCTCTGGCGCGCCGCCGATCTTCTCGGCGTCTCGCGCGAAGAACGCATCGCCTTGCGTCAACGGGTGGTGGATACGAACGGTAAATTGTCATGAGTGGCTTGCGGCCCGTCACCTTGATCACCGGCGCTTCCGCCGGCATCGGCGTTGCGCTCGCCCGTGTCTTTGCCCGGCACGGCCATGCGCTTGCGCTCGTTGCGCGTCGCAAGGACCGGCTCGATGCGCTCGCCGACGAGATCGCCGCGACCGGCGCGCCGAAGCCGCTGGTCATCATCGCCGATCTCACGCGCCCCGACGCCGGCAGGGACATCGCCGCGGCACTCGTGGCAAAAGGCGTCGAGCCGCAATACGTGGTCAACAATGCAGGCTTTGGACTGGTCGGGCATTTCGGTGACGGCGGCCGTGACGACGTGTTGGGCATGATCGATGTCAACGTGCGCGCGCTCACCGAACTGTCGCTCGCCTTCATCGACAGCATCGCGCGCCACCGCGGCGGCCTGCTGAACGTCGGCTCTCTCGCCGGCTTTCTGCCTGGGCCCGGTTCGGCGGTCTATTACGCCACCAAGGCCTACGTTCTGTCGTTGAGCCAAGCGCTGCACAGCGAATTAAAGGCACGCGGCGTGCGGGTGACGGTGCTTTGCCCAGGGCCAGTGCCGACCGAATTTGCCGAGCGCGCGGGCCTGAAAAAGCAGGCTGGGGCGGGGCCGCTGACCCAGAGCGCCGAGCGCGTGGCCGAACTCGGCTACCGCGGCCTGATGAAGGGGCAGAGCGTGGTGATACCGGGCGTGCCCAACAAAGCGATTGCGTCCATCGTGCCGCTGATGCCGCGCCGGCTGTTGCTGCGCCTGGTCAACGCCCGGCAGAGCCGCCGCAGGTCCGCGCAGGGCTCATAGCGGCGTCCCGTCGCTCCGGTTTGCAAAGCGGCGCAAAGCGGTTACGTATCAAAAGCGCATTGAGCGCTATATCGCCATGTCGAAGCCAGTTCTGATCGTCCTCCACCAGGAACATTCCTCGCCCGGCCGTGTGGGCCGGGCCCTGACGCAACTCGGCTATCCGCTCGATATCCGGCGGCCGCGCTTTGGCGATCCCTTGCCCGGGACCATGCAGGATCACGCAGGCGCCGTCATTTTCGGTGGGCCGCAAAGCGCCAACGATACCGACGACTTTGTGAAAGCCGAGACCGACTTCATCGGTGTGCCGCTCAAGGAGAAGAAGCCGTTTCTCGGCATTTGCCTCGGCGCGCAGATGATGGCGTGCCATCTCGGCGCCCGCGTCTATCCGCATCCTCAGGGGCACGCCGAAGTCGGCTATTACCCGATCCGTCCCACCGAAGCCGGGCTCAAGATCTGCGCGGAGTGGCCCGACCACGTCTATCAGTGGCATCGGGAAGGGTTCGAATTACCCGCTGGCAGCGAGCTATTGGCCGAAGGTGAGGCTTTTTCGGTGCAGGCCTTTCGGCACGGCACCGGCTATGCACTCCAGTTCCACCCGGAGGTCACCCACGCGATGATGTATCGCTGGCTGGTGCGTGGCGCGCACCGGATGGAGTTGCCCGGGACCAAACAGCGGCACGAACACATTGCCGACCGCGCGGTGCACGATTACGCCTCGCTCAATTGGTTGGAGGCGTTCATCGACCACTGGATTGGCCGCCAGCCGGCCAAGCAGCCGGCTGAAGCGGCCTCTTGAGCGATCAGGCGGCAGACGGGCCGCGATCGACGGCGCCGACGATGACCTTGCGGCAGGCCGGGCTCAGCTGATCTTTTTTCTGCACCATGCAAGCCATGATGGCCTTCACGCTGTAGGTCGATGACAGGCAGAGCCGCAGCACGTCCGGGGTACAGGCTTCGCGTTCTTCGGGCGTGCCCCGGTCTTCGGCAAAGGCGGCTGAACAAGTCGCGACGGTGAGAACCGCCGCGGCGGCGAGAGCGATGAAATTGCGGTTCTTTGTTCGGTTCGCGTTCACGGCACCCTCCTGTGATTGAAATCAGGCTAGGCCGGCCCGCAACGTGCGGCTCTGACGCCGGTCACAGGGTTAGTCGTTTTGCGAGGTAGGCCGGTTCAATCGGCGGAGGCGTCGAGAGGGTCGTTCAGTGGAGGGCCAGTTCCGCCTTGCCGAGCGCGAACAGCGTCTGATTGTTGATTTCGCCGGTGGCTTTCATGCCGTAGCGGTCCTGGAATTTACTGACCGCCGCGCGGGTTGCCGGCCCAACCACCCCATCGATGCCGCCCGGATCGAAGCCTTTCGCCTCCAGCGCGCGCTGGAGGCTGCGGACGCTATTGCGGTCGAGGTCGGGCGTGCTGGCCATATCGAGCTGGCCAATGGCCGTCGTCTTGTCGGTCTGGGCCGTCGCCGGCGGCGTCAATGGCACGATCATCGCAGATGCTGCGACCATGGCCACGATGAGCTTATTCATGACCTATACCCTCCGGATTGCAGGCCTGGGGCGAGCAGCCGCCCGTTATTCCTGGCCTTTCACGACGGTGACGTTGATCGGCTTGGAATACACCGGCGGATTGTGCGGGATGTGGTTTGCATCGCCGAGCAACAGTTGAAGCTTGTGCTTGCCCAGCGGCAGTTTGACGTCCGCTTCGGTCTGTCCGGCGCCGAAATGCAAATGATGGAAGTCGTTGGGGATCGGCTGGTCGAACGGCGGCAGCTCGGCATCGATCAAGAGGTGATGGTGACCGGTATTGGGCTTTTTGAGGCCCGCCGGCGCCACGCCCATGTTGACCAGGCCGAAATGAATGGTGACTTTTTGCGGCACCGTGTCGCCGTCCTTTATGCCGACGAAATAGACCTTGGCGTCCGCCGGCGCGGGCGTGCGCGCCGTGGGATCGGTCACCCTCACTTTGATGCGTTTCGAGAAAAGCGGTGGGTTGTGCGGGATGTGGTCTTTGTCGCCGAACAGGAGCTGAAGCGTGTGTTCGCCCGGCTTCAGGGTCACCGTTGCCTCGGTCTGGCCTGCACCGAAATGCAGGTGATTGAAATCGTTCGGGATCGGCTGGTCGAGCGGCGGCAGGCCGGTATCGATCAGCACATGGTGATGGCCTGAATTGGCGCGCTCGGAGCCTGCCGGCGCCACGCCCATGTTTTTCAGCCCGAAATGGATGGTGAACTTCGGCGGAACGACCTCGCCGTCCTTCAATTCAGCAAAATAAACAGCGGCCCCAGGCGCCGACGGCGTCGGTCCGCCTTTCGGCACCACGTTGACGTGGATACGCGGCGACATCACAGGCGGGCTGTGCGGCACGTGGTTCTTGTCGCCGAGCAGAAGCTGCAAGGTGTGGGCACCCGGTTTGAGCGTGATTTCCGTTTCGGTCTGGCCGGCGCCGAAATGCAGATGATTGAAATCGTTCGGAATGGGCTGATTGAGCGGCGGCAATTCGGTATCGATCAGCAGATGGTGATGGCCCGAATTGGCGATGTCCGAGCCGGCGGGGGCCACCGACATGTTCTTCAGGCCGAAATGGATCTTAAGCTTTGCCGGAACGGTATCGCCGTCTTTGATGTCGATAAAATAGACCTCGGCACCGGACGGAGCTGGCGTCAGGCCGTTGCCTTGGCCTTGCGCCGCGATGCCGCTGGCAGCGAATGCCGCGCCCGCAAACAGCATTGCGACGACCGACGATGCGGCGTTGATCCGCTTTTTCCCTACTTGCATATGCGATGCTCCGCTTTCACGTCGGATTTGCAACAACCTAAAGGAACTCGGTCAGGCTGGGAAGCGCACTTTTCGGCACAGGCGCTCTGGTGCCGTCTGCGGGTCCGTTCAGATCATCACTGCTGATAACAGCCGCCGCCGATTCCGCTGACCGCCGCGCGGCATTGCGCGGCCGAAGAGAAGCCGCAATTTCGTCCGCCGCCTGAGTATTCCGCGCACCAAAGAGTGCGGCTGCTGCGGCTTTGGCTGTTCTTCTGCTGCTGCTGCTGCTGCTTCTTTTGCCGCGACGACGCGCGCCGTGATTTCTCGCGCTCCTGCTTGCGCGTGGGCCGCGAAGCTTCCTGCTTTTTGTCGTTTTCCTTTTCGGCCGCCGGCGATTCTGTTCCGACCACGCCTAAGGCGAACAGCGTCTGATTGTTGATTGCGCCGTCGCCCTTAATGCCGAACCGCTCCTGGAATTTTTTCACCGCGGTTATTGTTTTGTCTCCCGCAACGCCATTGGCGGGTCCGGGGTCGAATCCTTTCGTCCGCAGCACGCGTTGGATCCTGCGGACGGTCGCGCGATCGAGGTCGGGCACTGCCGACATGTCCAGTTTCTCGATGGCTTGCGTGTCGGCGCTTTTAGCCTGCGCGAGACGCAGCGGATGGGTGCCCTGAGCGGACGTCGGTGTGCAAGCAATCCCCGAAAGAGCCGCTACCGCGAGGATGCGAACGAAAATGTGTTTCACGCGCGTCGCTCCCATGCGCATCGCTTTGGGCCCGAGGATGAGCCATATCGGCGCAAACCGTAGCGACTTTCTCATGGCTTCGGAAGCCTTCAGGTTTTCGTGCCCGTGCGACCATTCTTCGCGCTGGCGCGGGGGTGAACTCTCCAATAAAGTCGCCGGATCAAAGGCCATAGAGGGCTTGGTGCGGCTTCGCGAACGGATTTGACCCGGGCGGGCCGGTCACCGAGGGGGGACCTGGTAGTGAACATTTCGGCATGGTCGATCCGCCATCCGCTCACGCCGATTGTCGTATCGGGCGCGATCGTCGCCCTCGGCTTTTTAAGTTTCCTCAAGCTGCCGGTCACCCGCATGCCGAATGTGGACGCGCCGGTCATTTCCGTCGTGGTCACGCAGTTCGGCGCCGGCCCGATCGAGCTGGAAACGAAGGTCACCAGATACATCGAGGACGCGGTGTCGAGCATCGAGGATGTTCGGCACATCGAGTCGACGATTACCGACGGTGTCTCGGCCACAATCATCACGTTTGGGCTTGAGGCCAACACGGACCGTGCCATCAACGACGTCAAGGATGCGGTCACGCGCGCGCGCATCAATCTGCCAAGCGGCATCGACGAACCGCGCGTCCAGCGGGTGGATATCGTCGGTCTGCCGATTCTCACTTATGCGGCGATTGCGCCTGGCAAGACGCCGGAGCAGTTATCCTACTTTGTCGAAGACGTCGTCGTGCGCGAACTGCAAGGCTTGCGCGGAATCGGCAACATCGATCGCCTTGGCAATGTCGAGCGCGAAATCCGCGTCGGCCTTGACCCCGTCCGGGTGCAGGCGATCGGACTGACGCCGCTCGATGTCAGCCGCCAGCTCCGCGGCAGCAATGTCGACGTTGCCGGCGGCCGCGCTGAAATCGGCGGGCGCGACCAGGCCATCCGCACGCTTGCCGGAGCGAAAACGCTTGGCAACCTTGCCGCGACCAAGATCGGGTTGCCGTCCGGCGGTGACGTGCGGCTGGACGATCTGGGGGCCGTCACCGACACCGTTGCGGAACCGCGCACCTTTGCGCGCTTCGACGGGAAGCCGGTTGTGGGCTTCAGCATTTTCCGCGCCAAAGGCGCCAGCGACGTCACCGTCGCCAAGGCAGTCGCCGAGCGCATTAAAAAGATCGAAAAGGACCATCCCGAGGTCGCCCTCAGGCTGATCGACACATCCGTTCCCGAAACGCTCGGCAATTACGATTCGGCCATCGACACGCTGTACGAGGGCGCCGTGCTCGCCGTTATTGTCGTGTTCCTGTTTTTGCGCGATTGGCGCGCGACCATTATCGCGGCGATCACGCTGCCGCTGTCGATCTTTCCTGCCTTTTGGGCGATGCAGGTGCTCGGCTTCTCGCTCAACATGGTGAGCTTGCTCGCCATTACGCTGAGCACCGGTATCCTTGTCGATGACGCGATCGTTGAAATTGAAAATATTGCGCGTCACATGCGCATGGGCAAAACGCCCTTTCAGGCCGCGCTCGACGCCTCCAACGAGATTGGTCTTGCCGTCATCGCCATCAGCCTGACCATCGTCGCGGTGTTCGTGCCGGCGAGCTTCATGCCGTCGATCCCGGGGCAGTTCTTCAAGCAGTTCGGCGTGACGGTCTCGGTGCAGGTTCTGTTCTCCCTGCTTTGTGCGCGCATGATGACGCCAATGCTCGCGGCCTATTTCCTCAAATCGGATCGCTATCAGGGAGAAGAGCATGAAGGCCGCCTTCTGAAGGCCTATTCCGGCGCGCTCCGCTGGGCGGTGAAGTACCGGTTCCTGACCATCATCGCAGGGTTGGTGTTCTTCGCCTTGTCGCTGGCGAGTGGAAAGCTGTTGAAGGTCGGCTTCCTTCCCGCCGCGGACATTTCGCGTTCGACCTTGTCGGTTGAATTGCCGCCCGGCTCTCAACTCGAAAATACAGAATTGGTGACGGACACCATCGTCAATCGGCTGCGCCGGCGTCCGGAGGTGGTGAGCGTTTTCGTCAGCGGCGGACGGCTCCCCGGCGGCGTAGAAGGCGTTCGCTACGCCACTCTGATCATCAATTTCGTGCCGAAAAAGAAGCGAACCCTTTCGCAACAGGAACTCGCGCACGAAATCAGTAAGGATCTCCGGAGCATTCCCGACATCCGTTATTGGTTTGTGGACGAAAACGGGCAGCGCAACGTGACGCTGATCGTCACCGGACAGGACGGCAGTACGGTTGCCAACGTCGCCTCCGAGGTCGCCACCCAGATGCGCCGGCTTTCGATAATCACGGACATCGTGTCGGCGGCCACGCTCAATCGTCCGGAGCTTCGGATTTACCCGCGCCGCGATCTGGCTGTGCGTCTGGGCGTTTCGACGGAAACGCTGTCCGAGACCATTCGGGTCGCCACCGTCGGCGATCTGGCGCCAGCCTTGGCCAAATTCAACGACGGCGCCCGTGTCGTTCCGATCCGCGTTCTGCTCGACGAGAAGGCGCGTGCCGACCGCAAGGTGCTCGAGCAAATTCGGGTGCCGTCGGCGCGCGGAACCGCCGTGCCGCTCAGCGCACTCGCCGACATCAGCTTCGGCGAAGGCCCGGTGAGCATTTCGCGTTACGACAGAAAACGCCAGGCAAGGGTCGAAGCCGACCTTGTCGCCGGATTTACGGCAAGCGACGCCAGCGAGGCGATCAACGCGTTACCCGTGATGAAAAACCTGCCGCCCGGTGTAACCGTGGACGAAGGCGGCGATGCGGAGCTGCAAGCCGAATTGTTCGGCGGCTTCGGCGCCGCCATGCGCAACGGCCTGATCATGGTCTATGTCGTGCTTGCGATTCTTTTCGCCAGCCTGCTGCAGCCGCTCACCATCTTGTTATCGCTACCGTTGTCGATCGCCGGCGCGATTTTGGCGCTGCTGGTGACATTTTCTCCGGTCACGATGCCGGTGGTGATCGGATTGCTGATGCTGATGGGCATCGTGACCAAGAACGCGATCATGCTGGTCGATTTTACCGTGGAATCGATCCGTGAGGGCATGGACCGTACCACGGCCGTGCTCGAAGCCGGTCGCAAGCGCGCTCGCCCGATCGTGATGACGACCATCGCCATGGCGGCGGGCATGATGCCGAGCGCCTTGGCCTTGGGTGCGGGCGGTGAGTTTCGCGCGCCGATGGCAATCGCGGTCATCGGCGGCCTGATCGTTTCCACGTTCCTGTCGCTGCTGTTCGTTCCGGCCGTTTTCACCGTCATGGACGACTTCGGCCGCCTTGTGTGGCGCTTGGTCGGCGGCATGGTCGGGCCCGGCGATACCGAGGAACCGGAGCACGGCAAGAAAGCCGCCCACCATCCCGCCGAATAGGCCTTAGTTCCCGGCGAAGTGACTTGTTGGCCTGCGTCCATCGAACGCTTTGCGCATTGCCTGCGACGAAGGCAATGGTGAGGCTGATTGCCCCAGAAAACCGTCCGCTGTTGTTCGGTGGCCTCAATCTGTTAGAATTTATGAGCTAATCCAAAAACTTCAGCCTTGGGAGGAGGAGATCGGCGGCCTTCAGCTTACTGGTACGGTTTAGGGCCGATACGCGCGGAGAACTGTGCTCCCGCAAGATCTTCGATATGGCATGAGAAACGTCTTTGTAAGTGCGCCAATGTTGTTTGACCGCATTGGATTTGCTTCCTTCCGGTCGATTTTCCGGCCCTTCGTCTGGGTCGGCGTGCTTTTCGCGTCGTTTGCGATGGCCCCGGCCTCCTATGCCCAGAATAGTGACGACCGTGTCGCTCTTCTCATCGCCAACGCGAAATACCCGGACGCCAGGTCGGAATTTTCCACGCCGATCAATGACGCCACGAAGCTGGCGGATGAATTGCGCAAGCTGAATTTCAATGTCGAATTCAAGACGAATCTCGGCAAAGAGGAGATGCAGCGCGCGATCGATGGCTTTGTAGCCAAAGTCAAAGACACCACGACAGTGCTTTTCTATTTCAGCGGCATCGGTCTGCAGGTTTCGCGCCGATCCTATTTGATTCCGACCAATGCGCAGATCTGGACAGAGGCCGATGTGCGCCGCGACGGCGTCAGTGTCGACGCGCTGTTGAACGAGGTTCACCGCAAGGGCGCGCGGGTCAAGATCGTGATCATCGACGCTGCGCGGCGAAATCCCTTCGAACGTCAATTCCGGGCCACGCCGCAAGGCTTGGCTCCGGTTGAGGCGCCGACCGGGACGATTGCCTTGTATTCCGCCGCGCCTGGCAAACTGGTCGAAGACAAAGCGACTGGCGCGAACAGTTTGTTTGCCATCGAGTTGCTTAAGGAAATCGACACCCCGAGCCTCAGCGTCGAGGAAATGTTCAACCGCACCCGCGTCGCGGTTTCGCGCGCCTCCGGCGGCGAACAGGTTCCGTGGGTTGCCTCCTCCTTGCTTGAGGAGTTCAGTTTCACCGGCAGGAATTCGGCCGTCGCCTCGCGGCCGTCTGCCTCGTCGTCCCCGTTTCCGTCGGCTTCGAAACCGTCCACGGAACCTACGCGGCCGCCACCGCGCGATTCGTTCCAGACCAGACTATCGCCACCGCGCGAACCGGCGCGCCGTGATCTCAAAGCAGGCGATACGTTCCGCGATTGCGCGGAGTGCCCGGAGCTCATCGTATTGCCGGCGGGCTCATTCCGGATGGGCGATTCGGGTAACGATCGCGAAAAGCCGGTGCATGAGGTCACTATCGGCGCGCCATTCGCAATCGGCATTCGTGAAGTGACATTCGCGGAATGGGATCGGTGCGTGGACGACGGCGGCTGTAAGTTCCGTCCCGGCGACCGGGGTTGGGGTCGCGGCAATCGTCCAGTGATTAATGTGAGTTGGATCGATGCCAAGGAATACCTGACGTGGCTCACGCGTGTGACGGGAAAGACCTATCGGTTGCCCAGCGAGGCCGAATGGGAATACGCCGCCCGCGGCGGCACCTCGACGCCCTATTGGTGGGGCCGCAGCGTTGGCTCGCGCCACGCCAATTGCCGGGCGTGTAGCACGGGCGAAACCGAGCAGACGCTTCCGGTCGGCCGCTATAAGGCCAATCCTTTCGGTCTGTATGACACGGCGGGCAACGCTGCCGAATGGGTCGAAGACTGCTGGAACGACGATTACCGCGGTGCACCTACGAACGGTTCGGCTTGGACGAGTGGCCAGTGTCGGCTGCGTGTCCTGCGCGGCGGGTCGTTTGACAGCGAGTCGGACTATGTCCGCTCAAATTCACGTTTCCGCTATGATATCGACGTGCGATATTCCGGTAACGGATTTCGGGTGGTTCGGCAATTGCGATAAAATGCAATAAGAATGCAACTGGAATGCAACCGGCGAAGGAGCAGGTGTGATCCGTAATTTTGGATGCCGGCCGTGAAGATTCATTCTGTAGCGAAAGTCGTCTTTGCTGGCTTGATGCTCTTCGGTGGCATAAGCGCTCTTCCATTCGATTCCCTCCGAGCGGAAGAATCCGCTCAGGACACAAAGGGTCTGCCGCCTGCCCAGGTCGTTGTGGTGCGTGCGGTGAATGCATGCTTTTCCGAATCTGTTCACGTCACGGGATTTCTGGTTGCCCGCAAGCAAGCGGCCGTGACCCTCGACGCACCGGGATATCAAATCTCCGATGTGCTGGCGTCCGAAGGCGATCAGGTTAATTCCGGTCAAACGCTGGTGCGATTGACGCGGGAAAGCGGCGATGCCGGCGCGCCTCCCGGCCCCGCAACGGCGACGCTGAAAGCGCCGATGGCCGGCGTGATCATGCAAAGCGCCGCCGTTGTCGGTGCGACGGCATCTTCAATGCGGCAAGGACCCTTGTTCCTGATCGCGGTAAACAATGAGATTGAGCTTGAGGCGGAAGTCCCGAGCATTCACCTGCCGCTGCTGTCGCCAGGACAGCGGGCGCGCGTGTTCCTCGACGACAATCGCGAATTGTCGGGTGCGGTTCGGCGCGTGCCTTCTGCCGTCGATCAAGGCTCGCAACTTGGCAAGGCCCGAATTTCGCTCGATCCGGTATCGGGGCTTCGGGTCGGGCTATTCGCCAGAGCCACAATCAATGCCGATCGAAGCTGCGGTATATCCGTTCCTCGTGCGGCTGTGACCTATCAGACCGGTGGTACGAGCATTCAGGTGGTGCGCGGGAATGTCGTGGAAACGCGTCAAGTTCGCGTCGGTTTCCATTCCGACACCGAAACCGAAATTCGTTCCGGGCTGCGGGAGGGCGATTTGGTCGTCGCCAGCGCCGGTAGCTCGCTGCGCAACGGCGACAAGGTCACCCCGATTATTTCCAATTCAGTTCGAACCGGGCAGCAATGATTAGCGACACAAGAAGGTGGCGTCATGGTTTTCGCGCGGTGCGGCCTGCCAATTCCGGGCAGCTCACGGCAATGGCGTCGGCTGTTGTGATCGGGAGCCTTGTTGCGATGTTGCCTGCAGTTGCCGCCGAAAACGAAGCAAATCCGGATCTCGCCGTGACCGTCGTCACCGCCAGGCAAATGTGCTTCATCGACAAGCTGCAGGTCACCGGCGTTTTGGTCCCGCGCAACGAAATTCTAGTCAGGCCGGATCGAGAAGGCTTTCAGATTTCGGATGTGCTTGTCGAACCCGGCGCAACCGTCGTCTCCGGGCAGGCTTTGGCGCGGCTCAAGCCACCCGAGGGCTCGAAGAACAACGATATCGTCGTTTTGAAAGCGCCGGCGGCGGGGGTCGTTAGCGCGGTCTCGGCCGTGATCGGCACGATGGCGTCGGCGCGGGCGGAACCGCTCTTTCGAATCGTCAAAGACGGAGAAATGGAACTCGTGGCCGAAGCGCAAGGCACCTCGCTTTCGCGCCTTGCGCCCAGTCAAGCCGCCAAGGTCGAGATCATCGGCGCCGGTGAATTACCCGGGCGCGTTCGCTCGTCCTCGGTCATGATCAATCCGCAGACCCAGCTCGGCACCGTCCACGTGGCTGTCGGCAACAATTCCCGGCTCCGGGTCGGTGCATTCGGCCGCGCGACGATCGAGATCGGCCGAAGCTGCAACGCCGCCATTCCCTTGTCGGCTGTCTTGTACGGGCAAGACGGAACCGTCGTGCAGGTGGTTCGCGACAATCGCGTCGAAACCCGCAGGGTGGCGGTCGGCCTGATCGACCAAGGCAAGGCCGAAATCAGCGAAGGGCTGGCGGAGGGTGACGTCGTGGTGGCCCGTGCAGGGGCTTTCCTGAAGGATGGAGACCTTGTCCGGCCAATGCCTTTGCCGACCGCTTCGGCAGCGAAATAACGCCACTTTGGTCCTGTATCAATCGGCGTGGCTGAGCGGTTTTCCCCGTGAAGAGCTCGACCCGAGGAGGACAAGATGCGTATGAGCCGTCTTGCAGCGATAATTTGGTTCGCTTCGGCGATGAGTGTCGCGACCTTTCCGACGTCGACGCTGGGCTCGCAGAAGCGGTTTCAGGAGCTGTTTTCCGCCGGCGATTTTAAAGCGGCGCTGACCGAGGCGCAAAAGAATGAAGCGGCAGCGAAACGCCGCGGCACCAACAACATCAATTACGTCTCTGCGCTCAACGACCTGGCGCGCGCGCAATTTCAGCTTGGTCATTACGACGAGGCCGCCAAGTTGTTTCAGCGGGTGGTCGATGCCTTGCAGAAAAATATTCCGGCAAACGATCCGCGCCTGCTGCAATCCAAGAATAACCTCGCTGACGCCTATCTCAAGCTGACCCGTTTTGACGAGGCCGAGCGGATTTACAAGCAGACGCTCGACATCATGACCAAGACGCTTTCGCCGGGCGACCCCGCGATCGTCGAGCTGATGACCCGGCTGGGAACGGCTTACCTGGGTCAGTCGCGCTATCCCGAGGCCGAGCAGGAATTCAATGCGGCTTTGCGCAATGCCGAACAGGCCGGACATCCGGACATTCCGCAGGTTGCCGTCACGCTCAATAACCTGACGAAAATCTATGAAGACCAGGGCCGTTTCACCGAAACAGAGGAGGCGCTGAAGCGCGCGCTCAAGATCAACGAGGCGGCCCACGGCGCAAATCATCCCGAAGTCGCCTATAACCTCAACAACCTGGCCCATCTGTACGAGCGCGTCGGCCGCTATGCCGAAGCCGAGCAGCTCTACCGCCGCGTCATCGACGTGTGGGAGCAGCTGAACCCGGAGCACCCGGAACTCGCGACCGCGCTGCAGAACCTGGGTACGGTCTACGCTGACGAAGAGCGGCTCGATGAAGCCGAAGCGCTCTACAAGCGCTCGCTCAGCATCCGGCAGAAGGTGTTTGGCGCCGACAGTTTCCCGGTCGCGACCGAGTTCAACAACCTTGCTCAACTCTACGAGGTACAGGCCCGCTACGACGACGTTGTATCTTACGCCCAGCGCGCCCTCCCGATCGTTGAAAAAGTGAAGGGCCGCGACGATCCGGACACCGCCAGGGTTCTGCGCAAGCTTGGCGTGGCTTATGACGGGCTCGGTCGCTACGGCGAGGCGCAGGCGCAATTCACGCGGTCGATCGATATTTACACGAAAGCATTTGGCCCCAATTACCGCTCTCTCGCCTCTGTCCTGATCAGCCAGGGCCATTTGTACAAGCATGAAGATAATCCGGACGCAGCCCAGGCGGCATTCAAGCGGGCGCTGCAGATCACCGAGCAGGCGCGCGGCGCCGATCATCCGGATGTCGCGCGCATATACAACGATCTTGCGATGCTGAGTGCATCACGGCACGAGACCGCGAACGCGCTGCGGTTTTCCCGCAAGGCGACCGACGCCATTCTGAACCATGCGGACGCCGATACGATCGGCCCACAACGATCGAGCGATGCCGCCGGGATGATCGAGAAGCGCGCCAACTATTTTTCCAACCATGTCGATCATCTTGCCGCCGCTGCGCGCGAGCACGTTGAATCCTCGGCGTCGCTCGGCATCGAAGCCTTCGAGATTTCGCAGTGGGCGAACCACTCCACGGCGGCGGCGGCGGTGCGCCAGATGTCCGCGCGTTTTGCCTCGGGTGCCGGTCCTCTCGAACAGCTCGCGCGCGAAAGCCAGGACCTCATCGCGGCGAAGAACTACGTCGACAGCCAGATCCTTAGTTTTCTGGTCAAGCCTCCATCCGAACAAAATCGTGCGGCCATCGCAGATCTGCGCGATCGCGGCAGCAAACTGGAAAACCAGCTCGCCGCCGTCAACGAGAAGCTGCAAAAGGATTTTCCGCAATACTCCGCTTTGGTGAAACCGAAACCGGTGAAAGTATCGGAAATTCAAAGCCTGCTTTCGCCTACCGAGGCGCTGGTGTTCTGGCTGCCGGGCAAGAAGGACACCTATGTCTTTGCGGTGACGAAAGACAAATTCGACTGGGGTACGATCGCGGTCGGTGAGGAGAAGCTGGCGCAGCAGGTCGCGACTTTCCGCGTCGGTCTCGAGCCGGACAAGTTCGAACAGTCGCTGCGCGACGGCAAACCGCAGCAATTCGATCTTCAGGTCGCCTATGATCTTTACAGCGAGCTTTTTGGCCAGATCGAAGCCCTGATCAAGGACAAACACGATCTCATTGTCGCCGCTTCCGGCCCCCTGACCGCATTGCCGGTTCATGCCTTGGTGACGGAAAAGCCGAGCGCGGCCAGGCCG
Organism: uncultured Pseudomonadota bacterium; assembly: GCA_963720835.1. Lineage (GTDB taxonomy): Bacteria > Pseudomonadota > Alphaproteobacteria > Rhizobiales > Xanthobacteraceae > Pseudolabrys. The sequence continues at coordinate 459,566 of CAVRHC010000024.1, read as the reverse complement.
GGCGATTACAGCGGCTATCGCAATGCCGCCTGGCTGATCAGGCGCCATTCCGTGACGGTCGAGCCGTCGGTGTCGAGCTTGAAGGCGTTGCGGGTCTTCGCCAGCAAAGCCCAGGCGGGGAAACCGATGGTCGGTTTCGGCGATCCCGTCTTTCAGAAAAATCCCGGCGCGTCTGGCCGACAGCGTTCTCTGGTCAGTAAGGAGAAAGTGCCGAGCTATACCGAGTTCTGGCGCGGCGCCAATGTCGATCGCGCGGCGCTAAGCTCGAAAATGCCACAGCTGCCGGAAACGGCGGACGAACTCAAGACCGTGGCCAAGATTGTCGGCGCGCCGGCGAGCGACATCTATCTCGGACAGAGCGCCAGCGAAACGACCGTCAAGCAAGCGCGGCTCGGTGACTTCCGGGTCGTCTACTTCGCCACCCACGGTCTGGTTGCCGGCGACATCAAAGGACTTGGCGAGCCGTCCCTCGCGCTGACGCTGCCTGCCAAAGCGACAAATCTCGATGACGGGCTCTTAACGGCGAGCGAGGTGGCTCAGCTCAAGCTCAATGCGGACTGGGTCGTGCTGTCGGCCTGTAACACGATTGCCGGCGATAAGCCCGGCGCCGAAGCGCTGTCGGGGCTAGCACGCGCCTTCTTCTACGCGGGTGCCCGTGCGATCCTGGTCACGCACTGGAAAGTGGCGTCGGACACCGCCGTGGCGCTGGTGACGAAGTCCTTCGATACGATGGCCAGCAAGCATGTCGGCCGCGCCGAGGCGCTGCGCCAGTCGATGCTGGCGCTGATCGATGGCGGCGGCAATGACGGTGCCGATGCCTATCCGGCCTATTGGGCGCCGTTTGAAGTCATCGGCGAGGGCGGCAAACGCTAGTTTGCGTCCGTGCCAGCACGCTTAGCCGCGACGGGTTGCACAAATCAAAACGGCCCCAACCGAAGTTGGGGCCGTTATTAGTTTCGAACTCAGGCGATCTTAAAAGTCGAAGCCGATGCCCGCCATGACTGTTTGATTGTACACGTCGGAGACTTCAATGTGCGCAGTGCCTGAAGGTGCAAAGATTGCAGTACAGGTTTGCGTACAGTTCAGCGGGATATCCTTCGAATAACTGCCATAAGACGTAAAGCGATATTCGAGGCGTGCCTTGAGGCCAGGAAAGCCGAACAGGCTCGAAACGTCGGTCTCGACGCCGCCACCGACCGTATAGCCGACACGCGTGTCACTCCAGCTCGCTGAGCCGGTCACAGTCGTCGGTGTCGTGGTATAGCCGTAGTAGTCGAAGGAGCCGGACACCTCGCCGATGGCCACGCCACCCGTGGCGTAAATCAAGGTCATCGGGGTCACGAGCCAGCCGTAACGCAGGCGAACGGATCCCGACGTTCCCTGCTTGATCGAACCCGAAAAAGCGTCCGTCCGAAGACCGCCGGGGATAAGATAAATTCCGCTCTGCGAGTACGAAGTCTCGCTATTTTGATAGGTCGCATCGCCTTCGATGCCGACGACCACATTACCAAGTTGCCAGCGATAGCCGATGAAACCGCCGCCGGCGAAGCTGCCCGGGTGGCCGCTGAAGTTGAACGGTGTCTCGGGACACGAAGCGACGTAACAAACGATCGACCCCGGATCGACGAAGGCGTTGTTGCCGATGCTGCCGCCGCCATTGCCGCCGAATTGTCCGCCCGACCAGCTGCTGGTCTGGATCGCCGGAGCCGGGCGAGCAGGCATTTGGCTCGGCTTGACCACCATGTCCGCCGCGAAAGCGGGAAGCGTGAACGCGATAGCTGCCGACAGGACGCCGACGCTCGCAACAACCAACTTATTCATAAGCAGACCCCCAACGCGCGTGACGCCGACCGCCACAACCCACGATTTGTATTTCGTAACTGAATATTAGGACATTTGGCGCGCCAACGGCAATCGTGGAGCGTCAAAGGGGCGCAGGTTTGCCTGGGGATGAGGACTCCTTTTCTGCCGCTGTTGCCCATTCGCCACAAGCCACGCGCCGGGTATTCCGGCCGGAGGCTCTTAAAGGCTGGACTCTCGCCGAGCGGGCCCTCAATCCGTGGGCGAATACTCCGAAAGTGACATTGCGCCAGGAGTGCGCAGCGGGCGGAGCCCTGCGGTGCCGGATGGCTTTCGGTCTGCCTGTCCCGCGGTCGATTTCTAGGAATAATCGCCTATAGACGGCCGCAAGGGCGTTTGCGTCAGGTCAATGTGCGTCGCCTTGAATTGTTTGAACTTTTAAAAAATTGCATCCTGCAATTTCGGACCCTGGGATCAGGCAATGCGCTTACCCTACATTATAGGTGCCGTTGTCCTGCTCGCCGCCGGCGCGGGCGGCGTCTATTTCTATTTCAAACCGCAGCCGCTGGTGAAAGTGCAGACGGCCGTTCGCGGCCCGGTATCGGAATATGTCTACGCCACCGGGATCGTCGAGCCGATTCAGCTCGCAAAAGTCGTCCCCCTGCAACGGCGCAAGATCATCGATTTATGCCGGTGCGAAGGGCAGATGGTCGTCAAGGGCCAAATTCTCGGCCGCCAAGACGATACGGAAGAGCGCGAGGTCCTCAGGCAGATGGACATCCGCTACCAGCAACTCGTCCGCGATCTCAATCGCGCCGAGAAGGACAAGGCATCGAAGGCGGAAATCGAACAGAAGGATACTGCGGTCAGAGAGGCGCGTTCGGGAATCAACGCGCAGAAGAACCGTATCGAAACCCTGGTGATCCGCGCGCCCATGGACGGCATGGTCCTGCGCCGCGACGGCGAGGTCGGCGAAATCGCCGGCCCGGGAGACGTGCTCTTCTGGGTCGGCAAGCCGTCACCCTTGCAGGTTGCCGCCGAAATCAACGAGGAGGAAATCACCAAGATTGCGGTCGGTCAAAAGGCTTATTTGTCGAGCGAAGCTTTTGAACACAAGCAATTGCGCGCGACCGTTTCTCACATCACGCCGAAGGGCGATCCGACCAAAAAGACGTTCCGCGTCTATCTCGGTTTGCCGACCAACAGTCCGCTGCGCATCGGCATGACCGTCGAGGCCAACATCGTATTCCGGGAAAAACAGTCGGCGGTCGTCGTTCCGGTCAATTCGGTGTTTGCCGGTGCGGCGCAGGTGGTGCGCGACGGGAAGGTCCAACGTGTGCCGGTGACCACGGGCGTGCGTGGCTCGCGGTTGGTCGAGATCGTGAATGGCGTCGCAGCCGGCGATTCAGTGGTGTCACCCGCCCGGCCCGAACTCGCCGATGGCGAGAAGGTGAGCACCGAGCAGCTTCCCAAACTGGCCGTGGCTGAACCCCCACAGGTCGCGACCGCACCCGCAGCAACCACGCCCGTAACGCCCGCACCAAAAGTGTCGGGCGGTGAGACCGTTGTCGATCCAGAGATTTCGGCCGCGCTCTCGGCCAATGTGCAGTCGCTGGTGAATGACGCGCGTCGCAGCGCGCTCAGGAGCGTCAAGCCCTGAAGGCAAGCCACTTCAGGCTTTTTCCGCGACTTTCTTCTTGCGCTCGTGCTGGACGGTGATTTTTTCGATCTTACCGTCGACGAGGCGAACCTGCCGATCGGCACGCCCGGCAAGCCCGAGGTCGTGGGTGACGACGCACACCGTGCGGCCCTTGTTCGATAGATCCAGCAGAATGTTGAACACCTGCTGGGTCGAGACCGAATCGAGGTTTCCGGTCGGCTCGTCGCCCACGATGATCGTGGGATCGTTGGCGAGCGCGCGCGCGATCGCCACGCGCTGGCACTGGCCGCCTGACAGCTGAAATGGGCGCTTGTCGATCTGGTCGCCGAGACCGAGCGATGTCAGCAATTCGATGCCGCGTTGGCGCATTTCCTGCGGCGACAAACGACCGAGCGTTTTCATCGGCATCAGCACGTTATTGAGCGCCGTAAACTCGGGCAACAGGTAATGGAATTGAAAGATGTATCCGATGGAGCGCAAGCGCAGATCGGCCTTTTGGCCGTCGGTCATGCCCGAAGTCGGTTGTTCGAGTATTTTGACCTCGCCTTCAGTCGGCTGGTCCAATAGCCCCAACAGATAGAGCAGCGACGACTTGCCGGAGCCGGAGGGGCCGGTAATCGTCACGAATTCGCCCTTCTCGATCGTGAGATCGACGTGGTCGATGAGCGTGCGGCTGATGACGCCTTCGATGCGCCGCGTCAGGCCGATGGCTTGAATGGCGCTGCTCATCAGACCCCGCGGATGATATCGACCGGCAGCAGCCGGCTCGCGCTTTGCGAGGGAACGAAGGCGGCGGCGAGGCAGGCGGCCAGCGAGATCGAGGCGATGACGACGTAGTGCACCGGTTCAAAAATGAGCGGCAATGGTACAGCGTCTCCGGTGATCGGGTTGGCGATGGTCACAAGCGACATCGCGGTGCACAGGATGTAACCGAGCGCCCATCCGATCAAAACGCCGAGAATACCCATAATGGCGGATTCGACGAGAAAGATGCTCAACACCAGGCCGGCTTTCATGCCGAACGATTTCATGATCGCGATGTCGTGGCGTTTCTCCTGCGTGATGGTGGAAATGATGCTGTAAACGCCGAGGGTGGAGGCAAACATCATCGCGCTCATGATAACGACCATGATGACGTCGCGCACGACGAAGGCGGACATCAGGTCGGCATTGGCTTCCTGCCAGGATACGGCCTTGTATCCTGTCAATTGTCCCACGCGCTTGGCGATGTCGGGAGCGTCGCGGGCGTCGCGCAAGCGGATGCGCAATTCGTTGATGACCCCCGGCTGACCGGATAGCACCTGCGCCGTCCGGATCAGGCCGTAAACCTGCGCGCTGTCCAGCTCATCTTGCCCGGTATTGAAAATCCCCACGATGGAACCCGGGACGACCATTCCCTCGCTCGTCGATATGTTGACGCCGCTTCCGACGCGGAGGCCGGCCTTCTTCGCCAGTGCCTGTCCGATGAGGAGCGTATTCGTCCCCTTGTAGAGATCGCTGATTTGCCCGCTCTTCATTTGACTGGGCAGTTTGGACACCTCCTGTTCGAATCGCGGGTCGATGCCGACAAGTGTCACGCCGATGCTTTCTTGCCCGGTATGGAGGATCACCGTCGTCTTCACGGACGGCGCGACCCCGCCGGGCAGCCACGTCCTCAGCGACTCCATCACATCTTTCGGATTTTTGATCTCCGTCAATTTTTTGGCGCTAATGGCGCCGCTAGCCTGTGCCGCAGCGTAGACCTCTTCGGCCGGCTGCAGCCGGGGTGTGCGGCGTTCGGCGCTGACCACAACGTGGGGGATGCTGTCGACGAGCGTGCGAACGAAGTCCCGTTGCGATCCGGTCATCAACGAGGCCATCATAATCGTAATGCCGATCCCTGACGCAACGCCGAGGCTTGCAACGATTGTCTGCCGGACGCGCGTCGTGACATGAGTCCATGCGATTTCGAAAAGCAGGTGCATGCGGGTCTAGGGCCGAAGTTCGCCGCTTCGCGGCACTCCAAATTCGTCGGCGGTCAAGGTCATTTTGACTTTTCGCAAAGCTTAATTGTGTCAAAGTTGACAATATAATTATGTCACGCAATTCCGCGCGGATCGTGACCTAGATCAATTCAACCGGGAGCAAGACGAATGCTGAGACGAGTCGGACAACTGGGGCGTTGTGCGGTCGTCCTGGCTCTGGCTCTCTTTGTCATTCGCGGCGAGCCCTGCTTTGCTGAAACCGATGCGGAGATGGCGCAGCGCAATTTGCGTGCGGCCGAACGCAACGATGTGACCGCGCAGGCCTATGTTGGCGCGCTCTATTCGGCTGGCGTCGGACTGGCTCAATCCGACTATGAAGCTTTTCGCTGGTTTTTGCGCGCCGCCGAGAAGGGCCATTCCCAGGCGCAGGTTATCGTGGCGGAACTGTACGCGCTCGGGAAGGGCGTTTCTAAGAGCGACACGGATGCATACCGGTGGGCGTCGCAGGCGTCCCAGGTTGGCGACTCCAACGTTCGCAGCAGCGCCAAGCAACTCATGGATATTTTGGCGAGCCGTATGTCGGAGTCCGAACGCGCCGCGGCGACGGCGAAACCCGCCGCGTCTACGATGCCTGTTCCGCCTGTGACCAGCGGCGACGCCGTGTCGTACTACCGGCGCGGACGGGTTCTCGCCCAGAGAGGTGAGTTCACTCAGGCCGCCGAAGATTTCAGGCGCGTGACCGAATTGCTGCCGAACAATCCCGATGCCTTGAACGACCTCTGCTGGACGCGGGCGGTGCTCGGTCAACTTCAATCCGCCATTTCGGCATGCAATCAGTCGCTGCGCATTCGGCCGGACTTTGCCGACGCGTTGGACAGCCGCGGACTTGCCTATCTGAAGCTTGGCGATTTCGATCGCGCTATCGACGACTTCACGGCTGCGTTGAAGTCGAAGCCCGGTCAGGCAGCCTCCCTCTATGGACGGGGGATCGCCAAACTACGCAGTGGGCAGACAGAGAGCGGAAACCGGGACATTCGTACTGCGCGAGGCCTCGACCCGAACATTACCGCCACCTTCGCCCGGTACGGCGTGAAATGATCCCGATTGTTCCGTCTGTCCGAACGAAGCTGCATTTCCTGCTCGGTTTGTAAGTTATGGCTGAAAAGTTTATGACACGGGTCTGCCAGGTGCGCGGTTTTGTCGCCAGCCAGGCGAACCGCGGCATCGCAAGGGTTTGAAAAGCCACGGTGACCAGAGTAAAATTATAAACGCCGTGATCTGATATTGGGTCAGAGCCGGACCCGTGAAATGGCATGGCATAAAATGCGTCTAATTTTCACTCTTCTTCTTGGCTTTGCGGTTGTCGCGACGACCGGTCATTTTGCGTCGGCGCAGGCGAGCAGCGGTCGCTTTGCGCTGATCATTGGCAACGCCAAGTATCCCGACAGCGAGAAGCCTTTAAAGGACCCGATCAACGACGCGCGCGAGATGGCGCAGGAACTGCGCCGCGACGGGTTCGATGTCGATGTCGGCGAGAACCTCACGAAGAACGACATGCGCAAAGCGTTGGACCGCCTTTACGGAAAGCTCAAATCCGACTCGGTTGCGTTGATTTTTTTCAGCGGCTTTGGGCTTCAATCGGACCGGCAAAGCTACCTGATCCCGGTTGACGCGCAGATCTGGAGCGAAGCCGACGTGCGGCGTGACGGCTTCAGTATCGATGCCGTGCTGAAGGAGATGAGCCAGCGCGGCGCGAAGATCAAGATTGCCATTCTCAACGCCTCGCGGAGAAATCCTTACGAGCGCCGTTTCCGGTCCGTGTCGCTGGGTCTTGCTCCGGTCATCGCGCCCAGCAACAGCATCGTCATGTATTCGGCCGCGCTCGGTACGCTTTCTAGCGAGCCGTCAAGTTCGAACCAAAGCATGTTCACGACCGAGTTGGTCAAGCAGATGCGCACGCCCGAATTGAGCGGCGAAGAAGTCTTCATCCGCACGCGCTTCAGCCTGACCCGCGCATCGGGCGGTAAGCAGACGCCTTGGTTTTCATCGTCGCTCGCCGAAAAGTTCTATTTCGATCCGAATGCGTCGCCGGATTCGAGTTCGGCCGTCGCGTCGACGACCAATTTTCCGGAATCCAAATCGGACTTCCCGCCCAGCTCGGCGTCTCCAGAAGCAAACTCGGCCGTCTCGCCGAGCTCGCCGTTTCCGGGGACCGAGCCTGCGCCGGCCGAAACGAAACCGAATGGCGCGCCGACGCTTGCCAGCGACAAGGACGAGAAAGCGCGCCGCGATTATCAACGCGCCGAGCGGATCGGAACGAGCGATGGCTGGAATGATTTTCTAGATCAGCATCCGAGCGGCCAATACGCCAAGCAGGCGAGGGACAAGTTGGCCAAGCTGGAGCCCCCGGCCGTCGTTCAAAAACCGCCCGAGCCCGGCAAGTCGATACCGCTCGAGAAGTCGACGGATATACCAGTCAAGAAGTCGGCGGAGGACGACGAGGCCATACTTGCCTTAAGCGGTCAGCTTGACCGGAATCCGCGCGACGCCGATGCGCATTACAAACGCGGCATCCTCTACGCCAAGAACGGCGAGTACAACCTCGCGATCAAAGACTTCGACGAGGTTATTCGGGTGCGGCCCGACAATCCCGACGCGTTGAATAACCGCTGCTGGGTGCGTGCGATGCTCGACGAGATCCAGACGGCAATACGGGATTGCGATGCGGCGCTGCGGCTTCGGCCACGTTTTGCCAACGCCTTGGACAGCCGTGGCTTGCTCAAGCTGAAGAGCGGCCAGCCGACCAGCGCGTTGAGCGACTATAATGCCTCGCTCCAGATCAACGGGCAGCAGGCCTCTTCGCTCTACGGCCGCGGAATCGCCAAAATCCGCAGCGGCAATGCCGCGGGCGGCCGCAAGGATATTGCGGCCGCGAAAGCGATCGACCCGAAAATCGCTGAAGAATTCGCTAGATACGGGATCCGCTGACGGCGGCAATTTCGTTGAACCGACCGGCCGTGGCAGGCGACTAATATTTCGAACGTGTCAAAGAAGAAGGGGAACAAACCATGTCGCATCAATTTACCAGGTCTAGTCTCAAGGTCGCCGCTATCATCATTGCCGGCTGTCTTGCTCTGCCGTTCGGGGCCGGAGTTGCCAGCGCCGAAGATCAACCGTCGAGCTCGACGATCATCAAGTCGCTGACGCCGCGGAAAAACGCGGGTCATACCCGCAGCTTGGCTACGTCGCCGGACGCAACGACCAAGAATCTGGCCGACACCGCTTACGTCAAAAGCCTGCGCAACCGAAAGACCCGTTCGCTATCGACGGTCGAGCTGGACAAGCTCAGCGCGATCACCGAGACCAAGCCGAATATCGATCTGGAGATCAATTTCGAGCTCAACTCGGATCGCATCACCAGGTCGGCAAAAGAAACGGTCGATGAACTGGGCAAGGCGCTGTCCGATCCGTCGCTGAAGGGCAACACCTTCGTGTTGGCCGGTTACGCCGACGCGACCGGTTCGCCGGATTACAATCAGGACCTGTCCGAGCGCCGCGCCGCTGCGGTCAAAGAGTATCTGATCGACAATTTCCATATTCCGGAGCCGAACCTTGTGACCGTCGGTTACGGTTCGACCCACTTCAAGAACAAGGACAATCCCCGTGCGGCGGAGAACCGCCGGGTTGCCGTGACCAATATGGACGACAGCGCCACGGCCTCGAATTCAAACTAGGCCGATATTTGCGATCGGTTGAATCGCCTTGATGTGCGCCACGCGGCCCATGGGCAGCGCTGCCATGGGCCGATGGTGGAGCCGAGGGGATTTGAACCCCTGACCTCCTCATTGCGAACGAGGCGCTCTCCCAACTGAGCTACGGCCCCGCCAAATCGCAACGAATAACGATCGTTGCGTAAGAAAAATGCGGCGAGTGGCCGCCATTTAGGGCCAGGGGTATGCCCTGTCAAGGATCGCCCGGACTGACGGACCGCGGCCGGCTGGCTTGTTCGCGGCGTCGCGACTCGTTAGTTTCCGCCCACGTTTCCAAACGGATGGACGGTCATGCGCGCGGTTCTCGATATCATTCTCTTGGTGCTGCAAATCTATATCTGGCTGCTGATCGCCGCCGCCGTCCTGTCCTGGCTGATCGCCTTCAACGTGGTCAACACCCGCAACCAGGTGGTCGCCATGATCGGCGATTTCCTCTATCGCATCACCGAGCCGTTCCTGCGGCCGATCCGCCAGATGATGCCCAATCTGGGCGGCATCGACATTTCGCCGGTGATCCTGATCCTGATCATCCTGCTGATCGAAAACATCATCATCCGCTACATCTACCCGAACGTGTTCTAGCGTGACCGAGCCGTGGGCGGCGACGGCGGGCGGCATTACGCTCGCGGTGCGCTTGACGCCCAAAGGCGGGCGCGACGCCATCGGCGGGATCGAGGAGATGGCCGACGGCCGTGCCGCGCTCAAGGCGCGCGTGTCCGCCCCGCCGAGCGATGGCGAGGCCAATGACGCGCTCGTGCGGTTGATCGCCAAATCGTTGAGCGTCCCACCGCGCGATGTCGTTTTGGCGGCGGGGGCAACCGCCCGCGTCAAGCGGCTGAAAATCGCGGGCGATCCGGACACTTTGATTGCGCGCTTGAGGCAATTGAGTGCGCGACAAAAATAACTATTGTCGGCGCCGGGCTTGTCACGGACTTCGCGACATGAGCGGCGAGTGAGGGAGCGAGTGAGGGAGGTTGAGTGAGAGTGAATGACGACACGCATTATTGATGGCAAGCAGACCGCCGCCGACTTGCGCGGCAAGATCGCAAGCGAGGTTGCGCGCATTAAGAGCGCGCACGGTTTTGTGCCCGGCATCGCCGTGGTGCTGGTCGGCGAGGATCCGGCGAGCAGCGTCTACGTGCGAACCAAATCGAAGATGGTGGCGGAAGTCGGCATGCGCGCCTTCGATCATAAACTGCCGGCGGCGACACCGGAGCCCGAGCTGCTCGATCTCATCGCCAAGCTTAATGCCGATGCGTCGGTCAATGGCATTCTGGTGCAATTGCCGCTGCCGAAACAAATCGACGCCCAGAAAGTGATCGCGGCGATCGATCCCGACAAGGATGTCGACGGCTTTCATCCGATCAATGTCGGGCGTCTTGCCAGCGGCTTGCCGGCGCTGGTGCCGTGCACCCCGATGGGTTGCGTGCTGTTGGCGAAGACCGTGCATTCATCGCTCGCCGGCATGGAGGCGGTGGTGGTCGGCCGTTCCAACATCGTCGGGAAGCCGGTCGCGCAATTGCTGCTGGCCGAGAACGCAACCGTCACCATCTGTCATTCCAAAACCAAGGATTTGCCGGCGGTGTGCCGGCGCGCGGACGTGCTGGTCGCCGCCATCGGCAGGCCGGAGATGGTGCTAGGCGACTGGATCAAGCCGGGCGCGACCGTGATCGATGTTGGCATCAACCGCGTGCCGGGGGAGGGCAATAAGTCGCGTATCGTCGGCGACGTGGCTTTCGCCGAGGCAAGTAAAGTGGCCGGCGCCATCACGCCGGTGCCGGGCGGCGTCGGACCGATGACGATCGCATGTCTATTGCTTAATACGCTGCGCGCGGCTTGCATGCAGAAAGCCTTGCCGGCGCCGAACATCTGAGCATCTTCCCCGTGAAAGCGGGGACCTAGGCAACACATTCGTCTTGGACAGGCAAAAACGAAACCGCCCGCTTTCGCGGGCGAAGACATCATTTGAATCTAAAAAGCTTGATTCTAGCCCTGCCAGGCATAGGCGACCTTGTCGAGCGTCTTCGGGCCGAAGCGTTCCGACGAACGCGCGACCGGCCGGCCACCGAGCGCGCGGTAAAAGCCGACCGCCGGTTCGTTGTCTGACAAGGCCCATATGACCAGGCTCTTCAGTCCACTCTGCAACAGATCCTTGCGCGCGGCCGAGAACAGCCGACGGCCGAAGCCGAGCCCTTGGAATTCGGGGCGTAGATAAAGCTCGTAGATTTCGCCGTCGTAGAACAGGCTGCGGGCGCGGTTGCGGCCGTAATTGGCATAGCCGGCAATCTGCTCGCCGAATTGCAGGACGGTGATGCGGCTGCCTTTGCGGATCGCCGAGTCCCACCAGTCCGGGCCGCGCCGGTTGATCAGCTTGTCCAGTTCGTTGCCGGGAATGATGCCTTGGTAGGCGGTGCGCCATGCCTCGTCGTGGGTCTCCGCAACGTCGGTTGCGTCAGACGCCTTGGCCCGGCGAATCTCTATGAGGGTCGTGCTCATGGACGAATAGAAGCAACGAACCTTGCGGCCATCAAGCCCTATGGTAAATGAACCGTTAAGGTGTGGATTACTGGTCACAGATGTCCGGTCAATCAGCAGCGCGGCCATGCAAAATAGTGCGCGCTGGCGCCCTGTCACGCTGGCGACATCACTGGTGTCTTGAATTGGGACATGCTGGCGCGCCCCGCTACACCGCAAAACTGGCGCGAAACGATTCTCTTTGGAGCGCTTCTTAGACCGCTTCGGCTTCCTTTTGCCGCTCGGCTCTCTTGCGGTCGTTCTCGTCGAGCAGCTTCTTGCGCAGGCGAATCGATTTCGGTGTCACCTCGACCAGTTCGTCGTCCTCGATATAGGCGAGCGCCTTTTCCAGCGTCATGCGAATCGGCGGCGTCAGCCGCACAGCCTCGTCCTTGGAGGTCGTGCGGATGTTGGTGAGCTGCTTGCCCTTGAGCACGTTGACGATGAGATCGTTATCGCGCGTATGCTCGCCGACGATCATGCCAGTGTACACCTTCCAGCCCGGCTCGATTATCATCGGGCCGCGGTCCTCCAAATTCCACAACGCATAGGCGACCGCCTCGCCTTGGTCGTTGGAAATCAGCACGCCGTTGCGGCGGCCCTGGATCGGGCCTTTGTGCGGCGCGTAGCCGTGGAAGATGCGGTTCATGATGGCCGTGCCGCGGGTGTCGGTGAGCAGTTCGCCCTGATAGCCGATCAGCCCGCGCGTCGGCGCGTGGAAGACGAGGCGCACACGGCCGCCGCCGGACGGCTTGAGCTCGGTCATCTCGGCTTTGCGTTCTGCCATTTTCTGCACGACGATGCCGGAGTGCTCCTCGTCGACGTCGATGACGACCTCTTCGATCGGCTCTTCCAGCTCGCCCGCTTCATTGCGGCGGAGCAGCACCTTGGGCCGAGACACCGATAATTCGAAACCTTCGCGGCGCATCGTCTCGATCAGGATGCCGAGCTGGAGTTCGCCGCGGCCGGCAACTTCCATGGCGTCCTTGTCGTCGGATTCGCGCACGCGCAGCGCCACGTTGCCTTCCGCTTCGCGCAGGAGCCGGTCGCGGATCATGCGGCCGGTGACCTTGTTGCCCTCGGTGCCGGCGAGCGGGGAATCGTTGACGCGAAACGTCATCGCCAGCGTCGGCGGATCGATTGGCTGCGCCGGGATCGGTTCTCCGACCGACGGATCGCAGATGGTCATCGCCACGGTGGCGTTCGGCAATCCGGCGAGCGCGACGATATCGCCGGCCTCTGCTTCTTCCAGCGGCACGCGCTCGAGCCCGCGGAAGGCGAGCACCTTGGTGATGCGACCTGTTTCCACTTCCTTGCCGTCGCGGGTGAGCACCTTCACAGCCTGGTTCGGCTTCACGCTGCCGGACGTGATGCGGCCGGTGATGATGCGGCCAAGATAATTATTGGCCTCGATGATGGTGCCGAGCAGGCGGAAGGGACCTTGCTCCACCACCGGCGGCTTCACGTGCTTGAGCACGAGTTCGAACAGCGGCTTCATGCCCTGGTCCTGCGGACCTTCGAGCTTTTCAGCCATCCAGCCCTGCTTGGCAGAGCCATAGAGGATCGGAAAATCGAGCTGCTCGTCGGTGGCGTCGAGCGCTGCGAACAGGTCGAACACTTCGTTGACCACTTCGATCGGGCGAGCGTCGGAGCGATCAACCTTGTTGATCACGACGATTGGCTTCAGCCCCATCTTCAGCGCCTTCGACACCACGAACTTGGTCTGCGGCAATGGCCCCTCGGCGGCGTCGACCAGCACCAAAGCGCCATCCACCATGTTGAGGATGCGCTCGACCTCGCCGCCGAAGTCGGCGTGGCCCGGCGTATCGACGATGTTGATGCGGGTACCTTTCCACTCGACCGAAGCGGCTTTGGCCAGGATGGTGATGCCGCGCTCACGCTCCAGGTCGTTAGAGTCCATGGCCCGTTCGACCTGGCGTTCGTTCTCACGGTACACGCCGGATTGCTGCAGCAGCCGGTCGACCAGCGTGGTCTTGCCGTGGTCGACGTGGGCGATAATGGCGATGTTCCGAAGATTCATGGGTGTTCCCGAAAACCAAAGCGCGGGCCCTTATGGACCCGCGACGCAAACGCTGTTGCAGCGCAATATAGTCAGGAAAAAGGCCGGCGCAACGGGCGAAAACGAAACTTGGTTGCTCAAGCCCCCCCGCCGGCCGTCCCCACGGGCCGACGCGCCAGCCGCGCGGGGCGGCCTCGTTAAGCATCATCATTTCAGCGATGGTCTCATTCGTGACGAGGCCGGAGAGCTTGCCGGCGGCATCGATGACCCCGACCGCGGGGGCCGATTTTTCCTGCAGCAGCTTGAACGCCTGTTCCAGCGTGAAGCGGTAGCCGACGGTCGGCATTTCGGGGTTCATCGCTTCCGACACGCGGGCGTCGGGGCCGAGCGTCTTAAGCGCCCTGACGAGCCCGCCACGGTCGAGTACGCCGACCGGCTTGCCGGCACCATCCACGACCGGGAATTCGCCCTGGCTGGTCGCCAGCAAGGTCTGCACCGCCTCGTCGATATGGGCGTCGGGCGTCAGCGTGGCGAACTGCGTCATCATGGCGTAGCTGACCGGCACGCCGCGCGAGACCGCGCGCAACGCGACCATGTGCGCTTCGGAAGAGGCGGCGAGATAGACGAAGATGGCGATGAAGATCAAGATTGGATTGTACATCAGCCCGATGAAGCCGAGCGCATAGGCGACGAATTGGCCGACGGAGGCGGAGATCTCGGTCGCTCGTACATAGCCGAAGCTTGCTCGCCAGCGCTGCACGCAGGACGCGGCCGCCATCCATCGGGAAGGCCGGGATCAGGTTGAAGAGCGCCAGGAACAGATTGACGATGGCGAGCCGGTCGATCATCGAAATCTGCGTGCTGTCGACCGCGACCGCCGCGCTCGGCTTAAGATCGGCGCCGGCGACATAAACCAGCAGTAATGTGATCACGATATTGACTATTGGACCGGCGATGGCGATGAGAAACTCCTGCCACGGCTCCTCCGGAATGCGCTCGAGCTGCGCGACGCCGCCGATCGGCAACAGCGTCACGTAAGGAGTCGTCACGCCGAAGGCGCGGGCGGTGAAGATGTGGCCGAATTCGTGCAGCAGCACGCACAGAAACAGCAGCACAATGAACAGAAGCGTGTTCCAGGCCGTCGCCGCGCCGCTGGAGGCGTAGGCGGCGGCAAAAATCCAGGCAAGAAACAGCAGGAAGGTCAAATGGATGCGGACGACGGTGCCCGCCACCCTGCCGATGTTCAATGACCAGGACATGAAAGCCTCGTAGGATTGAAACGCTGCCTGTTAGCTAGGCGTTGCCGGGAGCCTTTTCGAGGGCTCGGGCGTTGGTCCGAGGAGGGATATCATGGCGCAGAAATTGAGCGGGGACGCGCGCAAATCGGCGCTCGACAGGTTGGCCGGCTGGTCCGAGGTCGACGGCCGGGATGCCATCGCCAAGACCTTCACATTCAAGGATTTTAATCAGGCCTTCGGCTTCATGACGCGAGCGGCGCTGGTGGCGGAAAAAATGGACCACCATCCGGAGTGGTTCAACGTCTACAAGACGGTGCAGGTCACGCTCGCAACGCACGATGCCGGCGGCGTCACGGAACTCGATGTAAAACTGGCCGAGACGATGGACACAATCGCCGGCGGCTAGGTCCGGTTGCCGGTTTGGCGGCGACAATTGGCGCCTTGCACCGGCCAAATTCGTTGCCCACATTACCGGCATGGCAACCGCTCACGCTCAGAACGCCTATTGGCGCCCCGGTGATGACGAAAATGCGTTGGGCCGCAGCTTCTGGCAGAAGCTCGGCAACGTTGCCGCACGCGTGCCTTTCGCCGAGGAGATACTCGCTGCCTATTACTGCGCCTTCGACCGCAATACGCCGCTGGCGGTGAAGACGACGCTGCTCGGCGCGATTGCCTATTTCGTGTTGCCGACGGATGCCATTCCCGACATGCTGCCGGTGCTCGGCTTCACCGACGATGCCGCGGTGCTGGCGACCGCGATCAAGCTGGTGTCGGACCACATCCAGCCGGAGCACCGCGATGCCGCGCGCGACAAGCTGCAAGACTTGGCCGCGCAGAACTGAGCGCGGCGAAGGACTAGCGCTTGGAGCGATTCAGAGTGACGGCGGCGCGAATGAGCGCCTTCAACGCCTTCTCGTCGATCTTGTCGCTTTCGTGGACATCGATGGCGCGCCTGACGTTGCCTTCGAGGCTCGCGTTAAAGAGGCCTGATGGGTCCTTGAGCGAGGCGCCCTTGGCGAAGGTCAACTTCACTTTGTCCTTGTAGGTCTCACCGGTGCAGATAATGCCGGCGTGCTCCCATACCGGAACTCCCAAAGGGTTCGACGGTTTTGCCCATTTCACCTCCTCGACAACGTCGGGGTCGGCTTCCTTGATGATTTTCCTGAACTCGATTGAGAATCTCGCCCCGCCAGTCGCCCAGCTTCTTGATTTTCGCGTCGATCAGGCGAGAAGCAGACTGGCTTTTTTGTGCCCCGCTCTTTTGCATGTCCGTCTCTCCTCAAGGCCGCAAGATCACCTTGCCCATTACTTTGCGACCGGCGATGGCCTTTAGCGCCTCGGGAGCCTGCGCCAGCGGATAGACCGCGTGCACGTGCGACGACAATTTGCCTTGCGCGACCCAATCGAGCAGTTGTTCGGTATTGGCGCGGTGACCGGCCGGATCGCGCTCAATCCATGAGCCCCAGAACACGCCGAGTACGTCGCAGCCTTTCAGCAGCACCAGATTGAGCGGCAGCTTGGGGATGTCGCCCGCAGCAAAGCCGATGACGAGAAAACGGCCCTGCCAGGCGATCGAGCGCAACGCCGCTTCGGTATAGGCGCCCCCGACGGGATCGTAGATCACGTCGGCGCCGCGGCCCTCGGTGACGCGCCGCAACGCCTCTTTCAGATCGTCCTTGCCGTAGTCGATGCCGTCGTCGGCGCCGTGCTCGCACGCGAAGGCGACCTTTTCCGCCGATGAGGCACAGGCGATGACGCGCGCGCCCATCAGCTTGCCGAGCTCGACCGCCGCCAGCCCGACGCCGCCGGAGGCTCCCAATACCGCCAGCGTATCGGTGGGCTTGAGGTGGGCGCGGTCTTTCAGAGCATGGAGCGTCGTGCCGTAAGTGACGCACAGCCCGGCGGCGCGGTCGAAATCGACGCCGTCGGGAATCTTGACCAAGCGCTCCGTGGCCAGCGCAATGCGCTCGCGGGCTGCGCCATGGCCGGCAAACCCGAGCACGCGATCGCCGCTTTTTAGTCCCCTGACGCCCGAACCGATTGCTTCCACCGTTCCGGCAAACTCCGCCGCAGGCGAGAACGGCATTTCGGGCTTCACCTGGTATTTGCCGGCAATGATCAACGTGTCGAAGAAGTTGAGTGCGGCGGATGCGATCCGTACCACCGCCTCGCCCGGCCCAGGAATCGGATCGGCGATATCGGTCAGCTCGAGATCGTCGGGTGTGCCGTGGCGTGTACAGAGCAGGGCTTTCATTTTGGTCCTTATGGCGCGCGGACGGTGCGTGGGCTGGTATCGTTAACCTTGCGCGGTTAACCTGTGTAGTCGCGGCGCATTGCCGCCTTCACATATTCGATATTCGCCCCTATTGGACTAGAATTCACCGAATCATAAGGGGGCGGTTCCAAAGACCTTGATCTATCGACCGGGGACCCGATGACCATGACTTTCTTGCTCCGCACCACTATCGCAATTCTAGTGGCGTCAGCCTGCGCATTCTCCATGCCCGCTTCGGCGCAGACCAAGAAGCCCGATCCAACCGATCAGGCCACCTTGCTCGGCCAATTCGGCGACTGGGGCGCCTACAAGGCGACGCCGGGGGGCAAGCTTGTCTGTTTCGCGCTGTCGAAGCCGACATCGGCGGTGACCGATCCGCCCGGCCGCAACCGCGACCCGTCCTACGCCTTCGTTTCGACCCGGCCGGCCGAGAAGGTCAAGAACGAGGTGTCGGTGATTGTCGGCTATCCGCAGAAGCCGGGCGTCGACGCCACCGCCACGGTCGGCAGCGCGAACTACGCCATGTACACGCAGAATGATGGCGCCTGGGTGAAGAATGCCGCCGAGGAAGCGCAGATGGTCGAAGCCATGCGCAAGGGCTCCGATCTGGTCATCAAGAGCATCTCCAGCCGCGGCACGAAAACGACGGATACCTACTCGCTCAAGGGCGTTGCCGACGCCCTCGATAAAGTCGCCGCCGATTGCAAGTGACCTGAGCCGGTCATGACCGGACGCTCGGTTGTGGCGAGACCCGGAAATCCCGCTTAGATAGACTATATCTGCTTAAGCGCGATTGCCGGGGCTGTGCCCGGCGGTGACCGAGACCCATGACCTTACAGCTTCAAACTGCGCCTTTCGTCGAGAAGACACCGCTCGAGCGCTATGTCGCGCCTGAGAAGCCTTCGTTGATCGGAATGTCGCGGGCGCAGTTGTCCGACGTGCTCGGCGAACTGGGTGCGCCAGAGCGCCAGCGCAAGATGCGTGTGCAACAGCTCTGGCACTGGATCTATTTCCGCGGCTTCACCTCTTTCGACGAGATGACCAGCGTCTCGAAGGAGTTGCGCGCGGCGCTCTCCGAGCGCTTCACCCTTGAGCGTCCCGAAGTGGTGGCCGAGCAGGTCTCGGTCGACGGCACGCGCAAGTGGCTGCTGCGGCTGCCAGGCGACCCGGATAGCGGCCTGCCGCATGAGGTCGAGTGCGTTTACATTCCCGACACCGAACGCGGCACCTTGTGCGTATCGAGCCAAGTCGGTTGCACGCTTACTTGCACCTTCTGCCACACCGGCACCCAGCGACTGGTCCGCAATCTGACGGCGGGCGAGATTGTTGGTCAGGTGATGGTGGCGCGGGACCGGCTTGGCGAGTGGCCGGGCGGTTTGCGGCCGACCGACGGCATGGTGCCGCAAAAATCTTCCGGAGAGCCCCTATCGGGCAAACCCGATATGCGCGCCGAACGCTGCATCACCAATATCGTGATGATGGGCATGGGCGAGCCGCTCTATAATTTCGAGGCGGTGCGCGATGCGCTTCTCATCGTCGCAGATGGGGAGGGCATCGCCATCTCCAAACGCCGCATCACGCTGTCGACATCCGGCGTGGTGCCGATGATCGAACGTGCCGGCAAAGAGATCGGCTGCATGCTGGCGATCTCGCTGCACGCTGTGCGCGACGACTTGCGCAACGAATTGGTGCCGCTCAACCGTAAATATCCGATCAAAGATTTGCTGGACGCCTGCCGCAATTATCCCGGCGTCTCCAACGCCAAACGCATCACCTTCGAATACGTGATGTTGAAAGGCATCAACGATTCAATTGACGACGCCAAGGCGCTGGTGCGGCTCCTGAAGGGCATTCCGGCCAAAATCAATCTCATTCCCTTCAATCCGTGGCCGGGCAGCCGTTACGAATGCTCGGACTGGGATCAGATCGAAAAATTTTCGCAGGTCGTATTTGACGCCGGATATGCTTCGCCGGTGCGCACGCCGCGCGGGCGCGATATTCTGGCCGCCTGCGGCCAACTCAAAAGCGCGAGCGAAAAACTCAGTGCGCGCGAACGCATGGCGCTGCGCGCCATGACCATGGTGGAATAATGTCGCTTGTCGGCCGGATCGTCGTGATCTTTTTCGCGCTCATCATTTCAATGATAGTAGCTGGTATCGTACTGGTGTTTGGCGTACTTGCGCCAGAGTGGCCGACATTCGATTCCGATCCGGTCGAACGCATTGCTTTCTTTTTGGCGTCGTTCTTCGCGACTGGCCTTGCCATTGCCACCGCTTTCGCTCCGGCCGTCTTATTGATCATTCTTTCGGAAGCCCTTCGCATGCGCCGGCTGCTCTATTACGCCGTTGCCGGCGTAGCGGTCGGACTTGCGGCCTATTCCGGCTCCGATATCGGTCTGCGGCTCGAAAACACCACCGATGTCGCTCCGGTCGTTCATCCGCTCCAGCTCGCGGCAGCGGCGGGGATTGTCGGCGGCTTGTTTTATTGGCTGATTGCGGGGCGCAACGCCGGCCGCTGGCGCGAAGGCTGACTTCCCTTCGCCGCGTTCGTCGGCTAGATCGCAGCCCGAAGGACGATTATGAACCGCACCGGGCTAATCATCGCGCTTGCCATCGCTGTCGTCGGCGGCCTGCTGTTCGGGCTCTTTCCGGGGCTCGACCTCGCAATATCGCGTTATTTCCACGACTACACCGACGCCAGCAACCACACCTTCGCTTTGCGCATCTATCCGCCGGTGATGAACGCCCGCAACATCGGCCTGTGGATCGGCACCATACTGGTTGCGCCGGCGGTAGCCTCGCTGATTGTCAAATTCATCCTGCCGCAGCGAAAGATGGTCGTCTCCGGCCGCGCGGTTGTCTTTCTCATCTCGACGCTCGTGCTCGCGCCAGGCCTCATGGTCAATGTCGGGCTCAAGGAGCATTGGAACCGATCGCGGCCGATCGACGTGCGGCAGCTCGGTGGCAACGAAACGTTTGTTGCCTGGTGGGATCCGCGCGGCGATTGCGCGTCGAATTGTTCGTTCGTGTCCGGCGACGTCGCGGGCGCCGCCTGGACCTTCGCGCCAGCGGCGTTGGCGCCGCCGCAGTGGCGCATGCTCGCCTATGGCGCAGCGCTCGTCCTCACCGTCGGCATGGGTGCGGTTCGTGTGATGGCGGGTGCGCACTTCACCAGCGACGTCTTGTTCGCCGCCGTGCTCACTTTCTTGATCGTCTGGTTTATGTACGCCCTCATCTACCGCTGGCCGCGTACGCGTTTGTCCGAGGATGGCATTGAGAAGGGTCTTGAGCGCGCCGGTCTTGCCTGCCGCGACGGGCTGACATGGCTCGGCCATCGCGCGGCGGCCGAGATCGCCGGCCCGGAGCCCGCCGAAGACAGCGAAGAGAAATCGAAAGGCCGCAGACGCGGTTGGTGGTAAATAAAGCAGGGCGGCATGCCTGTCGCGATCAGGCTGTTATGATCGATGGCGAAGAAGCGGGAGAAGTCGGTGGCGGAACCTGAAGAGAACGTTAAACGCGTGTTGCAGATCAAATTTCGGGCTTTAGGCGATCCCGCGCAGGCATTGTCGTTGATCAACAGCGCCAGTCCGTTTTATCGCTCGCTCGGAGCGCAAAGCATCCGCGTCCTGCAGAATGTCGACGACCCACCCCAATTCGTCATCGAAATCGAGTACGAATCCCACTCCGCCCTTGAACTCAACCGCCACCGGGTGGCGAGCGATCCGATGGTTCGCACCTTTCTGCAGGGCTGGCGCGCCATTTTGGCCGGCACCGCCGACATGGACGTCTACAGTGACGTGACCGAATAGTCGGGCTTGACCGCGCCCGCCCGGTAGGGGATTGAACGCCTTCTGCATGCTTGGCGCGGGGCCGGGCTCACTTGCAGCGTATTTGGGTCAACGCAGATGCCGACCGGCGAGAAACCAAAGCCGAAGAAAGTCGTCCTCGCCTATTCGGGCGGCCTCGACACCTCAATCATCTTGAAGTGGCTGCAATCGACTTATGGCTGCGAGGTGGTGACCTTCACCGCCGATCTCGGCCAGGGCGAGGAGCTGGAGCCGGCGCGGCAGAAAGCGCTGCTGCTCGGCATCAAGCCGGATAACATCTTCGTCGAGGACCTGCGCGAGGAATTCGTGCGCGACTACGTGTTTCCGATGTTTCGGGCCAACACGCTTTACGAAGGCCAGTACCTGCTCGGCACCTCGATTGCTCGCCCTTTGATCGCCAAGAAGCAGATCGAGATTGCCGAAAAAGTCGGCGCCGACGCGGTCTGTCATGGTGCCACCGGCAAGGGAAACGATCAGGTGCGTTTTGAGCTTGCCTATTACGCGCTCAAGCCGGACATCACCGTGATTGCGCCTTGGCGTGAGTGGAATCTCACCTCGCGCACCAAGTTGATCGAGTTCGCAGAGCAGCACCAGATCCCGATCGCCAAGGACAAGCGCGGCGAGGCGCCGTTCTCGGTCGACGCCAATCTGCTGCACACCTCCTCGGAGGGAAAGGTTCTGGAAGATCCCGCGCTCGAGGTGCCCGACTACGTCTATTCGCGCACCGTCGATCCGGAGAAGGCGCCGGACAAGCCGACCGTCATCACCATCGATTTTGAGCGCGGCGACGCCGTGGCAATCGACGGCAAGAAGCTGTCGCCGGCGGCGCTGCTCAAGCAGCTCAACGATCTCGGCAAGGCCAACGGTATCGGCCGTCTCGATCTGGTCGAGAACCGTTTCGTCGGAATGAAGTCGCGCGGCATGTACGAGACGCCGGGCGGCACCATCCTGCTCGCCGCGCATCGCGGTATCGAGTCGATTACGCTCGACCGCGGCGCCGCGCATCTCAAAGACGAGCTGATGCCGAAATACGCCGAGCTCGTCTATTACGGCTTCTGGTTTGCGCCCGAGCGCGAGATGCTGCAGGTGGCGATCGATAAAAGTCAGGAATTCGTCACCGGCCGCGTCACGGTGAAGCTCTACAAGGGCAATGCCATCGTCACCGGCCGCGAGAGCAAATATTCGTTGTACGACCAAGACCTGGTGACCTTCGAGGAGGGCGCCGTTGCCTACGATCACCGCGACGCCGAAGGCTTCATCAAGCTCAATGCGCTGCGGCTGCGCACGCTCGGTCAGCGCAAGCGCAAGCTCGATCTGCCTTGAGTTGCACTGGCCGCGCGACCGGCGCTAGATTTTCAGACAACCTCGTATCGTGATGAGGATGTTGTAAATGGCCGGGCGCGTGGTGAGTGTGGTGTTTCTGTTGGCCTTGGCGGCGGCTGCAGCCGGCTGCTCGGACAAGAAGCCCGGTGCGACCGGCGACCCAAACGTGTTCCCCAAGGATTACAAGACCGAGATCGTGGATACACTCAGAAAACTGTTCGAGAAAAACGACACCGTACGCGTGACCGGCGCTGTTGCGACCGATCCCGTGCTGCGTCCGATCGGCAGTGCGCAGCACTACACCGTCTGCTTGCGCTACACCGCGCATGGCGCCCAGCCCGGTCTCGTCGGCCAAGCCGAGCGCATCGCCTATTTCTATGGCGGCGAACTCAACCAACTCATACCGGCCGGCGACCAATGTGCCGGCGCCATTTACAAGCCGTTCCCTGAGCTCAACGAGGTCTGTCTCGGCAAAGGCTGCAAATGAGCCTGCGGGCGCAGCGCTAGCTGCGCAAGTTTTGCTCCGGCTCGTCCTTGAGCCGCGCAATCAGGCCGTGGATATCCCCGAGCACATAGAGATCGCGCACCTTCGCCGCCTCGAACGTGAAGATAGGCATGCCAGTCCACCAGACGTGCCGGCCGCTCGGCGGAACGCCGAACAACGCTTTGCGATGAATGCCGTGGAATCGCATCTTGCCGCTGACGCGGTTGCCTTCCTCGATCAATGCAATGATATCGGTGGTGTAGTTGCCGAACGCGCCGGTGACGTCGTCGACATAGCCGGCGAATTGCTCGTAGCCCACGAGCATCGGTCCCAGCGAGCCGCGGAAAGTGAAGCCCTCGTGGAAGATCTCGGGAATGAGCCGCTTGTCGGCGTGGTCCCACATCTCCTTGTAGAACACGCGCACGACCTCTTTCTGCGGCGATAACGTGCCCCAGTCAAAACTAAGTGCGGGCTCGTCCATACGGCGAGATTACAGCAGCAAAAGGCGTTGTCGACTAAAGCTGCCGGTCGACCATCGCCTTCTTCAGCGTGGCGATTTCCTTGGCCGGATTGAGGCTCTTCGGGCAGGCCTTCGAACAGTTCAGAATCGTGTGGCAGCGATAGAGGCGAAACGGATCCTCGAGCTTGTCGAGCCGTTCGCCGGTGGCCTCGTCGCGGCTGTCCTGGACCCAGCGGTTCGCCTGCAACAGCGCGGCCGGTCCGAGATAGCGGTCCGAATTCCACCAGTAGCTCGGGCACGAGGTCGAGCAGCAGGCGCACAGGATGCATTCGTACATGCCATCGAGCTTGAGCCGGTCCTCGTGGCTCTGCTGCCATTCCTTCTCCGGCGTCGGCGTGGTCGTGTGCAGCCAGGGCTCGATGGAGGCGTACTGGGCGTAGAAATTGGTCAAGTCCGGCACCAGGTCCTTCACCACCGGCTGGTGCGGCAACGGATAGACGCGCACCGGAGCGCGCGCTTCATCGATCGCCCGGGTACAAGCGAGCGTATTGGTGCCGTCGATGTTCATGGCGCAGGAACCGCACACGCCTTCGCGGCAGGAGCGGCGGAAGGTCAGCGTCGGATCGATGTTGTTTTTGATCCAGATGAGGGCATCCAGAATCATCGGCCCGCAGTCGTCGCGGTCGACGGAATAGGTGTCGACACGCGGGTTCTGCCCGTCATCCGGCGACCAGCGATAGATGCGGAATTCGGTAACATGCGTCGCATGCGAGGTGCGCGGCCAGGTTTTGCCTTCCGTGACTTTTGAATTTTTCGGCAGCGTAAATTCGACCATGGCCGTTGTTCCTAATAAACTCGCGCTTTCGGCTCGACATAGGCGACGTCGTTGGTGAGCGTGTAGGTGTGCACCGGGCGGTAATCGATCGTCACCTTGCCGGACGCATCCATCCAGGCGAGCGTGTGCTTCATCCAGTCCTTGTCGTCGCGCTCGGGATAGTCCTCGCGCGCGTGCGCCCCGCGGCTTTCGGTGCGATTGAGCGCGGAATCCATAGTGACGACCGCTTGCGCCAGCAGATTGTCGAGCTCGAGCGTTTCGACCAAGTCAGAATTCCAGATCAGCGAACGGTCGCTGACGGCGATGTCGGGCATGCCGTCATAGACTTCGTGGATGAGCTTGTGGCCTTCTTGCAGCACCTCGCCGGTGCGGAACACCGCGCAGTTATTCTGCATCACTTTCTGCATCTTCAGCCGTAGTTGCGCGGTCGGCGTGCCGCCGGAGGCGTGACGGTACTTGTCGAGACGCGACAGCGCGAAGTCGGCGGAATCCTTGGGCAGATCGGGCTGGCTGTCGCCGGGCGTGAGCAGTTCGGCGCAGCGATGCGCCGCGGCGCGGCCGAACACCACCAGGTCAATGAGCGAGTTGGAGCCGAGCCGGTTGGCGCCATGCACCGAGACACAGGCCGCTTCGCCGAGCGCCATCAGGCCAGGAATGACCGTGTCGGGATCGCCGTTTTTCTTGGTGAGCGCTTCGCCGTGATAATTGGTGGCGATGCCGCCCATATTGTAGTGCACCGTCGGCAGCACGGGGATAGGCTCGCGCGTCACGTCGACGCCGGCGAAAATGCGCGCGGATTCCGAAATGCCCGGCAGCCGCTCGTGCAGGATCGCGGGATCGAGATGGTCGAGATGCAGATAGATGTGATCCTTCTGCTTGCCGACGCCGCGGCCTTCGCGGATCTCGATGGTCATCGAGCGCGAGACCACGTCGCGTGAGGCGAGGTCCTTGGCCGACGGTGCGTAGCGTTCCATGAAGCGCTCGCCTTCGGAGTTGACCAGATAACCGCCTTCGCCGCGCGAGCCTTCGGTGATCAGGCAGCCGGCGCCGTAAATGCCGGTCGGATGGAACTGCACGAACTCCATGTCCTGCACCGGGAGACCTGCGCGCAACACCATGCCGCTGCCGTCGCCGGTCTGGGTGTGAGCGCCGGTGCAGGTGAAATAGGCGCGTCCATAACCGCCGGTCGCCACCATGGTCATGTTGGCGCGGAAGCGGTGAATGCTGCCATCGTCGAGGTTGATGGCCACCACGCCGCGGCAGCGGCCCTCGTCGTCCATGATAAGGTCGATAGCAAAATATTCGATGTAGAACTCGGCGGAATGCTTGAGCGCCTGGCCGTAAAGCGTGTGCAGCATGGCGTGACCGGTGCGGTCGGCGGCGGCGCAGGTGCGCTGCGCGGTGCCCTTGCCGTAGTGGGTGGTCATGCCGCCGAAGGGGCGCTGGTAGATCCTGCCGTCTTCCTCGCGGCGCGAGAAAGGCAGGCCCCAATGCTCGAGCTCGTAAACCGCTTCCGGCGCATTGCGGCAGAGATACTCGATGGCGTCCTGGTCGCCGAGCCAGTCGGAGCCCTTGACCGTGTCGTACATGTGCCAGCGCCAGTCGTCCTCGCCCATGTTGCCGAGTGCTGCCGCGATGCCGCCTTGCGCCGCGACCGTGTGCGAGCGGGTGGGAAAGACCTTGCTGATGCAGGCGGTGCGCAAGCCCGCTTCCGAGCAGCCAACGACGGCGCGAAGTCCTGAACCGCCGGCGCCGATGACGACGACGTCGTAAGAATGATCCTCGATCGGATAAGCGCGGCCGTTGACCTTCGGTGCGCCGTTTCCTTGTCCGTTGCCGGCCATTGCTTCAGACTCCGAACGATAGTTTGAGGATGGCGAAGCAGGACGCCAGCGCCACCGCGAAGACGAAGAACGTGTTGGCCATCAGGCAAGTGAACTTCCAGCCGGCCTCATGGACATAGTCGAGGATGATTTCCTGCATGCCGATCCACATGTGATAGGCGGTGTTCAAGATGAACAGCAGCATGATGGTGGCGACGAGCGGCGAGCCGAGAATCTGCACCACAGCCGCATGGCTGCGGCCGAGCAGCGATACGACGATCACCACCAGCGCGATGGTCAGCACCACGCCGGCGACCGAGGTCACGCGCTGATGCCAGAAATGTCCGGTGCCGGAATGGGCGGCGCCCAGGCCGCGCACGCGGCGCATCGGGGTACGCATTTGCGGTGCGTTCATCGCGGGCCTCCCATGGCGAGATAGCCAAGCACCCACAGCACCAGCGTCAGTGCGATCGAGCCGATCAAGGTCGCCATCGTCAGCAATTCGCGCTCGCTCGGCTCGAAGCCGCGCAACGTGTCCCAGATCAGATGGCGGATGCCGCCCAGCATGTGGTGCATCAGCGCCCAAGTGTAGCCGAACAAGATGATCTGGCCGATGAACGAACCAATGAACCATTCGAAGTCGGCATAGGCGTTCGGGCCGGTGGCGATCGCGATCAGCCACCAGGCGAGCAGCGCCATGCCGAAGTAAAGGGCGGCGCCGGTGATGCGATGCGCGATCGACATCATCATTGTCAGCATCGGCTTGTAGATCTGAAGGTGCGGCGAAAGCGGACGCTGCGCCCCGCGTGCCGTTCCTGCGTCAAGCTCGGCCATCGTCAGTCTCCGCAATACTCCCAAGCGGTCCTGCCCGCCCGGACGTTCCGGCCCGCGCTCCTAACCAAAGGACGGCTTCGCCGCAACGCACCATTGGGCGAAAGTCATATGGTGCGGGCAACGTGATGGTGTCTCGGCGTGGCTAGTTCGGAACCGGTTTACGCTTCAACAAATACGAAGCTTGTACCGATAAAATCCCTGTTGCAATATGTCGTTTGTGTAGCCTGCCTTCGTAAATGAAGAAGGTAGCTTTCGTCATGCGCTTCGACCTGACCGACCTGAACCTGTACCGCCACATCGTCGAGGCGGGCAGCATCACGCATGGTGCCGCCCGCGCGAACCTTGCGCTTGCGGCCGCCTCCACCCGTATCCGCAAGATGGAGCTGGCCTTTGGCGCCGAGCTACTGGTGCGTGGCCGCCAGGGCGTCACCCCGACCCAGGCCGGCCGCACCCTGCTGCAGCATGCCCGCGCGATCCTGGCGCAGACCGACAAATTGAACGAGGACCTCACGCCTTACGCCCGCGGCCTCGCCGGGCAGGTGCGGGTGCTCTCCAATACCAATGCGCTGACCGAGTTTCTGCCCGAAACGCTGAGTTCCTTCCTGACAGCCTTTCCCGACATCAGCGTCGATCTCGAAGAACGGCTGTCCGACGAAATCGTCGAGCTCATCGCGGACGGCACCGGCGATATCGGCATCGTCGCCGGCACGGTCGATCACGGCGCCCTGCACAGCTTTCCATTCCGCAGCGACCGCTTCATGCTGGTGGTGGCGCGCGATCATCCGCTCGCGGGGCGGGCGCATATCGGCTTTTCGGAAGTGCTCGACTACGACATGGTCGGTCTCGACCGCGCCAGCGCCATCCAGCGGTTTCTTGCCGACAAAGCCAATCGCATCGGTCGTCCGCTGCGGCTGCGGGTGCAGTTGCGCAGCTTCGACGCCATCTGCCGGCTGGTCGAATGCCATGTCGGCGTCGGCATCGTGCCGGAGACGACCGTGCAGCGCATCGCGCGCACCATGGCGGTCAGCGCGGTACGTTTGTCGGACCCTTGGGCGCTGCGCGAGCTCACCATCTGCGTGCGCGACGAAAACGCGCTGCCGCCTTATGCGCGGCAACTCGTGGATCATCTGCGGGCGAGCAGCTGACTTTCATTCCGGGCCCGACGCTTCGCGCCGTCCCGGATTGACAGGGACTACTTCGGCATCAGGACCCAGTAATCGAGATCGAGAATCACCGCCGGATCGTAATCGTCACCGTCCTTGTACGGGAAATCCGGACACGGCCTGTCCTTGGTGGCGACCGTACGCAAGCGCAGCGCACCGACATCGTTGCGGCCCGGCACGTCTGCCGTCGCCAGCACTTCCGACCAGGCAAATACGGTGAGCCCGGCAAAAAACGGCGCGACGTGACGTCCTCCATTGATCGCTGCGACATGGAATGCGTTGCCGAGCCCGTTGAAGGATAACGCACGCGCCAGTGAAATCACGTGGCCGCCATAGATCAGCCGCTTGCCGAAACGATCGCTGCTCTGTGCAAACAGATTGAAATGCACCTTCGCGGTGTTCTGATAGAGCCGCGTGGCGATCTGGTGCTCGGCTTCCTCCACCGTCATGCCGTCGACGTGGTCGATTTTATCGCCAGCCTTATAGTCGCCGAAGCGGTGCGGGCTGCCCGCGAGCACGGTGTCGTAGGCGATTGCGTCGATCGCCGGACAGGCGGAGCCGAGCTGCGCCGGCTCGACCGCCTTTGGCAATTGGGGAACTTTCTCCGGCGGCGCCGGCGCGGCCTCGTCGCGCTTTCGCACCATGACCCAGCGCACGTAGTCGAGCACACAATCCCCGGTCTCGTCGAAGCCACGCGAGCGCACATAGACGATGCCGGATTTGCGGTTGGAATTCTCACGCAATCCGATCACCTCGGACGTCGAATTCAACGTGGCGCCGGGATAGACCGGCTTGAGGAATCGGCAGACGGCGTAGCCGAGATTGGCCACCGCGTTGAGCGACACGTCGGGCACGGTCTTGCCGAACACCACGTGAAACACCAGCAAGTCGTCGAGCGGAGCACGGCTGTAGCCGATGCTCTTGGCGAAAGCATCGGACGACTGCACGGCAAAGCGCGGCCCAAACAGGCCCTGATAGACCGCGACATCACCTACCGTGACGGTGCGCGGCGTGGCATGGCGGATTTCCTGACCGAGGTTGAAATCCTCGAAGAAGTTGCCCGAACTGGTTTTGTTTGCAGATTTTGACGCGGACGGATCGCTCACAAACGGGCTCCTTCATCCGGTTTGGACCGGCGCCACCATTCTCACAAAACGGCGGGCGAAACACCAGTTTCGAAGGCGGTTTGCTCGCCAGTTGCCAAGCTCGTGGCGAGGCTTTAGCAATCGGCGCACAAAACTCGGCGAGGTATTGTGTATGGCGACCCACAAACTGCTGCTTCTGGCCGGCGACGGTATCGGTCCTGAAGTCATGGCCGAGGTGAAGCGTCTCATCGACTTCTTCAACACCAAGGGCCCCGACCGGTTCACGACCGAAGACGCTTTGGTCGGCGGCTGCTGTTATGACGCGCATGGGGTCGCCATTACCGACGAGACGATGGACAAGGCCAAGGCCGCCGACGCCGTGATCTTCGGCGCCGTGGGCGGGCCGAAATGGGACAAGGTCGGCTATGACGTGCGTCCCGAAGCGGGCCTTTTGCGCTTGCGCAAGGATCTCGACCTCTACGCCAATCTACGCCCTGCGGTGACCTATCCGGCGCTGGCCGACGCGTCCTCGCTCAAGCGCGAGCTGGTCGAAGGCCTCGACATCATGATCCTGCGTGAGTTGACCGGTGGCGTTTATTTCGGCGAGCCGAAAACGATCACCGATCTCGGTAACGGCCAGAAGCGCGCTGTCGACACGCAGGTCTACGACACCTATGAGATCGAACGCATTTCACGTGTCGCCTTTGAGCTCGCTCGCAAACGGCGCAACAAGGTCACCTCCATGGAAAAGCACAACGTGATGAAGTCAGGTGTGCTGTGGAAGGAAGTGGTCGAACAGGTGCACGCTCGCGAATTCAAGGACGTCGAGTTGCAGAACATGCTGGCCGACGCCGGCGGCATGCAGCTTGTGCGCAACCCGAAGCAGTTCGACGTCATCGTCTGCGACAACCTGTTCGGCGACATGCTGTCCGACGTCGCGGCCATGCTCACCGGCTCGCTCGGCATGCTGGCCTCTGCCTCGCTCGGCGAAGTCGATCCCAAGACCAAGAAGCGCAAAGCGCTTTACGAGCCGGTGCACGGCTCGGCTCCTGATATCGCCGGCCAAGGCATCGCCAATCCGATCGCCATGATCGCGTCGTTCGGCATGGCGTTGCGCTATTCGTTCGATCTCGGCAAGCAGGCCGACATGATCGACCAGGCGATTGCCGCCGCGCTCGACAAGGGACTGCGCACCGCCGACATCAAATCGGACGGCACGAAAGTGATCTCGACGTCGGACATGGGCTCGGCGATCTTGGCCGAGCTGGAAACGCTGTCCGCTTAGAATTCGAGCCAGGGATTGTGCGCGGTCGGCAGCGTGAACGGGCCGGGCAGCGTGCCGCGGTCGCCGAACGCCGTATTGTTGAGCGGGCTGTCGGCACGCTGGGTCGGTGTCTGGGCATAATCCAGCGTATTTCGCTCGCTCGGCAGCGGCTCGGTGCCGGGGTCGAGATAGGAGCGCTTCTGGATGATGATGCGGGTGCGGGTCTTGCCGTTCTCGTCGCGGCTGACCGAGATGGTCTTGTCGCGGTTGGAGTAGGCGCGCCGGTTCTGCGCATCGGCCGGAGCAGTGACAAGGCCGATCGCTCCAATAAGAGCAAAAGCAACAGCGACTTGTTTCAACCGCATTATGTCCTCTACCTGCAGGCCTTACTGCCGCAACGCAGTGTAGCCGGGTTCGGTCCGGCGCAATAGGGCCCGATCACGACCAATTGTCCAGGCAAACCATTAAAAAAGGCCGCGAACCGCGGCCGACGGCGTGGTCTGTGTGTCTTTCGCGCAATAGCGGCCGGCAATTGGCCGTGCGGCATGCCCTATCGACCAACCCGCCGCGGTATTGGCCGGTCCGCGAGTGCCTTCCACAATTGCCGGTATTTTGGTGTCGAGGCCAGGATCGGGTCGCGCTGTCCGCAGAATGTGCGGCGCAATTCGGCCTGCGCGAACAGGGCGCCAACCTTCGGCTCGCTGCCGGCCGACAGAAGCGTCAGCCGGTCGAGCGCACAGGCAAGCGTCGAGGGCTCGATAAGCTCGCCGCCGCCACGGCAAAACCAACCGGACAATTGCAGCCTGGGATCGCCGTAAGTGCGCACGAACGCAAGGCAGCGGCGCGGCGCGCCATGCGCGGCGTCGAAGGTGACGATCGTCAGCGGACCGAATTTGCTGGCCAGCGGCCGGGCGTCCTGCCTGATGTTCACCGGGCCCATCGCTTCGTCCGCGGCATCGCCGGCGATCGTGACGGCAGGCGATGCGAAGCGGCCGATCTCGCTGCCCGGACGGTAGATCTCGACATGTAGGAAAGGATCGATGCCGTGAGCATCACCCAATGTCAGGACGTCCTTGCGCCCGCCGCCGTTATGGGCGCGGCGGATGGCGTAGCCCGGCGGTGCCTCCTCGGCTTCGGGGATGGCGAGGGCAAAGGCTGGAAACGGCTTTTCGATCGTGACCCATTGCACCCGCTCGATCGGGGCACTTGCCATGGCCGCAGGGCGCTTCTGAAAAATATGGCCCGCCGCGATGGACAGCACGGCGATCCCGCATAGATAGGCAAGCCAGCGCACGATGGTGTTGGGCAGTTCCTCGCGCCAGCAACGCAGGGCCGGATGCATGACTCCGCAGGCTCCCGTTGTCTTGATTCCCTTTCTCGCCTAGAAGCGCTGCCATCCGGTTGCGGTATGGTACGATCGGGTAGAAAAGTTTTGGAGCGTTAACAATGGGTTACAAGGTCGCCGTCGTAGGCGCCACCGGCAATGTCGGGCGTGAAATGCTCGATATTCTGGCCGAGCGGGCCTTTCCCGCCGACGAGGTGGTGGCGATCGCCTCCCGCAAGAGCATGGGGGTGGAATGCTCGTTCGGCGACAAAACACTGAAAGTGAAGGCGCTCGACCACTATGATTTTTCCGACGTCGATATCTGCTTGATGTCGGCGGGCGGTTCGGTGTCGAAGGAATGGTCGCCGAAGATTGCCGCGGCCGGCGCAGTCGTGATCGACAATTCGAGCGCCTGGCGCATGGACCCGGACGTGCCATTGATCGTGCCGGAGGTGAACGCCGCCGCGGTCGAAGGCTTCGCCAAAAAGAACATCATCGCCAATCCGAATTGTTCGACGGCCCAATTGGTGGTCGCGCTCAAGCCGCTGCATGACGCAGCCAAGATCAAGCGCGTGGTGGTGTCGACCTATCAATCGGTGTCGGGCGCCGGCAAGGACGCGATGGACGAATTGTTCTCGCAGACCAAGGCCGTGTTCACCGTCGCCGAGGTGGTGAGCAAGAAGTTTCCCAAGCGCATCGCCTTCAACGTCATCCCGCATATCGACGTATTCATGGAGGACGGCTCCACCAAGGAAGAGTGGAAGATGATGATGGAGACCAAGAAGATTCTTGATCCCAAAATCAAACTCACCGCCACTTGCGTGCGCGTGCCGGTGTTCGTCGGTCATTCCGAAGCGGTCAACGTGGAATTCGAAAATCCGATCAGCGCCGACGAGGCGCGCGAGATTTTGCGCAAGGCGCCGGGCTGCATCGTGATCGACAAGCGTGAGCCGGGCGGTTACGTGACGCCTTACGAGTCGGTCGGCGAGGACGCCACCTACATCAGCCGCATCCGCGAGGATGGCACGGTCGAGAACGGGTTGGTGCTGTGGGTCGTCTCCGACAACCTGCGCAAAGGCGCCGCCCTCAATACCGTGCAGATCGCCGAGCTGCTGATCAACCGCAAGCTGATACAAGCGAAGAAGAAGGCGGCGTAAGGCTTTCTTCTCACGGTGAGGAGCATCGCGAAGCGATGCGCCTCGAACCATGAGGCCTCATCGTTCGCGACGCCACGTTAGGCGCGGCTCCTCAGGATGAGGATCGAAGTCTAAAATCTTGGCGCCTGAAATGCCTTCGCGTGCGCCTCCGCCGCCATGCGGCGGAATTCGCCGCTTTCCTTGTCCAGCACATACAGCTCACCAGTCGCGACACCGAAATAGGCGCCGTGCGTTTGCACCGTGCCGCGCGCGATCAGCTTGGCGAGTCGGGGAAACGTCATCAGGTTGTCGAGGCTGTTGGCGATGTTGGCCCATTCGAGCCGAGTCAGATAGTCGGCGGCCGACATATCCTCGCGGTTCACCTTCGCAGCCGCCGGCGCCATCAGCTTCATCCAATTGCCGATGAAGTCACCGGGCGACAGCGGGGCCGCGTCCTCGGCGAAAGCCTTGACGCCACCGCATTGCGCGTGGCCGAGCACGACGATGTGTTTCACGTGCAGCGCGCCGACGCCGAATTCGAGCGCGGCGGAGACGCCGTGCGCGCGTTCGTCAGGCGCGTAAGGCGGCACGATGTTGGCGACGTTGCGCACGACGAACAACTCGCCCGGCCGCGCGTCGAAAATGACCTCCGGCGAGACCCGTGAGTCGGCGCAGCCGATCACCATGATCTCCGGCCGCTGTCCGGTTTCGGCGAGCGCACGGAAGCGGCTCTGCTCGCGAGGCAGTCGCTCGCTCAGGAAGGCGCCGTAGCCGTCGATCAGTCGTTGCGGAAAATCCATGGGCCCTTTCTACGACCGTTCAGGCCCAGATCGCCATCGGTAATCCGTAGGCGTCGTGTGGTGGCGGGTCCGGGAAAGGTCGTGCTGTTTTCGCATTGAGCCGCCGCGCGACCGCCGCGCAGGCGAGGGCATCGAGCAGGTCGTCTGCGGCTGCGCCCTTCGGCGGGGAAGTCTCGACCAGCGCCGGGGGCATACCGGCGGTCCGCAAAAGCTGCCGGCGCAAGGCAAGGCCGGACGGGGAGGGACGGCTCTTCACCTTCTTCGGCTCCGCCAGGGCGCGTTCACCATTGAGCCGCCAGAACGCGAGTTCCGGGTGCACTTCGAAGACGCCGCGCGCCAGCGTCGGGTCCGCACGCAGAAGCGCGTCGACCTCGCGGATCTTGGGCGCAATATGAAAGAGCTGCTTCGATACCTTGCGCGGCGGGTCCGAAGTGGCAAGCGCCGTGGCGCAGGCGGCCTTGTAATCGGTGGCCTCAACTGCGGCGCGCGACGGCACCGAAAACACCGAGGATTGGCGTGCGCCGAGCAGCGGCCGCACCGCGTTCTCCGCCGCCCGCCCGCCATAGCCGGCCCGTTGCGGCAGACCGATCGGCACGTCCACCGCGACGATGGCCGGCCGTTGAGGCGCCTCCAGCACGTCTTTGAAATGCGCGAAAACCGCGACCGCCGCCTCATCGCCCGATGGCCGCACGAACGCCGCAATCCAGCCACCGGCGCAGCCGTCAACGCCGGCAAGCCACATGACCGCTTCGTCCGTTAGGGTAAAAAACGTCAATCATCACGGCTGCATCCGATTGCCTTGCCGTGGCGCCGTTCGAAAGAGCGCCAGGCCGCAATATTCATCGCCTGTTCATGTGCAATCGTCAATTCCGTACTGCAGAATCGATCAAACTCATGCTGGTCCCGAACAAGCCTATTATGGCGGAAATCGACGTGCCGCGAATCCGCAACACCGGATTCTCGGGGCCGCAGATTGCCGTGCTCGGCGTCGTCCTGACGATCCTGATCTCCATCCCGATCTGGACGCATCCGCTGCCGCCTTTGTCCGACTACGTCAATCATCTCGCCCGCATGCAGGTGATCGCGACGGTGTCGCACAATCCGCTGCTCGCCAAATTCTATCAGATCGACTGGCAGGTCATTCCCAACCTGACCATGGATCTGATCGTGCCACTCTTGGCGCGCGTCATGAAAATTTACCTCGCCGGCCAGGTCTTCATGGTGGCGATGTTCGCGCTGATCGTATCGGGCACGCTGGTGCTGAATCGCGCATTGATCGGTCGGTGGACGGCGCTGCCATTGTTTTCCATTCCGCTGCTTTATAACTTCGTCTTTCTCGTCGGCCTGATGAACTACATCTTCGGCATCGGCGTCGCGCTTTGGGCGCTTGCCGGGTGGATCGCGTTGCGCGAGCGCGCTTGGCCGGCGCGGTTTGCGCTGTCGACCGCGAGTGCCGTCGTCCTGTTCTTCTGTCATTTGTCGGCTTTGGGCGTGTACGGCATCGGCATTCTCTCGTTCGAAGCCTACCGGTTGTGGCAGCAGCGCCAGGAGCCGTGGCCGCTGCGGCTCGTCGACTTCTGCGCCAGTGGCTTGCCGTTTCTCGTCGCCGGTCCGCTGCTTTATGCGAGCCCGACCATGCAGCTCGCCAGCGGCAACTACTGGGACCAGGGCGGCAAGCTGCAAGGCCTGATGTTCGTCTTCAGCGACTATTCCGACATCGTCGCGTTTGCGCTGATAGCGACCATGTTCGGCAGCATCATTTGGGCGGTGCGCCATCGCGTGCTGCGCTTCCACCCGCTGGTGTTTGCGCTGATTGCAATCGGCGGTGCCGTCTATTTCGCATTGCCGCGCGTGATGTTCGACACCTACATGGCCGACCAGCGCGTGCCGATCGGCGTTGCCTTCATGCTGTTGGCCTGCGGTGACCTCGAATTGCGCCGCCGCCTGGTGCGGCGGGCTTTCGTTGCGGTGTTGATCTTGTTGGTCGCCGGTCGCGTCATGGAAGTCGACTTCAACTGGTCGCAATTGTCGGATTCGACCAGCCAGTTCCGCTCCTCGGTGCGCCGCATCGCGCCCGGCTCGAAAGTGTTCGTCGCCTATGCCGACCGTTCGCTCGGCGACGACGTGCGCGATCTCGGCCTGGTGCATGCCGCCTGCATTGCCATGATCGAACGCTCGGCGCTGGTCACCACGGCCTTCACCGTGGCCGGCAAGCAGATCCTGGGCGTGCGTCCGGACTACAACGACTTCGTCGACCGGCACGACGGCACGCCGCCTTCGATCGCCCAGCTTCTCGTCGCGGCCGATCGCCCCTTGCCCAACACGCCGCAGTTCTGGCTGAACTGGACCAAGTTCGACTATCTCTACGTCCTGTTTACCGAGGACGAGGCGCCGAACCCCGACCCGGCGCGGCTGAAGCTGGTTGCCGACGGCGATCGTTTCCAGCTCTACAAGATCATCAAGCCGAAAGTCGCGCAGGCAGCGCCTTGAACCGTTTCCGGCGGCCGATAAAGTGGCCGCCATGACCTTCCGTCCCCGCCGCAGCGTGCTGTACATGCCGGGCTCCAATGCCCGCGCCTTGGAGAAGGCGAAGACGCTGCCGGCCGACGGCATCATCCTCGACCTCGAGGATTCGGTTGCGCCCGACGCCAAGGAGGCCGCGCGCAAGCAGGTCGCGGAAGCGGTCAAGGCCGGTGGCTTTGGCCGCCGCGAAGTCTTCGTCCGCGTCAACGGCATCGATACACCGTGGCATTCCGACGACCTCGATGCGGCGATCCAAGCCGCGCCGGACGCCATCCTGATTCCGAAAGTGTCCCATCCGCACACGCTCGAACTGATCGGTCAGCGGCTGATGGACACGCGCGCCGACCAGAAAATCCGAGTCTGGGCGATGATCGAAACGCCGCTCGCGATTTTCAACATTGTCTCGATCGCGGCCGCCGCCCGGGATTCGGAATCGAGGCTGACCGGTTTCGTCTTGGGCACCAACGATCTCGCCAAGGACACCCGCGCGCGGCTGGTGCCGGGCCGGGCGCCGATGCTCGGCTGGTTGTCGGCCTGCGTAGCCGCAGCCCGCATCCACGGCATCGACATTCTCGACGGCGTCTACAACGATCTCGGCAATGCCGACGGCTTCACTATGGAATGCATGCAGGGCGTGGAGTTCGGCTTCGACGGCAAGACTCTGATCCATCCCAACCAGATCGCGCCCTGCAACAAGGCCTTCTCTCCCACGGCCGAAGAGGTGGCGCAGGCGCGCAAGATGATCGCGGCCTTCGAGCTGCCCGAAAACAAGGGCAAGGGCGTGGTGTCGATCGACGGCCGCATGGTCGAGCGCCTGCACGCCGACATGGCGCGGCGGACGGTGGCGATCGCCGAAGCGATTGCGGCGGCTGACACTTCCGCTTGAAAAGGCCCCGGTTGTAAAATTCGTAGCGGTTCAACCTATGCTGTAGTATATTGCCAGCATGGGAGTGGGGCCCCTCATCGCGCTGGCGATAACCGCAGCGTTGGCTGCAGGTCCTGCTTTTGCCGAAGGTCGCCTTGTCGACCCTTCGACCGTCAAACCGCAATTCCACGCCGCGGCTGAAAAGAGAGCCGCCGAGCAGAAAAAACTCATCGGCTGCCAGCATGAGGCCGCCGAAAAAAAGCTTCTGCCGCGCTATCGCACAAAGTTTCTCATCGACTGCATGGCAAAATAGCTAAAATAGTTATTGCTTCGACAAGCGGGCGGTATGTCGATGGCGTTTCGCTGACATGCTACCGCGCGCCAATTAATCGGCTATTTACGACCGGACGAACGACTTCGGAACAAATTTTCCTGCCGCGGCATTCTCTGTATGCAAAGGAACGAATAAATGCCGGACATCCGTGTCGGCGGATCGGTCGTGACTCACATCACCGCCATCAACGTCGATCCGATCCATCAGTCTGAATTGCTTCAGGTGTTGCGCGAGCGCGCGCGTTTCATGATTTCGCAGCCGGGCTTCATCTCGATCAGTCTGCATCGTGGCGCCGGCGGGCGACATGTCGTCAACTACGTTCAATGGGAAGACAAGAAGCAACTCGATGCGGCCCATCGCGCGCCTGAATTCCGCTCGCTGAGCGGCCGTGTCAGCGCGCTCGTCCAGGACATCGATTCGGATTTCTACAAGGTGGTGCTGGTCGAGGAAAATTAAGCGCGCGGCTCAAGCCCAAGGGCGCGCCGCTTTCGCCTTGTCCTCGTAGCTCGCGATCTTGTCGGCTTTCTGCTTGGTCAGACCGATATCGTCGAGCCCGTTGAGCAGGCAGTGCTTGCGGAACGTGTCGATGTCGAACTTGATCACGCCGCCATCAGGCCCGCGAATTTCCTGGGCTTCCAGGTCGACGGTGAGCGTGGCATTGGCGCCGCGGTCGGCGTCCTCGAACAGCTTCTCCAGATCTTCCGGAGACACGCGAATCGGCAGCACGCCGTTCTTGAAGCAGTTGTTGTAGAAGATGTCGCCGAACGAGGTGGAGATCACGCAGCGGATGCCGAAATCCATCAGCGCCCAGGGTGCGTGTTCGCGCGAGGAGCCGCAGCCGAAATTATCGTCGACGACCAAAATCTTGGCTTTGCGATAGGCCGGCTTGTTGAGTACGAATTCGGGGTTTTCGGATGCCGTCGTCGTTGTAGCGCAGCTCGGAGAACAGGCCTTTGGCGAGGCCGGTACGCTTGATCGTCTTCAGGTATTGCTTGGGAATGATCATGTCGGTGTCGACATTGATCATGTCCAACGGCGCGGCGACGCCTTCCAGAGTGGTGAATTTCTGCATAGCGCATAGCTCCGGCTGCTCGGACTGCCGTTTTCATAAGGCCTGCGCCGGTCCGGTCAATAGCGGCAGGCTCACGCCTGCCATGCGGCTTACGGGCGGCTATTCGGCTGCCGCGCGGTCCGCATTGCGGTCGAACCTCGATTCGCGCTTGAGCTCGCAAATCTGCAGGCTGTACGTTTCGTAGTAGGTGTCGCGGCCGGCGCGTTGTGCAGCGCGATGTTCCGGGTGCATCCGCCAGGCGCGCTGCGCTTCCTCCGACTCGAATTCGACGATGGTGCAGCGCTCGCCGTCTTCGGCGAAAAAGCCTTTGTGCGAGATATAGCCCGGCATGGTGGCCGCGAGCTCGACCATACGCTCGACCAGCGCCACGTAGTCCTCGCGCAGGTCCGGCATCAGGCGGGAACGGAAAACGGTGACGATCATGGTGGTCGTTTTTCCTGCGTTTGCGGGGCGGAACTATCGGCCGGCGGCCGGCAACGGTCAAACGCAGCCTGCTGATCAAAAGCATTCGGCTTGCTGATCGCGCGCCCCTAGTCCGCCGCCGCCTCGATCGCGGCCATGTCCTCGTCGGAAAAGCCGAAATGATGGCCGATCTCATGCACCAGCACATGGGAGACGATGGCAGTCAGGCTGTCGTCCGGATGGTCCGCCCAATAAGCCAGGATCGGCCGCCGGTAGAGCCAGATCATGTTGGGCATAAGCCCAGTCACGTCCGGCCGGAACGGCACGCCGATGCCCTGGAACAGGCCGAGCAGATTGTAGCGGCTACCGACCCGCATATGGGCGACCACCTCCGGGGTCGGGAAGTCGTCCACCCGGATGACGAGATCCTCGCATAGCGCGCGGAAATTCTCCGGCAGCCTGGCGAACGCCCGAGCGGCGAGCGTCTCGAAATCCGCAAGCGTTGGCGGCGGCCGGCGCCGGGCCTCGTCGAATTGAGTAGCCATATCGGACATTTAGGTGCGGTTTGGGGGCTCGCCAAGGGAATGCAGACGATTGACGGAAAGCCACGGATGAGCGACCGTTTATGCGAGTGGTGCCGATGCGGAGTTCGTGATGCGACTGAAAGCGACCAGCCTTGGCCTTTTTGCCGCGATGCTCGCGGTGAGCGTCGCCGCGCCCGCAATGGCGGCCTGCCGTGACGAGGCCGGCCGGGTCGTGCGCTGCACCAACGTTCGCGAATTTTCCGCACAAGCGCGCCCGCACATTACGGTACGCCCGCGCCGCAGTTTCCCCGGCCCCAATGCCAAGCGCTATTGCCGCTCCTGGCTTGCGACTGAATACCGCCCGAGCGGGACCGTGATTACCCCGCAAATGGTTTGCTGGTGGCGGTAACGCGACGGCAGGGATTTCCACCGTAAAATCGTGACTTGAGTTGCATCGGAGGCTGGCGATGTCGAAGGTCGCGAAGGTTTTGGCTGGCTGTGTGCTCGCCGGCATCATGGCGCTGGCGACGCCGGGCTCGGCGCAGGCGCGTTTTTGGGTTGGAGGCTTTCACGCCGGATTCGGCTGGGGCCCTTATCTCTATTACGGCTGGTCTGAGCCGAGTTACGCCTATTATTTCCCGCCGCCGCCGCGCGACTACGACGACGTGCCCGCGGCCAAATGCGATTGGGTTGCGCACATCTGGCGCGACGGCCACAGTGTCTCGCGCCGCGGCCGCCGGTGTCGATAGCGACAACGCCTGAAGCAAAAAGGCCCGCCAACCGGCGGGCCTTTTCGTTTGCGATGGTGCAGTCTATTTCCACTCGCGCACATCGACGAAGCGACCGGCGATCGCCGCAGCTGCCGCCATCGCCGGCGAGACAAGGTGCGTGCGGCCCTTATGGCCCTGCCGGCCTTCGAAGTTGCGGTTGGAGGTCGAGGCGCAGCGCTCGCCCGGCAAAAGCTTGTCCGGATTCATGGCGAGACACATCGAGCAGCCCGGCTCGCGCCAGTCGAAACCGGCGGCCTTGAAGATCGTGTCGAGGCCCTCGGCTTCCGCCTGTTCCTTCACCAGCCCTGAGCCCGGCACGATCATGGCGTTGACATTGCCGTTAACGTGCTTGCCGTCGACCATGCGCGCAACTTCACGCAGGTCCTCGATGCGCCCATTGGTGCAGGAGCCGATGAACACGCGGTCGATCGTGATGTCGGTGATCTTTTCACCGCCCTTCAGGCCCATGTAAGCGAGCGAGCGCTCGGCGGCGTGGCGCTTGTGGTCGTCGCGGATATCCGACGCGATCGGCACGCGCCCGCTGATCGAGGCGACCTGCTCGGGGCTGGTGCCCCACGTCACCAGCGGCGGCAGTTCGGCGGCATGCAGCCTGATCTCGCGGTCGAAATGGGCGTCGTCGTCGGTGCGCAGCGTCTCCCAATAACGCATGGCCTCGTCCCAGGCCTTGCCCTTGGGCGCTTTCGGCTTGTCCTTGAGAAAGGCGAAAGCCTTCTCGTCGGGCGCCATGAAGCCGGCCTTGGCGCCGCCTTCCACCGACATGTTGCAGATGGTCATGCGGCCTTCCATCGACAGGTCGCGGATCGCTTCGCCGGCATATTCGAGCGCATAGCCGGTACCGCCCGCCGTGCCGATCTCGCCGATGATGGCGAGGATGATGTCTTTGGCACTAACGCCCGGCGGCAATTTGCCGTCGATCGTCGCGCGCATATTTTTCGATTTGGTCTGAATGAGCGTCTGCGTCGCGAGCACGTGCTCGACTTCGGAAGTGCCGATGCCGTAGGCGAGCGCGCCGAAGGCGCCGTGCGTCGCGGTATGACTGTCGCCGCACACGATCGTGGTGCCCGGCAGGGTGAAGCCCTGCTCGGGGCCGATGATGTGGACGATGCCCTGGCGCTTGTCGAACTCGTTAAAATATTCAATGCCGAAGTCCTTGGCGTTCTGCGCCAGCGCCGCAATTTGCGTGACGCTTTCCGGGTCGGGATTGGGCTTGGTGCGGCGGTCGTGCGTCGGCACGTTGTGATCGACAACGGCGAGCGTTTTTTCCGGCGCGTGTACCTTGCGGCCGGCCGTGCGCAGGCCCTCGAAAGCCTGCGGGCTCGTCACCTCATGCACGAGATGGCGATCGATATAGAGAAGACAGGTGCCGTCCGGCTGTTCGTCCACCAGATGGTCGTCCCAGATTTTGTCGTAGAGGGTGCGCGGTTTCATGAACTCTTCGGCCTTGGCTAATCGGAAAGGAATGGCTGCTCGCTCGGGCAGGCGGCCTAAGCCGCCGGTCGGCCGATCAAAGTGCGGTCTGCGCGCAAAGCGTGAGCCGGCGCGAAGAAGCGCCACGGCAGCCGCGCGTGATCCGTAATGACGATCCGTTGAGCCTTGGAAACCATGGCCGATATATAGCCGTTCGCCCCGGCTTCGACAACGAAGCGAAAAATCCCGTTCAAACTCGACCTTTACTGCGCGGACGGGCCGAAACCACACGCTTTGGTGCAAAGACGTGAGCACTCGGGCCGGCCGGGTCGGGATAAAAAACGCGGGGTACGGGGCAAGGGAGGACTGTGATGATGGGCTCGATTTGCCGCTCAAGGTCCTGGCCTTCGAAGATGCGGGCGGCAAGGTGTGGCTCGCCTATGAAAATCCTGCCGACATGGCGGCGGCTCACGGTCTGCCGAAAGACAATCCGGCAATCATGAAAGTCACCGGGCGATCGATAACTTTACCAACGCGGCGGCGAAAAAATAATCCGTCCGCGACGGCGCGCCGCGTTTCGCGGCATTGGCGTCAATTGAATGCCGCAGTCGCTGTCGTCACAGTGACGTGCGCAGTTCCCAAAGCTCGGGGAAGAACGAGCGTTCGAGCGCGGTCTTGAGGAATGCGACGCCCGAGGAGCCGCCGGTGCCGCGCTTGAAGCCGATGATGCGCTCCACCGTTTTCATGTGGCGGAAGCGCCATTGCTGGAACCAGTCCTCGACGTCCACCAGTTCCTCGGCGAGCTCGTAAAGGTCGAAGTGCTCTTGCGCCGTGCGGTAGATCGACAGCCACGCCTCGCGCACCGCCGGATTGGACTGGTAAGGCTGTGAGACGTCGCGCTCAAGCACGTCTTTCGGGATCGGCAGCTTGCGCCGCGCGAGCAGCCGCAAGGCTTCGTCGTAAAGGCTCGGTTCATTGAGCGCCGCAGATAGCGGCTCATAATGCTCCGCCCGGTGGCGATGCGGCAGCAGCATCTTTACGTCCTTGGCGCCGAGCCGAAATTCAACCAGCCGGTATTGGAACGACTGGAAGCCGGAGGCGGGACCGAGCGCGCTGCGAAATGCGAGATAGTCGGCCGGCGTCATGGTGGAGAGCACGTCCCAGGCCCGGATCAACTGCTCCTGGATGCGGGTAACGCGCGCCAGCGACTTGAAGGCCGGCGGCAGGTCGTCGGCCCGGATCGAATGGATGGCCGCCTCGAGTTCATGCGCCACCAGCTTGAGCCACAATTCCTGCACGTGATGCATCACGATGAAGGCGAGCTCGTCGTGCTCCTTGGTAAGCGGCTGTTGCGCGGACAGCACTTGGTCGAGATGCAGATAGTCGGAATAGGTCAGCTTGCCGGCGAGATCGACATGCATGTCGGCTTCGACCCGGGTGTCGGGCGGTCTGGGCACGCTCATCGCGATAGGGCTCCTCAACAGCCGCAGTTTGCCTGGGCAGAGGTGTGGCGGCATAGTTTCGAAAGATTGTACTCGCGATCAGGGTTTTGTGCATGGCGTCCGGACGGCCCGTTCCGCTCGATCTGACGGCCGCGTTTACGCGTTTTCGCGAGGCGGTTCCGAACCGCCTGCATTTCGCCGCGCACAGCCATCATCTGTGGCCGGACGTCACACGAGAAGCGCAGCTGCGTGTCTGGGACGACGCGGCGCGCCGCGTCGACGACAAATGGGACCTGGTGCTGGGCGAAGTGTGG
Organism: uncultured Pseudomonadota bacterium; assembly: GCA_963720835.1. GTDB lineage: Bacteria > Pseudomonadota > Alphaproteobacteria > Rhizobiales > Xanthobacteraceae > Pseudolabrys. Next base: position 416,294 of record CAVRHC010000024.1, on the reverse strand, counting down.
CCGGCGGTGGCTGCGGGCATCACGCGCCATCTCAAGCTGCCGGACAAGGCAAGCTTGGTGCCGGCGCCCAACACCTTCGAATTCGTCAATCGGCTGTTGTCGTGCGGGCCGTTCGACCGCGCCATGACGGTCGTGACGACTGACGCCGAGTTTCATTCCTTCCGCCGCCAGATCGAGCGCCTTGCCGAGGATCGTCTGGCCGATGTGACGTTCGTGGCGGCGGAGCCGTTCGCCACGCTGGCGGCGCGCGTCGTTGAAGCCGTGCGCGCGAAACAACCCGACATGGTGTTCGTCAGCCAGGTCTTCTTCAATTCGGGCTTCGCGCTCGATGATCTCGATGCGCTGGTCGACGCCGTGGCCGCGCCCGATCGTCTGACGGTCATCGACGGCTATCATGGTTTTCTCGCGCGCCCGACCGATTTGTCGCGCATCGCCGACCGCGCGTTCTACATCGCCGGTGGCTACAAATACGCGATGGCGGGCGAGGGCGCTTGCTTCATGCATTGCCCGCCCGGCTTTGGCCAGCGTCCGCGCAACACCGGCTGGTATGCGAGTTTCGGCAATCTCAGCGGGGCGCAGCACGGTGTTCCTTATGCCGCGGACGGCTGGCGCTTCATGGGCGCGACCTTCGATGCCTCCGGACTTTATCGTCTGCGCGCGGTGCTCGATTGGCTTGAGGGCGAGGGGATCGATGCGGCGCTGATCCACGCGCATGCCAAAGCGCTCGCCGCGCGCTTCATGGCGGCAATGGCGGATAAACCCTATGGACCGTTCGCGGCAGAAAATTTGGTCGTGCCGCCGGCGCAGCCGAGCGGCAATTTCCTCGCCTTCGAGCACGCCGATGCGCAAGGCTGGCATCGCCGCCTGCACGACGCAGGTATCGTCACCGACGTACGCGGCACGCGGCTGCGCATCGGCTTCGGCCTTTATCACAACGCAGCGGACGTCGATCGTCTGATCGAGCGCTTGCGCACGCTCACCTGAAAAACAAAACCCCGGGCGATGCCCGGGGTTTTGGCGAATGAACTGAGCTTGCGCGATTATTTGGCCGCGGCGGCTTCGGCTGCCTGTTGCGTCGGGCCGCTCTCGGCCTCGATGCGCGCCTTCTTGCCGCGCAGACCGCGCAGGTAATAGAGCTTGGCGCGACGCACCTTGCCGCGGCGCACGACCTTGATGGAGTCGACCATCGGCGAGTAGAGCGGGAACACGCGCTCGACGCCTTCGCCGTAGGAAATCTTGCGTACGGTGAAGTTCTCGTGGAGGCCCCGGCCCGCGCGTCCGATGCAGACGCCTTCATAGGCCTGGATGCGGGTGCGTTCGCCTTCGACCACCTTCACATTGACCAGGACGGTGTCGCCCGGTCCAAAGTCGGGAATGGTCTTGCCGGCCGAGAGTTTCTCGACCTGCTCTTTTTCGAGCTGTTGAATGATGTTCATGGCGAAATCTCCGTCGGCAGCGCCAGCATTCGGCGCGCGGTCTTTGTCCGTCCTGAATGGGTTGGCCGGGCTTTTACTGCATGCCCGCAAGCTTGTCATGCCTTTAGTTGTTGAATCGGGCATTGGCGGGGCCGCCGCCGGACATTTGGCCTGTTTTGCAATAAATCAAAGGGCTTTATGCTCGCGGACGCTAGGGTTAGGTCCTGTTGGGAGGCCGGATCATGCGAAATCGTGCGTTTTTAGCGTTTGCCGTTCTGATTTTGGCCAGTTTTGCCACTGCGGGGCCGAGCTGGGCGGGGTTCCGGGTGTGTAACCAATCAGGCCAACGGGTCGACGTCGCCTTCGGCTACCTGCATGCCCAGTTCGGCTGGACCTCGGAAGGGTGGTGGACGATCCAGCCTGGCCGCTGCCGGCAGATCATGAACGGGAACCTGACCAACCGCTTTTACTACCTCTATGCCACCGGCTCGGAAGGCGCCATCTGGCAGGCCCGGGCCGGTCAGAAGGGTGGCTTCTTCTGCGTGCAGCAGGATCGCTTTGTCCTTCAGAACCGAAATTTCGAAAAAGGCGGCGTGCTGGATTGCGCCTCGCGCAATCTCAGCAACAAACAGTTTTTCATCGTCAACACCAAGGGCGCGGTCAATCACGTGCACAATTTGAGCAACTAGCGGATGATTCCGAAACGGGGAAACCGCTGTTCGGAAACGATCATGCGCAACATGCCCTAAGGCCGGTCCTTGCGCTTTTGATATGCCGCCCACAGGTCGGGCCGGCGCTCGCGCGTGAGATGTTCGGCTTGCGTGCGCCGCCAGGCTTTGACCTTGGCGTGGTCGCCGGACACCAGCACGTCCGGGATCGGTTCGCCCTCGAACACCGGCGGCCGCGTATATTGCGGATATTCGAGCAACCCGTCGGCGAAGCTTTCCTCTGCGGCGGATGCCTCCTTGCCCATGACGCCGGGCAGCAGCCGCACGACAGAATCCAGCAAAGCGAGCGCCGCAATCTCGCCGCCCGACAAAATAAAATCGCCGAGCGAGACTTCCTCCAGTTTGCGCGCCGCGATCAGTCGTTCGTCGACGCCCTCGAAGCGCGCGCAGACGATCACCGCGCCGGGGCCGGCTGCGAGCGATGCGACCTTCTGTTGCGTGAGCGGTGTGCCACGCGGGCTCATCAGCAGGCGCGGCCGCGTATCGCGCGGCATCACGTCGAGCGCGCGCGCGAGCACGTCCGCTTTCATCACCATGCCGGGGCCGCCGCCGGCCGGCGTGTCGTCGACGGTGCGGTGCTTGTCGGTCGCTGCATTGCGGATGTCGTGAGTGTCGAGCGACCATAAGCCGGAGGCGAGCGCCTTGCCGGCGAGGCTTTGCGCCAGCGGCCCCGGAAACATGTCCGGAAAAATCGTCAGCACCGACGCGCACCACATGATCGCTACTCGCTCGTTGCCGGGGGCACGATGACGATTTGCCTCGCGTTTAGATCCACCTTCGGCACGGCGGTTTCGGTAAAGGTGAGCATCAGCGGCGCGCCGCCATTCGCGGGCGCGATCTCGATGATGTCGCCGGCGCCGAAATTATGGACCGCCGTCACCATGCCCATTTCCTCGCCGTCCGCCGTCACCGCGGCGAGGCCGATCAGGTCGGCGTGGTAGTAGGTGTCTTCCTCATCGATCGCCGGCAGCCGCTCGCGCGGCACGAACAGATCGAGATTGGTCAGCGTCTCGGCCGCATTGCGATCGTCGACGCCCGCCAGCCGCGCGACCAGGAAATCCTTTCCCGGCCGCAGTGATGTGATCTCAATTTGCCGGCGCCGTCTTCGGTCTCCAGCGGGCCGTATTCGGCGACGGCAATCGGATCCTGCGTGAACGCCCAGAGCCTGACCTCGCCGCGCACGCCATGCGCGGCCCCGATGCGCGCAACGCGGATGCGTTCGGCCACGGTTCACGCGGCGAGCGTCAGCTCGCCTCCGGCTGTGCGGCAGGCGTGGCGGGTGCAGCGGCTGCCGCCTTTGCGGCTTCCTCGGCCTGCGCCTTGCGTTCCTTGCGCGGGATCGCCTTCTGCGGATTGTTGCGCTTCTCGCGCTTGGCGACGCCGGCGGCATCGAGGAAGCGCATCACGCGGTCGGACGGCTGCGCGCCCTTCTTCATCCAATCCTTCACTTTGTCGAGATCGAGCCGCAGACGCTCGGTCTTTTCCTTCGGCAGCAGCGGATTGAAATAGCCGAGCCGCTCGATGAAGCGGCCGTCACGCGGCGAACGCGAGTCGGCGACCACGATGTGATAAAACGGCCGCTTCTTGGTTCCGGCGCGGGCCATGCGGATGACGAGAGACATTTGACGTTTTCCTTTCTGAATTAATCCGAATTCACTTCTTCTTCTGGCCGGGTAAGCCCGGCAAACCTGGAAACTTTCCGCCGCCGCCGAGGCCCGGAAATCCGCTTGGGCCGCCAGGGAAATTCGGCGGCAGTTGCGGCATCCCTTTCGGCAGACCGCCGGCGTCGGGCAATCCCGGCACGCCGCCCGGCATTTTCTCGGCGAGCTTTTGCATCTCCTCCGGCGACGGCATGGCGCCGCCGCCGAAGCCGAGCATCTGCCCGAGGCCGCCGAGCGCGCCGCGTTTGCCCGAGCCCATGGCCTTCATCATGTCGGCCATGCCGCGGTGCATTTTCAGAAGCTTGTTGATCGCTTCCGGCGTGGTGCCGGAGCCGGCGGCGATGCGCTTCTTGCGGCTCGCCTTGAGGATGTCGGGGTTGCGCCGCTCCCGCGGCGTCATGGAATCGATAATGGCGACCTGGCGCTTGAGGATGCTCTCGTCGAGGCCGGCGGCGGCGATCTGGTTCTTCATCTTGGCGATGCCCGGCAACATGCCCATCAGCCCGCCGATGCCGCCCATCGACTGCATCTGTTGAAGCTGCTCGCGCAGGTCGACGAGGTCGAACTTGCCCTTGCGCATGCGCTCGGCGGTGCGCGCGGCCTTTTCGGCGTCGATGGTGGCGGCGGCCTTCTCGACCAGCGCGACGATGTCGCCCATGCCCAGGATGCGGCCGGCGATACGCGCCGGATCGAACTCTTCCAGCGCGTCGAGCTTTTCGCCGGTGCCGATCAGCTTGATCGGCTTGCCGGTGACCGCGCGCATCGATAGCGCGGCGCCGCCGCGACCGTCGCCGTCGACGCGGGTCAGCACGATGCCTGTGAGCCCCACGCGCTCGTCGAATGAACGCGCGAGAGAGACCGCGTCCTGGCCGGTGAGCGCATCCGCCACCAGCAGGATTTCGTGCGGATCGGACGCCGTCTTCACGTCGGCCGCTTCGCCCATCATCTCGTCGTCGAGCGTGGTGCGTCCGGCGGTGTCGAGCATCACCACGTCGTAGCCGCCGAGCCTGGCCGCTTCGATCGCGCGCTTGGCGATCTGCGGCGGCGTCTGCCCATCGACCACCGGTAGCGTGTCGATGCCGGTTTCGCGGCCGAGTACGGCCAATTGTTCCATCGCCGCAGGCCGCCGCACGTCGAGCGAGGCCATCAAGATTTTCTTGTTTTGGCGCTCGGCGAGCCGCTTGGCGATCTTGGCGGTGGTGGTGGTTTTGCCGGAGCCCTGCAAGCCGACCATCATGATGACGACCGGCGGCGCGGCGGCGAGATCGATCGGCACGCTCTGCGCGCCCAGGGTCTGCACGAGTTCATCATGGACGATCTTGACGACCATCTGGCCCGGGGTGACGGACTTCATCACCTCGACGCCGACGGCCTGCTGCTTGACGTGCTGGGTGAAGGCGCGCGCGACGTCGAGCGAGACGTCGGCTTCCAGCAGCGCGCGCCGCACTTCGCGCAAGCTCGCGTCGACGTCGGCGTCCTGCAGCGCACCGCGCCGCGTCAGGTTGTCGAGGACGTCGCCCAGCTTTTCCGACAGGTTGTCGAACATCGGTCTCTCAGATCTCTACATCGCGCCTAAACGCAGCTGACGCCCGAGGGCGCATTGCGCTGTCGGGCGGTGGCCTCCGGCCTCTGAAACGGACCGGTCGGCGGCTTGAAATTCATGTCTTAAGCGAAGACGGCCGGAACCTAGGGGCGCGGTAGGGTCAAGTCAAGGCATTGATTTTCCGCTGTCATTCGGGGCCGCTAGGCGACCAGGCCGGTATCTCGAACGCATTTTGGGTTCCTGCGGACCCCGGCGGGACTGCGCTCTACTATTCTGCAAAAAATTCGCCTGGGATGTCGATTGAGCCGGATTTCGTTCGTCGTGGGATTAGGGGAGGCCGCGGTGGCCCCCATGGATCAGAGGAGAAAAGACAATGCGCGTCATGGTGTTCGTCAAGGCGACCGAGGACTCCGAGCAAGGGATCAAGCCCACGGCCGACATGGCCGAGATGTTTGTGGCGATGGGCAAGTTTAACGAGGAACTGGTGAAGGCCGGCGTCATGTTGGCCGGTGACGGCCTGAAGCCCTCATCGGAGGGCAAGCGGGTGGCTTTCGAGGGGCCGCGCCGCACCGTGATTGACGGTCCCTTCGCTGAGACCCGCGAACTTGTGGCCGGCTACTGGCTGTGGGAGGTCAAGGACATGGCCGAGGCGGTCGAGTGGGTGAAACGTTGCCCCAATCCCATGCCGGGACCAAGCGAGATCGAAATCCGGCCGCTCTACGAGATGTCCGACCTCGCCGAGGCAATGCCCCCGGAAGCGACCGAAATCCACGATCGGGTCCGCGACCAGACGAAGAGCAAGTGAGGCAACGCGGACCTGTTCTTGCTTCGCCATGCGCCCGGCTTCTAGTCTGGGCGCATGGCGGCGACCGAAGCCCACCAAGCCATCGAAACTGTTTTCCGCATTGAACAGGCGAAGCTCATCGCGGGCCTCGCTCGCATGGTGCGTGACGTCGGGCTGGCAGAAGAACTTGCGCAGGACGCGCTCGTTATCGCGCTCGCCGAATGGCCGAAGATCGGTGTCCCGAACAAGCCGGGCGCCTGGCTGATGGCCGCTGCCAAACGCCGGGCCATCGATGGGCTTCGCCGCGACAAGATGCTCGCCAAGAAGCACGCGGAGATCGGCCGCGACCTGGAGGACGAAAACGATATATACGTCGAGACTATCGAAGCCGCGCTCGACGATGATCTGGGCGATGAGCTTCTTGGTCTCATCTTCGCTGCTTGCCATCCGGTGCTGTCGCGCGAAGCGCGTGCAGCCTTGACGCTGCGCCTGATCGGCGGACTGACGACCGATGAGATCGCGCGCGCGTTCCTGACGAGCGAAGCGACCGTCGCCCAGCGCATCGTGCGAGCCAAAAAGGCGCTCGGGAGCGCGGGGCTGACCTTTGAAGTGCCGCGCGGCAACGAACGCGACGCACGCCTCGCCTCGGTGCTCGAAGTCGTCTACCTGATTTTCAACGAAGGCTATGCGGCAACCGCCGGCGAAGATCTGATACGTCCGGCTTTGTGTGCCGAAGCGCAACGTTTGGGCCGCATCCTCGCCAGTTTGATGCCGGATGTATCCGAGGTCTTTGGTCTGCTTGCGCTGATGGAAATCCAGGCGTCGCGTTTTGCGGCTCGCACGGCTGCCGACGGTTCATTCGTTCCCTTGACCGAACAGAATCGTGCTCACTGGGACCAACTTCTGATCCGCCGCGGTTTTGCCGCTCTCGATCGCGTCGAGGCGCTCGGTGGCGAGAATGGGCCCTACGCTTTGCAAGCGGCGCTCGCTGCCTGCCACGCCCGGGCACTCAAATCTGACGATACCGATTGGGAAAAGATCGCGGCGCTCTACGACACACTAAGTGAGGTCATGCCCTCGCCGGTCGTTGATCTTAATCGGGCGGTGGCCCACAGCATGGCATTCGGTCCGCAGGCTGGCTTGACCCTTCTCGGCGAAATCGAGCAGACAGCGGCCTTAGACAACTACGCGCCATTGCCGGCGGCGAAAGGCGATTTCCTGCTTCGGGCAGGACGGCTCGCCGAAGCCAAGGTCGAATTCGAACGCGCGGCCGGCCTGACCCGGAATGAGCGCGAGAAATGTTTCCTGCTCGGTCGGGTCTCGGCCTGCGACGGTTGACGGCAGCGGCTGCGCAGAACGAGCTTCATTGAACGAGCTCAAAACTAACCGTCACCGTCGCTCTTAACGTCTGCTCCCCCGGCGCCACCGGAACCGCGCCGGCGCGCATGGCCTGCACCGGATGCGGCGGCGCGGACGCGCCTTCCTCGGTAATGGCGACCACGCGGCCGAGCTTGGCGCCGGCCGCCTTGGCATAGAGCTCGGCCTTGCGTTTGGCGTCGACGATGGCGTCGTCGCGCGCCTGATCGAGCAATTTCGATTGTTCGGAGACGATGAATGCAATGCCCGACATTTCGTTGGCGCCGGCCGCGATGGCGCGGTCGAGGATGACCGGCAACTGGTCGATGTTGTGGATGCGGATAGAGAGCTGATTGGTCACCTGGAAGCCGAGCAGGCGCGCGGTGCCCCCTTTGTTGGGGTCGTATTGCGGCTGCAGCGACAGTCTCGACGTCTGGATATCGCGCTCGGCGATGCCGCTCGCCTTGATGGCGGCAAGTACGGCGGTCATGCGCTTGGCGTTGGCGTCGCTTGCTTCGCGTGCGGTCTTGCCTTGGCTGGAGACGCCGATGCGGATCATCGCCGTGTCGGGCGCGACCGCGATACTCGCCTGACCCGTCACGGTAATGAGTTTCTCTGTCGCCTGTGCGGGCAACGGCACCGCCGCCACGATCGTCAATGCCGTCAGCAGTCCGAAGGTTCTTTTCATGCTTATCTCACGGGTACGTAAATGTTGATGACCAGATTGTCGGAGTCCGCGCGCAGCGGACCGGAAGCGTATTCCTCGACGAACACTTCTTTGGCGTCGAGCCCCTTATCGTCGAGATATTCGGTAATCGCCTCATAACTCGTGTCGAGCGCGTTATAGGAGCCGCGGTGGACGAATTTGAGCGCTTTGCCGGACGGCGCCGGGCCGACCGCGATGTCGCCCTTCGGCTCGTCCTTCGGCGCTTCGGCGATCGGCAGCGCGGCACGGAAGTGGAAGCCGGTGTTATCGGTCTGTGTGTAGATCGTCATAGGCAGGCCGTCAGGCTTGAGGCCGTGTTTGTCCATGTATTGCTCGAGCGAATTGAACGATTCGATCAGCGTTTCGAGCGCGCTATCCCAATTGGTCTGGCTTTGCAGGTAGATAATGGTGCGTTCCGGCAGCATGATCTCTTCACCGAAGGCGTCGCCGGATTGCAGCGGCGATGGCGCATCCGGGGCGGGGATGGGGGTCGCCGCCGGCGGCATGGTTTCGATCGGCGGCTTGTCGGGGACTTCGGCCTTTTGCGCGATGGCCGGGGCCACGGCGAGACCCAGCAGCAGGGTAAGCCAAAGCGGCGCCGCGGGGCGGAAACACGACATCGGCCATCTCCATTATCGGCGGTCCCGGCGTTTGAACGCAGTCTAGCATGGCCACTGGTCAATCTGCGTCCATTCGCCATATAAACCGGGCAAAACCCGGGCAATCCTATGAGCGCACTCGCCGACCAGGCCTTCGTGAAGATGAACGGGATCGGCAACGAGATCGTCGTTGTCGATCTGCGACAGCACGCGGCCAAAATCGCGCCGGAAGAAGCGCGCGCGGCGGCGCAGCCGGTGCCTTACGATCAGTTGATGGCGCTTTATCCGCCGCGTACGCCCGGCACCGATGCGTTCGTTCGCATCTACAACAATGACGGCTCGGAGGCCGGCGCCTGCGGCAACGGCATGCGATGCGTCGCCGACATTGTCGCCAAGCAGAGCGGCAAGACTGCGCTCACCTTCGAGACCAACGCCGGCATCATCAATTGTTGGCAACGGGACGGTGGCCTCTATACCGTCGACATGGGCGTACCGCGTTTCAAGTGGGACGAGATTCCCTTGGCGGAGGAATTTCGCGACACGCGGCAGATCGAATTGCAGATCGGGCCGATCGACAATCCAGTACTGCATTCGCCGTCGGTCGTGAACATGGGCAACCCGCACGCCATCTTCTGGGTGGATGATGTCAACGCCCATGATCTGGCGCGGCTCGGCCCGTTGCTGGAGAACCATCCGATCTTTCCCGAGCGCGCCAACATCACGCTCGCGCACATCGTTTCGCGCGAGCACATCGTCATTCGCACCTGGGAGCGCGGCGCCGGTTTGACCAAGGCCTGTGGTTCGGCGGCTTGCGCTGCGGCGGTTGCGGCGGCGCGTTTCAAACGCACCGAACGCAAAGTGACGGTGACGCTGCCGGGTGGCGACCTCATGATCGAATGGCGTGCGGACAACGATCATGTGCTGATGACGGGGCCGGTCGCCTTCGAATTCGAGGGCCGTTTCGATCCGGCGGCGTTCAAGGCGGTGGCGTCGTGAGCGTCGACGTCGTCACGTTCGGTTGCCGGCTCAATACCTACGAGTCGGAAGTGATCCGCAACGAGGCGGTGCGCGCCGGCGTTACGGACGCGGTGGTCGTGAACACCTGTGCTGTTACCGCCGAAGCCGTGCGGCAGGCCAAACAGAGCATCCGCCGCATCAAGCGCGAACGTCCTGACGCACGCATCGTCGTCACCGGCTGCGCTGCGCAAACCGAGCCGGACCTGTTTGCGGCGATGGCGGAAGTCGACCGCGTCGCCGGCAACGAGGAAAAGCTCGACGCGCGGCTGTGGCAAGCGAACGAAAAGGTCTCTGTCGGCGACATCATGGCGGTACGCGAGATGCGCCCGCAGCCAATCGAATCGATCGACGGCCGCGCCCGCGCCTTCGTGCAGGTGCAGAACGGCTGCGACCACCGCTGCACCTTCTGCATTATTCCGTTCGGGCGCGGCAATTCGCGCTCGCTGGCCGTGAGCGACGTGATGGCGCAGGTGCGCCGGCTGACCGACAACGGCTATCGCGAAGTCGTGCTGACCGGGGTCGACATCACCAGCTATGCCAGCGGCGATACGCGCCTCGGCGCGCTGGTGAAGTGCATCTTGCGCGAGGTGCCGGAGTTGGCGCGGCTGCGGCTGTCATCGATTGACTCGGTGGAGGCGGATCACGATTTGCTTGACGCGCTGGCCGACGAGCCACGACTGATGCCGCATCTGCATCTGTCGTTGCAGGCCGGCGACGATCTCATCCTCAAGCGCATGAAGCGGCGGCATACGCGCGCCGATGCCATCGCCTTCTGCGATCAGGTGCGTCGATTACGCCCCGATGTCGCTTTCGGCGCCGACATCATCGCCGGCTTCCCGACCGAAACTGACGACATGTTTGCGCGCTCGCTCGATCTGGTCGACGCATGCGGGCTGACGCAATTGCACGTCTTTCCGTTTTCACCGCGTCCCGGCACGCCGGCCGCGCGCATGCCGCAGGTCGAACGCGGTGTGGTGAAGGAGCGTGCGCGCATCTTGCGCGAAAAGGGCGAAACGGCGTTGTCGCGCTATCTCGGCACGCAAGTCGGCGCGCGCCGCCGCGTGCTCGCGGAGTCGCGCGCGTTCGGTCGCACCGAGCAGTTCACGCCCGTGCGGCTCAAGGCGCCGCTCGAGCCGGGCGTCATTCTCGATCTTACGATTGCCGACCACGACGGCCGGCAATTACTGGCCGCCTAGGGGGCATCGATATGAGCGATCATCTCTTGACTACGGTCGAGCAACTCGAGGCGCATTACGGCCGTCCGCAAGGGCCCGCCGTCGTCAAGGAGATCGATCATATCAACGCCAATTACCGCGAGCTGATAGCAGCTTCGCCTTTCGTTGCCATCGCGACCAGCGGACCGGACGGCCTCGACTGCTCGCCAAAAGGCGATCCCGCCGGCTTCGTCCATGTGCTCGACGATAGGACGCTCGCCATCCCCGACCGTCCCGGCAACAATCGCATCGACGGCTTTCATAATATCGTGCGCGATCCGCGCATCGCTCTGCTGTTCCTCATCCCCGGCCTGGGTGAGACGCTGCGGGTGAACGGCCGCGCCGCCATTTCAATCGATCCCGACCTGCTGCAGCGCTTCGCCGTCAACGGCAAGCTGCCGCGCAGCGTTCTGCTGGTGCATGTCGAGACCGCCTTCTATCATTGTGCCAAGGCCATCGTGCGCTCCAAGCTGTGGGACGAGGCGAGCAAGGTCGACCGCAAGAGTCTGCCGACAACCGGCGCCATCCTCGCCGAGCTCAGCCATGGCGAGTTGGGCGGTGAGACCTATGACCGTAAGCTGCCGGAATTGATCAAGGCAGGGCTTTACTGATCCTTCCACCCGCAGGCGCTCAGCAATTCGCGCATATGCGCCGGTACCGGCGCTTCCACTGTCACCGCCGGCTTGGTCTTGGAAATCGGCACCGTCACCGCGCGCGCATGGAGGTGAAGAGCGGGCCCGCTTTCACGTGACGCGCTTCCATAGACGCTGTCGCCGACAATGGGCCAACCCATCGCCGCGCAATGGACGCGCAGTTGATGTGTGCGGCCGGTGAGCAGGCTCCAGCGCCAGCCACGCCTTGTCGTCGCCGCGTCCCACGACTTGCCATGTCGTCGCCGACGGCATGCCGTGCGGGTCGGTTTTCATCCACCAGCCACGCGTCTCGTCGCGCTTGGACAATGGAATCTCGATGCGGCCTTCTTGCGCCTCGGGCCCGCCCTCGACCACGGCCCAATAGGTCTTGCCGACCTTGCCCTGCTTGAACAGCTTGCCGAGCAGCGCCAGCGCCTTGCGGTGGCGCCCAAGCACCAGGCAGCCGGAGGTATCCTTGTCGAGCCGGTGTGCCAGCGCCGGCGCGCGCGGAAGGCCGAAACGCAGCGCGTCGAAGGAGGCGTCGAGCGCGGGCTCGCGGGCGCTGTTCGGCCCGCGATGCACTGCAATGCCGGCAGGCTTGTCGATGATCAGCATCAGCCCGTCGCGGTAAAGCAGACGGGCGAGCATCTCTTCCGAGGTCATAATCAGTTACCAAATAGAGCCGAAACGGGTATCACGGGCGCGGCGAGAACGCATCACGGACGCATCATGGACGAAAAGACGCAGAGCGGCGGCTGGTTAAAGCGCTTGAGCGGCGGGCTCGGGCGCACCTCATCGTCGCTCGGCACCTCGCTCGCCGCGCTGGTCAGCAACAAGCCGCTTGAAGGCGAAACCCTCGACGATCTCGAAGACGAGCTGGTGCGCGCCGATTTCGGCCACGAGCTTGCCGCCCGCATCGTGGATGCGCTGGCCGAAGGACGTTACCCGCAGGGCATCACGCCCGATCAAATTAAGGCGGTGCTCGCCGCCGAGGTCGAGAAGGTGCTGGCGCCGGTGGCCAAGCCGCTCAAGATCACCGCGCGGCCTTTCGTCATTCTCGTCGCCGGTGTCAACGGCTCTGGCAAGACCACCACAATCGGCAAGCTCGCCTCGCGCTTCCGCAGCGAAGGAAAGTCGGTCATGTTGGTGGCCGGCGATACGTTTCGCGCTGCCGCAATCGATCAGCTGAAGATCTGGGCCGAGCGCACCGGCGCCACCATCATGGCGCGCGAGCCGCACGCCGATGCGGCCGGCTTGGCGTTCGATGCCGTCACCACGGCGAAAGCGCAAGGCGTTGATATTGTTTTGATCGACACCGCCGGCCGCTTGCAGAATCGCGCCGAGCTGATGGACGAGCTTGAAAAAATGGTACGCGTGTTGCGCAAAGTGGAGCCCGGCGCGCCGCATGCGGTGCTTTTGGTGCTCGACGCGACCGTCGGCCAAAACGCGATGAACCAGGTGGAGATTTTCGGCAAGACCGCGGGCGTCACCGGCCTGGTGATGACCAAGCTCGACGGCACGGCGCGCGGCGGTATTCTGGTCTCGATCGCGAACAAGTTTGGCCTGCCGGTGCATTTCATCGGCGTCGGCGAAAGCGTCGAGGATTTGTCGCCGTTTACCGCACGCGATTTTGCGCGCGCTGTTGTGGGATTGTCTTGATGACCGCAAGCGAAAAAGTGCAACTCAACCCCTTCCTCAAGCTGGTGCTCGACATCGGCCCGCTGGTGCTGTTCTTCGCGATCAATGCGCGCTTCGGCATTTTCGCGGCAACCGGCGTCTTCATGGTGGCGGTGCTGATTGCGCTCGTTGTCGCTTATGTATTGACGCGGCGCATCGAGATCATGCCGCTGGTCACCGCCGTGATCGTGATCATCTTCGGCGGACTGACGCTCTTCCTGCACAACGACACCTTCATCAAGCTCAAGCCGACCATCATTTATCTTTTGTTCGGCGGCACTTTGGTGGCGGGGCTTCTGCTCGGCAAATCGTTCCTCAATATCCTATTCAATTCCGTGTTCGATCTGACCGAGGAAGGCTGGCGCAAGCTGACCTGGCGCTGGGCGTTCTTTTTCTTTGCCCTTGCGATTCTCAACGAAATCGTCTGGCGCAATTTCTCGACCGACACCTGGGTGAGTTTCAAATTGTTCGGTGTGGTGCCGCTCACGTTTCTGTTCGGGGCGGCGCAATATCCGCTGTTGCAGCGCTACGCCCGCAGCGAGAAAAAGTAATCCAGAAGTCTATCGCGGTGTTGCGGGCACTGCTGACGCGAGCGGTTCGCGCAGATAATGCTTGCGATAGGCAAGGAAGCGCTTCTCGAAGAAATGATACGACGCCGCCGGAATCGGCAGGAAAGCCAGAAAGGCGAAGTTGGCGGCAAGCAGCGCGAAGTAGAAATTGCCGGCGTCGCCTTGGCTCTCCCAGAACAGATGGCGCATCAGCACGATCGGGAAGAAGTGCAGCAGGTAGATCGAGTATGACCACTCGCCGACCTTGGCGAGTGCGCGGTCGAGCCAAGCCGGCATCTTGAACGTTGAGCCGTCATAGAACGCGATCAACGAGCTAAAGGTGATCGCTTCCACGGTCGGAATGACGATCCACAGGGGGCTCTTCGACGGCGTGCCGTCGAAATGGTGGAAGCCGCCCATGCGGTCGAATTCGGTCCACAGCGCGAGAAACGATATGAGCGACACGCCCGCGATGATGCGCAGCACCTTTCGCTGAATTGGAACGAGCGCGAACAGCATACCGAAGACGAATTGGTCGATGCGGCCGATGATCGTCCAATAGGCGACGTGCTGCGCCTCGCCGAAAGTGCGCCACCAGTCGAAACGCAACAGCATCGCGGCGGCGACCACCGTGAGCAGCACGAACGGCCCGTGCCGGCGAAACAGAAACAGCAGCAGCGGAAACAGCAGATAGAAGTGCAACTCGATGGTGATCGACCAGGTGCCGAACGGCCAGGTCGGAAACAGAAAGCCGCCGACGATGTCGCTCGCCGGGATCGGCGTGCCGATCAGCCATTCGATCACGATCCAGGCGGCGATGACGACGACCAGCAACGGCCCGAGCCGCACCGCGCGGCTCCACAAGAAGCAGGGAAAATCGATGCGGTGGTCGCCGACCAGCTTGGCGAACAGATAGCCCGACAGCGTCATGAACAGCGCGACCCCGGTGTGCCCCTCGTCGAGCAGCGCGAAGGGAAAGATCGGCTGGCTGGCGTAGGGCACCGGGAAATTCGGCGTCATGTGCAGGAAATGCCACACGAACACCAGATAGGCGGCGACCGCCCGCACATGGTCGAGCCGCGAATAATAGATGCCGTCGGTCGAGCGCATGGCGCTCAGCTTTACCGCCGCGGGGATAAGGATTGGTTACGGCCGGCGACGAGCGATTTTGCCTACTGCGCCAGTGCTTTCTTGACCTCGGGTTCGATCGCGCGCGCAAGCGTGTCTGCGGTGATCGGGCCGACGAGCTTGTAGGCGATGCGGCCGTCGCGCCCGACCAGATAGGTCTCCGGCACGCCGTAGACGCCCCAGTCGATGGAGGCGCGCCCGCTCTCGTCGCGCCCCGTGGCGGCGAAAGGATTGCCGTAGCGGTTGAGGAAGCGCCGCGCGTTGTCTTCCGTATCCTTGTAGTTGATGCTGACGAGCTTGATGCGCTTGTCTTTCGACAATGCCTCCAGAAACGGCACCTCGTCGTGGCAGGGCACGCACCACGACGCCCACACATTCACCAGCGTGACGTTGCCTTTGAACGTCGTGCTGTCGAGCCCCGGGACCGGTTTGCCATCGTTCTCGATACCGGCAAGCGGCGGCAACACGGTGTGCGGTGCCGGCTTGCCGATCAGCGCAGACGGCAGACGCGAGGGGTCGCCTTCGCCGAGCCCGAAAAAAAACAAAACCGCCAGCCCCAGGAAGACGACAAGCGGTAGCAGCACGATCAGACTGCGCCGGGTCATGCGCGGAGTTTCGGCTTGCGCGCTCATGTCCCGCTCCGCCGCGAGCGGCGCGTGACGCCGCGCTCTTCCAGGTCGCCGAGAACGCGCCGCTGCGCCGAATAATCGAGCACGACCCAGGCGATCAGCGCCGCCACCACAAAAGCGGTCACCGCGTAAGAGGCGATGATGAAATCCGCGTGCGGGCCTAGATTCATAGAGCGTCTTTTCCTTTACACATGATCTTATCCGAAAGCCGGTTCCCATTCCCGATCAAGTCGAGGACATGCTTTTCGGAATCAGGCATGGATCTCCTGCGCTTGCATGATCTGCATGGTGCGCACACGCCGGCGCAAAATCTCGTTGCGCATGGCGGCAAGATGCAGCGTAAAAAACAATAGGGTGAAGGCGGCCGTCATGATCAGGAGCGGCGTCAGGATGGACGGATCGATCGTCGAGCCGCCCATGCGAAAGATCGAAGCCGGCTGGTGCAGCGTGTTCCACCAGTCGACCGAGAACTTGATGATCGGCAGATTGACCGCGCCAACGAGCGTCAGCACGGCGGCGGCGCGCGATCCGCGGCCGGGGTCTTCGGCGGTCCAGTAGAGCGCCATCACGCCGAGATAGAGCAGTAGCAAAATCAGCATCGAGGTCAGCCGCGCATCCCACACCCAATAGGTGCCCCAGGTCGGACGGCCCCAAAGCGAGCCGGTGACGAGACAGATAAAGGTGAAGGCGGCGCCGATCGGGGCGGCCGCCTTGCCGGCGACGTCGGCGAGCGGATGGCGCCACACCAAAGTGCCTAGGGCCGCAACGCTCATCAGTCCCCAGCCCATCATGCCGAGCCAGGCGGCCGGCACATGCAGGAACATGATCTTCACCGTTGCGCCCTGCTGGTAGTCATCCGGCGCGCCGATGGCGCGATAAAGTCCCACGGCGAAGAGGATTAGCGTCGCCAGCGCCATCCACGGCAGCACGCGGTTGACGATCTGCAGAAAGCGCGTCGGATTGGCGAGATCGATGACGGCCATGGCTGGTATTTAGGCGGCGGGGGGCTGGGGGGCAACGCTTCTGCGCATTGGTCTCAGTCTCACTCCAACCCGTAGCGCAACGCGGCAGCCGCGGCGAATGGGCCGAGCACCAGACTTGCCAGACTAAGTGCGCAAAGAATGGTGAAAGGGGGGCCGAACGGGGCCGGCCCGGTAATAGCCGCTTCCGCCGCCGCCACACCGAAAATCAGCACGGGGATGGTCAGCGGAAGTACCAGCACCGCCAGCAGAAGGCCGCCGCGTCGCAATGCGACCGACAACGCCGCGCCGATCAGCCCGATGAAGGTCAGCGCCGGCGTTCCGGCGAGCAGCGTCAGCATCAAGGCGCCCATGGAACTGATCTCGACGTTGAGCATGAGGCCGAGCAGCGGCGTTACGATCACCAAGGGCAGGCCGGTGGTCAGCCAGTGCGCGACGGCCTTGGCGGCGACACCGAGTTCCAGCGGGACGGGCGCCATCATGAGCAGGTCGAGAGAGCCGTCGTCGTAGTCCATAGCGAACAGGCGGTCGAGCGCGAGCAGGCTCGCGAGCAGCGCGCCGAGCCACAGAATCGCTGGGCCGATGCGCGCCAAGAGCTTCAGATCGGGACCCACAGCGAACGGCACCATCACCACGACCAACAAAAAGAACAGCGCGCCCATCAGCGCGCCGCCGCCGTGGCGCACGGCAAGGCGCACGTCGCGCAGGATGAGGGTCCAAAGCGCGTTCATGCCGGCCCAGACCCCAATTGAAGTTCCCGCGCGCACTCGAGCCCGATGGGACCGTGCGCGGCCGCGACGATCAGGCCGCCGCCGGCCAGATGATCGTGCATGAGGCCTGCGAGTCTCGTCTGCGAGGCGGCGTCCAGAGCAGAGGTCGGCTCGTCAAGCAGCCATAGCGGCCGCTTCACCGCGACCAGCCGCGCGATCGACAGCCGCCGCCGCTGCCCAGCCGACAGGTACGCGGCCGGCAGATCGGCGAGCCGCGCGAGATCGACGGCCTCGAGCGCCGGCACGATATCGCCGCCGGAACCCAGGAACGATGTCCAGAATGCGAGATTTTCCCCGACAGACAGAGCCGGTTTAAGCGCGTCCTGATGGCCGAGGTAATGCGCCTGCTCGCCGAGCGTTGCCTCCGGGTCGCCGCCTTCGAGCGACAGTCGCCCCTCGTTCAGCCGCACCAGACCAGCAATGGCACGCAGCAAAGATGACTTGCCGGCACCGTTGCGGCCGGTGATGAGCAGGGCATTTCCGCCCGAGACGGCAAAGCTCAAGCCGCGGAAAACCTCGCGGCCGCCGCGCATGCAGGCCAGTTGGTCGGCGGTGAGTTGCATCAAACCGGTCGCGTCCCGGTTGGGGGCCGCTTACCCGGCCGGGCGGGCGCTGAAAAACTTGAACTTCTGCGCATCTTCGTAGACCGGTTCCAGAAAAGTGGCGCGGGCGATAAAAAGACCTTATAAGCCCGCACCGGCGGCGGGACGTCAAAGAATTCGGCTGTGCGCCCGTGCTGCCCAAGAAGGCTTGTTTAATCAAGACCTTAAATTACCCTACGCCAATCTTCCCCCGCCGGGAATGGAACACGCGACATGACTTCGCTCGACAGTTTTCGCTGCTGCAAGACGCTTAAGGCCGGCGGCAAAACCTACGCCTATTACAGCCTCCCCACCGCCGAACGGAACGGCCTCAAAGGCATCTCGCGCCTGCCGTTCTCGATGAAAGTTCTGTTGGAGAACCTGCTGCGCAATGAAGATGGGCGCACGGTCACCAAGGAGGACATCAAGGCGGTCGCCGAGTGGCTGAAGACCAAATCGTCCGACCGCGAAATCGCCTTCCGGCCCGCGCGCGTACTGATGCAGGACTTCACCGGCGTGCCGGCGGTGGTCGATCTCGCCGCCATGCGCGATGCGATGAAGCATCTCGGCGGCGATCCCAAGAAGATCAATCCGCAGGTGCCGGTCGATCTGGTCATCGACCATTCGGTGGCGGTGACCTTCTTCGGTAACAATTCGGCGTTCAAGAAGAACGTCGACGAAGAATATCGGCAGAACCAGGAGCGCTACAAATTCCTCAAATGGGCGCAGCGTTCTTTCGATAATTTCTCGGTGGTTCCGCCCGGCACCGGCATCTGCCATCAGGTCAATCTTGAGTACATCTCGCGTGTGGTCTGGAGCCGCAAAGGCAAGGCCAAGCTCGACGGCAAAGAGACGTCGGTCGAGATCGCCTATCCCGACACGCTGGTCGGCACCAACTCGCACACCACCATGGTCAACGGTCTGTCCGTGCTCGGCTGGGGCGTCGGCGGTATCGAGGCGGAAGCGGCCATGCTCGGCCAGCCTTTGTCGATGGTGCTGCCCGAGGTGATCGGCTTCAAGCTCACCGGCCGCCTGAAGGAAGGCGTCACGGCCACCGACCTCGTGCTCACCTGCACCGAAATGCTGCGCAAGCGCGGTGTGGTCGGCAAATTCGTCGAGTTCTTCGGCCCGGGCTTGACACATCTGACGATCGCCGACCGCGCCACGCTCGGCAATATGTCGCCGGAATATGGCGCGACCTGCGGCTTCTCGCCGATCGACGACGACACCATCCGCTATTTGAAGGACACCGGCCGGCCCAAGGAAACGGTCGCGCTTGTGGCGGCCTACGCCAAGGCGCAGGGCATGTTCCGCGTGAAGACGACGCCCGATCCGATGTTCACGGACGTGCTCAAGCTCGATCTGTCGACGGTTGAGCCCTCGCTCGCCGGCCCCAAGCGCCCCCAGGACCGCATCGCGCTCAGGGACGTGAAGGCGGGCTTTACCGCCTCCATGGACAAGGAATTCAACAAGGCGTCCGAGCTGAAGAAGCGTGTGCCGGTCGGTGGCAAGAACTACGATCTCGGCCACGGTGATGTGGTGATCGCGGCGATCACCTCCTGCACCAACACCTCAAATCCGAACGTGATGATCGGCGCCGGGCTCCTGGCACGCAAGGCGGCGGCCAAAGGCTTGCAGGCCAAGCCGTGGGTGAAGACGTCGCTGGCGCCCGGCTCGCAGGTGGTCGGTGAATATCTCGAACAATCCGGCCTGCAGAAAGATCTCGACAAGCTCGGCTTCAACCTGGTCGGCTACGGTTGCACCACCTGCATTGGCAATTCCGGCCCGCTGCCGGCGGAGATTTCCAAGACCATCAACGACAATGATCTGGTGGCGGCCGCGGTGCTCTCCGGCAACCGCAACTTCGAAGGCCGCGTGAATGCCGACGTGCGCGCCAACTATCTGGCCTCGCCGCCGTTAGTCGTGGCCTATTCGATCGCCGGCTCCATGCAGGTCGACGTGACCAAGGAGCCGCTCGGCGCCGATGAGAAAGGCAAGAAGGTCTTCCTCAAGGACATCTGGCCGTCGAACAAGGAGATCGGCAAGTTCGTCGCCAAGAACGTGACGAAGAAGATTTTCTCCAAGAAATACGCCGACGTGTTCAAGGGCGATTCCAACTGGCGCAAGATTTCCATCAAAGGCGGCATGACCTACGACTGGGACAAGAAGTCCACGTATGTGCAGAACCCGCCTTACTTCGTCGGCATGAAGAAGCAACCGGTGCCGACCGAGGATATCGTCGAAGGCCGCGTGCTGGCGCTGCTGCTCAATTCGATCACCACCGACCACATCTCTCCCGCCGGCTCGATCAAGATCAATTCTCCGGCCGGAAAATATCTGGTCGATCACAAGGTCAAGCCCGCCGACTTCAACCAGTTCGGCACGCGTCGTGGCAATCACGAGGTGATGATGCGCGGCACCTTCGCCAATATCCGGCTGAAGAACCAGATGCTGCCCGGCGTGGAAGGCGGCTTCACCGTGCACTATCCCTCCAAGCAGCGGATGACGATTTACGACGCCGCCATGAAGTACAAGGCCGAGAAGGTTCCGCTCGTCGTGTTTGGTGGCAAGGAATACGGCTCAGGATCATCACGAGACTGGGCGGCCAAGGGCTCGCTCTTGCTCGGCATTCGCGCGGTGGTCTGTCAGTCTTTCGAACGCATCCACCGCTCCAACCTGATTGGCATGGGCGTGTTGCCGCTGGTGTTCGAGGAAGGCACGTCGTGGCAGTCGCTCGGCATGAAGGGTGACGAGCAGGTCACCATCCGCGGTCTCTCAGGCGAACTCAAACCGCGCCAGAAGCTGATCGCCGAGATCGTGCTCGGCGACGGCACGCTCAAGCGCGTGCCGCTTTGTGCCGCATCGATACGCTCGACGAACTCGACTACTACAAAAACGGCGGTATCCTGCAGTTCGTGCTGCGCCAGCTCGCGGGCTGATCCCAATCCGATCTTTGTCGCGAAAGCGGGAACCGCAGGCGGTAATGGAGCGCGATCCGCTCACTGCGAAGTGAGTGGCGGGTGATCGACCAGTCGCCTTATATGGCGCCGGGTCGAACACAAGACGCTACGGAAAGCCGCTCATGCACTGCCGCCGGACAGTCATTGCAATTGCGCTTGTTTGCGCCGCCGGCCTGCCCGCAGGCGCGCGTCGAACCGCGTGCGGTCGTCGAATTGTTCACCAGCCAGGGCTGTTCGTCGTGTCCGCCGGCCGACCGGCTGATGGGCGAGCTCGCGAAAGATCCGACGCTGGTCACGCTCAGCCTGCCGGTCGATTACTGGGACTATCTTGGCTGGAAAGACACGCTTGCATTGCACGGCAATTCGATGCGGCAGCGCGAATACGCCATCACCCGCGGCGACCGCGAAGTCTATACGCCGCAGGCCGTGATCAACGGTGTCGTCCATGCGCTTGGCTCCGACAAGGCCGCGATCGAAAGAGCGATTGCGAAAACGAAGGCATCCGCCACGCCGCTGAGCGTGCCGGTAAAGCTCACGGTCGCCGACGGTAATGTGAACGTGCATGTGCCTGCTGCCGACGACGGCCGCAAAGGCGAGGTCTGGCTCTGTCCCGTCACCGGCAAGGCGCAAGTGAAAGTCGGCCGCGGCGAGAATGGCGGCCACACGCTCGCTTATTACAACGTCGTGCGCCGCTGGATTAAGTTGGGCGCGTGGAGCGGCAAGGCGGAAGATTTCCAGCTGCCGTTGGCCAAGCTTGCCGGCGCAGGTTTTTCGCTCGGCGACATCGACCATGTCGCGGTGATCGTGCAAAGCGGCGGCGACGCCAAGCCCGGCCTGATGATGGGCGCGGCAACGGCGCCGATACCTGCAGCCGCAATCCGCTAATTCTCTTGTTGTGATCACCTGTGCCCGCGCAGGCGGGTGCGGGGCACGACGCCGTGCATTGACGGCGGCCGCCACAAAAAAATCGGGCCGGCAAATACTCGCCGGCCCGAAAGGCTTAGGGGATTGAACCGTACGCGGAACTCAAACGACCCGGCCGGTAGAGCCCCGGGGGGCTGGGGGGCTGAGGAATCCGGTGCTCACACCGGACCGGGCCTTGAGGCAACGATGCCCTTTTCCCACCCCAGCATGTCGGGCGATTGACCGAATTTGGGCGTTATTATGGTTCGTTTAACGAGTTCGTGATCGATCCGGCGCGTTTTCTCTCGCCTTTCAGCATTCCTTTTCTGGATTTAGACCCTTGCCGTCGCCCGAAGGCGGCGCGATCATGACAGTTCAGCAAAAGGAGGCGCCGCATGACGTTCGGTCCCGGCGAAGCCGATCCCAGCCAGTCCCCCGGGGGCGGATCCCCGACAGTCCGCAGCGCCGCCCCCTTAAACCAGGTCACCTTCAGCCGCCCCGAGTTGCGTCGCATTCTCGATCTTTATGGCCGCAAGGTTGCCGCCGGCGAATGGCGCGATTACGCCATCGATTTCCTGAAAGATCGTGCGGTATTTTCGGTTTTTCGGCGCACTTCGGAAGTGCCGCTCTATCGCATCGAAAAAAACCCGAAGCTGGGGCGCCGCCAGGGCGCCTACAGCGTCATCTCGGCCACCGGCCTGATCGTGCGGCGCGGCCATGAGCTCGACCGTGTGCTGCGCGCGATCGACAAGTCGAAATTGGCGGTTGTGAACTAGACCGGGACTGTCGACGATCCCGGCCCCAAGGGCCGCTGCATCAGCACGGAATCGAGCCAGCGGCCGAACTTGAAGCCGGTATTGGGCAAGCTCCCGACATAGGCAAAGCCGAGGGCTGCGTGTAGCGCGATCGAGCCCGTTTGCTCGGAATCGCCGATCACGGCAATCATTTGCCGGAAGCCTTGGCGCTCGGCTTGCGCGATCAGTTGGCTGAGCAATGCGCGGCCGACGCCGCGCCCTTGCGCTTCGGGCGCGACATAAACCGAATCCTCGAGCGTGAAACGGTAGGCCGGCCGCGTGCGGTAAGGCCCAGCATAGGCATAGCCAGCGAGCGTGCCGTCGGCTTCGGCGGCGAAATACGGAAAGCCCTTATCGGTCAGTTCGCTCATGCGCCGCGCCATTTCCGCTTCGCTCGGCGGCTCGTATTCGAACGACGCTGTGCCGTGCGTAACGGCGTGCGCGTAGATGCGGGTGATGGCCGGAATATCGGGCGCGCTTGCGGGGCGGATGGTGAGGCTCATGCGCCGCGCAAACTAGCAAAACAAAACGCCCCGGCGCGAGGGCCGGGGCGTCGAACCATTGGTGATTGCCTGTTGCTTAGCGCCGGTCACCCATGAAGCGCAGCAGGAACAGGAACAGGTTGATGAAGTCGAGGTAGAGCGTCAGCGCGCCCATCACCGCCTTGCGCCCGGAAACGGTGCCGTCATCATTGGCGCTGTACATCTCCTTGATTTTCTGGGTGTCCCAGGCGGTCAGGCCTGCGAAAATCAACACGCCGATCGCGGAGATCGCGAAGTCGAGACCCGTGCTTTTCAGGAAGATGTTGACGATCATCGCCAGGATGAGCCCGAACAGGCCCATGATCAGGAACGAGCCGATCGGCGAGAGATCACGCTGCGTCGTGTAGCCGTACAGGCTTAGCGCACCGAAAGACGCCGCCGAGATGAAGAAGGTGCGGGTGATCGACGCGCCGGTATAGGTCATGAAGATCGACGACAACATGAGCCCGAGCAGCCCGGCATAGACCATGAACAACGTGAGCGCCGTGCCGACTTGAAGCTTGTTGATGCGGAAGCTCAGGAAAAACACCATGCCGAGCGTTCCGAGGAACAGCACGATCATCAACGGCCCACCGAAGATCGCCTGACCGAACGGTGTCAGGCCAGTGATTTGCCCGGCTTCATTGGTGACGGCGGCGGCATTGAAGGTCAGGTACGCGACCACGCCGGTCAGCGCGACGCCGGCGGCCATGTAATTGTAGATGCGGATCATGTAGGCGCGCAGGCCTGCATCTACCGCGGCCGCCGTTCCGGCGCCGAAGCCCCGACGGGCGGCAATGTTACGGTCGAAGTCCGACATCGAAGTTCCCTCTCTGTGTCCCCGTCCGGGGACCGGTTGCGGCGGCACCGACCGCCGTCAGTCGAGACTAATCTAGTGTGCGCTCAGCCTTGGTTCCAGATATGGCGCGATCATGGCCTGCCATCATTGCCAATTATTAACAAAGCCAAGCTGGTGCGGAATATACCCGAACAACGTCTTGCCGGAGCGTAAAATCGGCGCCCACGCGGCGGAATGTCGCAAAACTAGAGGTTTCTCAGCACAGGGGCCGGCTTCTGGCCAAGGGCGCTGAAGGTTCCGATCAGCCCGAGTACGACGGTGACCGTCATTGCACCGAGCGCGGCCGCCAGCGCCGGCAACGGCAGCCAGGCAAAGCGCAGGTGCATGAGGTCGGACACGATGATCCAGGCGGCGAGCGACCCGCACACCACGCCGACCACGGCGGTCGCGCCGCCGAGCAGCAGGTACTCGATCGTATATGCACCGATCAGCCGCGCGCGGGTGGCGCCCAAGGTTTTCAGGATTACGGCGTCGTAAACACGGTGGCGATGTCCGGCGGCAAGGGCTCCGCCCAGGACAAGCGCTGCCGCCAGCAAGGTAATGGCGCTAGCGCCGTCGATCGCCAGCACGAGGTTGGCAACGATAGAGCCGATTGCGTCCAGCGCCTCCTTCACCCGCAGCGCCGTCACGGTCGGAAACGATTTTGCGACCGCGCCGATGAGCGCGCTTTCCTGCGCCGCCGTACCGCCGCCGGGATAGGTGAGGGTGGCGAGCCGCGTGTGCGGCGCCCCGCGGAAGCTGCTGGGCGAAAATACCATGACGAAATTGATACTCAGGCTCTGCCAGTCGACCAGGCGCATGTTGGCGATGGTCGCGGTAATGTTGCGGCCGAGCACGTTGACGGTGACGGGATCGCCAAGTTTCAGCCCGAGGCCGTCGGCGATTTTTTTCTCGAAGGAGACGAGCGGCGGCCCGTCATAGTCGGGTTTCCACCACTGCCCTTCGACCAGGCGCGAGCCTTTCGGGATTTCGTCGGCATAGGTCAGGCCACGGTCGCTTTGCAGCACCCAGGCCGCATTCTCCGCCGGCTTCAGTTGATCGGCGGGCGTGCCGTGTGCCGAGATGATGCGTCCGCGCAGCATCGGCACTTCTTCGAGCTTTGCGTTCGGCGCCTGCGATTTCACGAATTGCGTGAACTGCTGCGCCTGATCGGAAGGAATATCGAGGAAGTAGAAGGACGGCGCTTTCGCTGGCAGCTCAGCGGAAAATTCCCGGCGCAGATTGCCGTCGATCTCGATCACCGTGACGAGGAGCGCAATCCCTAAACCCAGCGACAGCACGATAGTCGGCGTCAGCGCGCCGGGGCGATGGATGTTGGCGATCGCCATGCGCAAGGATGTGGAGCGCGCGCGCGGCGCGCGGGCAGCGAGAAACATCAACAGCGCCGCCATCAGCCGTAGCAGCACGAACACCGCGGCGGCGGTCGCGACATAGATCAGCGCCACGCGCCGGTCGTAAGCAAGGAGCACCGCCATCGTGGCGAGCAGGGCCACTGCGGCGGCGGTCAACGCCATGTAGATCTTGCGCGGCCATACGGGCTGCGGCGCCACCACGTCGCGGAACAACGCGCCGACCGGAACGTCGTGCGCGCGTCCGAGTGGCCAGAGCGCGAAGGCGAGCGCGGTGAGCAGCCCGTAAACCAGCGCCAGCAGGAGTTCGTGTACATGCACTGCCGGTTCGAGTGGCAGCGGAATGAGCGAGCCGAGGCTCCAGCTCACGACATATGGCAGCGCCGCACCCAGCGCCATGCCGATCACGCCGCCGATCGCGGCAAGCACCAACACTTGCGTCAGATAAATTGCGAATATGCGCCGGCCGCCGGCGCCGAGCGCCTTCATGGTGGCGATGACGTCGCGGCGACGGTCGAGATGGCTTTTCACGGCGTTGCCAACGCCGACACCGCCAACCAGCAGCGCCGTCAAACCGACGATGGTGAGGAACTGCGTGAAGCGCTCGACGCTGCGCTCGAGCTGCGGCGAGGCTTTGGTGCGCGTACGGATGTCCCAGCCGGCTTGCGGAAAACGTGCGCGTGCCTGCTCCATGACGGTCGTTGCCGCGCTGTCGGTCGTGTCGTTGGCCGGCAATCGCAAACGATAATGCCAGCGCACCAGGCTGCCCGGTTGCACCAGCCCGGTCGCGCGCAAGCCGTCCTGGCTCACCATGAAGCGCGGACCGAAGCCGATACCGCCGGCGAGCTTGTCCGGTTCGGTGGCGAGCGCGGCGCGGATTTCGAACGTGGCGTTGCCGACGTTCACGCGCGCACCGGGCTTGATATTGAGACGCGTCAATAACGTCGGGTCGACGACCGCGCCGAAGACGCCGTCGCGTTCGGCAAGCGCTTTTGACAGTGGTCCCGGCGGATCGAGCACCACGTTGCCAAACAACGGGTAGGCGCCATCGATCGATTTCAATTCAACGAGCGTGGCTTCATCGCCCGCGCGTGCCATCGCGCGCATGGTGGCGGCGCTCGATACTTTGCCGTGGTTTCGCAGAAAGCCAAGTTCGTCGGCGTTGAGTTCGCGTTGCACCAGCGTGAAGGAGAGATCGCCGCCAAGGATGACCTGGCCTTCGCGCGCAAGACCCGAGGCGAGCCCCGCCGCGACCGAACCCACGCCGGCAATCGCCATGCTGCCGAGCGCAATACAGGCGATGAACACATAGAAGCCACGCAACCCGCCGCGCAATTCGCGCAATGCAAAGCGCAGCGGCAGCCAGCGACCATTTACGATCGCCGAGGACGTCGCAACGCTCACGATCCGCCATCCCCGTCGATGCGTCCCGAGCGCAGCCGCACCACGCGCCCGCAGCGCGCCGCCAGCGCGGTATCGTGTGTCACCAGCACCAATGTGGTGCCGCGCCGTTCGTGGCCGGCGAACAAGAGTTGGATGATCTGCTTGCCGGTTTCCTCGTCGAGATTGCCGGTCGGCTCATCCGCTACAATGATCGCCGGCCCGGGTGCGAGCGCGCGCGCCACCGCCACCCGCTGCTGCTCGCCGCCGGACAATTCGGCCGGATAGTGATGAAGCCGCTTGCCCAGACCCATGGCGGTGAGCTCGTTCTCGGCGATCGGCTGCGCGTCGGCGATGCCGGCGAGTTCGAGCGGGACTGCTACGTTTTCCAGCGCGGTCATGGTCGGGATCAGATGGAAGGACTGGAAGACGATGCCGACATGGCGGCCGCGGAAACGGGCGAGGTCGTCCTCATCGAGCCTGGCGAGGTTTTCGCCGGCTACCGCCACCGAGCCGGTATCGGCCCGCTCCAGGCCGGCCATCACCATCAGCAGCGTCGATTTACCGGAGCCGGAGGGGCCGACTAGCCCAACCGCCTCACCACTTCCTATATCCAGGTCGATATCCTTGAGGATATGAACGCGGGCGGCCCCTTGCCCGAGGGAGAGATTGACGCCGGCCAGCGCGATTGCCGGCGTCTGGGAGACTGTCTTCATGGGACCTCACGGTTCACGACTCCGCCAATATGGGAACGACTTGCGCCGGGTCCAGCGCTTTGCCGCCGCACTGGCCGTGATGGCTTTGCTGCTTGTCCCCAATATGGCCGCGGCACGGGCGGTGAAGATCGTCGCGCTGGGCGATTCGCTCACCGCCGGTTTCGGCCTGGCGGAGAATGCGGCTTTCCCGGCGCGGCTGACGCAGGCGCTGAAAGCCAAGGGCATCAATGCCATCGTCGCCAATGCCGGCGTCTCGGGCGATACCGCCTCCGGCGGCTTGCAGCGGCTCGACTGGTCGGTGCCGCCAGGCACCGACGCGGTCATTCTTGAGCTTGGCGCCAACGACATGTTGCGCGGCATCGACCCGAAGGTCACGAAGTCGGCGCTTACGCAGATCATCAATAGACTGAAGGCTCGTCACATTCCTGTCTTACTCGCGGGCATGAAAGCATCGCCGAATCTTGGACGCGATTATGTGCGCGCTTTCGATGCGATCTATCCGGCGCTTGCCTCGACTCATAACGTCGTCTTCTATCCGTTCTTCCTTGTCGGTGTCGCCGCCAACCCTGAGCTTAATCTGATCGATGGCATGCACCCAAACCCAGCCGGCGTCGACGTTATCGTCAAGCACATCCTGCCAAGCGTCGAGAAACTGATCGAGCAAGTCAGGGTCGCGCGCGGTACCTGAGATTGCATTAGTGCGAGCCGGCATTGATACGGTCGCACGCAACCGAAGTGTGAATGCCATGCCACGGCTCTTTACCGGTGTCGAAATTCCAACCGACATTGGTCAAGCGCTGGCAAGCTTGCGCGGCGGATTGCCGGGCGCGCGCTGGATCAATCCGGAAAACTATCATCTGACGCTGCGCTTCATCGGCGACGTCGACGACGTCACCGCGCACGAGGTCGCGGACCTGTTGAGCCGCATCAAACGCGGCGGCTTCGAATTGTACATGGAAGGATTGACCTCGTTTGGCGGGAAAAAACCCCGCGCCGTAGTGGCGCAGGTCGCGCCGCAACGCGCGCTTCTCGACGTGCAGGCCGAACAAGAGCGCCTGATGCAAAGGATTGGGCTCGAGCCGGAAGGGCGCAAGTTCACGCCGCATGTGACGCTCGCGCGTTTGCGCGATTCCAGCAGCCGCCAAGTCGCGGAATATCTGGCGGCGCGCGGCTACTTCCGCACCTCGCCGTTCAAGGTCGAACGCTTCGTGCTGTTTTCCTCGCGCAATTCGGTCGGCGGCGGGCCGTATGTGGTGGAGGCGAGCTATCCACTCGGCACTTGATCGACGACGCGGCATAAATCTTCACCGTCATCGTCCGCTTTCGCGGACGATCCGAATAATCACGGCGATCTCCAGGCATACCGTCATGCCCCGCTTTCGCGGGGGCATGACAGGAAAGCGAATGGCGCGGCCGAAAATTTATGCCGGCCGCAGCATCCGCGACTGCGCATCGAGTACCGCAGCGGTCACGCCATGCGCATCGGCCATCGCTTCGCGCATCAGCGACATCGGTGTCGAGCGCGGGGCATCGACCTCGCCGACCACGCTGCCGAAATCGAATTTGAGGTCGGCCGAAAACTTGCGGGCGAGCTGCTGCATGCGCCGGTTGTCGGCGAGGCAGTTCAGGTGCAGCGATTTGATGCCGCGGTTGCGCGCCGTCAGCAAGGTGCGTTCGAGCAGTACGCTGCCGACGCCCTGGCTCTGCCAGGGCTGCTCGACGCTGAACGCAACTTCCGCCGCGCGCGCAAACATCTTGCCGAAGGGACGCAGCTCGGCCGCGCCCCGCAGCACGCCGTCGATGAAGAAGCCGTGCACCACCACGCCCATGTCTTGCGCCGTTGCGGCATGGCGCGCGAGGAAATCTTCCGACACCGCGCCGGAGAAACGGCGCTGCCGGCTTTCGGCGTCGAGGCGGAGCAGGTGATCGCGATAGGCGTCGGTTTCACCGACCCATAGCTTGCGGATGGCGCCGCCCTCGGGCAAAGGCTCTTGCATTTCAAGTCTCCTGAACATTCGTCACGCCCGCTCGGTCACGCTTCCGTCCCTGGCGGTTCGCGATGACCTCGCGAATCGCCGTCAGGACTCTATATGGTGCATTGCAGCAAAATAGCGACCGGGGCGTGACAGAGAGAAGGTCTCGTCAGCAAAAATGCATGGCTAACAATAGGTTAACGCTCATTTCCAAGGCAAATTGCGGGAACCGCAGGCAGCGCCGATTTTACAGGCGCCACGCTTGCCCCTAGGTCTGCCCGTGCCGGTCCCTCCTGTCGCACGACGCGCCGCCTATGGCTGAAAACTTCAGCACCCGTTACGCCGCGCTCATTGCCACGGGCGAGATCGAGGCCGATCCCGCCCAGGCCGATCTCGCCCGCCACCTTGCCGCACTCGAGACCCGACTGGGCGAGAGCCGGTTGGCGCGCAAATCGTCGTCTCTGGGCTGGCTGTTCGGCCGGCGCGAGCAGACGAACGAGCCGCTGAAAGGGCTCTACATTTACGGCGAGGTCGGTCGCGGCAAGACCATGCTGATGGACCTGTTTTTCGCCGCCAGCCCGGTCGAGCGCAAGCGGCGCGCGCATTTCCATGAGTTCATGGCCGATGTGCACATGCGCGTGCGCGACTTCCGCCACAAGATCAAACGCGGCGAGATCAGCGACACCGATCCGATCGTGCTCACCGCCAATCAACTCGCCGACGAAGCCTGGCTGCTCTGTTTCGACGAATTCCACGTCACCGACATTGCCGATGCCATGATTCTCGGCCGTCTCTTCACGCGTCTGTTCGAGCGCGGTGTCGTGTTGGTGGCGACGTCGAACGTGGCGCCGGACGAGCTCTATGCCGGTGGGCTCAATCGCGCGCTGTTCATTCCGTTCATCGCGCTTCTGAAAAAGCAGTGCGACGTGGTGCGGCTTGATGCGCGCACCGACTACCGGCTGGAGAAACTTGCCGGCGTCGCGGTTTGGTACGCACCGGCCGATGAAGACGCCGAAGTGGCGCTCGATATGGCCTGGCAGAAACTCACCGGACAATTGACCGGCGAGCCGCGCGATATCGGCTTGCAGGGCCGGGTGCTGCGCGTGCCGGAGGCGGCCAGGGGCGTTGCGCGTTTCGCTTTCGCCCAGCTTTGTGAGCAGCCGCTCGGCGCCGGCGACTACCTGAAGTTGGCGCACGAATTTCATACGCTGATCATCGACAATATTCCGGTGATGGATTATCCGCAGCGCAACGCGGCCAAGCGCTTCATCATCCTCATCGACACGCTTTATGACAATGCCGTAAAACTTATCGCTTCCGCCGCCGCCGAACCGCAGCGGCTTTATCTGGCGAGCGATGGCTACGAAGCGCATGAATTCAAACGCGCCGCCTCGCGGCTAATCGAAATGCGTTCGGATAGCTATCTCGCGCTTGCCCATGGCGCGCGCTCAAGCGTTGACTCCGGCGATACCGGCGGCATCGTGGAGACGTAGAAAACCCGCTAAAGTCGAATAAGGCCCGATTGGAATCTTAAAAAGCGCGGCCATGACCGATCAGATGCCAAATTCGCCACCGTCGTCTGCGCCGCCGCACCGTCGGCCGCGACCGCGCTGCGCGCTCTGCGGCAAGGAAGCCCGCGCCGCCATGCGCTTCGATGCGGTGCGGCCCGAAATCGCCGCCTTGATCACAGCGGACCACCCTGAACTCAAGCCGGGCGATCACGTCTGCGCCAGCCACGTCAGCGACTACCGCACCCGCTACGTCGCCGAGTTGCTGGCGCGCGAACGCGGCGAACTCTCGGAGCTTGATCGTCAGGTAGTCGAAAGTCTGGCGCGCGAAGCAACGGTCGCGCGCGACGTGGAAACCGCCTGGGAAGACAAGCGCACAATCGGCGAGCGGGCGGCCGATGTGGTCGCGGATTTCGGCGGCAGCTGGAACTTCATCGGTCTGTTCTTTGTCGTGCTCGTCGGCTGGATGGGTTTCAACGTCTGGGCGGTAACGCGCGATGTGTTCGACCCCTATCCCTTCATCCTGCTCAATCTGGTGCTGTCGTGCCTCGCTGCCATCCAGGCGCCGATCATCATGATGAGTCAGAAGCGGCAGGAGGCGAAGGACCGCCTGCGCTCGCAAAACGATTACCTGGTCAACCTCAAGGCCGAACTCGAAATCCGCCACCTGCACGAAAAAATGGACCACCTGATCAATCGGCAATGGGAGCGGCTGGCCGAGATTCAACAGATCCAACTCGAGATCATGGAAGACATGGCACGACGCAAGCGGTGAGCGTGCCTCGCTTACAATGTTTACGGTCTCGTTCCCACTCTGCGGGATCGTGGCGCCCGCAGTGTAAGACGTTCGACATTCGATCTTCACGCGCTGGCGTCAATTTGCACTGGACTCGTAGCGATGACAGTGTTGGTATAATGTATACTAGACAGTCCCTTTTCCCACCTTCGTCTTGCCGCAGCGCACCAGAGGGTTTAGCACCACGCGACCGGGCTCAGCGGTTCCAATCGAGAGTTTTCCCACCATGGCGCGTAACAAAATTTCGTTGATCGGCGCCGGCCAGATCGGCGGCACACTCGCTCACCTCATTGGCCTCAAGCAACTCGGCGACGTCGTGATGTTCGACGTCATGGAGGGCATTCCTCAGGGCAAGTCCCTCGACATCGCCGAATCCTCGCCGGTCAACAAGTTCGATGCCAAGTTTACCGGCACCAATAGCTACGAGGCGATCGAAGGCTCCGACGTCTGCATCGTCACCGCCGGCGTGCCGCGCAAGCCTGGCATGAGCCGCGACGATCTGCTCGACATCAATCTGAAGGTGATGGAGCAGGTCGGCTCCGGCATTAAAAAATACGCGCCCAACGCCTTCATTATCTGCATTACCAATCCGCTCGATGCGATGGTCTGGGCTTTGCAGAAATATTGCGAGCTGCCGCAGCAGAAAGTGGTCGGTATGGCCGGCGTGCTCGAACTCGGCGCGCTTCCGTTATTTCCTCGCCGACGAGTTCAACGTCTCGGTGGAAGACGTCACTGCCTTCGTGCTCGGCGGCCACGGCGACTCCATGGTGCCGCTCATCCGCTATTCGACCGTCGCCGGCATCCCGGTGCCCGACCTTATCAAGATGGGCTGGTCGACACAGGCGCGCATCGACGAAATCATCAAACGCACCGCCAATGGCGGCGCCGAGATCGTCAACTTGCTCAAGACCGGGTCCGCCTTCTACGCGCCGGCCGCGTCTGCAATTGCGATGGCGGAAAGCTATCTGCTTGACAAGAAGCGCGTGCTGCCGTGCGCGGCCTGGCTCAATGGCGAATATGGCGTGAAAGACATGTATGTCGGCGTGCCGGTGGTGATCGGCGCCAAGGGTGTCGAGCGCATCGTCGAGATCGATCTGGCCAGTGCCGAGCGTGCCGCCTTCGAGAAGTCGGCCGAGGCGGTGCAGGGTCTGGTCGAGGCCTGCCGGAAGATCGCGCCGAACCTCGCGTAACTTTCATCGTCCGCGAAAGCGGGCGATTCAGTCATGGGCGACCGAGACGTTCGCGCGACGATCGCAAGACTGGGGAATACTGGATGTTCCGCTTGAGCGGAGCATGACAGCCAAGGGGTGGGTAAGTCGCGATGAACATTCACGAATACCAGGCGAAAGCCGTGCTGCGCGAATTTGGCGTGCCGGTGCCGCGCGGCGTGCCGGCGATGAGCGTCGACGAGGCACTCAAGGGCGCCAACGAACTGGGCGGCCCGGTCTGGGTGGTGAAGGCGCAAATTCACGCCGGCGGACGCGGCAAGGCCGGCGGCGTCAAAGTCGTCAAATCGGTCGACGACGTGAAGAAAGAGTCGTCCCGCATCCTTGGCTCGACGCTGGTCACGCACCAGACCGGCCCGCACGGCAAGAAGGTCAACCGCCTCTATATCGAGGAAGGGTCAGCCATCGACCGCGAGTTTTATCTGTCCGCGCTGATCGACCGCGAGACCTCGCGCGTGGCCTTCGTCGTCTCCACCGAAGGCGGCATGGACATCGAGCAGGTCGCACACGATACCCCGGAGAAGATCATGACGTTCTCCGTCGATCCGGCGACCGGCATTATGCCGCATCACGGCCGCCGCGTGGCGCAGGCGCTCAAGCTGACAGGGGAACTTGCCAAGCAGGCCGGCGAGCTCTTGCCGAAGCTCTACACCGCCTTCACCAGCAAGGACATGAGCCTGTTGGAAATCAATCCGCTGGTCGTCACCAAGGATGGCAAGCTCATATGTCTCGACGCCAAAATGGGATTCGATGACAACGCGCTCTACCGCCATCCCGATGTGGTGGCGCTGCGCGATTTGACCGAAGAAGACGAGAAGGAAACCGAGGCCTCCAAGTACGACCTCAATTACATCGCGCTCGACGGCTCGATCGGCTGCATGGTCAACGGCGCGGGGCTGGCGATGGCCACCATGGACATCATCAAGCTCTATGGTTCGGAGCCCGCCAACTTCCTCGACGTCGGCGGCGGCGCCACCAAGGAGAAAGTCGCAGCCGCGTTCAAGATCATCACTTCCGATCCGAACGTGAAGGGGATTCTGGTCAACATCTTCGGCGGCATCATGAAGTGCGACGTCATCGCCGAAGGTGTGGTTGCCGCGGTGAAGGAAGTTGGCTTGAAGGTACCGCTGGTCGTTCGGCTTGAAGGCACCAATGTCGAGCTCGGCAAGAAGATCATTGCCGAATCAAAGCTGAACGTGACGTCCGCCGACGATCTCGACGACGCCGCGCAGAAAATCGTCAAGGCCGTGAAGGACGCCGCGTAATGTCCATCCTCATCGACAAGAATACAAAGGTCATCTGCCAGGGCTTCACCGGCAAGAACGGCACCTTCCATTCGCAGGCCGCGCTCGACTATGGCACCAAGATGGTCGGCGGGACTTCGCCGGGCAAAGGCGGGTCGAGCCATCTCAATTTGCCGGTGTTCGACACGGTTGCCGAAGCCAAGGAGAAGACCGGCTGCGACGCGAGTGTCATCTACGTGCCGCCGCCAGGCGCCGCCGATGCGATCTGCGAGGCGATCCAGGCCGATATTCCGCTCATCGTCTGCATCACCGAGGGCATTCCGGTGATGGACATGGTCAAGGTCAAGCGCGCGCTCTCCGGTTCCAAGTCGCGACTGATCGGGCCGAACTGTCCGGGCGTGATGACCGCGGGCGAATGCAAGATCGGCATCATGCCCGGCAACATCTTCAAGGCCGGCTCGGTCGGCATCGTCTCGCGATCCGGGACTTTGACCTACGAGGCCGTGTTCCAGACCACCGCCGAGGGGCTCGGCCAGACCACCGCGGCCGGCATTGGCGGCGACCCGGTCAAGGGCACCGAATTCATCGACATGCTGGAAATGTTCTTGCGTGACCCCAAGACCGAGTCGATCGTCATGATTGGCGAGATCGGCGGCTCGGCCGAGGAGGATGCCGCTCAGTTTCTCAAGGACGAAGCCAAGCGGGGCCGCAAGAAACCCACGGTCGGCTTTATCGCGGGCCGCACCGCGCCGCCGGGCCGTCGCATGGGCCACGCGGGCGCCATCATCTCCGGCGGCAAGGGCGACGCCGAGTCCAAGATCGCGGCCATGGAATCGGCGGGAATTCGCGTTTCTCCGTCGCCGGCCAGAATCGGCAAGACTCTGGTCGAAGTGCTGAAATCGTGATTCAATATTTGGGCCTTTCGTAAGACTTACAGGCGTCATAAATAGCGTTAAAACAGAAATGCCGGGCTGCTGCGGGGCCGATGAGGCTTCGCCGCTTCAGCCGCGGGT
The DNA here is from genome assembly GCA_963720835.1 of uncultured Pseudomonadota bacterium. GTDB lineage: Bacteria > Pseudomonadota > Alphaproteobacteria > Rhizobiales > Xanthobacteraceae > Pseudolabrys. The sequence continues at coordinate 381,084 of CAVRHC010000024.1, read as the reverse complement.
TTTTCCCCGCAAGGATCAAACCGCCATGTCCCGTCAGGACGCCAACGCCGCTTTCGCCCGTACTTCGTTCCTCTACGGCGGCAACGCCGCCTATATCGAAGACCTCTACGCCAGCTACGAGAAAAACCCTGCGGCACTTGATGCCGAATGGCGCGCCTTTTTCCAGGCGCTGAAGGATACGCCCGCCGACGTTGAAAAGAGCGCCCGAGGCGCCTCATGGGCGAGGCCGAACTGGCCCATCCGCCCCAATGGCGATCTGGTGGCCGCGCTCGACGGGCAATGGGCGGAAACCGAAAAGAAAATCAGCGACAAGATTTCGGCCAAGGCGCAGGCCAAGGGCGTGGAACTTTCCTCCGCCGACGTCATGCAGGCGACGCGCGATTCCATCCACGCGCTGATGCTGATCCGCGCCTATCGTATGCGCGGCCATTTCCACGCCAATCTCGACCCGCTCGGTCTCGCGGTTCTGCCCAACGAAGAAGAGCTCGATCCACGGTCGTACGGTTTCACTGAAGCTGACATGAACCGGCGCATCTTCCTCGACATGGTGCTCGGCCTCGAATTCGGCACCATGCGTGAGATCGTCGCCATTCTGCGACGCACTTACTGCCAGACGCTCGGCGTCGAATTCATGCACATCTCCAATCCGGCGCAGAAAGGCTGGATCCAGGAGCGCATCGAGGGCAAGGACAAGGAGATTCAGTTCACCCGCGAAGGCAAGCGCGCCATCCTCAACAAGCTGGCCGAAGCGGAAGGATTCGAGAAATTCCTCGACGTCAAATATACCGGCACCAAGCGTTTCGGTCTCGACGGCGCAGAGTCGCTCATTCCGGCGCTTGAGCAGATCATCAAGCGCGGCGGCAATCTCGGTGTGAAGGAGATCTGCTTTGGCATGCCGCACCGTGGCCGCCTCAATGTCTTGACGCAAGTGATGGGCAAGCCGCACCGCGCTCTGTTCCACGAATTCAAGGGCGGCTCTGCCACCCCGGACGAAATCGAAGGCTCAGGCGACGTGAAGTATCACCTCGGCGCGTCGTCAGACCGCGAGTTCGACAACAATAAGGTGCACTTGTCGCTCACCGCCAATCCCTCGCATTTGGAAATCGTCGATCCGGTGACCCTCGGCAAGGCGCGCGCCAAACAGGACCAGCACAACGCCACGCCCGAAGACCGCACCGTGGTGCTGCCACTGCTGATGCATGGCGATGCCGCCTTCGCCGGTCAGGGCGTGGTGGCGGAATGCTTCGGTCTGTCCGATTTGAAGGGCTACCGCACCGGCGGCTCGATTCATTTCATCGTCAACAACCAGATCGGTTTCACCACCTATCCGCTCTACTCGCGCTCGTCGCCCTATCCGTCAGACGTCGCCAAGATGATCGAAGCCTTGATTTTTCACGTCAACGGCGACGATCCGGAAGCGGTGGTCTACGCGGCCAAGGTCGCAACCGAGTACCGCATGAAGTTCCAGCGGCCGGTGGTCATCGATATGTTCTGCTACCGGCGTTTCGGCCACAACGAAGGCGACGAGCCCGCCTTCACCCAGCCGCTGATGTACAAGAAAATCCGCTCGCATCCATCTACGCTGGAAATCTACAGCAAGCGGTTGATCGAGGAGGGTGTCGTCACCGAGGGCGAAGTCGAGAAAATGAAGAGCGACTGGCGCATTCGTCTCGACGCCGAGTATGAGGCCGGCCAGGGCTACAAGCCGAACAAGGCCGATTGGCTCGACGGCCGCTGGTCGGGCCTGAAATCGGCCGGCGAAGTCGAGGATCCCCGCCGCGGCAATACCGGCGTCGAAGTAAGCGTGCTGCGCGATATCGGCAAGAAGATCACAGCCGTTCCGGAGGGCTTCCGAGTCCACCGCACCATCCAACGCTTCCTCGATAATCGCTCGAAGGCGATCGAATCCGGTCAAGGCATCGACTGGGCGACTGCCGAGGCGCTCGCTTTCGGTTCGCTGCTCAAGGAAGGCCATCCGGTGCGACTGTCCGGCCAGGATTCCGAGCGCGGCACCTTCTCGCAGCGCCACTCGGTGCTCTTCGACCAAGAAACCGAAGAGCGCTACACGCCGCTCAACAACCTCGGCGAGCCGCAGGGCCGCTACGAGGTGCTCAACTCGATGCTGTCGGAAGTGGCCGTGCTCGGCTTCGAATATGGCTATTCAACCGCGGAGCCCAACGCATTGACGCTCTGGGAGGCGCAGTTCGGCGATTTCGCCAACGGCGCGCAGGTCGTATTCGACCAGTTCATCTCCTCGGGCGAGCGCAAATGGCTGCGTATGTCGGGCCTCGTTTGCCTGTTGCCGCACGGCTACGAAGGCCAGGGGCCTGAACATTCGAGCGCGCGGCTCGAGCGCTTCCTGCAGCTTTGCGCTGAAGACAACATGCAAGTCGCCAACTGCTCGACGCCGGCCAACTATTTCCACATCCTGCGCCGCCAGCTCAACCGCGAAATCCGCAAGCCGCTGATTCTGATGACGCCAAAAAGCTTGCTGCGCCACAAGCGCGCGGTTTCGCGGCTCGACGAGCTTTCGAGTGGCACGTCTTTTCATCGCCTGTTGTGGGATGATGCGCAGTCGAAGCCAGACGAGGCGATCAAGCTGGTGCCCGACGACAAGATTCGCCGCGTCATTCTGTGCACCGGCAAGGTCTATTACGACCTGTACGAAGAGCGCGAGCAGCGCGGCATCGACGACATCTACCTCTTGCGCGTCGAGCAGCTCTATCCGTTCCCGACCAAGGCTCTGGTTCAGGAGCTCTCGCGCTTCAAGCAGGCGGAGGTGGTCTGGTGCCAGGAAGAGCCGCGCAACCAGGGTGCCTGGTTCTTTGTCGATCCGTTCCTCGACTGGGTGCTGAACAATATCCAGGCCAAGCACCGCAGCCTGCGCTATGCCGGGCGTCCGGCCTCGGCCTCGACCGCAGTCGGGCAGATGTCGAAGCATTTGGCGCAGCTCAAGCAGTTCCTCGACGAGGCGCTGGGATAAAGAATTCGTTTTGTGGCCGGCCATGGCGATGAGGACTGAAAAGTCATGACTGACATCCGCGTACCCACCCTCGGCGAATCGGTCACCGAGGCGACCGTGGGCAAATGGTTCAAGCAGCCGGGAGATGCGGTTGCGGTCGACGAGCCCTTGGTCGAGCTCGAAACCGACAAGGTCACGCTGGAAGTGCCGGCGCCGGCCGCCGGCGTTCTCGCCGACATCGCGGCCAAAGATGGCGAGACCGTCGGCGTTGGTGCGCTGCTCGGCCAGATAAAGGACGGCGCCGGCGCCGTTTCCAAGGCACCGGCCGCCACCGCCACCAAGCCGGCGGCAAGCCCGACCGGCGCGCCCGATCAGAAAACCGACAAGACCAAGCCGATAGGCGCCGGCCCCGAGCAGCCGCAGCCGCGTGAAATGCCGGCGGCACCGTCGTTCGGCATGCCCGCCCCGCCGTCAGTGCGCAAAATGGCGGCCGAAAGCGGGGTCGATCCCTCGCAAGTCGCGGGTTCGGGCGTGCGCGGTCAGGTCACCAAAGGCGACATGATGGCTGCGATCGAGCGCGCGGCTTCCGCGCCGACGCCTGTGCCGACCGCGCAGTTGCGCGGGCCGTCGCCGCCAGATGATGCGTCGCGCGAAGAGCGGGTGCACATGACGCGGCTGCGCCAAACCATTGCGCGTCGCCTGAAGGACGCGCAGAACACAGCCGCCATGCTCACGACCTTCAACGAGGTCGACATGGGCGCGGTGATGGCCATGCGCAACCAGTACAAGGACCTGTTCGAAAAGAAGCACGGCGTGAAACTCGGCTTCATGGGTTTCTTCGTGCGCGCCTGCATCCAGGGACTGAAGGAAATCCCCGCCGTCAACGCCGAAATCGACGGCACCGACATCGTCTATAAGAACTACTACCACATCGGCGTCGCCGTCGGCACCGAGAAGGGCCTGGTCGTGCCGGTGGTGCGCGATGCCGACATGATGTCGCTCGCGCAAATCGAGAAGTCGATTTCCGATTTCGGCAAGCGCGCGCGCGACGGCCAGCTCAAGATCGAAGACATGCAGGGTGGCACCTTCACCATCTCGAACGGCGGCGTCTACGGCTCGCTGATGTCGACGCCGATCCTCAACGCGCCGCAGTCCGGCATTCTCGGCATGCACAAGATCCAGGAGCGGCCGATGGTGGTTGGCGGCAAGATCGAGCCGCGGCCGATGATGTACCTCGCGCTCTCCTATGATCACCGCATCGTCGACGGCCGCGAGGCCGTCACATTCCTGGTGCGCGTGAAGGAATGCCTGGAGGACCCGGCACGGCTGGTGCTCGATTTGTAATGGGCAATTTGTCGCCTTAAGCGATAAGGCAAGTTGCCCGTTGCGACGATGGGGGTTTGTCGTACGTGACGCCGATCAGCGCACTACTGTCGAAATGCCTGCGGGTCATCTTCGCGATCTGCCTTTTGGTCGGCTTTGCCTGCGGCGCGCTTGCGGCGCAGCCGCGCACGGCGCTTGTTATCGGCAACGCAAACTATCCCTTCGGCTCGCTCGCTAACCCGGTCAATGACGCGACCGACATTGCTGCTGCATTGCGTAATGCCGGTTTCCAGGTCTTGCTCAAGACCAACGTCGATACGGACGCAATGAAACGGGCGATCCAGGAATTCGGCGACGTGCTAAAGGCGCGCGGCGGCGTCGGTCTGTTCTATTTCGCCGGTCACGGCGTCCAGATTAAAGGCGAGAATTTCATCGTTCCGATCGTCGGGCATGTGGGCGGCGAGGACGACGTCAAACGGAACTCTGTCAGCGCGACCGAAGCTGTCGACGTCATGGCAGCCGCGCACACCTCGCTCAACATCGTCGTGCTCGATGCTTGCCGCAACAATCCTTTCAATGCCGGCGGCACAAAAGGACTGTCGCGTATCGACAGCAATGCGCGCTTGTTCGTGTCCTATTCGACTTCGCCAGGCGCTGTCGCGCTTGACGGCTCGGGCCGCAACAGTCCGTACACAAAATATTTGTCGCGCGCGATTACGACGCCCGCGCTCAGCCTGGAAGACACATTCAAGCGCACGCTCGAGGGCGTCTACCGGGAGACCAAAGGCGGGCAGACGCCGTGGATCTCCTCGACCTTCTTCGGAAACTTCGCATTTCATCCCGCAAACGACAACGCGCCGCAGAACGTTAGTCCAACCACCAGTAGTTCTTCTGTTGCGCTGCTGCCGGGTTCCGCGTCGCGGTTCTTCGACAAAAGGAGAGGCACTCCGGCGGTCACCGGTGTGTATCGCGCGGAGGGGCGCAATCCGAACGGCAGCCGTTATCACGGAGTTGCGGCGATAACTCCGCACGACGATCGCATCCGGGTCCGGTGGTGGATCGGCCGCCAGAAATTCAGCGGCACGGGCGAATACGCGGGACGCATGCTGGTTGTGAACTGGGGCGCAAAGCATCCGGTCGTTTACAGCTTCTCGGGTGAACGCCTGAAAGGCGAATGGGCCGATGGCACCGCGACCGAAAACCTCGAGCTATTTTCACGCGCGACCGATCAGACCGTGATGCGCCCGCGTGGCCGCTACGAGGTGCGCGGCCGCAATCCGAATGGCAGCCGCTATTCTGGAACGGCACAAATTCAGGACCGGGGCGATCAGATCGCCATCCAGTGGCGCGTCGCATCCAAGACCTATCGCGGCACCGGAACTCTTGACGGCAACGTGCTGACGGTCGATTGGGGTGCCCAGACCCCTGTGGTTTATGCACTCGCTTCCGATGGAAGTTTGCGTGGCTTGTGGAGCGGCGGCGACGGCGAAGAAATCCTGACGCCGATGCGATGAAACGAAATTTTGCGAGAACGAAAGGACCCAATGAGTTACGACCTCATCGTCATCGGCACCGGCCCCGGCGGCTATGTCTGCGCGATTCGCGCCGCACAACTCGGCTTGAAGACCGCCGTGGTGGAAAAGCGCGCCACCCACGGCGGCACCTGTCTCAATGTCGGCTGCATTCCCTCAAAAGCACTGCTGCATGCGTCCGAATTGTTCGAGGAGGCCGGCCATTCGTTCGGCAAGATGGGCATCGGCGTTTCGCCCAAGCTTGATCTGAAGGCGATGATGGCGTTCAAGGACCAGGGCGTCGACGGCAACGTCAAAGGCGTCGAATTCCTGCTCAAGAAGAACAAGATCGATGCCTATCACGGCACCGCGCGTATCGCCGCGCCCGGCAAGGTCGAGGTCAAAGGCGCCGATGGCAAGACACAGACGCTGGACACCAAGTCGATCGTGATCGCTACTGGTTCCGACGTTGCGCGTCTGAAAGGTATCGAGATCGACGAAAAACGCATCGTGTCTTCGACCGGCGCATTGTCGTTGCCCGACGTGCCGAAACATCTGCTGGTGGTCGGCGCCGGCGTGATCGGACTCGAGCTTGGTTCGGTCTGGCGCCGCCTCGGCGCGCAGGTCACGGTGGTCGAATTCATGGACACCGTGCTGCCCGGCATGGACGCCGAAGTGCGCCGGCAGGCGCAGCGCCTGTTCGAAAAACAGGGCATGACCTTCAAATTGTCATCGAAAGTGACGGCGGTCGATACGTCAGGTGCGCGCCTAAAGGCGACGGTCGAACCGGCGAAAGGCGGCAGCCCTGAGACAATCGAAGCCGATGTCGTGCTCGTCTCCATCGGCCGCGTGCCTTACACCGAAGGGCTTGGCCTGAAAGATGTCGGCGTAAAGCTCGATGAGCGCGGCAGGGTCGCGGTCGACCATTATTATGCGACCAGCGTGCCCGGTATCTGGGCGATCGGCGACGTCATTGCCGGGCCGATGTTGGCGCACAAAGCGGAAGACGAAGGCGTGGCTGTGGCGGAAATCCTGGTCGGACAGGCCGGCCACGTGAACTATGACGCCATCCCGAACGTCGTCTATACCTATCCGGAGATCGCCACCGTCGGCAAAAGCGAAGATGATCTGAAGACCGCCGGCATCGCTTACAAAGTCGGCAAGTTTCCGATGACCGCAAACGGCCGCGCCAAGGTCAACATGACCACGGACGGCTTCGTGAAGATTCTCGCCGACGCCAAGACCGACCGTGTACTGGGCGTCGTGCTTATTTGCGCTGACGCCGGCAACATGATCGCCGAGGCGGCCTTGGCGATGGAGTTCGGCGCCTCGTCGGAAGACATCGCGCGCACCTGCCACGCGCATCCGACTCTGTCAGAGGCGGTGAAAGAAGCGGCTATGGCGGTGGAGAAACGCGCGATTCATATGTAGCGGCCGAACGCGTCGCCACGCACTCGGCTATCGTCCCCGCGGAATCGGGGGCCCATGAAACACAATGCCTGCAGTGGTTATTGGGTTGCCCGCTTTCGCGGGCAATGACAGGCGCAAGACGGCAGACACGCCCTAATTCGGGCGGTTTGGTCGCACTATATGGCCCCCATGACCCGCCGCTGGCTGCGCCCGCTCTGGACCGTCATTGCCCTGCTGTTTCTGATGGAAGCATGGCTATGGGACCATCTCGAGCCGGTGGTCGCGCGCATCGTCAATATCGTTCCCTGGGGCCGCTTCAAGACTTGGATCCAGCGCACGATTCAGAACCTGCCGCCCTGGGCGGCGCTCGGCGTGTTCGTCGTTCCGGCCATCGTGCTGCTGCCACTCAAATTCCTCGAAGTCTATTTCCTTGCCAAACAGAACTGGTTAGGCGCAGTGGGCGTGCTGCTGCTGGCCAAGCTGATGGGCCTCGGTACCACCGCCTTCGTGTTCGACGCCACCCGCGACAAGCTTTTGCAGATGGCGTGGTTTGTCCGCGTGTATGATTGGTTCATGGGAGCGCGCCAATGGGCCCTTGCGCAGACCGAGCCGATCCGCGCGCGCATCCTGCGATTGACCTGGCTGTTGAAGCCGCAGCGGGCGAGCCGCTTTGTGCGCCGGTTCATGCGGCTGCGCCGCCGCGCCTACCGCAGCCGCCCAGCCTAGCTATCTCCCCTAGCGTGCGGGGAGAGGCAATTAAAACAAATGCACCGCGTGCGGCGCCCACAGCCCAATAGCTGAAAACGCAAGGCCGGATACACCCAAAAGGCCGGCGAGCCAACCGAGTGCCGCCGCGCCGGTGATCACTTCCGCCGACGCCAGCACGATACCGATCTGGTAGGCGGCCGACGACAGCTCATAGTGATGGTAGCGCGCCATCGCCAGATCACGCGCATGTTCGGCCTCCTTCGCCCGCTCCATCAACTGCTTACGGCCTTCGTGGGTGGACGGCTCGTCGTCATAGCGCGCGACGGTCTGTTTCCATTCGGACGCTGTCTTTTCCATGCGTTCCTTAGCCGTTGCGTCATTGACGGCGCTGGCATCAAGGGAAAGCCGCTCCGCTCCCGTTCGCAGCACGGTCATGCGGATGGTCTTGGCTTGAAAGAATGCCCACAGATTGCTGGCGGCGACGTTCTCGCTGATCGCTTCCGTTTGCGCGCTTTTGCCCAAAGTTTCGGAAAGCGCGAGAAACAAGGCCAGCACTGCAATCAGCAGGGCGATCTTTTTATTGGCGTGCACGGCATGTTCGACGTGCTCTGCGTGCTCGAGATTTTCGTGCGGCCCGGCCATTTCTATCCCCATTCGCGCATATTCCCGAAAGCTTGTCCTCGACCCCAATCGGGGATGGGAAACGGTTTTCGGACAAGATCATGCGCAACAAAACGCGAGGCGGGACGTTGCTATGAAATTTCAGTTTTGCGCAAGAGCCACGACAGAAATAGACGAGGATTGTTACGCCCTCGGATGGGCGCTCGCATAAACATCGAGTAAACGATCGGCGTCGACTGCGGTGTAAACTTGCGTGGTCGAGAGGGAGGCGTGGCCGAGCAGTTCCTGGATCGCGCGCAGGTCGCCGCCGCGTGCCAGCAAGTGCGTGGCAAAGGAATGTCGGAGCGCATGTGGCGTGGCACTGTCCGGCAGGCTGAGCGCGCCGCGTAAACGCTCCATGGTGAGCTGGATGATGCGCGGGGAAAGCGGCCCGCCGCGTGCGCCGATGAACAATGGTCCGTCCGGCGTGAGGTCGAACGGGCAGAGTTTCACGTAGTCGGCGATCAGGGCGGCGACCTGCGGCAGCAGCGGCACCATGCGCGACTTGTTGCCCTTGCCCGTGACGGTGAGCGCGTCCTTGCCCGCGGCAAATTCCTTGCGCTTCAGGCCGAGCGCTTCCGAAATGCGCAGGCCCGCACCGTAGAGCAGGCCGAGAACGGCGACATCGCGCGCGATCACCCAGCGGTCGCGCACTTCGCCCGCACGCAGCTCTATCTCTGTCATGCGTTTGGCGGCGTCGGCTGCAATTGGTTTCGGCAGGTTCTTCTGTAGTTTGGCCGTGCGCACGGCGGCGAGTGCGCCCAGCTTGCCCGTGCCGCTGCGTTCGAGAAAACGCGCGAAAGAGCGAGCGCCGGCAAGGCCCCGCATCAGCGAGCGGTTGCCGGCGCCGTTCGTGCGCCGCGCCGCCATGAAGGCGCGCACGTCGGCAGGCGTCAGTTTCGCCAGTTGGCGCAACGTCGGTGCGCCCCCCATATGTTCGCAGAGAAAGCCGAGCAGCTGTTCGACATCGCGCCGATAGGCCTCCAGCGTATTCACCGACAGCCGCCGCTCGGCGCCGAGGAATTTTAGCCAGGCGGCCAATTCGGTTTCGACGTCGGGGTTGATGGCGGATTTGCTCATGGCCCGACATTGACATTGCTTTCTTCACCCTTCCTTAAAGCGCCGGAATCGGGCCAGATCGCTACATGACCACGCGCGTTGTCGATGTTCTGGTGCCGGTCGCGCTCGATCAGGCCTATTCCTACCGCGTGCCGGCGGGTGAGGAACTCGCGCCTGGAGATGTGGTGGTCGTGCCGCTGGGTGCGCGCGAATGCTTAGGCGTGGTATGGGCCGACAATCCGAAGCCGAATCCGCGTCTGCACAATCGCCTGAAGGATGTCAGCTCCAAAGTCGACGTGCCGCCGCTTAAGCCGGAATTGCGCAGCTTCGTCGATTGGGTTGCGGGTTACACGCTCGCGTCGCGCGGCATGGTCCTGCGCATGGCGCTGCGTATGGGTGAGCATCTGGGGCCGGGGCGCGAGCGCGTCGGCGTGCGGCTTGCCGGACCACCGCCGCAACGCATGACCATGGCGCGCGCACGCGCGCTGGCATTGTTCCGCGATGGATTGACGCGCGCCAAGGGCGATGCCGCCCGCGAAGCCGGCGTCTCGGCCGGCGTGATCGACGGCCTCATCGATGAAGGCACGCTTGAAGCGATTGTGCTACCGCCTGAACCGGTGGCTGAACCGCCCGACCCCGATTTCGCCAACCCGGAATTTTCCCTTGGTCAACTCGCCGCGGCGGATGCGCTGCGTACGACCGTATCGCAGGGCGGCTACACAGTGACGCTGCTCGACGGCGTCACCGGGTCCGGCAAGACGGAGGTCTATTTTGAAGCGGTGGCGGAAAACATTCGCCGCAACAGACAGACGCTGATCCTGATGCCAGAAATCGCACTCACCGCGCAGTTTCTTGATCGCTTTTCGGAGCGCTTTGGCGTGCGGCCGGCCGAATGGCACTCGCAGTTGTCGCCGCGCCTGCGCCAGCGCACCTGGGCGGCTGTTGCCGGCAACGAGGTGCCCGTCGTGGTCGGTGCGCGCTCGGCGTTGTTTCTGCCTTACGCCAATCTCGGGTTGATCATTATCGATGAGGAGCACGACCCGGCCTACAAGCAGGAAGACGGCGCGCACTATCACGCTCGCGACATGGCGGTGGTGCGCGGCTCGATTGCAAAAATTCCCATCGTGCTTGCCTCCGCGACGCCGTCTGTGGAATTGGAAGTGAACGCGCGGCGCGGCCGGTACCGCCACCTGCATTTGCCGGAGCGGTTCGGTGGCGCGCATCTGCCGCAGGTCGAGGCAATCGACATGCGCCGCGAAGGTCCGCCGCGCGGCCGCTTCATCTCGCCGCGCCTGGCCGAAGCCGTGCAACACACGCTGGAGCGCAAGGAGCAGGCGTTGCTGTTCCTGAACCGGCGTGGTTTCGCGCCGCTCACATTATGCCGCGCCTGCGGCTTTCGATTGCAATGCCCGAATTGCGATGCCTGGCTGGTCGATCACCGCTTCAGGAAGCGGCTGGTCTGTCATCACTGCGGCTTCTCCATGCCGCCGCCGGCCGAATGTCCGAACTGTCACGCCACCGAGAGCTTCGCGCCCATCGGTCCCGGCGTCGAACGGCTGGAGCAGGAAGCCGGCGAGCTCTTTCCCGAGGCGCGCATTCTGATTTTGTCGAGCGACATGGTGGAATTGGTCGAGCGCTTGCGGCAGGAGCTCGATGACGTGGCGGAAGGACGCTTCGATCTCGTCATCGGCACGCAACTGGTGGCGAAGGGCCATCATTTCCCCAAGCTCAATCTGGTCGGCATCGTCGATGCTGACCTTGGGCTCGGCAACGGCGACCCGCGCGCCGCCGAGCGCACGTTCCAGCTTTTACATCAGGTGGTTGGCCGCGCCGGGCGCGAGGAGGGCAGGGGCATCGGCTATTTACAGACGCATCAGCCCGAGCACCCGGTGATGAAGGCGCTCATCCTCGGTGATCGTGAGGCCTTTTATTCGAGCGAGATCGAATTGCGCGAGCACACCGGCTATCCGCCGTTCGGGCGGCTCGCGAGTCTCGTCGTTTCCGCCAACGACCGCCACGGCGCGGAATTGTTTGCCCGCACACTCGCGTCGCACGCGCCGAAGGACGAACAGGTGCGTGTGCTGGGACCCGCGGAAGCGCCGATCGCCGTGGTGCGCGGCCGCCACCGTTTTCGGCTGCTGGTGAAAGCGCCGCGCGCTTTCGACTTGTCGGCTTATTTGCGCGACTGGCTCGCCAAGGCGCCGAAGCCGCGCGGCAATGTGCGGCTTGAGGTCGACGTCGATCCAATGAGCTTTTTGTAACGCCTTACTCGGGCAATTCCGTGTGGCGTGAAGTCGGTTGCAAGAGCACCGAAGCGGCGGCGGCAAAAATCAACGCAAAGCCGACGATGTCATTGAGGCTTGGTCGCTCGCCGATCAGCCAGGCCGAGCCGAGCACGCCGACGACGGGAACCAGCAGCGAGCCGAGCGACGCGGTCATGGCCGGCAAGCGTTCGACGACAACGAACCAGAGAAAATAGGTCATGCCCATGCCGAGCACGCCGTTATAGGCAATCCAGGCCAGGATGCGGTTCGGCAAGACCCAGAACTGCGGCACGCCTTCAAAAATCATCATGCCTGCGGCCAGGATGAGCCAGCCAAAGAACAATTGCCAGGCGGCGACTGCCAAGGTCGGCGCGCGAATCTTCGCCCTTTTCAGGTAGATCGTGCCTGCGGCCCAACTCCACGCGCAGCCGAGCGCGAACACCGCGCTTATCGGAAAGCCCGTGCGCGCCAGAGGCCAGATCAGCATCGCGAGGCCGGCGGCGCACAGAACAAGCGCGGCCAGCTTCGCCTTGGTCAATCTTTCGCCCAGCACGAAATAGGCGAGCACCGCCGACCAGATCGGCATCGAATAAGCGATGACGATCGCGCGCGAGGTGGTGCCGTAGATCTGTGCATAGGCCGAGCAGACGCTGAAAACAGCAACGTTGAAGAAGCCGGCGATCAGGACTTTGGTGCGCTCGCCACGTGGAATGGCAAGGCTCACCCCCATCACGGCAGCCGCAATAAACAGTGTGAGATCGCCGAGGCCGATGCCGACCGCGCGCAAGGTCCACGGTCCCAGCGCTTCGAGGATGATACGGGCGGCGACCCAGTTGAAGCCCCAGGCCACGCCCATGACCACGACCAGGAGTTTGGCGATGGCGGCGGCGTCTTGGCGCGCGGCGCTCACTCCGGCATCTCCGTGTGCTTCACGTTCGGCTGCAACAGCACGCAGGCTGCCGCTGCAAAGATCATAACAAAGCCGATCAAGTCCGGCACGGTCAGCCGCTCGCCCAAAACAACCGCAGATGCGGCGACGGCCACAACCGGGACCAGCAGCGATCCGATCGAGGCGGTGATGGGCGACACCTTGTCGACGATTGACCACCACAAAAAGTGCGCCAAGCCGACGCCGAACACACCAACGAACAGCACGGCCAGCGCGGCCTCCCTATGCAATGGCCACAGCCGCGGATAACTCTCGAAGACAAATGTGCCGGCCGCGATGAACAAAAAGCCGAAGGCCAATTGCCACGCTGCATTGACCAGCGGCTCGGTTTTGACCTTTGCCCATTTGATGTAAACGGTGGCGAAGGCCCAAGTGAGGGCGCAGCCGAGCGAATACAACACCGAATGCGGGATGCCGCCGGCAACCAGTGGCCAGATCAGAATGGTCAATCCGGCAATGCAGAGACAGAGCGCAACGACACGAATCCCGTTCAACCTCTCCCGCAACATAACGTAGCTGAAAATCGTCGCCCAGATCGGCATTGAGTAATTGATGATGACGACGCGCTCGGTCGCCCCACTGACCTGGGCGAAGGCCGAGAGCACCTGAAATCCCGCGACGTTGAGAAAGCCGGCGATCATAATGTGGATGCGTTCGTCGCGCGGAACGTGAAGCTTGTGGCCGGTCACGAACGCGGCAGCGAACAAAATGGCCGCGCCGATCCCGGCGCCGGCAAAGCGTAGGCTCCACGGTGGGACTTCGCGCAATCCGATTGCGGTTGCGATCCAGTTGAAGCCCCAGGCGAAGGCGAGCAACACGACCAGCAGCTTCGCACCGCTGGCATTGTCGCTCGGATGCAGCCGGCTTTGCCCGCTCGATCGCGGCGCTTGCGGGTGTTGCGAAGACATGAGGCCCGGCTCCGAAAAGATGCTCAAACTATAGGCTCCTATTCACTAAAGCGAGGCATTGTTGGGTTGTTCTTTTTGCAACCTATGCGACCTTCCTGCGTTGCCGGTGGTTCCGGGTTGAGGGCTGCAACATGCAATATTCCTTCGGTTGTGAACTGCGCTACCAAGTGTCGGCGCGGACCGTCTTTATTTTTTGCATAGAGGCGGCGCGCCTACCGACGCATCGTGATCTGTGCGATTGCTTGACGGTCCATCCGGATTTGGCACGCAACAGCGACACCGCCCTGCCGTTGGGCAATCGCTACACGCGTTTCGTGGCACCGGCCGGCTCTTTGCGGATCGAATATTCGGGCACTGTCGAGCTGGCGCCGGTTCGCGCCGATCCATCGGACATCGGCGAAATTCCACTCGCCGACCTTCCTCTCGATCTATTCGCGTATCTACAGCCGAGCCGGTTTTGCGAGGCCGATCGTCTCGCCGGCTTCGCCCAAGAGCAATTCGGGAAGATCGAGCCCGGCTTCTCCCGCGTGACGGCCGTCTGCAACTGGATCGCTGACAACATCGATTATCGACGCGGCGTCAGCGGTCCGGAGACCACGGCAGTGCAGACGCTTGAAGCCCGCGCCGGCGTGTGCCGTGATTTCACCCATCTCGGCATTTCGATCTGCCGCGCGCTCGGCATCCCGGCGCGGTTCGTCAGCTGCTACGCGTTCGGCCTGGAGCCGGACGATTTCCACGCGGTGTTCGAAGCCTATCTTGGCGGCAAGTGGTGGCTGTTCGATGCCACGCGGCAGGCCGCACTTGACGGCTTGGTGCGCATCGGGCTCGGTCGCGATGCTGCCGAAGTCTCCTTTGCATCGATCTATGGGGAGGCCGAGGCGGCCGGTGTGAACGTGCGCATGGCGGCGGCCGATCCAGTGGCCAAGGCGCGCGAGCGCACAGTCGAAGCCATCCGCAGCGCCTGATAGCCGGGCAGCTCATGTTGCACCGCATTGGGCCCTGTGTTAGCTAGCCTCTCGACCTCCCTGGGGGTTCCGCGGGCTTCCGCGACGTCTCCGGAGATCGGAATTCCCTCTTGGATTCCAATAGTTTGCGCCGCCGACCCGCGACGGCGTCCGGCCTGTGAGCAGTAAAGCGAAAACGAGCGTTTCCCGTGGCAGGCGAAGATCCCATCATCTCAGGCATGGCCGGCCGTTACGCCACCGCCCTGTTCGAGCTCGCGCTCGAGAACAAGGCCGTCGACAAGGTCAAAAAAGATCTCGAACAGTTCGACGAGCTGGTCGAGAACAATCCCAATCTGCTGCGGCTGGTGCGCAGCCCGGTCTTCGGGGCCGACGAGCAGCTGAAGGCGCTCGGCGCCATTCTTGACAAGGCGGGCATCAAGGGCGTGGCCGCCAACTTCCTCCGCGTCATCACCACCAACCGCCGCTTGTTTGCCGTGCGCGACATGATCCGCGGCTATCGCGCGCTGGTTGCCCGCCACAAGGGCGAGGTTACCGCGCAGATTACCGTCGCCAACAAGCTCACTGAAAAGAATCTCGACGCGCTCAAGAGCGCGCTCAAGTCGGTCACCGGCAGCAAGAACGTCGATCTCGACGTCAAGATCGATCCCGCCATCATCGGCGGAATTGTCGTCAAGCTCGGCAGCCGCATGATCGATTCGTCTCTCCGCACCAAATTGAATGCGATCAAGTTCGCGATGAAAGAGGCCCGCTGATGGATATCCGCGCCGCAGAAATTTCCGCCATCCTGAAAGAGCAGATCAAGAACTTCGGCCAGGAAGCCGAAGTTTCCGAAGTCGGCCAAGTGTTGTCGGTCGGCGACGGCATCGCCCGCGTCTACGGTCTCGACAACGTGCAGGCCGGCGAAATGGTCGAGTTCGAGAACGGCACGCGCGGGATGGCGCTCAATCTCGAAAACGACAACGTCGGCATCGTTATTTTCGGGTCCGACCGCGAGATCATGGAAGGCCAGACGGTCAAGCGCACGGGCGCGATCGTCGATGCGCCGGTCGGCAAGGGCCTGCTCGGGCGCGTGGTCGACGCGCTGGGCAATCCGATTGACGGCAAGGGCCCGATCAAAGCCGAAGAGCGCAAACGCGTCGACGTGAAGGCGCCGGGCATTATTCCGCGCAAGTCTGTGCATGAGCCGATGGCCACCGGCCTGAAAGCCGTTGATGCGTTGATTCCGATCGGCCGCGGCCAGCGCGAACTGATCATCGGCGACCGCCAGACCGGCAAGTCGGCGATCATTCTCGACACGATCCTCAACCAAAAGCCCCTCAACGCTCAGGACGACGAGAAGATCAAGCTCTACTGCGTCTATGTCGCGGTCGGCCAGAAGCGCTCGACCGTCGCGCAGTTTGTGAAGGTGCTGGAGGAGCAGGGCGCGCTCGAATATTCGATCGTTGTCGCCGCGACAGCGTCCGATCCGGCGCCGATGCAGTTCCTCGCGCCGTTCACGGGCTGCACCATGGGCGAGTATTTCCGCGATAACGGCATGCACGCCATGATCGCCTATGACGACCTGTCCAAACAGGCCGTCGCCTATCGGCAGATGTCGCTTCTCTTGCGCCGCCCGCCGGGCCGCGAAGCCTATCCGGGCGACGTGTTTTATCTGCATTCGCGCCTGCTCGAGCGCGCCGCCAAGTTGAACGATGAGAACAAGGCGGGCTCGCTCACCGCGTTGCCGGTCGTCGAAACGCAAGCAAACGACGTGTCTGCCTATATTCCGACCAACGTCATTTCCATTACCGACGGCCAGATCTTCCTGGAAACCGATCTGTTCTATCAGGGCATTCGACCAGCTGTGAACGTCGGTCTGTCGGTGTCGCGCGTGGGTTCGGCCGCGCAGACCAAGGCGATGAAGAAAGTTGCCGGCAAGATCAAAGGTGAACTCGCGCAATACCGCGAGATGGCCGCCTTCGCGCAATTTGGTTCGGACCTGGACGCCACCACGCAACGCTTGTTGAACCGCGGCGCGCGGCTGACCGAGCTGCTGAAGCAGCCGCAGTTCTCTCCGCTCAAGATGGAAGAACAGGTCTGCGTGATCTGGGCCGGCACTAACGGTTATCTCGACCCGCTGGCGATTGATCGCGTGCGCCCCTTCGAAAGCGGCCTGCTCACCCTGCTGCGCACCAAGCATGCCGATCTGCTCGATTCGATTCGCAAGAGCGGCGACCTGTCGGATTCCGACGCGGCCAAGCTCAAGGACGTGGTCGACGGCTACGCCAAGACTTTCACCTAAAGCCGTAGCCAGGAGAGAAACGGACTAGTCGAAGATGGCTTCGCTCAAAGACATGCGGGTGCGCATCGCCGCCACCAAGGCGACGCAGAAGATCACCAAAGCCATGCAGATGGTGGCGGCGTCGAAGCTGCGCCGTGCGCAGGTCGCGGCCGAAGCCGCGCGCCCTTATGCCGAACGCATGGAAAAGGTGCTCGCCTCGATCGCATCTGCCGTTGCGGGCAGCGACGCCGCGCCCAAGCTGCTGGCGGGCTCCGGTAGCGACAACGTTCAATTGCTGGTCGTGTGCACGGCCGAACGCGGCCTGTGCGGCCCGTTCAATTCCTCGATTGTGCGGCTTGCGCGTGAGAAGGCGAACGCGCTGATGGCACAGGGCAAAGAGGTGAAAATCCTCTGCGTCGGCCGCAAGGGCTACGATCAGCTGCGTCGCTTGTATTCCAAGCAGATCATCGAAACGATCGAACTACGCGGCGTGCGCGTGCTCGGCTTCGAACAAGCCGACATGATCGCCAGCAAGATCGTCACACTTTTTAACGAAGGCGCGTTCGACGTTTGCACGCTGTTCTTCTCTCGCTTCAAGTCGGTGATCGCGCAGATCCCGACCGCGCAGCAGGTCATCCCGCCGTTGTTCGAAAAGGCAGAGGCGGCGGCCTCCTATGAATATGAGCCGGAGGAGGAGGAGATTCTCGCCGAGCTCCTCCCCAGGAATTTGTCGGTGCAGGTCTTCCGCGCGCTTCTGGAAAACGCCGCGTCCGAGCAGGGCGCGCGCATGAGCGCCATGGACAACGCCACCCGCAACGCCGGCGAAATGATCCGCAAGCAGACGCTCACCTACAACCGCACCCGCCAGGCGATGATCACGAAGGAACTGATCGAGATCATCTCCGGCGCCGAAGCGCTTTAGTTTCTGTAACGAGGACGATATGGCCACACCCAACGCAGTCGGAAAAATCACTCAAGTCATCGGCGCGGTCGTCGACGTGCAGTTCGAAGACCATCTGCCGGCGATCTTGAACGCGCTGGAAACCAAGAACGGCGGCATCCGGCTGGTGCTGGAAGTTGCCCAACATCTGGGCGAGTTCGACCGTGCGCACCATCGCCATGGACTCCACCGAAGGCCTGGTGCGCGGCCAGAACGTTGCCGACACCGGCGCACCGATCTCGGTACCGGTCGGCCCGGAATTGCTCGGTCGCATCATCAATGTGATCGGCGATCCGGTCGACGAAGCCGGTCCCGTCAATGGCGAGGCCAAGCGCGCGATCCATCAGGAGGCGCCGGCCTATACCGAGCAGTCTACTGAAGCGGAGATTCTGGTCACCGGCATCAAGGTCGTCGATCTTCTGGCGCCCTATGCCAAGGGCGGCAAGATCGGTCTGTTCGGCGGCGCCGGCGTGGGCAAGACCGTGCTGATCATGGAACTGATCAACAACGTCGCCAAGGCGCACGGCGGCTATTCGGTGTTCGCCGGTGTCGGCGAGCGCACCCGCGAGGGCAACGACCTCTATCACGAGATGATCGAATCGGGCGTCAACAAGGACCCGCATAAAGGTTCGGTCGAAGGCTCAAAATGCGCGCTGGTTTACGGTCAGATGAACGAGCCCCCGGGCGCCCGCGCCCGTGTCGGGCTCTCCGGCCTGACCGTCGCCGAGCATTTCCGCGACCAGGGCCAGGACGTGCTGTTCTTCGTGGACAACATCTTCCGCTTCACGCAAGCGGGCTCCGAAGTGTCCGCGCTGCTCGGGCGCATTCCGAGCGCCGTGGGTTATCAGCCGACGCTTGCGACCGACATGGGCGCGCTGCAGGAGCGTATTACCACGACCACCAAGGGCTCGATCACCTCGGTGCAGGCGATCTACGTGCCGGCCGACGACTTGACCGATCCGGCACCGGCCACTTCGTTCGCGCACTTGGACGCAACCACCGTGCTGTCGCGCGACATCGCCGCCAAGGGTATCTACCCGGCGGTGGACCCGCTCGATTCGACCTCACGCATGCTCTCGCCGCTGATCGTCGGCGAGGAGCATTACGCGGTTGCCCGCCAAGTGCAGGAAGTGCTCCAGCGCTACAAGGCGCTGCAGGACATCATCGCGATTCTCGGCATGGACGAGCTGTCGGAAGAGGACAAGCTGGCGGTGTCGCGCGCGCGCAAGATCGAGCGCTTTCTGTCGCAGCCGTTCTTTGTTGCCGAAGTGTTCACCGGCTCGCCGGGCAAGCTGGTCGATCTGAAGGACACCATCCGTGGCTTTAAGGACCTGGTGTCGGGCAAGTACGATCACCTGCCGGAAGCCGCCTTCTATATGGTCGGTACCATTGAAGAGGCGGTGGAGAAGGGCAAGAAGCTCGCGGCCGAAGCGGCCTAAGGGAAACATGGCGACCCGAGGCAAACAGAATATCCTGGTATCGTTCCTGGTCGCCGGGCTGGTTGTCGGCGCGATCGCCGGTTATCTCACGCGGCCGGAAACGGCCGAGATCAAGTTGGGGCCGCTGAGTGTCGAGGTGCGTGGCAATCAAGCCGCCCGCGCGGGCGACCCGGTGACCAGCGGACAGGTCGAGCACATCGCGATCGTCACTTTGATCGGCGGCGTCATCGGCCTCGGACTGGGCTTTGCAATCAAGAGCGGCAGGCTAAAGGTTTAGTGCACGATCCCGAAAATTGGGAACCGGTTTTCGGACAAGATCATGCACAAAGGAAAATGACATGGCTTTACATTTTGAATTGGTTTCACCAGAGAAGCTGGTGTTCTCGGGCGAGGTCCAGCAGGTCGACGTGCCCGGCGCGGAGGGCGACTTCGGTGTGCTCGAGGGCCACGCGCCTTTCGTCACCACGTTGCGGCCTGGCATCCTGACGGTGCACGCCGCAAGCGGCGCTCAGCGGATCGTCGTGCTCGGCGGCTTCGCCGAGGTGTCGGCGGAAGGCTTGACCGTGCTGGCGGACGTGGCTGAGGCAGTCGAGGATATCGATCGCGCATCTCTGGCCACGCAGATTTCCGAAATGGAAAGCCGCATCGAAAAGATGGAGCCCGGCAGCGCGCTCGACAAGCTGATCACTCGGCTCGATCACTTCAAGGAAGTCGACCGGCATCTCACCGGCACGGCGATGCACTGATCGTCTTCGGTTGCGCCGCGCAAATTCGCGGCATTGGCTATTTGGCGAACTTTCCGAATTCCTGCACCACCCGCTCGTACGTCTGCCGCTTGAACGGCACGACCAGGTCGGGCAAATCGGCCATCGTCACCCAGCGCCAGGCGATGAACTCCGGCTCGTGGCCACCGCCCGGGTTCTCGATGTCGATTTCACTGTCGTCGCCGGTAAAACGCAGCGCGTACCATTTTTGCTTTTGCCCGCGGTACTTGCCGCCCCAGGCCTCGCCGACAATATCGCGCGGGATGTCGTAGGCGAGCCAGTCGGCGATCTCGCCGAGCTTTTCGACTGAGCGGATGTTGGTTTCCTCGTAGAGTTCGCGCAGCGCGGCGGGAAAAGGCTCTTCGCCGGGATCGATGCCGCCTTGCGGCATCTGCCACACATGCGTTGCGTCGATATGTTCGGGCCCGCTCGAGCGGCGGCCGATGAACACGAGCCCCGCGCGATTGAGCACCATGATGCCGGCGCAAGGGCGGTAGGGGAGGGATTCGAAGGGGGGCATCGTCACGCTCTGCTGTCATGCCCCGCGAAGACGGGGCATTCAGTCAACACCGAAGATCCGGCGAATAGTACATCATCCGTTTTCGCGGATAATGACACAATCAGAATGTTGCGTGGCTTTATGACGACTTCGCCTTCACCGCCACCATGGTGATCGGCACCAGCACGAAGCCACGGCTTTCCACTTTCTTCGCCCAAGATGCGATGCGCGCGACGGTCGCCGGTAGCGCCGTCGCCATCCCCACCGCGCTGCCGTGCTCGCGCGCATTCAGCTCCAGCCGCGCCAGCGCTTGGTCGACTTCCTTCGGCGTTGGTACCGCATCGATGACGATGTCGTTCTTCGCGAAGGGCAGATTGTGGCTGCCGGCAATCTGGCTCGCCACGCTGCGGGTCGAACTGCCGTCGTCGACGAATATCAGCCCGCGTTTGGCGACCTCGCGCAGCACCGGTGCGAGCGATTGCTCGGAGGCGGTGAATTTCGCGCCCATATAGCTGGCGATTCCGACATAGCCTTGGCAGCGGCTCATCAGCCAGTGCAGGCGATCGAGATTTTGTTCCGTCGTCGCCGATGTCAGCAGCGTTTGCGGGCCGGGATCGCTGTCGGGGTAGTCGAGCGGTTCCATCGGCGCTTGCAACAACACCTCGTGTTTTTGCGCGCGGGCGCGTTCCGCCAATTGCGGAAGGCCGGTCGCGTAAGGCGAGAGCGCGAAGCTGATCGTCGCCGGCAACTTGGTGAAGGCGTCGTCTGTTCCACTTGCGCTCACGCCGATGCCGCCCACGATAATTGCGATCCGCGGCCAGTCCTTCTTGGACGGCGGAATCGTGCGCGCTTGCGCATAGCGCACGAACGGCCGCGCGCCCTGGAGGCCGGCTTTCGGGATCAGTCCATGGCGCGTCAATTCCAGCAGCTTGGGATCGACCGGCTCAGCTGCCGCGCCGCCATCGTTCTTGCCGGGAATGACAATGTCGCGGCGTTGCCCGCTGGACCCGTCGATGATGGTGACGGTCTTGCTGCCGGGCGGCGGTTCGGTCTTGGCTTCGCCGGGCGCCGCTGTCGTGACCGGTTTGTCGGCGCGCTTATCGCCGTGGCCGGTCTGCTGTTGCTCGCTAGGCTTAGTCTTGGCCTGGTTGTCGATCGATATGGCGGTCGCAACGACCGCGTGCGGTTCACCACCGAGCGGATCGTTGCCAAAAACGGCCCAGCCCAAAATCGCCAGGCCGAACAGGCCGAAAACGCCCGCCAGCAGTTGTATCCCGCTGATCGGCAGTTTTGGCAGGCGTTTGCGTTTGCCCTGGCCGAGGGGAGCAGTGAGCTCGTCGTCAACCACGGCCGCAATCCTCGCGAATCATCGTTCAAGTCTACCACGCGTGGATTCGGCCGGGGCTCGGCGAAAGCAAAAGGGCGGCCCGAGAGCCGCCCTTTTGAAGTCGGATGGTGGCAACCCCGCTCAGTTCGGGATCGGCGCCTTGGTATTCGGCGGGAAGGCCGAATTGACCTGCGTGCCGCGCAAGAGATCGTCGGCCATGTGCAGCGCCTTGTCGTTCTTCGGATCCGGCGGGATGTAGGACTGCGAGCCGGTCTCTTCCTTGCCCGCGGCCTTGAGGTGTCCGCGCAGCGAGGCCTCGCCCTTGGTGTCGGCCTTGGACTTCAGGTCTTCCGGCACGTCTTGTAGCACCTCGATGTCCGGCGTGATGCCCTTGGCCTGGATCGAACGGCCCGACGGGGTGTAGTAGCGCGCGGTGGTCAGGCGCAGGGCGCCGTTGCCGGAGCCGAGCGGAATGATCGTCTGCACCGAGCCCTTGCCGAACGAGCGAGTGCCCAGGACAGTCGCCCGCTTGTGATCCTGCAGCGCGCCGGCGACGATTTCGGAGGCCGAAGCCGAGCCGCCGTTAACCAGAACGATCAACGGCTTGCCACCGGTCAGATCGCCGGCGCGGGCGTTGAAGCGCTGCGTTTCCTCGGCGTTGCGGCCACGGGTCGAGACGATCTCGCCCTTTTGCAGGAACGCATCCGAAACGGAGATCGCCTGGTCGAGCAGGCCGCCCGGGTTGTTACGCAGGTCGAGGATGTAGCCCTTCAGCTTGTTGTCGGAGACTTTGGCTTTGATTTCGGCGATCGCCTTCTTCATGCCTTCGGTCGCGTGCTCGTTGAATTGGGTGAGCCGGATATAGCCGACGTCGTCGCCTTCGACATGCGAGCGGACCGATCGCACGCGGATGATGTCACGCATGATCGATACTTCGATCGGCTTGGTCTGGCCCTTGCGCATGATGGTGAGCCGGATCTTGGTGTTCACCGGTCCGCGCATCTTCTCGACGGCCTGATTCAGGGTGAGGCCTTGCACCTGCTCGTCGTCGAGCTTGGTGATGATGTCGTTGGCGAGAACACCGGCCTTGGCGGCGGGCGTATCGTCAATCGGCGCCACCACTTTGATCAGACCTTCTTCCATGGTGACTTCGATGCCGAGACCGCCAAATTCACCGCGGGTCTGCACCTGCATGTCGCGGAAGCTTTTCGCGTCCATGTAGTTCGAATGCGGATCGAGACCGGCAAGCATGCCGTTGATCGCCGTTTCGATCAGCTTTGAGTCGTTCGGCTTCTCGACGTAATCGGCGCGCACGCGCTCGAAGACGTCTCCGAACAGGTTGAGCTGCCGGTAAGTGTCCGCTGCCGCCGCTGCCTTGGCGCTGGCTCCGGAAAAAATCATATGAGGCTGCGTCGCGACCAGCGCCATCGCCGCCCCTGCCGCCGCGCCCAGTAGTATGAGTGAAGTTTTGCGCATCATCCGCGAACCTTTTCACCTTCTCCAGCCGCCCACCATGGGCCTGGATTGACGGGAGCCCCGCCTTTTCGAAACTCGATATAGAGAACCGGTTGACTTGAACCTGTCGCGAGAATTGCGGCAATTCGGGAGCCATTTCCCATCACCGCAACGGGTTCCCCGGTCAGCACGAACTGTCCCAGATCGACTGATATCCGTTCCATCCCGGCAAGCAATATATGATACCCGCCGCCGGCGTCGAGGATCAAGAGTTGCCCGTAAGAGCGGAACGGCCCTGCGTAAACCACCCAGCCGTCGGCTGGGGAGGTAACCTGCGCGCCCGCGCGGGTGGCGATTGAAACGCCCTTTTCGACGCCACCAACCCCGTCCGGGGCGCCGAAGTCTCTTAATTTGACGCCATTAACCGGAATTGGAATTTGCCCGCGCAAGGAGGCGAATGCGACCGCAGGGGCGAGCCGGCCGGGATCATGCAAGGCGGCGAGTGCCGGACGCGTCGTCTCGCGTGTGGCTGATTCGCGCGCGGCGCGCGTGGCAGGGGCGAGGCCCTGTTCGAGCTTGGCGATCAAATCTTTGAGATCGCCAGCCTTCTTCGCCAGTTCGCCGGCGCGGGCCCGCTCGGCATCGAGCGCCTTCTCGCGCTCGACCTGCTGTTTCTGCCGCTCGGCGACCAGCGCCTGCATGCGGCTACGCTCTTGTCCAAGCGAAGCGATTTCGGTCTTAAGTCGGTCGCGCTCGTCGGTGATTTTTTTGCGCACGGCGACGAGTTCGCTCAAATCGGTGGCGAGCGCCTCGACCTGATGGCGCATTTCCGGCAGTACCGCGCCGAGCACCATAGCCGTGCGCACCGCCTGCAGTGCATCCTCAGGACGCGAGATCAGTGCCGGCGGCGGCCGGTGGCCGATGCGCTGGAGTGCGGCCAGTACTTTTCCGATCACCGCGCGGCGTCCGTCGAGCGATTTGTGGATGCTACGCTCGCTGGCGTCGAGCGGCTCGAGCCGGGCTTGCGTGGCTTCGATCTTGGTCTCGACGCCGCGCAAGCGTGCGGCCGTATCGATCAGATCGCGATTGAGCTTGCGCCGGTCGACGCCGATTTTTTCTATTTCGCGCTTGAGTGCGGCTTCCGTCTCGGCCGACTGACGCTGCTGTTTACGCGTCTCATCGAGTTCCTTGTCGTGCCGTTTGATCGCATCGAGATTTTCTGACTTGTCACCTGGCGCCGTGATTGCAGGGCGGTCCTGGGCTCCAGCATTCGCGCTGAGGGCGATTGGCAATGCCAACCCCAGCCCCGCAATCAGCGCGAAGCGGCGATCGAGACGGTTTGGCCCCCCAAAGCAAATCATTTCGGCCAAGTTACGCCCGCAGGTTGGCACCGCAAGAGCGCTGTGCCTGATCGTTATTGTCTCCGATTAAGACCAAATCGGGACCCGTGCATTAATTCTTGTGCAGGTTAGGCCCGATGGTACGGGTGCCCGGTGAGGATGGTGGCGGCACGGTAGAGCTGTTCCAGGAGCATGACCCGGACCAATTGATGCGGCCAGGTGGCGGCGCCGAACGCAATGCGAAGTTCCGCCTTGTCTTGCAGGCTGGCTGCAAGACCATCCGGCCCGCCGATCACGAACACGGCCGCCGGCCGATCCTGAGCGCGCCATTTTGTGAGCTGGGCGGCGAGGCTTGCGCTGTCGAGGTTGTCGCCGCTGCCATCGAGCAGGGCCACTGCGGCTCCCGGCGGGATGATGTTTGCGAGCGCGATCAATTCTTCCAACACGCGCTTGCCCGCATTGTCGGCTCGGCTTTCACGGATTTCGACGATTTCGACGGCGCGTAGGCCGAGAGACCGGCCGGTCTGCGCCGCGCGCGCGCTATAGCGCTCGGCAAGCTCTGTTTCCGGACCGCGCTTCAGGCGTCCGATGGCGGCAACGATAATGCGCATCGTGCCGCCCAGTTTAGCAGCTTCAACTCGCGCGGCGTCCCGCGGACCACATCTTTTCCAGATTGTAATGGGCGCGCACTTCCGGCCGGAACACGTGCACGATGACGTCGCCGGCGTCGATCAGCACCCAGTCGCCTTGTTTGAGACCTTCGACGCGGACTCGCTTTGCGCCCGCCTTCTCCAGGTCCTTGACCACCTGTTCGGCGATCGAGGCGACGTGCCGGTTGGAGCGGCCAGTCGCCACCACCATGGTGTCGGCAATCGAGGATTTTCCGGTGAGGTCGATGGTGAGGATGTCCTCGCCTTTCATGTCTTCCAGACGCGCGAGGACGATACGGAGCGTCTCCTTGGCGCTCGGATGCCGGGAGACGGTGCCGGGCGTGCGATGAGCCGCCCGAGAGAGTGCAGGTGTCGGCAGGGGATCTGATCCTTTCAGTTCGTTGCACTCAGCCCGCTACGAAGCGGGGTCTTAAAAGAAATGAGCTACTTCGAAGATAGCTACTTCGCTCGCCTCCTGCCACCCTTGGTGCGTTTCTTGGCGTGTTTCTTGGCGCGTTTTGCGCTCACCGTTTTGCGCTCGGTTTTCTTGGCCTTCACCGATTTGCGGTTGGCGGCTTTGAGTTTGGTGCGCCTGGATTTGCTGCGTGTTTTGGCGGCCCTGGTCGCAGTCTTGGCCGCTGATTTGGATTTGCTCTTGGACTTGCTTTTGGCCTTGCCGCGCTTGGATTTGGCAGCCTTGCCTTTCAGTGGCGCGCGGGTTCCCTCTCTGCGCAAGGTGCGAAGTGCGGTCGAGGATAGAGGAGACTTGAGGCCGTGCACGAAGGCCCATGCCGGCGGTATACGGTCCGGCAACGACGCAGCGGCGTGTTCGGGAATTCGAGCGTGGCGCAGCGCCTGGGCGGCCGGACTGGCTCCGGCGTAAAGGCTGGGCCCGAGGCGATCGATCACCACGATCGGCACCAGATTCGCTATCCCGCGCCATTTCTGCCAGCGGTGAAAGCTCCGTAGATTGTCCGCCCCCATGATCCAGACGAATCGGACCCGAGGGCAACGGGCCTTAAGCCATAATATCGTGTCATATGTGTATCGCGTATTAATGACAGCTTCGAGACCGGTCACGTCGATGCGCGGATGGTGCGTGAGTGAGCGCGCGGTTTTGATGCGTTTGCTTAGAGGCGCAAGCCCTTTGGTATTTTTCAGCGGATTACCGGGCGTTACTAGCCACCAAATACGGTCGAGTTTGAGCCGTTTGAGCGCCAGTAACGATGCGCCAAGATGAGCTTCGTGTGCTGGATCGAAAGTTCCGCCGAAAAGGCCGATCCGCATGCCAGGCGCATGCGGTGGGAGCAAGCGCTCGGCGTTTAAGGGCGGTATCGGAATCACGGTCGAATCTGGCCGTTTCCGCGAATGCGGTAATTGAAAGTGGTGAGCTGCTCGACGCCGACCGGGCCGCGCGCGTGCAGGCGGCCGGTGGCAATGCCGATCTCGGCGCCGAAGCCGAACTCGCCACCGTCGGCGAATTGGGTTGAAGCGTTGTGCAGCACGATTGCCGAAATCGACTTCGGCCAGGAATTTCTCCGCCGCATTGGTGTCGTCGGTGACGATGGCGTCGGTGTGCTGCGAGCCATAGCGCGCGATATGGGCGATGGCCTCATCGATGCCGTCGACCACGCCGACCGCGAGAATGGCGTCGAGATATTCGGCCGACCAGTCGTCTTCGGTAGCGGGTTTGACGCGGCGGTCGGTGTCTTGCGTCGGCTTGTCGCCGCGGATTTCGCAGCCGGCCTCGATCAGTATCTCGACCAGTGGCTTGAGGTGGGTGGTGGCGACCGCACGGTCGACGAGTAAGGTTTCCGCCGCTCCGCAGACCCCGGTGCGGCGCATCTTGGCGTTGAGCACGATTTGTTTGGCCATATCGAGCGACGCGGCTCTGTCCACATAGACGTGGCAGACGCCTTCGAGATGCGCGAATACGGGCAGCCGCGCTTCCGACTGCACGCGCGCGACCAAACCCTTGCCGCCGCGCGGCACGATGACGTCGATATTGCCGTCGAGCCCGGCCAGCATCAATCCGACGGCGTGACGGTCGCGGGTGGGGACAAGTTGGATGCTCGCCGCCGGCAGGCCGGCCGCGATAAGGCCCTTTTCCAGCGCGGCATGAATGGCGCGGCTTGAGCGCAGGCTGTCGGAGCCGCCGCGCAAAATGGCGGCATTGCCAGACTTCAGGCACAGCGCGCCGGCATCCGCGGTTACGTTCGGTCGGCTTTCGTAGATGATGCCGACGACGCCGAGCGGCACCCTCACCCGCTCGATGGTCATGCCATTCGGGCGGGTCCAGGCGTCCATGACGGTGCCGACCGGGTCCTTCAGCCGGCCGATCACCTCGACGCCGGCCGCCATGGCCTCCACCCGCGCCTTGTCCAGCATCAGCCGGTCGAGAAAAGCCCCGCTCAACCCGCTGCTGCGGGCTTCAGCCAGGTCCTCGGCATTGGCGGCGAGGATGGCCGGCGTAGCCTCCCGCAAAGCGGCGGCCATGGCCGCCAGGGCGCGATCCTTTTGTGCGAAAGAGGCAAGCGCCAAGGTGCGGGCGGCCGCGCGCGCGCCGCTGCCGATTTCGGCCATGGCAGCGGCGATATCGCCGGTTCCATCGATGCTTTTCAGCGGCGCGGTCATGGTTGCAGGGCCGTGTGCCTCAAGATCGGGCTGATTTCCTATCACGTCAGATTGCGGCCCGCGACTGGGGATAGCGTGGAAAACGGACGAGCGGGTCGTGCTGATCAATTGACCTACACATTGCGGTGGCAGGGTGCCGACATCGCAGGAGGATGTCATGGCGTACAGCTCGAAGCTGCCCACCCGCTTTCCGGTCGGCACCAAATTCGTGATCGAAGGGCGCAAAGACGGTGAGGGGCAGATCGTCAGCCGCTACCTCGAATTCCCCGACGGGACGTTCTTTCCGCTGCCGGCCCGGCCGATTCCAGCCCAGCTCAAGCCGAAAGCGCCCATTTCGCGCCGCCAACGCGCCCGCCGCCAACGCGCCAAAGGCTGACTGGCCCAGCGCACCACCAGCGGGCCCATATAGGCCGAACCGGTCATCCAAGCTGGCCGGCGACGTCGGCCATTGACCGACCGTCGCCTCCGCCAGCCTAACCCACAAAAAATAGGGGCCCGCGTGAACGGGCCCCTTGGGGGATAGTTAAAGTCTAAGGCATTGATATGCCGCCGACTTTGGCTGCGGACGACCGGGGTGGGGTGCAGGAAGAAGGCTGCCCCCGGCCGCCCGCAACTTTATGCGGGTCAGTTGAAAGCGTTCGCTGCCGACAAACAACCTGCCAAATCGTCGCGCGACGGCTCGCCGCGCAAGCGCAGACGCAAAAACCCCAGTCGGGGACTGGGGTTAGTGGGCGATTGGTCAATCGCCTTGACAAGTCACGGTGTGGCGCCGCGCGGGGATAACGTTGCCGGGCAAAAACGGTTCCGGGCCGCACTTATCCCCTTTTGCAGCATGGTCATGCGCGTAGAAGTCCGGTTGCTCGGTGCGCGAACGCTGCTATTCGCCGCCGAGCACCAAGTCGTCGCGATGGATCATCTCGGTGCGTCCCTCGAAGCCGAGGATGAGCAGGATGTCGGCCGAGGAGCGACCCTTGATCCGCTCGGCATCGCCGGCATCGAAGGCGATCAGGCCGCGGCCGACCTCGGCGCCGTCGGGCGCACGCACAACGACGGCATCGCCGCGCCCGAAGCCGCCTTCCACCTTGATGACGCCGGCCGGCAACAGACTTTTTCCCGAGCGCAGAGCGCGCACCGCACCGGCGTCGATGGTCAGTGCGCCGCGCGGTTCGAGCGAACCGGCAATCCATTTCTTGCGCGCCGTCACCGGATTGGCCGGCGTCAAAAACCAGGTGCAGGCCGCGCCTTTGGCGATTTGCTGCAAGGGATGATCGATGCGGCCGGAGCCGATCACCATATGCGTGCCGGCCGAGGTCGCGATCTTGCCGGCCTCGACCTTGGTGCGCATGCCGCCGCGCGCGAGCTCGGAGGCCGGATTGCCGGCCATCGCTTCGATCTCCGCCGTGATGCGCGCGACCACCGGCAGATGTTTCGCGCCCGCTTCGCCAGGCGGCTTGTCGTACAGCCCGTCAACGTCGGACAAGAGCACCAGCAAATCGGCGCTCATCATGGTGGCGACGCGCGCGGCCAGCCGGTCGTTGTCGCCATAACGGATCTCGTTGGTAGCTGTCGTGTCGTTCTCGTTGATCACCGGCACGCTTTTCCAGTCGAGCAGCTTGGCGATAGTCGAGCGCGCGTTGAGATA
Organism: uncultured Pseudomonadota bacterium; assembly: GCA_963720835.1. GTDB lineage: Bacteria > Pseudomonadota > Alphaproteobacteria > Rhizobiales > Xanthobacteraceae > Pseudolabrys. The sequence continues at coordinate 351,415 of CAVRHC010000024.1, read as the reverse complement.
GCGGCGGCGTTCCTCGGTATCGCCCAGCGTGACCAGCACTTGGCCGGCGCTGATGCTGTGCGCGCCGAGAGCCTCTGACCAGGCGCGCGCCAGCGCGATCTGCCCGACCGCGGCGGCGGCCTGTGCTTCCTCCAGCTTGAGCACGCCCCGCGGTAGTTTCAGCACGGCGCGGCCGAGCGCGATGGCGCCGGAGGACACCACCATCAGGTCTTTCTTGTCTTTATGGAGCGCGGCGATGTCGGCGGCGAGCGAATCCAGCCAGTCACGCTTGAGCGCGCCGGCTTGCGCATCGACCAGCAGCGAGGAGCCGACCTTCACGACGATGCGGCGGAAGTCTTTGAGGGCGGGCGTCTTGGGCATGCGGACCGGCGGGCGCGTGTTGAGCGTGCCCGGTCTTTAGCATGGGCGTTCGAGGCCGTCATGGGCGCGGCTGGTGAGGCAATGTCGAACGACCGCGACGGCTATTCGTGGCGCAAGGCCTCGATCGGATCGAGTCGCGCCGCGCGGCGGGCGGGGAAATATCCGAAGACGACGCCGACCAGCGCCGAGAAGGCGAAGGCAAGAAGCAACAATGCCTGCGTCGACGACAAACGGGACGCCCATGGTTTGTGTGGCAAGCGAAGCGAGGCCGAGGCCGAGCACGATGCCGACCACGCCGCCGAACAGCGAGAGCACGACCGCCTCGACCAGGAACTGCGATCAGCACCTGGCGCGCCAGCGCGCCGATGGCGAGGCGGATGCCGATCTCGCGCGTGCGCTCGGTGACCGAGACCAGCATGATGTTCATGATGCCGATGCCGCCGACGAGCAGGCTGACGGCGGCGATCGCGCCGAGCAGGCCGGTGAGGATCTTGGTCGTGCCGGTCATGGTCTGCGCGATCTGCTTCATGTCGTGGACGGAGAAGTCGTCGTCCTTGCCGCGCGCGATGCTGCGGCGCTCGCGCAGCAGCGCGCTCGATGTCGGCCTGCACCTTGGCGGTGGCGACGCCGTCGCTGCGGCCGAGACATAGATGCGTGTCGATGTCGGTGTTGCCCGGCGATGCGCCGCTGAAAGGTGCGTGAGCGGCATCAGCACGATGTCGTCCTGATCGGTGCCGAAGCTCGACTGGCCCTTGGCCTCGAGCACGCCGATGACCTCGCAGGAGACGTTGCTCGACGCGGATATGGCGCCCAGCGGATCGGCGCGCCGAACAGCTTCGTGCGAACGGTCTCGCCGATGATGCAGACCGCGCGGCCGCCTCGCATTCGCCGTCGAGGAAGACTGCGGCCCGCGATCGAGCGTCCAGTCGCTGCGACATCGAAGATAATCGTTGTCGGTGCCGTGACCGTGATGGTGCGGTTCTCGGTTGCCGATAGATGACCGGTGACGCTTGCTGCGACGACCGGAGCCACGGCCTTGACGCCGTGGATCTGCGTCCGCGATCGCCTCGACGTCGCGCGCATTGAAGGCCTTGGCCGTCGGAGCTGGCGCGCCCGGGCCCGAACTGGCCGGGGCGGATCGAACAGCAGGTTGCTGCCGAGCTTGGCGATCTCGGCCGTCGACCTTGGCCGTGGTGCCGTTGCCGATGGTGACCATGGCGATCACGGCGGCGACGCCGATGACGATGCCGAGCATGGTCAGGAACGAGCGCAGCGCGTTGCGGCGGATCGCCTGGAGCGCGAGCTTGAACGGTTTCGAACAGCATCATGCGGCCTCCGTCTTGTCGGCTGCGTCGTCGATTCGATGCGGCCGTCGACGAAGTGGATGATGCGGTCGGCATAGGCGGCGATGTCGGCCTCGTGGGTCACCATGATGATGGTGATGCCCTGCGTCTCGATTGAGGCTGGTCAGCAGCTCCATGATCTCGCGGCTGGTCTTGGTATCGAGGTTGCCGGTCGGCTCGTCGGCGAGCAGCACGGTCGGGTCGGTGACGATGGCCCGGGCGATGGCGACGCGCTGCTGCTGGCCGCCGGAGAGCTCGCGAGGCGTGTGGTGCTCGCGGCCGGCAAGCCCGACCCGGCCGAGCGCTTGCGCAGCGCGCGCCGCCGCCGCTCGCCGGCGCGGCATGCCGCGATAGATCAGCGGCAGCTCGACGTTTTCGAGCGCCGAGGTGCGGGCGAGCAGGTTGAAGCCCTGGAAGACGAAGCCGAGCTAGTGGCGGCGGAGCAAGGCGCGCTGGTCGCGGTCGAGCGTGCCGACGTCGACGCCCTGGAAGAGATAGTCGCCGGTGGTCGGCGTATCGAGGCAGCCGATGATGTTCATGGCCGTCGACTTGCCCGAGCCGGACGGCCCCATGATTGCGACGAACTCGCCGCCGCGATCGCCAGATCGACGCCGGCGAGCGCATGCACGGCCGCCGCGCCGCTGCCATAGTCTTGGTGACGCCCGCAGCTCAATGAGAGGAGGCTTGGTATCTCGCGTTCATCGTGATTCATGCCTCGTCACCGCTTGCTGGCGGTCTGGTCGACAATAACTGCCTGTCCCGCCTGGAGATCGTCACGCATGACTTCCGTGTGCTTGCCGTCGCTTGTTCCGATCTCTAGCTCACTGCTGTCGGCGTGCCGTCGCGCAACACCCATACCGTCCGGCTTGCGTCCTGTCTCGTCTTCTGTCTTGGCTCGCCGCGCGGAACGGCGGGTGCGGCAGCAGCCGGTTCAGGAAGCTGCCGTTGCTCGTGCTGTCGTCCGCCGGCGGCGCGTAGCGCAAGGCCGCGTTCGGGATCAGCATCGCGTTCTTCAACTGTCGGTCGACCTTGATCTCCGCCGTCGCCGTCATGCCGGGCCGCAGCAGCAGTTCCGAGTTGTCGACGGTCCAGGATCGCCTTGTAGGTCACGACGCCTTGCATCGTCTCGGAGACGAAACGTACGTCGCGGATGGTGGCCGGAAACGATCCGGTCCGGATAAGCGTCGACGCTGAAGGTCGCCTTCTGGCCGACCTTGACCTTGCCGACGTCGGCTTCGTCGACGTCGACCTGGACCTCCATCTGCTTCAGGTCTTCCGACGATGGCGAACAAGACCGGCGCCGGCAGCGACGAGGCTACGTCTGGCCGGGATCGACTTGCGCGTCAGGACGACGCCGTTGATCGGCGAGCGGATAGTGGCCTTGGAAAGATTGGTTTCGTTGAGATTCAGGTCCGCCTGGGCCACCGTCGACATCCGCGCGGGCGCTCGCGAGCGATGCGACCGCGCGATCGTAGGCCGCACTGCGATTGGTCGAGGTCTTGCGCTGGAATGGCCTGCGTTGCGCGGCCAGCTCTTTCTTGCGTTCGACGTCCCGTTCTTTCTCGACCACCGTCGCCTGCGCGTCCTGCACTTTGGCTTTGGCCACCGCGCTTGGCGCGCAACTTTGACGGTCGCCTTCAGCTTGTCGGTATCGAGTTCGGCAAGGATCTCACCCGCCTTAACGGTCGAATTGTAATCGACCAGCACCTTGCGCACGGTTCCCGACAACTCGCTGGAAACGTCGACCTTGTTGGTCGGCTGGATGGAGCCGGTCGCGGTGACGATGACGGTCAGGTCGCCGCGCGTCACCGGCTCCGTGACGTAATTGACGCCGTTCTTGCTGCTGCTCAGCCACCAGATGAGTCCAGCAAGCAGACAGGCCAACGAGAACGACAGCGGCCCATTTCAGTTCCCGGCGCTGCATCCAGGAGGGTGCCGAAGAGGCGGCCTGCCGAGTCCTGACGTCGAGCGCTCTTTTGGTCAACAGCTTTATTCATCACGCACTGTTCGAGAAATGATCGTCAAGAAGCAACATCGCCATCGCTATGTAGTTAGAAATTTGGCGGTATTTAGTGATTCCGATCAAGTTTCGAAACTCAGATTGTTTCGACTTGTTTCTATGTGCGGCCGATGCGGGACGCAGTGCCGCAGTCAGGATGCTTGGTGCCCTCCCGCGCCGGCGATATCAGCCGCGCGCGAGGCGACCCTCCTGCGTTAGGGGCGTCATGGCCAGCCAAATCGATCGGTGTTGCTTATGGTTCTGAGATGATCCGAGGGTTAACCGCGATGAACTCACCCCACCTTGCCGTTCGGCGTTACCAGCACCTTGCCGGTGCGGTGGTAGGCGTTGGCCAAAGCGAGCGTGGGCTTGATCTCTTCAATGGGAAACGTCGCCTGCACCGGCACGCGCAAGGAGCCGTCGGCGATGCGGCCGGCGAGCGAATCCAGCCAGTCGCGCATGGGCGCGCCGGCTTGCGCATCGGCCGGCAGCGAGGAGCCGACCTTGACGACGATGCGGCGGAAGTCCTTGAGCGACGGCGTTTCCGGCATGGTCCCGGTGGCGGAAATAAAGCGAACGTAAAGGCGCGCGCTCTTAATCAGGGTTCTGGCGCGCCGTCATGGTGGCCGCCGGTGCGACAAAGGCGGAATTCACTGCGCGTCCGGCCGGGTCGATGCTATAATTGTTCTGGGGCGCAGGTACTGCAAAAGATGACTCCGACAAAGCTCTGTCCGGAGTGTCATTTGGCTATGCCGGATGGCAGCCGATTCTGCCCGCATTGCGGCGCGCCACAAAGCACCGCTTGCAATGCTTGCGGACACATTAACGCTGCCGGGTCGCGGTTTTGCGCACAGTGCGGCGCCAAGCTCGGTGAGGCGGCCGCGCCGCCCCCTGCGCCTCCGCCGACCCCAAAACCTGCAATGCCGCGTGCGGGATCGAGTGCCGAGCGCCGCCAACTGACCGTCATGTTCTGCGACCTGGTCGGATCGACCGCGCTGTCAACGCGCGTCGACCCGGAAGACCTTCGCGATGTCATCGCCGCCTATCACAAATGCGCGGCCGAGGTTGTCGCGCGCTTCCGTGGCTATGTCGCCAAATATATGGGCGACGGCGTGCTGGTTTATTTCGGTTATCCGGAAGCGCATGAAGCCGATGCGGAAAACGCAGTGCGCGCCGGCCTCGCTATGGTGGCGGCGATCGATTTGCTTGCCGCCGGCGCAGCGCGTCATCAGGTGCGGATCGGTATCGCCACCGGATTGGTCGTGGTTGGAGAGTTGCTTGGCGTCGGCGAAGCGCAGGAGCGCAACGTCGTGGGCGAGACGCCAAATCTCGCGGCGCGATTGCAGTCGGCGGCGGCGCCCAACACGGTGGTGATTGCGGAGAGCACGCGACGGCTGACCAAAAATGCGTTCGAATACGAAGCCATCGATCCCGGACAGCTTAAAGGCTTCGATGGGCCGGTAGCGGTGTGGCGCGTGCTGCGCGAACAGAGCATGCAAAGCCGACTGGATGCGCTGCAGGCGGCGAACCAGACGCCGTTGGTTGGACGTGAAGAAGAACTCGAGTTGTTGCTGCGCCGCTGGCAGCAGGCCAAGGGCGGCGAGGGGCGCGTCGTATTGCTGTCGGGCGAACCCGGCATTGGCAAGTCGCGGCTGACCCAGGCGCTCCTCGATCAACTTGCCGGCGAGCACCCGACGGTGTTGCGCTATTTTTGCCTGCCGCACACCCAAGGCAGCGCGTTGCAGCCGATCGTGACCCACCTTCAGCACGCCGCCGGTTTCGGCCGCGACGATTCGCCAGCGCAAAGACGCGCCAAGCTCGAAAAGCTGCTGACGCAAGGCGACGGAGACGCCGTCCCGACTGTCGGCCTCATGGGAGAGTTATTGGGACTGGTCGTACAGGACCAAAGCACCTCGCCCCTAGACCCAAAGCGCAAGCGCGGCCAGATCCTGAATGCGTTGCTTGAGAGGCTCGAAATCCTCGCCCGCCGCGCACCGGTCCTGATGTCGTTCGAGGACGTACACTGGAGCGATCCCACTTCGCTCGAACTGCTCACGCTGACGGTCGAGCGGATGCAGACCTTGCCAGTCCTGTTGATCATCACGCATCGCCCCGACTTCCAGCCGCCCTGGGCCGGCCAGTCGCACGTCACCAGCACAGCGCTCAATCGTCTCAGCCGGCGCGAGCGCATGACGCTCGTCGGCCACATCAGCGGCGGCAAGACGCTGCCGGAAGCATTGCTCGATCAGATCGTTGAGCGCGCCGACGGCGTGCCGCTGTTCGTCGAGGAATTGACCAAGGCCGTGCTCGAAAGCGAGCAACTCGACCAGCCGGCGAACCAGGTCGCGATTCCGGCATCGTTGCAAGATTCGCTGATGGCGCGTGTCGATCGCCTTGGCTCGGCACGCGAGGTTCTGCAAATCGGTGGCGCCATCGGCCGCGAATTCACCTACGACCAGATCGCCGCCGTCGCCGGTCTACCCGATGCCGTGCTGCAAGACGCGCTCACAAGGCTGACCGAGGCGGAGCTGCTGTTGGCGCGGGGCGCGCCGCCCAATGCCACTTACGCCTTCAAGCACGCGCTGGTGCAGGACACCGCCTATTCCACCATGCTGCGGGCGCGCCGCCAGGCCTTGCACGGCGCCATCGCGCAGGTGCTCGAAAAACGTTTCCCCGACACTGCGCCGGAAGTACTGGCGCAGCAGTTTGAAGGCGCTGGGTGGCACGACAAAGCCGTTGCGCTTTGGCGCCAGGCCGGCGAGCGGGACTTACGCCGCTTCGCCATGAAAGAATCGGCTTCGCATTTTTCCAATGCCCTCCGGTTGATCGAGGCGATGCCGCAGACCCCGGCACGCGACACGCTCGAGCTCGACGTCCGCCTCGGGCTTGGCCTGGTGCATTTGATTGCGATCCGCCCGTCGGCGAAGGAAGTAAAGGAGTACTACGCGCAGGCGCTGGCGCTGAGCGACGCGTTACCCGATCGCGGGCGCGAACGTTTCCTTGCGACCTGGGGTCTCTGGTTCAATTCGGCGACTGGCGGCAATAACGTGGAGGCGGCCGAACTCGCTGACAGGCTCGTTACGATTGCGCGTGAACTGAGTGACGACAACCTTTTGCTCGAGGCCTACCACGCCAAAGTCCCGATGATGTTGAAAGTACCGAATTTCGCCGGCTCGGAAGCGGCGGCCCGCGAAGTCTTCCGCCTCTACGACCGCGAACGCCATCGCGAACACGCGTTCTTTTTCGGCGGGCACGATGCGCTGATGTGCGCGCGATCATTCTGCGCCCAGAGCCTGTGGGGGCAAGGCCTGCTCGATCAGGCGCATAAGATGGTCTTGCAATCGATCGAGGACGCCCGCTCGCTCGGCCACGTCTTTTCGCTCACCCACGCGCTGCAACGCGCCGGCATGACCATGATGCTGCTCAAGGATGAGGACGCCTGCCGCGTCATCGCCGACGAACTGGTTCCACTCGCCGAGCGCAACAAGTTTCATTGGCAATGGTTCGACGGCGTGTTCATGCAAGGCTGGCTCGCCGCGCAAAGCGGCAACTTCGTTGAAGGCCTTGAGAAAATGGCCTACACGATCGCGCAGCCCTTTTCCGCTACCTTCCTGCCGACCTACCTCAGCCTGATCACCGATCAGGAATTGCGTGCGGGCAACGTCGACAAAACTTTGGCGTGGATCGCGCGCGCGTTCGATGCCATGCGCGGCGACAACAATCATTTTTGCGAGCCGGAATTTTATCGTTTGCGTGGCGAAGCGCTGCTTGCGCAATCGCCCGCCAATGGGACGCAAGGCGAACGCGATTTCCGCGAAGCGCTCGCCTTGGCGGGAAAACAGTCGTGCCCGACGCTTGCCTTGCGCGCCGCCAGCAGCCTGGCGCGGCTGCTGCGTGACGACACGCGCGCCGACGAAGCGCACAACGTGCTGGCGCCGGTCTATGCCGCCTTCACCGAGGGTTTCGAACGCCCGGATTTACAGGCAGCGAAGTCGGTGCTGGCCGAATTGAATTAAGCCAACCACTTTAGTAATGATGCAGCATGACGCTTCAGGCGCCTGCCATTGCGGACGTGCACGCGCCGCAGCCGCGAAACATCACGGGCTGGATGCGCGGCATCGGTGTGCGTCAGGTGCGCCTGGTCGCCGGCCTTGTTCTTTTCGCCTATGTGTTTTCGCATTTCTTCGATCACGCCCTCGGCAACATCTCCTACGATGCGATGGAGGCGTGGCTCGGCTGGCATATCTGGTGGTGGCGCAATCCGGTCGTGAACGCCACGCTTTACACGGCGGCCATGGTCCATTTTTCGCTCGGCCTGTGGGCGCTCTATCAGCGCCGGCATTTCCGCTACACCGCCGCCGAGATCACGCAGCTGGTGCTGGGCTTGAGCATTCCGCTCTGGCTCGCCGGCCATTTCGGCGGCACGCGGTTGAGCGGCCTTCTTTACGGTATCGCGCCGCCGAACTACGCGTCTTCGCTGTTCGCCTACTGGTCGCTCAAGCCTGACCTGATCGTGGTGCAGTTTGCGCTGCTCACGATCGCCTGGGTGCACGGCTGCATCGGGCTTTATTTCTGGCTGCGCATGAAGTCGTTTTATTCCTGGGCGGCACCGTTCCTGCTCGCCATCGCCGTCCTGATGCCGCCGCTGGCGATGATCGGCGCGCATCATGGCGCGCAAGAGGTCATCACGCTGGCTAAGGATGCAAGCTGGCGCAAACAGCACTTTTACGGCACGTCGGCCAAGCAAAGCGCTGTGATCGGCGATATCGTTTATCTCTATTTCCCGATCGGTTATGCCGCCGCGATTGGCTTGGTCTTCGTGGCGCGCGGCGTGCGTTCGTGGCGCGAGCGCCGGCACGGCCTGGTCACCATCTCGTATCCCGACCGGCAGGTGCGGGTGCCGAAAGGCTTAAGCGTGCTGGAAGCGAGCCTGCGCTACAACATTCCACATGCAAGCGTCTGCGGCGGCCGCGCCCGCTGCTCGACCTGCCGCGTGCGCGTGGTGGGTGACCGCGACATGCTGCCACCGCCATCGCGGCGGGAAGCGTTCGTGCTCAACCGCATCGGCGTCGCCGCCAACCCCGGCATTCGCTTGGGCTGCCAGTTGAGGCCGCTCGCCGATGTTGCGGTGTTTCCGGTCATGCCACCGCATATGAATGCGGTGCGCCTGCGCGCGGGCCATGCCATGAACGTCGGCAAGGAGCACTACGTCGTCAGCATGTTCGTCGACATGCGCGGCTCGACCAAGATGGCGGAAGCGCGGCTGCCGTTCGACGTCGTCTTTCTCATCAACCGTTTTCTCGGCGCGGCCTCGCAGGCCGTGCTCGATGCCGGCGGCAAGCCGAACCAGTTCGTCGGCGATGGCTTGCTGGCGCTGTTCGGCCTCGAAACCGATCCGGCGACGGCCTGCCGGCAGGCGCTGCGCGCGGCGGTGAACATCGGCGTCAATGTCGACGAGATGAACCGGCAATTCGCGGCCGATCTGCCGCAGCCGATCGCGTTTGGCATCGGCATTCACGGCGGTGACGTCATCGTCGGCGACATTGGCTTCAAGGAGCACACGGTATTCACCGCACTCGGCGATGCGGTCAACGTCGCGGCGCGGCTGCAGGACATGACCAAGGCGCTCAACTGCAAGGTGGTCGTGTCGGAAGAGGTTGCCGCCAAAGCCGGGCTCGCGGAGGAGGCCTTGCCGCGGGTGGAAGTGACGGTCCGCGGCCGCGACGAGGCGCTGTATGTGCGCACCGTAACCGATCCTGCGGCGCTGGCGACGTTGCTCTAACCCTGTACCATGGCATCCCTTGTTGCCGCCGGCAGCGTCTTGACAATCCGCGCGAGAGGTTCAGACTTTTGCTCGCAAGCTTTGTGACACGGGAGGTTTGGATGATTCCGCCGGGTCAGCGAGCCGCGAGAATTGCTGCCTAACGTTCGGCGCGCAGCATAGCGGCAACATACGGACGGCTCGCCGGCGCGGCCGCCAGGGGTCGCATCAGTCAGGCAAGACCCCGCTTCGGCCGCCCGGCCAGCACCTCGCGCATTTTGAGCGCGACAAAAGCAACAAGTCTCGTCCGCTCAGGCGCAAGCGAGCTCGGGGACTTCGAAAATGAACTTGTAGTCGACCATTGGGCGGGGAGGGCTCGCCATGGCAAAGCGTCACGTTTATTCGATGCGTTTCCGCTGTCCGAAATGCCACAAGGCCGGAGCAGCCAAGTGGGAAGAATATAGCCGCGTGGCTCACGGCGAACCGATGTCGGTGCTCAAGACTATCTCGGACGGCTTTCGCGCCAATCCGCAGGAAGAAATCACCTGCACCGCCTGCAACGCCCGGGTCGTTTTCGGGCGCGGCTGACGTGAAACGCCGGAGCGTGCAGCGCTCGGGCGCCTTACGGCGACGGTCTACCGATCCGTTCCGGCTGCGGCCGGCGCAGGTTCGGCCGTAATGAACTGCGCGCGGGCAAGATTGGCAAAGCGCCCGCCCGCCGCCACCAGTTCGTCGAAGGTGCCGCTCTCCACCACGCGGCCCGCGTGAAAAACCAGAATGCGTGAGGCCTTGCGCACGGTGGACAGCCGATGCGCGATGACGAAGGTCGTGCGGTCTTTCATCACTTCGTCGAGCGCGGCCATAACCTTTGATTCGGTGTCGGCATCGAGCGCGCTGGTGGCTTCATCGAGAATGAGGATCGGCGGATTTTTCAGCAGCGCGCGCGCAATCGACAGGCGCTGGCGCTCGCCGCCGGAGAGCGCGCGGCCGCGCTCGCCGGCACTGCCGGCAAAGCCTTCAGCCTTGCGCTCGATGAAATCGAGCGCCTGCGCGCGGCGGGCCGCGTCCAGCAGCTCCGCTTCAGTCGCGTCCGGTTTGCCGACCAGCAAATTCTCGTTGATCGAGCGGTTGAACAGCAGCGCTTCCTGAAACACCACGCCGATGTTCCGGCGCAGCGCCGCCAGCTTGAAGTTGCGGATGTCGGCACCGTCGATTTCGATGATGCCCGATTGCGGATCGAAGGCGCGGTGCAGCAGCGCGATCGCCGTCGACTTGCCGGCGCCGGTCTCGCCGACGAGCGCGATGGTCTCGCCTGGCTGCGCCTCGAAGTTCAAGTCGGCCACCGCCTGGCGCTGGCCGTCATAGGAAAACGACACGTCCTTGAAGACGACGTGGCCTTGCAGGCGGCCCGGATCGACGGCGTCGTCGCGGTCGCGGATGTCCGGCACGGTGTCGTAGACCTGGAAGAACTCCTCGATCTGCGGGGCGTCGGATACGAGGCTGTGAACGAAGCTCACCGTCTGGTCGAGCCGGCCGATGACGAGGCCGGCGAAATTCATGAAGGTGACCATCTCGCCGACGGTCGCCTGGTGCTCGATGGTGAGCAGGGTGCCGACGACGATGATCGACAACACGGTGAGTGTTGTTGCCGTCTGCGTCAGCACCACGGCAAGCGCCCACCAGGACAGCACCGGCATTTGTGCGGCGAGCAGACGCGACACGATCCGCCGTAGTTCGGTGGCTTCTTCTTCCAGGCGCGAGAAGCTCTGCACCAGCGCGATATTGCCGAGCGTGTCGGAGGCGCGTTCGGCGAGATCCGAATAATGGCGGTTGACCTTGTCTTGCATGGAATGCGTTTTGCTCACGATCAAGGCGGTGAGCACGACGAACACGACGCAGAGCGCGATCAGCAACGATGCCAGCCGCCAGTTGATGAACAGCGACATCGGCAGCAAAACGAGCAGCGAGACGAAGGACGACAGGTGGTCGCGCAAGAAGCCGACCCAGAGTGACCACAGCGAATCGGTGCCTTCCAGCATCACCTTCATCAGCCGGCCGGAATGCGTATTGCCGTGGTAGCTGAGCGGAAGCTGCAGCACGTGCTCGAAAAAACCGGTCAGCACGACGTGGCGGCGGCGGTGCGCCAGACGGTCGGCATAGAGCGCGATCACCGTCCCGCAGACGATGGAAAAAATGCCGAAGCCGGTCCATGCGGCGAGCAGCACGCCGAGTTCTGACCAAGAGGGCGCCACGTTGTGCGTCTGCGCGCCGGTCAAGGTATCGATGATGCGGCCGAGCAGAACCGGTTCCGCGAAATGCGCGGTGGCGAGCGCGACGTTGGCGACGGCGAGCGCCCAGGCAAGCCGGCTCTCCGAGCCCAAGGACGCGAGCACGCGAATATAAAGTCGGATGATTTTCATGCCGGGGTCGGCCCGTCTCGAACACGCGCTGACAGGATCAGGGCGTGGGCGCCCCCATGTAGCGGCGGCTTTTCGCGCGCAGCCGCGGCGCATGCCCGCCGCCATGGCGATGCGACCAGCCGTTGCAGTGTGCAAGCTCGTGCCGGCTATAGGCGGAAAGATCGCGCACCGGTCCTCCCCGCGGAATGATCAGATAGCACTTGCCGCGCTTCTTCCACGAACAGGCATCGGCCTGCACGCCCATGCGCGCGCAGGCGCGGCGCGCTTCTGCAAGCGGCAGTACCCGTTCGATCACAGGCCCGTGGAAGGAATGCACGTATTGCGGGGGCGGTTCGAGAACGAAGATCATGGCGGTATCCGGACGGTCTCGGCAAGCTCACTATTATGGCGGCTTTTTTTGCGGCGGCGGCGATTATCGCATTTCTAGCGTTAACTGAACACGCCGGTGGCGGACGCGATCTGATGCCGCCGTTTGGTTCAATGAATCTGCGTAACTCTTTGGCGTGCATAAATAAAGACGGCGTAAACAGGTGGCCGGCGGCATTGTAACGGGGCCGCGCTTGCCCCAAGGTTCCGAGCGTGGCGTTAGTTGGGAATTCAGGTCATGTTTTGGGCAAATGCCGCTGCAAAGCCTGCGGTGGCTCCTATTGTTCTGGGCGCGCAATGGATCTGCGCCGTTGCGGCGTTCATTTCCGCAATGTCCTTCGGTCAAGCCGGAGCGGCGACATTGACGCCCACCGGGACGGCAAACTCGACCTATACCATTTTGCCTGGCAGCTTTGATTTCAATCTTGTCGATCTCCATCCAGGAACGTCGATCACGGTTTTCGATTGGAATCATCTCGGAGGCCTGCTGGTATCTCCGAGCACAGTTTCGATCACGTTCGAATATATCGGCAAGGAAGCCGCCTGGACCAACGCCACCTTTACGTCGGCCATCCCGACGGCGCTGTTCAGCACGGTAAGCGGTTCAAATCCCTCTGTGACCTTTGCTTACGACCTGGGCAATCCTGCCTATGTGCCCTTCTACTTCCAGACCAATAATGGCAACAACGCCACAACGCCGAAAGTGGCGAACAACGGCGGCGCGATCGACCAGTCGCTCGCCATCGCGTTTGCCTGCGTTTCGAGCTCTGTCTGCTATGCCATGTTCGATGACGGTGGCGGGGGCCCCTCTCCAGGCGACCGCGATTTTGACGACATGGTCATCCGCATTACAGCCGTGAACCATATGCCGCTTCCGGCCGCGCTTCCGCTGTTCGCCGGCGGGCTCGGCATGCTCGGATGGGCGGCTCACCGCCGCAAGAAAAAGTTCGCCGCCGCGCGCGTCTAACCACACACGTCAATTCGAAGGGCCGCCGCAAGGCGGCCTTTTTGTTTGATCGCATGCCAGCAAGCGTGCGCGCGATTGCTTAACCACAACGGCGCGTTCACAGAATCGCGGCGTACCATCGCTTTGTTCCGACGCATTGCTGGCTTTCCGTGCGCAATCGATCAAATTTTAGCGATCAGGAACAGCCTGCCTGCATACGGCGTTGGGTTACAAGCGGACCAACCGCATGGGCCCAGTGATGGCATTTGTACTTTACCTCTTCGTGTTGCTGATGGCGGCGGGCGGCGTGCTGTTCGGGCTCGACGTCGTCACTTCGCCGCTGACGTCGGCGCCGAACGTGCCAATCGGCCGGAGCGTTCGGCACATCGGCTCCGCTCCTGAAGCGCCCAACAAAATTGCACGCAGGGAGACGACCGATGCCGGCCCCATGCAGGTCGATGATCGCGCGCTCTCGCCAGTCTATCCGGCCAGCCCCGGCCCATCGGCGCCGGTCGTGACGGCCCGCAATGCAACGAAAGCGTCCGCGCCACAAGACCGGCCGATCGAACAAGCAAGCGTTGCCGACGACGATCAGTCGCAACACAAAGAAGAAATGGCGATGGGTGCGTCAGCGGAGGCGGCGCTACCGGCGCATGCAAGTTGCGACGTGCAGGCCTGCAGCGCCGCGTATCGCACCTTCACGTCTGAGGATTGCACTTATCAGCCGTTCGAGGGCCCGCGCAAGCTGTGTACGAAATCGCAAACGACGCAAGCGGGAGCACCTCTCAACCTGAGACCGCAGCCGACTGCGCGCGCGGCATCGCGCCGGCCTGACGTGAGATGGACCGCGCGCGAAATGCCGCGGCGGCGCGGTCTGTTCACTCAGAATCGCGATGAGGACGCCAGCGAGACCGCCCGCATCGTGTTGCAGATGACGCGGGGCCGCCCCATGGGCGATATTGCCGTGCAGCGCGCCGACGGCAGCATCATTATCGTGCATACAGGGCAAGCACGCGCGCAAGCGTATCGGTGATCGCTTGCGCGCGGCTCGCAATCAACTGGCGGCGTCGACGGTAACCTGCGCAAGACCGGATATACCGAGCACGCGTGCGGCGGCCGGCGACAGGTCGATGATGCGTCCGCGCACAAAGGGACCGCGGTCATTGATGCGCACGACGACACTGCGCCCATTGCGCCGATTGGTCACGCGCACAAAGGTGCCGAACGGAAGCGTGCGATGTGCTGCGGTGAACGCACCTGGTGCGACCCGCTCGCCGCTCGCGGTCCTGCCGCCCGTATGGGCGTAGACCGAAGCAACTCCCGATTGGGCGTTGGCGGCGGCAGACACGGCAAACAGAAGGGAAACGCCGCAAAGCGCGGCGGCAAAGCGCAACTTCATTCGGAAAGCTCCCCGTATTCAATCGGACGACCCGTACGTCCGCCTAAACGAGTCGGTGTGCGAATTCAGGGCGAGAATGGGGCCATTTCGGGCACGCTTGGCCACATGCACGCCGCAAGTCTTGTCAAAATCTTGCCGAAGACTTGCGCTCGGCCACCGCTTTCGCCACTCTTTAACCAACGTCAATTGGGGACCGTCGGTTCCACGTGTTATGGCCACTTCACCGGGCGCAAAAACGTTTTTCTTTTATTGCTCGGTGCTGCTGATCGCGGGCAGCAGCGTCGTATTTGGACTCGACTGGGCGGAAGCGCCGTTGCCGCCGATGCCGGAGACCGAAGCGACGGTGCAGGCGGCAAGACTCGCCGCGAAATTTCCACCGCCGGTAGTGCGCGTCGCCAAGGTCGAGCCCAAGCCTGCTCCGGTCAAAGTCGTGGTGCCGGCGCCACCGAAGGTGCAGGGGCCGAACCAAAAGCAAATCGCTGCCGTTAATCCAGCGAGGCAACCTGTTCCCAACGCCGCGACAACGCCGCCGATCATGGTGCCTGAGCAAACACCTGGGCAATCATCCGCGCCGGATGCGAGCGAGCAAGCGAAATGCGACGTTGCCGCCTGTTCGGCCGCCTATCGCAGCTTCCGCACATCGGATTGCACCTGGCAGCCTTTTGAAGGGCCGCGCCGCTTCTGTGACAAGGGCAATCCGCCGCAGGATGTCGCCACCGCAACGCCCGCGGATCAGACGGCCGACGCCAACATCGACCAACCGGTGGTGAGCAACAAGTGCGACGTCGCGGCGTGCAAGCGTGCCTATTTCACATTCACGCCGGAAGACTGCACGTATCAGCCATCCGACGGGCCGCGTCGATTGTGCACCAAGGGCAATCCGCCGAAGGACAATGTCGCGTCGACCAATCCGGACGATGCGGCAAACGCTGCGACCAAGACTGACACGAAGCCGGATCAGGCCGCTCAGCCGGTGGTGAGCAACAAGTGTGACATCGAGGCGTGCAAGCGCGCTTATTTCAGTTTTACGCCACAAGACTGCACATATCAGCCATCAGACGGCCCGCGCCGATTGTGCACAAAAGGCACGCCGCCCAAGCCTGAAGCAAAGGCTGAGCCTATCGTTCCTGCACCGCCCGCGACACCGGTTGCGCCGCCGGCCGCTGCGGCAGCGCCGAAGGACGAGCAGGTCAAGCAAGAAACGCCGGCGCCCACAACGACCACGCCGCCTGCTGCTGCGGCGGCAACTTCGCCGGTTGCGCCGGCCGATGAGGAAACGAAGCAAGAAACGGCGGCCCCTGCTGCGGCTGCGCCCGCGGTGTCCGACAAATGCGACGTTGAGGCGTGCAAGCAGGCTTACTTCACGTTCAATCCGGCCGATTGTACTTATCAGCCGTCAAACGGTCCGCGCCGGCTATGCACCAAAGGCACGCCCAAAAATCCGCAAGCGGCGGCACCCACCCCGAGTCGCGTTGCGCCCGATCATATCGTGCCACCCGCGCTCGTGCCGGCGGGTCGCTAGCACACTCAATAAATCACCACGCTGCGGATTGATTTGCCTTCGTGCATCAGGTCGAAGGCGTCGTTAATTTTCTCGAGCGGCATGGTGTGCGTGATCAGATCGTCGATATTGATCTTGCCCTCCATGTACCAGTCGACAATTTTCGGCACGTCGGTGCGTCCGCGCGCGCCGCCGAAAGCCGTGCCGCGCCAGACGCGGCCGGTGACGAGCTGGAAGGGGCGCGTCTGGATTTCCTGGCCCGACGCGGCAACGCCGATGATGGTGCTTTCACCCCAGCCACGGTGACAGCATTCGAGCGCCTGGCGCATGGTGTTGACGTTGCCGATGCATTCGAAGGAGAAGTCGGCGCCGCCGTCGGTCAACTCCACGATCGCCTGCACCACCTTGTCGCGGCCGACCGCGTCCGGATTGATGAAATGCGTCATGCCGAATTTCTCGGCCATTGCGCGTTTTGATGGATTGGTGTCGACGCCGATGATCTTGTCGGCGCCGACCATCTTGGCGCCTTGGATGACGTTAAGGCCGATGCCACCGAGTCCGAACACGACGACATTGGCGCCAGGCCAAACCTTTGCAGTGTAAATCACCGCGCCGATGCCGGTGGTGACGCCGCAGCCGATGTAGCAGATCTTATCGAAGGGCGCGTCCTCGCGGACTTTCGCCACAGCAATTTCCGGCAGCACGGTGAAATTCGCGAAGGTCGAGCAGCCCATATAGTGGAATACGGGATCGCCATCGCAGCGGAAGCGGCTGGTGCCGTCCGGCATCAGGCCCTTGCCTTGGGTCGCGCGGATCGAGGTGCAGAGGTTTGAGCGCCGCGACAGGCAGGTTTTGCACTGCCGGCATTCCGGCGTGTAAAGCGGAATGACGTGATCGCCGACTTTAATCGAGGTGACGCCCGCTCCGACCTCTCGCACGATGCCGGCGCCTTCATGCCCGAGGATGGCGGGGAAGATCCCTTCCGGATCGGCGCCCGAGAGCGTGTAGGCATCGGTGTGGCAGATGCCGGTCGCCATCACCTCGACCAGCACTTCGCCGGCCTTCGGGCCCTCGATGTCGATCGTTTCGATGGTGAGCGGTTCGCCGGCTTTCCAGGCGACGGCTGCGCGGGTTTTCATAAAGCTTCTCCCGGACTGTTCGAATTTTTCTAGCAGCGCATGTTGTCGATGTCATTCGGCGGGATGCGGTATGACAGAAAGATTATGGCTGCCAGGCGGCTTCTTTCGAGTGGGATTCGTCCCCACGTTCGCGCGCCTGATCGATCACCTTCAACAGCGCACGCAACGCCTCCTGCACGCCTTGACCGGACTGCGACGACAGCACGAGCGGCGTCGTGCCGGCTGCCTTCTTCAGCTTGGCGGATTGCGTCTTGATTTCATCGGGCGTCATCGCGTCGGCCTTCGTCAGCGCGACGATCTCCGGCTTGTCTTCGAGGCCGTGGCCATAGGCGTCCAGTTCGCCGCGCACGGTCGCGTAGGCTTGGCCTGGATCGTCGCTGGTGCCGTCGACCAAATGCAGCAACACATTGCAGCGCTCGGTGTGGCCGAGGAAGCGGTCGCCCAGTCCCGTGCCTTCGTGCGCGCCTTCGATCAAGCCGGGAAGATCGGCCAGCACGAATTCGCGCTCGTCGACGCGCACGACGCCGAGCTGCGGATGCAGCGTGGTGAAGGGATAGTCGGCGATCTTCGGCTTGGCCGCGCTGACTGCGGCAAGGAACGTGGACTTGCCGGCATTGGGCAGGCCAACGAGGCCGGCATCGGCGATGAGTTTCAACCGCAGCCGGATGGTGAGTTCCTCGCCGGGCTGGCCGGGATTGGCGTGGCGCGGCGCGCGGTTGGTCGATGACTTGAAATGCGCGTTGCCGAAGCCGCCATTGCCGCCTTTCGAGATGGTGACGCGCTGGCCAACTTCCGTAAGATCGGCGAGCAGCGTTTCACCATCTTCTTCGTAGACTTGGGTGCCGACCGGCACTTTCAGCACGGCGTCCTTGCCGCCCGCGCCATGGCGGTCCTTGCCCATGCCGTTGCCGCCGGCTTTGGCCTTGAAGTGCTGCTGGTAGCGGTAGTCGATCAAGGTGTTGAGGCCGTTGACGGCCTCCACAATAACGTCGCCTCCTTTGCCGCCGTCGCCGCCATTCGGGCCGCCGAATTCGATGAACTTCTCGCGCCGGAACGACACACAGCCGTTTCCACCCGCGCCGGACTGGATATAGACCTTGGCCTCGTCGAGGAATTTCATGGCCGCGATATAGACTATCGCGGCCTGTTCCGCACCTAGCGCGCGTGCAGGAAATGCGTGGTGCCGTCCTTCTGGATGCGGTCCAGGAGGTCCACTTCCCAGGACAGATAGGCGTTCATCGCCGCTTCGTTGTCGTTCGGCCGTTCATAGGGTTTCAGCCACACATCGAGCGGCTCGTCGGCCATCTTCTCGTCGGTGGCGAGCGGCAGTCCGGCGGCACCCCAGGCGGCGTTGCCGCCCTTGAGCCAATGCACCGGCATTCTGGTCAGCGCTTGCACGTCCGCGACGGCGAGGCTCGCCAGCACGCCGTCCTCTGAGGTGATGATGACGGCGCCTTCCGGCTTGATCGTTTCGAGCGCGCGCGCGAGGCGGGAGCGGATGGCAAACCAAGCGCCCGGAATATGGCCGCGCCGGTAATGCGGGCTGGTGGACAGATCGATGAAGGTTGCATTGGCCATGGTCTTCGCCGCCGCCGGGTCGACGGCGCGGTCGGCGGCCGGCGTGCCGAGAAGGAGCGGCGCGGGCTCGCCTGTTTCGTCGCCGGCTTCCGCCAGCACATAAACCTCGCGCCAGCCCATCTGCTTGAGCCACGACCCCGTCATCAGCGCGCGCACCTCCTTGTCGTCGCAGACGATAACGCGGGCGCCGAGCACACCGGCATAGATGTCGGTTGCCTGCACGAGCTGGCCGCCGGGCGCGGAGATCGCGCCGGGATAATGTCCGGCCCTGTATTCGTCCGGGTCGCGCACGTCGAAGACATAGGTCGTGCGCGTTGCGTCCTGGCGCCATTGCTCAACAGTGGCGCGGTCGGTCCGGGCCACGCCGAATTTGCGCGCGACTTTTTCCGACGCTTCCTTCGCCCAGGCGAGCGTGTTGCTCGAAACCTCCGGTGCGCGGTCGGCCTTGCCGGTTGCGCAGGTGAGACCGGCGAGGTGCCAGCCCATGGTGCCGTTGCGCAGCGCCACCACTTTGTTGGGCACGCCCGCGTTGATTAACGACTGCGCGCCGATGATGCTGCGGGTGCGGCCGGCGCAATTGACCACAATGGTGGTGTCGGGCGAGGGCGCAATCTGGCGCGCGCGCAGGACAAGCTCGGCGCCCGGCACATCGATACCGCTGGGGATCGAGACGCGGGAATATTCATCGAACGGCCGGCTGTCGAGCACGACCAGTTTTGTCCCGTCGTGCATCATCGTGTTGAGCTCTTGCGCGGAGACGCTGGGCGTGCCGCTGTCGTGCTCGACGAATTCGCCGAAGGCCTTGCTCGGTACATGCACGCCGGAAAATGTGACAAAGCCGGACTTTTCCCAGGCAGGGACTCCGCCGTCGAGATAGGAAAGGTCGCTGTAACCGGCGCGCGCAAGAATGGCGGCGGCGCGCGGCGTCAGACCGTCATTGTCATCGCACAAAACGATTCGCGTGCTCTTGCGTGGCACCAGACACGCAAAGCGCAATTCGAGCCGGCTGAGCGGAACGTTGCGCGCCCACAGCAAATGGTTCTGCGAGAAGGTCAGTTCCTCGCGCACGTCGATCAGGGCAAGTTCCTGACCGTCGTCCAGCATCTCTTTGACGGCAGGAGCGGCGAGGGGGCGGAATTTTGTGGTGTCGAGCATAATTTCTCCGCGCGGGGCTTTCCTATGCGGGATGGCCGAGTCTCCAGGCGCGAAGTCGGCGCAGGCGCCCGGCCATGACAACGCAATTGATGTGGCGGCTTAGGTCGCCTGTTGTGGCGTCATTTGATCGACGACACCGGACTTCAAGTCGATCTTGATGCGGGTGATGTTGTCGAGATTTGTGCCGGTCACGCGCACGAAACGCGCGTTGTCGGGATAGTCGATCGAATGGATTGCGCCGTTCTGGTAGATGCCGGCCTGGCCAGGCATGAGCCGGTATTTTTTGGCCGGCTTGAGTTCGGCATGATTGGGATCGCTGCCGTCGTCCTGGCGCTCCCATTCGGTCATGTCGGTGTATTTCGTCGCCTGGCCGTAGATCGCCCAGGACTCGCCGTGATCGTGCGGCGGCGACACGCGCGCCTTGTCGTTGACATGGGCGAGCACTTGAAAGCCAAGATCGGAGTCCTCGTACAGCACCTTCAGGCCGCGTGGCGCCTTGTCCCCACAACACTCCTCGACGAAGTTCTTGTTTTGTAGCAGCCGCTCGAGATTGAGCCGCACCTGCTCGCGTCCGGCCGGACCCGGGTCGCGTTTAAGGGTCGACTTGCAGTCGGCGATGAATTGCTTGAGATCGTAAGCCATTGGGTGGTCTCCCTGGACGTCATTTTGTTCCCGGGATTCTTACGCAAGACGTGAACTTGCGCTAGTGGCCTTGCCCTTTCAGGGATGCGGCGGGATGCCCCGAATTTGCGAGGCATCCCGAAGTCCGCTGCGGACCCGTGAAACTCACGACACCCGCTTCATCCGGCCCCAGCCCTTGAGTGCGGACCAGATGCCGCGCTCGAGGCGAAAACGGTCGATCGGCGCCGACGAATTGATGGCGCGGATGCGATAGAGGCCGACGCCGGTCCACTGGAAGCCGCACTTTTCCAGCACGCGGCGAGACGCCGGATTGGTGACGCGCGCTCCGGCGTTGAGCGCGTCGTGCGCGAGATCGGTGAAGGCGTAATCGATCACCGCATGCATTGCTTCGGTGGCGTAGCCTTTGCCCCAATTCGCAACGCCCAGCCAATAGCCGAGCTCGGGCTGGTCCTCGGTCATGCTCACGCCACAGGCGCCGATGACGGGCCCGTCGCGCAGCGTGATCAGAAAGACGGCATCGGCGCTGGTCTTGTTCGCCCCGCAAATGAACGTTTCGGCATCCGTAAGCTTATAGGGATGCGGAATGCGCGCCGTGTTTTCGGCAATGCGGCGATCGTTGGCGAGCGCCGTTACCATTTTAGCGTCCTCGAGGCGCGGGGCGCGCAGAGCGAGCCGCTTGGTCTCGAGGACGGGGATACTCGCCTCGCGGAATTCTCTTCCTGGTATCGCTTCGCAGAGAGTCATGGCACGGGCTCCGTTGGTTCAACCCAGTTGAAAATGCGAAGAGGGGGAGCCGGTCATCCCGTCTCCCCCTCTCAGAGCCCGAAGAGCCCCGCCGGTTTGACTGAATGACCGGCGGACCTCGATTTAAGTCCACCGCTTTACTCGGCCGCTGCCTCCGTCATCGGAACTACCGACACGTACTTGCGGCCCTTGGTTTTGGTAGCGAACTGAACCTTTCCATCGATGAGCGCGAATAGCGTGTGATCCTTGCCACAGCCGACATTGCGGCCCGCGTGCCATTTGGTGCCGCGCTGGCGCGCGATAATGTTGCCCGCGATCACGGCCTCGCCGCCGGCCGACTTCAAGCCGAGCCGCCGGCCCGCCGAGTCGCGTCCGTTTCGCGAAGAACCGCCTGCTTTTTTGTGCGCCATAACTGGTCTCTCGAATTCTGCTTTATTGATTACACCGATTCCGTGAAGGAATCATCTCACTTCTTCTTACCTTTTGTATTCGCGGCCTTTGTGGATGCCGCCCTTGTAGATGCTTTGGCCGGCTTTTTTGCGGCCGGCTTCTTGGCCGCCGCCTTTTTCTTCGCCGGCTTTGCCTCGTCGGTTGCGCCTTCGGCAGCCTCGTCCGCAGGCGCCGTCTCCGGCTTCTTGGCCTCGCGTTTGGGCCGTGGCGGCGGGGTCTGCGACGGCTTGGCGCCTTCGGTCAGGATCTCGGTGATACGGATCAGCGAGAACTCGTGCCGGTAGCCGCGCTTGCGGCGCGAATTCTTGCGCCGGCGCTTCTTGAAGGCGATGACCTTGTCGCCGCGCTCGTGCTGGAGCACCTCGCCGGCGACCGTTGCACCGGCCACCGTCGGCGCACCGAGCTGCGGCGCATCGCCGCCGAGCAGGAGCACTTCGCCGAAAGCGACGACGTCGCCCGGCTCGTTCTTGACCCGGTCGATCCGGATCACGTCTTCCGGGGCAACGCGGTATTGCTTGCCGCCGGCTTTTATGACTGCGAACATCATTCTTGTCCTCGTGTTCGGCCTCCGGTGCTCGGACAAGTCCGGACCGGCTTCTTTCAGTCGGTTTGTTGTGTGTTTTTAAGGGCTTATTGAGCCCTCGAAAAAGCGCGCGGACCCAAGGGCCCGCGCTGGCCATGCTTATGGCGAGGCGGGGCGAAACTGTCAAGAAAGGTCGCTTTCGCCAAAGGCTGCTCCCCATTTGCCCGCAAACTTGCGTATGATCGGGCCTATTCGCCGGCCGCCTCCGGCGGG
This sequence comes from uncultured Pseudomonadota bacterium, assembly GCA_963720835.1. Lineage (GTDB taxonomy): Bacteria > Pseudomonadota > Alphaproteobacteria > Rhizobiales > Xanthobacteraceae > Pseudolabrys. The sequence goes on along the minus strand of CAVRHC010000024.1, from coordinate 328,816 downwards.
CCGGCTTCATGCCAGGGCGGCCCAAATCGCCAATCCGCGATCCGCGGAAATAAAAGACAATAGGGAGGATATCTTATGGCTTCTCGCACGCTGCTTCCGGCGCTGGCCGCGCTTGGCATTCTGGGACAGGTTGCCGGCGCGTCCGCCCAGCAACCGATCGTAATCGCCGTGCCGCCGTCGGGTTCCATTTACAACTCGACGGCCGCCGCTATCGGCAAGGTTCTGGCCGAAAAGGCCGGCATGAAGATGACGCTGCAGGCTTTGGGCGGGTCCAGCCAATACTTGCCGATCGTCAATGCCGGCGAAGCGCCCTTCGGCATCGCGAACGTGTTTGAGACCGCGCAAGGCGTGAACGGCGAGGATTATTTCAAAGGTAGGCCGACCAAAGACATTCGCAGCGTGGCCATCCTCTATCCGCTGCGCAACACGATCTTCGTCAAGAAAGACAGCAAGTACAAGACACTTGCGGACCTGAAAGGCGCGCGCGGGCCGATCGGATTTACAAACCAAAAGACGCTGACGGCCGTGACCAATGCCGCGCTCGCTCCTGGCGGTGTTTCTCTGGACGACATGCAAGGGGTGCTCGTCTCCAACATCATCGCCAATGCGAACGCCTTCAAGGAAGGCCGCACTGACTTTTTCGTGTTCGCGCTTGGTGCCGCGCCGATCCGAGAGGCGGATGCCACCGTCGGCGGTGTACGTGCGCTGACAGTGTCGAAGCCGACGGCGGAAATTCTCGCGGCGGTGAAAAAGCACGTCCCGGTCGCCTACCTGCTCTACGTGAAACCGAACAAGGGAACGACCGGCTTGCTGGAGCCGGGCTATATCGTGTCCTACGGCGTCAATATTTTTGCCAGCACCAAGACGCCCGATGACGTTGTCTACAAACTTGTGAAAGCTTTGCACGACAACGCGGGCGATTTTGGAAAGGTGTTCCCACCGCTGCGTCAGTTCAACAAGGATGCCATGGCGCAGATCGTGCCGGGCGTCGCCTATCACGAGGGCGCCATCAAGTATTACAAGGAAATCGGCCAGTGGCCGCCGAAAGAGCAGTAAACGGCGCGCATCCGAACTGAAGACTCGGGTGCCAATATGGCTCAAGCGCACACAGGAAAAGGGCTGTCCTCGTTTTCGGGGGCAGCTCTGCCGTATCCGCGCCGGCTGATCGATGCACTGGCGATCCTGCTCACGCTCGGCGGCATCTGCTGGGCGCTTGACGTCTTTAGCCGTATCGGTCTTGCGATCTACGACCAGCAATATCTTGCCGGCATGCTGGCCATCGTTCTCGTGCTGGCATTTTTGAAATTTCCCATCGCCGGTAAAGAAAAGACGTCGCTTCCCTGGTACGACGCGCTCGCTGCAATAATCGGATTCGCGGCCACCGGCTATCTGGCGGTTTTTTATCCGCGCATCGTCGACCTTGTATATTTGCGGCAGACGGACAGCGTCATCGTCAGCGTCATTTTGATTGTGTTGTTGGTTGAGGGCCTGCGCCGCGCCACCGGGTTGGTGCTGCCGATACTTGTCACGCTGTTCATGGCCTATGCGCTGTTTGCGAATTACTTGCCCGGCTCGGGAATCCCATCCGATTGGCAAAAGCTTTCGCTTGCGCTGGCTGCGAATTCCACCGGCATTCTCGGCTTGCCGATCAAGGTCGCCACCACGATTGTCATTGCTTTCGTATTGTTCGGTGCGGTGTTGCAGCACACCGGTGGCATGCAATTTTTTACCGATATCTCGATGTCGCTGATGGGTCGCTTCCGCGGCGGCGCCGCCAAGATCGCTGTGCTCGGCTCATGCCTCTTTGGTTCGATTTCGGGCAGCGCGGTCGCCAACGTGGTGGCGACCGGAGTCGTCACTATTCCGCTCATGAAGCGCGCCGGCTATCCCGCGCACAAGGCGGCCGCGATCGAAGCGGTGGCCTCGACCGGCGGCCAGCTGATGCCCCCGGTGATGGGTGCGGCCGCGTTTCTGGTCGCGGAGTTTTTGGAAACCTCCTACACAAGCGTGTTGCTCGCCGCGATCGTGCCGGGCTTGCTTTATTATATTGCGCTGTTCATCCAGACCGACCTCGAAGCGGCCAAGGAAGCCATTCCGCCGGTCGAGCGCAACGCCATTCCGCGCGCCGGCCTGGTTTGGCGCAAGGGCTGGTACTTTCCGATCGCCTTCGCCGTTCTGCTCTACGGGCTGTTCTTTGCCAATTTCCGACCGGAAAAGGCGGTGATGTTGGCGCTCGCCGCTTTGATCCTGGCGGCGTTCGTGTTTGGTTTTGAGGGCAAGCGGCCAGGCTTGCGCCAACTCGTCGATTCACTGAAGGAGACCGGACACGGTTCGATCGATCTTATCTTGATCACCGCCGCCGCCGGCATCGTCATCGGCGTGTTGTCGATCTCCGGTCTTGGCTTTCAGCTGACATTGGGCCTCGTCCAAGTTGGACACGGCCATCTCTTTTTGCTGCTGTTCTTGTCCGCCATCGTCTGCATCATTCTCGGCATGGGGCTGCCGACCGTCGGCGTCTATGTCTTGCTCGCCACGCTGGTCGCACCCTCGCTGGTCGAGGTTGGCGTCAAGCCGATGGCGGCGCATCTTTACGTCATGTATTTCGGAATGATGTCGATGATCACGCCGCCGATCGCGATCGCGGCCTTTGCCGCGGCCTCACTTGCCGAAGCGGACGCGATGCGCACCGGATTTGCCGCGACCCGTTTCGGTTGGACCGCCTTCATCGTCCCCGTGTTGTTCGTCTATTCGCCGAGTTTGCTGCTGATTGGTGACCCGGTATCGGTGGTGATGGCGTTTGTCACGGCTGTTTTCGGCGTCGGGCTGATTTCCTGCGCGAGCGTTGGCTATTTTCTGCGCCCGCTATCGCCTGCCATGCGGCTCGCCTTCGCCGCCACAGGTTTTGCCGCCTTGATTCCGGCCGACGCATTCCCCGGCGGCACACTGCTCGACATCGTCGGCGTGATCGGCGGTCTGGTGGCGATCGGATTCGAATATGTCGCGGTAAATCGCTTGCGCGCGACCACGATCAAGGCCAGCGGTACGCCGAGCTAAAGAAAACGGTCGGTCTGCCTAGGCGGCGTGCGCCACCGAGAGGTGCGGCTGGCGATCGCGTGCAAAGGGAGACAAGCCCTCATCCGCGCGCTTGAGCCGCTTGCCGACCGCGAATAGCGTCCACAATCCGTAGGTGGAGAGGATCACAACGGCGGCAATCAATGCCACGACGAGGAGGTAGTGAAACTTGACGGCGATCAGCGCGTCGCTGGCAAAACCGACACCGACAAAAAAACATGCCGTCAACACAAAGGCTGCGCCTTGCGCGACGCCTTCGCTCTTCAGCCAGCGTGGGCTGAAAGGATTGCGCAGGACGAGCATGGTCAGCAATACCGCCGCCGACACCGCGACAATGCCGAGAAGTTGGATACCTGCCGAAAGAAAGGGCGCCATTGCGCGAGCCCGCGTGAGGGGGAACCAGCGCGCATTTCGGCCTTCGATAACCTTTGTTGAAAGACACCGCCGGATAAATTACCTGACTGCACGCATAAATTTCGCGCAAAGTAAGCGGGAGTTGTGCCGTTTCCGACTAGCGTGCCGCCGATTTCAGGTTTGCTGGCTGGCGGGTGTGGTCACGGCAGCGGCGACGGCGGTATCGGCCTCGTTGTCGGACTGCGCCAACCGGTAGCCGACGCCGAGTTCGGTCAACAGGATGCGTGGCGTGTCCGGACGCGGTTCGATCTTCTGCCGCAGCTTGCGCACGAAGATGCGCAAATAGTGCGTGTCCTGCACGTGGCTGTTGCCCCACACTTCCTTGAGCAATTGCTGATGCGTGACGACGTTACCGGCGTGCTGCGCCAGCACCTGTAGCAGTCGGTATTCTTTCGGTGTGAGAGCCAGACGTGCGCCGTTGAGCGAGACCGCGCGGGCGGACAGGTCGATGGCCAACGGCCCGGCCTTGACGATGGGTTCTCCGCTCGCCGCCCGCATTTGGCGGCGCAGCGCAACGCGCACCCGCGCCATCAACTCCGCCATGCCGAAGGGCTTGACCACGTAATCGTCGGCGCCGAGTTCGAGTAGCTTCACTTTCTGTGCTTCCGCCGCGCGCACCGACAGGACAATGATCGGTGCGCTCGACCACGAGCGGATGCGCTCGACGACTTCGGAGCCGTCCATGTCGGGCAGGCCGAGATCGACGATGATGAGATCGACGGGCCGCAGCGTCGCCGCGCGGATCGCTTCGGCGCCGGTGCCGGCTTCGTGTATGACAAAGCCATTTAACTCGAAACCCGTGCGCAGAAAGCGCCGGATCTGTATCTCATCGTCGACGACGAGCACGACGGGGGAAGTGTCACTCATCTGCGTCACTCTCCAACTGCGGGACGACCGATTGCGTCACCGGAATTTCGATCGTCACCGTGCTGCCGAGATCCGGGCCTGCGCTGGTGGCGGTTATCTTGCCGTCGTTTGCGGCGATAAAGGCGTTGGCGATCCACAGGCCAAGGCCGGAGCCGCTGGTTGTGGCGATGTGGCGCTCGCTGCGAGCGAAACGTTGCCAGATCTGCCGCTGCTCGGCATGCGTTATGCCGGCGCCCTGGTCGCTGACGCTGATGACCAGGCGGCCATCCTCGGCGCGCGCCGCGACGGCAATTTGCGAATCGGGCGATGAATATTTCACGGCATTGTCCAGTACCTGTGCCAGCGCCTGTTGAAGCAGTACGGAATCAACGTGAATCATGGGCAGGTCGGCCGGCAGGTCGAGAACGAGCCGCCGCTCCGCCAGCCGACGCCTGCAGCGCTCGATCGCCGCATTGATGATGTCATCGGGGTCGGCCCACTCGATATTCGGCTTGACGCCGCCGCTACTGATGCGGCTGGCATCGAGCAGATTCTGAATGTCATTGTTGAGCCGCTCGGCTTCGTCGCGCACGCTGTGCGCGAGCGCCTTGAGTTGCGACTCTTGCGCAATCGCCGGCGCTGCGCTGAGTACCGTGGCGGCGCCGAGGATCGCGGCGAGCGGCGTGCGCAACTCGTGGCTGACCGAGCCGATCAGGGCTTCGCGCAACTCGTCCGTTTGCGAACGCATGCGCGCCTCGCTGATGGCGTGAGCGACGCCGAGCCGCTCGAGCGTAGCGGTGGCGTCGGCCAGCACCGCGTCGACCCGGTTGCGCAGCTCGTCGGTGCGCTCCTGCGTTTCGCGTCCGAAATTGATGGCGATTACGCCGAAATCGAGATTGCTGGCAGAGACGGTGCGCACCAGCCATACTTCGCCGTTCTCGGCGGTGATCGTCACGCCGGACGTCTTGGTGTCTTGGCCGGAAGCCGCCTGCGCCACTTCGGCGAGCACTTTCTCCGGAACAGTCACGCCGGCGTGGCGTCCGCTACTGTTCAATGCCTCGCGCGCGCCGGCAAACAGCACGACCTTGCGTTGAACGACAGCCGCGAGATGATCTTCGATCGCTGCATGGATGTCAGACACATCGAATGCGACTGCGAGCCGGCGTGAAAATGCATATAGGTCGCGCATATCGATTTCGCGCTGGCGCGACAACTCCAGTTGCCGCTTGAGCCGATTGGCAAGCTGGCTGACCACGACCGCGACGAAGACGAACAGGATGAGATTGATGACTTCCTGCGGGTCGCGAATACGGAAGCTGTAAAATGGCGGGTAAAAGAAGTAGGCGGTGGCCATAACGCCGCAAACCGCGGCGACCAGCGCCGGGACGAGTCCCCAGCGGGTTGCCGCGATCACCACCGGAATGAGATAGATGACGGTTCCGCGCCGGGCTCCGACCTCCCAGATGATGAGGTCGATCGCACCGGTTGTAAGGGCGACCAGGCAAAGCGTCAGGACAATGCCGCGCAAATCCTTGCGGAGGCGGTCGAGGCGCGGGGCGGTGAACATGGTCTGCCGGTTCCCAACCGGCTCCTTTCGGACGCGGCACTCTTGGCCGACAATGTAATATAAATGACCGGCGCGGCCTTGTCTGCCCGGGCCTGCTTCGTTAGATAGCTTCCGAGATTTGGGCCTTTTTCAGGCCTGTTTCGGCTTCCGGAGAGGTGGCTGAGTGGTTGAAAGCACCGCACTCGAAATGCGGCATACGGGCAACCGTATCGGGGGTTCGAATCCCTCCCTCTCCGCCAAATTCGATATTTAGGCTAATTGCCCGGGCGTCCCCCGTTGCTCTGGCAATCGCGCGGAGCGCGATGTCTCCTTCGGCGACGCCGTCGTGTCGGGCCCCGGCTTTTTTTTGAATCCGAGAGCGGCTTAAGCGCAGCCTTCAAGAAAGTCGCAGGCCGCTCGCCGGTCAAATTTAGCTGCGGGCGGTATGCCGCTTCCCCGTCAGGTCGCGAGAGCGAAATTGCGCGCAACGCTGAATGTCGGCACTCAATCAACCCATCATTTCGCGGTGTCTTGTTTTGCGAATACCTTTCAATACACGCGCGGTGCAGCGATACCACGATTTCGAATTATCGTTCCAATAGTACCGCTGCGCAATTGCGCATGGACAATACTCAATGCCGCAAGCGTGTTTTGGTCAAACTAACGTTTCGTATCTAATAGAAAATTTACAAGCCATCGCTATCCCAAGCATACGATCATCGTGTGCCGGTGATGAATTTTTTGTTGATACTGAGTCAGTGCGATGGAGTCTATATCTGGTCCGCAATTGAATTTCCGCCACGCCTTCATCGTCGACGATGATGTCGCGATCCAGAAATTCATGACGGAAGCGCTGACGGAGAAAGGCTTCAAAATCGAAGCTTTCAGGGCGGCAAAGCCCGCGCTCGCGGCGCTTGGTGCCGATCATCCTGCCATCATCTTTCTCGATCTCTCGTTGCTGCATTCCGATGCGATCGACGTATTAATCGGTCTGGGCGCGGAAGATTATAACGGTGTCGTTCATCTCATGAGCGCCGGTCGCCCACAATTGGTCGAAGCCGTGCAGCGTCTTGGCGTCCGTCACCGGGTGAGGCTCGCGCGACCCTTGGGCAAGCCGATAACACAGAAAGATATCGCACAGGCCGTCTCCGACCTCGACAGCACGATCTCCACTCAAAGTCAGCAGCGGACGACGACCAACCTGCCAAATAACAAGTCGTAGAGCGTGGCATCGCCATCATGGCAGCAACAACGAAAAACGTCTTAGAGCAATCGCGGGTTGTGGCGTCGACCCCGGGTGAACCAAAGCGAATGCACGAAAAGCCAACAGCGAGATCGAAAGCGACAAAAAGAATTCTCGCTGTCGACGACAGCAGGCCGTTCTTGGAGGTGGTCCGAGAGGCATTTCGCGGCGATGGCTGCGAAGTGATTTTGGCCGCTTCCGGCGAGGAAGCGCTCGATATCCTCAAGGACGTGCCGGTTGACTGCGTCTTGCTGGATTTGATCATGCCGGGAATCGGCGGATATGAAACCTGCCGGCGGCTCAAAAAATCGCGGAAGCTAAGTGACATTCCGGTAGTGTTGGTAACCGCGATCGAGGACCGTGACAGTTTGGTGAAAGGCCTGAGCGCTGGCGCCGACGCCTACGTTATAAAATCCACAGACTTGAAATTGTTGCGCGCAAGGATCCTCGCCCACGTGCGGCGTAAGCAGATTGCTGACGAAAACCGGCTGATGCGCGAACAGTTGCTGCGTGCTGAAATGGAAGGGGTAGAGACGCGGGCGGCAAGAGAAATCGCCGAAGCGCGGGCGGCATCGGTCGAGGAACTCGAATACAAAAATGAGGAATTGGAATCCTTCAGCTACTCGGTGGCTCACGACCTTCGCGCGCCCTTGCGTAGCATTGATGGCTTCGGACTCGCATTGCTGGAAGACTATGGTGACAAGCTCGACGATACCGGCAAGGAATATCTCAAATACGTGCGCGAATCCGCCCAACAGATGGCCGAATTGATCGACGACATGCTGGCGCTGTCGCGCGTCACCCGTAGCGAGTTCGTTCGCGGTAAAACCGACATCAGCGCACTGGCGCGGGAGGTGGTGCAACGCCTGCGGCGTTCGGCGCCAGAGCGGACGGTCGACATCGTCGTCGCAGATGGCCTCGAAGCGCAATGCGACGGCCACCTGCTTAAGATCGTATTCGATAATCTGATCGGCAACGCCTGGAAATTCACGAGCAACCGGGCCGACGCCAGAATCGAGATCGGCACGACCGGAGGAGCACCGGAGACGTATTTCGTGCGCGACAACGGTGCCGGCTTCGACATGGCCTATGCGTCGAAGCTGTTTCGTCCCTTTCAGCGCCTGCACCCGAACAAGGAATTCGAAGGCACCGGCATCGGGCTCGCGATCGTGCAGCGCGTGATCCGCCGCCATTGCGGCAAGATCTGGACAGAGGCAAGAGTTGGGGAAGGCGCCACATTTTACTTCACAGTTGAAAACGGTGTGCATGTCGATGCGCCGCTTGTGCCACCGGACGTGGAACAGGCGGATTCTTATACCGCCGGCGGAGCGGCAGCATGATGGGGGATGTAAAAATGATCTTATTGGTCGAGGACAATCCCAAGGACGAAGCGCTGGCCATGCGCGCGCTGAAAAAGGGCAATGTCGGAAATTCCGTGGTTGTCGTGCGTGATGGCGTCGAAGCAATCGATTATTTCTTTGCGCCGAACCCTGACGGCAGCTTCAATAAGTTGCCACAGCTTGTGCTGCTCGACTTGAACCTGCCGAAACTCAATGGGCACGACGTGCTTAAGCGTCTGCGCGAGGACGAGCGCACAAGATTGTTGCCGGTGGTCATTCTCACGACGTCGGTTGAAGCCCGCGACCGCCTTGAAGGCTACCGGCTCGGCGCAAACAGCTATGTACGCAAGCCGGTCGATTTCACGGAATTCATTGATGTGGTTAGCCGACTTGGGCTGTACTGGCTGAGGCTGAACGAGGACCCACCGATCGCTCAGTAACATAGGGGCTGGACGAAAAGGATTGCCGGCGGCATCGCGCAATGATTTGAATGGCTGCGATGGCTCATTCCGCGTCCGAATTTTCCGTACTTTCTGCCTTGCGTCCCGATTTCATTTGGGGCGTATCGACCTCGAGCTTCCAGATCGAAGGCGCGACAAGCGCGGACGGGCGCGGTTCAAGTATCTGGGACACCTACGGACAACGCGGCTTGATCGCCAACCACGATACCGGCGACGTCGCTTGCGACCATTATCACCGCTATCGGGAAGACGTTGCGCTGATGCAGCGGCTCGGTGTGCGGGCCTACCGCTTTTCAGTTGCATGGCCGCGTGTGCTGCCATCAGGGCGCGGGGCGGTGAACGAGCCGGGCTTGTTGTTCTACGACCGGCTGATCGATGGGCTGCTTGCTGCCGGTATCGAGCCGTGGCTGTGTCTTTATCACTGGGATTTGCCGCAGGCGCTCGACGATCTTGGCGGCTGGACGGCACGCGACAGCGTCCAATGGTTCGCGGACTACGCCACGCTGGCGGCGCGGCGTTACGGCGATCGCGTCAAGCGTTTTGCCACCTTCAACGAGCCGTCGATTTTCACGTTATTGGGCTACGGACTGGGCGGCGGAACGATGGACCGTAAAGGGGTCGAGTCGTTGCATCGCGCCATCCATCACGTCAATCTCGCGCATGGCGCGGCGGTTGATGCGATCCGCGCGCACGTTGCGGGCAGCCTGATCGGCTGCATACACAACTATCAGCCGAGCCTGCCGTCGACGCCGGCCGACGCTTCGGCGGCGGAATGTTGCGACGCCTACTGGAACAAGGCGTTTCCCGATCCGCAAATCCTCGGCGCCTACCCGCCGCTCGTGCAGGAGGCGCTCGCGCCGTACGTGAACGATGGCGACCTTGCTCTGATCCGCCGACCACTCGACTGGTTCGGGCTCAATCACTACAGCCCGGCCTTCATCAAGGCCGAGGCAGGCAGGCGCTTCGGCTTCACCTTCGGTGACAAGCCGGCGTCCGTTCCGGTGACGCCGATCGGCTGGCCGATCATGCCGGACGCTTTTCGCGAGACGCTCATCACGGTCACGAAACGCTATGGCCTGCCGGTCTACGTGCTCGAGAATGGGCTCGGCAGCCACGACACGCCGGACGAGAACGGAGCGGTCGTCGACGGCGACCGCATTGCCTATTTGCGCAGCTATATCGGTGCGATGAACGACGCCGCCTCGGCCGGCGCCGATGTTCGCGGTTATTTTGCCTGGTCGCTGCTCGACAATTTCGAATGGGAGCAGGGCTACAGCGTGCGTTTTGGGCTGACCTATGTCGATTACGCGACGCAGGCGCGCATCCCGAAGGCGTCGTTTAACTGGTATCGCGCGTTGATTCAGACGGCGCGCGCCCGCTAGCCGCCGCGCAGGACGCAGATCGGAATATCCTGGAACAACGCGGCAAGGCTCAAATCGCTGGTGCGGCGGCCTGCGTTGCGGCCAAGCAGAACATCGTAAGATCCCGGGGATTGTTCGAGCGCGCCTTGCCAGCCCGCTGGCCATCGCCGCCCGCCGTCGCTCAGCGGCGCGAAGTGACGCCCGATCGCGACGATGAGCTGCTGGCGCTTCCATCGGCGGGCAAACGCGATGACATGAGCGGCATGTTCGCCGGTGGCTGGCAACGGTTCGTAGGCGCCGCGGCGAAGGAGTTCTGCGAAGCGTTGGCGCAGCGCCAGAAGCTGGTGGGTCAGGGAGAGCTTGATGCGGCCGTCGTGCCAACTGGCGGCAAGCTCGGACCATGGTGCAGGTGGCTGCGTCAGCAGCCGTTGGCGCTCAGCGAAGTCGACCGGGCGCCGGTTGTCGGGGTCGACCAGCGATAGATCCCACAATTCGGTGCCCTGGTAGAAGTCTGGCACGCCCGGCAGCAGTGCCTTTAAGGTGAGCTGCGACAGACTGTTGAGAGCGCCGAGCAATGCTGCGCGCGCGGCAAAATCGCCGAAAGATGCCAGAAAGACATGTGAATTGCCGGCATCAAGGATTTTGCCGACGAAGTCCTGGAGGCCGGTTTCGTAGGGCTCGTTCGGATTGGTCCAGCTCGTTTCCTGCTTGGCTTCCCGCACGGCCTTGAGTGCATAGGCCTGCATGCGGGCAACGAAATCCTGATCGATCGCTTCGGGCCATGCGCCGACCAGAGCTTGATAGAGCATGTATTCGTGGCCGATCGACGGGCAGCGGTGACCGCCGGCCTGAGTAACCAGCGGCGCATTCTGTTCGCGCCATGCATTCACGGCCTCGTTCCAGTCGTCGGCGATTTCGGACAAGGCAAGGATGCGCGCGCGCGCGTCCTCGCCGCGCTTGGTGTCGTGCGTCGCCGTGGCGGTGATCCCTCCCGGCGCCGTTTCGGCGCGCTGCTGCTGCAGGCGGTGAAAGCCCGCAAGCGGCAATTCGTCCGCTATCGGATCGCCACCGACTTCGTTGAGCGCGAGCAAACGGTGATAGCGATAGAAGGTCGTGTCCTCCATCGCCTTGGCCATCAGCGGGCCGGTGAACTGCTGCAGCTTGAGCGCAAAATTGCGCACGCGCGGCGCGCTGTAACCCGAGTTCGCGACCAGATCAATCGTGGCGGTTGCCCGCAGAAAATCGAAAATTTCGGGATCGGCGCCGTGCCAGCGCGCGCGCGCGCGGGCAACCGCATCCTCGATGGTTTTGCGGTCTTCGGCGGAGGCGCCGGCCGCGGTCACGTAGCTGCGGTAAACCGGGAATTCGAGCACATAGAGCTGCAAGGCTGCGCGCAAACGATCGAGGGTGAAATCGCGGGTGGCAAAATGGCCGGCGGCAATGCGGGCCAGGGCGCGCGTGAGCACGGTGAATTCACTCGCCAGCATCGATTCGATCACGCGCAATTTGGCGGCTTCCAACATCGCCGGAAACTCGGCGCGCTCGGCGGTGAAGGACCGCCAGCTGCGCTCGAGTTGGTCCAGCCCTCGGTTGTCCACCAGCACGCGCGAGATAATGTTGAGCCATTCATAGCCGGTGGTGCCGGCGACGCCCGGCAGCCGCGGCATGTCTTCGTTCTCGGCGAGAATCTTCTCAACCACAACGTAAAATGGACCGCGGCGATGCCCGGCTTTCAGGTTTTGGCTGATCAGCCGGCGCAGGCGGCGGGCGTATTGGACCGGATCGCGCAGGCCATCGATGTGGTCGAGCCGCAGTCCGTGCAACTGGCCGGCTTCGATCAGCCGCGCGACCAACGTGTGGATCGCCTTGAATGTCGCCGGATTTTCGACACGCAGGCCCGCGAGATCGTTGATGTCGAAGAAGCGGCGATAATTCACAGCCGAAACAGCAACACGCCAATAGGTCACGCGATAGTGCTGACGCTCGAGCAGGCGATGCAGGGCGGCACCGCCATCGCTGTGACCGGCATAGACGCCGAGGCCGCGCGCGATCAGCGCCGCGGCACCGTCGATTTCGGACAGGCGCCGCTTGAGTTCGGAGGCCTCGCGATAGGACGGTGCGCGTGGATCGCGATAGTCGTCGACGACGGCGAGTAGAGCGCGGCCGGCCGCGGTGTCGGCTGCGTCTGCCGCCGCCACCACCGTCCTGACGATTTCGCCGTATCGCTGCGGATTGATCGGCAGCTTGTGATCGAAATACCAGGCCGCGAAACTGCCGCCGGCGGCGTCGTATTTCAGTTCGATCTCGCCGGCTTGCAGCGCGTCGCCATAGGCGCGGCCGAGAATCGGCACCAAAAGGCCGGGATGGCGGCGATAGGGAATTCCCTCCCAGTCGATGTCGAAAGAGGTGGCATAAGGTGAGCGCTGCCCCCATTCCAGCACGTCGAGCCACCAAGCATTGTCGGCATGGCCGACGCCCATGTGATTGGGCACGAAGTCGAGAATAAGCCCGAGATCATTCTGCTTGAGCGCGGCGCTTAAGCGCGCAAACGCCTCTTCGCCGCCGAGCTCCGGGTTGAGCCGGTCGTGATCGACGATGTCATAACCATGCATGCTGCCGGGCCGCGCCTTCAGAAATGGCGAGGCGTAGAGGTGGCTGATGCCGAGCTGCTTGAGATAGGGAACGACGGCCGCAGCATGATCGAAGCCGAAGTCTTTGGTGAGCTGCAGCCGGTAGGTTGCGAGCGGCACCCGTGGCGGCATCATTTATCTCCGATCGCCGCATAAACCGACCAAGGTGGCAATTCGGTCGGCAGTGCGCCGCCCCAGATCGGCTCGCCCCAAGTCGCCTCGTTCCGTGCGTCCTTCGGTTTAGGTCGGGCGGCATCCGAGAGATTTGCAATCAGCGAGAGCCGATTTGCGCCGGCTATCCAGCTCGCGAGTAATACGCCTGATTGAATTTCCACTTGGCCCGCACTCGTCATCGCTGGCAGCAATGGCGCAATCCATTTGCGCCGTACCGCCAGCAAATCGCGCGTGAGCGCGAGGCGTTCCGAATGCCCGGGCTTGTCGCGCGCATTCCAGTCGAGCACGGCCAAATTGCGGGTTTCCTCCGACAGTGGGTCGGGGATTTCCTCGCCGTGCGCGGCATAGGCTTCGGCGAACTCGCGCCGCCGGCCAGCGCGCACCGCCTTGGCCAGTTCGTCATGGAAATCACAGAAGAACGGAAACGGTTCGCGCGCGCCCCATTCGTCGCCCATGAACATCAGCGGTGGGCCCGGCTGCAGCATCAGTACGGCGAGGGCGGCTGTCATCGCGTCCGGTTTGGCAAGCAAGACCAGCCGTTCGCCCATGGGGCGGTTGCCGATCTGGTCGTGGTTCTGAACGAAATTGACGAAGTCGAAACGCGGCAGCGACGTACTCACTTCGCCGCGCTTCTTGCCATCCCGATAGGGCGAGGGCGCGCCCTGATAGGCAAAGCCTTGCCCCAGCACGCGCGCGATGTGGGGAAGCGGATCCTGATAATCGCGATAGTAGCCTTGGCTCTCGCCGGTCAGCAGCACATGCCAGGCATGGTGGTAGTCGTCGTTCCACTGGGCGCGGTAGAATCCACCGGCAGCCAGCGGCGCCGGGCTGAGAAAGCGCGCCGCGTTGTCGTCGTTTTCCAGCACGAGATGGATGTGGCGGCCGCTCTCGGCCGCGAATTCGTTCACCGCTCTCGCAAGTTCGATAAGAATATGCGGCGAGCCGGGAAGCGGCAGCGCATGCACGGCATCGAGCCGCAGACCGTCGATGCGATAATCGCGTAGCCAGTGCAGCGCGTTGTCGATGGCAAACGCACGCACCTCGTCCACGCGATAGTCGATCGCCGCGCCCCAGGGCGTGTGATGCTCCTCTGAGAAGAACGGCGGCGCAATGCGGTGCAGGTAGTTTCCGTCCGGCCCGAAGTGATTGTAGACCACATCGAGAAACACCATGATCCCGCGCGCGTGCGCCGCGTCAATCAGCCTTTTCAGGTCTTCGGGCCGGCCATAGGCGGAATCGGGCGCAAACCACAGGACGCCGTCATAGCCCCAGTTCCAGCGGCCGGGAAAATCGGCAACCGGCATGAGCTCAAGCGCGGTGATGCCGGTGTCGGCGAGATGATCGAGCCGCTCCATCATGGCGCGGAACGTTCCTTCCGCGGTGAACGTGCCGACATGCGTTTCGACGAAGGCCGCCTGTTCCCAGGGCAAGCCTTTCCAGTCGTTCGTTTGCCAGGCAAAGGCGTCGTGATCGATCACCTCGCTCGGCCCGTGCACGTCCTCTGGCTGAAAGTGTGAAGCCGGATCGGGAATGTCGATCTCGCCGTCGATCTTGAAGGAATAGCGCGCACCCGCGCGCGCGCCATCGACGTATAGCTCGAACCAGCCGTCCTTGCTTGGCATTGCGAGTGGCTTGCCGAGCAGCAGGGTGACTTCGCGCGCGGCCGGCGCCCAGAGGCGAAACGTGACGCCTCGCGCGCTGACACGCGGGCCGAAACGCGGGCTTTCGTTCACGGTTCACCCGCGAAGGCCAGCACGCACCGCACATGCGCGCCCCAGTTTGCGCCCGGCGGCAACGTGACGGCCGGCTCGTGGCCGTCCGAGGTGTCGAGCACGCAACGCCAGCCGGTCACGCCCGGCCACTCCGGAAAACTGATTTCGACTGGCGTGTCGGTGCGGTTAAGCACGACGAACAACGGCTTGCCGCCTTCGGCTGGCGCCGCCAGCACGTAAGCCAAAAAGCGCGCGTGCGGTAGATTCCAATCGGCTTCCGTCATCTCGGTGGCCTGTGGCGTCAGCCATTTCACGTCATAGGTACCGTCCGCCTTTCGGCCCTCAAGCCAGACGCGCGGCCGAAGCTGAGCGAAGTCGCGGCGCAACCCAGTCAGTTGGCCGATCAATGCTGTGCAATCGTCTTCGCTGCCGGTTTTCGACCAGTCCACCCAGCCGATCTCGTTATCCTGGCAATAGGCGTTGTTGTTGCCATCCTGGCTGTTGCCGACCTCGTCGCCTGCCAGCAGCAACGGTACGCCTTGCGCGAGAAACAGACAGGCAAGCTGATTGCGCTTGCGGCGCCGGCGCATCGCAAGAACCGCCGGATCGTCGGTTGCGCCTTCGACGCCACAATTGACGCTTTGATTGTCGTCCGATCCGTCGCGATTGTCTTCGCCGTTGGCTTCATTGTGCTTGTGCTCATAGCTGACCAGGTCTTCGAGCGTGAAGCCGTCGTGCACTGTGACATGGTTTATGCTGCTGCGCGGGCTGCGCCCGTCATGCTGGAACTGCACGGACGAGCCGGTCATGCTGTGAGCGAGGTCGCCGGCGATGCTGTCATCGCCACGCCAGAAACGGCGCAAAGTCTGACGATAGGCGTCGTTCCATTCCGACCAGCCGTTGGGGAAGGCGCCGACCTGGTAGCCGCCGTCGCCGATGTCCCAGGGCTCGGCGATCAGCTTGACGTTGCAGAGCACGGGGTCTTGCCGGATGGCGGCGAAGAACGGCGCATTGCGGTCGAAAGCCGGTTGGCGGCCGAGCGTGGTGGCGAGGTCGAAGCGGAAGCCATCGACGTGATAGGCCTCGACCCACAGCCTGAGCGAATCCATGACCATCTGCAGCACGCGCGGATGCGCGAGCTTGAGGGCGTTGCCGGTGCCGGTGAAATTCTCGTAGTAGCGTGGCTTGTCGGGCACCAGCCAATAGTAAGAAGCATTGTCGATGCCGCGATAGCATAGCGTCGGGCCCATGTGGTTGCCCTCGGCGGTGTGGTTGTAGACCACGTCGAGAATGACTTCGATACCGGCGTCGTGCAGGTCCGCCACCGTGGCGCGGAAATCGTTGATGGCATCGCCGCCGCTGTAACGCTGATCCGGCGCGAAAAAGCTGAGCGTGTTGTAACCCCAATAGTTGCGCAAGCCACGCTCGAGCAAGTGGCGGTCGTCGACAAAGGCATGGATCGGCAACAGTTCGATTGTCGTGACGCCGAGCTTGCGCAGATGCGCGATCATGCCGGGCTCGGACAGGCCGCGATAGGTGCCGCGCGTTCCGGCCGGCACGTCGTCGCGCTTTTGCGTGAGGCCTTTGACGTGCGCCTCGTACATGATGGTGTCTTCCCAGGCGGTGTGCGGAAGCCGCTTGTGGACCCAGGTATGCGCCACATCCACCACCACGGATTTATACATACCGCGAGCGTTGTCGCGCCGGTCGAACGAGAGGTCTTCCTGCTTGCTTCCGGTGCGATAGCCAAAGTGCGCGTCGCTCCAGGCGAATTGGCCGGCCAGCCGCTTGCTGTAGGGATCGATCAGCAGCTTGTTGGGATTGAACCGGTGCCCGGCTTGCGGCTCGTAAGGACCGTGCACGCGATAGCCGTAAAGCTGCCCGGGCGCGACATGCGAGAGGTAGACGTGCCAGACGTGGTCACTGCACTCCGGAACGGCGATGCGCTCTATCTCCCGCCGGCCGTCACGGTCGAACAGGCAGAGCTCGACCTTGGTGGCGTTGGCGGAAAACAGGGCAAAGTTCGTTCCGCGCCCGTCCCAAGTCGCACCGAGGGGATACGGCGCGCCCGCCGCAACGCGCCCGTCAGATCTCTGGAACGAGGTAGATGGCAGCAAGCGGTGGGATGACAAGACGAAGCTCCGGACTGTCCTGGGCCGCGGTTGCGGAGACGACGCCGGCGTTTCCGACGTTGCTTCCGCCGTAGACCGAGGCGTCGGAATTCAATACTTCACGCCAGTTACCCGCAAACGGCACGCGGACACGGTAGTCGCGTAGCACTTCCGGCGTGAAATTGACCACCACCACGCAGCGCTCGGTCTCGCCGCGGCCCTTGCGCAGCCAGGCAAAGGTCGAATGGGCGGCATCGTCGGCCACCAGCCATTCGAAGCCCGCTGCATCGCAGTCGAGCGCGTGCAACGCAGGCGTATCGCGGTAGACGCGGTTGAGGTCGCGCACGAAACGCTGCACGCCGGCATGTTCGGGCCGCTCGGTCAGGTGCCATGGCAGACCAATATCGTGATTCCATTCAGTGTCCTGCCCGAATTCCGATCCCATGAACATCAGTTTCTTGCCGGGATGGCCATACATGAAGGCGTAGTAGGCGCGCAAATTGGCGAAGCGCTGCCATGGATCGCCCGGCATGCGCCCGAGGATCGAGCGCTTTCCGTGCACGACTTCGTCGTGGGAGAGCGGCAGGATGAAGTTTTCCGAGAAGGCGTAGTGCAGTCCGAACAGGATACTGCCGTGATGGTAGCGACGGTAAACCGGATCCTTGGAGATATAATCCAAGGTATCGTGCATCCAGCCCATGTTCCACTTGTAGCCGAAGCCGAGGCCGCCCCAGTCGACCGGCCGTGACACCATCGGCCAGGCGGTCGATTCCTCGGCGGCGGTGGTGGCGTGCGGGTATTCTTTGAACAACGCGGTATTGGTACGGCGCAGAAAGTCGATGGCGTCGATGTTTTCGCGCCCGCCGAATTTGTTCGGCACCCAAGCGTCTGCCGGCCGACTGTAGTCCAGGTACAACATCGAGGCGACCGCATCCACGCGCAGTCCGTCGACGCCATAGTTATCAAGCCAGAACAAGGCGTTGGACAACAGGAAGTTGGTCACTTCGACGCGGCCGTAATTGTAGATCATCGTACCCCAGTCGAGATGACGCCCCTGCCGCGGGTCGGCATGCTCGTAGAGCGCGGTGCCGTCGAAATTGGCGAGCCCATGCGGGTCGTCGGGGAAATGTCCCGGCACCCAATCGAGCAGCACGCCGAGACCAGACTTGTGAAGTGCATCAACGAAATACGCGAAGTCTTCGGGCGGGCCAAAGCGGCTGGTCGGCGCGAACAGGCCGGTCGGCTGATAGCCCCAGGAGCCGTCGAAGGGGTGCTCGGACACCGGAAGAAGTTCAACATGGGTGAAGCCCATGTCGGCAGCGTAGGCCGGCAACTGCTCGGCCAGCTCGCGATAGGTGAGCCAGTATTCGCCCTGCTTGCCCTTCTTGCGCCAACTGCCGAGGTGCACCTCATAAATCGACATCGGCTGGTCGAGCGCATTGATGGTGTCGCGCGTTGGCGCCGGTCGCGGCACCTTGCCGATGTCGACCACCGTCGACGCCGTGGCCGGCCGCATCTCGGCGGCAAATTCGACCGGGTCGGATTTGAGCGGCAGCGTGCGCCCGTCGCGGGCAACGATCTCATATTTGTATTTGTTGCCGGCGCGCGCACCCGGCACGAAGATCTCCCAATAGCCGTTGCCGCGCACGCGCATGGCATGGCGGCGGCCGTCCCAGAAATTGAAATCGCCGACCACGCTCACGCGTTGCGCATTCGGCGCCCAGACCACAAAGCCGACACCGGCGACATCGTCCAGCGTCGTCGGGTGCGCGCCGAGCTTTTCATAGAGGCGCAGATGATTGCCTTCGGCGAGCAGATGGAGGTCGTAGTCGGTGAGCAACGGCGGAAAGCGGTAGGGGTCTTCGAGCTCCACCTCGTTGTCGCCGAACTGGGCCCGCAGCCGGTAACGTTGCGGCCCGTCGATCTGACCTGTGAACAGGCCGGCAGGATCGATGCGGTCAAGCTCGCATTCGCCGCTTTCGCCGACGGCGACGACGCGCCGGGCATCGGGCAGGAACACGCGCACGACCGTTTCGTCGTTCTCCGTGTGCAAACCGAGATAGCGAAACGGGTCGGCGTTGCGACCGGCGATGATCTCGCGCGCAATCGGCGTAAGTTCGGTCATGCGCCGATCGCTCCGCGCTGCTGCAAAATCCGCAAAACCGCCTCCAGTGGGATATGGGCCCAGGCTGGCCGGTTGGTCAGCTCGTATTCGATTTCGTAAAGCACCTTTTCAAGCAGGAAGAAGTCGAGAAGTTCCTTGCTCTGCGCGTCGTCGGCCGGCCAAAGGCGCGCGTTACCGAGCATTTCGCGATAACTTTCCCAGAATCCTTCGACCAATTTATCTCGCAGTGCGTGCAGCCGTTTCATCACCGCAGCGCGGTCTTCATCGGTGAGGTTAGGCGCGCGCGAGATCGCCGAACTGGTCGCGTAGTCGATCGAGCGCAAGAGCCCGGCGACATCGCGCGCCGGCGGTTCTTTGCGGCGCCGATCCTCCAGCGAGCGCTGCGGCTCGCCCTCGAAGTCGAGGATGTAGACGTCATCCTTGGCGATGAGCACTTGCCCGAGGTGGAAATCGCCATGGTGCCTGGTCTTGATGCCGTCGATGTGACCTTTACGCGTTGATTCGATGTATTTGAGGATGGCGTCGCCGTTTGCGAGCAGCCGCTGAGCAAGCGCGGCTGTGGGTTCGGCAAGCTGCGTCAGTCCGCGCTCGAGCAGCACGAATACATTTTGCGCTCGCGCCGTCAGCGCATCGGTCCAGCGGTCGGTATCGGCGGCGGTGATCGGCTCCGGCGCGAAATCCGGCAACTCCGAATTGCTGGCGAAAGCGAGATGCATCTCGGCGGTGCGTTTGGCGATTTGCCGGATGCGTTGCAGCATCGCCACCGATTCCGAGCTCTCGCTCGCCGTCTCGTCGGGCAGCAGCCTTTGCTCGTCGATGAATCGATCGAGCGCGGCGCTGGTGACACTCCAGGCGTCACCCTGGTTCCAGACAAAGGCATGTACGACCGCGAGCGCGGAGCGGTTTTCTCCTTCCACCAATTCGAGGCTGCCGAGCAGCGCCGGCGTATTCTGAAAATGCGCGACGTCGGTCAAGAAGCGCCCGATCTCGACCTCGGGATGAACGCCCGGTGTGACGCGGCGCAGGATTTTGATGACGAATTGGTCATCAACGATGACGCTGGAATTGGATTGCTCGCGATCGACTGGTGCGACCGTCTTGATCTCCGGCAGCACCGAACTTGCGAAAGCGCCGGTCGGTTTGAACTCGAGCCTTGCTCCGTCTTTGCCGACCGTTTCGCCGGCGTGAATTTTCGACAAAAGCGCTGAGACGAATTCGAACTCGGCGGTGGCGTCGAGCAGAGTGCCCTCGCGCGGGCCCCGGCGCACGGCCGCGACGACGCTCGCCGGGCCTCTGTCGATCGCTGTGTAGCGCGTCCAGCGAATGGCCAGCGGCAGAAAATAGCGCGTGCTGCCGTGGCTGCCGGTCACGTCCGCAATCACCGCGGCAAAGCGGTCGTTTCCATGCTCGAACGGGATGGCAGCGGCAACCCGGGCGCTCAGCGTACGCGACGTCTTGTCGGCGAACCAGCGGCGGTCCGGCATGAAGGCCGGCAGCACCTCGTGCTCGAAGGTTCGCCGCGTCCAGCCTGACAGAGGCGAATCCCAGCCGTCGCCGAGGACAAGCGTGGTGATTTCCCGTGGCAGAATCTTTTCGGGCTCGGCCCCTTCCTCCTGTTCGAGTGAGAACCAGAAGAAACCGTAGGGTGGCAAGGTGACGAGGTAGGGCAGGTCGCCGATGCGGGGAAAGCGCGTGCGGCCGAGCATTTCGCGCGGGATGCGGCCCTTCCACGGGCTCATGTCGAGCTCGACGGCCTGCGCCGAACGCGAAATGTTGGCGACACATAGGATCGCCTCGTCGCCGAGCTGGCGCACGTAAGCGAGAACCGCGCGGTTGGCGGCGCGGATGAAGGTGAGCGTGCCGCGGCCGAACACCTTGGTGGACTTGCGAACGCCGATCAGCCGTTTCGTCCAGTTGAGCAGCGACGATATCGAACGCGTCTGCGCCTCGACGTTGACCGCCGAATAGCCGTAGACCGCGTCCATGATCGGCGGCAGGTAAAGCTGTGCCGGGTCGCAACGGGAAAATCCGCCATTGCGGTCGGGCGTCCATTGCATCGGCGTGCGCACGCCGTTGCGGTCGCCGAGGAAGATGTTGTCACCCATGCCGATCTCGTCGCCGTAATAGATGATCGGCGTGCCTGGCATCGACATCAGGATCGAGTTCATCAATTCGATTTTGCGCCGGTCGTTATCCATCAGCGACGCCAGGCGGCGGCGGATGCCGAGATTGATGCGCGCGCGCGGATCGGAGGCGTAGGTCGACCAAAGGTAGTCGCGCTCGACGTCGGTCACCATTTCGAGCGTCAACTCGTCGTGGTTGCGCAGGAACATGGCCCACTGGCAGTTTTCCGGGATTTCCGGGGTCTGCCGCATAATGTCGGTGATGGGGAAACGGTCTTCTTGCGCGATCGCCATGTAGATGCGCGGCATCAACGGGAAATGGTAGGCCATGTGGCATTCGTCGCCGTTGCCGAAATAGGCTTGCACGTCTTCCGGCCACTGATTGGCCTCGGCCAGCAGGACTTTTCCTGTGGCATAGTCGTCGAGCTCCGCCCGCAGGCGTTTGAGCACCGCGTGAGTTTCCGGCAAATTCTCGTTGTTCGTGCCTTCGCGCTCGCAAAGATAAGGCACCGCGTCGAGCCGGAACCCGTCGACACCACTATCGAGCCAGCGCTTCATCACCTGCAGCACGGCCTTGACGACACGCGGATTGTCGAAATTCAAATCCGGTTGGTGGTGAAAGAAGCGGTGCCAGTAGTAGGCGCCGGCCTCCGCGTCCCAGGTCCAGTTCGACTTCTCCGTATCGGTGAATATGATGCGCGTGCCCTGGTATTTCTGGTCGGTATCGCTCCACACGTACCAATTGCGCGCGCTGGAGCCCGCCGGGCTGCGCTTGGCGCGCTTGAACCAATCGTGTTGATCCGAGGTGTGATTGACGACGAGTTCGGTAATGACGCGCAGTCCCCGCCGTTTGGCCTCCTGCATGAATCGGCGAAAGTCCTTCATGGTGCCGAAGGACGGATTGATATCGCCGTAGTCGGAAATGTCGTAGCCGTCGTCGCGGCCCGGGCTTGGATAGAACGGCAGAAGCCACAGCGTGTTGACGCCAAGGTCGCGCAAGTAATCGAGCCGCTCGGTCAGTCCGGCGAAGTCGCCGACGCCGTCGTTGTTGCTGTCGAAGAAGGCCTTGACGTGCAGCTGATAGACGATCGCATCCTTGAACCACAACGCATCCTCGGCGTCGGCTTTGGGCGTGGTGTCGGTTTCAAGCGTGGGCACGATGTTCATCGCTGCAATCTACTCTATGCGTGACAGCGGAAAATGAGGACGGGATCGCTCGCCGGATCGATGCGCAGGCGCCGCCCGTTCCATTCGAGCAGATGGCGCTCGCCGGTGACGAGGTTTTCGATGGCGCGCACCGGTCGCCTGGCGTCGGCGGGGCCAATCTGGTAGTCGCCGAAATGTAGCCAGAACTCGTGCGGGCTGGAGGAAAGCGCGATGGCGACCGCCACCGCATTGCTGCCGTCATCCGACTCCTTGATGAAACCGATCACGTTGTCGTCATCGACCTGCAGGAATCGCAAATTGTTCGTCTGCAACAGCGCCGGGTTGGCGCGGCGCAGTGCATTCATGCGGCCGATGTAATCCTTGATATTTCCGGGCTTATCCCAATCGCGGGTCTTCAGCTCGTATTTTTCCGAATTGATGAATTCCTCCCGTCCGGGGATCGGCTCGTACTCGATCAGCTCGAAGCCATTATAGATACCGTAGTTTGACGACAGCGTGGCGGCGAGCGCAAAGCGCGCCTTGAACAGCCAGGGTTCGCCGCTCTGGAGCTGGACGGGAAGAATGTCGGGCGTGGTGACGAAGAAGTTGGGTCGGTAAAACTCGCGTTCGGGAAAGCCGGTGAGCTCGGTCAGGTATTCCTGCAATTCGTGCTTCTCGGTTCGCCAGGTGAAATAGGTGTAGGACTGCGAGAACCCGAGCTTGGCCAGCGCCTTCATCACTTTCGGCCGGGTGAAAGCTTCCGCCAGGAACAGAACGTCCGGGTGGCGTGCGCGCACTTCACGGATCATCCACTCCCAGAACGGGAGCGGCTTGGTGTGTGGATTGTCCACGCGGAAAATACGCACGCCCTGTTTCACCCAGAACAGGATGACGTCGCGCAGGGCTTCCCATAATGCGATGCGGTCCGGACAGTTAAAATCCGGGTTGACGATGTCCTCATATTTCTTTGGCGGGTTCTCGGCGTATTTGATGGAGCCGTCCGGCCGCGTGCGAAACCACTCCGGGTGCTCTTTCAGCCAAGGATGATCGGGCGAGCACTGCACCGCGAAGTCGAGCGCGACTTCCATGTCGTGCTTGTGGCAAGCCTCGACCAAGCGGCGAAAGTCGGCGAGCGTACCGAGTTCGGGATGCACGGCATCGTGGCCGCCATGCTCGTTGCCAATGGCGTAGAAGCTGCCGGGGTCACCGGGACCGGCTTTGAGCGAATTGTTCTTGCCCTTGCGGTTGATGTGACCGATCGGATGGATCGGCGTGAAATACAGCACGTCGAAGCCGAGCGCGGCGATTTCCGGCAGCCGCGCGATGCAATCGTCGAAGGTGCCGTGCTGGCCCGGCACTGTGCTCTGGCTGCGCGGCACCATCTCGTACCAGGCGCTGGCGCGTGCGCGCTCACGGTCGGCGGTGAGCGGCACGACCGGGCTGCGGGTAAGGTCGGGGCGCTTGTCCGTCGCCGCCATCGCGGCAGCCAGCGCGTCGTCGAGCAGGACGTCGGATTTCTTGCTGGAGGCGAATTTTTTCACCGCCGCTTCCACCACGCGCCGCGGCGCACCCGCGCTCGGCATCAACTCACTCAGCAGCTCGTGGCCCTCGGTCGCCTCCAGCGCGATGGGCTGGCCGGCCTCCTGCTTGAGGTGAAATTCTTTGCGCCAGGTCGCGAATTGATCGGTCCAGGCCTCGATCGCGAACAGGTAAAGGCCGGGCGCCGGCGGCGTGAAGCGGCCGTGCCAGCGGTCGTTACCATGATGCTGCATGGGTTCGCGTCGCCATTCGGCGCTGTCATCGGGCCGCCAAATCAATGCGGCAGCGATGACATCATGACCTTCGCGAAAAACATCGGCCCAGACGTCGACCGGCTCGCCGGCAATGCGTTTGACCGGAAAGCGGCCGCAGTCCACGCAGGGGTAAACATCCTCGATGCGAAATCGAGGTCCCGTCGGATCATTTGGAGCCACCCATGTGTCGGCGATTGAATGTGGCTTCATGCCTCGACGCGGTCCCTCCGCTCGGGGTGCTTCATTTTCGCGATCTCAGGCGGCAATCCCCCTAAAAAGAACCACAAATGCCCTTACGGATGAACTACGAAAAAAGGCCAAAGTTCCCCATGGTTTACCGAACCTTCGCCGGTCCCGTGCCGGCCATAGCGACAACGAGCGCTTAATGGACGATTTGCTGGCGAAAGCGGGAGCCTGGGGCGTCGAGCCGGAATATTACGACGGCCTGGGCCATCGACACACCGCGAGCCCCGAAATCTTAACGCGGCTGATTGACGCGATGTCGGCGGGCGCAGCCGCGCCCCATCACGTCGCCGCGGGTGAATACCAACGCGCCTTTCAAGGCGATGGCCGGCGCTTGTGGGGCATTGCCGTGCAGCTTTACGCGCTGCGTTCGCGCCGCAACTGGGGCCACGGTGATTTCACCGATCTCGCCGCGCTGATCCGGCTGGCGGCGGCGTGTGGCGCCTCCGCCATCGGCCTCAATCCGCTGCACGCATTGTTTCCCGACCGCGCCGAGGCTGCCAGCCCCTACGCGCCCAACAGCCGGCTGTTTCACAATCTGCTCTATATCGATGTCGACGCCATTGCGGAATTTCCCGGCATCGCGGCGGCCGGTCTTGTCGAGGACATTGCCGCGCTGCGCGCGGCGGAGATGATCGACTACGCCGGCGTGGCGCGCGCAAAATTGAAAGCATTGCATCTTGCCCACGAGAATTTTCGCAAGTTGGCGACGAAAGAACGGCGCGACGATTTTGAGGCCTATCGGCGGGAACACAATGATGCGCTGTTGCGCTTTGCCTGCTTCGAGGTGTTGCGTCAGCGCTATGCCCCGACTCCATGGCCGCATTGGCCCGACGAATGGCGCCGTCCCGACAATGACAGGCTGAGTGCGTTCCGGCAGGCCAATGTGGCCGAATGCGAGTTTCAGGAGTTCGCGCAGTGGGTGGCGGACCGCCAGCTCGGCGCGTGCCAAACGATCGCGCGCCAACACGGCATGCCGGTCGGGCTTTACACCGATCTCGCCGTCGGCATCGACCGCCATGGCGCCGACGCCTGGCTGCGGCAGGATGTCGTGCTTACCGACCTATCGATCGGCGCGCCGCCCGACGAATTCAATCCAGGCGGCCAGGATTGGGGACTGGCGCCGTTCAATCCGCGGGCGCTGCCGGAACACGACTTCGCCGCCATGCGCGAACTCTTGCGCGCCACCATGCGTCACGCCGGCGCGTTGCGCATCGACCATGCCTTCGGACTGCAACGCTTGTTTCTGTTCCCGTGCGACGTCAGCGCCGCACACGGCACGTATGTGCGCTTTCCCTTCGAGGCGTTGCTGCGCGTGATCAGCGAAGAAAGCAACCGCTTCCGTTGCATCGTCATCGGCGAAGATCTCGGCACGGTGCCGGACAATTTCCACGACACGGTCGCGCGCTGGGGTCTGTGGGGCTGCCGCGTGATGCTGTTCGAGCGCGAGCATGGCGGCGCGTTCCGCGCGCCCGAGCACTATCCGGCCGAGGCGCTGGCGACCTTCAACACCCACGACATGGCAAGTTATCGCGGCTGGCTGGAAGGCTATGATCTCGGCGTGAAGCGCGCGATCGGCCTCGATCCCGGCGAAAGCGACGAGGCGCGCGCGCAGTCGCAAAGCGCGTTGCGCGAGGCGCTTGGCCGCTGGGCGCCGTCGTATCCGGCGGACGACATTGCCGCGGTCGCGTCGTTTCTGGGCGCGACGACCGCACGGCTCGCCGTGATCGCGCTCGACGATATTTTGGGTGTGCGCGATCAGATCAATGTTCCGGCCACGCATAACGAGCATCCGAACTGGCGGCGCAAGCTGCCGTTGGCGCTCGAAGAGCTCAATTCACACAATGGACTGAAGCGAGTTGCGCAGGCATTAACGCAGGCCGGGCGCAGCTTTACGGCTTAGCGGGTGGGGCCACAGGCACACGCCAGATGTCGCGGGCATATTCGCGAATGGTGCGGTCGGCCGAAAACCAGCCCATGCGTGCGGTGTTGAGGATGGCGATGCGCCACCATTCGGCCGGCGTTTGCCAGAGTCTGTCGATCGCGCGCTGCGCGTCCCAGTAGGCATCGAAATCGGCGGCGACCATGAAGCGGTCGTAATCCAGCACCGCGCGCACGATCGCCGCATAACGATCCTCGTCGTCGGGCGAGAATTCACCGACGCTCAGGGCATTCAACACCGCTGCTAATCGCGGCGAAGCGTCGGCCGCCTCGCTGCCCTTGAAGCCTGCCCGCTGGCGCTCCGTCGCTTGCTCCGCGGTCATGCCGAAAATGAAAATGTTGTCGGCGCCGACTTTCTCGCGGATCTCGATATTGGCCCCGTCCAGCGTGCCGATGGTGATTGCGCCGTTGAGCGCGAGCTTCATATTGCCGGTGCCGGATGCTTCCATGCCGGCGGTGGAAATCTGCTCGGACAGATCTGCGGCCGGGATGATCGCCTCGGCCAGACTGACATTGTAGTTCGGCGCGAACACCACCTTGAGCCGGTCGCCGACCACCGGATCGGCGTTGATCAACTGCGCGGCGTCGTTGACGAGCTTGATAATCAGTTTTGCGCGCCCGTAACTCGCCGCTGCCTTGCCGGCGAAAATCTTCACCCGCGGCGCCCAAGGTTTATCGGGTTCGGCGCGGATCGCTTGATAAAGCGCGATCGTCTCCAGAATGTTCAGCAATTGCCGCTTGTATTCGTGGATGCGCTTGATGTGCACATCGAATAGCGCAGCGCCCGGCAGCCGCACACCGGTTCGGCCGTGCAAGAGCTCGGCAAGATGGTCCTTCTTGGCCTCGCGCGCCTTCCGATACTGTGCGACGAACTCTTTGTTCGTTGCGAACGGCTCGAGGTCGCGCAAAGCGTCCGGGTTGTCGAGAACGCGCTCGCCAATCGTCTTGACCAGCAGATCGGTGAGCTCGGTATTGGCGTCGTAGAGCCAGCGGCGGAAGGTGATACCGTTGGTCTTGTTGATGATCTGCGTCGGCACCGTGCCGGCGAGGTCGTGGAAAACCGTCTGCCGCAGCAGCCGGGTGTGAAGCTCCGACACACCGTTCACGCAATGGGAGCCGAGAAAGGCGAGATGGCCCATGCGCACGCGCTTGTCGCCGTTTTCCTGAACCAGCGAGACGCTGGCGAGAAACTCCGGATCCTCGCAGCCCGCGCGCTCGACCGCCTTCAGATGGAACCAGTTGATCAGATAAATGATCTGCAAATGCCGCGGCAGCAGCCGGCCCAAGAGATCAACCGGCCAGGTTTCCAGCGCTTCCGGCAGCAACGTGTGATTGGTGTAGGAGAGCGTCGCGCGCGTGATCTTCCAGGCCTTGGTCCAGCCGATATTATGCTCATCCACGAGGATGCGCATCAGTTCGGCGACAGCGATCGCCGGATGCGTGTCATTGAGTTGTACGGCTGCGTGGTCGGGCAATGAATTGAGCGTACCGAATTCTTCCAGGTGACGGCGCGTGAGATCCTGCAGCGAGGCCGAGGTGAAGAAGTATTCCTGTCTCAGGCGTAGTTCCTGGCCTTCAATCGTCGCGTCGTTGGGATAGAGCACGCGCGAAATCGCTTCGGCGCGCACCTGCGTGGCCGTGGCGCCGACGACATCGCCCTGATCGAGCGCCGAGAGATGGATGGGAGAGGGTGCTTGCGCGTACCACAGACGCAGTGAATTAGCATGACGGCCGCGCCAGCCCGCGAACAGGGTATCGTGCGCTACCGCCACCACGGTTTCGGCCGGATACCAGATCGGCGCGCGCGGTGGCGTCATCGCCGCCGAGATATTCGACCATGCCGCCGAAGCCGATGTCATAAGCCTTGTTTGAGCGCAAGAATTCCCACGGGTTGCCGCGGGCGAGCCAGGTCTCCGGGAATTCTTCCTGCCAGCCGTCCTTGATGCGTTGTTCGAACAGCCCGTTTTCGTAACGAATGCCGTAGCCGTACGCGGGAATTTCCAGTGCCGCCATCGAATCCATGAAGCAGGCGGCGAGCCGGCCGAGACCGCCATTGCCGAGCGCGGCATCGGGTTCGCATTTGCGTAAGGTGTCGAGATCGAGACCGAGGCTCTCAAGCGCGCGCCGCGCGGGCTCCGCCAGACGCAAATTGGTCAGCGTGTCGAGTAGCAACCGGCCGACCAGAAATTCGATCGAGAGATAATAGACGCGTTTCTTCTTTTGACTTTTTGTTTCTTCGCGCGAGTCCATCCAGATATCGACGACACGGTCGCGTACAGCGAGCACCGTTGCCTGATACCAGTCGTAATCGGCGGCGGTGGCGGTCGTCTTGCCAAGCACATAGGTCAGCTTGGCCAGGATCGCCTCGCGCAGCTTCGCCGCCTCGCTGCCAGCTTTGAGCGGAGCAGGTGCTGGAGACTTTGTTTTCAGTCGCGGCATGGCGCTCGTGTGTGCGGCTGCTGATTACCCGGTTGCACTAGAACGCGCGGCAACGACCATTCGATTTTGGCGCGCATTCGACGACACGACGAGGGCAACGCACCTCGTCGGGGGTTTGGTATATGCACAAATCGCGCCGCCGGGACAACCTGCCGCAAGATTGGGCAGCGGATTTCTACAGAAAAGCGGGAACTTCTGATTGATGGGCTGCAAGTGGTGAAAAGTTAACCGTTTCGAGAACGCGTCCTGACGGTCTTGTGCCGGGAATTCATCGCGATCATCATCGTTCCGCCACGGGGCTGCCTGGCTACGCGTGGCGCGGACCGACTCGGTGACATCCCTTTTTCGGTTGAAAGCCTCGTGGACCTCATTATCCGCAACGTCCGGCTGGCCGGCCAGAAAACGCCAACCGATATCGGGGTGAAAGGCGGCCGTATCGCGGCGATCGACCGCGCCATTGCCGCCGACGCGCCTGTTTACGATGCAGGTGGGCTACTCGCCTGTCCGGGGTTAATCGAAAGCCACATCCATCTCGACAAATCGCGAATCATCGATCGCTGCGCCCCGCAGGAGCGCAAGAGCTTAAGTCCCGTCTTCGGCGTTACGCCCGTAAAAAAGACGATGACCGTCGAGGATGTCTATACGCGCGCCAAGCAGACGCTTGAGGAATGCATCAAGCACGGCTGCACGCGCATGCGCACGCAGCTCGAGGTCGATCCCGGCATCGGCATGCGCGGCTTCGACGGCGTTGCAGCGCTGATCGACGACTACAAGTGGGCGATCGACATCGAGATCTGCGTGTTTCCGCAGGAAGGCTTGATCAGTTTTCCGGGCACCGATGAGCTGCTGGTCGAGGGCCTGAAGCGCGGCGCCAAGGTGATCGGCGGCGCGCCGCGTTACGACAAGGACGGGCCGGGACAGATCAGGCGCATCTTCGAGCTGGCGCGAGAATTCGATGTCGACATCGACATGCATCTCGACGTCGGCCCCACCGCCGACGACATGTACATCCATCTCGTGCGCGAGCTGACCGACCAGTACAAGCGCGGCGGCCGCGTCGTGGCCGGCCACATGGCGAAGCTCTCATTGCTGCCGCCCGACAAGATGGCGGCGGTTGCCAGGCAGCTTGCGGATAGCGGGGTTGCCGTCACCGTACTGCCGGCGACCGATCTGTTCCTGATGGGGCGCGACCAGGACCACGCCGTGCGCCGCGGCGTCGCCGACGCCAACGTGCTGTGCGATCACGGTGTGAAATGTTCGCTATCGACCAACAACGTGCTCAATCCGGCGACGCCTTACGGCGACTGCTCGCTGGTGCGGATCGCTAATCTCTACGCCAATCTCCTGTTTCTCGACCGGCCGGCGGAGCTGCGGCAATGTTTCGAGATGCTCACCACGCGCTCGGCCGCGCTGCTCAATTTCAAGGACTACGGCTTCGCGGTCGGAAACCCGGCCGATGTCGTTTTGCTCAACGCGCAGACGCCGGAGCAGGCGGTGGCCGAGATCGCGCAGCCGGTGGCCGCGTTCAAGAACGGCAAGCAGACCATGCGCTGGAGTTTGCCGGAATTGATCAGGCCGTAGTCGCGGACGGCTTTCATGCCAACGACAACGTCACGGCCGGGGTAAGACCGGCCATGACGCCGCCTGCGGTTCACTTCCTCACAATCACCACTTCCAGATATTCGCTGGGAACCACCATGGTCCCGTCGTCGGCCTCATTCATCTGCGCGATCAGCGCGATCAAGTCGTTGTGCAGACCCTTCTGGCCGGCCTCGTCGAGCGCGCCGAACGCCTTGAGCATGGGGCCATAATAGGTCCGAAAAAATTCGACGAAGTGCTCGGGTGAACGGTAGCGGAAATTGAAGTGACGCGGCTCGGCCGCGATCGAGGCGGCTGCTGCTCCGAACATGTCGTCGAGCCGCGCCTGCGTGCCCCACAGCGCCGGCGATTTGGTGCCGGCAGGCGGCGGCAGGTATTTGCCGATGGTCTTGAACATCTGGCCGACGAAGCCACCCGGCGTCCAGTTGGCGAGCCCAATCTTGCCGCCGTGCTTGGTCACGCGCGCCATCTCGGAGGCGGCTTTGTCTTGATTGGGCGTGAACATGACGCCGAATGTTGACACCACGGCATCGAACGTATTGTCCGCGAACGGCAGCGCTTCGGCGTCGGCGTTGCGGAATTCGACCGTCAGTCCGTCGGCGGTGGCGCGCGCGCGGCCGCGTTCGAGCAGGCTCGCGACGTAATCGGTCGAGGTCACGTTGCAAAAGCGCCGCGCGGCGGCGAGCGTGATGTTGCCGTTGCCTGCGGCAACGTCGAGGACGCTCTGGCCGCTGCGCAGGTCGAGCGCTTCGGCCAGTGTTTCTCCGACGATCTGCAGCGTCGAGCCGATCAGGGCGTAGTCGCCCGACGACCAGGCCGCCTGCTGGCGCGTCTTCGTGGCGGTCAAATCGGGCGCTGGGACGGCGGCCGCGGTTGTGATCGCTTGGGTCGATACGTTCATAGCTCATCTCCGTTTTGGCCCGATGCCGGGATGGCCGGGCCGGTAGGCCGCCACGCTAGCGGCGGCCCGCCGCACAGGCTTTGAGGAGGCCTTGATTTTCCCTTGAGAGACCCGCGGTTTTCGCCGCAAGTGCGGTCGGGACGCGAGCGCCAGACTGGACAAGCCGCCGCTGGAAACGCCAAGGTCTGTCGAGAATGGCCGTCGATACTGAAGCTTTACAGCTGATTGCGCGTCTGACCCCGCTTGCCGATGTGCTGGCGATGATCGATGCCGAGGTGAAACCCGTGACGCCGCGTCCGCTCGACGTGGCGGCAGCGCTGGGCCATACGCTCGCTGCCGACGTCACGTCGGCCGCGCGGCCGGCCGCTCCGATTGCCCTGATGGATGGCTGGGCGATTGCCGCCGATTTAACGCTCGGTGCCGGTGGTTATTCACCGGTCCTGCTTACGCAGTGGCCGACGCGGGTCGAAGCGGGTCAGGTCATGCCGCCGGGCGCGGACAGCGTTGCGCCTTTCGATGCGGTGAAAACATTTTCCGGCCGCGCCGAGGTGCTGGTCAGCCTCAATCCCGGCGACGGCATGCTGCCGGTGGGCGGCGACTGCGAGTCCGCGATGACGTTGCGCCGCGCCGGCGAACGCATCCGTATCACCGATATTGCCGCGTTCGCCGCCGCCGGATTGACGCGTGTCACGGTGCGCGAACCGCGCATTCGCGTCTTTCCATTGCGCGGCAGCGCCCTTGTCGCAGCTGCCGCGCAGATGATCGCGGCCGATGTCGAGCGCCGCGGCGGCTCCGCGCGCGTTGAACTCGGCCGCGGGCTTGATGGCGTTCTGGCAGCGGCGTCCGAAAATTCCGACGCGATCATCGCCATCGGCGGGACCGGTTCGGGACGCAACGACTCCAGCGTGCATGTGCTGGCGCGCGGCGGCCGCCTTGCCGTGCATGGTTTTGCGCTGGCGCCGGGAGAAACCGCGGCACTTGGATTTTCGGGCAAGCGACCTATCCTTCTGCTGCCGGGCCGGCTCGATGCTGCGTTGTCCGTTTGGATGACGGTCGGCCGCGCGCTGCTGGAGCGCCTTTGCGCCGCCAAGTACAACGAAACACCCGACATGCTGACGCTGATCCGTAAAGTCACCTCGACCGTCGGAGTTGCCGAACTGGTGCCGGTGCGGCGCACGGGCAACGACGTCGAACCGCTCGCCAGCCGCTACCTGCCGCTGTCGTCGCTCACCCGCTCCGACGGCTGGATCCTGGTGCCGGCCGAAAGCGAAGGCTATCCCGCCGGCACGCCGGTCGCGGTGAGGCCATGGCCATGAGCAGGACGCGCAAGGCAGTACCGGACGGGCAGGAGGCGTTGCTCAAGCGTGTGCGTGCCGCCGCGCGGCAGGAACAATTCCTCGAAGTGGTGTCGGCCGAGGACGCGCGCGCGCGATTCGAAAAGCATCTCGATTTGTCGCCGCTGTCGGGCGAACGCGTTTCACTCGCCGGCGCATTGACGCGCGTGCTCGCGCACGACGTAATAGCGATGGTCGACGCGCCGCCGTTCGACCGCTCCAATGTCGACGGGTTTGCGGTGCGCGCTGCCGACACGCTCGGGGCCAGCGACAGCAACCCGAAAATTTTGAAGCTGAACGCCGAGGTGATTGCCTGCGGTGATGCGCCGGCGCTTGAGGTCGCGCCCGGTACCGCAACAACCATCGCCACCGGCGGCGTGATCCCGCGTGGCGCCGATGCGGTAGTGATGATCGAGCACACCGAGTTGATCGAAGGCGATGCACCCAGCATCGAAATCCGTCGCGGCGTGTCGCCGGGGCAGTTCGTCTCCTACGCCGGGTCCGATATTGCGCGCGGCGAGACATTGCTTCGTCGCGGCACGCGCATCGCCTCGCGCGAGATCGGCATGCTGGCCGCGTGCGGCTTGTCGGATGTCGAGGTGGTGCGGCGGCCGAAAGTGGCGGTTCTATCGACGGGCGATGAACTGGTGGCGCCGGGCTCGCCGCTCAAACCGGCGGGCGTTTACGACAGCAATGGCGCCATCATCGCGGCGGCTGTGGAAGAGGCCGGTGGCGAGCCGCTGCGCTTCGGAGCCTTTCCCGACAACGAGCAAGTGCTCGACGAAGCGGTACGCCGCGCGCTCAAGGACGCCGACATCGTGGTCCTGTCGGGCGGCACGTCGAAAGGCGCCGGGGATCTGTCGCACGCAATTGTTTCCAGGCTGGGCACACCCGGCATCATCGTGCACGGCGTTGCGCTGAAGCCGGGCAAACCGCTCTGCCTCGGTGTCGTCGAAGGCAAGCCGATCATCGTGCTGCCCGGCTTTCCGACCTCGGCGATCTTCACCTTCCATGCATACGTAGCGCCGGTGATCCGTGCGCGCGCCGGTCTGCCGCCGGAAGCCGCGCAGACCGTCGACGCCACCGTGCCGGTGCGCGTCGCCTCCGAGCTCGGCCGCAAGGAATTTCTCCTCGTCTCGTTGATCGACAGCGACCAGGGCACCGTCGCATTCCCGACCGGCAAAGGCTCGGGCGCGGTGACCAGTTTCTCGCAGGCCGATGGCTTCATCGAAATCGATGCGCTCGCCAATGCGCTCGATGCCGGCAGTCAAACCCAAGTGACGTTGATCGGTAATGCTGCCCATGCGCCGGATCTCGTCGTCATGGGCAGTCATGACGTCGCGCTCGATGTGGTGGTCGGCGCGCTGTCCGAGCGCGGCTTCTCGGCGCGCGTGCTTGCCGTCGGCAGTCTCGGCGGCGTGGCGGCCGCGAACCGCGGCGAATGCGACGTCGCGCCGGTTCACCTCGTCGACCCGCAAACGGGACAATACAACGTGCATCTCGTCGCGCCGGGCCTGTCGCTGGTGCCCGGATGGCGGCGCATGCAAGGCATCTTGTTCCGGCCAGGCGATAAGCGCTTCGAAGGCAAGAGCGCGGCCGAGGCGTTGAAGACCGCGCTCGCCGACGTTTCCGCCTTGATGGTCAACCGCAATGCCGGCTCCGGTACTCGTGTGCTGGTCGACAGACTGCTCGAGGGCGTGCGTCCGCCGGGCTACGCCAACCAGCCGAAGTCGCACAACGCCGTGGCGGCCGCGATCGCGCAAGGGCGCGCCGACTGGGGCCTCGCCATCGCGCCGGTGGCCAAAATGTATGATCTCGGTTTTCTGCCGGTGTCGCCGGAACACTACGATTTCCTGCTCGTTGAGAGCCGGCGGGAACGTCCGGCCGTGCAGGCTTTCCTCGCCGCTTTGCGCGACCCGGCAACGCAGGAGCGCATTGCCGCGCTCGGTATGACGCCCGCTGACGGTTAAACTTTCGCCGCATAAGTCCCGGAGCATGCGACCCCGAAATGTCCATTTGCATCAAACGACTGTGGCTGGTCTTGGCATTGCTGGCGATGGCTCCGGGGCCGGCGCTGGCGCAATTGCGCGGCCATGGCGGTCCGGTGCGCGCACTTGCCATTTCGCCGGACGGCAATCGCGCGGTCTCCGGCAGCTTCGATACCTCGGCGATCCGCTGGTCGCTCGAGCGTAATGTCGCGGAACAAGTGATGCGCTACCACGACGACGCCGTGAACGCCGTCGCCTTCCTGAAAGATGGCCGCATCGTCACCGGCGGCGCCGACGGGCGCATCGCCATTTGGACGCCGGGCAAGCAACAGCCGGACAAAGTGCTCAGCGGCCATACCGGCCCGATTGCCGGGCTCGCCGTGTCGCCCGACGGCAAAACGTTGGCTTCGGCATCATGGGATCACACCGTTCGGCTGTGGCCACTGTCAGGCGGCGCGCCGCGCGTCTTGAAAGGTAACGAGCAGAACGTCAACGGCGTCGCCTTTTCGCCGGATGGCGCGCACGTCATCAGCGCAGGTTACGACACGACGTTGCGCATCTGGCCGCTCGACGGCGAAGGCATGGTCGTGCGCCGCCTGCCGAGCCCGCTCAACACGGTGGTCGTGGCGGGCGACGGCGAGATCGTCGCCGCCGGCGCCACCGGCAAAGTCTTCTTCCTGTCGCCGAAAGGCGAAATGAAAGCCGAAGTCGAAGCCTCGAAGACACCCGTTATTCAGCTTGCGCTGTCACCAAACGGCAAACTCCTTGCCGCCGCCGGCATCCGCGGCTCGGTGGCGGTGATCGACCGCAAGGCGCGCAAACTCGCGCGCACATTGATCGGTCCCGGCCTGCCGGTGTGGTCGGTGGCGTTCTTTCCAGACAACAAGACGCTGTTGACCGGCGGGACCGACCGCATGATCCGCCGCTGGGACGCGATCAAGGGCGAACCGATCGATACCGTCGTGGTCGGCGCGCCGTCCGATCCGCTCGCCAAATACGCGGGCGATCACGGCGCCAAGGTGTTCCGCGCCTGCGTTGCCTGCCACACACTGTCGGCCGACGAAGGCAACAAGGCCGGTCCCAGCCTGCACGGCATCTTCGGGCGCAGAATCGCGTCGCTGCCCGGCTATCATTATTCCGACGCGCTCAAGAAGATGGACATCGTTTGGACGCCGGAGACGGTGTCGAAGATGTTCGAGGTCGGTCCAATGCATTACACGCCCGGCACCAAGATGCCGGAACAGAAGATCGGTTCGGCCGACGACCGCAAGGCGCTGATGGAATTTCTCGCCAAGGCGACGAAGTAATTACGGTTCGTCTTTTTCCTTTTCCCGTTCGCGCAGATAATCCTCTGTGGTGCGCACGGCCGGACGGTCTGGCCCGGCGAACGGATCGAATTTCGATTCCATCATGGCGTTGACGCGACAGTCGGCGCACATGCGGATGACGTCGAGCCGCGTCTTGGAATCCTTGTACATCCAGTTCTTGCCTTCGAGGCTCGCAATGACGCGCTCGACCGAGCTCTTCACCCCGAAGGGCGTGCCGCAGGCGATGCACGTGTAGGGTTCTTCCTGCTTGATGACGCGGCGTTCGGCGGTCGCGGCACGGAAATCGATCTGCGGCATGAGGCTGATCACTTTCTCCGGGCACGTCGCCTTGCACAGCCCGCACTGCACGCAGGCATCTTCGGCAAAACGCAGGATCGGCTTTTCCGGGTCGTCCGACAGCGCGCCGGTCGGGCAGGCCGACACGCAGGACAAACACAACGTGCAGCCGTCGACATTGACGTCGACACCGCCGAATGGCGCGCCATCCGGCAGCGCGATGACGTCGACCGGCTGCGGCGCCACGCCGTGCAATTCGCGCAAGGCAAGCTGGGTGACCTCGCGCTTCTTGCCGACCGGCGCGAAGGTCGCAGGCTTTGCCGCGCCGTCCATTGGAGCGATGGCGCGCAAGGCGGCGCCGAGTGCGTCGGGATCGTCGGTTTCGATGGTCGCAGCACGCGCACCCTCGAAGCCAAGGCCGGCGAGGATCGGTTCGGCCAGCGCAATCGTTTTATGCAAGCCGGCAACGTCATGGCGCGGTTTGGCGCGGGTCAGCATGCGCACGGCCGACGCGCCGTAAGCGAACGCCGCCGCAACCGATTCCAACCCGATTTGCGTGATCTCGTTGAGCTGCAAGGGCAGCACGTTTGCCGGCAGGCCGTCGCCGTAGCGCGCCAGCGCTTCGATGATCCCGGCGCCGTGCTCGCCATCGTGAAACAGGATCACCGGCTGTTTGCCGCCGGCATCATGGTAGGCCGTGAGCAGCGTGCGCAGTTTGCGCATTTGCACGTCCGACTGCGGCAGCGCGTAGGAGGCAGCACCGGTCGGGCAGGCCGCGGCGCATTGCCCGCAACCGGCGCAGATATGCGGATCGATGGCAACGGCATTGCCATTCGGCACAATCGCGCCGGTCGGGCAGAGATCGAGACAGCGGCGGCAGCCGACAATACCGGCGCGCGAATGCGCGCAGAGATCGTCCCGGTAGATGACATAACGCGGCTTCTCGAACGTGCCGGTCAGGTCGCGCGCTTTCAGCACGGTGCGCAGCACCGCCGCCGGATCGCCCGGATCGGCGCGCAAATAGCCGTCACGCAGGTCGGCTGAGGGAAACAAGGAGGGTCCGCCGGAAAGATCGATCAGCAGATCGCAACGTTTGGCCACGCCGTTGAGCGGTGCCGCAAATTTAAGCCCTTCGCGCGAGGACGGCGCCGGCGCCGCATAGCCGTCGATCGTCAGATCGAAGGCGCCGAGATAGCCGGAGGCAGAACGAATGGTGCCTTTCGCCAGCGGGAACTCCGTCACGCGTGGCGGCAGCACGGTGCCGGCGTCCTTGATCAGAACGGTGAGATCGAGATGGTCCTTGAGCAGTTGCGCCGCTTCGAGCACGCGTTCGTCGCTGCCATAGAGCAGCGCGTTGCCTTCGCTCGAGAGGCTGACGCAAGGAATTGCCGGCTCTGGCTCGTCGGCTGCGGCAAGCAGCGCCGCCATTTTCGGGCCGGCGTTCATGGCGTCTTTCGACCAACCGGCCGTTTCGCGGATATTGACGAAATTCAGGCCATGCTCGCCCGGCACTTCGGCCGCCACCTCGGTAAAGATCGGCGCTTCCTGCGTGCAGGCGACGGTAATGGTGTCGCCGCCCGTTGCCGCCTTGCGGAAGCGTTCGATCTCGCTGCGGCAGAACTGCCGGCCTTCGATGACATCGGCGTTCTTGCAAACGCGGCGAACCATCGCGCCGTCGAGCGGCATGGTGTCTTCGCACGTGCAGATCAGGATTTTGCGCGGCCGTTCGGCCATCGGCTCATGAACCTTTACGTGGACCCGCTATTCGCGGCGCTTCAGCCGTTAATGCTTCGCTTTCCTTTCGCGATCCGCCGCGCAGGCGGGGTCTGGCCACGGCTTCCGTCGAGCTATAACTATAAGCATTCAAATAAGAAAGGGTGGGCGAAGATCAATGCCGCTGCAATCTCGGACAGGCACGGGAGCGCTGCTGGCGCCGGAACTGCGGTTGCCGCCGCCGTTTACGCCTGTGCGCCTGCGTGAAATGGGTGACGCGTTCGACCACGCGATTGCCATTGCTGGCGACAAAGGGGCCGGTACGCTGGTGCATGTCGGTCGTTTCGATCTTGCCGAATTCGCTCTGGTGCTGGAACCCGACGAGCCATTGCGGCAGGCGCGGCGAGCGCTTTATGCCGGCATGACGGCGCTGGTCGATGCTTTGGCGGCCATCGCCGAGCCGGAAACCGCCATCGTCATCGACTGGCCCGACGCCATTCTGGTCAATGGCGGGCTGGTCGGCGGCGGCCGCATCGCCTGGCCGGAAAACGTGCAGGAAGATGAGGTGCCGCCCTGGCTGGTGTTCGGCGCCATGATCCGCACCGCGGCGATGACGATCGACGAGCCAGGCACCAACCCGGACATCACCACACTGTCCGAGGAAGGGTTTACCGACATCACGATCAACCGCGTGGTGGAAAGCTTCGCGCGCAACTTCATGGTCGCGAACGATGCCTGGCAGGAACGCGGCTTCGGTGCGGTCGCG
The DNA here is from genome assembly GCA_963720835.1 of uncultured Pseudomonadota bacterium. Taxonomy (GTDB): domain Bacteria; phylum Pseudomonadota; class Alphaproteobacteria; order Rhizobiales; family Xanthobacteraceae; genus Pseudolabrys. Next base: position 290,191 of record CAVRHC010000024.1, on the reverse strand, counting down.
CAGAACTACATCGGCTACCTGCCGCGCGACAAGGGATTGCGCCGCGATATCGACGACAATGGCGACCTTCTGGTCCGCCGCATGGCCGCAACCGACGCCGAGCGCCACGCGCTGCAGCCACGGCTTGCGGCCGGCTGGTTCGATCCGGTCCGCAAGGAGCCGCGGCTTTGAAGCTCCTGCGCACCATCAGGCTCGATCCATCGGATACATTCGTGTTCGATCCGCCGGCCGAACCCGGCGAATGGGCCGTCTCCGGCGCGTTCGTGTTCTGGAACGACGATCCGGCCAGGCTCGAAGGCAAGGCGCGCACGGCGTTCCGCAGTGGCTTTCTCGGCGTCGGTTCGCTCGGCTGGTCGACCTTGGTGCAGATCGTGGAGGCGAGCGAGGCCGACCGTGCCAATCTGGTTGAAGCGCTGGCAATGCAACTGGTCGAACGCTTCGGCGCTCCCGACATACAGGCGGCGGCGATGGCCGCCGAAGAAGAGGTGGCGTTTGTCGAATTGCTGTGCAGTCAGCCGCAGGACACGCTGATTGCCGTGCACCGGGTGTTCGAGGACGGCAATGTGCGCGAGGCCTTCCGCACCTTGCGCCCGCGCGAAGGTGCAAAGCCCGCGCGCGCATTTTCGTTCATGGAAGTCGAGGGCGAGGACGAAGAAGAAGCGGGCGATGCGGTCGATCTCATCGCGCTCGCCGAGAAGGAGCGCGAATGACCGACTTCTGGCTGTCTTGCGGACACCATCTGCTCGACCGCGACGAGGGCGGTGGCTTGGCCGTGACCGACGCCTTTCTGAAGGTTTATCTCGCGCGGCCCGAGTTGATTCCGCCGCCGGAGGCGTGCGCGGTCGAGCGCACGTTGCACGGCGCGCTGCTGAGCCATCCCCGCATGCCGGTGCCGGAGAGCGATATCGCGGCGATCGCCGACGCCGACGCGCGCGAGAACTGGCAACTGCTGATCGCCTTCCGCGACCATCTCCTGCGCCACAAGACGCTGGAAGCGGCCTATGTCGATCTCGTGCGCAAAGGTCTCGGCAACACGCCGCCGCTTTTCGTCAATCAGCTCGTGCACGTGATTCTGCGCAACGCGCTCGACGGCGTCACCGAACCGCGCGTTTTGCGCGCGGCTGAGCTGTTCTTCCGCACCCAGCGCGTCACGCTGCACGACGGCTCGCTGCTGGTCGCCGATGAGGAAACCGTCGGCGGCGGCAGCCAAAACCCGGTGACGCCGCTCGTCTCCATGCTCGGCCTGCCGGCCGAGGCCAATATCGACGTGCTCAACGAGGACAACGCCGGGACGTATTGGGAGCGCAGCGACCGGTTCGACATGGCGCTCGATCTGACGGCGGGCCGTGCCGGGCTCGTCGCGCTCGCCGAAGCGATGCGGCGGTGGATCGCGCATGTGCTCGGTGTCGACGTCACCATCGAGCCATTGACCGAACTGCGCGAGGACAATCTTGCCTGGTATGTCGGGCTCGATGCCGACGCCACCCAGATCGGCGACATGTTATGGAACGACGAAGCTTTGGACGAGGCCACCATGGGCCGTGTGGTCGGTCTGTTCCGGCTGACGTTTCGCGACCCGTCGGTCATGCTCGACAAGGTCAAGGGCGAGCCGGTCTACATGATCCTCGCCATGACGGGCGACAAAACGATCCGCATGAAGCCGCAGAATCTGGTGAGCGGCCTCCCGATCCGCCATCTGGAAGCGGTGGGTTGATCGTTGCGCGATAGGCAGAACGCGAATAAATGCCGCAAAGGCGGGTTTAAGTGGCGTCCATGGCCCTTGAGCGCCTGCCGCGGGTAAAGTGCACTATAAAGTACAGTATAAAGTACATGGCGATGAAACAGGATCAGGACAGCGATCACGGCTTGCAGGAGGCGATTCGCGCGGTCGGCGGTGTCACCGAGCTTGCGCGCCGCATCGGCATTTCGCAGCCGTCGGTGTCCAACTGGACGCGCGTGCCGGCCGAGCGCGTGCTGACGGTGGAGGCGGTGACGGGCGTTGCCCGTGCGATCCTGCGGCCCGACCTTTACGGCGAGAACAAGCAGGCGGTCGTCGACGAGATCGACATGGCACGCGCGCAGGAATATGCGCTGCTGGCGGTCCTGCTCGCACGCGCGCCGGACGCAGGCTTGCTCAAGCGTTTGTCGGAACTGCGCGGCGATGCGACCCCGCTCGGCCTTGCGCATATCGCGTTGGCGGATGCAGCCAGCGCGGCCGACCCTGAGGCGGTTGAGCGCGAGTTCTTCAATCTGTTCATCGGCTTGGGCCGCGGCGAACTGCTGCCTTACGGTTCTTATTACCTCTCGGGGTTCCTGCAGGAGCGGCCGCTCGCGCGCCTGCGCGACGATCTTGCCAAGCTCGGCATTATGCGCAGCGAAGGCGTGGTGGAACCGGAAGATCACGCCGCCATCCTGTGCGAAATCATGTCCGGTATCGTCGGCGGCGCCTTCGATACGCCGGCGGGAACCGACCAGGAGGTGTTCGAGAAACATCTCGCACCCTGGATCGGACGGCTGTTTTCCGATATGGAACGAGTGGAGAGTGCGGATTTTTACCGGCACGTCGGCGCGGTCGGACGCGTGTTCATCGATATCGAAACCGAAGCCTTCGCGCTGCCGACGTGAATGAACTGCCGAAATTCCTAGAGGGAGGACTGGCAATGGCAAAGAAGCAGCAAGACAAGATGGCCCGCCGCGATTTTCTGCGCGTGATGGGCGCGAGCGTCGGCGCCGGCGCGGGCCTTGCGCTCGCCGCGGCCGCGCCGATTGCCACGCAAGCGCACGCGACCGAGTTGGAACAGGAAGCCAAGAAGGCGCGTTACAATCCCAATTCGCCGGACGTGAAGAACTATTATCGCGTCAACCGCTACTGAGGCGTGTCGCGCGACGTCTGAGAGGAAGCGACCATGCCCGACGCCGTGATGCCGGTGAGCGTCGTCATCGAGCGGCGCGACAGCACCAATAAATGGCAGGATTTGGTGTGGCGGCCGATCGGCGTCGTGCCGCGCACGTCTGCGGAGCCTGGCCAGCTACTCGCCTCCGATGACGGTTTCGAGCAGTTTCACGGCGGCGCGCTCGACCTCGAATTGTTTCGTGGCGAGACGGAAGGCTATCTGACCAATCTCACGCAGGACGTGCCCGTTGTCTACGTCATCTTGCGCCGCAACGACGACGACGAAGGCCTCGACTACAAGCCGTTTCTCGTTACCGCCTGTCCCTATGAAGCGATGGGCTATACGCCGGATAGCGACGACATCGTTGAAGGCGTGCCGATGTCGCCTGAGATCGCAAGCTGGGTGCGCGAATTCGTAGCGGTCCATCACGTCGACGTCCCGTTCAAGAAACGAAAGAACAAGCGCCACGTCGACGATTACGGCGGCAAGGTGCCACGCGCGGCGCGCGAAGAGGAGTTCTGGTGAGCGGGGATATTAACGCGCGGCTGTCGCGGTGGTCGCAGCGCAAGCTGGCCGCGCGGCGCGGCGCCGTCATCGACGAGCCGCCCGAGAAGAAGCAGCCGCTGGTGCAAGAGCAGGACGCGAAAGCGAATGATGCCGCTGTCCAGCCGACCGAGGAGACGCCGGCGCTGCCGTCCATCGAGGAACTCACCGACGAGTCCGACTACACCGTGTTTTTTGGCAAGAGCGTCCCGGAAAAGCTGAAGAATGCCGCGCTGCGCAAGCTGTGGCGGAGCAATCCCATCTTCGGCCATATCGACGGGCTCGACGACTACGCCGAGGATTTCAACCTCATCGATACGCCGATCACGCTCGCGCAGACCAACTACAAGATCGGCAAGGGCTTTCTCGACGACGTCGAGGAGAAGCTGGCCAAGCTCGATCCGGCGAAATCCGACGATGCTGATCATGCGTCCGAGCCGGTGGCCGTAGCCGCGCCCGAAGATGAAACTGACGGCGGATCGCTGAGCCAAAACGACGCAGCTGAGGATAAGTTGAATGCCGCAGCGCGGCAGCCTGATCCGGAGGAACCGGCCGCCTCACCGGACGAGCAGGCTCCGGACAAGACGAACTAGTCGCTATTGCACCGCAACATATTCGGCCTGTCAATTCGAGGCTGTTTGCGGCTTTAGTTCCAAAGTTCTGCATAAATTCGCGTCAAAACCCATTGTCTATTTCCATAGGCCAACGCTATACTTTCGAAGCAGACTAATGACAGACTCGCGTACCAAGCCAAAAAGCAATGCGAGCCCTGTGTTTAGTCCGAACCGAGTCTTTCTGGGGAGGAAGATGGTCATTCACTGCTTCTCGTATGGCGACATCTCTCATTCCTACTGCGCGAGTTTGGCTCGCCGCGGCAGCCCCATCTTCGCGAGCGTGGCCCGCTCGGCGTCCCACGGATCACTGGAGAACTGACATGCGCACGGACAACGACAATGCGCGTCTCATCGATCGCCGCCGGGTTTTGACCGGTGCCGGCCTTGCCGCCGGTGCTGCCGTCGCCGCGACCGCCGCCGGCGCCAGCGAAACGGTTGCCGGCAAGGGGCCGGTCGAGCCGGAACAGCACGCCGGCTACCGCGAAACCGAATCCGTCAAGACCTACTACAAGCTCGCCCGTTTCTGACCGCGACCCGTTCATTCAGCCGACCGGCGCGCACCGACGCGCCCGTGACGATCCCACTCAGGAGGGAGACATGCTCAGAAAAAAATCCAACGGCACCGCCAAGGCAACGCGTCTGACGCAAGGCTTGGCATCGGTTGCCGGCACCGGCCTTGATCGCCGCGCCTTCCTTGCGCGCTCCGGCCTCGTTGCCGGCGGCGTCGCGTTGGCAAGCACGATGCCGGGCGCGGTGAAGAAGGCGGATGCGGCCGCATTCGGTCCGCTCACCGCGGGCGCCACGCGTGTCAAATCCGTCTGCACGCATTGTTCGGTCGGCTGCACCGTCATCGCCGAAGTGCACAATGGCATTTGGGTCGGCCAGGAGCCGGGCTGGGAAAGCCCGTTCAACATGGGCTCGCACTGCGCCAAGGGCGCGTCGGTGCGCGAACATGCGCACAATGAACGCCGTCTGAAATATCCGATGAAGCTGGAAGGCGGGCAGTGGAAACGGGTGTCCTGGGAGCAGGCGATCAACGAGATCGGCGACCAGATGCTCAAGATCCGCAAAGAGTCCGGTCCCGATTCGGTTTACTGGCTGGGCTCCGCCAAGTTCAGCAACGAGCAGGCTTACCTGTTCCGCAAGTTCTACGGGTTCTGGGGCTCCAACAACGGCGACCACCAGGCGCGCATCTGCCACTCCACCACGGTCGCGGGCGTCGCGAATACGTGGGGCTATGGCGCGATGACCAACTCCTACAACGACATGCACAACTCGAAGGCGATGATCCTGTTCGGCTCCAATCCGGCCGAAGCGCATCCGGTTGCCGTGCAGCATATTCTGAAGGCGAAAGAGCAGAATAAATCAAAGCTGATCGTCTGCGATCCGCGTTTTACCCGTACCGCCGCGCATGCCGATGAGTTCGTGCGCTTCCGTCCGGGCACCGACGTCGCGCTCGTGTGGGGCATCCTCTATCACGTGCTCAAGAACGGCTGGGTCGACAAGGAATACGTCGCCCAGCGCGTCTGGGGCCTCGACCAGGTCGAGAAGGAAGTGATGAAGTGGACGCCGGAAGAGACCGAGAAGGTCACCGGTGTGCCGGGCGCGCAGCTTGAGCGCGTCGCCAAGATGCTGCACGAAAACAAGCCTGGCACGCTGGTATGGTGCATGGGCGGTACGCAGCACACCAACGGCAACAACAACACGCGCGCCTACTGCGTGCTGCAGCTTGCGCTCGGTAACATCGGCGTGCAGGGCGGCGGCGCGAACATCTTCCGCGGCCACGACAACGTGCAGGGTGCCACCGACTTCGGCGTGCTGGCCGACACGCTGCCTGGCTATTACGGACTCGCCACCGGCTCCTGGAAGCATTGGGCGCGCGTCTGGGACGTCGATTACGAATACCTGAAAGGCCGTTTCGCTTCGCAGAAGCTGATGGAGTTGAAGGGCATCCCCGTGTCGCGCTGGATCGACGGCGTGCTCGAGGACAAGAAGAACATGGACCAGCCCAACAACATCCGCGCGATGGTGTACTGGGGCCATGCGGTCAATTCGCAGACCCGTTTGCCTGAAATGAAAAAGGCGATGGAGAAGCTCGACCTCATGGTGGTGGTCGACCCGGTCCCGACCTTTGCGTCGATCATTCCCGATCGCAAAGACGGCATTTATGTCCTGCCGTCGACCACGCAGTTCGAAACCTATGGTTCGGTCACCGCGTCGAACCGCTCGCTGCAGTGGCGCGATCGCGTGTTCAAGCCCTGGTTCGAAGCCAAGGTCGATCACGAGATCATGTATCTGTTCGCCAAGAAGCTCGGCTTCGACAAGGAGATGTTCAAGCACATCCCGGTCAAGGACAACGAGCCGGTGGTCGAGGACATCACCCGCGAATACAACAAGGGTATGTGGACCATCGGCTACACCGGCCAGTCGCCGGAACGGCTGAAGGCGCACATGGCGCACCAGGACAAGTTCGACCCGACCACCTTGAAGGCCAAGGGCGGTCCCGTTGACGGCGACTATTACGGTCTGCCGTGGCCCTGCTGGGGCACCGCGGAACTCAAGCATCCCGGCACGCCGGTGCTGTACGATACCTCGAAATCCGTGGCCGAAGGCGGTCTGACGTTCCGCGCCCGCTTCGGCGTGGAGCACAACGGCCAGAACCTCTTGGCCGAGGGCTCGTACTCGGTCGGCTCCGAGATCAAGGACGGCTATCCCGAGTTCACCATGGCCATGCTGAAGAAGCTTGGCTGGGACGGCGATCTCACCGCCGATGAAAAAGCGGCGATCGAAAAGGTCGCCGGCGACAAGACAAACTGGAAGGTCGATCTGTCCGGCGGCATCCAGCGCGTTGCCATCAAACACGGCTGCGCGCCGTTCGGTAACGCCAAGGCCCGCACGGTGGTGTGGACCTTCCCGGATCCGATCCCGATCCACCGCGAGCCGCTTTACACGCCGCGGCGCGATCTGGTCGCGAAATATCCGACCTACACCGACCGCAAAGCCTGGCGTCTGCCGACGCTCTACGCGTCGATCCAGAAGAAAGACTTCTCCCAGCAGTTCCCGACCATCCTCACCTCCGGCCGTCTGGTCGAGTACGAGGGCGGTGGCGACGAGTCGCGCTCCAACAAATGGCTCGCCGAGCTGCAGCAGGAGATGTTTGCCGAGGTCAATCCGGCCGATGCCGGCAAGCTCGGCGTCAAGGACGGCGCTAAAATTTGGATCCACTCGCCGGAAGGCGGCAAGGTTCTGGTGGCCGCATTGGTCACCGAGCGTGTCGCACCGGGCGTCGTGTTCATGCCGTTCCACTTCGGCGGCTATTGGCAGGGCAAGGACCTGCGCGACAAGTACCCGAAGGGCCACGATCCCTACGTGCTCGGCGAAGCGTCGAACATGGACGGCACCTACGGTTATGACTCGGTGACGCAGATGCAGGAGACGAAAGTCACCCTGTGTCGCGTCGAGGCGGCTTAAGGAGAATTGACATGGCACGCATGAAGTTCCTTTGCGACGCCGACCGTTGCATCGAGTGCAACGCCTGCGTCACCGCCTGCAAGAACGAAAACGAGGTGCCGTGGGGCATCAACCGGCGGCGCGTCGTCACGCTCAACGACGGCAAGGCGGGTGAGCGTTCGGTCTCGATGGCCTGCATGCACTGCACCGACGCGCCTTGCGCCGCGGTCTGCCCGGTGAACTGCTTCTACACTACGGCCGACGCGGTGGTGTTGCACAACAAGGATCTGTGCATCGGCTGCGGCTACTGCTTCTACGCCTGTCCGTTCGGCGCTCCGCAATATCCGAAGGTCGGCAACTTCGGTTCGCGCGGCAAGATGGACAAGTGCACCTTCTGCGCCGGCGGCCCGGAAGCCGATGGCTCCAAGGAGGAATACGAGAAGTACGGCGCCAACCGTCTGGCCGAGGGCAAGCTGCCGCTGTGCGCGGAGATGTGTTCGACCAAGGCGCTGCTCGCCGGCGACGGCGAGGTCATCGCCCAGATCTACAAAGAGCGCGTGAAGACACGTGGCTACGGGTCTGGTGCCTGGGGTTGGCAGACCGCCTACCACGAATCGATTGCGAGCTGATCAACTTCGGCGGCGCGGGCTCCGCGCCGCCGTTTCAACAAAAAAATTCGGGTTCAATTGGGAGAGGGTGCAATGGCGAAGCTTCTTGCATCGGTCCGTATCATCGCCGGGGTTTTCGCGCTCGCGCTCATCGTCGCCAGCGTTTCGCCCGCGCCGGTGTTTGCGCAGGAGAAAAGCGGTCCGGTGGCCGCCACCAGCGAGCAGCAGCTCCTGCAACAGCTCAAGGGCGGCGTGATCAGCGGCCAGGTAAGCATTCCGGACAAAAAGTCCGCCAACCTGATCCACCCGGCGGGGCGCGAGTGGCGCACCTTCCATACCGTGACGCTGAAATGGATCGGCGGCATCGCCATCCTCGGCATGCTCGCGCTGCTGGCCATTTTCTACATGTGGCGCGGCACCATGAAGATCGAGGGTGGCCGTTCGGGCCGCACGATCGTGCGCTTCAACGCTTTCGAGCGTTTTGTGCACTGGCTGACCGCCTCGACCTTCGTCATCCTCGGCCTCACCGGCCTCAACATCACGTTCGGCCGCGCGCTCCTGCTGCCCATCATGGGCCCGCAGGCGTTCAGCACCTGGTCGGAATTGGCGAAGTATACGCATAACTATCTGAGCTTCGCCTTCACCATCGGCGTCGTACTGATGTTCCTGATGTGGATCGGACAGAATTTCCCGACCGCGGCCGACGTCGAGTGGTTGAAAGCTGGCGGCGGCATGGGCAAGGGCCACAAGCACGCACCCGCTTACAAGTTCAACGCCGGCCAGAAGCTGCTGTACTGGTTTATCGTCGCCGGCGGCGCGGCCATGATCATTTCCGGCTACATGCTGATGTTCCCGTTCTATTACGGCATGGGCATCGGCGACATGGAGCTGGCGCAGGTCTTCCACGCCGTGGTTGGCGTCTTGTTCGTTGCGCTGATCATCGCCCATATCTATCTCGGCACGCTCGGCATGGAAGGCGCCTTCGAGGCCATGAGCAACGGCACCGTCGACCTCAATTGGGCGAAAGAGCACCACAATCTCTGGGTCGAGGAAGAGATGAAGCGCGGTGCTACCGGAGCCAGCGCCCAGCCAGCAGAATAGTTTCGACACCCGCAAACTGCGAACGCCCGGCCGCGAGGCCGGGCGTTTTGTTTTGTCGGTAGAGAGTGGCGGCCTCGTTTTCCCAATCCCACAAGGGGAGAAGGTGAGATCGCGAGTGTCGCGCGCTTTGCTTACGGCCGCTTCGCCTTGGCCAGATCGACCTTCACCTTGGCGCCGAGGTCGGCAAGCGAGTCGTGCAGCAATTCGGTAGCGTAGGTCGGATTGTGCGCGAAGGCGCCGGGATCCTTGGTGACGAACTGGTAATTATAGGCCGCCTTCATCAGTCGCGGCGTCCAGGACTTGTACCGGTTGGGAAATTTGGCCTCGTCCTTGTCGGCTTTGCCGTTGCCGTTGAGGTCGTTGAAGAAATAGGGATAGGCGTGGGGGTCGTAGACCACCGGCTTGCCCGCCACGGTCTTGGCGTAGTCCTCGATGGCGGCGAGCAGCATGGCGCGCAGGTGATCGAGTTCCTGCGCCACGCCCTCGTCGATATTGCCGTTGCCGTCGCGATCGATCTTGTCGGCGCGGATCAAATGCAGCGAGGCCTTGTCGGTGACCTCCTTGTGGCACCCCATGCAGTCATTGACCTTCACCGCCAGCGCGTGCGTCTCGTGGCAAGCCGTGCAGGTCGTGTAGGGCGCTTTGTGCTCGAAGTGCCCGGCGTATTTCTTGCCGGGATATTCGTAGCCGACCTTCACCTGGTTGCCGTACAGCATCGAGGCGGCGGCGGTGTAGTGCACGTTGATGAAATCGAGCTTGGGCGTGACCGCATCGTCGCCCAGCCCTGCCAGTTTCGCATTCACGCTCTTGGCCGATTCCACACCCTGGTGGCAAGTCATGCAGCGCGCTTCCGCACCCAGGTGATCGACCGTGATGCCCGAGGGAAAGGTGACCTTGGTGAGCGTGAGCGTCTTGTCGTTGTGGCAGGCAAGGCAGGTGATCACGGTACCGACCGGCGCCGGGTGGTCGACCTTGAAGGGCGTTGAGCCGTCCGCGCCGAGATAATCAAGGAACCCGGGCGTCGAATGGCAACGCGCGCAGACGACCGGGATCACGCCTTCCTTGTTCCAATGCGTGAACGGTTCGGCCTTGTGGTCAGCATGCGGTGAGGAGGCCCAGCTCGCATAGAACGGCACTTGCGTCGTAGCAATCATGCCGGGCGCAGCCGACGCTGCCTGCGCAGTCGGCGTCGTGGTGGTTGGCGATGGAGGCGCCGCGGCGGGTGGTGGTGGCGCTGCCGGCGGCGCGGGCGGCGGCGTCTGCGCATGCAGGCTACTCGCCAGCATCAGCGCGCCGGCCGATAGGGCGCCCGTGATCAGCGCAAGGCCAAGGATCTTCGAGATGTGGGCAGTGCTGGTCATCGCATCCTCCTCAACACCTCATTGCGTCAGCCCGGAGCCGCGGATGAATTCGATCGTCGGCGGCACCGGCGCGTGGACGAGATTGAAATGACAGTCGATGCAGGTCATGCGGCCCTCGCGCAGCAGCGTGTGGGCGGCGCGCCCGCGCTCGCTCTTGGGCGCGATCGTGCTGGCATCGTGACAACCGCGGCAGGTGACGCTGTCCTGCGCGCGCATGGTCAGGCGCACTTCGTGCGCAAGCGCGACGCGGTGCTTTTCCCAGGCCGCGCGGTCCGAGAAGTCGTGTGTATATTCGGCAATGATGTCGCGCGTGCCCGACGTCACATGCGCCCAGGTCTCGACGAACCAGTTTGTCTTCGGAATGTGACAGTCGCCGCAGCTTGGCCGCACGCCTTCACTGTTAGTGCGGTGCGCCGATGCCAAGAAATGCGGGTCGTTGCCGACAAAACGCATACTGTGACAGGACGTGCAGAAGGCGTCGGTCGACGTCGCACCGTTAACCTCGAGGCTGGCCAGAATGGCGCCTGCACCCACCACAGCCCCGACAACAAGCAGGGCGATTGCTATCCAGTAGTGCCGCATTGCCACCTCGCGGCTCGCGCGCATTGTCGCGCCGCTTCTATTGCAGCCTAAGCCACCGTCCCGGCTACATTCAAATTAAATTAGTTAAAACAATTGTGACGAGCTTGATCAATATCAATGCGCTTTTGCGAATCGATCAAGTAGCAGCCAGCGCTCCTGCGAGGCAGATCGAATACGCCACCGTCAGCATGGCCATGCGTGGTGTCATCGGCACGAGATCCTGGAAGCGGTCGCGCGTCCAGACCGCGCGCGTCACCAAGTAGGCGAGTGGAATGGTAATTAGCGGTAGCAAGGCCCATGCGCTGAAGCCGAAGCCGCGCCACAGCCAAAACGGCATCAGATAGGCGAAGATCAACAAGCAGAGAAATTCCGCCCGGCTCCAGCCCCGCCCGAATCGCACGGCGATCGTGTTCTTGCCTTTGACCACGTCGAAATCCCGGTCGCGGATGTCGTCGATGATCAAGATATTGGTGATCAGCGCGCCAATCGGCAGGCTCGCGACCACCGCGGTCATCGGCAGCGCCTGCCGCCAATGCTCCGGTCCGAGCACGGTTGCGGCCTGCACGTAGTAGGTGCCGATGACCGACATCGTCCCAAAAAACAGGAAGAATAGCGGATCGGCGAAGCCATAGCGGCCGAACGGCCAGGGGCCGGCGGAATAGGCCCAGCTCGCCAGAATGCTGAGCAGACCGATCACGATGACCGGCCAGCCGGCCATGGCAAGCAGCGCAAAGCCCGCCAGTACCGCAAGCCCGTAGCTCACGATGATGGTCGTGCGCAGCGTATTGAGCGAAAGCAGGCCGCTGGCGACCGCCTGCACCAATTCGGGATGCTCGCGGTCGTCCGGCTGGCGCACCAGGTTCTCGTAATTGTCGGTGACCACGCCGGCGAATTGGATCAGCCAGCCGGCGAAAAATGCGAGCGCCGCCGGGAGCGCTGCGAACACGCCGTTATGGGCGGCAAGCCCGATCCCGACGAGGACCGGCGCAATGGCGGTCGGAAGGGTATGCCCGGGATAGATCAGCTTGCGCGTCCAGATTTCGCGCAGCGACCAGGTCGATGCCTGGGACATAGTGCCTCTCCGCTCGTTCTTTGCAGCCCGAAATTGCCGTGCTTTGGGGCCGCCCGGCAATCCGTAATTTCCCGAAAGGCCACGATGTTTTGGCCCTGGAATGACAGACATGTGCCGCATGGTATATCTGCCCGTCCGGGAGTAACGACACTATATGACCACCATGCGGATTATCGGTCTCGCCGGCTGGAGCGGGTCGGGCAAAACGACGCTGATCACCAAGGTGATCCCGTGTCTGCTAGCGCGTGGTCTGAGGATATCCACGCTCAAGCATGCACATCATGGCTTCGATCTCGACAAGCCCGGCAAGGACAGTTTCGTGCACCGCGTCGCCGGCGCCACCGAAGTGGTCGTTTCGTCGGCGAAGCGCTGGGCGATCCTGCATGAGCTGCGCGAGGAGGTGGAGTGGAATCTACCGGACCTCGTCGCCAAAATGTCGCCGGCCGATCTGGTGCTGGTTGAAGGCTTCAAGCGCGATGCTTTTCCCAAGCTCGAAGTGCACCGTGCCGCTAATGGCAAGCCGCTGATTCATCCCGACGATCCTTATGTGGCTGCAATTGCATCCGACATCGAACTGCCGGCGGCCAAGGTGCCGGTAGTCGACCTCAACGATATCGAGACGATTGCCGATCTGCTGCTGAAATATGCGCTGCCGATCGGCGAGGTCGAGATTTTGCAAAAAGCCGCGAGCGCGTAATGGCGCAGTTAAGCGACGATTGCTTTGCCTTTTCCGGTCCGTTGTTGCGGCTCGACGCCATGGAACGGCTGATCGCCGAGCGCGTCATGCCCGTTGCCGAAACCGAGCGCGTGCCGCTGCATGGCGCACGCGCGCGCGTCGTTGCCGTCGATGTGAAAGCGTCGGTGAATCTGCCGCCGTTCGATAATTCCGCCGTCGACGGTTACGCCGTGCGCCATGCCGATTTGAATGCGGATGGTGATACACGACTTAAGATTGCTGGCCGGCTGACTGCGGGCGCGCGTGCCGATATCCCACTCAAGCCTTCGCAAGCCATCCGGATTTTTACCGGTGCGGCGATGCCGAAAGGCGCCGACACGGTCTTCATGCAGGAGGACGTGACCGTAGACGGAGACAGCGTCGTCGTGCCGAGCGGCCTGAAGCTCGGCGCCAACCGGCGGATCGCTGGCGAAGACGTCCCCTCAGGAAAAGCCGTGGTACCCGCTGGCACCGTGCTCGAGCCACAGCATATCGCGCTGATGGCCGCGCTCGGCCTGACCGAGGTCGACGTTCGCCGCCGCCTCAGGATCGCGATCTTCTCGACCGGCGATGAGTTGGTCGAGCCTGGCAGCGCGCGCGGTGAAGCGGCGATTTTTGATTCCAACCGTGTCCTGCTGGTCGAATTGCTCGAGCGGCTTGGCGTGGTGGTTACCGATCTCGGCATTCTGTCCGATGAGCCGGATGCGCTTGCCGCCGCGCTTGCGCAGGCCGCCGTCGGTCACGACCTCGTGCTGACGTCCGGCGGTGTCTCGACCGGCGAAGCCGATCATGTGCGCGCGGCCGTCGAGCGTATCGGCAGTCTCGTTTTCTGGCGCGTCGCTATCAAGCCAGGGCGGCCGGTGGCGATGGGTGTCATTCATGGCGATGGCGGTCACAGTGCCGCCCAAAACCAAGCTGCTTTTGTTGGCATGCCGGGCAATCCGGTCGCGGTTTTCGTCACCTTCGTGCGCGTGGTGAAACCGCTGTTGCGACAATTGTCCGGCGCGACCCCGCAAAAGCTGGTGTCGCTGCCGGTGCGCGCCGCCTTTGCCTACAAGAAAAAGAAAGACCGCCGCGAATACGTGCGCGTGGCGTTGCGCAAGGGCAGCGATGGCGAGATCGAAGCAGTCAAGCATCCGCAGGACGGCGCCGGCATTCTGACGTCGCTGACGGAAACCGACGGCTTGCTGGAATTTCCGGAAGACGTCACCGCGATCGAGCCGGGCACGCGCGTCGGCTTTCTGCCTTACGCGGCGCTCATGGGGTGACGGTCATCCCGGGACGCGCCCATGAACGCGTTTACGCGCGTCCCGGAATGACGGGAAAAATTACACCCGCACGTATTGGGTCGTAAACGCCTGTTGCGCCGAATCCGGCACGCCGCTGAGCACCATGCCGCCGATGACGGCGATAACGATGGCGGCGACGCAGGCAATCAGAAAGGTTTTCATTGGATTGGCTCCTCTCCCAGACTCATAGCTTATCACTATAGCAAATAGGGATGCGAGGCCGCTCCGGTCAATGGTCAACTCGCCGCATATTGCATTGCAATGCGGCTGGCGCGTTCGGCGTCTTCCGGCGTGTTCACATTGAAGAAGGGATCGATCGGCTGATCCGGCCAGTCGGCGATGGCGATACCGTGGCGGGCAGTCCAGATCTCGATCTTGCGCAGGTCCTCTTGCACCAGCGCCTTGCGCAGGTCGGCGCGCAAGGCGAGCGGCCACAGGCCGACCGTGGGATGACGCCATTCGCCCGAGCGCGCGCAGGCGAGGGGGACGCCGGTGCCCTTTTCGCGGCGGGCGAGGTGGAGCCTTTCAACCAGATCGTCCGGCAAGAATGGGCAATCGCCCGGCACGCTGACGATCCATTCGATGCCGTTGCCTTGTTCCGCTAGCCAATCAAGCCCGGCGAGGATACCGGCGAGGGGCCCCGGATGCCCGGGCACGTTGTCGGGCACGACCGGACAGCCGGTATCGGCGAAGCGTTCCGGGTCGCCATTGGCGTTGAGAATGATGCCAGTGCATTGCGCCGACAACGTCGCCAGCACGCGGTCGAGGATGGTGACGCCGCCGATCTCGATGCGCGCCTTGTCGCCGCCGCCCATGCGGCGCGCAAGCCCGCCGGCGAGGACAAGGCCGAGGGTGGGGGGAAGGGGAGTGGTCATGCGGTCTAGATGATACAATCGCGGAGGTGCGGCAAGCTTCCTTTCCTGACGCGATCAAACTTACGGAACCAGTACAATCTTTCCATAAGCCCCTGGCTGCAAGACCGCGACGTGCGCCGCGGCCGCTTCCGCCAGCGGCATTTTTTTGCCGATGACCGGGCGAAGGGCTCCGTCCGCCACCCCCGCAAGGATGTCTTTCATCATCGGCCGCACCTGCTCCGGAGTTGCGTTCCAAAGCGCAATGCCGCGGATGTCGAGTTCCTTCATCATCGCGAGTCTGGGGTTGATGGTGATCTCACCGCGATTACCGATCACGACGATGCGCCCATATTTCGCGGCCAGTTCCATGTCGGCCGCGAGGTTGACGTTGGCAAGCATTTCCAGGATCAGCTCTGGCCCTTTGCCGCCCGTGAAGCGCTTCACCTCGTCGAGATAGCCTTGCTTGCTGTGGTCTACTGCAAGGTCGGCCCCTTCCTTGACAATCAATTCCAACCCTTTGGCGGTGCCGCCGCTGCCAACGACCTTCAACCCGGCGCGTTTTGCCAGTTGAATGGCTGACGTGCCGACCGAGCCGCTGGCGCCATGAATGAATACCGTCTCGCCAGCGCGGGCGCCGCCGCGTTCGAAGAGTGCGTAGTGTGCGGTCGTATAAGAGACGCCGAATGCCGCGGCTGCTGCTAAGCTGACGCCTTTGGGCAAAGGCAACACCTCACTCGCTTTACGCTTCACTTTTTCGGCGTAACAGCCCGTCATGTCGAAGCTGAGCGCGGTGCCGACGAAGACTGGATCGCCGACTTTAAACTCCCGAACACCCGGGCCGATCGCGGAGATCACGCCGCCCGCGTCTCCGCCGGGGATGTAGGGAAGCTTCGGCGCAATCGCATAAGTGCCGTTTCGCATATAGGTGTCCGCCGGATTGACCCCTGCGGCACGTACATCGATAACGACTTCTCCCGGACCGGGGATTGGATCGTCCACGTCTTCCAATTTCAGAACGTCTGGGCCGCCAAATGAATGAGCGCGGATCGCTTTCATATTGAATCACTCTGGTGCTAGCGGCTGATTGTCCGGCAACGTCTACCAGACCACTCGAAACAGGATATGCGCAAAAATCGTGTTCGTGTGCCCTGATCTCCGGCCGTTCGACGCGCTACTCATCCCCCACCGCCGCCTTGCGCCGGTGCTTCGAACTTTCTTCGGCCACCGTGTCTAAATCCTGATCGAACACGATACGATCCTCGCCGGCGAGCGCGAGGAAGCGTTTGCCGCGCGCGCGGCCGATCAAGGTGAGGTTCGCTTTGCGCGCCAGTTCGACGCCCCAGGCGGTGAAGCCGGAGCGCGAGATCAGGATCGGAATGCCCATGCGCACGGTCTTGATCACCATCTCGGAGGTGAGACGGCCGGTGGTATAGAATATCTTGTCGGCCGGTTTGACCTTTCCCCTGAACATCCAGCCGGCGATCTTATCGACCGCGTTGTGCCGGCCGACGTCTTCCATGTAAACCAGCGGCTTATCTTCTTGCGCCAGCACGCAGCCGTGGATGGCGCCAGCCTCTAAATAAAGAGAAGGTGTTGTGTTGATCTTGTGCGTCAGCGCATAGAGCCACGACGTGCGTAATTCCGCTTTTGGCAGCGATACGTTTTCCAGCGCCTCCATCAGGTCGCCGAACACGGTTCCTTGCGCGCAGCCCGATGTCTGTACTTTCTTTTTCAGCTTCTCTTCGTAATTGGTCTTGCGCTTGGTGCGCACGACGACAGTCGACAATTCCGCGTCGTAATCGACTGCGGTGATCTCGTCGTCCGGCATCAGCATGGCCTGGTTGAGCAGATAGCCGATCGCCAGATAGTCGGGATAATCGTTGATGGTCATGGCGGTGACGATTTCCTGTGCGTTGAGGAAGATCGTCAGCGCGCGCTCGACCGTGACCGACGTTTCCACGCGCTGCCCGGTCTGGTCGATGCCGGTGACGCGCTCGGTCAGCCGCGGATCGTCGGGATCGGGCCGGATGATGTAGTCGTCGTTGGTCATTGCGTTTTTATAGCAGATTCACGTGCCCCACGCTGCCCACACCGTGGCCCATAGAAGTGGGCACTTCCAAACGATCTGGCAAGGTGAATTCGTCCCGCACGGTTCCCTGCGGTGCGGCCGCGCCGTAAGATAGCCCCAACCACAACAAGGACCTTCCCTAGGGAGCCTATCGCCATGTTGCGCGCCACCAAGGACCTCATGCTGCCGACCACCATCACCGGCTCGCTGCCGCGGCCGAGCTGGTACACGCAAAATCTCGGTGCGCGTTCGTTTCTCGACGCCATGGTGAACAACCAATTCCGCGAGCAATATGTCGACACCGTCGCCGTCTATCTGCACGAGCAGGAAATGGCCGGCCTCGACATCGTCACCGACGGCGATGCGCATTTCGATAGCGATGTCGGCGGCCAGAGTTGGACCAACTATCCGCCGCGCCACATGGGCGGCTTCGACAAGCACCCGCAGCCGACGCCGGCCGGCAAGGGCGGGCTCGCCTTCCCGCCCGGGCACATCCTGCACGATTACCTGGAAGCCCGCGTGATGCCCGGCATCAACGGTCCGGTTACGCGCGGCGACCTGCAATATACGGAGATGTGGAAGGTCGCCCAGCGCATGACCAGGAAGCCGGTCAAGTTCGGTACCATCGGTCCGGAGCTGGTCGCCTTCGCGGTACAGGACCAGCACTACAAGTCGGTCAAGGACCGCATCCTGGCGATCGCCGACGCGCTCAACGAGGAGCTGCACGCGCTCGCCGACGCCGGCTGCCCGGTGATCCAGTTCGAAGAGCCGCAGATCCACATGCTGGCGATCCGCAAGGTGGTCGACGACGTCATCAATCCGAATTTCAGCGTCGAGGTGTTCAATCGCACGATCAAGGGCCTGCGCGCCAAGACGGAAGTGTGGTGCCACACCTGCTGGGGTAACCCGTCCCAGCAGCGCATGTTCAAGGACGTGATGAGCTACAAGGACGCGCTCACGACGCTCGACAAGGTCGACGCCGATGTCATTACCTTTGAATCAGTCAGCGCCCACGGCATGGATCTGGAGGCCTTCGGCACGATGATCTCGTCCGACAAAAAAATCTGCATCGGCGTCATCGATCATCATTCCTTGCAGGTCGAACGACCCGACGAGATCGCCGATCACATCCGCCGCGCGCTCAAGTTCATTCCGGCCGAGCGGCTGGTGATTTCGTCGGATTGCGGCATGGGCCGTGAGGGCATGAGCCGCCGCCACGCCTATTACAAGACGGTGTCGCTGGTGCTCGGCACCAACATGGTGCGCAAGGAACTCGGTTTGAAAGAAGCCGACGTGCTCGCCGCCGATCCGCGCTATTCGCTGGTGGTGGCGGCGAAATAGTCTCACCAGCCCGGCAGGAACGCCGCGCCGCCGGTGTCGGTATCGGCGAGCTGCTCGACCGGCGCGCGGTAGAGCGCTTCAAGCTGCGCACGGTTCAGCACCTGCGCGACCCGGCCTTCGGCGAGACACGTCCCGTCGCGCAGGAGAAAGGCGCGGTCGGCCGCACGCAGCGCGTGATTGGGATCGTGGGTGGTGAACAGCACGCCGTGGCCGGATGCGGCGAGCGCCTTGATCTCGCGCATCACCTTGCCCTGGTTGCCGAAGTCGAGGCTCGCCGTCGGCTCGTCGAGCACGATGAATTGCGGCTCTTGTGCAAGGGCTCTTGCCAGCAAGACAAGCTGGCGCTCGCCACCGGAAATCTCGGTGTAAGGCCGCTGTGACAACTGCGCGATGCCGAAGCGCTCGAGCGCGCTCTGTGCCACCTCGCGGTCGTGCGCATTTGGCCGGCTGAACAGATTGCCGTGCGCCGAGCGGCCCATCAGCACCACGGTTTCCACCGTGAAGGCGAAGGTGCCGACGTGCACCTGCGGCACATAGGCAACCACGCGCGCGCGCTCGCGGATCGAATAGAGTCCGAGCGATTTGCCGCCGAGTTGCACCTCGCCCGCCTTGGGCTTGAGCAGGCCGAGCAACGTTTTCAACAGTGTGGTCTTGCCGCCACCGTTCGGCCCCAGCAGCGCCAGCACTTCGCCGGTTGCGATCCGCACATTGAGCCCGCTGCCGACGGTGTGGTCGGGATAGCCGATGGTCAATGCGCGGCCTTCGACGATCACGACCAGTTCCTCTGCATGTGTGCAAGGAGCCAGATGAAAAACGGCGTGCCGATCACCGCGGTTAAAATGCCGAGCGGGATTTCAACCTCGGCTAAAGTGCGCGCCAAAGTGTCGATGACCAGCAGGTAGCCGCCACCCAGGATCGCGGCGGCGGGAAGAAGCCGCGCGAAATCCGGCCCCACCAGCGTGCGCGCCAGATGCGGTACGACGAGGCCGACCCAGCCGATGATGCCGGCGGTGGCGACGCTCGCCGACGTCGTCAGCGTGGCGGCGGCCACGATGACGATGCGAAGAGGTCCGGTGGCGACGCCGAGCGCACGCGCTTCTTCCTCCGGTAGCGACATCACGTTCATGCGCCAGCGCAACGCAAGCAGCACCGCGGTGCCGATTGCCACCGGCCCGAACAGTGGCAAGAGATCGGGCACGCCGGTGGCGGAGAGGCTGCCGAGCAGCCAGAAGGTCATGGCGGGAAGCTGGTTGTAGGGATCGGCGAGATATTTCACGAGTTCGACGCCGGCGCCAAGTAATGCGCCGACCACCACGCCGGTCAGCACCAGCACCAGGATCGGATCGCGCGCGCGCACCATCGAGCCGATGAGGTAGACCGCCGCCACCGCGATCAAACCGCCGATGAAGGCGAAGGCCTGGATCGCGAGCACGCCGAGCGAAAAGAAAATGCCGAGCACGGCGCCAAGCGCCGCGCCCGACGACGCGCCCAGAATATCGGGCGACACCAGCGGATTGCGGAACAGGCCTTGAAACGCCGTGCCGGCGACAGCGAGCGCCCCGCCCACCATGACGGCGGCCAGCACGCGGGGCCCGCGCACTTGTAAGATGACATTCTCGACCGCGGCGGAGACATGCGGCTCCTGGCCGGTCGCCTTGGCGAACAAGACGTTTGCGAGATCGGCAAGCGACACCGGATAGCGCCCGACCGTGAAGGCGAGCAGCAGCCCCGCGATCAGGACGCCGATTGCAATCGCCAATCCCGGCAGCGCGGAGCGGGACAACTAATCCCTCCCCGCCAGGACATGCGAGATTTGTTCCGGCGTCGGCGTGCGGTGGTAGAACGTCGCATAGAAATCCCGTGTCAGCTCGCGCAGATCCTCCGGAAACTTGTCCGGATAGAGAATTTTGCCGAGCCACCACAGTCCGATCAGCCGGTTGACGCACGGCGGAAAGTCGACCCAGCCGAACGGCATTTTCGGCGACAGATGCACGCGGCCTGACTTCACCGCCGCGACCGACGACCAGGCCGGATCGCTGCGCACATTGGCGGCGAAATTCTGGTCGATGGTGACGATCACCTCCGGGTTCCACAGCAGCACCTGTTCGATCGACACATTGGCGAGGCCGCCACGCGTGCCGCCGGCAACGTTCTGCGCCAAGAGCTCTATGGTCTCC
Organism: uncultured Pseudomonadota bacterium; assembly: GCA_963720835.1. GTDB lineage: Bacteria > Pseudomonadota > Alphaproteobacteria > Rhizobiales > Xanthobacteraceae > Pseudolabrys. Next base: position 269,522 of record CAVRHC010000024.1, on the reverse strand, counting down.
ACATTGATCGAGCCACCGAGCCCGGTGACCAGCCCGCGCGGACCGCGCGCATAATAGACGCGGGGACGCTTCTCTTGCGGAATACCGGCGATGCGGCCCTGAATGGTTTTTAGGGTGCGCTCGGCATAATCGGCGCGCGTCTTTGCGTCATCCGCCCGGTGCGTCAGTTCGCCAAGCTTGCGATAGGTCGCAGGAATTGCGTCGAAGCGCCCGTCGAGCAGTGCATAGGGAATACCGGTCTGCGCCTGTACGCGCTCGGCGAGCGAGACGAAAGTGGCGCGCGTGGAGCCAATATCGACGATGAGATCGGGCTTGAGCGCGATCACGCTTTCCAGATTGGCCGTGTTGCCGCGGCCGGTGAGGCGGCCGATCTCGGGCTTGGCGCAGATGTCCGGCAGCATATAGGCGCATTCCTCCGGCCGGTTGGCGCGCGGCCAGCCGAGCAGCAAATCGGGCGCCAACGTATAAAGCATGATGGCGGCCGGCGGTCCGGCCGGAAACACGCGCGTTACTTTGTCGGGGATCGGCAGCGTACGGCCGGTGGCGTCGGTCACGCCGGCTGCGCGTGCGATGCGTGGGGCGAATACGGCAGCGGATGCCGCTGCGACAAATCTGCGGCGGGTGAGGGGCATGGGCGGTGCTTTCTATTCCCTCTCCCCGCAAGCGGGAAGAGGGAGGTTCAATCCACCCCCACCATCACATTGCTGGCCTTGACGATGGCGTAGGCGGTCTTGCCGGGTGCAAGACCGAGTTCCTCCGCCGACTCATTGGTGATCGAGGCAGTCACGATCTGCCCGCCGATGTCGATGCGGACATGGGCGGTGGTGGCGCCTTTCTTCACATCGACGATCTTGCCCTTGAGCTGATTGCGTGCGCTGAATTTCATACTCGTTCTCCAAAATGTCGAACCGGCTCGCGGCCGGCGGCCGCGTCCCGCAAGACAATATCACTTCCCGGACGCGAAGCCGTAACTGGAGAGGATCTTCTCTCCGTCGGCCGATCCTATGTATTCCGCCAGCGATTGGGCCGCCGGCGACGCGCCGGCAATGACGGTAAGACCGTAGTCGGCGCCCACCGATAGGGCTTCCGGCAATTCAACCGTTTGCTGACCGGGATATTGCTTCCGTGCCGCCAGCGCATTGGTGCAGTAGGTGAGAAAGATGTCGGCGCGGCCTTCATCCACATGCCAGCCATAGGCGATGCGCCCGGCGGGGGGCGTGGCACTGTCCTTGGCGCCGGTGAGTTTGATCGCTTTCTTCTCGAGCGCGGCTTTTGCTCCCCCCTTGATCGCTTCCGCCTTGGCGAAGGCCTCGAAGGCGTAGTCGCCCGACGGGTCTGCTTTCGGTGTCGAGGTGCCGAGCTTCACTTTCTCGTCGAGCATTTGCGCGAGAAGATTGCCGGTGGTGACGTCCAGGTCAGGCCTGACCAGCGCGCACAATTTGTTGCGCGCAAATCGCGTCACCGGTCCGGCCTTGCCGGCATCGTGCAGCGCTTTCGGGTGCGCCATGTTGGCGGAAGCGAAGACGTCGGCCTTTTCTCCGCCGGCGATTTTGTCCTTGAGCAGCCCCGAAGGACCGAACTTAGTTTCGACTTTGTTGCCGGTTTTTGCCTCGTAGGCTTTGGCCATTTCGCTCAGCGCGCCTTTAAGGCTGCCGGCGGCGTAAAGCGTGATGGTGTCGGCTTTGGTGGTGGCAGCCATGGTAAGTCCGGCGCAAAGAACGATATTGGCGATGACGATTGCATGTCTGATCATGTAGCGCCCAGCTTTCTATTCGACGAAAACGCATAGTTTACTCCCGCGCCGCACGCCCCTTCGCGAGCGAAGAGGCGCGCGGGTTGACGGAAGCATCAGTCGGCGCCCTACGCCCCGGGATCGTTGGCATCCGGGAAGAACAGCTCTTGCCCGTCGACCTTGTAGCCGGCGATGTCCTTCTGTCCCTCTGCCGAGATCAGATAGTCGATGAAGGCCTGACCGAGATCCTTCTTCACGTGCGGGCACTTTGCCGGGTTCACCAGCATGACGCCGTACTGGTTGAACAAGCGCTTGTCGCCTTCCACCTCGATGACGAGGTTCTGTTTGTTCTTGAAGTGGATCCAGGTGGCGCGGTCGGTCAGCGTATAACCGTTTCCGGCCGCGGCGGTGTTGAGCGTAGCGCCCATGCCCTGGCCGAGCGCTTTGTACCAGGGGCCTTTGTCCTTCTCGATATCGATGCCGGTTGCTTTCCAGAGTCTGAGTTCGGCGCTGTGGGTACCCGAGCGATCGCCGCGCGAGTAGAAGGTCGCGCCCTTGTCCTTGATCGTTTTCAGCGCTTCGGCGACGTTCTTCTTGCCCTTGATGCCGGCCGGATCGCTCTTCGGACCAACGATGACGAAGTCATTATACATCACCGGGAAGCGCTTCACGCCGGCGCCTTCTTTCAGGAATTTTTCTTCCTGCGCCTTGGCGTGTACGAACACCACGTCGGAGTCGCAGCGGCGCCCGGTGTCGAGCGCCTTGCCGGTGCCCTGCGCCACCACCTTCACGGTGATGCCGGTCTTGGATTTGAACTTCGGCAGCAGATATTCGAACAGGCCGGAATCCTGTGTCGAAGTCGTCGAAGACACGATGATCGACTTGTCCTGCGCGTCGCTTTGCGGACTTGCGAGCAAGGCGACGCCAAGTGCGGCGGCGGCAATCAGATAGTTGCGGTTTGACATAGTCGGTAATCCTCCTCTTGTTTTTCTCACGGCTCTCTCATTCGTCATGGCCTGGCTTGCCCCGGCCATCTCGCTTAGGAAGTCGCTGTTCCCTCCGATCGGAATCGCCGGGACAGGCCCGCCGATGACCGGCTTCATTCACACCAGCAATTCGCCGGCGATGAATGTCTTGCCCTCCTGGGTGCGCGGGCTCACGAAAAATGTTTCGGCCGACGTGTGTTCGATCACGCGGCCACGATGCAGCAGCACGATATCGCCGCCGATGCGTTTGGCCTGGCCGAGATCGTGCGTGGACATGACGACTTTGACGCCGCGGGCGCTGATGCGGCGGATGATGTCTTCGATCGCCTTGGTCGCTGCGGGATCGAGACTGGCGGTCGGTTCGTCGAGAAACAGGATGGCGGGATCGCGCGCCAGCGCCCTTGCGAGCGCGAGCCGCTGTTGCTCGCCGCCCGAAAGCCGTCGCGCCGGCCGGCGCTCGAGCCCGGCCAGTCCGACGTCGGCCATCAGCGCGGTTATGCGTGCTTCATGTTGCGCGCGCGGCACGTTGGCGGCGGCGAGGGCATAGCGGATGTTGGCGCCGGTGCTGCGGCGGAGCATGGCCGGGCGCTGGAACATGAAGGCGCGCCGCGTCGGCGGCGACGTTTCGCGTCCGCCCCAGGTCGTCAGCCCGCTTGTCGGTTGGTTGAGGCCCATGGCGACGCGCAGCAGCGTGGTCTTGCCGGCGCCGTTCGGGCCGATGAGGACGGTTGGCGGTCCGGCTTCGAGCTTGAGCGAGATCTGGTCGAGGATCGGCACTCCGCCGGCGACGATCCGGACATCTACGAGCATGAGCGGCAGGTCGAGAGCGGGTGCCCGCATGGTCATCCCGCGTAACGTTCGCCGGCACGGCGCGCCGCCCAGGCCAGGGCGTTGATGATAATGACGATGGAAATCAAGACCATACCGAGCCCGATCGCGAGCGGCAGATCGCCCTTCGACGTCTCCAGCGCAATCGCCGTCGTCATGGTGCGGGTAAAGCCGTCGATATTGCCGCCGACGATGATGATGGCGCCGACTTCCGCCGCCGCGCGCCCGAATCCGGCAAGCAATGCGGTGACCAAGCTGAAGCGCGCGTCGCGGATCAAAGTGACGAGCCGCCGCAACGGGCCGACATTCATCGCCGTCAGCTCGTCATGATATTCCGCCCATAAATCCTCGATCGTTTGCCTGGCAAGCGCCGCGATAATGGGTGAAACCAGCACGGTCTGCGCGATGACCATGGCCGTTGGGGTAAACAACAAGCCCCATTCGCCGAGCGGCCCCGATCGTGACAGCAGCAGATAGACCAGGAGCCCGACCACGACCGGCGGGAGGCCCATCAGCGCATTGAGGACGACAATGACGGTTTCGCGCCCGGGAAACCGGCTCAGTGCGATGAAGGCTCCGACAGGCACACCGATCAACGCGGAAACCGCAACCGCACTCAGGCTGACGACCAACGAGAGCCCCACGATCGCGAACAGTTCCGGGTTGCCGGTTAGCACCAGATGGAGCGCTGAAACGTCGCCGTCCATGGCGTTTCCTCACCGGCCCCACTGACAAACTTGAACATTCTCGACGGATGACGTGTAGCTTCTTTACGCTTTTTCTACAAGTCATGAGCGTTTTGGTAAATTACGCAAATATATGCAAGCTAATTCGAATCCAGGGGCGCTTTGAGACAGGTTGTGTGGCGGCAGACCGTGGCTATAGTGCCGCCCGCCTGCGGCATTTTGTGCTGGCGGCAATTGTCGGGCACAACGGCATTGGCTCCCCATAAGTTGGGTTGACCGGGCGTTGAGCGGGCAATGGCTCGCAACGATGCTCACGCAAACACGGTGGCCCTCTGTGTGACGCGTAAGCGCAGCGCAAGAAGAGGGGCGCCGTAACGAGCTGGAGGGGTGGCCGAGTGGCTGAAGGCGCACGCTTGGAAAGCGTGTATACGGGAAACCGTATCGAGGGTTCGAATCCCTCTCCCTCCGCCACGCCCAGGTTCTATCGCTTGCGCCGAAATACTCTGGACTGCGAATTAGGCTACGTAGTCGAATGTCCGCTTTGGGCCAAACCGGACTCATGCACCGCAGCAAACAGCACAAAAAAAGACCGCCTCACTGCGGTCTCTCCAAAATTCGAACCGCTACCTAGTTCCTGCTGCTAGCTTAGCTTTCCGTTTCGTGCGCCAACCGAGCACACCTAAAGCGGCAAGACCCGACGCGAACAATGGAAACACTGCAGGCAGCGGCGTTGTGCCAATTTCTAAAGTAACAGTATCAGCATTTACAGTGAATAAACATCGTTGCCAGGAGCCCGACCGCGACCGGCGAATGACCGGCCACTAAATATCATTGAACCAGAAAAGTTCGAGCCGGAAACGTACGAAGAACTCAAATGCAGGCTGCCAGTACATCCTCCAGCCAATGCGAAAAGAGAGGCTGTAGTCGAATTCGGAATAATAAACCCTCCCGACCCAAATGACGCCGGCCCCGACAAGTCATATATTGTACAAGGCGTAGCGTTGAAAGTTTTCATCCGTACTTGGGCGGCAGACGGAATAATCCCCGCCGCAGCAGAGGTGTTTCCGCCTGAGATCGCAATTGAGGCCCCAGTCAGATCGAGTGATCCGAAAAGCGTACTAACTACATCGCCAGCCGTTTCTTCGAACCTCACCAGCACGGCGGCGTTCGCAGAACTGACCGCGAAAATCGACGAGGATCCTAAAAAGAAGAGCGCTGCTACCAGTGCAAAAATTCGAGAAATCATGGGGAGCAGTGATCCCCAGCGAACTTTTCGTAGGCCCTTTTCCGCATCGGAGTTTGTGCGGGCCGCTACGCCGAGCGGAGCCCTATTTCGTGCGCCGCACCACGTTACACGTCGCGCAAGTGTAGGTCGGCAAACCAAACACAATTTCGTTGTCGCGGAAGAAGCGTTCATAGGGGATGTAGGCGCTGCCGACTGTTCCCGCCGGCGTACCGAAATATGATACGCGCACCGACGACATGATCTCCGCGCGCCTGCCCGCGGCATCGACAAGCTCCGGCTTGGTGCAGGAGCCGTCGAGTGCGCGCAAGCATTCCTGCGGCACTTGCGGCTGCGCGGTAACTGAAGCCTGAGGCGGCGATGCGGTCGTAGGCGTTGAGACGGCTTGCGCGTTTGCGTCGACCGGCGCCAGGACGAGTAACGCGGCGACTGCTGCGGCGATCTTTGTTTCGTTACGCATCGGGCTTGTATCCCCTTTAAAACCGGACGCTGCCGGTAATTGACGCCATCCAGGAATTATAAGTCAACGCCGGCGGTATGATGGCGAATGAAGGCGGTACCAGAACCACAGGCAGATAGGCGCTGTCGTCCTGATGGATCCACGAATAGGAGCCGCGGAATTCGAGCAGTGCGCCCGGCGCGAACGCCCAAGTCGCCGAGCCGCCGACCGTGTGTTTTGTCTTGGCCGGAATGAAGCGGCCTTCAAACTGATCATAGTAGTTCTCGTCCCGCCACAGAAAACTGTAGTTGGCCGCTAACTTGAGAGTATCGGTTGCAATGTAGCTCGGCTCGATCGACCCGATGACAACATTGCTGTTCGAATTCTTGGGTTCCAGCCCGAACCCGCCGCCGGGCATTACGATTTCGTTCTTCTCCTGGAAGCTCCAGGAACCGTTCAGCACGACCGCCCAGCGCTGATCGATTGTCTGGGTAGCGGCCACGTTGGCCGTATATCGCGCACCGGCGCGACCGATGGCGATACCATCGACCGTCGCCTTCGATTCCGACATGTAAGCAAAGCTGGCGAGAAGAACCATCTTGTTGAATTCGGTGGTCACGTTCGCGTTCGCGGTGAAAACGTCTCCCGGATTGACGCGAGCCACTCCATCGAATGAACCGTAACCACCCTGTGCATTGAGATCCACCGTTTCGCGGTTGAAGGCGCCTTGCCAAGCATAGCCACCGGAAACCGAAACCGCGGTCGTTTGATTGATGCCCATGATGAAACCAACGGTCGGATTGATATTGTAACCGGCGCCGAAGCTGCCGATCTCGACCAGATCGGGGTCCATGCGAGCGAACCGCTGATTGTCCGGCAAATATGACGTGCCCGTCGGCAGGTTCGCCGCGACGCCCATCTGCGGACGGATAGAGCTGAACTGCAAGAACGTCGCGTTGATCGAAACCTGGGAATCGACAGGTCCATCGTAGCTCGCGACCTCGCCGGGCGTACCTTGGTGTGCGGACACGTAGCCGGTCTTGACGCGGGTTTCGACCTTGACTGAGGACGGCAGATAGTAGTCGACACCGATCGTGGTGGGCACGTAAAGCAGCGAACCATTTCCGGAATAGGGCTCGAAAATGTTGGATCCTCGAGAGCCGGTCCAAGAGTAGTATTTCGTCGACGTATTGACGAAGGACGAAAATTGGCCGGGCGGGCGCCAACGATCCATCGCGACCGCCGGCATGACCGTCGTGTACCGAATGGATCGTAGAAATTGATGCGCGCCATGAACGTCTGCACATCGGCGCTGACCCGATGGTTCACAGGATTTGCGGGCGCGACCGGCGGCCCGGTGTCGATGAGCGACGTCTGGCCGGAATAGTCTTTCGTTTCGAACTGGTAGTAGTTGTATTCGACGCCGAGCGAGACCCTTGGAAGCAACCAATATTCGACGCCGGCGCCCACGGTCCAACCGGGTTGCCACTCGGTCGAGACCCAGCTGAATTCCGGCAAAGCGGCTGTCGTCGAGCCGGATGTGGAAATCAGACCGAGTGCAAATCCGCCTTTGGCATAAACTAGCCAGTCCGGCGCGATGGCGAAGCCCAAACGACCGGTCACACTCGAGACCGACTTGATGTTTGTCGTCACCGACTCGGTGTAGGGGCCGAGGTCGTTGTAGTTGTTTTTCCGGCGGTCCATCGGGTCGCCGACAAAGGCCGCCTCGATTCCGCCGATCCATGGTCCCATTAGGGCAAAATTACATCCGAACTGGCCGCCAATGACCGCGCGAACCTGGCTGAAATCCTGACCTGGAATCAGTTGCGGTCCGGCATTGCCTGCGCCGAATAGGGGCTGTTATTGGTGTATTCCCATGACGAATGCGATTCCGCCACGCCGCCCTGAAATCCGAAATAGCAGCCGGAGCGCGGACCGAAGGCGTCGTCGGCGACAGCATGACAATCGCGCCGAAAGCCGTCGCCAAAAAAACGCACGCACCTCGACCCAAACTGCGCCGACCCAACGCCTCACGTCACCCCTCCGCACGGCGAAAACCTATATTGGTCAGGAATGCTGACGCGACTTCAACGATGTTTGTCCAGCGCAAAACAAAGGCAAGTTTCGGATTCAGCACATGCATGTGTGCCGCGAGAACACCATACGCCATTTTACAGCGACGCATCTTAGTTCCGGCTGATGCGCCCATGATCCACATTACCGTCATTCGCCAAACCGTCTCTTCCGGTGAGACAACGATCACTTAGGCTGCGCGAACCTGTCCTGCCCGCAGCCGGCGCAACCGCCGTAGTCGACGGGCCTGCTATGAGCCTGAACGCGATGATGGCCGCGCGGGTCGCGATGGATGCCGCGTCGGGCGCCGCGACGCCTGACTCTGCACTTTACTTGCGCCGCCGCTGCCGCCGGATTTGCTTTCGTCTTAGCGCCGCAGGTTGGGCAGGGCGCTCGGCGGCCGCCTTCGGCGCGACATAGCCGGAATTCCCGGACACATTGCCGAGCGAGCTGTCCACACCGAGCCCGCCAAGCGATCCATCGCAGAGTTTGTGCCGCCGCCACCGCCGCCGAGGGGCGGATTTGTTGTCAGGCGCGGGGGCTTGACCCCCGCCGTTATTGCCCTGGCCTGTGCATAGTGCACCGTGACCGGATGACGTTTTTTCGGCGGCTTCTTTAGCGTGCCTTCGTTGGTGTTGTTGTTGACGCCGTTCCAGCCGCCACAACCTCGCGGGTCTTTGCAGTCCCCGGCCGGCGGCAACAGGAAGGGCTTTATGTCGTGCAGGACGGTGGTGGCGCTTATCGGCGCGTTGCCGCTTTGGCTGTTGGCGTAATAGGGACCGCCGAAACCGCCTAATGGCTCCGTCTGAGGAGGAAGCTTGAAGACCACGGGAATATCTAGCCTGCCGCCGGGCAGAAGCGGAAACGGACGTATTACGACCGGGCCGTGTCCCCCGCCTGGAAAGAATGGAGACTGAAACACGACGCTGGGCAACAAACCTCCCGGCCCGAAAATTCCGCCGCCGAGCAGAGGGGGGAGCTTATGCAGCACGGTGGGACCCAACCCTCCCGGCCCAAAAATTACGTCGCTCGGCAAGTATTTCGGCCCGAGAACCGAAACGCCGTTCCCTTCAAGCGATGAGGACGGGATGCGGGGCGTCAAATCCTTGCAATTGATATTCTTGGGCTCGCCAAATACTTGGCCGGATGGGGTGGTGCGCGTCGCCATGTCCCATGTGCACGGGTGCAGCGCTTCCCAATTCTGCTGCCGCTTGCAGTAGTCGCTGCCAGGGCCAACGAGAGCATTCTTGTTGGTATTGGCGTTAAGGCTATTCAAGCAGACTTGCCGCGCGGCAGTCGCATTGCCACCGACGACCTGCCCGCACGCCGGCCCGCCCATCGACTGCGGTTTCGGCGAAGGAAATTGCGCGTTGACGAAATAAGCACAGGAACCTTTGGTGCTTGTAGTTCCGACGTAGGCTTGTGCCGTCGCCGCGTCCCAAAAATTCGGGTCGCAGAAATCACGGGAACCAAAGCCAAAATTGTCGGCTACGGCGGACTCGAACAAACTGTTCACATAATTCGCAGGACCGCCCATGTTGGTGTAGATCGCCGCCGCCGTCTTCATGCCGTCGCTGACCTGCGTGGCAAGATCCTTGAGTGATGAAGACATCGCACCGCAAAGCTGGGTGACGGACGAGCGATTTTTCGGGGCGACGCATTTGTTGAACGCCGTGGCGCAGTCCGCATCCAACCCGCTGGTACTGATATTGCCAGACCCCGCCGCGGCATCGGTCGCGTTCCTCACACAAGCGAGATAATGGTCCGCGTAATAGCCTACCGGCGACAAAGTTCCGCAACTCGCATCCGGCTTGAAATCTTCTTCGTCGTCGCCGATCCCGAAAAAGTGGCCGACGTCTTCGACGGCGCCCTTCAGCGTATTCCAGGCGTCGGTCACAATGCCATCGGCAAGGTCCCAAACGCCCAGCCATTGCAGGATATCTTTTCCGGTACTGAGAATGTCCTTCGCAAGGTCCTGGCCGGTGGCGCTGATGAACTTGATGGCGTCGGACATCGGCCCGCATATGACTTTACTCGCGTCCTCGCCGATCAAGGCGCACGGCTTGTCGATAAAGCTGTTCTCGTACCACTCGAATATGTCTCCCGCGAGCTTGACGGGGTCGCCGTTGGCGACGTCGTTGAGCACGTTCTTCGCGGCGACGACATCGTTGTTGATCATCGCCTCGACGGCAGGGCTAAGCGCCGCAGCCACCGCCGGCGTGAGAAAGACGGAAAGAATGATGTTCGACGCGATCTTCGCCAGTTCCGGACCGGCACCGATGATGACCTCGCCCCAATCTTTTTTTCTAATTCCGTCCGCCACCATCATGATGTTGTTGAGAGTTGCCGCGCCGTTTCGCCCGGCCTCGAGGTTTATATCGGCGCCCGGCCGCAGCTTGTCGATTGTGGCGATTGTCTGCTGCAAAGCCGCAAGAGCATCCTTTTCCGTCTGCGACAGTTGCGACGCGGCAAGGTTCTTCACGTTCTGCTCGGCGCACTTTGCGAAGTCCGATGCGCCGACGCATCCGGCCAGATTTTTCGCGATGCCATCAGGCAGGTTTTGTTGCGCGAACGTTCCCATGCATTTGGCGGGATCTGCGCCCGACTGCGTCGCGCATCCAACAAATTGAACCACCGGCTCGAGCTTATCCTTCTCGCTGGGAGGTATTGCCGCGGACGCAAGGCAGGTTGCAGGTTGCGGTGCGCCGATACAGTTGGCGATCTGGTTCGCTATATTTTTTACGCTTCCTGGAAGCGCTTTCGTGACTTGCGAAACGACAAAGTCCGCTCCGCACGTCTTCGGGTCGCCCTTTTCGATCATGCAGTTCGCGAGCGGCCTAACTTCGTTCGGCACTTTTTCGAGCACCACTCCCTCGGCGAGTTTCGTGGTGCAGTCGGCGACGTTTCCTCCCGAGAGCACGCAGTTCGCCGCCGGCTGAGCTTGGGCGGGCAATTGCGAAATGACGGCCTCCGCCCCGCACGTCTGCGGGCTCTTCCCATCCATCAGGCAGTTTGCCGTATTCGCAATGGTCGGGTCCGTTGTGCCAAGCTTTTGCAGCGCGGTCGCAACTGCGATGTTTCTCGCGCAGTCGCCGGCATCGGTGCCGTTGAGCCCGCACTTGACGATCTGAGTGACGATGCCGGCTTCATCCGGCGTGATCGGCAAACCGGCGAGATTGGCTCCTTTGACAAAAATATCGACCGCCACTTGTGCGGCTTGGTCGTTTTGGGAGTTTACATCCTGTGCCGTTGCCGCATCCGGCTTCAGCGCAGCGATCGACATCAGCGCCAGCAAAAGCGCGGTACGCCCAAGCCATCTTGCCCATGGGCGAAGTGGCGAGGTTTTGCCGATCTGAATTGTGCTGTTAGGATTCCCGGTGAAGACGTTGCCGGGATAGCCGCCGAAAACGCCAGAACCGAGCCGCCGCATGGCCTTCTCCATTCGGCGAATTTCGGTTGTCGCTTTGCGCAATCCGTCGCCGCCCCAGCGGTATTTTCGCTTGCCTCTGATTGGCCGTCAATCGACGCCGACGAATCGGAACTTCTTGGCCGAGTTCGCTCTGGACGACACACCCGCAAGTCCAAGCTGTAAGAATAGTTGGGGCACATATTGCGTGCCCCTCTCTGCCGTATCTGGCCGAAAGACCCGCTCGCGCGCGGGGCTTGCCCAAGCGCCGAACTCCCGGGACGCCGGTGCGCGGCCAGCGAAAGTAGGAATGGTTTCGCGTCCGGCCGCGCGCCCACTTAATAGAAGCGCGCTTTCGGGGAGGCTGAGCGGTGCCCACTCAGCCTGAACGCGCGCGTCAGCGCGCACTTTTTCATGCTTGTCAGTCTGCGAGCGAATGCCCAAACGCACCAACATCCAAATGAGGCGAGATCTATTTGGGCTGCGTGAACCGGTCCTGCCCGCAGCCGGCGCAGCCGCCGTAATCGATAGAGCCGCTAGACCCTGAACCCGGTAACGACTGCGCGGGTCGCGATGGACGCCGCGCCGGGCGCTGCGATGCCTGACTTTGTGCTTTGTTTATGCCGCCACCGCTTTCGACGCTCGGTTTCGCTCCGCAGGTTGGGCAAGGCTTACGGCGCCCGCCTTGCGGCGCGACATAACCCGAATTGCCGGACACATTGCCGAGCGAACTGTCCACACCGAGCCCACCCAGACGATCCATCGCGGAGCTGTTGGAGGACTTCGACGTGTCGAATCCACCGGAATTCGCGGCCGCGGCTGGCACCTTTTTGCTGCGGAGAGTGTTGCTAGGCGGCGCGGTTGTACTGTTAGGTTTGTTGACCGTGGAAATGCCGCTCGCGCCAGGCGCAATGGCGTCAATCTTCTTGCCGTCGCCGAATGGGCTTGGCCCGGAAGACTGTTGAGGCTGGAGTTGATTTCCGTTGGAGCCGCCGGTGCCTGCTTTCTTCTTTCCCAAACTTACAACATGCGCGCACGCTTTCACGGCGGCTTGGCGGGCATCGCCCTCTTCTTTCATTGCGGTGGTGACCAGCTTTCCATTGATATCGTGCATCCAGCCCCAGGTACAAAATGCAAAATGTTCGTCCCAGTTTTGGGTCCATCGGGGACCCTCACCATGACAGCTCGAATTACTGGCATTCATGTTTGCCAGCGCCACCGCGTCCGTGGCGTACTTCTCGCAAGCGGCGATCTGCGCCTGAGTATATTGAGCCTTGCATGTTTTGATCGCATCGCCGCGCGCTCTTGTCTCAGGATCAAGATACATCTTCTTCAATGATTTCGGACCTGAGTCTTTAAACCCAGCCAAATCTCCCACAAAGCCGCCGCCGGATTCCTCCGCCAAACCCATGCACCATTTCATGTGGCCGTCGCCAGACCCAAATCGATTGCCGGTCAATCCGCAGTGGAACAGACGGTTCTGACGCGCGGCTTCGTTAGCCTGCATGGCGTACTGACCGCAAATTTGGCACTTTTCGGTAATTTCATCATCCCACAGACTTTCGTTTAAAACCGCCGCGTCGGTCGACTGCTTGCACCATCGACGCTGGCCTGCCTCATCGTCGACAAAGCCGATTGCTTTGATGCCGCAGCTGTTGCTCTTGTTAATGGCGATCCGCTTCATCGCAGCCTTGACATAGGCAGCGCAGAGCGTCGCGTTCGCCGCCTCGGCGTTTCCGGTCAACATTGCAAGCAGGATCGCTACAAGAAAGACGCGAAAAGGAAGACGCATCGAAGCCTCCTTTCGAGCTACCCCGCGCAAGGACGCAAAGTGACAAGCAAGCGGACGCATCCGAGCCGCCGGTCTTAGTATCGCCGCATGCCAAGACCGTTGCCACTCCGCCACTTTTCGATTGGCGCGCAGGGGGTAACACTAAGAGCAGAATGGCTTTCCGACTGCGCCAAGCTTCAGCGAATCACGATTGAACTCGTTGGGACATCGGAATGTCCCATCTTGTGAATGCACCACCTGTAATCATTGTAATCATACCCGGTAGCACCGCGTTCATCCGTCCGATGCCAAAAAACCCAAGGCAGGAGCATTATTTTCCATTATTTCAAAGGTAGCAATAGGGCAGCCGCACGTCCCAGACCCAGCTTGGCGAGCGGCAATAGCTACTCTAGCTTTAGCCGGACAGCCTCGGGCCACCGTCGCAGGAACGCTGATCTGTAAACATGCAACTAAGCCAGCGGACATAGGCTAGGCAGCTTAGACAAGGGTAATGCCTGTTCGGCGATTTTCCGCTACCGCGCTCGTTGCGAGATGTCGCTCACGATCCGGCTTGCCACTGCAGCTTATGGCTCACAAGCGGAAATTTGCGGAAATTTGCGCCGCAAAACGGCATGTCTACTTTACGCCTGAAAGCGGACATTCGACAATTAGCGTAGAGTAGGGGTTAGATTGCGTCGCTCTTCGCCCCAACTACGCTGGACTGCTCTGCACTACGAGCAGAGAATTTTGTTTGGAGTATCACTCCCTCCGCCGGGCGATAAGTGCGATTAAATACGATTAAGTGCGATCAAGGATCATCAGGGACTCTGTTCCACGACTAGAGAATTTTGTTAGCAGTTACTCTCCGTCGGCCACGCCCAGGTTCGATCGCTTGCGCCGAAATACTCTGGTCTGCGATTTAGACCACGTAGTCGAATGTCCGCATTGGGCCAAAAGCAACATTGAGCGTCCATCGACTTGATGCCCCGTCATCGGAACGAGCCCCAGCTCAAGGCTGGAATTCCCCTTGAGGTAGTAGTTGGCAAAGGACAAACCAAACCAACCACTCCCGACACCTGCTGTTGTCCGCTGTTCCCCCTGAAAGTAGAAATCATTCAAAGGAAATGGAATGACCGCAAAGGGTCAAAAACGCAAGTGACGCGAATGCGATTTACCGATCTAATCGAAAGCCTTTTTCGGTGACCAGCATTGGCCCGTATTCAAGCACGAAGACGACGAATGCGACGAACCAGGTCGCCGCGGCAACGACTAGAAGATCGAGATAAACGCTCGCCACGAGCGATGCACCCATACGGGCGAGCGCGGAAACGCAGATGGTGCAGTAGATGAAGAACGTGGTGGGCGTCGAGGCGATAGCACGCCCGGTGTGACCGCGCGTGGCTCGCGTCATGACGGCAAGCGTCATTACGCCGATCGCACCGGTGGTCCAGGCGTGCAGCGCACCGCTCGGCGGCACCGCGTCCGGCCTTGCGCCGGATAGCGGGCTCAAAATCGAAACTCGTTCCCTTGTGGTCTAGACTACTCCGGATGCTACAAAACAATGTCGCTATCGCTCCTTGAGGATTGGGAGAATTGGATGAAGTTTATTGCTGAACGAGCCCCCATTGCGGCAACTTGTCGGGCTCTTCTCTACAAAATGGAAGGAACATTCGCGAGTCCGACGATACAGTCGTTACCAGCGTTGATGCAGGCCTCGGACTTCCGATAATCTGCTGGAGTAGGCAAGAGTGTTATCGTCCGGTCAGGCCGAGGATCCGCGTCGCGTTATTGATGCAAATATCGGCGCGAACGGCGTCGTCGACGTCCACCGTATCCATGAATTCGCCGGCTTCGGCGGCGTTTTCGAAGGGATGGTCGGCGGCGAACATCACACGGTCTTGACCGAGCGCTTCGATCGCGCAGCGCAGCGGCGGGCCGTCGCACATGCCGGAGGTTGTCACCACGACGTTCTGCCGGATGTATTCCGACGGCGGTTTGGCGAGCTTGAGGCCATGGAATTTGGCGCGGCTATCGAATCGCCACAGCAGATAGGGCAGCGTCTCGCCAAGATGGCCGAGTGCGAGGCGGGCGCGGGGAAAACGCTCAAAATGCCCGCCGACGATAAGACGCAAGGCATGCGAGCCGGTTTCGATGCCCCAACCCCACATCGGGCGGGCTAGCACCGGATAGCCATCGAGCACCGGCAACGGCGCGACCGGATCGGCTGGATGAATGTAAATCAACGCGCCAAGCGCATCGGCCCGTTCCCAGAACGGCGCAAGCGCCGGATCGTCTAAATATTGACCATGCGTATGGCCATTGATCATGGCGCCGCAGAACTTGAGATCGCGTAGGCAGCGTTCTAGTTCGTTGGCGGCGGCCATTGGGTCTTGCATCGCAATATGCGCGAAACCCGAATAACGCTCTGGTCGCTTCTGAACTTCCTTGGCCAGGAAGTCGTTGGACTCACGCGCTTTGCGTGTCGCCGTTGCGGCATCGCGCTCGGCCTGCACGCCAGGGCCGGCAATCGACAGCACCGAGCGTTCGATACCGGCGCGGTCCATCGACTCTAGACGCAGGTCGCCGAAATCAGTGAGATTGCGGAAGAACCGTTCGGCGAGATCGGGGGTGACCGAACTCATGGTCGGCCGCCAGTCGTCGATAAGACCCGGCGACAGGAAATGCTCTTCGAGTGCGATTTTCCGGTGTGCCACTCAGAAGCTCCCCTTGGCCGGCTAGCCCCGACGTGACCACTCTGCGCGGGAAGCCCGTAAGTTCTTTGTTGTATCGTTGGTTGGACAAAATGTAACAGCCGTCAAGAAGCCGAACAAGTTGCCTTTCGCGCCACCTGTACCGTATTGTGGGCCACACAGTGAAGCATCGACTGTCCGAACAGGAAAGACCTGCAATCATGAAACGGCGGATCAAAGTGGCGCACGCGGACAAAAGTCAGATTCAGGTCATTGCGCGGGCGGCCGCCATTCTTCGCGCACTCGAAGACCAGCCGCTCGGTTTAAGTCTTGGACAGATCGCATCGCGGGTAAATCTCGCGCGCTCGACGGTTCAGCGCATTGTTGCTGCGCTTGCGGCGGAAAAATTTTTGATTGCCGCGTCGCCCACTGGCCGGGTACGGCTTGGGCCAGCAATTACGCGGCTTGCGACCTCGGTATCGACCGATTTTGTCTCGATCGCGCGCCCCTATCTCGTGAGCTTGTCGCAGGAATTGCAAGAAACGGTCGACCTTGCCTCTATCAAGAGCGACCATCTAGTGTTCATCGATCAGGTCGTCGGCCCGCAACGGCTGCGCGCGGTGTCGGCGGTCGGCGAAGCCTTTCCGCTCTCCTGTACCGCCAATGGCAAGGCCTATCTCGCCCAGCTTGGAGATGCGGCGATCGAGCAGCTGATTGGCCGAAAATACGAAAAGCGTACGCCGCGAACGGTCACAACACTAACCGAATTGTTGCGTGACCTAAAACCGGTGCGTAATACCGGAGTCGCCTATGATTTGGAGGAACATACGCCGGGAATTTGCGCCGCCGGCGTCGCTTTGTGCGATCCGTTGGGCAATCACATTGCCATTTCGGTGCCGGTCCCGGCGCAGCGCTTCAAGTTGCGCAAGGATGCTATTGCGAAGTTGCTGCTCCGCACAAAACGGGCGCTTGAAGGACAGGTGACGGCCGCGGCGGCGTGATCGCTTGCGCGACGGCAAGTCGGCGCAACATCTGGTTGCCTAATAACGGGCGGCGCAAACTTGACGTCGCGCACATCGGCATGTGAAAACCAAGATACGGTACAACTATCTCACATTATGATGCAATCGTAAGACGGCAAAGCCGGGACCGGGGAGGCGCTTATGACGATCAAAATTCGCGGTGTGACATTTGAGGAAAACCTCGGCAATTCGATGGGGCTGGAGTTCTACAACTTGTCCCATCGTTTTGGGTATCAGTCGCCGAACTGGCCTTATTTTGAAGACGTCAAGATCGAGCGCATCCACTACATGGCGAAATCGGGCGTGCTGTCGCAGCGCATCACTACCTCGATGCACAATACGACGCATATCGACGCGCCAGCGCATGTGGTGCAGGGCACGCCCTTCATCGACGAGGTACCGCTGCCGCAATTCTTCGGCTCCGGCATCGTGGTGTCGATCCCGAAGAAGAAATGGGAGCCGATTACCGGCGATGACTTGGAGAAGGCCTGCGGCAGGGTGGTGCGCCCGCACGACGTGGTGATCGTCAACACGGGTTGGCATAAGCTCTACGAGGACTCGGAAGACTATTTCTGTCGCGCACCCGGCTTCGTGCCGTCGGCCGGCCACTGGTTCGTCGAGAAGAAGGTGAAGGTGGTCGGCCACGACACCCAGGCCAACGATCATCCGCTGGCGACCGCGATTGGCCCGCAACGCAACGGTCCGCTGCATCCCCACCTCGCCGCTGAATACAAGGAATGGTCGGGTGGCCGTGATTGGAAGGACGATTTCCCGGAATGGGAGCCGGTTCACCGCATCCTGTTCACCAATGGCATTCTCGGCATCGAGAATGTCGGTGGCGACATCGACGCCGTCACCGGCAAGCGCTGCACCTTCGCGTTTTTCCCGTGGAACTGGGACCGCGGCGACGGCTGCATCATCCGCCTGGTCGCAATCACCGATCCGAAGGGTGAATATCGCATTGAGCGCGGGGAGAAGTTCTGATGAAGGTCAAACGTTTTGCAGACGCCAAGACCTACGACGCGCCCAACCATCGCGATGTACACCGCGACTGCGCCTGTTCGGCGCGGAAGCCGGCGGCACCACCGGCGTGATCGTCGGAGTATCGCACTTCCTGCCCGGTGGTGGCGCCGGTCCCGACGCCTCGCCACCGGAGAAAGTCTATTTTGTGCTGGAAGGCGAATTGACGGTGATTGTCGATGGCAAGGAAACCGTGCTCAAGAAGCACGATTCCTGCGTGATCGAGCCCAACGAGCACCGCGAGATCATCAATCGCGGCAACGAGGTGTGCACCATCGTGGTGGCGCTCGCGCCGCCAGCGAAATGACGCCGCGCTCTCTCCCCGCAAACGCGGGGAGAGGTGAAAAGAAAAGGTGGGGAGGAATTTGATGGCCGACGAATTTCTGAAAAATCCGGCGTCGCTGTTCGACATTAAAGGCAAGACCGCGATCGTCACCGGCGCGTCGGGCGCTTTCGGCGCGCTGGCAGCGAAGGTACTGGCCGGCGCCGGCGCCAATGTGGTGCTGGCGGCGAGCAAGGAAGCGGAACTGAAGAAAGTCGCGGCCGAATGTGAAAAGCTCGGCGGCAAGGCAGCGGTGATCGCGCTGCGCCCCTCGTCGGAAGAAAACTGCGACAAGATCGTACAGACAGCGATCGACAAGTTCGGCGGTGTCGACATCCTGGTAGTCGCGTCGGGCCTCAACAAGGTCTCGAAGATCGTCGATCAGAAGCTCGAAGACTTCCTCGACGTCATGGACGCCAACGTCAACCAGTCCTGGCTGATGGCGCGCGCGGCGGGACGGCAAATGCTCAAGCAGGGCCGCGGCGGCAAGGTGATCCTCACCTCCTCGGCGCGCGGGCTGCTCGGCCATCCGGCCGGCTACACTGCCTATTGCGCCTCGAAGTCGGCGGTCGACGGCATCACCAAGGCGCTCGGCTGCGAATGGGGTGCGACCGGCATTACCGTCAACGCGCTCGGGCCGACCGTATTCCGTTCGCCGCTGACGGCGTGGATGTACGAGGACACCGACCAGGCGAAGGCCGTGCGCACGGGCTTCCTGGCGCGCGTGCCGAAGGGGCGTCTGGGCGAGCCGGAGGATTTCGCGGGACCGTTGCTGTTCCTGGCGTCGAAAGCGTCGGACTTCTACACCGGCCACATCCTCTACGCCGACGGTGGGTATACGGCAGGCTAACGATGAGCAAGGCGCGCATTGCCGTCATAGGCGCCGGGCTGATGGGCCACGGTATCGCGCAGGTTTTCGCGCTCGCCGGCCATAACGTGACCATCTACGATGCCGCGCGCGCGAGCTTGGACACGGTCAAGGACCGCATCCTGGCCAACCTGAAAGACCTTGGCGACGACCACAACGCGGTCGAGCGGGTGACGCCGATCGCCGATCTTGGCGGCGCCGTGCGCGATGCCGATTACGTGGTCGAGGCAGTGCTGGAGGACTTACCGCTCAAACAAAAATTGTTCGGCGAAATCGAACCGCACGTGCGCCCCGATACGATCCTGGCCAGCAACACCTCGGTGATTCCGATCACCGACATCATGAAGGGGCTGAAGCGGCGAGAACGCGCGCTCGGCACCCATTGGTGGAACCCGCCGTTCCTGGTGCCGCTGGTCGAGGTGATCGAGACCAAGTGGACGACGCCAGAGGCAGTCGCCTTCACCATGAAGCTGCACGCCGACGCCGGCAAGCAGCCGGCGCATGTGAAGAAGGACGTGCCTGGCTTCATCGGCAACCGACTTCAACACGCGCTATGGCGCGAGGCGGTATCGCTGGTGGAACACGGCATCTGCGATGCCGAGACCGTCGACAACGTTATCAAGGCCGCGTTTGGCCGACGGCTGGCCGTGCTCGGCCCATTAGAGAACGCCGACATGGTTGGCACCGATTTGACTCTGGCGATCCACAAGACGGTGCTGCCGGCGATCGAAAGTCGGCCGGGTCCGTCGCCCTATCTTGAGAAGCTGGTCGCCGACGGCAAGCTCGGCTTCAAGAGCGGCGAAGGCTTCCGAACCTGGAGTCCGGCCCAGCAAGCGGAATTGCGGTCGAAGGTCTTTCAACATCTGAAGAAAGCGCGACTTTCGGACGCATAAATTGCGCCAATCGGATCGCGATACTGCCTCGACAGACGGCAACGTTTGCTTGTCAGCTGCGCGGAATATTATTTTAAACTGAGATATTTTATATTTGTAATATATCGCCTTTTGCGCCAAAATGGTTGCCGGCAGACAACAATAACGGAGCCGGCGCATGCGAGCAGCGGTGCTGGGAGGCGGTCCAGGCGGACTCTATTTCGCGATTACGCTGAAGCTGCGCGATCCCTCGTCCGAAGTCGTCGTCATCGAGCGCAACAAGGCCGACGACACCTTCGGCTGGGGCGTGGTGTTGTCAGACGAGACGCTGGACAATCTCGCCGCCAATGACCCCATCAGCGCCGAGAAGATTCGCAAGTCCTTTGCCTATTGGGATGACATTGCCGTGCATTATCGCGGCACAGTTCAGCGCTCCGGCGGTCACGGCTTCTGTGGCATCGGCCGCCAGCGGCTGTTGACCATCCTGCAGGAGCGGGCGCGCCAGGTCGGCGTTGAGTTGCGCTTCGAAACCGAAGCCGAAGACGCCGACGTCTATCGCAAGCAGTACGATCTGGTCGTCGCCGCCGACGGCATTAACTCCCGCGTGCGCGAGAAATACGCCGACCACTTCAAGCCTGACATCCAGGTGCGCGCCTGTAAATACATCTGGCTGGGTACGCATCAGAAGTTCGACGACGCCTTTACCTTCATCTTTGAAGAGACCCCGGCCGGCTGGATCTGGGCGCACGCCTATCAATTTGACGCCGACAGCGCGACCTTCATCGTGGAGTGCTCGGAAGAGACTTGGCGCAAATCCGGCTATGACAAGATGGGCACGGACGAAGTGATTGTCGCGCTGGAGAAGACTTTCGCCAAATATCTCGGTGGCAACAAGTTGATGTCAAACGCCAAGCACCTGCGCGGCTCGGCCTGGCTCAACTTCAACCGCGTGCTTTGCGAGCGTTGGAGTTACGAAAACGTAGTGCTACTTGGCGATGCGGCTGCGACGGCGCATTTCTCGATCGGCTCGGGCAGCAAGCTTGCCATGGAAAGCGCGATTGCGCTTGCCAATTACATCAAGAGCGAGCGCGATCTGCCGTCGGCCTTTCGCCGCTACGAGGACGAGCGCCGCATTCAGGTGCTGCGCCTGCAGAGCGCCGCGCGCAACTCGATCGAATGGTTCGAAGACGTCGAGCGCTATTTCCACCTTGATCCGGTGCAGTTCAACTACTCGTTGCTCACGCGTTCGCAACGCATCAGCCACGAGAACTTGCGCCTGCGCGATCCTGAATGGCTCTCCGGCGCGGAAAAATGGTTTGAACAGCAGGCGATCGGACGTCGCCCCAACGATGCGCGCCCGCCGATGTTCGTGCCGTTTCGCGTGCGCGGGCTGGAACTTGCCAATCGCGTCTGTGTGTCGCCGATGGCGCAATACCGTGCGGTCGACGGCACGCCCAACGACTGGCACTTTGTGCATTACGCGGAGCGCGCCAAGGGCGGCGCCGGGCTTGTGTTCACAGAAATGACCTGCATCTCGGCGCAGGGGCGTATTTCGCCTGGCTGCACCGGTCTCTACAGCGACGAGCACGAGCGCGCCTGGAAGAAGCTGGTCGATTTCATCCATGCCGAGACCGATGCCAAGATCGCGATTCAAATCGGGCATTCCGGCGTCAAGGGCTCGACGCAAGTTGGTTGGGACACGCCAGACGCACCGTTGCTCGAGGGCAACTGGGAAACAATTGGCCCTTCTTGTGTGGCCTGGAGCACCGGCAATCCGCCGCCGCGTGAAATGTCGCGCGCCGACATGGAGGAGGTGCGCAATCAATTCGTGCATTCGACCGAGATGGCCCTGCGCGCCGGATTCGACTGGCTCGAACTGCATTATGCGCACGGCTATCTGATGTCGTCCTTCATCACGCCGGTTACAAACCGACGCACGGACGAGTATGGCGGCAACCTCGAAAACCGCATGCGCTTTCCGCTCGAAGTCTTCCACGCCGTGCGCAAGGTGTGGCCGGACGATAAGCCAATTTCGGTACGCATCTCGGCGCACGATTGGATCGGGCCGGACGGCATCCAGCCGCAGGACGCGGTTGCGATTTCGCGCATGCTGGCGGAGCACGGTGCCGATCTGGTCGATGTTTCGGCCGGCCAGACGTCGGTCGATGCCAAGCCGGTCTACGGCCGCATGTTTCAGACGCCGTTTTCCGACCGCATCCGCAATGAGGTCGGCATCGCCACGCTCGCGGTCGGCAATATCTACGAGCCAGACCACGTCAATTCGATCCTGATGGCCGGCCGAGCCGATCTCGTCTGCCTCGGCCGGCCGCATCTGGCAGATCCTTATTGGACGCTGCATGCGGCCGCCGACTTGCGTTACGAAGGTGTGCCCTGGCCTAAGCCCTATTGGCGCGGCCGCGACCAACTCAATCGGCTGAAAGCGCGCGCCGAAGTGATGACGGGAAAGGTGTGATGGCGGTGCTTGCCAATCATCACGCCCTTATCACTGGCGGCGGCACTGGTATCGGTGCGGCCATTGCTCATGCACTTGGCGCGGCCGGTGCGGCCGTCACCGTCGCCGGCCGGCGTGCGGGCCCGCTTGAAACGGTGGCTGCAAAGCTGCCGAAGGGTAAAGCGGTAACCGCCGACATCACGCGCGAAGTCGATTGCACGGCTATGGTCGACACCGCGCGCGCCGCGCACGGCCCTGTCGATATTATCGTCGCCAATGCCGGTCTCGCCGAAAGTGTGCCGGTCGCTAAAACAGATATCGCGCACTGGCAACGCGCTATCGACGTCAACCTCACCGGCGCATTTCTGACGGTCAAGGCAGCGCTTGCCGACGTCACGCGCGATGAGACAAAACGTGCGCGCCGTATCGTCTTTGTGGCGTCGACTGCCGGACTCAAAGGGTACCCCTACGTCGCAGCTTACTGCGCGGCCAAGCACGGCGTCGTCGGCCTGATGCGCGCACTCAGTGTCGAGCTTGCGGGCAAGGGCGTCACCGTCAACGCGGTCTGCCCGGGCTATACTGAAACACCGTTGCTAGAAGCCGCGGTCGACAAGATTTCCGCAATGACGGGCCGCCCGACGGCGGACGCGCGTGCCGAACTTGCGAAAGATAACCCGCACGGGCGCCTGATCACGCCTGAGGAAGTCGCGCAGACCGTGTTGTGGCTGTGTTCGCCAGCGGCAGATTCGATCAACGGTCAAGCTATCGTCGTGGCCGGAGGCCAGCTATGACCGCAGTGATTAAAACACGTCCCCAAACCGCGTCGCGTCCATTAAGCCGGCAACGGCTACGGCTCTGGTTGAGGTTATTGCGTGCAACGCGCGCCATTGAAGCCGAACTGCGCGAGCGCCTGCGCGTGCAATTTTCGCTGACGCTGCCGCAGTTCGATGTGCTGGCGGCGCTTTACCGTCAAAACGACGGCATCACCATGACCGAACTGTCACGCATGTTGATCGTATCCAACGGCAACGTCACCGGCATTGTCGACCGGTTGGTGGCCGATCGGTTGGTCGCGCGCCAGCCGTCGCCGAGCGACCGGCGTTCTTTCCTCGTGCGGTTGACGCCGAAGGGACGGACGGAGTTTGCGGCGGTTGCGCGTGCGCACGAGCAATGGATCGACAAGATTCTATCCGAATTCGACGCAGCCGAAGCCGAAGTCATCATCGATCACCTCGACGGCCTCGCTGGCCGGGTCCGCAACGGGGGAGCACGGCCGTGAACATGAAGGACTTCAAGCCGCAGCATTTCAATTGGCGCATGAACGGCGACGTTGCAGTGATCACCTTGAGCCGGCCGGAACGCAAGAACCCGATCACCTTCGACTCTTATGCCGAGCTTGGCGAAACCTTTCGTAATCTCGTATCTGCCGACGACGTGAAGGCGGTAGTGTTTGGCTCGAATGCCGGCAATTTCTGCTCCGGTGGCGACGTGCACGACATTATCGGTCCGCTGCTCGAGCGCGACACGAAGGGCCTTATCGCCTTTACCCGCATGACCGGCGAATTGGTCAAGGCCATGCGCGCTTGTCCGCAACCGATCGTCGCGGCGATCGATGGCATTTGCGTCGGTGCCGGCGCGATGATTGCGCTGTTTTGCGACATTCGCTTCGGCACGCCGCAGGCCAAGACGGCATTTCTGTTCACGAGGGTCGGGCTCGCGGGTTGTGACATGGGCGCCTGCGCGATGTTGCCGCGCGTCATTGGCCAGGGCCGTGCCGCCGAACTGCTGTTTACCGGCCGCAGCATGAGCGCGGAAGAAGGCGAACGTTGGGGCTTCTTCAACCGGCTCGTTGCTGCTGATGTACTGGAGAAAGAAGCCGTTGCCTTCGCCACCAAGCTCGCCGAGGGGCCGACCTTTGCGCACATGATGACCAAGACCATGCTGGCACAGGAATGGTCGATGTCGCTCGAACAGGCGATCGAAGCAGAAGCGCAGGCACAGGCAATCTGCATGCAGACGCAGGATTTTCGTCGCGCTTATGAGGCCTTCGTCGCCAAGCAGACTCCAAAATTCGCCGGCAATTGACATGCGCGAGCAAGCTTCCTCAACTGGCCTTTCTTTGAAGAGCGTCACCGCACGCTGGCCAAATAAGCTCGATGCTTGGGCGGCCGATAACCTTGCCGGCATCGATCACCACGATACCGACGCCGCCTGCCGGGCGCTGGTGCAAAAGCTTGGCGACGACGGTTGGCTGCAACTGACCGCGCCGGGCGATGGCAATGAACGGTTGGATGTGCGGTCGCTTGCCCTCGTGCGCGAGACGTTGGCGAGCCACGATGGACTTGCCGATTTTGCCTTCGCCATGCAGGGCCTGGGGGCGGGACCCATTTCATTCTTTGGCACGATTGAGCAGCGCGCTACCTGGTTGCCCAAGACGCGCGCCGGTAGGGCGATCGCCGCTTTCGCGTTGACTGAGCCGGCCTCCGGCTCCGACGTTGCCAATATCACGACGACCGCTCGGTGTGACGGCGCGCACTATGTGCTCGAAGGCGAGAAGACTTGGATCTCCAATGGCGGCATTGCCGATCTTTATGTGGTGTTCGCGCGCAGCGGCGAGGCGCCGGGCGCACGCGGGCTTTCCGCCTTTATTGTCGAGGGCGACAATCCCGGCCTGACCGTCACCGAGCGGTTGCCGGTGATCGCGCCGCATCCGCTCGCACGCTTGCGCTTTGATAACTGCCGGGTGCCGGCTGATGCGCTAGTCGGAAAGCCGGGCGACGGTTTCAAGATTGCCATGGCGACGCTTGACGTTTTCCGAACCACGGTCGGCGCTGCGGCGCTCGGCTTTGCGCGCCGCGCTTTGGCGGAAACCGCAATGCGGGTCGGCAGGCGTCAGTTGTTCGGAGCGCCGATGGCGGAATTGCAAATGGTGCAGGGGCATCTCGCCGACATGGCGCTCGAACTCGATGCCGCAGCGCTGCTCGTCTATCGCGCCGCCTGGACCAAGGACCAGGGCGCCGCGCGCGTAACGCGGGAAGCGGCGATGGCCAAGCTCTACGCCACCGAGGCGGCGCAACGGATTATCGATACAGCGGTGCAATTGCACGGCGGCGACGGCGTGCGCACCGGCCATCCTGTCGAGACGCTCTATCGGGAAATCAGGGCGCTCCGCATCTACGAAGGCGCCTCCGACGTTCAGAAAGTCATTATTGCCCGGGCCGTGTTATCGGAAATTTCGGGAGCTTCGTCATGAAGAAACCCATCACCCTTGGACCGTCCGCACATGTCGACACCTTCACACGCGACAATCTTCCGCCCTTCGACCAGTGGCCAGACATCCTGCTCGACCGGCCGGAGTTTCAATATCCCGAGCGGCTGAATGTCGGGGTCGAACTGACCGACCGCTTGGTGGAAAAGGGCTTCGGCGATCACACCGCACTCATCGGCAATGGGCGTCGGCGCACTTACAAGGAACTCGCCGACTGGTCGAACCGACTGGCGCATGCGCTGGTCGAGAACTACGGCGTTAAACCGGGCCACCGTATCTTGATACGCTCCGGCAATAATCCGGCGTTGGTGGCTGCCTGGCTTGCCGCCACAAAAGCCGGCGCGGTGGTGGTCAATACCATGCCGCTGTTGCGCGCTGGCGAACTCACGAAGATTGTCGACAAAGCCGAGATCGCGCTCGCGCTATGCGATAGCCGTATGCTCGACGAACTCGTCGCCTGCGCCAAGACCAGCAAGTTCCTCAAGCAGGTGGTCGGCTTCGACGGCACCGCGAGCCACGATTCCGAACTCGACCGCATCGCACTCGACAAGCCAGTCAAATTCGATGCGGTGAATACCGGCCGGGACGACGTGGCATTGCTCGGCTTCACCTCCGGCACGACCGGCGAGCCGAAGGCCACCATGCATTTCCACCGCGATCTCCTGATTATCGCCGACGGTTATGCACGCGAGGTGCTTAACGTCACTCCCGACGACGTCTTTGTCGGCTCGCCGCCGCTCGCCTTCACTTTCGGACTTGGCGGGCTAGCGATCTTTCCGCTGCGTTTCGGCGCGACTGCAACGCTGCTCGAAAATGCCTCGCCCGCCAACATGATCCAGATCATTGAAAACTATAAAGCAACCATCTGTTTCACCGCGCCCACCGCCTATCGCGCCATGATGGCCGCGATGGACAAGGGCGCAGACCTGTCGTCGCTGCGGCTTGCGGTCTCCGCCGGCGAAACGTTGCCCGGTCCGGTGTTCGAGGAATGGACACGCAAGACCGGCCGACCAATCCTTGACGGCATCGGCTCGACCGAGATGCTGCACATCTTCATTACCAACCGCATCGGCGATGCCCACCCCGGCGCCACCGGGCGCCCGGTTGCCGGTTACGAAGCCAAGATTGTCGACGACAACATGAACGAGGTCGAGCGCGGGGAGATTGGCCGGCTTGCCGTACGTGGGCCGACCGGCTGCCGCTATCTCGCCGACAAGCGGCAGAAGAGTTATGTGCATGATGGCTGGAACCTGACCGGCGATACCTTCATGGAGGACGCGGAGGGTCGCTTTCACTTCGTCGCGCGCGCCGACGACATGATCGTGTCGGCGGGTTACAACATTGCCGCGCCGGAAGTCGAAGCGGCCCTTTTGAAACATCCCGATGTTGCCGAATGCGCTGTAGTCGCCGCCGCCGACGAGGAGCGTGGCCAGATCGTCGCGGCATATATCGTCTTGAAAGCTGGTGTCGCCGGTGATGCGGCTTGCATCAAGCGCTTGCAGGACCACGTAAAGGCGGTGATCGCACCCTACAAGTATCCACGCGCGGTGAACTTTATCGATGCGTTGCCGAAGACGCAGACCGGAAAAGTCCAACGCTTTCGCTTGCGCCAACAGTGAGTCGACATGAGCAGCGCCGAATTTGAAACCCTGCAGCCAAAGGGCTGGACGAGTCCACAAGGCTATTCCAATGGCATCGCCGCAACCGGACGCCTGGTCTTTGTCGCTGGGCAAGTTGGCTGGGATGCGGGTGGGCGCATGGTCGGCAACGATATCGTCGCGCAAGCCGAGCAGGCGCTTAAAAACATCGTGGCGGTTCTGGCGGAGGCCGGAGGTGCGCCGCGGCATCTTACGCGGCTGACGTGGTTCGTGACGGACAAGGCCTCATACGTCGCGCACCGCAAGGAGATTGGTGCCGCCTATCGCCGCGTTATCGGCAAACATTTTCCCGCGATGTCGCTCTTGGTGGTGGCGGGACTGTTGGAAGATGACGCGCAGGTTGAAATCGAGGCAACCGCCGTTGTCCCTTTGCGCTGAGGGGCTGGCGGCCACCAGTTGAGAGAAAATTTGCGTTGCCGATTGCCCCTAAGCTGGGCGGCAACGCAAATCCGTTTTGCACCGTTGAAGCGCTGCCAGCAGCAGTTCGCAACCGCCGTTAAAGGCCCATTATAACTTAGATGTGGGTCGGAACGCCCTGGCTCGCCATGGATGCAGCTTCGATGCGCTCGCGCCCATCGCGAAGCCGCGTGTCAGGATTACGCAGGCGATCGAGCACGAACAACCGAATGGCCGACGACAAGTTGCTGTGAATACGCGCCTTGTCGATTTCACTGACCATGTTTGACAGAGTAACCCGTTGCGCGTGCGATATCTCTTTCAACCCGCGCCAGAACGCGTCTTCCAGGCTAACACTGGTCTTGTGGCCACCGATCACGATGGAGCGCTTGACGATTGGTGATTTCATGAGCGTGCCCTTGTGTTTCAACGCAACGCACGTTTTCAACGTGCATCTCGAATCCAGTCCTCATCGACACACCAACAGCAGCAACGCCTTCTGCGTTCGTCTCTTGGTATCGCGCGGGCGCAATATCTCTTTCCGCGAGTCACGCCCGTTCGCGAGACGACGCCACCACCCCTCAGTTCAAGTAATAGTGTCATGGTCAATACGATTATGCTGTTCAAAATTGTACAATCTCTAAATGCACGGTTTGGTAGTATTGTGCTGTATTGTCGTCCGAGTCAGTAACCTGACACCGAATGACTGCATCGGGGTACCGTGGAACTCTCAGCGCTCGAGCTCGTCATTTCCGTCATTCAAAATTATATTCAACAAAGAATTATGTACGCGAATCGCTCCGTCATATTCGATGTAACCGAGCTTGCGGAACTTGGTCATGAATTGGCTGATGCGCGAACGTGTTGATTTCGCTTGGGCTTGTCGCAGTCAATGTCGACGTTCGCGTCGAACGCCCACTGAGGCATGCCTCGCCTAAGAATTCGCCACGCCTAAGCATTGCCAGGCCCCTTCTTTGCCATGCGCGGAAAGGACAGTTACCCGCACTGAACCCTCAATGATGTAGTAAAGAGCGTCGGCAGGGTCGCCTTGTGCATAAATCACCTCTCCGCTGGCAAACCGCGAGATGCTCGCGCCGCCGTGCTTCGCAATAAATTCGTGATAGTCGAAGTCTGGCTCGACTTGCTTGTCGCCTTCACTT
Organism: uncultured Pseudomonadota bacterium; assembly: GCA_963720835.1. Taxonomy (GTDB): domain Bacteria; phylum Pseudomonadota; class Alphaproteobacteria; order Rhizobiales; family Xanthobacteraceae; genus Pseudolabrys. The sequence goes on along the minus strand of CAVRHC010000024.1, from coordinate 240,630 downwards.
ATTCGCGGAAACATGGGCCGTCGAGTCTCGGCCACAGTTGGGGCTCAAGGCTTCGATGAGTTGGTATTCTTTGGCGATTATTGTTTTGGAAAACAACGGACATGGAAATTTCGAGCTTTGGCCAATAGATTGAGTGGTCCAGAATCATGGCAACTACAACAGTATTTTCATACCTATTGCACCAAACGATAGTTGGCATTTATTTGCCAACAGAACACTCGCGTAGTCCCGCGGTGTAACCTCACCATTCAGTATCAAGACACCGAAAGACACGACGATCCTCTACATTCGTGCTGCAAATATCCCGGATTCCTTCACTCATCTTTCATGCCGACGTGCGAGGTGTTGTGTGGATAAACTCGACGGCAGAAAGCTGTCTCATGTCTGCATCGGGGATTTGAATGAGTGGCTGTCGCGTGCTGCATGTTGAAGACGAGCCTGATATTCGGGAAGTGGTAATGATGTCGCTTGCGCTCGATCCGGAGTTGACCGTGAAGAGCTGTAGCGGCGGAGCTGATGCGCTCACCGAAGCAACTGCATGGCGTCCCGATGTGATTTTAACGGATGTGGTCATGCCGGTGATGGATGGCCCAGCGTTGCTCGAAAATTTGCGCAAGAGCGAGCGCACAGCCGACATTCCAGTTGTGTTCATGACGGCACGCGCGCAGACCAATGAAATTTCACATTTTCTAGCGCTTGGAGCAGTTGGCGTCATCGCCAAGCCATTCGATCCGTTGACGCTCGCCGCATCGGTGCGGGCCTTCGTGGAACGACCGCCCAGCGCTGCATGAACAGTCAGAGCGTTCGTCTGATCTTCTCTGCGGCATTCTTATTGGCGAGCGTTAGCGCGGACGCAGCGGCGCTACCGCCGCGGCTGGATGGCTTCAATATCATCGCTACGCGCGATCATCCTTTTGGCGGTGCCGATGCCGCGCACGCGATAGCGCAGGCCAAGCAATTGGGAGCCAGTGCACTCGCTGTCGTGCCGTTTTTGTGGCAAACGGCGCCGACGAGCGCCAATATTCAGCGCGGCGACGACATGCCGGACGACCAGCTACGTGCTGGCATTCGGCAGATCCATGCCGCTGGTTTGCGCGTGGTAGTCAAACCGCATGTCTGGGTGCCGCAAAGTTGGGCTGGCGCGATCGAGCCGGCGAACGAAGACGATTGGAAAAAATGGTTTGCCGGTTACGAACATGCGATTGTAGATATTGCGCGCATAGCCGCGCAGGAAAAAGTCGACGCTTTAGTGATCGGCACTGAATTGCGCCGCACGGTGCAAAGGCCGGAGTGGCAGGCGATCATCGCCAAGGCGCAGACGGTCTACACGGGGCCTCTATTCTATGTCGCGCATAACATCGAAGGCGCCGAATTGGTGCCTTTTTGGTCTGCGCTCGACGCCATCGGTATTTCACTTTATCCGCCGCTCGGCGCCGATGAGGACCGCGTTGGCCGCAAGGCCGCCATCGCTTCAGTGAGTGCACGCATTGATGCGCTGAATGAACAATTCAGAAAGCCCGTAATCGTCGCCGAGGTGGGTCTCCGCTCGGCCAAGGGCGCAGCCGCCAAACCGTGGCAAAGCGCGGAAGAACGCGCGGCCGAGCCCGATCCGCAACTCCAGGCGGATGTGCTGGCTGACTGGCTGCGCGCGCTCGACCGGCCCGCCGTGCGTGGTGTGATGATCTGGCGGTGGCTCAGCGATCCTGCGGGCGGCGGCCCGAAGGACACCGATTTTACAGTGCAGGGAAAGCCCGCCGAACAGGTCCTGCGGTGCGCGTGGACCGGTATTTGCGCCAACGCAATGGCGGAACCCGATCAGAAACGATAGCCGACGCCGGCGACCAGGCCGTTTTCCTGCAGGGCATTGTGGCCGAACACGGTCGAGAAACCGCCGAGCTGCAAGGTCCAGTCCTTGGTAAGCGCGAATACTGCACTCAATTGCAGTTTCGAGTAGTCGTAGGTCGGAAAGACGAGGCTGCCGCTCTCGGCAATCACGGTGAAAGATTGCGCCAACACCGTCCAGCGCGGCGCGACGGTGACACCTAGGGTCGCGTCGACGCGGAATTCGTTCGGCATGCCGGCGCGAAATCGCTGCGCCACCTCCAGATCGGCGAAAGCCGGCATGCCTGCGACTTTGAGGTTGGTGCCGAAAAGCAGGCGTGCATCGAATTCCGTGCCGGTATAGCCGACCGCTGCTGGATTGCTGAAATCTCGGGTACCGGGCAACCGTAGCAGTCCTTGCGCCGATATGACCCAGTCATTGTTTTGAAAAATGAGGAAACGACCGCCGAGTTCCGTATAGCCAAAGCCGTTACGAGAGGCGTCGGTCGGCGGGGCAATGTCGATGTGTTGGAAGCCGGGACCGAGAATGGCGGTCAACCGATCGGTCACGCCGTATTCAATGAGTGCCTCGGATTCGAGCTTTTGATAGCGCGACGTGGAATGCGCGTGGCCGTTGGCGTCGAAGGCGTCATCCGCGCGGCTTGCCGTCGTGGTAACGAAAACCTGACCGTGACCTTGCGGCATTGTCCAGGCGCCGGCGAAAGCGGGTCCGGCCGCAACAAACGAAACGAAGGATACGAAAGCGCAGGTGTATGCGCTTGAGCGGTAGATGGCCGACTCAATATTGGACATGACGCGTTACCCCACATGACGCAACACAATGCAATTCACAATTCGCGGCTCCCCGCCACCGCACGCTGTCAGGCGACTATGGTCATCAGTCGGTCGCCGCCGTCAGCAGTTGTGCGCTGAACGTTGGCGATCGCCTGCATGAGTAAGCTGGCGCGCTCGGCGCCGCCTTTGGCGCGGCCGGTCACAACTGCGGCGCTGGCCGTGATATGGTCGGCCACCACGAGCTCGCGGTTGCCGATCCGCAACGCGGCGATGGCGCCGCGCAGTGTTTGCGCCAATTTTTGTGCGCTAGCGGCGCCGTATTCCGGCGCGACAATTATCATAATACCGTTTCGATAGGATGCGGCGATCACGCCGATGGTCGACGTCGTCGCGCGTACCGCCCGCGCCACCACGACCTGGATCGCATGGACAGCCTTATCGCCTTGAGATGATTGGATGGAATCGAGACGGTCAATAGCAAGGGCGATGACGGAAACCAGCTCGCTTTCGGGGACCCGTGTTTCGGCAGTGAGATAGGCTTCGGCCACTTCGCCAACAAACAGTCCGGTCGGTTCGTCGATCCACAGCGTGGCGCGACGGTCGCCCCAGCTCGACAGAAAATTCAAGAGCTCGCGCTCGCGCGCGCGCCGTTGTTCCAGTTCGCCTTTGAGCTTAAGCGCAGCGCGCACCCGCGCTAACAGCTCGATGCGATTGACGGGCTTGGTGACGTAGTCGTTGGCACCGGCGATGAACGCGTTCGACAGGCTCTCCATGTCGTCGAGAGACGTGACCATGATGATCGGTACGTCCTCGTAGCGCTGGTCATTGCGGATATAGGCGCAGGCTTCGATACCGTCCATTTCGGGCATGACGACGTCGAGCAGGATGATATCGATTGCAGCTGGATCACCGGTGTTACGACCGATACCGAGCAACTTGAATGCGTCGTTCGCCGAGAGGGAATGCTGCACCGATTTGTAACCGGCGCTGTGCAGCACCGCTTCGGTTAACTCGCAATGATCTTCAGAGTCGTCGACGATGAGGATGTTCATGGTCTTTTTCGCTTCCCTGATGGTTGCGGCTGTGCCGTCTGTTTGTTGAGGTACGTGCATGTCAGCTCCTTCCGTAAAGTCGCCACACGTCGTTTTCGAAGATGAGCCGATAGCCCGGTGCGCCGTGCGCGTAGAACTCCGGGAAATTACGATCGATGAGGTCGTTGGCGCCTGTGGCGCTATGCGGGTTGGGCACGGCTACGAAAGGCGCGTCAAGTTTTCCGAACATCAGCGAAAGTGCGAACCGCTCGTCAGTCGGCGGCAGCAGGCCTTGCGCGTTGCCGCGTCCGACCACCACGGCCGGCGCATTGTCCGTATCGACCAGCACGCCGCTGCGGCCGATTATGGCGCTGCCGATGTTCAGCGCCGTCACGCGTTCAATGTCGGCTTGTGCCGCTGCGCCACCGAACTGGGCGATGGCGCGCGGATCGACCAGGCCCAGCGCCAACGCACCACCGAACCAGCCGAGCGCGAGGAGGCCGAACATGCGTCCAAGATCCTCGTGCGCCTCTCGAATGCGAATGATGGCGATGGCACAGAGAACCGGCGCGAGGACCGCAACGGCTGCAGGATCGCCGAACCAGCCTGTGCCGACGCTCAGCGCGGCGGCGATCAGTCCCGTCGCCATCAGGACCAGCATCGGGGACAATAACGGTGCACGCAGGCGAATGTTGCAGGTAGCGATCAGCGCGAGTGGCGCGCCGAGCGCCAAGGCGACGGCAAATGCGATTCCCGCATCGAGCGCATGAAGACCGGTCAAGCCCCCACCGAACAGATCGGCGATCCCCGTGGTCCAGGCTGCCAGGCTTTGCGACGGTGAGCTGTAGAAGCTCCAGCCGCTGCCGGGAAAGACCCAAGAAATGTAAGTAAAAGCGCCGACCGAGAAGACAGTCGGGAAAATCAAAATAACGACGACGTTAAGCGCCGAATTTGCCACCAGCTTAGGCCGCACGGCAAACACCAAAAAGGGCACGGCGGCGCAGGCGATTGCCGCGCCCATCGGATGCGAAAAAGCAAGGCCGAGCAGCGCGAACGCCACCATCATGACTTCTGGTGCTGCGCCACGCACACGCAGATCGAACAAGGCGTTACCGAACAGAAACAGGAATACCGCCACCAGCATTTCCGACGGTCCGGCGATTACTGCCCTTAACAAAGCGGGATGAAACACCAGAAGCGCGGTCGCTGCGCACGCCACCGCGAGAGACAGTCGTATGCCGCGGAATGACGCAAACCACAGGCAGGCCAGCAGTCCGGTAAGCCCTGCGGACAGAAGCGCTGGCGCGGGTGCACTACCGGGCGTGAGGAATTCGAGCGTGGCCGTAGCCAGGAACGGCAACGTCGGATATGCGGCTACGATTTGGCCGATGGAAAGTTTGCCTTCGCCGGCAATGATCGCGCCCGCCCACAGCGAAATGGTGTCGTTCGGAATGAGGCCGAACTGGATCGAAAGGCTCGCCAGCATCAGCATGGCGACGAAGCTGACGAAGCCAACTGGGATGGCGTCGAATGTGCGAGTCACGGCGTGACGGCTTTCATCAACTGCGAGACGTGGTTGGAGACACCGTGTTGGGTCTTTTCCCAATAGAACGGATTGCGAATGAGCTGCCAGAGCGCCTTGTAGGCGGCGATCGACATCAGCGCCCAATAACCGAACGCCGTCAGGCTGAATGGAATGAGGCTGAGCCAGCCGCGGCGCAGCGGCGCGATCATGTTGAGGAAGATGATGGTGCCGTTGCCGATCAGCAGGTTGAACAGACTGATAAACAGCAAAAATTGCGGAAAGATTGCATCCATGCCGCTGCTGGCAAACAGCAGCCACGCCAAATATAGCAGCCAGAAAAGCGGGTTGAACAAGGCTGCCAGCACCGTGCCGCCGATGAAGAACACAAAGCCAAGAAACCCGCGCAGGCCTGTCCGCCGCATCAGCCGCAAAGGGTGACGCGTGTGCACGAGCAAAGTTTGCATATAACCCTTGAGCCAACGCGAACGTTGTCGCACCCAATTGCCGACGTGGCAGCTCGCTTCCTCGTAGGTCGTCGAGTTGACGATGGCTACGCGGTAGCCCTTTTCGTATATCCTGATGCCGAGGTCGGCGTCCTCGGTGACGTTGAACGGGTCCCAGGCGTGCAGTTCGCGCAAGATCTCGATCTTGAAATGATTTGAGGTGCCGCCGAGCGGAATTGGAATATTGAAGCGTTCGAGGCCAGGCAGGATCAGATCAAACCAGAGCGAATAGTCGAGCGTGAACATACGCGACAACCAGTTCTCATCGGCATTATAGTAGTTCAACCGGCATTGTAGGCAGGCGACCTCCGGCGGCAGCATGTTGAATGTCGCCACCACCTTGCGTAGCTGATCGGGCTCCGGCTGATCCTCGGCGTCGTAAATGACGACGTATTTTCCGCGGGCGAACGGCAGGGCGAAGTTGCATGCCTTCGGCTTGGTCTGCGGATGCGAGGGAGGCACAATGATGATCTCAAACACGCCCTCAAGGCTAAGCTGGCGCGCAGTCTCGATGGTTTCGGTGTCGTTTTCTTCCAGCACGATCTTGATATCGAGCTTGCCCAGCGGGTAGTCGAATGCGCGCAGCGACTGCGCGAGCTTTGGCAAGACCGCGCCTTCGCGAAACATCGGCACCAGTACCGTGAAGACCGGCAGTTCGTCTTCGCTCAGCGCGCGCGCAGCATTGTCGACGCCGTAGTTCCAGTCGTTTGATCGTCCGCCGCCGCCGGCGACCAGCACCAGGCGGAACACGAAGCTGCCGAGGTAAAAGATACTGAGCGCGACGTTGACCGCGATCAGCGTGGTGATCGGCCAGAAGGCGAGCCCGCCGAGAAGCAAAGTCAGCATCGCGTAAGCGATCAAGCCCTGCGACAGCGTCAGCACCGTGCGCGCGGACATTTCCGGGTCGCGTTCAGCGAGCGCCATGACAGCTTGGCGCGACAGCGCTTCGCCAAAGGCGGCCTGCACCGACCAGACGATATCGAATTTCGAAGCGATGACGAATTCGATGTTCTGGCCCCAAAGCCGGCGCGCAAACAGCACTGTCGACGGCCCAGGTTCGGCGGTAGCGATGAGCAACCGTCCGTCGCGTTTGGCCCACGGTATGGTCAGTTGCCGCGCATAGGCGTCCGCATCGGCCTCGCGCAGCAGATTGCGGTCAGGCGGCTCGTCGATCAGATCGACGAAGGGCAGGTTAAAGTGATAGGCGATGCCCTGGTAATACTCGCCCGGAGCGATCCAATCGCGCGCCATGATCGCGTCGCCAAGACGCACGTTCCAGCGTTCTGCGAGTGCCGCCGCCTCGTCGCGTTGCGGCAGAGTCAATATCTGCCGCGCGACCAGAACGTCAGCCAATGCGCGATCGGAAGGCGACAACGGCATCGCTTATTCTTCCGTCTTGTGCGCGCGACGGCGCAACATGCTTTGCAGTGCGAACAGGAAAGCGATCGTCGCCAAAATCCAGAAACCGCCGATGATCCACGAGCGGAAACGCTCCGACACCGTGGTCCACGAAGTCTGCTCCGGATAGGCGATCATCACGAGCGTGTCGCGCACGGTCGACATCGCAAACGCCACGCCGGTCTGGTCGATAAAGGCAACGTCGCCATGGTCGAGTTTGAGTACCGCCGGCGTTGGCAACTGACTGTCAGATGAAAACCCCTTGACCCAGATGCCGGGATGGCCGTTCGCCTCGACCAGTTGCGCCACGGAGCCTTTGTTGAAGCCCGCAAGGTCGAGCAACGTGCGACCACTGCGATCCTTGACGGCGACCTGGCCGCGGTCGAAGCGCACGCGCGGGGTTGCGCCTTGCGGCGGCGCATCGCTGACGGCGAGGAAAGGTGCGGACGGCGCGGCGCCCGCTTTGGCAAAGCGGACCGAGATCGGTGCGACTTGGCCCGAAAGTGCGCTAAGTGTTTCCGACAACAGGGAGAGAGCATGCAGCGGGTGATCGGACGTTGACTGCGGCACCATCACCTCGATGCCGTTGGTCCAGCGCGTGGCGAGATCGGCGAAATCGTGCGGCGTTCCCGCTTGCGATAGGACTACAGCACTGGAGCCGAGGATTTGCGCGGGATAGCCCTGCGGTTCGAAGCGGCAGTCTCCGGCGGCGCTGCGGCGTTGCACCACGACGGAGATATTGGCCACGGTGCCGGCGAGCCCGTCAGGTAGCGATTGTTCCAGATGCGTCGGCCCGGCGGTTTCTGCGACCGCGCTGGACAGGAAGATTCCGTTGACGAACAGGCTAACCACGGCCTTGTCGCCGGCGCCGTCCGGCGCAACGAGGACGTTGAGCGCGAGACGGGAGATCCGCGTATTGGCGGGTAATTCACGCATATCGACGGCTGCGTCCAATTCGGCGCGGCCATAGACGTCAACGGAGGCCGGTCGCACGCCGAGCTGGTTGAAGGTGACCCGCTCGGTAGACATCTCTGTCTTTGACACCTCCGCGACCGCGACCTTGGCCATGCCGCGGGCGGCGGCAAGCGATGGCGTTCCCAAAAGGCGCGCAGCGCGCATCGAGGTCGATACGTCCGTGAGCAGCAGCGCCGGCATCCCGCCGATGCGAATGGTACTCAACGTGCCGGGCAGTGGATTGTTTGAATTGCCCGGGATAGCGCCGGTATAAGGTGCGCCGATGACGATGGTGCCGCGCGTCCAATAGCGGCGGCCGTCGGTATCCACCGTTTCGGCGGTTGGCGGAACGCCGTTGCTGAATTCGGGGTTATGGCCGGTTGCATTCAACGCACGCGCAACGGTCAGCGCGGCGGCAATCTCGGACGCCGACAATGCCCGTTCTGGCACCAGCACAGTAACATCGCGCGGCATCAGCGCCGCAATCGTGGTGACGTCCTGCAAGGCGACAGGGTCGAAGGCGACGTTAACGGCGGTTTCCGGACGAATGGTGAGGCTGTCGCCGACATAGCGTACGTCGATGCAACGATCGGGCGTTGCCGCGCCCGAATAGAGAAATGTAAGCTTGATGAAGCCATCGCGCTCGACGACTCCGGCAAGCGGAACCCGCAAGGAGAGATCGCTGCCGTTACCCTCGAGTGGAACGGTCGCCACGGTGCGGTCGTTGACGAGCAGCTCGAAATTGCGCTTGGCCTTGAATGCGGAGAGGTCGTCGTATTTCAGGATCAGGTCGGTGAGCTTGACGTCGGTGCTCTGCGGCAGCGGCACGAAGATCACGCGGCGCGCGCCGAGGTTGGCCATCCGGAAGCCGTTCTTGAATCCGATGTCGGCGAGCGCGATGCTGGCGGTGACAGTCTTTGCGGAAGGCTGCGCAGTGGCGGCTTGCGCGGAGTTATTTTGCGCAGCGGCACCTTGTGTGCTGGGTGCCGGCACCGGAATCGGCGGCCTCGGTCGCGCAAGAGCCGAATGACTTGCGGAAATGGCAATGACGGTTGCTGCAAAAGCGGCGGAAACGCGCAAGTCACGGCGCATCGGTGTCTTCCCCCTTTGAATAGGTTTGGAGGTCGGCCGTCGCCGCCTCTTGCAAACGTTTGATCTCGGATTTCAGAATGGCGATTTCGTCAGGTGTGGCCGCGCGTTTGGCATTGGCCGCCTCGCGGATCGCGTAACACGCGGACCTGGCGGCCTTGCCGGTGGCATCGAAACCAAGGGTGGGAGCCACTCCGCACATCTCGTGCAACATGCGATGCGTGGTAATCGCGGCATCAACCGCGTCGCCGTCGCCGCGCGCCATCGTATCGAGCGCGGCGAAGCCGTTGGCGATCTTGCCGTTCAGATTTGACGCAAAGCGATCGCGCACGCGCGCGACCCGCACGGCAAACTCATCCGCCGCCATCATGCGCGGTACACTCCCCCTGTTGCTCGGGGGAAATACTGGCACGCCCAAGTTAAGAACTTCTACGCGCTGAGCAGTATTCGATATAATTATGGAGGTAAAATATAGTATATCAGTGAGGTTAGGTATAATAATACGGTATTATATAAAGCCAATGCGTAGGTATTACTATTACCGTTCTCAACGGTATAGTATTAATACTTGCACGAATTGTTGGGGATCAGGTCGTGCGGCCACGCCAGATTGTGTAGGCGATGACGCCGATCTCGGCCAGGAATCCAAACGAGCCGAGACCCAGCGCTGCAATGATGGCGAACAACGCGATCGTGCCGCCTGCGGTGACGGTGGCGGCAACCGCGGCGACCAGGCCGCAGGCCGCCGCCAGTGCTTCGAGAATGCGCGCGATCGCGACCGGCGGTTCGTCCAACTGACGCTGGCCAGGCAGGGCGATCGGAATGAGCCCAAGGCAGCCGGCGGCGGCGAACGACAATGGCACCAGGATCGGCGGCTCGCCTAGCCAGACTGTTGCATCGGTCGCCAGGCTCATCAAGATTCCGGGTAATGCAAGGCAACATGGATCGCGGTGCCGACCACGCCGACCATGATCTCGATCACGCAGACGAGGGTAAACAGCGCGACGGTCGCGCGATTGTCGGCCGCCAGCAAAAGAAAGCCCGCGAACAAGGCGAGCGGGCTCGCGACGAAAGGCGCGAGCGCAGCCCTGTCGTGCTCGATCGCGATCATCGGGTGATAAAGATAGACCTCGATGAACAGCGGACCAAACAGCATCATTGCAATCAGGATGAGAAGGCGGCCCAGCATGGCTCACTCCGCCTTGGCGGCTTTTTTCAGATTGCGGATTGTGTTCTCGCCTGTCGTTTGCGTGAATGCCGGCGTCGGATTGTATTTGATGCCGTTGAGGACGCGATAGCGTGACGCGTCGTCGTAAAGAACGAATTTGCCGTTGAGCAGATTGGCGTGACACGAATAGCAATTGCCGCCCATATTGGAGAAGGCGGCTGCGTTCAAATGCAGCGAATGAATGCTACCGGCGAACGCCAATGACGTTTTCGTATTGTGGCAGATCAGGCAGTCTTCGACGCGCATCGGAATATCGTAGCTGGTCTTGAAGATGCCGTGCAGCTTCACTCGCTCGCGCGCCACCGTCAGCCGGTTGACGTCTTCGGCGAGGTGATCGGCGTGGCAGGCATTGCAGCCGCGTTCCTGCGCGTGCGCGGTCTTCCAATTGAAGTCGGTATAGGGGATGCCGAGGGCGCGCGCTCTTGCTGTATCCATGTGTTGCCACAACGTAAAGGCCATGACGAAGCCGGCGGCGATGACCACGATCGCAGCGAGCGCGAGCAGTGCGTTGCGCATCATAAGACGCTCCTTTGAGTGGCCGCGCCGGCCAGCATGCCGATGAGCACGGCAAGCAGCAGCAAGGCGGCACAAAGCAGGCAGACGGCGCTGATCATCACCAGCGACGGCACGACTGAAAATGCGATGCCGGCGACGATCAGGGCATAGGCAATCAGCGCGGCGATGCTGGTTATGTCGCAAACCAATGCTTCGTCACGCCGTGCATTGACGGCGCCAATGAGGCCGAGCACGGCCGCCACCGTGATGGCGATCGGCCAATTGGGCGATTCATGTCCGCCCCAGACCGCGCTCGAGAACACACGGCTCAAATGTTCGAAATCGACGCCGGCCGCCATCATGTGCAACCCCGAGCCGACCATGCCGACGCGCGGCGGATACAGCCATCACGGCAACGGCGATGAGCGAGGTTAATAGCGAAGGCGCGATCTGAACCACCATCAGGGCCACCAGCGAAAATGGCAGCCAGACCACCGGCACCAGAACGAGCAAGCCGTCCTGACGCGCCAGCGCCGGCCTGTGGCCGAGATCGACCTCCAGCAACATGATAGTGAAAAGCAGGATCGCGAGCGTCAGCAGGACGCGGCGAACGCCGCGCAGATCGGCGAGCCAGACTTGCACAGTCTCGACAAGTCGCAACCACATGTCAGGCAACCTCGACTGCGATCGTGCCGGGGAAATCCTGCTTGCGTCCGTTCGCGCTGGTAGCGCGGATTTTCAACACATAGAAGCCCGGTTCCGGCGGTTTGAAGGTCAGTTCCCAGGTGACCCAGACATCGGGATCGGGCTGCGGCGGCAACGGCATCGCGCGAAACGTCGTGCCGTTGTCGGTTGAGACCTCGACCGTGCCGACCTTTTCCGCGCCGGCGAAGGCGTAGCCGATGAGCGTCACGCCGGCCATCGAACCGACGACAGTCGGCGCGTCCGGCCCGATGAAACCGGCCATCGGCGGTGCAGGATGCTCGGGCGAGTCGTTGCCGACCAATGTAATGCGCGTGACCCATTTGGGGTGGTGGTTGCCGCCGGCGCCGGGAATAAAGAGGCGCGAGTAGGGGCTGCCGTGCTCCATCGGCACCGGCGCGCCGCCGAATTTGCCGACCAGCATGGTTTCCGGCCGCTGCAATTCGGTGAGCGGCAGCACGAAGCGATGGCCGTCGCTGCATTCGATGCGCGCGGACTTCGCTTCCGGTTTGACGCCGGCCTTTTGCAGCAGCGCCGAGAGCGGTGCGCCCTCGAACGGCGTGTTGAAGATCAGCGGCCCGCCGGCAGTGTTGACGTAGCATTCCAGCGTCAGCGTCTTCTTGACCGGCGGGACCTTGGCGAGATCGTCGAGACTGAAGCGCGTCTGCGTGTTCACCAAGCCGTCGATCTGCACGCTAGCCGGCAGCTTGGCCGGATAGCGCAGTTGCGAATAGAGAAAGAACTTTCCGTTCGGCGTGATGAGCGGCCCGCCCGCCGTCGGCTTGACCGACAATGAGCCTGGTGCGGCGAAAGCCTTGGCGCCGAAAAGCGCTGCCCCGGCAAGGACGCCGGAACCGGAAGCGAGAAACATTCGACGATCCATGAAGAAGGCCTCCGTCGCGATATTGCGTTTAGTGCGCCGGTTGTAGTGCCAGCACCGTTTCGATGGCGCGGATTTGACTGAGGAAGTCGACAGGAATTTCGGAGGTGACTTGCAGGGCGCGGTCCTCAAACACGTCGCTGTTTGGATGGGCTGCCTTGAAGTCGGCGATCTTCGCGTCGCGCGCGCGAACGAGATCGGCGATCTGCGGCGCGAACATGCGCAGCACCGCGCTGACCCAGCGATTAAGGTCATGAGAAGGCTGATCGACCGTGATGTCGAAACGGTCGGTCAAGGCGGTCACCGCCTCGCCGCCGTACCAGGTTTCGCCGGTGACCCAGCGATTGGTGGTGAAGAGACGAATAACGCGGCCGGACGCATCAGTCGAAATGCCGATGAGATGGGTAATCCAGCTTTTTTCGTCACGCGCGGCATCTGCGTGCGTCATGGCGGCGGGCTGAAGCTGCGGCGCGATCTGTTTCGGCCGCACGAAGGTGTGAAAGTGGCCGTGCTCGCCGCCCACGCGCTCTTCGGCAGCATGCGCATGATAGTAATATTGACTGTGCGTTGCGGGATCGATCACGTCGCCCGACGGAAAGTGCATCCATTCTTCGACTGCGTCCGCGCCGTTGAGTGCCTCGGTGACGGGATTGGTGCCCCGTGCTGCGAGTGCTGTTGCACATTCGGTTGCCTCTGCTGCTGCTTCGTACATGGCGAGCAAGTCTTTGCGTGGCAAACGGCTGAGCCGTTGCACGAGGCGATCGTGATCGAGGTCGGTCGCTGTCGCCAATGTCCTAGATCCTGAGCGGAGACATCATCAGCGCGACGGACCGCAGGGGTTAGCCGGTCCACATGGCGAAGCGCTGCCGTGCCCGCGTCCGGCCGGCGCGCAAGGCGAGCTCGGTCCGCACGGCGCCGCCGCTGCATCGTGGCCGCGTCCGCCGGCCGGTCCGCACGGGTTGGCGTTACCTTGACCGGTCGACGCCGGCCCGCAGGGGCTGACGGCGCCGCGGCCCGCGCCGCGCCCCGGTGCGCAAGGAGAGCCGGCGCCGCAAGGGTTACGCGTGGCTTGCGCCAGTTGCATGGCATTGTCGGCAGCACGCACCGGTGTGGGGGCCGGCACGGTCGCCGCGATCGTTGCGGCAAGCGTCGATAGGCTGCCGGCCATAAGGGCGGATTTCAGTCGCTTGGATGGCATGAGGCTTCTCCCGGTTAGCTCGCGCGGATGTTGACGATTTCAATGCGTTCGATGACTTCGAGTCCATCGCCCCCGTTCACCTGCTCTGCTGTCAAAGCGCCACCGCTCGCGCGCTCAAGCCGTGTTCCGAGTGCAAAGCCGAGTACGGCGACAACAATAAGGATAATGAGAACAGCCCAGATCGGAATGCCAAGCAGACCGTCGAGAGTTTGCGCCTGCGGCCCTTGGCCGGCCAAATAGAAGCCTTTGATGGAATTGAACAGGCCGGCGAACAGGCCGGTGCCCAGCAGCATGCCGATCATAAAGACAAGTGCATCGAGCCGTCCCGTCGCAAAAGCGACCGTCGACGTGCCCGGGCAATAACCGCCAACCGCCATGCCGGCGCCAATCAATGCGCCGCCGGTGAGCGTTGCCCAGAAAAACGTCGTTGGAATGTAGACGCCATTGACCGGCATCCAGCCGATTGCCATCGCAACGTAAAGCCCGATCGCGGCGACAATGATGGCGGTAAACATAACCTTGAACACCGACCAATCGGTGAAACGAAACTGCGCCGTCAGTTTGCGCGGACTAGCGAAGCCGGCGTTTTCCAGCACGTAGCCGAATAGCAGCCCGCTCAGCAGGCCGGAGGCGACGCCGCTGTCGTAAACCGGCAATGTCATGCCCAAGCCCTCCGCAGGAAAAAGCTCACGGCGATGCCGACAATAAAGAAACCGATGAGAAACAAAAAAGCGGCAACTGCAAGCGGTGCACCGCCGGAAAGGCCGATGCCGCTGGTGCAGCCGCGCGCAAGTCGCGCACCGAAGCCGGTCAGCACGCCGCCACCCAGCGCCAGCGCCAAACGCCCACCGCCTGAAAGTCTGGTTGCGCCATCGAGCCTGAGTTTGAAACGGCCGCTGCTGAGCGCGCCGATCAAGCCGCCGATCAGAACGCCGATTATTTCCCAGCTGATCCAGGTGGAAAGCGGTGCATTGTCTTTCAGAAACGGACCGAGATAGCTGTTGGCGCGTGTCGCCGGTCCGGCGATTTCACTACCGAGCCAAGCCGTCAAGCGCGTAAAAAAGCCGCTCGCGCCCAAGCCATGACCGGTGAGAAGAAATGTTAGTAGCAACGCGAGGCCAAGCGCGATACCGGCGATCAATGGCGACCAAAACGGACGGATGGTTGGTTGCATGGGGCGCATCTTCTAAATATTCAAGATATTATATCTGATTGAATCTGCCAGTGCGACTTTATTTTGTGTCAAGCAAATGTGACCCAGTCAGGTCGCCACGATCCATTCACGCGCGCGCGCAGCCTCCGCCAGCGGGAAGACCCTCATCTCAGCCGGCATCATGAAGCTGAAAAACTGCATCGTACGCTTGATCCACTCCACGTCGCTCACGACGGCGATCCGCTCCCACTTGGTAAAATGCTCCATGCCGACCTTGAAATCCGCCCAAATGGCGGTCGGATCGATACCGCTGAAGTCTGCGGCGGTTTCATAGTAGAGCCGGACCTTGTCATGTTTCTGTAATGCATCAACGACAGGCGGCACGAGGACGGTTTCATAGTCCTCTTTCGTCACCTGCCCGTTACAGACGAAAGCCAGAACATTATCGGGAAAATTCTTCAATCGTTCGATCATGAGCGAACTCCCTTGTGCTGCAACAAATATAAGAGGGCGATGACAATCGGTTGAATCAATGAACGCTTTCAATTTGGCGAAAAACTGTCATGCGCCGGTTGACGTAGGTCAATGATATGCGCGCGCATAAAGCAGAACTATCTACACATAAGCGACCGCCGCATCTCAAAGGAGTCGAGCGTATGAACCGCATGTTTCGTTTTGCGATGGTCGTCGTGGCCGCTTTCGCCGTTTCAGTGCCGGCGATTGCTGCTGAAAATTGGCCCGATAGTTTCAGCGCCTATGTGGCTAATGTCCGCAAGACGGTCAAAACCGCCAATCTCGATGGTTATCTCGCTGTCGCCAAGAAACCGAATGGTGCCATGCTGATCGACGTGCGTGAGCCGTCGGAATATGCAACCGGGCACGTGACCGGCACCGTCAATATCCCGCGCGGTCTGCTCGAATTTCAGATCTGGAAAAAGATGGGCTATCCGAAAAAGGTCGATATGAATAAGACGATCTATACGCAGTGCGCTAGCGGCGGCCGCGCCACGCTGGCGGCTGCCGATCTGAAGAAGATCGGCTTTACGAATGTCATCGCAGTCGTCGCAAACGTCAAGGACTTCGAGAAAAAGGGCTTTCCCTGGAAAAAAAAGTGACGCGTCGGCGACCCTGATTTTGCGAGCTTGCGATGGCGCCGCCACGGCCCATGCAGCGGCGCATCTCTTGTTAAAGTCGGGGCAAACCATGTCCTTCCCGAACCGTGCTTTGGGTTGTTGTGACGCGGTGATTTGACGCAATGACGGTGTTTTTTTTGGATAAACTAACGTGGCAGTCGCGAGCCGGTCCCGGGGAAAAAATGAGCTCGCAACGGATCGTAAGCCATGGCGCGGCAACCAGACGATCTTCATAGCGACCCGATCGTGGCCGCCATCGAGCGCGTGCTCAAGACCGAGCGCGAGGGTGTCGAGGCGCTGAAACGCAGTAAAGTCGATGCCGGCCGCCTGGTCACGCAGGCGCGCGCAGAAGCAGCTGCATTGACCGACCGTGCCGAACGTTGCATTTCCAGACTGCATACGGATTACCTGAAAAAAATAGAGCGCGAAATTGAGCGGCTCGCTGCGGCTGATACGAACAAAGATGCCGCTGCCGGGGCAGGCTTTGACGATGCGACGCTCGCAGCGGCTGCGCGCCGGGTCGCCGCCAAATTGACCGGTGAGGCATGAGCGTAAGTCCGCGATGGAGTTATGCGCAGGCGCGCTTGCAGGCGCGCCATGGCTTCCGCCTGGCCAGAATCCGAATGGCACGCGTTGGAGGCTGCGCGGGCGCTTGACCAGTTCATCGAACGCGCGCGCGCAACGTCGCTGCATCATTTCGCGCAGCGCTTGAACGCGCGCATGACCTGCCACGCCATCGAGCGCGCGCTGCGCGTGGCCTGGCGCGATTATGTCGCGGAGGTCGCCGGTTGGGGGCCTGCCGATTGGCGCCCGGCGGTTATGTGGACCGCGCATCTGCCTATGTTGCCTGCGATCGACGCAATACTGCGTGGTGAGCGGCCGGATTGGGTATTGCGCGATCCGGACTTTGCAGTTTTGGCCGACGAAGACATGCGTCAGCATCGCGCGCGGCAAATTTCCGCTTTGGCCACTGCTGCCGGAGTTCGGCGCCGCAGGCTCGATCGCTCAACGTTGGATCGTGCATTGGCGGACGCTCTGGCCGCACGGCGAAACCGAACCGGCGCTCAGTCGCCTTGCCGAAACGATAGCGATGCATGTCGCGCGCCTCGGCCGCGCCGGCCCGCAGGAAACCAGCGCGCCTTATCGCCGTGAATTAGCACGTAACGTAACGCGGCTGTTTCGCCGGCACGGCGGAAGGGTGGCCGCGGTCTTTTGCCATCTCGTACTCGTGGCGCTCGATTTCGAACGATTGCGCGGCAATGTCGTGCGCCGCGCTTTGTTCCAGATGAGTCCGACGAAGGAGGCGGCATGAGCCTTCGGCCGATTGCCGCGCATTGGTTCGAACTGGTGACCGTGCACAAGGAACTGGCGCGCGTGATGGAGTGTCTGTCGCGCACCGGCGCGGTGGAACTGGAGGCACGCAGTAGCGTCAGCGACCGGCTTTTGTTTCCCGGGCTCGAGGACGCGCTGAAAAGCCACCATGAGTTGGAGCAACACTATCAAAACTATTGGCCCGCGCCGGCGGCGGTCGAGGGACGCCAGCCCGAACATTTGAGCGGGACGCTTCGCTCGGCGCGCCAGCGGCTCGTCGAATGGACGGTGGCGGCCGATCCGGTGATCACCGCCAGCGAGCGGCTAGCGCAGGTAAGTGCCGATCTCGAACAACTGCGCGCAGCCCTGCTGAGCACCGACAGCGCCTGTCCTGATCTTCGCCTTCTGGCCGGAGCCGGGCCGAAATTGCAAACGCGCCTACTGATGCTGCCAGCTGGCACGGTGCTGCGCGAAATTCCTGCCCTCGTGCTGTTCAAGCCGTGGCAAACTCCACAAGCCAATTACGTTCTTGTCGTCGGCCGCACCGCCGATGTTGCCGACATCGACGCGCAACTTGCCGGGCTGAAAGGCCGCGCGATCCCGCTTCCGGACTGGCTGCCTGCGGGCACCAAGGATGCGCTCAAAGCGATCGACGACAGGCTTTCGGTGCTTTCCCAACAGCGCGCGGAACTCACCGCGCAGCTAGATGCGTTGTCGGAGCGACTTGCGATAGCGTCCGCGCTTGGCGACATCACGCTGATCGAGTGGCTGAATACGCACGCCAAGGACCTGCGCGGCAGCGAACGGCTCGCCTGGGTGACCGGCTGGACCAGCGACATCACCGGTGCCGGATTGCGCCGTGCGCTCGATGCTTGCGGCGTGCGCTATATCTTGCGCTATGCCGAACCGCCCGCCGGTATGTCGCCGCCGCTGGTCTTGAGCAATCCCGGCTGGGCGCGCGCCTTCGAGGTATTCTCGCGCATGCTCGGCACTCCGGGTCGCAACGAAAGCGATCCGAGCCAGATTCTTGCGGTCATTGCTTCTTCGATCTTCGGTTTCATGTTCGGCGACGTCGGACAGGGTGCGGTCGTATTGATCGCCGGCCTAATGCTCGGGCGAACCATTCCGTTGACACGCATGCTGATTCCGGGCGGCCTGCTGGCGATGCTGTTCGGCGTGCTGTTCGGCAGCGTGTTTTGCCGCGAGGACATCATCCCGGCGCTGTGGATGCATCCCTTGCACGATCCTATTGCGATGTTGCTCGCCGGCGTTATGGCCGGCACCGCGATTATCGCGATCGGTCTTGTGCTCGATGCCGTTCAGGCACATTGGCGAGGTGAAGCGGTGCATTGGTGGGCGCAGCGGGCAGGCCTGTTCGTAGCCTATGCCGGCCTCTTGGTCTCGCCACTGCAATCGGAAGGCTTGATTGTCGCGGCCGTCGGCGCGCTGTGGTTTATCGTCGGCGAGGTGATCCTGGCGAAGGAAGGGCGCCTCGCCGCACTGACCGTAGGTGCCGCTGAATTCGTCGAGGAGACGCTGCGGCTCTTGGTCAATACCGTGTCGTTCGCGCGCATCGGCGCGTTCGCGCTGGCGCATGCCGGGCTTTCGGTCGCGGTTCTGGAGATGGCGAGCGCGAGTGGTCATTACGGCTACTGGATAGTACTCGCCGTCGGCAACGTCGTGATGATTGCGCTGGAAGGCGTGGTGGTCAGCATCCAGACCACGCGCCTGTTACTGTTCGAGTTCTTCATCCGCTTCCTGACCGGCGCGGGGCGCGAGTTCAAGCCGCTGCCGCCACCGTTCATCGTCAAGCGCGAGACCGCCGAGCCAACCTTGAGGGGCACATGATGAAAGCGAACTTGAAAATACCGGCGCTGATTTTAACGGTGGCGGCGATTGTCGCAGCCGGCCTGACGTTCCTGTTGTTGCAAATTGCGCCGGCTGCGGCTCAAGCGGCAGCGCATACGGCTTCGAACGCGGCGGTCGCGCCCTGGGCGATGATGGCGGCCGCGATCAGCGCAGGCCTGGCCGCGCTAGCCGCCGGTTACGCGGTGGCTGTCGTCGGCAGTGCCGCGGTCGGTGCGCTGGCGGAAAAACCGGAATTGCTCGGCCGCGTGCTGATCCTGGTCGGCCTCGCCGAAGGCATCGCGATTTACGGTCTCATCGTCGCAGTGCTCATTCTCAACCGGGCTGGCTGACATGGGAGTCGCGGTGTTCATCGGCGACGAAGTGACCGCCGCCGGCTTTCGGCTCACCGGCATTGACACGGTCGTGCCGGAACCGGACTCGGCTGGCGAGGCCTTGCGCGCGGCGCGCAAAAGCGCGGGGCTGGTGATTATGACCGCCGATCTCGCTCGGCATGTGCCGGTGGACGAGCTTGACGCGGCGCTGATCGCGGAAACGCCCCCGGTGGCGATCATTCCCGACGCGCGAGTTCGCGCACCCGTGCCGGATCTGGCAAGTCAGCTGCGTCGCGTGCTCGGGATCGAAGAATGAGCGCGGTCAGCCTTATTCCTTCGCTGCAATCGGATGCGCTCGTGCGTGACATCGAGCAGCAGCTCAAGGACGAAAATGCCGCAATCGCAGCTAACGCCAAGCGCGATGCGCAATCTATTCTTGTGCAGGCGCGTGCGGCGGCGCGGGCGCAGCTCCACGAAGCTATCGTGGAACTGCGCGAGGAGAGCCACCGGCGACTCACGCGCGCTAAGGCGCAGTTCGCCACACAAAAGCGCGCCCTTGAGCAAGGCCGCGCGGCCAAGGCCGTCGACGAAGCCTTGCCGCTGCTGCAAGAGGCGTTGCTCGCACGCTGGCGAGATCCCGAAGAACGCCAGCAATGGACGGATGCCGTGGCGCGCCAATGCGTTGCTCGTTTGCGCCGCGATGCCTGGGTGGTCCACCATCCAGCCGGCTGGAGCAAGAAAGAACAGGAACGATTTCTCGCCGCGCTCGGCAACGATCGCGAAGTGGCATTCATGGCCGACAAAGCAATTGCCTGCGGTTTACGCATCAGCGCTGACGGCGCTGAACTCGATGCCACGCCGCAAGGCTTGCTGGCCGATAAAACCGCCGTTGCAGCGCTGCTACTCGAAGAGCTCGGCGGAAGCGCGGCATGACGAGGGGCGTATTGTTGCCATGAGCGAAGCCCTCATCCGTTGGATCGGTGGACCGGTGCTGCACGCGCAGGTGATCGACGGCGAATTCAGGATCGGCGAGGCGATCGAAGTCGGGCCGCAAAAACGTCCCGGCGAGGTCATTCGTCTCAAGGGCGATGAACTGGTCGGCCAGGTTTACGAAGACACGACGGGTCTGAAACCTGGCGACGCCGTACACGGCCCCGGCGGCGCCTTGTCGGTGAGGCTCGGGCCGAACCTGCTCGGCCGCATCTTCGACGGCTTGTTGCGTCCGCTCGACGAAAAGCAGAACTCGAAATTCGGCTTCAAGCCGCTGGTCGAAAAAGGCGACACGGTTTCACGCGGCGCAGCCATCGGTGAATTGCCTGGCGACGGCGTGAAACAACGCGTTTTGCTGCCACCGGATGTGGGCGGTGCCGTCGAGGCCATCGTCGCGGAAGGTGAATACGCGACGAACGCCAACCTTTGCACAATCAAGGACGCTGCCGGCAAGACGCGCGACATCGGCTTTTTCCAGCGCTGGCCGGTGCGTCAGGCGCGGCCGGTTGCGGAACGCTTTCCGGCCGACGAGCCGATGATTACCGGCCAGCGCATCCTCGACACATTGTTTCCCGTCGCGCGCGGCGGGCAGGCGGCCATCCCCGGCGGCTTTGGCACCGGCAAGACGGTGTTGCAGGAAACGTTGGCGAAATGGTGTGACGCCGACGTCATCGTTTATGTCGGCTGCGGCGAGCGCGGCAACGAAATGGCCGAAGTGCTTGACGAATTTCCCGAGCTTGCCGATCCGCGCACCGGACGCGGGCTGATGGAGCGTACGCTCATCATAGCCAACACCTCGAACATGCCGGTGGCCGCGCGTGAAGCCTCGATCTACACCGCGGTCACGGTCGGCGAATATTTTCGCGACCAGGGTCTGCATGTCGCGTTGATGGCCGATTCCACCAGCCGCTGGGCGGAAGCGCTGCGCGAAGTCTCGGGCCGGCTCGGTGAACTACCAGGCGAGGCGGCTTATCCTGCCTATCTCGGCTCGCGCTTGGCCGAATTCTATGAACGCGCGGCGAAAGTAAAGACGCTCTCCGGCGCGCATGGCTCGCTCACGATTATCGGCGCGGTGTCGCCGCCGGCTGGCGATTTCTCGGAGCCGGTGACCAGCCACACCAAACGCTACGTACGCTGTTTCTGGGGGCTCGACCGTGAGCGCGCGCAGGCGCGTTTTTTTCCCGCCATTCATCCGTTGCAGTCCTATTCGGAAAACGCGCAGCGCTTTGCCGCCTGGTGGACCGAGCGTGGTAACTCGGAATGGCACGCGCATCGCGAACGCTTGCTCAAACTACTGGAGCGCCAGGCCGACCTCGAACGCATGGCGCGCATCGTCGGCAAGGACGCGCTGCCGCCGGCGCAGCAACTCACGCTCTTGTGTGCGGAACTGGTGAACGAGGCCTTTCTGCGACAGTCGGCCTTCTCGGAGATCGACCGCTACTGTTCGCCGAAGCGGCAGACCGCCATGCTCAAACTCATCTTGCGCTTCGTCACGCTGGCCGAAGACGCGCTCGCGCGTAGCGTGCCGCCAAGCCAGATCGCAGAGCTCAATGTGTTGCGCCGCTTGCAGCGCATGGGTGAGGAGATCGGCGAGGACGAGTTGGAAAAATTCGCCGCGCTCACCGAGAACGTGGAAGCCGACATGGCCAAGTTGGGAAAGGCGGCGTCCGATGCGTCCTGATCTCTCGGTGCGCGGCACCGCCACCGCGATCGAAGGCCCGCTGCTGTTCCTGCGGCGCAATGTCGAAGTGGGTTTAAACGAAGCAGTGGAAATCCGCAGCGAAGGGCTGCCGCCCAAATTCGGTCGTGTCGCGTCCATCGATCAGGAGACGATGATTGTCGAGGTGCTGGAATCGACCATCGGCCTCGGTCTCAAGGACGTGCGGGTGAGCTTTCTTGGCGAGCCGTTGCATTCGGCGGTGGGTCCCGGCCTGCTCGGCCGCGTCTTCAACGGCGTCGGCAAGCCGGCCGACGGCGGCCCGCCGGTGGCCGCACGCAAACGGCTGCGCATCGATGGCGTTCCCATCAACCCGACGCAACGCGATCTGCCGCGTGATTTCATCGAGACCGGCGTCACCGCCATCGACCTGATGAACAGCTTGGTGCGCGGACAGAAGCTGCCGTTGTTTTCTGCCGGCGGCATGCCGCACGATCAGCTCGCCAGTGACATCGCGCAGAATGCACGTCTGCGCAGCAAGGACGCCGAAGCCTTCGCCATCGTGTTTGTCGGCATGGGCATCGCGCACGACACCGCCGAAACCTTCCGTCGCGCCATGCAGGATTCTGGGGCGCTCGAGCACACGGTGATGTATCTCAATCTCGCCAGCGAGTCCTCGACGCAGCGATTGCTCACGCCTCGCTTTGCACTCACCGCAGCCGAATATCTCGCGAGCGAAGAAGGCCGCCACGTGCTGGTCATTATGACCGACATGACCAATTACTGCGAAGCGTTGCGCGAAGTCTCGGCCAGCCACGGCGAGGTGCCGAGTCGCAAGGGCTATCCCGGCTACATGTATTCCGACTTGGCCTCGATCTACGAGCGCGCCGGCTGCGTGCAGGGCGAGAAAGGCACCGTCACACAACTGCCGATCCTCACCATGCCGGCGGAAGACATCAGTCATCCTATCCCCGACCTCACCGGCTACATCACCGAAGGCCAGATTGTGCTCGACCGCGCGCTCGACCACAAAGGCGTGTTTCCGCCGATTAATGTGTTGCCGAGCCTGTCGCGGCTGATGGGACAGGGCATCGGCGCAAAGTATTCGCACAAAGACCACCCCGGCCTCGCCAACCAACTCTACGCTTCTTATGCGAAAGCCGTGCGGGTGCGGGTGCTGGCGAGCGTGGTCGGACGCGACGGCTTGACGCCGCTCGACCTGAGGTATCTCGACTTCGCCGATCAGTTTGAAAACGCGCTGATCCGGCAAAGCGGCCGCCGTACGCTTGAGCAGAGCATGGAAGTCGGCTGGAGAATACTCGGCGATCTGCCCAAAAGCGAATTGGCGCGCCTGTCGGATACTCAGATCGCCGAATACATCGTGCCGGCCGCTGACAGCAAGGAGGACGCCGCCGATGCGTGAGGTGGTGCCGACCCGCAGCAGCGCCATCGAACTCGCCGATGAACGCCGGCTGATGCGCCAGGGTTACGAGTTTCTCGACGAAAAGCGCATGTTGCTGGCGACTGAAATGTTGCATCAGTTGCGCCGGTATCAGGAACGCAGCGATGCGCTGGTTACGGCGGCAAAGCGCGCCGCCGATGCGCTGGCGGCGGCAGTCGAACGGCATGGGTTCGATTCCCTTCAGGTCTATCCGGCACCCGCACCGCCGAATATTCCGCGCGCTACGCGCAGCTTGTTTCTCGGTCTGGTGATGTTGACGGCGAGCGAGGCGTCGAACGATGTCGTTCCGGCACCGCCTGCGATCGATCCGTCGCCGGAGGCGAAAGCCTGCCGCGCCGCCTTCGAAGCACTGGTCTGGGCGTCCGCCGATCTCGCCGCGCGTACCGGCAATCTGCAACGGCTGTCGCGTGAATATCGCCGCACCGAGCGGCGCGCCAAGGCGCTGGAAAAGGTGCTGTTGCCGGAAGTGGAAGACGCCATCAAGCGCGTCGACGAGCAGCTCGACATGATGGAGCGCGAGGAAATCATTCGCACGCGCTGGACCAAGCCGATGGACAGGCGATAGCGTTTCCTGCGTCACTGATGTGCGCTAAAATGCCGGCGCACCGTTCACCGCAACTTGCGAGCCCCAATGTCGACCTCTTCGAGCCCCTTTACGCTGCCATCGACGCTCAGTCCAACGCTTGCGCGCGTGCGCGACTATTGGGACGGCCTCAAGCGCGCCGACAATTCGATGCCCTTCTGGGACGATGTATCACTTTCTGCACTTGCCGATGTGGCAGAGCGTGTGCTGTTGATCGATGCGTTCGAAATGCCGCAGCGCTTTCGTTTCAACGCGATCGGAAAATCCTTGACAGAACGATACGGCAAAGCCGTCAACGGCGAATTCATCGATGAAATCGAGTTGCACACGCCATTCAGCGAGCTGGACAAGCAGTGCGCCACGACAATCGCAGCCAGAGCTCCCACCTACTTCGCCGGCGAAGGTTCCGCGCGTATCTTGCTCCCAATGTGGGGCGACGGCCGTATTGGCATGTTGCTGGGCGCCGTCGATTAATTCGGCGGCGCGATGGTTTCATGATGTAGCAAAGCGGTTACTACCTGAAACTGAAGGCCCCGGGCGTGAAGCCCGGGGCAAGAAGTTGATCGAGCTTCTGAGGGAGGGTTTAGAAGCCCGATACTGCCTTAAAGCCGGGCGACGAATTTAGGTCCGCAATTCCGCGCTCGCGCCGGCATGGTATTTTTGTACGTGACATTTGTGCTGCCAACCGCCTAGCGCTAGCCAAGACCGGAATCGTCACCCAAGAACAATTCGGGCTTTTCGCATGACCTCGTTTTTCGATCTCTTTGCCGTGCTGTTAGTGCTTGCCGCCGCCTTCGGCTGGCTCAATCTGATGTACCTCCATTTGCCCAGCAATATCGGTCTGTTGCTCGTCGGCGTCATCGCCTCCGTTGCGGTGTTCGCTTTCGATGCCCTTTTTCCGAGCGTCTCCCTGTTGCAGGACCTTAGCGCAGCGCTGCAGAAGATCGACTTTTATGAAGTGGTGATGAACGGCGTGCTCAGCTTTCTGCTGTTTGCCGGCGCCATGCACGTCGAGTGGCCGCGGTTGCGGCGGCGTCTCGTCTCCGTCGCCACATTGGCGACAGTCGGTGTGCTGATTTCGACCTTCATCGTCGGCTTTGGATTCTGGGGCCTGGGACGGCTGTTCGGATTTGATATCACGTTGCCGTGGGCGCTGGTTTTCGGTGCCTTGATCAGCCCGACCGATCCCGTCGCGGTGCTGAGCCTGCTGAAGGCGGCGCGGGTGCCGCAGTTGCTCGAGACTGAAATGGCCGGCGAATCGCTGCTCAATGACGGGGTTGGCGTCGTTTTATTCACCATCCTGCTGGCGATCGCATCGACCGGAAACACCGACGTGTCCATCGTGGGCGCGACCGGCTTGTTCCTGGCGCGAGGCTTTCGGCGGCGCCCTGATCGGGCTCGTGGCCGGCTACATCGCCTACCGCGCCATGCGCACCATCGACGAATATGTGACGGAAGTCTTCATTTCATTGGCGTTGGTTACGATAACATACACATTGGCCAATCAAGTACACGCAAGCGGGCCGATTGCCGTGGTCGTTGCCGGCCTGTTGACCGGTGAGCGCGGAGCCACGCATGCGATGAGTGAGACCACGCAACAATATCTGTTTGGATTCTGGGAATTGATCGACGCCATCCTCAACTCGGTGCTGTTTCTGTTGATCGGTCTCGAATTGATTGTCGTCAATGTCGAGCTGCGGTTCGGATGGATTGCCGTCAGCGTCATTCCGGTGGTTATAGTTGCGAGATTGCTCGCGATCTCCATTCCTTTTGCGATTTTGCGGCCCTTCGTACGCTTCATCAAGGGATCGGTCCCCGTGCTGGTGTGGGGCGGCGTGCGCGGCGGCATCTCGATTGCACTGGCTTTGTCGATCCCGTATGGCGATGAGCGGCCGTTGATCCTGACTGCAACTTACGCCGTCGTACTTTTTACGGTGATCGTGCAGGGGTTGACGATCAAGGAGGTCATCCGCCTCGCCGTGCCGTCGGCGAAAGTTCAAAAGTAACTGGTTACGGCTTGCCGGAGCCTTCCAGGACGCCTGCCGTCATCGCCATGCGCACAAGATCAGACAGACTGTTGGCCGCCATCTTGGTCATGAGATTGGCGCGATAAATTTCCACCGTGCGCGGGCTGATCCCCAGGTCGAAGGCAATGACCTTGTTCGCCTTGCCGGCGACTAGGCCCTCCAGCACTTGCCGCTCGCGGTTGGACAATGCCGACAGCTTCTCACGGATATTTGCAACCTCAGCATTGCGCTGAGCGAGATCGGCCGTTCGGTTCAGCGAGGAACGCACCGCTGCGATTAGTTTGTCGTCGTCGAACGGCTTTTCCAAAAAGTCGACGGCGCCGATTTTCATGGCCTCGACCGCCAGCGAAATGTCGCCGTGGCCGGTGATGACGATAACGGGCAGGTCGATGCCGAGCTCCTTGACACGGCGCAACAGATCGATGCCGGTGATTTCCGGCATGCGCACGTCGGTAATGATGCAACCGGAATGGATTTCCGGCAGCACGTCGAGAAACGCCGTGGCAGAATCGAAGCCGCGTACCGTCATCCCCGCCGTTTGCAGCAGAAATTCGAGCGATTGCCGCACGGCGTCGTCGTCGTCGATCACGTAGACCGTTGGCTCAGGCTGCATCGTCGACGTCTCCCTCGGTGACCGCGGCGAGCGTAAAGTGGAAAATCGTTCCTCCGCCAAGGTTCGGCTCTACCCAGATGCGTCCGCCATGCGCTTCGACAATGGTGCGTGAAATCGACAGTCCGACGCCCATGCCGTGTCGTTTGGTGGTGATGAACGGCTGAAACAATTGTTCTGCCACTTCGGGCGCGATGCCGATACCGGTGTCAGCCACGCTCACGCGTATCAGGTGGTCTCCTTCCGGCACCACCGAAATCATCATATCGCGCGTCTTGGTGTCCTCCATCGCGTCCATCGCGTTGCGGATCAGGTTGAGCAGCACTTGCTGAATTTGCACGCGGTCCGCAAGCACCAGTTCGACCGACGGGTCGAACTGAAATGTGACGCGTATGCCGCGGTCCTTCACGCCGACGAGGGCAAGCGCGCTCGCTTCCTCAACCAGCTTGGTGATATTTTCCACCCGCCGCTCGCTCTCGCCGCGCGAGACGAAATCCCGCAGGCGGCGAATGATCTGGCCCGCGCGCATGGCCTGATCGGCCGCCTTGGTCAGAGCGTCGCGCATAGTGGCCGAGCGCTGGTCGCCGGCACCTTCCAGCAGACGTTGTGAGCCTTTGATGTAGTTGTTGATGGCCGAGAGCGGCTGGTTAAGTTCGTGCGCAAGTGTCGACGCCATCTCGCCCATGGCGGTCAGCCGCGAAATATGCACCAGTTCGGACTGCAACTCCTGTAAGCGCACCTCGGTTTGCTGCCGCTCGGTCAGATCGCGGATGAAGCCAGTGAAAAATCGTTGGATGCCCGACTTCATTTCGCCGACCGCCAGTTCGATCGGAAAGGTCGAGCCGTCCTTACGCTGGCCTACCACCACGCGGCCGACGCCGATAATGCGGCGCTCGCCTGTCATCTCGTAGCGATGCATATAGGCGTCGTGGTTTTCGCGGTAAGGCGCCGGCATCAAGATCTTGACGTTCTGCCCGATAGCTTCTTGCGTCGAATAACCGAACAGCCGTTCCGCCGCGCTGCTGAACGATTGCATGATTCCGTGCTCGTCGATGACAATCATTGCCTCGGGCACGGTGTCGAGAATCGATTGCAGATGTGCTTCGCGCGCAAGCGCATCGCGGGTCATCAGACTTGCGCGAAGCCGGTTACGAAGCAAAAGCTCACCACCCCACGACACGGCGATGCCAATGCTCGTGAAGGCGAAACCGTTTGCCAGAGCAGAGTGCAAGGGCGTGCCGCCATTGGCCAGCAAAGAACAGGCAACGGCGAGGCTCAAAACCGTTGCCAGCAGACCCGGCCCCAAGCCGCCTACCGCGGCGGAAATCAGCACGGCCGGCACAAAAAAGAGGAAGAGCGTGTTATCGGGCACGACCGGGAGCAACAGCGCCCGCACGGCCAGCGCCAGCACCACAAAGGTCGGCGCCACGCCATAGCGAAGCACTTTGCCGTGCTCGGCTGTCACGATTTCTCTTGATTTATCAAATACGTGTGACATCCGGCGCTATGGTTCTGGCCTCCGGGAAATCCCCTATGGGGATTATCTGAATTTAGGCCGCGCGGTTCCAGGGGTAACCAACAACATCGAATTTTAGAGAGAGGCGGCCATGCTCATGCAGACGACCACCCGGGTGTCTTCGCGCCAGTCCAGCAACCGTATTGCCCGTCGCGAGCCCCTTAGCACGACTGTTAGCACATCCGTCAGCCTCGGCGGCACGATTGAAATGATGGGCGCGCCCATGCCGTTTGCACGCAATGCCGAAATCTACGGCGAGAACGAGCCGGCCGAATATCTCTACAAAGTTATGAGTGGCGCCGTACGGACCTATAAGGTGCTCAATGATGGTCGGCGCCAAATCGGCTCCTTCTATCTTCCAGGCGATGTCTTCGGTCTGGAAGTAGGCGATCTTCATAGTTTTTCCGCCGAAGCGGTTGCCGATACCAAGGTACTGATAATCAAGCGTAGCGCGTTGGTTACACTTGCAAGTCGTGACACTGAGGTCGCCCGCCAGCTTTGGACGATGGCCACTCGCGAATTGCAACGGGCGCAAGATCATATCATGTTGCTGATCAAGACCGCGCAGGAGCGCGTGGCCGGCTTTCTTCTGGAAATGGCAGAACGTAACGCCGGTGCACATGGAAGTCGAGCTGCCAATGTCGCGCCAAGACATCGCCGATTATCTCGGTCTGACAATCGAAACCGTGTCGCGCACGCTGACGCAACTGGAAAATTCCGGTGCTATTGCGGTGCCGACCTCCCGCCACATCGTGTTGCGTAGCCGCGGTGCGCTCAATCGATTGAACGCCTGAATCGTAATTTGGGCGCCAAAGAAATGCCGAACGTCATCCTCCCCGACATGTTCGGTAAAGACTGCTCCGGTGTTGCCACGCCGGAGCAATTTTTTTGGGCAGTGTCATCCATTGACACGTACTAATGCCGGGCGAGCCATTTTAGCGTTGTCGTCGGTTAGGAATCGGAGAAGCGCCATGCAGGCCAAGGATGTCATGACTTGTCACGTCGTCTCGATTGGTCCCGACGCGACGATTTTGCAGGCCGCGCAGCTGATGTTGCAGCACCACATCAGCGGGCTGCCGGTGATCGATAAAGCCGGCAGCCTTGTCGGCGTACTGTCGGAAGGTGATTTCCTGCGCCGCAGCGAGACCGGCACGGTGCGCCGCCGCTCGCGCTGGCTCGAATTCCTGATGGGCCCCGGCCGCATCGCCGCCGATTACGTTCACTCGCACGGCAACAAAGTATCCGAGGTGATGACCAAGGGCGTGAAGACCGTCGCTGAGGACGCTGCTGTAGAAGACATTGTGCAGCTCATGGAAAGGCATCGCATCAAGCGCGTGCCCGTTTTGCGCAGCGGCCGGGTTGTCGGCATCGTGACGCGCTCGAACCTCATGCATGCAATGGTCAGTCTGGCCCGTTCGGCGCCGGCGGCCGCCCGTGACGACGATACTATTCGCGGGCAGTTGTTGGCGCTCATGCAAAACGAACAATGGGCGCCGGCGGCAACTGTCAACATCGTGGTTCGCAACGGCGTAGTCGAATTGTGGGGCATGATCATCGATGAACGCCAGCGCGAAGCACTCAAGGTCGCGGCCGAAAACATCCCTGGCGTCAAGGCCGTAAAGGATCACCTTATCTGGATCGAGCCGACCTCAGGTCTAACCATCGAGGGGCCAGAGGAGCGGCAGCCGCTGGTCGCCGCCGCATGGCCGCGGACATAATCGTGGCCTGAGCTTGATCTCACTCAAGGAACGGCAATGCGAAACTTATCTATTGTTTGAGCTGAGACTGGCGAGGAGCACGGACGAATAGATCGTGTGCCGTGTCGAAGCCCGCTTCTAGAAAGGCCGAAATCAAATCGGCTGCATAACTCCCAGGGGGAGCCGTGAGCGCGCTCCGTGGCCCGCAAAGGGCGCGGGGCGCGTTTTTTATGCACAACCCAAGTTTGTTCGACTTTGGTCGTAACCCATAGATTTCAGGCCATTTGCTTTGACCTGCATCAAAGCAAAGAAGGGACGGTGCTCCGATATTGCGCGCTGCCCACCTTGTGAATGCCAGCAAAAACGGGATTGCACGCATGGCGACTGCAACTGCTCCCCAGAAAACCATGACCCTCGGCGAAGGCGGCGCAGCGCTTGTATTCACAGCGCTGGCGTTTGTTTCGATTGTGGTCGCCGCTAAGGCTTATACGTCGGCCTATGCGTTTCATGCTTACCTGTTCACCGCCGGCAGCATTGCCGCGGTGTTCGCGATCATCAACCGATATTACGAGCGTCCGGCCGAAGCTCCGCCGCTGACGATCGACGGTAAGCCCAACTACAACATGGGGCCCGTCAAGTTCGCCACGGTTGCGGGTGTGTTCTGGGGCGTCGCCGCCTTCACCATAGGCGTTTACATCGCAACCGAGCTGGCCTTCCCGGCGTTCAATCTCGACCTGCCATGGATCACGTTCGGCCGCCTGCGTCCGCTGCACACATCTGCCGCGATTTTCGCCTTTGGCGGCAACATCTTGATCGCCACGTCGTTCTACGTCGTGCAGCGCACCTCGCGCGCCCGGCTGGCGGGCGACTTGGCGCCTTGGTTTGTCGTGCTCGGCTACAACTTCTTCATCGTCATCGCCGGCACCGGATATTTGCTCGGCATTACGCAATCGAAGGAATATGCCGAACCGGAATGGTACGCGGATCTGTGGCTGACGATCGTCTGGGTCGTCTACTTTCTTGTTTATCTCGGCACCATCATGCGGCGCACCGAGCCGCATATCTACGTCGCCAACTGGTTCTATCTGGCCTTCATCGTCACCATCGCGGTACTGCACCTCGGCAATAACGCGACTATTCCAGTGTCGCTGTTCTCGCCGAAGTCCTACATCGTCTGGTCGGGTGTGCAGGACGCCATGGTGCAGTGGTGGTACGGTCACAACGCGGTCGGCTTCTTCCTCACGGCCGGCTTCCTGGCGATGATGTACTACTTCATCCCGAAGCGCGCCGAACGCCCGGTCTATTCCTACCGGCTGTCGATCATCCACTTCTGGGCGCTGATCTTCCTCTACATCTGGGCCGGCCCGCACCATCTGCATTACACCGCGCTGCCGGATTGGGCACAGACACTCGGCATGACCTTCTCGATCATGCTGTGGATGCCGTCCTGGGGCGGGATGATCAACGGAATCATGACGCTGTCCGGCGCCTGGGACAAACTGCGCACCGATCCCGTGCTGCGCATGATGGTGGTGTCAGTCGCCTTCTACGGCATGTCGACCTTCGAAGGCCCGATGATGTCGGTGAAGATCGTCAATTCACTCAGCCACTACACCGACTGGACCATCGGCCACGTCCACTCCGGCGCACTCGGCTGGGTCGCCTATATCTCTTTCGGTGCGATCTACTGCTTGGTTCCGTGGCTGTGGAACCGCAGGCTCTATTCGCTCAAGCTGGTCAATTGGCACTTCTGGATATCGACCATCGGCATCGTGCTCTACATCACCTCGATGTGGGTGGCCGGCATTCTGCAAGGTCTGATGTGGCGCGCTTACACCAATCTCGGCTTCCTCGAATACTCCTTCGTCGAGACCGTGGAAGCGATGCATCCCTTCTACATCATCCGCGCGCTCGGTGGCGTATTGTTCCTCACCGGCGCACTGGTCATGGTCTACAATCTCTGGATGACCGTGAACTCGACCGAAGAGATCGAACCGGCTGGCGTCGCGCTGGCACCGGCGGAATAAGCGAGGACGAAAATGTCGCTCTGGCAAAAACACGCCATCTTCGAGAAGAACTCGATCATTCTCGTGCTCGGCATTCTAGTCGTCATTGCGATCGGCGGCCTGGTCGAGATCGTGCCGCTGTTCTATCTGAAGAACACCATCGAAAAGGTCGAAGGCGTACGGCCTTACACGCCGCTCGAACTCGCCGGCCGCAACATCTACGTCCGCGAAGGCTGCTATCTCTGTCATTCGCAGATGATTAGGCCTTTGCGCGATGAGGTCGAACGTTACGGCCACTACTCGCTCGCGGCCGAAAGCATGTACGACCATCCGTTCCAGTGGGGCTCAAAACGCACCGGACCGGATCTTGCCCGCATCGGCGGTAAGTATTCCGACGACTGGCACCGCGATCACTTGCGCGACCCGCGCTCGGTGGTTCCGGGTTCGATCATGCCGGACTATTCGTGGCTCGCGAAAACAGAGCTCGATTACAGCCACATCGACGAGGACATGAAGGTTCTGGCGGTGGAGGGTGTGCCTTACACGGACGACATGATCAAACATGCCAAGCAGGATGTCGTAATTCAAGACACCACTGACAGTCCCGATGCCGCCGATCTAGCCAAACGCTATCCGAAAGTGAACGCGCGCAATTTTGCAGGCGTCGCCGGCAAAGTGACCGAAGCTGACGCGTTGATCGCTTATCTGCAGATGCTCGGCACCGAAGTGAACTTTAAGCTCTACGACAATCAAGCCAACATCCGGTGAGCCCCATGGACCCGACCTATCAAGCCGTTGCCAAGTTTGCTCAAAGTTGGGGCCTCATCTATTTTGTCGCCCTTTTCGTGGCGGTCCTGGTTTATGCGTTGTGGCCGTCGCGCCGCCAGCAGAAGAATTTTGACGAGGCGGCGCGCATCCCGCTGCGGGAGGACTGAACCGTGGCTGAAGAAGCAAGACAGATCGACGAACTGACCGGCACCGCCACCACCGGACACGATTGGGACGGCATTAGCGAGCTCAACACGCCGTTGCCGCGCTGGTGGCTGTGGCTGTTCTACGCCTGCATCGTCTGGGCGATTGGCTATTGGGTGCTCTACCCGGCCTGGCCGCTGATCTCCAATTCCACGCAAGGCGTGTGGGGCTGGCATTCGCGCGCGGCCGTCGAGACGGATTTGACCGCGCTTGCATGCGTCGCGGGGTCCGATGGTGGCGAAGCTCGCATCAGCATCGCTCAACGAAATCGTGAACGATCCGCAACTTGCTCGATTTCGCCCGCGCGCAAGGACGCGTTGCCTTCGCCGATAACTGCGCGCCTTGTCACGGCGCCGGCGGTGGCGGCGCCAAGGGCTATCCTAACCTCAACGACGACGATTGGCTGTGGGGCGGCAAGCTCGCCCAGATCGAGCAACACCATCCGTTACGGCGCGCGCGCAGGTAACGACAAAGGCCATCAAGGCAACATGCCACCGTTCGCCGGCGCGTTGAAGCCGAATGAAATCTCGGCGGTGGCCGACTATGTGCGTTCGCTCTCCGGTCTGGCGACTGAAAAAGGTGCTGACCTTGCGCTCGGCAAAAAAGTCTTCGCCGACAACTGCGCGGTTTGTCATGGTCCCGAGGGCAAGGGCAACCAGGAGCTCGGATCGGCCAATCTGACCGATAAGATCTGGCTCTATGATCCGTCGAAGGCGGCCATCATGGCCGGCGTCGAGCACGGCCACGGCGGTGTGATGCCGACCTGGGAAGGCCGCTTGAGCGATCCGGTCATCAAAGCGCTTACGGTCTATGTCTGGACGTTCGGAGGCGGCACGAAATGACCGAGGCGGCGGAAACCGCTTCAATTGATCGGCCGGCGTCGCAGACGCCGGCCAAGTCGTCAAATTTGGAGCGTCTTGCCGCCGAGGCGGAAATTCGCAAGCCGCCGGACGACGACGAGATTCCGCTCTATGCGGCGCGGCGGAAAATCTATCCGCAAAGCACGCATGGCACCTTCCGCCGCATCAAATGGGCGGTGCTCCTCATCACGCTCGGCATCTACTACATCCTGCCGTTCGTGCGCTGGGACCGCGGGCCGAACGCGCCTGGACAGGCCGTGCTGGTCGATTTTCCCGGCGCGGCGCTTCTACTTCTTCTTTATCGAGATCTGGCCGCAGGAAATCTACTACCTCACTGGCTTGTTGATCCTGGCGGCGATTGGCCTGTTCCTGATGAACGCCATCGCCGGCCGCATTTGGTGCGGCTATCTCTGCCCGCAGACGGTATGGACCGATCTGTTTTTCGCGGTTGAGCGCCTGGTCGAGGGCGACCGCCGCGAGCATATGCAGCGCGATGCCCGAAAGTGGGGTGCCGCCACTTGGGCGCGCAAGGGTGTCAAGCATTTCATCTGGCTGATGATTGCGTGGTGGACCGGCGGCGCCTGGGTTCTGTATTTCGCGGACGCGCCGACCCTGGTGAAGGATCTCGCCACCTTTCAGGCGCCATTGGTCGCCTATGCCTGGATCGGCATCCTGACCTTCACCACCTACACGCTCGCCGGCCACATGCGCGAGCAGGTTTGTCTTTACATGTGTCCGTGGCCGCGCATTCAGGCGGCATTGACCGACGAATACGCACTCAACGTCACTTACCGCTACGACCGCGGCGAGCCGCGCTGCTCGGTCAAGAAAGCCGAACAATTGCGCGCGCGCGGCGAGCCGGCCGGCGACTGCGTCGACTGTTTGCAATGCGTGCATGTCTGCCCGACCGGCGTCGACATTCGCCAGGGCGCTAATCTCGGCTGCATCCAGTGCGGGCTGTGCATTGATGCCTGCGACAACGTGATGCAGAAGCTCGGCCGGCCCACGCGGCTGATCGCCTACGATACCGACATCAACGTGAAGCTGCGGTCAGAAGGCGAGCAGCCCTTCTACAAGCTCATCCGCATGCGGACCGTGCTCTATGCCGCCATTATCGCCATCGCCGGCGGCATCATGATCTTTACGCTTGCCACACGTGCGAGCGAAGGCATCAGCGTCATCCACGACCGCAACCCGATGTTCGTGCGGCTTTCCGACGGGAGTGTGCGCAACGGTTACACCATTCGCATCGTCAACAAGCAGCTTAAGCACCGCGATTTTATCGTCAGCGTCGACGGCCTGCCGTCCTCGCTCGTTGATTTCGTCGGCTTGGCGCCGCGCGCAGATGGTCGCCTGCTGGTCGACGTCGGGCCCGATCAGACCAAGGAAGTACGCGTCGTTGTGACCGATTACAGCGACACGCCGCCGGCGGTCTCGACCAGTATCCTGTTCAGGCTGACCGACGTCGACAGCGGCGAAGTCGCCGAAATGCGCGATCATTTCTTCGGACCCGAAGGTGGTAAGTGATGTTCCGCCGCGACAAACCTCGTGAACTCACCGGCCGCCACGTCCTGATGTGGCTGGTTGCCTTTTTTGGGTTCATCTTCGTCGTCAATGCCGTGATGATACGCGCCGCCACCTCCACCTTCGGCGGCGTGGAGACTCGCAGCTCCTACAAAGCCGGCCTCATGTTCAAGAGCGAATTAGAACGTGCCGAGCGCCAACACGATCTGCATTGGCGGTCGATGGCAAGCTCAACCGCGACTCTAAAGGAGAAGCGGTGCTCGATATCAGCGTGCGTGACGCGCAAGGAACGCCGGTCACCGGCCTGACCGCCGACGCCACGCTATCCCACCCGGCGGACGAGCGCCTCGATCATGTCATTCATCTCAGCCGTATCGGCGCTGGCGAATTTCGCGGCGAGACCGAAGGTCATGTCGGTCAGTGGGAGCTTATCGTCGATTTTTATCGCGAGCAGGAACGCGTGTTTCGCTCACGCAGCCGCGTGATCCTGAAATAGCGGGGCCGGGTGTGGGGCGGCAAAACGGGTAAAGACCATGAGCGAAACGCTCGACCTGTCGCATTTCGCAAAGCCAGCCGCCGGTGGCACGCTCGGCATGGATCTCGCGGTCGAAGGCGTGGCCTGCGGGGCCTGTATCGCGCGCATTGAAAGCGCGATGAAAAAACTGCCGGGCATCACCGAGGCACGGCTCAATTTCACCAATCGCCGGCTGCATGTCGCCTGGGCCGAAGGCGCGCTTGAACCCGCGCGTATCATCGAGACGTTGGAAAATATCGGCTATCACGGCCATCCTTTCGTGCCGCTGCGGGCGGAGGAAGAGGAGGCGGCCGAAGCCCGCCGCCTGACGCGCTATCTGGCGGTGGCGGGCTTTGCCGCCATGAACATCATGCTGCTGTCGGTGTCGGTATGGTCGGGCAACGTCACCGATATCACCCCCGAAACACGCGATTTCTTCCACTGGGCTTCGGCGCTGATCGCGCTGCCGGCGGCGGCCTATGCCGGCCAGCCGTTCTTCAAGAGCGCTTGGCGCGCGCTGAGGGCAGGCACGCTCAACATGGACGTGCCGATCACGGTCGGCGTCACGCTCGCGTTGGCGATGTCCGTGATCGAGACCGCCAACCATGCGGAAGCGGCCTATTTCAATTCCGCCATCATGCTGCTGTTCTTTCTGCTGGTGGGCCGTGCCCTTGAGCACGCCATGCGCCGCAAGACGCGTGCGGTGGCCGGCAATCTGGCGGCGTTGAAAGCCGACACGCGCTCATCGGTTTCATGGGCGACGAAGTGGTCAGTGTTCCGGTGGCGGCGCTGAAGGCCGGCGACCGTCTGCTGGTCAAGCCGGGTGAACGCATCCCGGCCGACGGCACGGTGCAATCCGGCCATTCCGAGATCGACGAGAGCCTGATCACCGGCGAAACCACGCGGCGTGCAATCGCGGCCGGCGCGACGGTCTATGCCGGCAGCTTGAATTATTCGGGCGCGCTGACGTTGACTGTCACGGCAGCCGGCGACGATGCGCTGATCGACGAAATCGAGCGGCTCCTGGACAAGGCCGCGAGCGCGAAATCGCGGACCATGCGGCTTGCCGACCGTGCCGCCCGCGTCTATGCGCCGCTTGTCCATGCCACCGCGGCGCTCACGGCGGTCGGCTGGTTGCTGGCTGGTGCATCGCTGCACGACGCGATCGTGACCGCCATTGCCGTCCTCATCATTACCTGCCCTTGCGCGCTGTCGCTCGCTATTCCTGCCGTACAGGTGGTCGCGTCCGGTGCGCTGTTCCGCGCCGGCGTCATTCTCAATGCAGGTGATGCTATCGAGCGGTTGGCCGAAGTGGATACCGTCATCTTCGACAAGACCGGAACGCTCACCTTGCCAGAGCCGCGCGTGGTCAATGCCGATGCGATCGAACCGGATTCCTTGCAAATGGCGGCGCGGCTTGCGCTGTCGAGTCATCATCCGCTGGCGATGGCGCTCGCGCGCGAAGCCAAAATGCGTACACCGTATGAAGGGGTGGTCGAAGAACCAGGAAGAGGCGTGCGCGTCGTGATCGACAGCGTCGAAGCGCGCCTTGGCAGTGCAGAATTCTGCGGCGCAGGCAAGGTTGCCGTGTTGCCCGGCGCATCGCTTATCGTCTTCTCGCACGGCCCGCGCATCGTACCGATCGCCATTGCGCAGGCGCTGCGTCCCGATGCCGTTGGCGTCGTGAAGGCGTTATGGGCGCGCGGCCTCGAAACGCATATTTTGTCCGGCGACCGCGACGACGCGGTGGCTCCGGTCGCAAACGAACTCGGCATTACGCATTGGCAGGGAGGCCTGACGCCGGGGGACAAAATCGTCGTTCTCGACTCGCTCAAGGCTGCGGGCCATCGCGTGCTGATGATCGGCGACGGCTTGAACGACGCTCCCGCACTTGCCGCCGCGCATGTTTCGCTGTCGCCGGTCAGCGCCGCCGACTTGACGCAGGCACAGGCAGACGCAGTGTTTCTCGGTGACCGGCTGCAACCGGTGTTGGATGCGCTTACCGTCGCGCGTCGTGCGCGCAGGCTGATGACGCAGAATCTCTGGTTTGCGGGTATTTATAATGCGGTCGCAGTGCCGTTCGCCATCGTCGGCCTGGTGACGCCGTTGATCGCAGCACTCGCCATGTCGGCCTCGTCGATTTCTGGTCACGCTCAACGCCTTGCGGGCGCGGCTCGGAAGCGGAACATGAACGTCCTCGTCTATCTCATTCCGTTGGCTGTGGGGCTCGGCCTGATCGGCCTGTTTGCCTTCCTCTGGGCGTTGCGCAGCGGCCAGTACACCGACATGGAAGGCGCCGCGCTGCGCGTGCTGTCGGACGACGATATCGAAGAAAACTAGGCGCCTGTTGCGCGGTCGCGCCAGCGCTGCATGAGTTCCGCGAGTTCGTCGACGGAGAACCCATAGGTATCGGGCAGCGCCGCATTGCGGCCGGCAAGCGCCGTGTTTATCGCACTGATTGTACGGCCGCCGTGTGACGTCATCGAAGCCCACCATTCTCTGCCGCGGGACCGAGATCGGCTCAAAGCCATTTACGTCCCGCCAGCGGAAGCGGTGGCTACGGAACAGGCTGGTCGCCACAAAGCCTTCGGCGTCAAGCACGAGTCCGCCGGCACCAGGCAACAGCATGATCGCGGAAACGGCAAGGCAAAGCGCAAAGAAGATGAGGACGAGCCATCCTCTGTCCGCCTCGATCGAAACCATCCAGACCCCACCAGCGGTGAACACGGCGCTGACCAGACCGATCAGCAGCCACTTCACAGGTGACGGATAGAATTTAAGCGGGCCGGGAAACCGCGACAGCGTCAATTCGATCCTGCTCTCGGTCGTCTGCATCGGATCGTCGCCGCTAGCAGGATTTCGATTTCACGATGTGCCGCGCCTGGACTTTCTGATGAGCATTCGCCAATGATGCCTCGCATCACATTTATTCGTCAATTGGATCACGATGGCCGCAGCCATGGAAGAGCTCCCGCCGCCGACGATCCGCATCTTTGTCGATGCGGATGCCTGTCCGGTCAAGCCGGAGGTCTATCGAGTCGCCGAGCGCTATGCGCTGAAGGTCTTCGTGGTTGCCAACGCCTTTATGGCGGTACCGCGCAGCGACATGATCGAACGGGTAGTCGTCGCTGAAGGTCCCGATGCCGCCGACGACTGGATTGCGGAGCGCGCGGTCGCAACCGACATCGTCATCACCGCCGACATTCCACTCGCCGGGCGTTGCGTGCGTAACGGCGCAACTGTGATCGGGCCGACCGGCAAGCCATTCACCGAGGATTCGATTGGCATGGCGCTCGCGACCCGAGACCTGCTGACCGATTTGCGTTCGGCCGGTGCCACCACGCGCGGGCCGCCGCCGTTGAATCGACAAGACATTTCGCGGTTTTTGTCGGCTCTTGATCTGGCGGTCACCCGGCTAAAGCGGAAATTGTCCGGACGGTCCTAAGGCGTCACTCCGCCGCTGTCGTCGCTCCGCCATGCGCTTTCGACCAGCCGGCGGGGTCGTGCATGAACGCTTCCACCTCCGCTAACATCTTGGTGTCGAACCTCTGGCTCGCCTTGGCGACTGCGAGCACATCCCACCAGGTGGTCAGGCAATGGAGCGTGACGCCGAGATCGCCGAGGATTTTTTCGCCCTCGCGGTAAATGTCGTAGAAGAAAATCACGAAGCAATGGTCGCATGCGCCGCCCGCCTCGCGCAGCGCTTTGACGAAGTTGACTTTGCTGCGGCCGTCGGTCGCTAAGTCCTCTACCAGCAGGACGCGCTCGCCCGGTGTCAGTTTGCCCTCAATCTGCGCGCCGCGGCCGAATCCCTTGGCTTTTTTGCGCACATATTGCATCGGCAGGTGCATGCGGTCGGCGACCCAGGCGGCGAACGGGATGCCGGCGGTTTCGCCGCCCGCCACCGCATCGATGGCGGCGCGGCCGATGTCGCGGTCGATGGCCGCCACCGCAAAATCCATCAGTGTCGTGCGCACGTCGGGAAACGAAATCAGCCAGCGAGAGTCGTTATAGACCGGGCTTGCCCAACCCGACGTGAAGATGAAAGGCTTGTCTTCCATGAAGCGCACCGCGCCGGTGTCGAGATACATGCGCGCGGTCAGTTCGGCGATGGTCTTCTTGTCGAGGAATGCTGCTGTCATGGCGCCTTTGGTCCGAAGCCATTTTGTGTGCGTATGATCGTTTTCGAAAACCGGTACCGACTTTTCGGATCATGCGCTGGCGCCTGTTCAAAGCACAAAACAGCTCAAACCGCCATCCCGCAATGGCGAGACAATTCACAAGCGAGATCGAGCAGCGCCTCGTCGCCGCCGAGCCAGCCGATGAAGGAGAGGCCGACCGGGCAACCGCTGAGTGTTGCTATGGGCAGGTTCATCTGCGGCAGCCCCGCCATCCCCGCGGTGCAGGTCAGACGCATTACGCGGGTGCGGTAATGGTCGAGCTCGGCCTCCGGTGTCTCGATGAGCGGCGCAATGCAAGGCGCCGTCGGCAGCGCCAGGATTGTGCCCGGCCTGACCACCTGCAGGATGTGCTCGCGTGCTTGCGCCTGCACCTGGCGGGCGACAAGCAATTCGGCTTCTGTCACGCCGGCGGCATAGGCCATGCGTTCGCGGATGCCGGGGCCCAGCTCTGGCTGCGCGCGAGTGACAAAATCGCCGAAGGTCTGCCAAACCTCGTAGCCTTGGATGACGCGAAACGCCTCGCGCCAGGGATCGAAGCCTTCCAACGAAATGCGCCCGTGCGCGACCGGAGGCAGATCCTCGATCATGAATTCGAGCGCGGTGCGCAAGAGATCGGCGATCTCGGTGTCGGCCTCTTCGAAGGCGTCTTCCAGCACAATCAGGCGTTCGAGCTTTGCCGGCACGCGCCGTGCATCGAGCAGCACAGGGCCGACATTGCGAAATACGCCCGGACTGGCGGCAAACCAGCCCGGTACGTCGAAGGTCGACGCCATCGCTTGTACGCCAGACAGGTCGATACGGCTGTGCGTCGGGCGCAGACCGTAAAGCCCGTTGAACGCGGCTGGAATGCGCACCGACCCGCCGGTGTCGCTGCCGAGCGCGAAGTCGCAAGCGCCCGCCGCCACCGCCGAGGCCGAGCCGCTTGATGAGCCGCCCGGCAGCCGCCCCGGTGCGCGCGGATTGAGCGGCGTGCCGTAGTGGAAATTGGCGCCGGTGACGCTGAAAAAGAACTCGTCGCAGATCGTCTTGCCGATCACCGTCGCGCCGGCAGCTAAAATGCGCTGCACCGCGCCCGCGGTCTGATTGGCCGGCGGGTGCGTTTCGAGCCAGGTCGGATTGCCGCAGCCGGCGGTCAGGCCGGCGACGTCATACATATCCTTGATCGCCGCGGTGAGGCCGGCGAGCGGGCCGCTTGATGCGCCGGCGATGGGCTCGGCCAGATCGTGCGGCACAAAGGCCGAGCGATAGAGGGGAGAAATCAGCTCGGCGTCGTCTGGCATCATTTCTGCTGCGCGAGGTACCAGTCGAGAATCTTGTCGCCGCTCCAAGCGACGACGCCGTCGCGCGACAACAGCTCCTCGAACATCCGCTTCACGTGCCCTATGCGGTGCGGCACGGCGGACAGGAATGGGTGTGTACAGATCGCCATGATCTTCGGCCGTTCCAACGCTTCCATATAAAGCCATTCGAACTGGTCGCGCGCACGCACATGCATCATGTCGGAAGCCTGGTATTGCAGCGCCCATAGCACGATGTCGTGGATCTCGAAATTATAGGGCAGCGCCACTACCGGCTTGTGCTCGGTGTGCAGCGTCACCGGCTCGTCGTCGAGTACCCAGTCGCCGATATATTCGACGCCGGCTTCGGAGAGATAATCGAGCGTATCGAAGGTCTGCGTCAGGCCGGGTCCGAACCAACCGCGCGGGCGTTTGCCGGAAAATTTCTCGATGATGTCCATCGCGCGCAGGATGCTGGCGCGCTGGTCGTCGACCTTGTGCATTGGGATCTGGTCGAGGCCGTGGGCGTTGAGTTCCCAGCCGTCGTCGAGACAAGCCTTCACCACGGTCGGATAGTGATCGCACACGCGCGCGTTCAACGGCACGGTCGGCGAAATGCCGAGCTCTTTGAACACTTTTCGCAACCGCCAGAAGCCGACGCGCATGCCGTATTCGTGCCAGCTCCAGTTCGGGTGGTCGGGCTGTTGCGGCTGGCCTTGCGGCGGCGAAATCACCATGCGCGCCATCGGGCGCTCGATGTCCCAATCCTCCAGCGCCAGCACCGGCCAGAGAATCAGGCGTACGCCGTCGGGAAACTTGAGCGGCGCGCGGCCTTCGATTGCCGAATATTCAAGGCGTTTGCGTGGATGCATTGTTTACGGCGCCTTCGGGCCGGCTTTGACGAACCAGTCCGCGATCTGCGAGCCAGTCCAGAACAGGACGTCGCGCTTCTTGCGGATCTTCTCGAAAATCTTGCGGAAATATTTGGTGCGGTGCGGTGCACCCATGATGTAAGGGTGCACGGAAATTGCCATTACGCGTGCCGAGTCCTTGGCGTCCTTGTAGATTTGCTCGAACTGATCCATCGCCCGCTCGTAGAATTCGTTCGCCTTGTGATGCTGGATCAGCATCATGGCGACGTCGTTACATTCCTGCGTATACGGGATATTGAGAATCGGCTTGCCACGCGTCTTTAGCCAGGCCGGCTGGTCGTCGAGTACCCAGTCGGCCACGTAATCGTAGCCTTCCTCAGCCAGAACGTCTGGTGTCTCCCAGGTTTCGGTCAGGCCGGGACCGAGCCAGCCGCGTGGGCGTTTGCCGGTCGCGCGCTTGAGCACCTCCGCGCTTTTTTTAATGTCGGCGCGCTCGCTGTCTACTTTCTGCATGTTGCGTTGGGTGAAGCCGTGGCCGACAAATTCCCATTTGCGCTCGACGCAAGCTTTGACGATATCGGGATAGGCCTCCACCGCAACGCCGTTGATATTCATCACACCCGGAATCTTGAATTCGTCATAAACTTGCAGCAGCCGCCAGAACCCAACCCGGTTGCCGTATTCGTGCCAGCACCAATTAGGAATGTCGGGCATCGGCGAGCCGCCGGCCGGCGGGGTGAGCACCGTGCGCGGCATCGTCTGCGTCGGGTCCCATTCCTCGACATTGGTGACGGTCCACACAACCATGCGCGCGTCCTTTGGCAGTTTAAGGGCTTTGCGCTTTGTAATCGGCGAATAGACGAGGCGGTCGTTCGGCAGCATACCGACGGATGGCTTGGGAAAATTCATTCTGCGGCCTTCAGTTGCTTGGCGGCGATACCTTGATACCAGTCGAAAATCTGCGCGCCATTCCAGTGCAGCACGCCT
This sequence comes from uncultured Pseudomonadota bacterium, assembly GCA_963720835.1. Lineage (GTDB taxonomy): Bacteria > Pseudomonadota > Alphaproteobacteria > Rhizobiales > Xanthobacteraceae > Pseudolabrys. Next base: position 197,499 of record CAVRHC010000024.1, on the reverse strand, counting down.
TTGTGCTTGTTGACGTATTTGTAGATCGCTTCAAGGTATTTGATGCGGTGCGGCTGGCCGCTGATGTAGGGGTGGATCGCCAGCGCGCAGATTTTTGCGCGCTTGCGGCTCTCGGCATAGAGCCGGTCGAACTGATCCTTCACCAGCTTGAACAGATAGTCGCTGTCGTGGTGCTGGATGATCATCACCGGGATGTCGTTGCATTCGATGGTGTAGGGCAGCGTCACCAGCGGCCCGTTGGCGGTGCGGATCACCGTCGGTTCGTCGTCGTAGACCCAGTCGCCGATATATTTGACGCCGGCGGCCGCCAGCAGGTCGGGCGTCTCCAATGTCTGCGTGAGGCCCGGTCCAAGCCAGCCGACCGGCGGCTTGCCGGTGAATTTCGTGAGGATGTCCATGGTGCGGGCGATCATGCCGGCCTGGTCGGTCTCTTTGTGGATCGGCCCCTGCTCGTAGGCATGCCCCATGAACTCCCAGCCGTCGCGCTTGGCTTCTTCCGCGACGCGTGGATAGTCCTCGCAAATGCGCGCATTGGCGGCGAGCGTCGGCCTGATCTTCAGTTTCTTGAACAGCTCATGGAAGCGCCAGCAGCCGACGCGCATGCCGTATTCGTGGAAACCCCAATGCACGACGTCCGGCATTAGCGGCACGCCGGTCGGCGCGGGTAGCTGTTGCCGCGCCATCGGCTTGGCGATGTCCCACACTTCGTAATTGACGATGGTCCAGAACACGATGCGGGCATTGCCCGGCAGTTTGAGCGGCGGGCGGTCGACGATTGCCGAGTAGTCTGCGCGTTCGCGCGGAATCATCGGGCCGGCCATGGCGCTTCTCCCGTGCTTTTGGCGCGTAGCATCTCACGCGTTTGCGCTGACGCGCAAGCCGACCAAACGTTCCAGGGTTGCTGTGTCTTTCACCAAGTCAAAAGACGTGGCGCGGTGCGCCACGGCGCCGCGTTCCAGCACAATCGCGTCGCCGGTCAGTTCCAGCGCGATGTCGGTGTGCTGCTCGACCAGAACGATGGCGATGCTGCGGTCCGACAGCATGAGTTTGATGGCGGCGATCAGTTCTTCGACAATCACCGGCGCCAGCCCCTCGAATGGCTCGTCCAACAGCATCAGCGCCGGATTTGTCATCAATGCACGCGCGATCGCCAGCATTTGCTGCTCGCCGCCCGACAATTGATTGCCCATGTTGCGGCGGCGTTCGGCAAGCCGCGGAAATAGTCTGTAGATACTTTCGAGCGTCCAGGCTCCAGGCCGCGCGGCGACTGTGAGGTTTTCTTCCACCGTCAGCGACGGAAATATCTCGCGCTCTTGCGCCACCCATCCGATGCCGCCGGACGCGCGCCGGTGCGGCGGCATGCGGGATATATCTTTGCCTTGCCAAGACACCTGGCCGCCGCGCATCTGGGTGTAGCCCATGATGGTGAGCAGCAGGGTCGACTTGCCGACGCCGTTGCGTCCCAGCAAGGCGAGGCTGCCGTGCTCGGCGAGCGTGAATGAGACGTCGTGCAGCACAACTGCGTCGCCATAGCCCGCGGTGACCTGGTCGAGCATGAGCAGGGGCTCAACCATGTTTGCGTGACCCCAGATAAACTTCACGCACGCCCGGATCGGCGGCGATTTCGGCCGGCGTGCCTTCGGTGAACACGGCGCCTCCGACCAGCACGATGATGTGGCTGGCGAAACGGAACACGACATGCATGTCGTGTTCGATGAACAGGAGCGCGAGTTGGTCCGACAGGCCGGCGACGACCTCGAATATCTCTCCGCTTTCTTCAGGCGGAACGCCCGCCGCCGGCTCGTCGAGCAACAGCACTTTCGGCTTGGTGGCGAGCGCAAGTGCGATTTCCAGAAGCCGTTGCCGCCCGTAGGGCAATTCGCGTGTCGGCTGGTAGCAGGCTTCGCCCAGACGCAACTTCACCAGAATATCGTGGGCTTCCTCGATGGCTTCGTCGTGTACCGAAATGTTCCGCCAAAACTCTTTGGCGATGCCGCGGCGTTCGAAGACGGCGAGCGTCACCGCTTCCAGCGCGTTGAGGTCGGCGAATAGCGTGTTGATCTGAAAAGTGCGGGCGAGCCCGCGCCGCACGCGTTCTTGTGGCTCAAGCGCGGTGATGTCCTCGCCACCAAGAAGAATCTGGCCGGCATTGGGTGCAAGCATGCCGGTAATCAGATTGATCAACGTCGTCTTGCCGGCGCCGTTCGGCCCGATCAGGGCATGACGTGCGCCGGCCGGCAGGTTCAGTTCAATGTCGCGCGCGACTTCCAGCGAACCGAAGCTCTTCGACAGTCCGCGGGCCGACAATGCAATGGCGCTCATCGGCGCCTCCATACGGCGAGCCGCGAGAGCCCACCGAGGATGCCGTTCGGCAGCAGGGTCACCACCAGGATCAGCAAAAGGCCGATCCAGAAAAACCAAAACTGCGGTGCGATGCCGGAGAACTGGTCGCGTGCAATCATGAAGATGAGCGCACCCACCAGTCCGCCATAAAGCCGCCCCGCGCCGCCCAGCACCACCATGACCAGCAGGTCGGCGGAGCGTTCGAAGCTGAGAGAATCGAGTGCAACGGCTTGCGTGGTTTGCGCGATCAGTGCGCCCGCGATCCCGGCCATCGCTGCCGAGATCGTGTAGATGGTGCGGATATGCACGCGGCTCGCCGCACCGATCGCTGGCATGCGCACGGGGTTTTCGCGGATGCCGCGTAGGGCCAGCCCAAAAGGCGAATGGATCAGCCGGCGCGCGCACAAAAATAGCACGAACAGCGCAGTGAGCGAATAACTATAGGCGGTGTAGCCGTAGAGGTCCCATTCGAAGTGGCCGAGTAGCGGCCAGACCTTCATACCCTGAAAGCCGTCGCTGCCGCCGGTCAGCCAGCCCGCGCTATTGGCCGCCTCCTGCAGGAGCAGGCCGAGCCCGAGCGTGATCATGATCAGCGTCAGGTGGCGAAAGCGTGCGATGATGAAACTCGACACATAGCCGAGCAGGGCGGCAGCGACAGTGGCGATCACAACGCCCGTCAGCGGCTCACCCCATACGAACTTCGAAAACAATGCAGCGGTGTAGGCGCCGGTGCCGAAAAAAGCAGCGTGACCGAGCGACACGATGCCGGCATAGCCGAGAATAAGATCGAGCGAGAGCGCAAAAAGCGCGGTAATGGCGATCTGGCTGGCGAGCTGGAGATAGTCCGGAAAGAAATAGAACGGTAGCAGAGTCGCCAGCCAAAATACGGTTTCGGCCGGATGCCAGCGCGTCTGGCTTCTGAGATATTTGACCGGTCCGGAAAAGGCGTCGACAGCGGACATCGCTCAACGCCTCCCGAAAAGGCCGGTCGGCCGCCACATCAGGATGACCAGCATCACCAGATAGATCAGGAATGCGCCAAGCTGTGGGACATAATATTTACCGGCGATATCGCTCACCCCGATTAGAATCGCTGCCGCCAACGAGCCGCCGATGGAGCCCAGCCCGCCAACGGACACCACGATCAGAACATAAATCAGGAAGGTGAAGGCGAAGTTCGGATCGAGCCCGACCAGTTCAATGGCGAGCGATCCGCCGAGGCCCGCCAAGCCCGAGCCGAGAGCGAACGTGACGGCAAAGGTGCGCTCGACATTGATGCCGAGCCCGCTCGCCATGCGTTGGTTGTCGACTGCCGCCCGCACCTGTGCGCCGAAACGCGTGTATTCGAGCGTGCCGACCAGCAAGAGCGTGATGACGATGCCGATGCAAATCAGGATCAGGCGGTAGATCGTGACGTTGATGCCGGCAACGTTGAACGAGCCGCGCAAATAACCTGGCAACTGGAGCGGTTGTTGAACCGTGCCGAAGAACCAGGCGGCGACTGATACCGAGATGAAAGCGATGCCGATCGTTAGCAGAACCTGGTCGAGGTCGCTGCGTTTGTAGAGTTGACGATAGAGGCCGCGCTCGAAAACCACGCTCACGGCGGCGGCGATGAAAAATGCGATCGGCAGCGTGCCGAAGAACGGCCAGCCGAACTTCTTCATCAGCAGCACTGTGACATAGCCGCCCAACATGGCGAAGGCGCAATGGGCGAGGTTGACGAAATTCATCAGCCCGAGCGTCACCGACAGGCCGACCGAAAGCAGAAACAGCAACATGCCGTAGGCAATGCCGTCGAATAGAACACCGAAGACGGGAGGCAGCATGGCGGTGCGCTATCTCCTTGGTTTCCCCGATTGTTGTTCCTGAAATCCGCGCGTGCCCGGCGGCGCCTTGCGTGGCAGATTTCGTCGACCGGGCCAAAGTACCGTAAGCATGGAATTTTTTACACCGGATTTCCGCGTAAGCTCGTATTCGCGAAAGCGGTGATGGAAAAAAGTGATTTCATGCGCCGTAAAGAAAGAATGAGGCGACCGTGTTCGGACGCCTCATTCGATCTTACGTCAGTACGCTGCCTGAGACTATTTCTTCATCGCTGGCCGGATCCTTCACGTTCGCCACTTTGTCGATCACTTCGTTGACCAGCTTGCCGTCTTTCTTTTCCACTTTGCGGATGTAGACGGTCTGCACGATGTCGCGGGTCGCCGGATCGATCGAAATCGGGCCGCGCGGGCTTTCCCACGCCATGCCTTTGGCGGCGGCGACCAGGTCGGCGGCGTCCGTCTTGCCCTTGGTCTTGTTCAACGCCGCATAGATCAAATGCATGCCGTCGTAACCGCCAACCGAGAAGAAGTCCGGATTACGCTTGTAAGCGTCGTTATAGGCCTTCACGAAGGCGTCGTTGGTCTTGGAGTGCAGATTGTAGTCGTAATTGGCGGAGGTGATGATGCCGATGGCCATGTCGCCCATACTCTTGAGCGCATGTTCGTCGGTGATCTCCATCTGCCCCATGACCTTGGTCTTCATCGGGTCGATGCCGCGCGCGGCGAGTGCCTTGCCGAAGGCGCCCGGTTGCGCGCCGCCCGGGATCATCACGTAAATGCCTTCCGGGTTATCGTCCTTCGCGCGCTGCACGAAGGCCGAGAAATCCGGGTTTGCGATCGGCATGCGCACCGAGCCGACGACATTGCCGCCGCCCGATTTGATGCCCGTCTGGAACCACTTCTCGGCATCATGACCGGGGCCGTAATCGGTCACCATGGTATAGGCCTTTGCGACGCCATGCTTGGCCGCCCAGATCCCGAGCGTGTCGTTCAACTGGGGAATGGTCATCGAGGTCCGCACCATGAAAGGCGACTTGGTTGTAACGATCGAGGTGGCGGCGTTCATCACCACCATGAATTTCTTGGCTTGTTCGGAGATGGCGCCGGCCGCCATTGCGTTGGGCGTGAGTACGAAGCCCGCCAGAATGTCGACCTTGTCGCGGGTCACGAGTTCTTGCGCCAGCCGCTTGGCGACGTCCGGCTTAATCCCGCCGACGTCTTTGCGGATGAATTCGACTTTCTTGCCGGCGACCTTGTCGCCGTGCTGCTGCACGTAGAGCTTGAGCCCGTTGTCCATCTGCGTGGCAGCGTCGGCGAACTGGCCGGAATACGGCATAATCAAGCCGATCTTGATCGTATCCTCCGCCTTGGCGGTGGTTCCGATCAGTGCTGCCGCCAGCAATGCGGCGCCGGAAAGCAATATGCGCTTCATAAGGTCCTCCCTGGACATGTTTGATTTTAATTGGCGCTAGAATGCCTGAGGTCGTCGGCAAAGAAAAGCGCCGCGGGGCAAAAGTCCGGCGGCGCTTTGTCTCGGTTAATAGCCTGAAATTGGGATTTCATGGTCATTTTTGGGACCATGCCCACCCACTTGCGTCACGGCTATGGTGGCCTCTTGGTAGTGCCCACTTCCGAGATCGCCGTCCGGGAAGATACCGTATGAGGCAATCCAGTCGCGCGCTCGCGTATAGACCGCGCGCGTGTAAGGCACGAACTCCAACCGCTCGCCGCTCTGGACGCATTGCATACCAGCCAAAACTGGTACCGCCGGTAAGGACCTGATACTGGGATTTCAGGTTTCGCGAGGAGTTCCAATGAAAATCGTCGATCTTTCGCACGTCATGAACGTTCATACGCCCGGGTGGGTCGGCTATGCGGGTAACAAAATGTATTACGCGCAGAACCTACAGACGGTGCGGATCGTGGCGCAACGGATCGACACCGCGCTGCATGTCGGCACGCATTTTGACGGGGCGATGCACGCGACAGACAATCCGACGGGCGACATGGCCCATCTGCCAATGGATTATCTTGTCAACCGCGGCGTCGTGGTCGACATCTCCGGACACATGCACGACTGGGCGGTGATCACGCCCGAGATCATTGAAAGCGCCGGTGCAGATATTCGCGAGGGCGACATTCTTATTTTGCATACGGGATGGCATCGCCACTACGAAGGCCAGCCGCAACAGGATCTGGTGAAGTACTTCTGCTATCATCCGGGGCCGAGCATCGACACGCTGCATTGGATGTTCAAGAAGAAGATCAAATGGTGGGGCATGGACACGGGCTCCTGTGACCACGCCATGAACACCTCGATCCGCTATATGCGGCCGGATCTCGCCGAAGAGTTCACCAAAAAGCTCGGTAAGACGCCGGGCGAGTTCTTCGGCACCTTCGAATACACGCACAAGCGCTCCGGACGCAAAGTGTCGGCCGACGTGTTTCCGTTCCACAACTGGGCTTTCCAGGAAGGCCTCCTGCATGCGGAAAACATCGGCGGCGACATTGAGCTGATGCTCAACAAGCGCTGCCTGATCGGCGCTTTCCCATGGCGTTACGAAGGCCTGGAGGGTTGTCCCTGCCGTATCGTGTGCTTCCTCGACACCGACAATTCGGTCGAGGCGGTCGGTAACGCCGCGAAAGCGATCTTGCAACGTTAGCTGACCTGCAAACTCAGGCCACACGCGCCAGCTTTTGAGCCGGCGGCTTGATATTGAACAGCCTGAGCGCATTGCCGCCCAAAATATTGCGCTTGGCCTGCTCGGCCAGGAAGGGCAGGTCGTAGATGGTCGAAGGCAGATCAAAATCCCAGTGCGGGTAGTCGGACGAATAAAGTAACTGGCTCTCGGCCTTGATCATGCGGAATGACTGCTCGAGCGCGCCCAAGTCGGTGATTTCCATCGGTTGCGACGAAAAGTACATATCGCGCATATAGTCACTCGGCTTTTTCTTAAGCGCCGGCGCTTCCGACGAGCGCATCATAAATTCGTTGTCGAGCCGCTGCATCATGAACGGTATCCAGGCGACTCCGCTTTCGATCCAAACGACTTTTAATTTCGGAAAGCGTTCGGGTAGGCCGTTCATGATCCAGTTGGTCAGGTGGACCATGTTGTAGAACACGAAGCCGATGGCGTGTACCGAGATGAATTTGTTCATCATCTCCATCGACTGTTCGCTCCAGTTGTAGCCGGCGTGGAAGCCGAGCGGCAGGCCCATCTCCTCGAGCAGTGCGTAGGTCTTCATGTACGAATTGTGGTGCACGGGCCGATGACGCGCTGCCGTCACCATGAAGCCGGCGACGCCCTCTTTCTCCCCAAATTCCTTGACCATGCGGTAGCAGGCGTCGGCGTCGTTGAACGGTAGATAGAGCATCGAGCGCAGCCGCGGCTCATGCGCCAGCACCCGTTCGCAGAGCCAGCGGTTATAGGCGCGCGCCAGTGCCACCTCGACTTCGACCTGCGGGTGAAGGCCGAGTGTCAGCATAGGTGTCGGGAACATGACGGCGATGTCCACGCCCATGGCGTCCATCCAACGCTTGCTTAATGAAATATCGCGGTGCTTGTCTCCGGATGTTCTTTCGATGCTCCGCAATGCGTAACGCATGACGCGCCCGCCCATGTCCTGGTAGCCGACGCTGCCGGCGACCAAGCCGGTACCGCGCATACCGGTCTGGCTCGCGCTCTGTGCGAGTTGCTGGACGACGGGATCGTCCATGTATTCGAGGATTTCCCGCATTGATTCCAACTCGTAATGATGCGAGTCGACGTCCACGATCGGAAAATTCTTGTAGCCGCGTTCGGTCGCCTGCTGGGTGGCATGGGCGAGCAGCTTCGTCGTGTCGAATTCCTCGACCGCCATCCGGCGAAAATCGCTGAGCGGAAGATCCATGGGTATGCCTATACGCGGCCTGACCAGGATTGCCACATGCCGAGTTCGAAAACCTGCAGGTTCACCGCCTTGAGCATGGCGCTGACGGTGATCACCACCTCGGTGGCGGTGGTTGGCGTTTCGGCAGGGAACGCGGGCAGAGGGACGTTTTCGCGTTCGGCTGCGCGCGCAGCGTAAAGACGGACTGCCTTCGCCAGCATGGTTTGGATGTCGGCGTCGCTCATTGTCTCGGCCGTGGGCGTTACTGTGTCAGCTTGCGTCGACATAGATGTCCTCTCCGCGTCGGATCACCTTGTAGCTTTTCAGGCGGATAGTGCGATCCGTCGCACACTCGCCGGTCTTCAAATCGTATTCGTAGCCGTGCCAGGGACAAACGAAATGAACTTCGTCGCTTGAAAACCGCTGCCCGACCCAGGTGCGGTCAGGACCGATCACGTCCTCGACCTTGTGCATGATCAGTCCTTCGCAGGCCGGCCCGCCTTGATGCACGCACAGATTTTCATAGGCATAAAACTCGCCTTGCCAGTGAAATACTCCGATTTCATGGCCGTCGTAGCTAACGATGCGGCGTTCGCCGTCAGGAATCTGCGCAACGTTACAAATGAAAACTTCCGGCATGAGGCTCCTATTGCATGCATCGGAACGACAAAAAAGTATGCATGCAACTGTGCGAAACGGCAACGGGCGCGCGAGGAGCGGTGGCGCGGGCTAGCGCCTTTTCCTGGGCGCTGGCTTTGCCGGGGCCTCCCGCAAACGTGGATCGGGTTTGTTGCTTTGCAATGTCGCTTGGATCGCCTCGCGCAAATTGGCATATTTTGATTTTGGCCATTTCGCCACGTGAATGTCGGCGAGCAATTTTGCCGATTTTCCAAAAACCACGATCCGGTCGCCTACGCTGATAGCTTCTTCCAGTTGATGCGTAATCAGGATCGCGGTCGCGCCGCATTCGCGCGCGAGCGCAACGAATGTTTCGCGCAGTTCCGCCGCCGTGACTTCGTCGAGGTGGCCGAAGGCCTCGTCGGCAAGCAGAATGTCGGGCTGCAGTGTGAAGGCGCGAGCGATCGCCACGCGCTGGCGCATGCCGCCGGAGAGTTCGTGCGGAAAGGCCTTGGTAAATTGGCCAAGGCCCAGCCTGTTGAGCCAGGCAAGCGCACGCTCGCGCTGCTCGGCTTCCGGCATGCCCATCAGTTCGAGCGGCAATCGGGCGTTGTCGAGCGCCGAGCGCCATGGCAGGAGCCGGTCCTGCTGGAACACGGTGGCGATTCTGCCACGGAAGGAGTCGAAATCGCCGTACGGAGTCTTGTCGCCGATACGCAAAGAGCCCTCGGTCGGCGATTCCAGCCCGATCATCAGATCGAAAAGGGTCGACTTGCCGCAGCCGGTCTGGCCGACGATCGCCACCACGTCGTGTGGCGCGATGCTGAGGTCGAGCCGGTCGATGGCGACAACGGCTTGGCCGGACGTGGTTTGCCGGAACACCTTACGTAGACTGCGGATTTCGATTGGCGGTGGACTGTTCATGCCCGCCACCGCAACAACCGCGCTTCCACGCGGGCAACAAAGGCTTCCAGCAGGAAAAGAAGCGCCACCAGAACGATAGTCCAGGCGAAGACGTCGGACACGGAGAACAACTCCTGCGCCACCGATAATTGATGGCCGATACCGGTTACTGCGCCGACCAATTCCGCGATGGTGACCACGCGGATCGCCAGGCTGATATTGACTTTCCAACTGGTGAAAATGGTGGGCACGATCGCTGGCAGCATCAGCTTGCCGAAATACTGCAGCGTGGTCGGTCGAAACGATCGCATCATGTCGCGCAGATCGCGCGGCACCGCGCGCATGGCGTCGAGCGAATCGATCAGGAACACCGGCCCGCATACAACGACCAGCACGAAACCGATGCGGAACTCGACGCCGGGAAACCATAGCACCGCGAACAGGATCCACGACACCACTGGTACCGCCATCAGGATGCGGATCATCGGGTGCAAGTAGTTGTCGAGGGCTTCCGAGCGGTACATCGCCATCGCCAGCGCAACGCCGATCACGAAAGAAACGACCAGCGCGCCGATGACGCGCGCAAGCGTCACCACAATATCGATTGGCGTGATGGTAGTGATGCTTTTTGCGATTTTAACGAGGCTGGGGATGGCGAAGGGTGGGATCCCCAAATAAGGCGCAAGGTGCGACAGCGCCTCCCAGCAGACGGCGAAGACCAGAAGGGAGACGAGAGTCTGCCGAGGGAAGATTAGTACCGGGACAGACTCTCGATGCTCCTCAATCGACATCGGCTTATTGGCCGTAGAAGATCTTGTCGTCCGCCGCTTTCGGCACGAAGCCCGCTTTGACCGCGCGGTTCAGCATGTCGCGGATCGACTTTTTCGTTGCGGCATCGGACACGGGCTTGACGATGAATTGCAGACGCCCGCTCTCAATCGCGGCAGTGAGAATGCCCGGCGGCAGCCTGGTGGTTTCAACGGCAAGCTTGTCACCGGCAGCCGTTTCCTTGTGCATGACGTTCGCCACGTCCTGCAGCGCGGCGATCAACATCTTAGGCGCGTCAGGATGTTTCTTAATAAAGTCGGCGCGCATCGCGGGTACAATCTCCCAGCCGCTCTCGCCGGCAATTTCCTTCCAGCCTTCTGCGCCATTGAAGACGACATGCCAATCCGGGCGCTGCTTGTTGATTATGCTGGCAAGTGGCTCGATCACTAGCGCCGCGTCGACACGACCGGCCTCGAGTTGTGCCCGCGCCACCGCGAAGTTGGCGTTGACCACGGTGATGTCCTTGCCGAGGTCGATGCCTTTGGCGGCGGTGTAGATCTTGACCATCTGGTACTGCGAGCCGCCCATATCGATGGCGAGTTGCTTGCCCTTCAGATCGGCGAGCGACTTGATCTTGGGATCCTTGGCGAAGATCACCAGATCGCCGAGTGTGAATCCGGAACCGATGATGCGCAGCGGTACGCCTTCGTTATAGAGCTTCTGGAAAACGGTCGGGCCGCCGATTAGCGCATCGGTCTCGCCGGTGGCGAAGCCGGCGTAGAACCCCGAAATCGACGGATAGGCATGAATATCGAGGATGAAGCCGTGCTTGGCGTCGAAGCCACGCGCCTTCATGATGTTCCATACAAGCGGATTGAAGACCGGCAGCGTTAGGCTGGACACCTTAATAGTCGGCTTTTCCTGCGCCTGCGCCGGCATTCCGGCCATTGCGATAGCGCAAGCCGCTGCGAACGCGGCCAAGTTGCGTCGTGTCATCGTAAACATGGACCACTCCCTCGCATGGAGACTTGCCGGACGCCGATGCGTTGCGGCATTGCTCCAGTGCTTACAAGCCTCGGAACGAAAAAGTATGACATTGAAACGCGGCAAGCTGCAATCAAGGCCAGCGCCTTCGCGAAAATAAAAGCTAGACTTGTCGTTTGGCAAATTGTCTCACCCAATGCGGACGCGCACATTCACGGCTGCCAATTGGGAGGTGATATTGGATTCGGCGGCAGCCCTTGTTGAGACTTTCGGGGTTTTTCTGCTCGCCGGCTTCGTCAAAGGCGTGATTGGTCTCGGTCTGCCGACAGTCGCGATCGGGTTACTCGGCCTAATCATGACGCCGGCGCAAGCCGCCGCATTGCTGGTGGTGCCCTCGCTCGTCACGAATATCTGGCAGGCGGCGGTCGGGCCGACGCTGCCTAACTTAGCAAAGCGGCTGTGGCCGATGTTTGTCGGAATTTTTATCGGCTCATGGGCGAGTGCCGGCATTCTCACCGGTGCGGACAGCACGATTGCAAGTGGCGCCCTCGGCGTCGTACTCGCGCTTTATGCCTTGCTCGGCTTGAGCCGGGTTCAATTCTCGGTACCCGCGCGCGCAGAGTTTTGGCTTGCGCCGCTGATTGGCGCTGCGACAGGCGTGGTCACGGGAGCGACCGGTGTGTTCGTGCTGCCGATGGTTCCATATCTGCAGGCGCTTGATCTTGAACGGGACGAACTGGTGCAGGCGCTTGGTCTCTCATTCACGGTCTCGACTGTGGCGCTTGCTATTGTGCTGATTGGGAGCGGCACGCTGCACATGTCGCAAGCATGGCTCTCCGCCGTGGCGCTTGCCGGCGCCTTGCTCGGTATGGCTGCGGGCCAGGTTGTACGCGGGTCGATCCAGTCCGGCACCTTTCGACTGTTCTTTTTTGGAGGGCTTTTGGTCCTCGGCGCGCATCTTGCTTTGCGCGCCGTTTATTAAAGTGGTTGCGAAATTCGGCTTTACCCAAATTCATTTGCGTGCAAATAATTATCGGGGAAGGGGAAGCTGCGATGCCGCATATAGCCGCGCGGGATGGTACGCGCCTTTATTGCGAAGAAGTAGGCTCCGGTTCCGCGGTCGTCTTCGTGCATGAATATGCCGGTGACTACCGGACCTGGGAGCCGCAAATGCGGCATTTCGCACGCTCGCACCGCTGCGTCACCTACAGCCAGCGCGGATATCCGCCATCCGACGTGCCGGACGAGCCTGAAAAGTATACGCAAGATGTGTTCCGCGACGATGTCATCGCGGTCATGAATGCGCTCAAGATCGAAAAGGCCCATATCGTCGGACATTCGATGGGGGCGGCGACCGCCTTACATGTCGGCATCCACTATCCGGAGCGTTGTCTGTCGGTGACCGCTGCCGGCTGCGGCTATGGCTCCAGTCCAGATCCGAAAGTCGTCGAGGAATCACGCGCGGCCTCACGCGAGACCGCCAAGATGTTCGCGCGCGAGACCATGGCGGTTGCCGCCGAACGTTATGGCGACGGTCCGACACGCCAGGCGCACAAGAATAAAGACCCGCGCGGTTATGCCGAATTCGTTCGCATGTTGAGCGAGCATTCGCCCAAGGGCCATGCCCTGGTGATGGAGAACCTTCAGGCCAAGCGCCCGACATTGTGGGACATGGAAGCCGATTTGCGCAAATTCAAGCCGCCGCTGCTGGTGCTGGTTGGTGATGAGGACGAATGGTGCGTCGACGCCAGCGTCTTCCTGCGCCGGATCGCGCCGACCGCCGGACTTTGCGTTATCCCACGCTCCGGCCACACCATCACCAGCGAAGAGCCAGACAAGTTCAATGCCGCAGTCGACGAGTTGATCGCTGCAGCGGAAGCTGGCCGTTGGCTGGCGCATAAGCCGTAACTGACAACAGAGGACGTTGCGATGGATCTCAAGCTCAAAGGCAAGACCGCTCTGGTGACTGGCGGTTCGGAAGGCATCGGCAAGGGTATTGCGCTCGCACTCGCCAAAGAGGGCGTTGATGTCGCCATCTGTGCCCGCCGCAAGGAGCCGCTCGAGGAAACCGCCAACGCGATTGCTAAGGAGACTGGACGCAAGATCGTTGCGATCACCGCCGATCTGCGTAAGGACGCCGATGCGAAGGGCTTTATCGAGCACGGTCAAAAGGCGCTCGGCCGCGTCGACATCATGGTCAACAATGCCGGTTCTGCTGCCGGAGGTGTGATCGAACATTTGACTGAGGACGATTGGGAGAAAGGGCTTCAGCTCAAATTCATGGGTTACGTGCGCTGCCTGCGGTACGTGCTGCCGATCATGCGCGCGCAGGGTGGCGGCCGCGTCGTCAACCTGATTGGTAATGACGGCGTCAAGCCGTCCTATTGGGAAATCTGCCCGGGCGCGGCCAATGCGGCGGGTCAGAACCTGACGCTGTCGCTCGCCGGCCAATACGGCAAGGAAGGGATCAGCTTCGTCGCGGTCAATCCCGGGCCGGTGCGTACCGAGCGCTGGGCCGGGCTGGTCGACGCCATGGCGCGCGACATGAAAATTCCGCGTGAGGAAGCCGACAAGCTCGCGCCCGCTTCCATTCCGATGGGTCGCATCGCCGAGGTGGAGGAAGTTGCCAATCTCGTCGTCATGTTGGCCTCGCCATTGATGGAAATGGTCAACGGCACCATGATCGAGATCGACGGCGGCCAGGACAAGCCGCTGATGGACCGCTTCCGTGACCGTCCGCGCGGTTGATCATCATGCCAATCAAGTGTGCAATCATGATGCAATTTGGCGCGGGCGCTTCGCTTGACAATGGCGGGGTCGTGGTCGGATTATTTGTGTACGAACGAATTCGCCTGGCCGGGGCGATGTCAACTTTCGGAAATTCGCGGACTTGCGGCTCGCGGGTCTGCGCCATCCAGGGGAGTTTCAGCCATGCGATGTAAGCGTCTCGTCCTAACGTCCGCGATTGCCGGTGCTCTCGCCGTTGCATTTTCTGCGACGGTGTTGGCGCAGGAGACGATCAAGATCGGCGAACTCAACAGCTATAAAGCCTTCCCCGCCTTCCTCGAGCCCTACAAGAACGGTATGGCTCTCGCCGTCGAAGAGATCAACGGCAAGGGCGGCGTTCTCGGCAAGAAGCTGGAAGTGATCTCGCGCGACGACGGCGCCAATCCGGGCGCTGCGGTGCGCGCGGCCGAAGAGCTGATCAGCCGCGAAGGCGTTGCCATGTTGGCTGGCACCTTCCTGTCCCATGTTGGCCTAGCGGTGACCAATTTCGCCGGCCAGAAGAAGCACTTCTTCCTCGCCGCCGAGCCGCTGACCGACAAGATCACCTGGCAGGACGGCAACAAATACACCTTCCGTCTGCGTGCCTCGACCTACATGCAGGTCGCGATGCTGATTCCGGGCGCGCAGGCGGCGAAGAAAAAGCGGTGGGCCTTGGTCTATCCGAACTTCGAATATGGCCAGTCGGCCGCCGCCAATTTCAAGGCACTGCTGAAGAAGGTCCAGCCCGACGTCGAATTCGTCACCGAGCAGGCGACCCCCCTGGGCAAGATCGACGCCGGCGCGGTGGCGCAGGCGATCGACGATGCCAAGCCCGACGCCATCTTCAACGTGCTGTTCGGCGGTGACCTCGCCAAATTCGTGCGCGAAGGCAACACCCGCGGCATCTTCAAGGGCCGTACGGTCGTCAGCCTGCTGACCGGCGAACCGGAATATTCCGATCCGCTCAAAGCCGAGGCGCCGGTCGGTTGGATCGTCACCGGCTATCCGTGGGATAAGATCAAGACGCCGGAGCATCTTGCCTTCGTCAACGCCTACCAAAAGAAGTTCAATACTTATCCGCGCCTCGGCGCCGTGGTTGGCTACACCACCATCAAGTCGCTCGCGGCCGGCATCGCCAAGGCCAAGTCCACGGACAATGAAAAGCTGGTGGCGGCGTTCAAGGGTCTCAAAGTCGACAGCCCGTTTGGCCCCTTCTACTTCCGGGCCATCGATCATCAGGCCACGATGGGCTGCTACGTCGGAAAGACCGCGCTGGAAAAAGGCATGGGCACCATGGTCGACTTCAAATATGTCGACGGCGCTTCTGTGATGCCATCGGACGCCGAGGTCAAGAAGCTGCGCCCGGCAGCCGATTGATCTAGGCCACGTAGTCTGTTTCCCTCTCCCTGTGTGCGGGGAGAGGGAATTCGGTCATGACTCTCAGCGCATTTCTCTTCCAGGCACTTAACGGGCTTTCTTCCGCTTCCGCCCTGTTCTTTATTGCTGTGGGTCTGTCGCTGATCTTCGGCGTCTCCCGCATCATCAATATTGCGCACGGGTCCCTCTATATGCTGGGGACCTATATTGCCTATTCGTTCGCCACACATATCGGCGGTGGTTTCGGCTTTTGGGGCGGGATCGTTGCCACCGCCGTCATTGTCGGTCTGATCGGTGCCGCGATCGAATTCATTCTGCTTCGGCGCATCTATCGCGCGCCTGAATTGTTTCAACTGCTCGCGACGTTTGCGCTGGTTCTGATCATCAACGATGCCGCGCTCTACATCTGGGGCCCAGAAGATCTGCTGGGTCCGCGTGCTCCCGGTCTGCGCGGCGCCGTCGAAATTCTCGGGCGCCATCTGCCGAGCTACGACCTGTTCCTGATTTTTGTCGGCCCGCTGGTGCTGTTGATCCTGCACTTCGCGCTCGCCAGGACGCGCTTCGGGCGCTTGGTGCGGGCGGCGACACAGGACCGCGAGATGGTCGGCGCGCTCGGCGTCAATCAGGCCATGTTGTTTACGGCGGTGTTTGCGCTCGGTGCGGGACTGGCGGGCCTCGGCGGCGCACTGCAGGTGGCGCGCGAGCCGGCCAATCTTGCCACCGACCTGATCGCCATCGGCGATGCTTTCGTGGTCGTGGTGGTCGGCGGCATGGGCTCGATCACCGGCGCCTATCTCGCCGCCGTGATCATTGCCGAAGTCAAGGCGCTATGCATCGGCATCGGTGTCGTCGATTTCGGTTTCGTCACGCTCAACTTCTCGAAACTGACACTGGTCGCCGAGTTTTTCGTCATGGCGGCAGTCCTGATCGCTAGACCCTACGGTTTGCTTGGCCGCCCGCAGGCCATGGTGCGCTCGGTATCGGAACCGGAAGATCCGATTCGCCCGGCGACGCCGTTGTTGAAGGCGCTCGGCGCGGTGGTGCTGGCGATCCTGCTATGCCTGCCGCTACTGGCGCAAAGCTCACCCTATCTGCTCATTCTCGGCATCGACGTATTGATCGCAGTGATCTTTGCCACGTCGCTGCATTTCATCGCCGGTCCGGGCGGTATGCATTCGTTCGGACACGCGGCCTATTTCGGCCTCGGCGCCTATGGCGCGGCGCTGCTGGTCAAGTGGCTGGCGACGCCGATGGGGCTTGCGCTGCTCGCGGCACCCGTCGTCGCGCTGCTCGGCGCGTTGTTGTTCGGCTGGTTTTCGGTGCGTCTCTCCGGCGTCTATCTCGCTATGCTGACACTCGCCTTCGCACAGATCGTTTGGGCCGGCGTGTTTCAGTGGGAGGAACTGACCGGCGGCTCAAATGGCGTCATCGGCGTATGGCCGCCGCCGCCGTTCGACCGCTCCTGGGTCTATTTTCTGCTGACCCTGGTTCTCGCCGTGATCGCGGTGCTGGCGCTGCGGCGTTTTCTGTTTGCGCCGTTCGGCTATGCGATGCGGGCAGGGCGCGATTCTCCTTTGCGCGCGGAAGCGATCGGCATCGACGTCAAGCGCGTGCATTGGCTCGGCTTTGCCGTCGCGGGCGGCGTCTGCGGCATAGCCGGCGGCCTGTTCGCGTTCGCCAAGGGGTCGATCTCGCCGGAAACCATCCATGTCGGCCGCTCCATCGACGGACTGGTCATGGTGCTGCTTGGCGGCATCCAGACGCTCACTGGACCGATTGTCGGTGCCTCGGTGTTTGCCACGCTGCAGGACACGGTCATGCGTCAGACGGAATATTGGCGAGCCCTGCTCGGCGGCATCATTCTCCTGCTGGTGCTCGCCTTCCCCAGCGGCATCGTCGGCGCCGCCGCGCAGTTGTACGAGAAGGTGAGGGCGCGGTCATGAGCGTGCTTGCCGTTCGGTCTTTGTCGAAGGCTTTTGGTGGCGTGCGCGCCGTCGACGAGGTCACGTTCGACATCGGCAAGGGCGAATTCCTCGCCATGATCGGGCCCAACGGCGCCGGCAAATCCACGTGCTTCAATATGGTCAACGGCCAGCTTGCGCCCGATTCTGGTGCGATCCTGCTCGAAGGGCGTGATATTGCGGGCATGGCGCCGCGCGATATCTGGCGGCTCGGCGTCGGGCGCACGTTTCAGGTCGCAGCGACGTTTCATTCGATGACGGTCATCGAAAACGTGCAGATGGCGCTGATTTCGCATGCCGGCGAAATTTACCGCTTCTGGCCCGCGGCTGCCTCACGACACCGTCAGCGTGCGCTCGATCTGCTCGGCCAGGTCGGCATGGGTGACGTCGCCGACAGGCCGAGCCGCGAGCTCGCATATGGCGACGTCAAGCGCGTCGAGCTTGCCATTGCACTCGCCAGCGAGCCGCGCCTGCTGTTGATGGACGAGCCGACCGCCGGCATGGCGCCAGGCGAACGCAACGAGCTCATTGCGTTGGTGAAAAAGCTGGTGGTGGAGCGCGGCATCTCGGTGCTGTTCACTGAACACTCGATGGATGTCGTATTCGCATACGCTGATCGCATCATCGTGCTGGCGCGCGGCCAGTTGATCGCCGACGGCAATGCCGATGCCATTCGCGCCGACGCTGGCGTGCGTGAGGTCTATTTCGGAAGCGGCAAGACGTTTCAGCATGTTTCGGGAACGCCTTCATGAGCCAGCCTGTGCTCAGTGTGGACAGCTTAAGCGCCTGGTACGGCGCTGCCCGCATTCTCTACGATCTGTCCTTCGAGGTCGGGCGCGGCGAAGTGGTGGCGCTGATGGGTCGCAACGGCGCCGGCAAATCGACGACCATGAAGGCGATCATGGGTCTTGTCGGCCGGTGTCAGGGTCTGGTGCGCTTCAATGGTGCGGATATTTCCAGGCTCAAGCCGTTTGAGATTGCGCGGCGCGGCCTCGGCTATACGCCCGAGGATCGGCGCATCTTTGTCGATCTCACCGTCATGGAGAATCTCGATATCGGCCGTCAGGCCGCGCGCAGCTTTGCCGACGGCCGACAGGCGCCCTCATGGACGCCGGAAAAGTTGTTTGCGCTGTTTCCCAATTTGGCCGAGATGCCGGACCGGCCCGGTGGCCGAATGAGTGGCGGCGAACAGCAGATGTTGACGGTGGCGCGTACGCTCATGGGCAATCCGCTTTTGGTGTTGCTCGATGAGCCGTCGGAAGGCGTTGCGCCGGTGATTGTGGAGCAGATGGCCAACACGATCATCGAATTGAAGAAAGAGGGACTGTCAATCCTGCTGTCGGAGCAGAACGTCCATTTCGCCCGGCTGGTGTCCGACCGCGTCTACGTGATCGAGAAAGGCCAGATTCGTTGGCAGGGCACGATCGATGATCTCGACAACAATCAGGAGGTTCAGCGCGCCTATCTGACGGTCTGATGGCGCGAAAGGCCAATCTCGGGCGCAGGGGGCTATCGCTGGCCGCCGAACCCGGTCATGATTTTACGCAAGCCATGTTTTCATGGCGGGGTCAGGAGCGAAACGAAATGCGGCGCGAAAAATTGAAGGTGGTGAAGCCAACGGAGGCTCCCGAACAGGGCCGCTATGTCCTCGACGACCAGATCGGCTTTTTGTTGCGGGTCGCCATGCAACGTCACACTTCGATTTTCATGTCGCGTATGGTCGAGAATCTGACGCAGACCCAGTTCGCAGCGCTCGCCAAGCTTTATGAGGTCGGGCCGTGTTCGCAGAACCATCTCGGTCGCCTGATTTATCTCGACGCGGCGACAATCAAAGGCGTGGTCGACCGCTTGAGCCTGCGCGGCTTCGTCACGGCGCTGGCCGATCCAAAGGATCGCCGGCGCCGCGCGGTGACGCTGAGCGACCGCGGGCGCGAGGTAACGGAAGCCGCAATCGGCGTTGCAGGCGAAATCACCGCCGCAACATTGACGCCGCTCACGGCCGAGGAACAACAGCTTATCGTACGGCTTTTAAAGAGGTTGGGCTGATCGAAAGGGATTCGTCCCAGTGTCTCCGGGGGAGGGTGGGCTGACAACAACCGACCAAAGGAGAATCAGCAGATGCACAAACTCGTCATTGTGGTTGCGATGGTGCTCGCCCTCACCGGTTGTCAGACCGCACGGCAGGACCGGGTGCTCGGCGGCGCGTTGCTCGGTGGCGGCGCCGGCGCGCTGATCGGCGGCCTCGCGGGTGGAACGGCGGGAGCTGCCGTGGCTGGCGGCGCGATCGGCGCGGCAGCTGGCGCAATTATCGCCGACGCGACGCGCCCGGGCTGGTGCTACTACTACAGGCATCACCGCCGCCATTACGTGCGCTGCTGATTTTCATGTTCGGCGCTGCCAATGCCCGGGCTTTCACGGCCCGGGCATTTGCTTGACGCGTGCCTGCGCTGCATGGACACTCGGCTCGCAAAATAAAAAGACAAGGGAGATGCCGGTGTTCACGGTCGGGCAAGCAACTATCACGCGCATCGAGGAAACCAATCTGCCGTGCTATCCGGTTCATAATATTTTTCCTGAATTCACCGATGCACATCTTGCCGAACACAAGTCATGGCTGGCGCCGCATCATTACGAAGCCGAGACCGGCCTTATCAAGATGTCGGTGCATAGCTGGCTTCTGCAGGTGGGCGGCAAGAAGATCCTGATCGACTCCTGTTGCGGCAACAACCGCGACAAGCCGGGCCGGCCGTGGTGGCACATGCTCAATGTCGATTATCTCGGCCGGCTCGCCGCTGCTGGCGCCAGGCCGGAAGAAATCGATCTGGTGATGTGCACGCATCTTCACCACGATCACGTCGGCTGGAACACGCAACAGAAGGACGGCAAATGGGTGCCGACCTTTCCCAATGCGCGTTACGTGTTCTCCAAGCCCGACGTCGACTATTTCGCCAAGCTCGATGCCGATCCGAAAGAAGGACCGGCCGAGCTCGGCACGTTTCGCGAATGCGTGATTCCGATTCTCGAATACGGCAAGGCCGACCTGGTGGACGGCGGTCCCTGTCGACTCAACGATTTTCTGGAGATCGACTCCGCGCCCGGCCATTCGCCCGGCCACGTCTTCTTCAAACTGGAAAGCAAGGGCGAGCGCGCGGCCTTCATCGGCGACGTCTGGCATCACTTGTTGCAGATCTATTATCCCGACTGGAATTTCCCGAAAAACTCCGATCCCGTGCAGGCGCGGGTGTCGCGGCGCAAGGTGCTCGACTATTGCGCCTCATCCGGCGCGCTGGTTTTTCCGGGCCATGTCGGCCTGCCCTTCGCCGGCCGCGTGGAAGCGGCGGCGGGCGGCTTCCGGCCGAATTTCCCGGTGACGTGATTCAGGGCGGCGCGGCGGCTCTCCGGCGGAGAAGGATTTTCCCCGCCGCTGCCCGCGCGCGAATGAAATCTTCGAAATTCTTACAAGTCTCTGGAATTATAGATTTATTTTTCTGATCCTCTTGGCGATCGGCGCCGTGCGGCGCATCTCTAGGCCCGAGAACGCGAAGCGTGAAGGGCAATTCAGTGGCCAAGATCAATCACAAGATCATTCAGCTCGAGCCGGACGTCGCGGTAGCGCCGCAGCTGGTCGAAGCCGATTTCGCCGAGATCGCCCGCTTCGGTTTCCGTTCGGTCGTCGCTAATCGCCCGGACGGCGAAGCGCCGGACCAGCTTCCGCATGCCCAAGCCGAAGCGGCCGCGCGCCGTCAGGGATTGGAGTTTCGCTATTTTCCGGTGAAGGGCGCGAATGCGACCGACGATGAGGTGGTTGAGGCCTTCGCACAAATGATCGACGCGTTGCCGCGGCCGCTGCTGTTTTATTGCGGCAGCAGCACCCGCAGCGCGGTGCTGTGGAGCCAGGTCGCGGCGCCGCGTTTAGGGGTCGACGAAGTGCTGTCGATTGCGCGCGAGGCCGGCTATGACCTCGATGTCTTGCGCGATGCGCTGGAGGCGCGTGCCGATTGGGCCGGCCCCCGCCACGTCGCACAGCCGGCCTCCTCCTTGACGGCGTCTCCCGCACGATAGCGTCTCCGCGCGCGTCTCCCGACCCGCTCCCCTCCAACTCCAAGACCGTTTAGGATGGCGCCAACACGGCACCAGTCGTGCCGTCGTTCGGGGAGAAACGTTCATATGAGCCACGCGGACATCAAAGAGCAGATGATATGGGCCGGCAAGGTTCTGGTCGGCGAAGGTCAGGACGATTTCACCCGCGGACATGTTTCGCATCGCCTGTCGGACGATCCTTCGCTGTTCTTCATGAAGCCGCACAGCGTCGGCCTCGACGAGATCACACTCGACAACATTCTGACGATCAATCTTGAGGGCGATGTCGTTGCCGGTACCGCCCGCCGCCACAGCGAAGTCTATATTCACTCCGAAATTTTCAAGCAGCGCCCGGATGTTCAATGCGTGATTCATACCCATCCCGACTATTGCGTCGCGCTCTCGGCGACCGGACGGCCGATGCGCTGTTACAGCCAGCCGAGCGCCCTGTTCTGCGAGGCGCTTGGTGTTTACGACGACACGATCAATCTGATCCGTAGCCCTGCGATGGGCGCCGCGGTCGCCAAGGCGCTTGGGCCGCATCGTGCCGTATTGCTGAAAAATCACGGCATTGCTGCAGTTGGCAGCAGCCTCGCCGAGGCCGTCGTCACCGCCATCATGCTCGAGAACGCCGCCAGAGTGCAGATGATCGCGGAAGCCGCCGGCGAGCCCGCGCCCGAATTCCCTCGTTCCGACATCGAGAAATTGAAAGGCGATATTGGCCGGCCCGAGCAATTCGCCATCAATTTCGAATACCTCGTGCGGCGGGCCAGGCGCCGGGCGAATTGAAACGGCGCTTGCCAGTAAAACAATCGTCCCGCACACTTGGCTTGGGACCACCCGGCATAAGCACCAAGAATGAACGCCGGCACATTCTCTCGGGAGGAGATACGCCATGTTGAACGCAACTTGCTGCGCTATCGGCCGCACCATCGCATTCGCGGTAGTTATCGCCCTCGCGGCGGTCGCTCTGTCACCAGTGCCGTCTATGGCGCAGGAAAAGATCTGGCGTCACGGCCTGATCAAAGCAAAGGCGGATGCCGGCATCTTTCTGATGGTCACCAAGCGCGACTTTGCCGCCAAACAGGGCATCAAGATCGTGACGTCCGAATTTCGCAACGATCAACTTGCGCTCAAGGCGCTGATCGCCGGTGAGCTCGATAGCTTCGAAGGCGGTCCGCAGGGCGTGTTCTCCGCCGACTCCAAAGGGGCCGATGCCAAGATTTCTCGGCTGCCACTGGGTCGTGGTCCCTCATGGCATTTACGCGAAAAGCAGCATCAAGACGGTCGCCGATCTCAAAGGCAAGCAGATCGCGGTGTCGGCGCCCAATTCCATGCCGGACATGCTCGCGCGATCTGCGCTGGCGAAATTTGGCGTGTCAGTCAAGGATGTGAAGCTCGCCGCAGTTGGGGGCGACCACGATCGGTATCAGGCCTTGGTCGGCGGCGTCGTTGACGCGGCGGTCGTATCGAATGAAGTCGAGCCGGTCGCGCCCAAGAACATCCATCTCCTCGTCGCTGGCCGTGACGCGGTGCCGAACTTCCTTCGCGTCTGCTTGATTTCGAGCGCCAAGACGTTAGCGGCGAAGGGCGACGTTGCAGTCAAGTTTCTCGCGGCCGAGATGAGTGCTTTGCGCTATGCGCTGTCGCACCGGGACGAGACGATCGCGTTGACGCGCCAATTGATCCACGCCAAGCCCGACGATCCGCGGCCCGCTTTCGTCTATGACGATGCGGTCAAACATCATGCCGTCGATCCCACGTTGCCGCTGCCGGCTGAAAAGCTCAATTGGATCCAGGAGCAATTGATCAAGGCCGGCAAGTTGAAGGCGCCGCTCGACCTGAAGGTCGTCACGGCGCCGGAATATCGCGAGAAGGCGCTCAAGATGGTGGAGAGCACGCACTGATGGACCTGCTCTGGGCTCTCCAAGGAGGCCGGCGTGGGTGAGGTGAACTTCCTCGACGTCTCCAAGCGCTTCACGTTGCGCGTGGATGACAACGTGCATCAGGTGCAGGCGCTCGAAAGCGTCAGTTTCACCGTACGCAACGGTGAGATCGTAGCGTTGATCGGCCCGTCCGGCTGCGGCAAGACCACGGCGTTGCGTGTCGCCATGGGACTCGATTCCGCAAGCAGTGGCAGCGTCACCGTCGATGGTCGTAAGGTACACGGCTGCGGTCACGACCGTGGCATGGTGTTTCAGCACGCCGAACTGCTGCCGTGGCTCACCGCGCGGCAGAACGTGATGTTCGGTCTGGAAATGAAGGGCGTGCGCGGCACGCAATTGCGCGAAACGGCTGACAAGTATCTCGATCTTGTTGGATTGACCGAGTCGCATAACCGGCGGCCGCATCAGTTATCGGGCGGCATGAAACAGCGTGTTGGCATTGCCCGCGCGCTGGCCATCGACCCGTCGGTGCTGTTGATGGACGAACCGTTCGGAGCGCTCGATGCGCAAACTCGTGAGTCGCTGCAGGCCGAGCTGCTCGATATCCATGCCCGCACCGGAAAAACGATCCTCTTCGTCACACATGACCTCGACGAGGCGGTGCTGATCGCCGATCGAATCGTCGTGATGCGGGACGGGCGTGTGCAGGAAATCATGAATGTGCCGCTCGGCCGTCCTCGCCCGGACCTTGGGCTGGTGCGTGGCACGGCGGAATTCGCCGACACCCGCTACAAGATCTGGCGGGCATTGCACGAACCGGCTGCGGTGCACTAGCCATGAGTGATATCGCCGACGCCAGGAAAGATGTTGCCGACCCGCAGAGCGAGCCCGCGGAGCGACGTCCCTTACCGCGCTGGGTTATCACCACGGCGTCGATTACCTTTGTGCTCATTGTCTGGGAAATTTTTGGCCGCGATATCAATCCGATCTTCGGTTCCTATCCGACTGCGATCGCTGCCGCGTTCTGGGAATTGCTGGTCACCGGACAATTGCAGTCGGCGCTCTACGAATCACTGCGTCCATTCGTGCTTGGTTACTGCCTCGCAATAGTTTTCGGCGTGCCGCTTGGACTCATCATCGGCCGTTTCCGGGTTGCCGAGGCCGCGCTTGGCATCTACATCACCGCCGGTTATGCCATGCCGCTTGTCGCGCTGGTGCCGCTACTGGTTCTTTGGCTGGGCCTCGGCTTTGCGGTCAAGGTCTCAGTCGTGTTTCTGATGGCGCTGTTCCCGATTACGATCAATACGTGGCTTGGCGTAACGGCGGTGCCGAAATCATTGATCGAAGTCGGCAAGTCCTTTGTTGCGCCGGACATCGTCATTCTTCGCCGCATCATCTTGCCGGCAACCTTGCCTTACATCATGGCCGGCATCCGGCTCGCCGTCGGCCGCGCGGTGGTGGCAATGGTGATCGCGGAATTCTTCACGACGATATCCGGCCTTGGCGCGGTGATCATCAATTCCGCAAACAACTTCGATACAGCCACCATGTTCGTGCCGATCATCATCCTGATGGTTATGGCGATCGGATTGAACAGCCTGATCGGTTTCATCGAGAGCAAGGTCGCGCCGTGGCAAGCGGAGATCGCGGGCAGGGATCGCGAGTAGTTATTCTCAACGCGCCATCAACACTTTCAGCCGTTGCGGTGTAATCGGCAACTGCGTCACCGCACCGGGTTTCTGCAGCGCATCGTCGATGGCAGACGCAATCGCGGCGCCAACCGGATTGATGCCACCTTCGCCGGCACCCTTGAAACCATAGGTGTTGAGCGGAGAGGGTGCATCCTCGCTGAGGATCACCTCGGCCTGTGGAATTTCATGCGCGGTCGGCATCAGGTAGTCGGCGAACGTTACCGACAGCGGTTCGCCGTTTTCGCCGTAGAGAAATTCCTCGAAGAGCGCGCCGCCGATGCCCTGCGCCAGCCCGCCGACGATCTGTCCTTCTACCAGCATGGGATTGACCGCGCGCCCGATGTCGAAGGCGATCAGATAGCGCTCGATCGCCACGCCGCCGGTCTCCGTATCGATTTTGAGCTGCACAACCTGCGCGCCGTAAGGGTAGACCATGTGGCTCGAGGCGAATTCGGCGTCAGCGCTCAGACCGTTGATCTGCGCCGCTAGTGCTGAAAGCGCCATGGACGGGCCCGTTCCACCCTTGCGTACGATCTCGCCGTCGACGATATCGAGCGTGTCGGCAGCCGTCTGCATCAGCGGCGCGGCAGCCGTGAGCGCCTGCTCGCGTAGCTTTGCTGCCGCCATGCGCGTCGCTTCCCCGCACATCACCGTCACCCTTGAAGCAAAGGCGCCGAGTCCCTTGTCGATGCGGTTCGTCTGTCCGTGCACGACAGTAATGTCGGCGTAGTCGACGCCGAGCGTGTCGGCGGCGATCTGCGCCATCGCCGTTTCCACGCCTTGCCCGATGGACGCCACGCCGGTAACGACTTCGACGCCGCCACTCGGTGCGATGTCGATACGCACTTTGTCGAACGGCCCGAGCCCGCTCTTTTCTACGAACATGGCGAAACCGGCGCCGACCTTTTCACCGCTAGCGCGCCGGCGCTTGAGGTCCTTTTCCATCGCCGGCCAATCGGCCGCGGCGAGCAGGCGGTCCATCAGTTTTACGTAATCGCCTGAATCATAGACGATTTCGGTGCCGAGGGTGGAAAGCCCGAGCGCATAGGGCATCGCGCTTTTGTCGATCAGGTTGCGGCGGCGGATGTCGATTGTGTCGACGCCGATGCGCGCCGCGATCGCATCCAATAATCGCTCGCGAACAAAGGTGGATTCGAAACGGCCGGGCGCGCGGTAGGTTCCGCAGGGCGTCTTATTGGTCAGGCGAAAATGGCCGGTGGCGCGATAGGCCGGCACGCGATAGGGGCCGGGCAGCATGGCGGCCGCGAGATCGGGGACGGTGGCGGCATGGGTGCGCGCATAGGCGCCGTTGTCGTGGAAAAATTCGTCTTCGATAGCAAGGATTTGGCCGCTCTCATTGATGGCGGCGCGGACGTGATGACGCTGGTCGCGCGAGTGATTGGCGGCCATCAGATGCTCGCGCCGGTCTTCGATCCATTTGATGGGTTTGCGGAATTCAAGCGCGGCGGCGCAAGCGAGCACGTCTTCCGGATAAAGCTCGCCGCGGACGCCGAAGCCGCCGCCGACATGGCCTTCAAACAATTGAACGCTTTCGGGTTTTCGCCCGAGCATGAGGGCGAGGCGGTCGCGGTTCCAGTGCGGGACTTTGGCCGCGCCGTACATTTCGAGCAGGTCGCGGGCCTCGTCGTAGCGGGCGATGGCGCCGCGCGTCTCGAGCGGCACGCCGGTGTGGCGGCCGACCGAAAGCTCAAGCGAAACAACGGCGTGGGCACCGGCAAAGGCCTTGTCGACGTCGCCATAGCCTTTGCGCAGGACCGACGCCTCCGTGCTCAGTTGGCCGTGTTCATCGTCGTAGACGCCCGGTTGCTCGGTCGCCGACAACACTGGTCGCAGCTCGTCGATGACGAGTTCGACCAGATCGGCCGCGTCCTCGGCGAGATAGGCGTCGTCCGCAAAGACGACGGCCACCGGCTCGCCGACATAGCGCACCACATCCTTCGCCAGCACCGGCTGCCGGTAAGGTTCGAGCTCGGTGAGGCCGGTGAGGCGAAAACCGATCGGAGGAATGTGCGCGACGTCGGCATGCGTCCACACCGCGTGCACGCCGGGCAGGGCGAGTGCGGCGGAGGCGTCGATCGATCTGAGTTTGCCGTGCGCCACCGGAGAGCGCACGACGCGCATCACCCATTGGCCGGGAAACGAAATATCGGCGGCGAAGCGGCCCTGACCGGTGAGCAGCGGTCGGTCTTCCAGACGCGGGACGGAGCGGCCGACGAATTTGGCCGGCGTCGTCATTTGCCGCGCATCTCCTTGGCGCCCGCGCGCACCGCCTTGATGATGTTCTGGTAGCCGGTGCAGCGGCACAGATTGGACGAGAGCACGTCGAGCAGATCCTCGTCGCTGATGTCGGGCTCATGCTCGAGCACGCCGACGGCCAGCATCAGGAAGCCGGGCGTGCAGAAGCCGCATTGCAGGCCGTGATTGTCCATGAAGGCCTGCTGCATCGGATGAAGCGTATCCCCATCGGCAAGACCCTCGACCGTGCGGATGCTCTTTCCGTCCGCTTGCACAGCGAACATCAGGCAAGAACGCATCGGCTCGCCGTCGACGATCACGGTGCAGGCGCCGCAGACGCCATGCTCGCAGCCGATATGCGTGCCGGTCTGCCCGCAGTCCTCGCGGATCGCGTCGACGAGGGTGCGGCGCGGCTCGACGTCGATGGCGTAATCGCGGCCGTTGATGGTCAGCGTGATGGCGGTCTTGTCCGTCATGCGGCCTGCTCCTTGGCGCGCAACAGGGCGCGGATGCGCTGCGGCGTTGCCGGCATTTCGTCGATCTCGACGCCGAACGGCGACAGCGCGTCGTTGATAGCGTTGATTACCGCCGCCGGCGCGCCGATGCAGCCGCCTTCGCCGAGCCCCT
The DNA here is from genome assembly GCA_963720835.1 of uncultured Pseudomonadota bacterium. Classification (GTDB taxonomy): domain Bacteria; phylum Pseudomonadota; class Alphaproteobacteria; order Rhizobiales; family Xanthobacteraceae; genus Pseudolabrys. The sequence continues at coordinate 169,543 of CAVRHC010000024.1, read as the reverse complement.
TGGCCTTGGTGATCGACTGCGTGCTCGGCGTTTCCATATGGTGCAGCTCGATCGGCGGAATCTCGTGCGCGGTTGGCGGCAAATAATCGGCGAGCGTCGAAGTGAGGATATTGCCGCTGTCGTCGTAGACGATTTCTTCCAGGATCGCGTTGCCGATGCCTTGCGCGACGCCACCGTGCACCTGGCCGTCGGCGATCATCGGATTGATGATGCGGCCGGCGTCCTCGGCGGCGATGAATTTCTCCACCGTGACGCGGCCGGTCTCGGCGTCCAGTTCGACGATCGCGACATGGCAGGCATTGGAGAAGGTGCCGGACGGGTCGTAGGTGCCGGATTTGGTTAGCCCAGGCTCGATCTCGCCCTTGAACTTGTGCGTCTGCGTGTAAGCTTCGCGTGCGATCTGTGCGATTGCGATGGTGCGGTCGGTGCCGGCGACTTTGGCGTGACCTTCTTCCAGCACGATGTCGTCGGCCGCCGCTTCCAAGAGATGGCTCGCCATCTTGATGAGTTTGGCGCGCACTTTACGCGCGGCGATCAAGGTGGCGCCGCCGGAGATCACCAGCGAGCGGCTGGCAAAAGTGCCCCAACCATAGGGCGTCGTATCGGTGTCGCCGTGCACGACCTTGATCTGTTGCGGCGTGACGCCGATCTCGTCGGCGATGATCTGCGCCAGCGCAGTGCGCAGGCCTTGTCCATGTGGCGAGGAACCGATGCGGGCTTCAACGAAACCGGAAGGGTCGATCGTGAGCATCACGGTTTCCCAGCCGGGCGTGATTTCCATGCCGCGCGCGGCGAAGGCCGGGCTGCCGTAGCCGGTGCGCTCGGAGAAGGTGGCAAAACCAATGCCGAGATAGCGGCCCTTGGCGCGCGCCTCCTGCTGACGCTTGCGGAAAGCCGGCACGTCCACCGCCTTCACGGCCATCTCTAATGTCTGCTTGTAGCTCGCCTCGTCGAACACCAGGCCCGCCGCCGACGTGTAAGGGAACTTGTCGATCAGGTTGCGGCGGCGAATGTCGACCGGATCGAGACCGAACGCCTTGGCCGCCTTGTCCATGAGGCGCTCGAGCGAAAAGGTGATGACCGGCCGCGCCACGCCGCGATAGGGCGCCATCGTGCAGGTGTTGGTGACGACGCCGCGGGCACGGCAGGAATAGGCGCGGAAGTCGTAAGGCCCAGGCATTTCCGCCATGGCCATCAACGGTTCGACGCCGCAGGTGGTGGGAAAGCACGAATAAGCGCCGATATTGGCGGCGATGTCGGCCTTGAGCGCGACCAGCCTGGCGTCCTTGTCGAACGCCGCCTGCAGCGACACGTATTGGTCGCGCGAATGAAAACCGGCGATGAGGTTTTCGCGCCGGTCTTCGGTCCAGGCCACGATGCTCTTCAGCTTGCGCGCCAGCCACACCAGCACGACGTATTCGGCGCAGAGTGACATCTTCTGCCCGAAGCCGCCGCCGACGTCTGGCGCGATCACGCGCAAGTCCGATTCCGGCATGCCCAGCACGTCGGCAATCGCCGTGCGCATCAGATGCGGCATCTGCGTGGTGCAGGTGAGCGTCACGCGGCCGCTTGCGGCGTCGTAGGCGGCATGGCCGCCGCGCGCTTCCATCGGCATGGCGCTCTGCCGGCGCGAGCGCGCCTCGATGCCGACGACCTTGTGCGCGCTGTCCCATACCTTGCCGAAGTCCGGCGTCTCGATGATGCCTTCGAGGATGACGTTGCCCGGCGTCTCGGCATGGATTTGCGGCGCGCCGGCCTCAAGCGCCGCGCGCGCGTCGATCACCGGCGTCGTTTCGTCGATGGCGAGCACGACCTCATCGGCAATGTCCTCGGCCTCTTCTTCGGTCGGCGCGACCACCGCCGCGACCGCTTCGCCGGAAAAGCGCACGACGCCATCGGCCAGGATTGGCTGGCCGACCGGACGATAGTTGAATTTATGCAGCATCGGCCGGATCGGCTTGACGCCGGACAGATCGGCCGCGGTGACGATCATGGCGCCGTCGGGCGCGTCGATCTTCCGAATTTTTCCCGCCGCCACCGGGCTGCGCACGAAGCGCACCCAATGCGCCGCCGGCAGATCGTGGGTGAAGCGGCCACGCCCGGTGATCAGCGCGGGGTCTTCCAGCCGGCGGATGGCGCGGCCGACCCAGGTCATGCCGGAGCCTTTGGTCGGCGCGCTCATGGCTTTTTCCGTTCGCGCATGATCTTGCCCGAAAGCCGGTTCCCACTTTTCGGCATCATGCGCTCGCCTCCAGCGCGCGGCGCACGACCGCGCGCACCAGGTCACGCCGGTACTCGGCCGTGGTCTGATGATCCTCCATGGCGTCAATCGCGTTTGCCGCCGCCTCGGCGGCAGCGCGAAACGCCGCGTCGCCGGGCGCCTGGCCGTTCAGCGCTGCTTCCGCCTCGGCAATGCGGCGCGGGAACGGTTCGGCGCCACCGACGCCGACATGCGCGTCCGTGATCTTGCCGCCTTGCAGGCGATAGGTGACGAGCGACGCACTCATGGCGAAATCGCCGGCGCGGCGGTTGAATTCGTTGAAGCCGAATTTTGTATCGGGAGCCGGCAGCGGCAGCCGCGCTTCCGCCAGCAGTTCGTCCTCGGCCAGCGCGGTCGACATGATGCCTTCGAAGTAGTCGCGCGCCGGGATCAGGCGCTCGCCGCGCGTGCTCTTGGCGACCATGGTCGCATCGAGCGTCGCCGCCACCAGGCACCATTCCGAGGACGGATCGGCGTGCGCCAATGAGCCGCAAAACGTGCCGCGCGTGCGGATCGGATAATGCGCAATGTGGCGGGCGACATGGGAGAGCAAAGCGCCCAAGGGCCCTTCGACCACCGGTCTGTGGAAGGCGGCATGGCGCACGCAGGCACCGATGCGCAGCGTCTTGCCGTCGTTCTCGATGCGGCGCAGCTCGTCGATCTCGTTGATGTCGACCAGGTGGGCGGGCTTGGCGAGCCGGAACGCCATGATCGGAACGAGGCTCTGGCCGCCCGCCAGCACGCGGCCGTCTTCGGGCGCGACTTTGCCGAGAATCTTGACGGCTTCTGCAACCGTTCGTGGGACGTGTCGAATGAACGGTGCTGGTTTCATCTGGCTTCGGGCCCCGAAATCGTGTGTATGCTAACGATCTCGCTTTGACCGAGTCAACAAAGCCAAAGTCGACAGAACCAGCCGGACGCTTTCAACCGCGGACCGGCTTTTTCGTTTTTGCGACCTTATTTACCTGCCCGGTGATGTTTGGGATCGTTTCCGGCGCCAGCACGCCGAACGAGAAGTAGAGCTTGATCAGCGCATCTGCGTCCATTTCTGGTACGGGGATGACGGCATTGTCGGGTACAAGCACCAGGCCGCCCCAGGCCGGCAACGGCGAGGTCGGCAGGTAGACCAGGCGACGGCGTTCGCCCGCGACCTCGAACGTCTTGTCCGAGGCCAGGAAGGCGGGGACGTCGACGCCTTGCGTGCCGCCGATCCGGCACATGACAACCGGCAGGCCGCTGAGGTCTGGATTGCTGCCGGCGAACAGGCGCACGACCTGCGACACCGGCCGATAGACGGCGCGGAACAGCGGCACCTTCGCCAAGACATCGTCGAGCACGTGCTGGAAGGTGCGTTGTGCCCTGGTGCGCACGGCCAAACCGAACAGCCACAGGACGATCAGCACGATGACCGTGCCGATGAGGAAGGCGAGCCACTCCCGTTCCGGCCCGATGAATGCTTCGCCGCCGGTGGTCAGCAGATTGCCGAACCAACTGCCGGGTCCGAACGCCGCCATGATCCAGTTGATGCCCCATCCGAGGATCAGCACGGTGAGCACAAAGGGCAGCACCACCAGCGAACCGGCGATCAGATTGCTGATGATGCTCGTGCGCCAAAGTCGGCTGAGAAATGTGTGCATGGCGGACCGGTGGGCTGACGATGGTTGTGCGTTGCCCGGCTAGCCGCCTAGCTTGGCGTAAAATTGCGACAAAGTCTTGCGCGCCGATCAAATGATGGCGTGGCGCACTTTCGCCGACACCCACTCGCTCACGATCACGGTTCCAATGATCACCAGCAGAATGAGCGACACCTGCGTCCAGGCGAGCGTGGTGATGGCGCCGTTGAGCGGAAGTCCAATGCCGCCGGCGCCGACCAGACCGACGACGGTGGATTCCCGGATGTTGATGTCCCAGCGGAACACGCTGATGCCGGCAAAGGCCGGCAGCACCTGTGGCACGATGCCGTAGGCGGTGATTTGCGCTCCGCTCGCGCCGGTTGCGCGTACGGCTTCGACCTGGGCTTCGTCGATCTCCTCGATCGCTTCGTAGAGCAGCTTGGCGCAGAAGCCGATGGAGCGGAATGCGATCGCCATGATTCCGGCCAGCACGCCCGGCCCGACGATGGTGACCAGCATCAGCGCCCAGATCAACGAGTTGATCGAGCGCGAGGCGGCGATGATGTAGAGCGCCACCGGCCGCACCAGCGCCGCGCTCGGCGTCGTGTTGTGGGCCGCGCAAAAGGCGACCGGCACCGCCACCACGATGGCGAGCGCAGTTCCGAGCGACGCGATATTGAGGGTGTCCCACAGCGGCCGTCTGATCTCGACGATAAAACTCCAGTCCGGCGGCACCATGCGGGCGGCGAGATCGCCGGCCTGCTGCGGCGCATCCAACACGAAGGCCCAGATGGTCTTGTCGGAAATGAACTGGAAGCAGGCGACGAATATGGCCGTCGCGACAAGCCAGCCCGCCCAGATGACGAGCTGCGTGCCGCGCTCGCGCCGCCGCCAGATCTTCGTGCCGTCTGCGAGCGTCACCGCCATCATTGCACCCATCGCCGCAGATGGCCGGAGAGATATTCGAGCGCGATCACGATGCCGATGATGATCAGCAGGATTGCAGCCGCGGAATCGAATTCGTAGCGGTCGAAGGCGGTGTTGAGCGTGGCGCCGATGCCGCCGCCGCCGACGATGCCGACCACCGCCGACTCGCGGAAATTGATGTCGAAGCGGTAGAGCCCGAGCCCGATCATGCGCGGCAGCACCTGCGGCTGCACGCCGTAATTGATCCATTGCAGCCAGCCGGCGCCGGTCGCGCGCACGGCTTCCGCCGTCACCCGATCCATGGACTCGATGTCTTCGGCGAGCAGCTTGCCGTAGAAGCCGATGGTGGCGAACGACAGCGTGACGAGCCCGGCAAACGGGCCGAAGCCGAACAGCTTCACGAAGAAGATCGCCAGGATCACCTCCTGGAAGCTGCGCGACACCGCGAGGACGCCGCGGCAAAAATAGTAGATCGGCAGCGGTGCGATATTGCGCGCGGCGCCGATGCCGACGGGAATCGACAGCGCAATGCCGACGACCGTCGAGACCACCGTCATCCAGATGCTTTCGGAAATGCCGTCGACGATCTCGTCCCAGCGGCTGGTGAAGTCGGGCGGAAAGAACGCGGTTACGAATTGGGCGCCGCGCGGCAGGCCTTCCCACAGGCGCGTCCAGTTGACGTCGGTGGTGCCGATGGCGAGCGCAAGATAAAGCGCGGCGCCGATCCCGAGGCTCCAGCGCAGCCGGGCGCTCTTGATCAGCGGCTGTTTGCGCCAGCGGCGGGGGGCGGCGACGGCGACGCTCATGACGCGCGCATCAGCTCAAGCCCGCCAGCCGGTCGAGGGCCGGCCGGGGCGCTTCCAGACGGAATGATGCCGGCGTCGGTCTGGTCGACGGCTTCGGCGTCTTCGTCGACCTTGCGAATGGTCGCCGACCAGTCTTCTTCGCCGTAAATCGACGTGAGGACCTCGGCGGTGACGGCGTCCGGCGCGCCGTCATAGACGATCTCGCCGACGCGCAGGCCGACGATGCGCTCGGCGAACAATTGCGCGAGCTGCACGTCGTGGATGTTGATGATCGCCGAGAGGCGGCGCTCCTCGCACAGCTCCTTGATCAGCCGCATGATCTGACGCGAGGTCTTGGGATCGAGCGAGGCGGTCGGCTCGTCCACCAACAGCAGGTCCGGGTTCTGGATCAGCGCGCGGCAAATGCCGACACGCTGGCGCTGGCCGCCGGACAACTCGTCGGCGCGCTTGTCGGCCATGTGGTCGAGGCCGACGCGCTCGAGCAGGCGAAACGCCTCGTCGATGTCTGATTGCGGAAAGCGGCGAAACCAGCTCTGCCAAAAGCCGACATAGCCGAGGCGGCCGCTCAACACGTTCTCCATGACGCTCAGCCGCTCGACCAGCGCGTATTCCTGGAAGATCATTCCCATCTTGCGGCGTGCGCGCCGTAATTGCCCGCCGTTCATGCGGGTGATTTCCATGTCGTTGAGCGTGATGGTGCCGGCGGTCGGCTCGACCAGGCGGTTGATGCAGCGGATCAACGTCGACTTGCCGGCGCCGGACGGACCGATCAGCGCCATCACCTGGCCATCGGGAACCTCGAGGTCGATTTCCTTCAGCGCCAGATCGCCGGTGCGATACCGCTTGGTGAGGCCTTTGATGCGAAGCACTGAATCCTCCAGGCACACGCAGCCGGACGGCAGATCATGCCATCCGGCTGCGGGTTTAGCTGGCTGCCGCGAGGCGACGCGTCACTTGCAAGTGTATTTGATGCCGTTGGCGGCGTCGATCTTGCGAATAACGGCCCAGTCCTTCTTGTAGTCGATCGGGATGAACTTGCCTTCTTTCTTGAACTCTTTCTGCAAGGCCGATCCTTCCCAGGGGAACGTGAAGAAGGCTTCCTTGATCTTTGCCACCAGCTTGGGATCGAGATCGTGGGCATAGCCGTATCCGGTGGTCGGGAACGTCTGCGACTTGTAGATCGAACGAATCTTGGCCGGGTCGACCACCTTGCGGTCGAACATGCGCTTCATCACCGAATTGGCGACGGCCGCCGCGTCGTAATCCTTGTTGGCGATACCGAGCACCGAATTGTCGTGCTTGCCGGAAAAGACCGGCTCGAAGTCTTTCTTGGCTTCGAGATGGAAGTCGGCTTTGAGAATCGCCGACGGCGCCTTGAACCCTGAGTTCGAGGTCGGCGCGGTGAAGGCGACCTTCTTGCCCTTGAGGTCGGCCGGCGTCTTGATCGGGCTGTCGGCCGGCACGATGATTTCCATCTCGTAGCCGAACGAGCCGTCTTTCGCCGCCATCATCGCGAACGGAACGAGGCCAGCGCAGTTCACCGCGATCGGATTGCCGCCGGTATTGACGCCGGCGACATGCAGACGGCCCGAGCGCATCGCTTCATACTGCGCGGCGTAGGATTGAACCGGGAAGAACACGACCTTCTTGCCGGTCACTTTCTCCATGTGCTTGAGGAAGCCGTCCCACACTTTCTGATAAACGGCGGGATCTTCCACCGGCGTGTAGGAGAAGATGATGGTCGACGGATTGGCCGTCTTTTCGGGCGTGTCGGCAACCAGGTCGCCGTTACGATCGCAATAGGCCTTGTCGAGCGCGCCGCGCGGGCAATCCTCGGCGAAGGCCGGCAAAGAGAGCGCCAGCGTGACGGCAAAGGCTGCGATCAGACTGAAGAACGTTTGAATCGTTTTAGACATTGATCCACCCCCAATTGCGTGGCTTTCCGGCTGTTCTGGGACCATGCCACGGCAATGTGACAGTTTATCCCGAAGCTATGCGTTGGGAAGCGGCCTGTTGCCCGCTCGAAAAAGGGGCTGCGCGGACGGGAGTTTACGGGCTTTTCTTGCGGCCGGTGAAGTTCGGCTTGCGCTTTTCCATGAAGGCCCGGACGCCCTCCATGTAGTCGGGGTGGAGGCCCGCCTCGCGTTGGAGGTCGCGCTCGAGGTCGAGCTGGGCGTCGAGCGTGTTGGTTTCGGACGCATCGAGCGCGCGCTTGATCAGCGCCAGGCCTTGCGTCGGCGCGACCGTGAAATGCTCGCAGACGCGCCGCGCCTCGTAGATGAGCGCATTGTCGTCGACGCAGCGCCAGATCAATCCCCAGGCGGCGGCCTTCTCCGCCTCCAGTTCCTGCGCGATCAGCGCCAGGCCGCGCGCGCGCGCCATGCCGATGAGGCGCGGCAGGAACCAGGTTCCGCCGGAATCCGGGATCAGACCGACGCGCGCAAAGGACTGAATGAAGCTTGCCGAGCGCGCGGCCACCACGATATCGCAGGCGAGCGCGATGTTGCAGCCGGCGCCGGCGGCGACGCCGTTGACCGCGGCGACGACCGGGAAGGGGAGCGCGCGCAGCTTGCGCACCAGCGGATTGTAATATTGCTCTTGCGTGCCGCCGAGCACGACCGTCTCGCCCGGCTTGGCGAGCCGGTCGGCGAGATCCTGTCCGGTGCAGAAGCCGCGGCCGGCGCCGGTGATCATCAGCGCGCGCGTTTCCTCGTCGGCTTCCGCATCTTCGATCGCCGCGCGCAAGGCAAGATGCATCTCTTCATTGAAGGCGTTGAGTTTGTCCGGCCGGTTGAGCGTGAGGATGCGGTAGCCGGGCAATTGCTGGACGAGGATGGGCGTTTCGCTCATGTTGTTAGACCTCAGCGCTTTGCAGTTTTGACCGGCGGTTGATCGACTAGACTTCAGGAAAAAGCTTTGGGAACAGCAAATCCGATGCGTCTGCCGGAAATCGGAGTGAGACGGGTCCTTTGGATGTTACGGACGCGAGGAGTCCTGATTTGATCGCATCGTTCAAAACCCGCCTGGCCGAACGTTCTGGCAGTCCGGTTATACGAGAGCTTTCGCCCCGGTCGAATTCACCGCGCATGAGTGCCTCCTGAAGCATACGCGACGCCTCGGGAGGAAGCTCGTTGCGGCTGACATAGGTGCCCAAACGTTTGGCAAGAGTTTGCAAGTCAAACAGGTTCGACATGAATGTGACCTGATCGAGCGCGATACGAAGGAACCAAAGAACGAATTCCTCGAGCGCGCGCAGAGACAGATTGCCTCGTCCATCCAGGTCACCTTGTCTTGGCGTGTCAGCAAGATCCATCATTTTTAGATATTCGTCGCGGCCCGTTGGACCGGGAGCTAGTCCGCGTGAAAGGCCACGCGAGATTGACCAAAGACCGTGCGCGCCTACACCGGCCCAGTGACCCATCGCATGACTCATGAGACGGCTTACGCGGCTGTTCCCATCGGGAAACGGATGAATATAGTTGAATTGATGATGCGCTGCCGCCATCGTCATGATACGAGCGGCTTTTCCAAGTCCTTCGAAGCGATATCGCTGTTCAAAGTAGTCCATGAATGCGTCAACATGGCTGCTCACCGGTGGGATGTGGCGACCGACGGCATTGTCATGTTCGGGTTTGGACCGCCATTCACCGGGCACCATAGTGTATTCGCGTCCATTACTTTTGATGCGGAGCATGTCCCTGGGTGCGTTCTGGTAGAACTCTTGATGGAGCCAGCGAATGAATTTTGCTGAAGCCGGCTCCGGCAAACGGTTCTCGGCCGCCATGGCGTCGATTTCCGCCTGCACGCGAACATGAGCGGCGGCTTCGATTTGGAGGTGACGCCGTTTTTCGTCCTTATCGAAGTCGCCGGTGAGCGCTCGCTGAATATCGCGGGGGCGCGTATGATGTCCTTCGATGAGATTGCTGTAATAGCTATTCATAACACGCACGAGATCAGCCAAATTCGCAGCTGTTTTTGGATGCAGCGCTTTGCCAAGGGTTGCGGACGCTGCTGCTAGGTCGGCCACAACGTCAACGACCGCGGCCGGAGTTTCATCCTCCAGTCGAGCAGGTTCGACGCGTTGCGGCGTTTCGAGGATAGCCATTTTGGCCGATTTAAAAATCTTCTAATCACTTGATTATAAAATAAAAAATCAGTTTTCGCAATGTTTTTGGCCGATCTCTTGGCCGATCTTCACCTCAGCGTTCTGGCCGATCTTTTAGCCGGTCCCTCGATATCGCAACCAAGGATCGATTAGGGCTTGAGGAACCTGTCGAGGTCCCCAATCTCCTTTTTTCCGCCTGCGACATCGGCGGCAATGCGCTCATAAAGCCGCGCGGCGGCAGCGAGCATTTCGTGCTCGGGACGATCTTCGCCGACGAAGGCGGCGATCTCGTCGAGCTCGGCGATCCAGCGATAGGCCTTATCGTACATGGAGGGAACGTTGCGCGAGAGAAAGCCGAGCAGCGCCTGCTGGCTTTCGGCGAGTTCGGCCTTGAGCGCGCCGTCGGCGCCGTGGCGCGTGGCGGCAAGCATCATGGTCGCGCCCAGCGCTGTGAAGCCCTTGGTGATGCCGGCATAGGACATTTTCAGCGCAGGCGCGGCGGTCAGTTCGCCCGCGAGCACGCGCACGATCAGGCCGTAATCGTTGAGCTTGGCGAAGTCCTTGGCCGCCGCTCCCGCCGTATAAAACTTGGTGTTGGATGAGCCGGGCTTCGGTGGCGGGCCGATGATGCCGGCGGCGGCGAACGGGCAGCCGGTCTTGGCGATGACGTCGCCGATCATCAGCATCGTCTCGGGGCTGACCGCGTTGCAGTCGACATAGACCGGCTTGCGGTTGGCGACCGCGAGCACGGCTGAAAGCCTGCGCGCGAGCGCCAGCGCCTCGCCCGGCGGCACGATCGACAACAGGAAATCGGCTTCGGCCAATTCGCGTTCCGGCATCGCCGTCATGCCGGCGTCGTCCGCGCGCTTGGCGCTCGCCGCGCTGCGGCCGACGAGTGCGGTCAGCACCGTCACATTATTTTCGGTCAGGCGCTTGCCGACCGCGGCGCCCATATTGCCGGGCGCGATGATGGCGACGGTGGGGGTCATTTTTGGCCTCCGGCGGTGCAAAAAGCCGAACTATCAGCCTTAAAAACCGCAATGTTCAATATTAGACAGAAAAGCCTCGTTTATCTGCCAATAAAACGGTAATCACCCAAGACGCGAACTGGCGCGACAGTCAGGACGGCGTAGCGGTCAATCTCCGCCGCGATAGCACGCAAAGGACATCAGTTTGAACGAGCAACAAAGCCCGGCTGAAACGGGCGAGGCGCGCCGCTGGAGCCATGCGCTGCTGGACTACCGCAACCCCAGTCATTGGCGCAGCGCAATCGAACTCGTCATTTCCTTCGGTCCGTTGGCGGCGCTTTGGGTACTGATGTGGCTGTCATATTCGTTCGGGCATTGGTGGTTGACCTTGTTGTTGGCGCCGCCGGCCGCCGGCTTCCTGGTGCGCCTGTTCATGATCCAGCACGATTGCGGGCACGGCGCGTTCTTTCGCCACCGTCTCATCAATGACTGGACCGGCCGCGTCCTGGGCGTGCTCACGCTTACACCTTATGATTTTTGGCGCCGCAGCCACGCCATCCATCATGCGACGTCGGGCAGTCTCGATCGGCGCGGCATCGGTGATATCGACACGCTGACGGTGCGCGAATTTCTGGCGTTATCGCGCTGGGGCCGCTTGCGCTACCGGCTCTATCGTCATCCCGCCGTGATGTTTGGTGTCGGGCCTGCTTACCTTTTCATTTTGCGGCACCGGCTTCCGGTTGGATTCATGCGCGGTGGCTGGACGCCGTGGCTCAGCACCATGGCGACCAACGCGGCGGCCGGGACAATCGTCGCCGTGTTGATCTGGTTGATCGGCGTCGGACCATTCCTGCTGGTGCATCTGCCGATCATGCTGTTGGCGGCAACCATGGGCGTCTGGCTGTTCTATGTGCAGCATCAGTTCGAGCACACCGTGTGGGCCGGCAACGAAAACTGGGACCTGCACGAAGCCGCGCTGCACGGCAGTTCGCACTATGTGCTGCCGGGTATCCTGCGCTGGTTTACCGCCAATATCGGCATACATCACGTGCATCACTTGTGCAGCCGCATTCCTTACTATCGGCTGCCGAACATTCTGCGCGATCATCCCGAGTTGGGCGAAATCGGCCGATTGACGCTGTGGGAAAGCATCAAGTGCGTGCGTTTGGTGCTGTGGGACGAGAACACCAAGAAGCTGATCTCGTTTCGCGAATTGCGCCGCATGGATACGCGGACCGTTCCGGCCTAGCCGTCACGATCCGGTGACGCCGCCATCGAGATTGATGCTCTGCCCGGTGACGAAACGGGCCGCGTCGGAGGCGAGGAACAGCGCCGCGCCGACCAGGTCTTCCGGCACTTCCGCGCGCGGAATGCATTGCATGGCGACGATGCGCTCCTTCTGCTCGGGGGTGATGGTCTTGCGCTCGATCTCGGTAAAGGTCGCGCCGGGCAGGATGGCGTTGACGGTGATGTTGTCGGCGCCCAATTCGCGCGCCATCGACAGGCTCATGCCCATAAGCGCCGATTTGGTGGCGATGTAGTGCAGGTAGTTCGGCCGGCCGAGCCGCACCGCGCCCGAGGCCATGTTGATGATGCGGCCCCATTTTGCACGCCGCATGGCGGGCAATACCGCGCGGGCGCACAGGAACGGTCCGGTCAGATTGACGCGCAACACGCGCTCCCATTCGTCCAGCGGAATCTGGTCAAAGGGCCGCATCTCCAGCGTCGAGAAGATGCCGGCGTTGTTGATGAGCACGTCGATGCGGCCGTATTCGTCCTCGACGATCTCGATCATTTCCTTGATGGAGGCGTCGTCGGCTACGTCGGTGGTGACGGCGAGCGCCTCGCCGCCCGCCTTCATGATCTCGGCGGAGACGTCGGCGGCTTTCTTCTCGTTGAGCTCTGCGATGACGGCGCGCGCGCCCGCGGCCGCGAACGCCTTGGCGAAGGTGCGGCCGATGCCTTGGCCGGCGCCGGTGATGATGACGACGCGCTCCTTCAGCGAGGGGAACACGACGTTGTCGAGATCGCTCATGAAACACTCTTCTCCAATGCCGGCAGCGCTTCGAGCGCCTTGCGCGCATCCCACGGGCTCCACCACGGCTTGATGCCGAGGTCGCGCGCGATCAGTCCGGCGGTGATATAGCCCGCACCGCCGGAAATGGCGCCGCCGGGATGGCCGGACGAACCGGCGCTATAGAGGTTCGGAATCGGCGAGCGGTAGCCGAAATGGTTGTACATGACTTGCTCGGCGTTAAACGCGCCCATGAAGATGTCGCCGCCGCGCATGTTGATCATCTCCTGCACGTATTCGCGGCCGGTATAGATATAGCGGCCGAGAATGTTTCGCGCGGTCATGTTCGGGCAATAGCGCGCGAAGCACTCGACAATTTTGTCGGCAAATTCGTTTTTCCAAGATTTCGTAGCTTTTCGAGCCGATGTCGGGGTTGAGCGGCATCACGTGCCAGCAATACGTCGTGTGCTTGCCGGGCGGCGCCTGGCTCGGATCGATCAGGCTCAAGGGTCCCGAGCCGAATTGCACGACCTCGGGCACGCGGCCGGCCATCACGTCCTGATGCGCGGAATGCAAGTCATCCATGGTTTCGGCGCCGATCGACCATTTCATCGTGCGGTTGATGTTGGCGTCGAACGATTCGGCGGCGAAGCGCGGGCTCTCGTTGAGCGCCAGATGAAGACCGAACAGGCTCCAGGCGGTGTACTGGAAGCTGTCGAGCTTCTTCAGGAACGCGTCCGGCAATTGCTCACGCCCGATGAGGTTTTCGAAGGTCTGGTGTACGTCGAGCGTGGAAGCGACGAACTGGCGCGCGCGCACCGTCTGGCCGTCGGTCAACGCGATGCCGGTCGCCTTGCCGTTCTCGACGACGATGCGCGCGATGTTGACCTGCGGCTGATAGGCGCCGCCGGCGGCGATGAAGGTTTCCATCAGCCCGCGCGCGAGATTGAACGAGCCGCCCTGGCAGAGCTGATAGCCGCTTTCCAGATCGAAGGCGCGGATGACCGAGCCCATCGGCGATGTTTTCGACATCGTATCGACGAGCCAGGTGCCGAACAGCGAGACCTTGAACAGGAACAAGAGGCGCACGTGCTCGTTCTCGAACAGCTCGCGCACGACGTCGAGCGGCTGGCGTCTCGACACGTCGAGGAATTCGCGCCCCAGTTCCGTGCGCGCCAGAAACGCGTCGCGCTCTGCTTGTGGCAGCGGTTCGGCGTAGCGCTCGGGCAGAAAGATGTCGCGCGTGATCTTTTCGGCCTTGCGGTTCCAGTCGCGGAAGGTCTGCGCGTCCTTCTTGGAAAAGCGCGCGATATTGGCGATCGATTCTTCGAGATCGCGCCCCAGCACCAGCGCGGTGCCGTCGCGGTGCGCCTGGCCGAATTCGTAGCGTGGCGTGATGTAGCCGACGCGCTCGCTCAGGTTCAGGTCCTTGAACCAGGGCGTCTCGGAAATGTGGAAATGATTGATGGAATGCAGGTTGTGGTAGAAGCCGGGCAGCGTCACTTCGCGTGTGCACAGGCCGCCGCCATAGTCGAGCCGCCGCTCCACCAGCAGTATCTTGAGGCCGGCGCGCGCGAGATAGGTCGCGAGGATCAGGCCATGATGGCCGGCGCCGATGACGATACCGTCGTAAGTTTTCTCGAGGATTTTGGACAAAGCGGGCCTTGCTCGAATTATATTTCGGTTGGCCCAACGGGCCCGGCACTGCAAGACTGCCGTCTCATCGGCGAATGGGTCAATAGCCGCTGTCGCATGGCCAATAACCCGTCTTCGCCGGCCAATTCGCCGCAGAACGTGCGGCAACCGTGGACCTTTTACCGCCTGTGCCGGTACGTTAAGCTACACACCGGAAATGGGCCCAATGGCTTAGTGGGAGGATACGATATGCGTAAGGTATTGTTGATGGCGGGTGTCGCGCTGATGCTCGCAGCGGGCCCGGCTATGGCCCAGAAAAAATCGATCAAGATCGGCTTCGTCTCGACATTCTCGGGCCCGGTGGCCGTGATCGGCAACAATATGCGCGACTCTTTTGAACTCGCGCTCGATCACATGGGCCGCAAGATGGGCGGCCTGCCGGTCGAAGTCATCTATGAGGACGACGGCTTCAAACCGGGCATCGGCAAGCAGAAAACCGAAAAGCTCATCGAGTCCGACAAGGTCGACTTCCTGGCCGGCTACATCTGGTCGAACGTGCTGCTCGCTTCGGTGAAGCCGGCTTTCGACTCCAAGACCTTCCTGATCAGCGCCAATGCCGGCCCGCACCAACTCGCCGGCGAGCAGTGCTCGCCCTACTTCTTCTCGACCTCCTGGCAGAACGACCAGACGCCGCAGGCCATGGGCCTCTACATGAACCAGAAGGGCGTCAAGAGCGTGTTTCTGATCGGGCCGAATTACGCGGCCGGCAAGGACATGCTGGCGGGCGTCGCCTCGACCTTCAAAGGCAAGGTTGTCGGCAAGGAACTGACAACCTGGCCGACGCAACTCGACTTCTCGGCCGAGCTCGCCAAGGCCAAGGCCGCCAATCCGGAAGCGGTCTTCGTGTTCTATCCGGCAAAGCCGGCGTGCAGTTCCTGAGCCAGTACGCGCAAGCCGGCCTGAAGGGCAAGATTCCGCTCTACACGGCGTTCACCATCGACGAACTGTCGCTGCCCCTGCAGAAGGACCTCGCCATCGGCGTGCCCGGCGCGCAGGAATGGGTCAACGACCTGCCGAATGCGGCCAACAAGAAGTTTGTAGCCGACTTCATCAAGAAGTATCCCGGCAAGAAGCCGTCGTTCTACGGCGCACAAAGCTATGACGCCGCCCAGCTGATCGCTTCGGCGGTCAATGCGCTGAACGGCGATCTCTCCGACAAGGACAAGGTGCGCGCCGCGCTTAAGAAAGCTGATTTCAAATCGGTGCGCGGCGACTTCAAATACGGCAACAACCACTTCCCGATCGAGAATTTCTATCTGCAGGACGTGGTGAAAAACGACAAGGGCGAACTCGTCCTCAAGACGGTCGCCACGATCGTGAAGAACGACCAGGATCGCTATCACGACAAATGTCCGATGAAGTGATCTTTCGCTGCTGCGATACGGAACGGCAGGGACGCCAAGCGTTTCTGCCGTTCTGCTTTTGAGGCTATTATTGGGGCGGCCTCATCCTTCGCGACGCCGCGTTTGTTGCGGCTCCTCTGGATGAGGCGTGAGGAGTCCGGCTTCACTGCGGGAATCGCGGGCATGGCCCGTGCGTCACGAAGGTGAGGGAGGACGGCAGAGAAACATGTCGCTGTTCATCGAACAATGCCTGAACGGCCTGCAATTCGGCCTGCTGCTCTTTTTGCTGGCGGCTGGGTTGACGCTCGTCTTTGGCATCATGGACCTGGTCAATCTGGCGCACGGCTCGCTCTATATGGTCGGCGCCTATTTTGCCGCGACCTTCGCGGCCTGGACCGGCAGCTTCGTGCTCGGCGCGCTGCTTGCGCTGGGCGCGACGCTTCTGGTCGGCATGGCGGTGGAAGTGATCGCCATGCGCAGGCTCTATGGCCGCGACCATCTCGACCACGTGCTCGGCACTTTCGGCCTTATTCTCTTTTTCGACGAGCTGGTGCGGCTGATCTGGGGCCCGGCCGGTCTTTCCTTGCCGCTGCCGGCCTGGCTCAACACCTCGATCCAGATTCTCCCGGGCATTCAGTATTCGGCCTACAAGTTCTCCATCATCGTGGTGACCATTGCGGTCGCGGTCTTTCTCTATCTTCTGGTGATGCGCACGCGCATCGGCATGCTCATCCGTGCCGGCGCGTCCAACCGCGAAATGGTCGGCGCGCTCGGCGTCAACATCAAGCTGCTCTACACGCTGCTGTTCGGGCTCGGCGCCGCGCTCGCGGGGCTCGCCGGCCTGATGCAGGCACCGATCCTGACCGTGCAGATCGGCATGGGCGAGAACATCATCATTCTCGCCTTCGTCATCACCGTCATCGGCGGCATCGGCTCGATCCGCGGCGCGCTGGTGGCGGCGATCCTGGTCGGCTTTCTCGATACGTTGGGTCGTTCCTATTTGCCCGACCTGATGCGCCTGGTGCTGAGCACCAACGCGGCGGCCACCGCGGCGCCGGCGTTGTCCTCGATGCTGATCTATCTGTTGATGGCCGTCGTTCTGGTGCTCAAGCCCGAGGGCTTGTTCTCGACGGGCCGCAAATGAAGATCTCGTTTTCGCTGCGCAACATCGTCGCCGCGCTTCTGTTCGCGGTGCTGCTTGTGCTTCCGGTATATGCGCAGCTTGCCGACGACCGCTTCATGCTCACCCTGTTCAGCCGCATCATCATTCTTGCGATCGCGGCGGTCAGCCTCAATCTGATTCTGGGCTTTGGCGGCATGATGAGTTTCGGCCACGCCGTCTATCTCGGCATTGGCGGCTATGCGGTCGGGATGCTCGCCTTCGAAGGCGTGAACAGCGGCTTCGTGCAATGGCCGGTGGCGCTTTTGTCGTCCGCCGTGTTCGCGCTGGTGATCGGCGCGCTGTCTCTGCGCACGCGCGGCGTCTATTTCATCATGATTACGCTCGCCTTCGCGCAGATGGCCTATTACGTGGTCGCGGGAATGGCGCGCTACGGCGGCGACGACGGACTGACCATTCAGGAACGCAGCGAGTTCTTCGCCCCGCTTAACCTGACCGACAAGGTGCAGTTTTATTACGTGTGCCTCGCGCTGCTGTTTGCGTCGGTTTATCTGGTCTGGCGGATCACCAATTCGCGTTTCGGCCTGCTCATTCAGGGCGTGCGCTCCAACGAGACGCGCATGCGCGCGATCGGCTTTCCGGTCTACCGCTACAAGCTCGTCTGTTTTGTCATCGCCGGCACGTTGTGCGGGCTTGCCGGCGCGCTGCTCGCCAACCACACCGATTTCATCAGCCCGGCCGTGATGTATTGGACCCGCTCCGGCGACCTCATCATCATGGTCGTGCTCGGCGGCATGGGGTCGGTCATCGGTCCAGTGTTCGGCGCTGTCGCATTGCTGGTGCTGGAGGAAGCGCTGTCCCGCATCACCGAGTATTGGCAGATCATTCTCGGTCCCTTGCTGCTGCTGGTGGTGCTGTTTGCCCGCGGCGGCATCGACGGGCTGCTCGACAAGGTGCGCTATGACTGACGCCCTGTTGCAGATCGACGGCCTTGCCAAACGCTTCGGCGGCATCGTGGCGACCGATGACGTCACGCTCACCGTCAGCCAAGGCGAGCTGCATGCGATCATCGGCCCCAACGGTGCGGGTAAGACGACGTTGATCGCGCAGCTTGCCGGGCAACTCGCGCCCGATTCCGGCCGCATCCGCTTTGCCGGCCATGATATTACACATGTCCAGGTGTATCGGCGCAGCCTGCTTGGCTTGGCGCGCTCGTTCCAGATTACGTCTTTGTTTCTCGACCTGAGCGTGCTCGACAACGTGGCGTTGGCGGTGCAGGCGCACGCCGGGCACTCTTTCCGCTTCTGGCGCGCCGCGCGTTCGGAAACGGAATTGCGCGAGCCCGCGCGCGCGGCGCTCGCCCGCGTCGGCTTGAGCGACCGCGCGGATTTGCCGGCCTCGGCGCTCAGCCACGGCGAGCACCGTCTGCTGGAGCTTGCGATCGCGCTTGCCGGCAATCCGCGCATGCTGCTGCTCGACGAGCCGATGGCAGGCCTTGGCCCGGAAGAATCCGCGCGCATGGTGGACATGCTGCGCGCCTTGAAAGCCGAGCTGACGATTCTTTTGGTCGAGCACGACATGGAGGCCGTGTTCGCGCTCGCCGACCGCATTTCGGTTCTCGTTTACGGCCGCGTCATCGCGTCCGGAAAACCGGATGCCATCCGTGCCAACCCGCAAGTGCGTGATGCCTATCTCGGCGAGCAGGAGGCCGCGCATGGCTGAGGCGCTGCTTTCGCTCGACGCGATCGAGACCTTTTATGGGCGCAGTCAGGTGCTGTTCGGCCTGTCGCTGTCCATCGGCCCCGGCGAAATGGTGACGCTGATGGGACGCAACGGCATGGGCAAGACCACCACCGTGCGCTCGATCATGGGCCTGACGCCGGCGCGCGCTGGTCACATTCGCTTTGCCGGCACCGACATCCGAGACTTGCCCTCCTATCGCGTCGCCCAGCTCGGGCTCGGCCTGGTGCCGGAGGGGCGGCAGATCTTTCCGAACCTGACCGTGCGCGAAAACCTGGTGGCGACCGCGGTCGCGCGCGCCGGGTCAGCCTGGACGCTCGCCACCGTCTACGAGCTGTTTCCGCGGCTGGCCGAACGCGAAGCCAGCATGGGCAATCAACTCTCCGGCGGCGAGCAGCAGATGCTGGCCATCGGCCGCGCCTTGATGACCAATCCGCGCCTCTTGATCCTCGACGAGGCGACCGAAGGTCTTGCGCCTTTGATCCGCGCGGAAATCTGGCGCTGTCTGGCGCGGCTGAAGGCGTCGGGTCTCGCCATTCTGGTGATCGACAAAAATGTCGAGACGCTCATCCGCACCGCCGACCGTCATTTTCTGATCGAGCGCGGCAAAGTGGTCTGGTCGGGCGCGTCAGCAGAACTTGCGGCGGCACAGGATGTGCAACACCGCTATTTGGGCGTTTGATTGTCCCTCGCTTGCGCGAAGACGAACGGCTAATAACGAAGCAGTTAGCTTCGGTTCAGTCGGATCCGACCCTAATCACATCTGGCGATACAGGCAGCGGCTTCGACCCCGCAGCCGTTAAAATAGCCGCCTCGGCGCCTGTTGCATCTCTCACGAATCGACAGGCACCTGTCTTCGCAAAGCCTTTTTCTTTCGCGGGGTGACAGAATGCGTTCGCCGCGGAAATCGTCCCTGTCGTCGTCGACACACCTGCCTCTGCGTTCGCTGTAATACCTGCCGCGGCCACAGCCGTCGCGGACCAGCGTCAAATTGCTGCCAGCCTGCTGCGACTTAACAACTCCGACCTGCTGCGCGCCGGCATCCGCCGTGAACAGCATTGTCATCGCGCCGATTGCCGCGACCAGAATGGTCGCTTTAAACATAGATGCAGCCTTTCCTATTTGATTGAGCATTCGAAAAATTATTGACCGGAAATTTGTATAAACATTGCAAAACGAATTCAAGGCGCGGAGCTCGTCCTAGGCTCCGCGCTCGCTTATTCCGCCGGCTGGATGCGCGGGCGGCGCGCGATCGAAGCGTGCATGCCGCCCCATTTGCGGTGCAGCCTGTCGAGCACCAGATAGATCACCGGCGTCGTATAGAGCGTCAGCACTTGCGACACCAGCAGGCCGCCAATGATGGTGATGCCGAGCGGCCGGCGCAATTCCGAGCCGGGGCCGATGGCGATCATCAACGGTGCCGCGCCCAACATGGCGGCGAGCGTGGTCATCAGGATCGGCCGGAACCGCTCCAGGCACGCGTCGTGAATCGCGCGTCGCGCCGATAGGCCGCGCTTGCGCTCGGCTTCCAGCGCGAAATCGACCATCATGATGCCGTTCTTCTTCACGATACCGATCAGCAGGATGATGCCGATGAAGGCGATCAGCGAGAGATCGGCCTTGAACACCTGCAAAGCGAGCAGCGCGCCGAGACCCGCCGACGGCAGCGTCGAAATGATCGTCAGCGGGTGTGCCAGGCTCTCGTACAGCACGCCGAGCACGATGTAGACCGCCAGCAGCGCCGCCAGCAGCAACAGAGGCTGCGCGCTCGCGCTGTACTTGTAGGTCTGCACGTCCCCGGCAAATTCGGAATGGATGACGTCGGGAATGTGCATCTCCGTCACCGCCTGCTCGATCGCCGCCGTGCCGGCTTCGAGTGTGGTGCCCTCGGTCAAATTGTAGGTGATGGTGATGGACGGAAACTGGCCTTGATGATTGACCACCAGCGGCGCGATGCCGCGTTCGACGCGCGCGACGGACGCGAGCGGAACCTGTGTTCCGCCACGGCCGGAGACATAGACTTGAGTCAAATCGCTGGGGTCGCGTCGATCGCCGCGATTGACTTCCATGACGACGCGGTACTGGTTGCGTGTCGAATAGATGGTCGCGATCTGCCGTTGCGAGAAAGCGTCGTTGAGCGCGCTGTCGATATCCTGCATGCGCACGCCGAACCGCGCCGCCGCCTTGCGGTCGATGACGATGTCGGCTTGCAAGCCGCCTTGCTCGCGGTCGGTGGTGACGTCGACGAGGCCGGGAATCTGCTTGACGCGCGCGAGCACGCGCGGCACCCAGCGATTGAGCTCGTCGATGTCGGCGCTCCACAGCGTGAACTGATATTGCGAGTCGCTGTGCCGGCCGCCGGTGCGGATGTCCTGGGCCGGAAACAGGAATACGTTCAAACCGGGAATTTGACTGAGTTTGGCGCGTAATCGCCCAACCACGCGTTGCGTGCTCACCCCGCCACGTTCCTTCAGCGGTTTCAGGCTGATGAACATGCGGCCGCGATTGATCGAGGAGCCGAACAATCCGCCGCCGACGTTCGAGCCAAGCCCGGATACGGCGGGGTCGGACAACACGATGTCCATCGCCTTTATCTGCAGGGCTTTCATCGCTTCGAAGGAAATATCGGTTGAAGCGCGCGTGCCGCTGAAGATCAGGCCGGTGTCGTCCGGCGGGATGTAGCCTTTCGGCGTCTTGATATAGAGACCGATGGTAAGCGCGATGGTGGCGAAGAACACGATCAGGGTGAGCCCCTTGTGCTCGATGACGACGTCGAGCGTGCGGTCGTAGAAGGCCACCATGCGCGACACCAGCCCTTCGACGAAACGGTCGAGCCGGGTCGCGTCGCGGCTGGGCGGCTTGCGCACGAAGTAGGCGCAGATCATCGGCGTCACCGATAGCGATATCACCGTCGAGAAGGCGATGGCGAAGGTCAGCGTCATCGAGAACTCGCGGAAGAAGCGGCCGACAATGCCGCCCATCAGCAAAAGCGGGGAGAAGGCGGCCACCAGCGAGATGCTGATCGAAAGAACGGTGAAACCGATCTGGCGCGCGCCTTTCAGCGTCGCGCGGAGCGGCGAATCGCCGCGCTCCAGGTTGCGGAATACGTTTTCGATCATCACGATGGCGTCGTCGACCACGAAGCCGACGCTGATCGCGAGTGCCATCAGCGAGAGAATGTCGATCGAGAAACCGGCCGCCCACATCGCCGCGAAGGTGCCGGCCAGCGCGAGCGGCACCGTGATGCCGGCGGCGATGGTCGGCGCCAGCCGCCGCAGAAACAGGAACACCACCAACATCACCAGCACGGCGCTGGCCGCGAGCGTCAGCTGCATATCCTTGACGCTGGCGCGGATGGTCTGGGTGCGATCGGCGAGGACCTCGACGTCGACGCCGGCGGGCACCCATTGCTTGAGCGTCGGCAAAATGTCGTAGATGCGGTCGATCGTGTCGATGACGTTGGCGTCGGCCTGTTTGGTGATGAACAGCAGCACCGATGGCTGCTTGTTGTACCAGCCGGCGGAGCGGTCGTTGCGTACGCCGGCGGTAATGGTGGCGACGTCGGACAGGCGGATCACCTTGCCGTCGACGGTCTTCACCACCAGCGGATCGTACTCACCGGCGTCGCGGAGCTGTCCATTGATGCCGATGGTGACATTGCGCTGCGCCCCGTCGAAAGTCCCGAGCGGGCCGACGGCATTGGCGTTGGAGATCGCCGTGCGCACGTTTTCCATGGATACGCCCATGGCCGCCAGACGATGCGGGTCGACGCGCACGCGAATCGCCGGCTGTTCGGAGCCCGCCACAGACACGTCGCCGACGCCTTCGACCTGGGCAAGGCGTTGCGCGATCACGCTGTCGGCGACGTCATAAATCGCGCTGCCCTGCATCGTCTTGGACGTGAGCGCGAGGATCAAGATGGGCATGGCCGACGGGTTGAACTTGCGAAAGCTTGGCAGCGTCGGCAGGTCGGAGGGCAGGTCGGTCAGCGCCGCGTTCAGCGCCGCCTGCACGTCTTGCGCGGCGCCGTCGCTCGAGCGCGACAGATCGAACTGCACGGTGATGCGCGAATTGCCGAGCGAGGATACCGAGGTCAACTCGGTGACGCCGGAAATTTCCGCCAGGCGGCGCTCGATCGGGGCGGCGACCGTCGCCGCCATGGTGGCGGGATCGGCGCCCGGGCGGTTTGCGGACACGCTGATGGTAGCGAGTTCGACATTGGGCAGGCTCGCCACCGGCAGATGGAAATACGCGACCGCGCCAACCAGAAACAGGCCGATGGCCATCAGCGTGGTGCCGATCGGCCGGCGGATGAAGGGACGCGAGAAATTCATGACTGGTCCCGCACCGGCCGCGCGCGATAACGGCGCCGTTTGGCCGGAGCGAGCCGCGTGCGCAGCTTCTCCATGTAGAGATAGATGACCGGCGTCGTGTAGAGCGTCAGCAGTTGGCTCAGCAGCAAGCCGCCGATGATGGTGACTCCGAGCGGGTTGCGCAGCTCCGAACCGGTGCCCGATTCAAGCGCAAGCGGCAGCGCGCCGAACAAAGCGGCCAGCGTCGTCATCATGATCGGGCGAAAACGGAGAAGCGCGGCCTGCATGATCGATTCCTGCGGGCTCAGGCCGCGATGGCGCTCGGCCTCGATGGCGAAGTCGATCATCAGGATGGCGTTCTTCTTCACGATGCCCATCAGGAGTACGATGCCGATCAGCGCGATCACAGACAGGTCGTAACCGAACGCCATCAGCGCCAAGAGCGCGCCGACGCCGGCCGATGGCAACGTCGACAAAATCGTCAGCGGATGGATGAAGCTCTCATAGAGCACGCCGAGCACGATGTAGATGGCGATCACCGCAGCCAGGATCAGCCACGGCTCGCCGCTCAGCGAACTCGCGAACTCGGCGGCATCGCCGGAGAAGCTGCCGCTCACCGTAGCCGGCATGCCGATGTCGCGTTCGGCCTTCGTGATGGCCGCCACCGCGTCGGACAGCGCGTAGCCCTCGCCCATGTCGAAGCTGATCGTGACGGCCGGAAACTGTCCCTGATGCGCGATCGCAAGCGGCGCGGCCGTCTGCACGAAGCGGGCAAACGCGGCGAGTGGCACCTGGCCGCTGGCGGTGACGGTGTTGGGTGTGGCGGTCGTGTTGGTGTTGGTGGTGCCGGCCGCGGTGTTGCCGGCGGTGGCGACGGTGCCGGTCGAGGTGCTCGAGCCGGTGACGTAGATCTGGTTGAGCGCGCGCGGGTCCTGCAGATAGCGCGGCTGCGCTTCCAGGATGACGCGGTACTGGTTGGCCTGGCCGTAGATGGTGGAGATCTGCCGCTGGCCGAAGGCATCGTTGAGCGTATCGGTCACGCTCTGCATGGAGACGCCGAGGCGGCCGGCTTGTTCGCGGTCGACCTTCACCAAGAGGCGGGGGCCGCCGAGCTGCGCCTCGGAGGCGACGTCGCGCAGCGCCGGTATTTGTCGCAGCTGTTGTACCAACTTGGTGGACCAATCCAGCACCTCGCCGCGATCGGTGGAGGCCAGTGTGTACTGGTACTTCGCGCGGCTGGCGCGCGCCGAAATCTGAATGTCCTGTGCGGCCTGGAAATAGACGATGACGCCTGGGATGCCGGCGACGGCTCGTTCGAGCCGGCCGATGATCGGCCCGACCAGATCTTTTCGTTCGTCGCGCGGCTTGAGCGCGATGGCAATCCGGCCGGCATTGGGCGTGGCGTTGACGGGGCTGACGCCGAGCACCGACACCACGCCGACGACGTCGGGATCGCTGCGGATGGCGTTTTCGACCAGACGCTGGCGGCGCTGCATTTCGGCGAAGGAAACATCGGGCTCGGCTTCGGTGACCGCGGTGATGAGCCCGGTATCCTGCAATGGCAGAAATCCCTTCGGCATCATCACATAGAGCACAATCGTCGCCGCCAGCGTGAGCAAGGTCACGATCAGCGTTTCACGTTGATGGCGCAACACCCATTGCAGGCTGTGCTCGTAAAGATCGACACTACGCTCGACCAGCGCGTTGAAGCGCCGCGTCATCGCGTTGGCGCCTCCGCTGCCTTCCTCGCGCAGCAGACGGCTGCACATCATCGGCGTCAGCGTCAGCGAGACGACGGCTGAGGCGACCACGGCGATGGTCAATGTGAGCGCGAATTCGCGAAACATGCGCCCGATCAGGCCGCTCATGAACAGCAGCGGGATGAACACCGCGATCAACGACATGGTCAGCGAAATCACGGTAAAGCCGATTTCGCCCGCGCCACGCAGCGCCGCACGCAGCGGCGGCTCGCCGTTCTCCATGTGGCGCACGATGTTCTCGATCATGACGATGGCGTCGTCGACCACGAAGCCAGTGCCAATGGTCAGCGCCATCAGCGAGAGGTTGTCGAGCGAAAATCCGCAAAACCACATCACGCCGAAGGTCGCGATCAGCGACAAGGGCAGCGCGACACCGGCGATCACGGTGGCGCGCATGGTGCGCAGGAAGATCAGCACCACCAGCACGACCAGCCCGACGCTCAAGGCGAGCGTAAACTGCACGTCGTGGATGGACGCGCGGATGGTGTCGGTGCGGTCGTTGACGATGGTGAGCGTGGCTGCCGCCGGCAACGCGCGCTGCAGGCGCGGGAGCTCTGCGCGCACGCGCTCGACGGTTTCGATGACGTTGACGCCGGGCTGGCGCTGCACGTCGATGACGATCGCGGGCTTGCCCTGGAACCAGGCCCCAACCTTGCTGTTCTCCAAGCCATCGACCACGTCGGCAACATCCGACAACAGCACCGGTGCGTTGTTGCGAAAGGCCACGACCACCGGTTTGTAGGCGTCCGCGCTGGTGATCTGGTCGTTGGCGGCGATGGTGTAGGATTGATGCGCGCCGTCGAGCGCGCCTTTCGGACCCGCCACGTTGGCGCCAACGATGGCCGTGCGCAGGTCCTCGAGCCCGAGCCCATAGGCGGCGAGCCGCGACAGGTCCGCCTGGATGCGGATCGCCGGGCGGATGCCGCCCTGAATCGAGACGCGTCCGACGCCGGTCACTTCCGATAGCCGCGGCTGCATGATGGTGTCGGCCATGTCGCTGAGCGTGCGCTGGTCGATCGACGGCGAGGTGAGTGCGAGCGTGATGATCGGCGTATCGGCCGGATTGACCTTCGAATAAAGCGGCGGGTAGGGCAGGTTGCGCGGCAGCGATGACGCGGCGGCGTTGATCGCCGACTGCACGTCCTGTGCGGCGGCATCGATGTCGCGTCTCAGATCGAATTGCAGTGTGACCTGGCTGACGCCGAAGGAGCTTGACGAGGTCATCACCTGCAGCGCGGGGATCTGGCCGAGCTGGCGCTCGAGCGGCGACGTCACCAGCGCCGAAACGGTGTCGGGGTTGGCGCCGGGAAGCTGTGTCGTCACCTGGATGGTGGGAAAGTCGACCTGCGGTAGCGCCGACACCGGCAGCCACCAATAGCCGAGCAGGCCACCCAGCATCACCGCGACGCCGAGCAGGGAAGTGGCGATCGGCCGGTGAATGAACGGTGAGGAAACGCTCATTGCGTCTGGTTCGACGATGCGCCCGTGTTGTGCGGCCGCCGCTCGCCCTGGCCGACCGCCGCCGGCCGCTGGCGGTTGCGCGGCCGGGTATTTGCGGGCGGGGCGGCAGGTGTGCCGCCAGGGGCGGTGACCGACACCTTGGCGCCTTCGGTCAGCCGCGCGAAGCCGGTGGTCACCACGCGTTCGGGCGGTTCAAGCCCGCGCTTTACGACGGTCTGCAACTCATCCTGCTTTTGCACGGTGACCGGCTTTATCGCGACGGTATTGTCGGGCTTGACCACATAGACGAACGCGCCGTCCGGACCGCGCTGCACCGCGCCGGTCGGGATCACCACCACCTGCTTCAGCGTATCGATTAAAAGCCGCGCATTGACGAATTGACCCGGCCAAAGTTGCAGGTTGGTGTTGGGAAACTCGGCCTTGAGCTTGACGGTGCCGGTCGAGGAATCGACCTGGTTGTCCACCACGGTCAGCTTGCCGCGTTCGATCACCGCGTTGTCGGCCGACCGCAGGACGTCGACGTCCAGCGGACCTTGTGCGAAAGCGCTGTTGACGCGGTCGAGGTCCTGTTGCGGCAGGTTGAACACGACCGAGATCGGCTTGAGCTGGGTGATGACGACGATCGCCGAGCTTGCGTCGGAAGCGCGCACGTAATTGCCTTCGTCCACCATGCGGATGCCGGTGCGGCCGGAAATCGGCGCGGTGATGGTGGTGTAGCCGAGCGTCGCTTGCGTGTTCTCGATCGCCGCCTGGTCGGCCTGCACGAGCGCGGTGTATTGCGCGACCAGCGCGCGCTGGGTGTCGGCCTGCTGCTTGTTGATCGCGTTGCTGGCGACGAGGGACTGGTAACGCGCCATGTCGTTCTTGGAGTTGGCGAGCTGGGCCTCGTCCTGCGCCTTCTTGGCGAGCGCCTGATCGTACAGCGCCTTGTAGATGGTGGGGTCGATGCGCGCGAGCACATCGCCTCGTCTGACGTCCTGGCCTTCCTTGAAATTGATCGCGACCAGCTTGCCGTCCACCTGCGGGCGTATGGTGACAGTGTTGAGCGGCTTCGTGGTGCCGACGGCATCGATGTAAACCGGCACGTCAGCGCGCTTCGCTTCGACCGCCAGCACCGGTACCGCGCCATGCCCGGCGAAACGATTGAGGCGGCGCGGTTGCGGCGTGGGCGAGCCGTAAACGTAAAACAGCGCCGCCGCGATCGCGGTCAGCACCAGCGCGCCTGCCAGCAGGCGCCGGATACGCATGCCGCCTTTGGCCGGATGTTTGGGAAGTTCACCGTGCATTGGCGGCTTCCACCGGCGGTGGCTTGGGTAGCCAGCCGCCGCCGAGCGCCTGATAGAGGCTGACGATTGCCTGCAGCCGCGCAAGCTGCGCCTGGAACAACGTATCCTGCGCCTGATAGAGACTCTGCTGCGTCTGCAGGACGGTCACCAAGTCGATCGTGCCTTCGCGCAACCGCTCTTCCGAAATATCGAAAGCGCGCCGCGAGCTCTTGACCACCTGCGCCTGCAGACGGACGCGGATGCTGGTTTGGCGTATGCCGTCGAGCGCGTTCTCAACATCGCCGAAGGCCGAAATCACCGCCTTGCGGTAATTTTGCAGGAGTTCGTCCTGCATGCCCTTCTGCAGGTCGAGATTGCCGAGCAATTGGCCGCCTTCAAAGATCGGCTGGGTCAGACTGGCGGCGGCCGAATAAAGTGCCGATTCCGGACGGGTCAGAAGCCTAAAGATCGCGCTCGAATAGCCGCCGGTGCCGGTGAGCGAAATGGACGGCAGGAACTGCGCGCGCGCGACATAGACATTGGCATTGGCGGCGGCGAGATTGGCTTCCGCCTGGCGGATGTCGGGGCGCTGCGTCAGCAATTCCGACGGCAATCCGGGCGTCACCCGCGGGATGGCGATCATGCTCAATGAGCCGCCGCGGATGCGCACGCTCTCCGGCGATCGCGCCATCAGGATGGCAAGCGCGGTGAGATTTTGCTTCAGCGTCTGCCGCAGCGGCGGAACCGACGCGCGCAGCGTGTCGACGACGCTTTCCTGTTGCGCGACTTCGAGCGCGGAGGCGGTGCCGGCATTGACCCGTTGCTGGATCAGGTTGAGCACGCGGGTGGCGCTGACGATGTCGTCTTGCGCGGCTTTCAGCCGGTCCTGCGAGGCCAGCACCTGGAAATAGGCATTGGCGGCGGACACCACGGTGGCGAGGCCGACGACTTCACTGTTGTATCGACTTGCCACCGCCGTCTCTTCGGCGGCTTGCAGCGAGGCGCGGTTCTTACCCCAAAAGTCGATCTCGAAACTTGCGCTCAACATGCCCTGTACGTTGTTGCGCACCTGATCGGGCACCGACTTGCCCGTGGATGCCGCGGTTGCGAGCGGGGAACCCGGCACGAGCACATTGGGATTGGTGCTGCCTTTGACCAGCGTTTGCGAAGAGCGCGAGCGTGTCGAGCTGCCGCTGAAGTCGATGGCCGGCAAGAGGCTCGCGCCGGCAACGCGCGCTTGCGCGTCGGCCTGCACGATGCGGGCGATTGCGGCGGCGATGTCGAGGTTTGAATCGCGCGCCTGTTCGATGATCGCGGTCAGCTCGCGCGAACGGAACTGGCGCCACCAGTCGAGCTTTGGCAGTGCGGCTTGCGCAATCGCGGGATTGCGCGGGCCGCCGTCATAGGCGGCCGGAATATCGAGGCCCGGCTCCGGCAAATCGCCGCTGAGCAGGCATCCGCCGAGCGGAAGCATCAGGCAGAGTCCTTGCACCATTGTGACAAACGGACGCGTTTGCCGCTTCGTTCCCCAACCCCCGAACTTCCAACCCATACCGGTGACTTTCGATACCCCGTGACGAAACGTGCGCGACACTACTCCTTTTTATTGAGCTTTTCTTGCGGTTCTGGGCCGTCGCCAGTCGGCAGCGGCATGACGGCCGGCCGACGACATGCTGGCGGCGACATCGGCGAATACCCCCTGGATGACCTGATCATAGTCTTGCCGCGCCGTACGGGTTTCGGCCATGGCGGCATTCAGGTCTTCGATTTTGAATGGGTCTTCCCGCAAGGCATCATGAATATGTGTGCGAGCCGTATGGTATTTGGCCTGCGCTGCTTCAATGGCATCGTGGTTGGCCTTCATCGCGTTGCGCAGGAGGTCGGCATCGGCCGCCGGTAACGTTGATGCAAACCGCTCGATGCGTACGAAGACGTCAGGGTCCCAGCGTCGTGCCGGTGCGGGCCCGCGGATGACCATGGCCAGCGCAACGCCGACGAAAAACAGGTTCAACGCCAGCGAGGCGAGCAGTAACCAGCGCGATCCACCGCGCGCCGGCATCGAAATGGCCTGGGCGATGCTCATGGCCGCGCTCCCGTCAGCGGTTCGGGCTCGAACACGACCGAGCCGAAGCCGCCGCTTGTCGCGGTGGCCTGACCGTTGAGTTGGTCGATGCTGCGGTCAATGCCCGAAATGCCGATGAAGAAGCCGAGCGCAGCGCAGGCGCCGAGCGCGGCCATGCGCGTCCAGGCCGGGTCGAACTGCCAGTCGAGCAGAACCGCCGGCAGCCGCCAGAACGGCTTCTTTTGCGGCGGCAGCGGTGCGGCCAAACGCGTCATCACGCGCGCCACCGCGGTCTCGTCAGCCGGTCGCTTGTCGGCGTAGCGCTTGAGCGCGCCAGCGAGAAACTTGTCGAACGCATCGTCGGTCATCGTCATTCCTCGTCAATCACATCGGCCAAAGCGCGGCGCAGGTTCTGCTTGCCGCGCACCAGCAAAGTCTCCACCGCCGAAACGGTGGTATCGAGAACCTCGGCCACCTGGGCATTGCTCATGCCCTCGGTGTACGTCAGCACGATCGCGGCACGCTGCCGGTCCGGTAGCTCGGCGATCGCCGCGGCCAGCTGGCGGTCGCGCTCGGCCGTTTCCGCCGCGTCGCCGGCAAGCGGCGCCGGATCGGCCAGCTCGCCGGCTGCATCCAGTTCGACCCAGGGCGCCTTACGCTTGCGGTCGAGGCAGAGGTTGACCACGACGCGGCTGAGCCAGGTGCGCAACAGCGCCAGCGGTTGCCAGCGCGGCGCATGGATCCAGATGCGCAACAACGCTTCTTGCGCCACGTCCTCGGCATCGGCCGCGTTGCCGAGGATGCGGCGGGCAATCCCGAGCATCGCCGGCAAATGACGGCGCGCGATTTCGCGGAAGGCGCGCTCGTCGCCGCGGGCAACCCGGGCCATGAGGGCTTCGTCACTGTCATCCATTGCGGCTGCGCGCTTGGCATCGCCTTCGCCGATCCATTCTAGCCCTTGGCCTATTTTATGAACGTGCGGAAGCGGCAAATCCTGTGCGGGCCGGAACCACCGGCAAAGCCGAAACCGCCCCACAGATGCATGTTAACGTATTGACCTATCGAGGTTTTCGCAACCCTGCGCGTCCGGCTGCTCGGCCGCCCGCGCAAATGCCATCGAGCCTTGTAAAAAAGCAACAGTCCTTAGCCGCTCCGGCCAAGCCCGGTGTCGGCGAGCGCAAAGCCGGCGATGCGTTTGTAGTTCTCGGACAACGCCCTGAGTTCGTCCTGGCTGATGTATTTATCGAGGTCATCGAACGGCCGGTCGCCGACCAGTTCCTCGACCTTGATATTGATGAAATCGGGCGGGTGTTCGCGGTTGGTGCGCACCACGCGCGCGGCCGGCGCCACCCGCTCGGCCTCGTAGGCCTTGAGCGCGTCGCGCGGATCGCTGCTCGAACGCAGGAAATCGGCGAGCGTGCGGGCATCGATCGCCGCCTGTGCCGCACCGTTGGACCCGCGCGGATACATGGGATGGGCGGCGTCGCCGGCAAGCGTGACACGGCCGAAAGTCCAGGCGTCGATCGGGTCCTTGTCGACCATCGGGTATTCCAGGATCTGGTCGGCGTCGCGGATCATCTGCGCCACGTCGAGCCAGTCGAAGGTCCAGTCCTTATAAAGCGGGAAGAAGTCGGCGAGATTGCCCGGCTTGTTCCAGTCGTTCTGATCGAAGGTGTCGCGTTTGATCTCGGCCATCCAGTTGACGAGCTGGTTCCCCTCGCCATCCACGTCGTCGATGATCGGGTAAATCACCATCTTGCCGGTGAGAATCGAGCCGACGCGCATATAGGTGCGGCCGTCAAGGATCGGCTTGCGGCGTGTCACCCCGCGCCAGGTATTGATGCCGGCGAACGCCACCTTGTCGTCGGGGTAGAACTGTTTGCGGATTACCGAATTGATTCCGTCGCAGGCGACCACCACGTCGGCGCGTACGCTGTCGAGCGGTTCACCGGTCGAAGTGCGCTTGAAATGGACCGTGGCGCCGTGTTCGTCCTGTCCGACCTGCGTGCAGTCATGATCGGTGAGGATGGCCGCGCGCCCGAGCCGCTCCTGCACGGCTTCGTACAAAATCAGATGCAGGCGGCCGCGGTGGATGCCGACTTCGGGAAATTGGTAGCCGGCGAACTTGCCGCGCGGTTCCTTGTAAATGAGCTGTCCGAAGCGGTTGTAGAAACGGCTTTCGCGGTTCTCGATGCCGGCGGCCAGCAACTTGTCGTCAAGGCCGAGCGCGCTGAATTCGCGCATGGCATGCGGCAACAGCGTGATGCCGACGCCCAACGCCTTGATCTCGGGCGCGCGCTCGTAGACCCGCGACTGCACTCCGCGCTGCGCCAGGTGCAGCGCGAGTGAAAGCCCGCAGATTCCGCCGCCGACGATGGCTACGTTCATGGCGCGAGAATGGACGAAATCGCTCCAACTCTGTCAACATGCCGTCTTTCGCCGGGTCATCGGCCGGCTTGAGGGAGGTATGACATGGATCAGGCTCGTTACGACCGCGGGATGCAGATGCGCCGCAAGGTGCTCGGCGACGAGTATGTTGACCGTGCGGTCGCCAATACCGACGACTTCAACCGCGACTTCCAGGCGTTGTTGACCGAATATTGCTGGGGCGCGGTGTGGGGGGACGAAGCACTCAAGCCGCGCGAGCGCAGCATTCTTAATCTCGGCATGATTGCCTGCCTCGGCCGTATGCACGAATTCGAGGCGCATTTCCGCGGCGCGCTGCGCAACGGGCTGACGCCTCAGGAACTCAGCGCCATTTTGCGCCAAATCGCCGTTTATTGCGGGTTTCCGGCCGCGGTCGATGCGCATCGCGTGGCCAAACAGGTGCTGGCGGCGGAGGCGAAAAAAGCTTAGGCATTAGCCGAATCACGATGCCGAGGCCCTATTCTGGTCTTGAATGTGCCGCCATCTGGGGCCAAGTCAGGGCTGGGAGTGGCAGGCATTGCTGCTGCGCGCCTTGCAGGTGGGCAAAATGAAGCGATATTTCGGCGCTACACTGCTGATGTTGCCGCTGGTGGTGGCCATGACGGCGGGTTCCGCCGCGGCGCAAGGCTATCGGCAGCCGTATTATGGCAGCGCGCCGCCGTCCGGTTACCAGATCGACCCCAACAACCCCGACGTGGCGATTGCGCGGCCGCAGCGCGACGTGCAGCAGCAGCCCAGCCAGATTTTGCCTAACCCCGACTCGAACGTAAACGACGACGCTGCCGTGGATTCTGATCCGCCGCGCCCGTCGTCCTATTACGACCCTCAGACCGATACCTGGGTATCGCCGCCGCCGGGTGACCATCGTGCCACGCACCCGCCCGGCGCGATCGGAGCCGCAAGCGAGGCGACCCCGCAATCGGTTCCGCCGGCGGCGACGGCCGCTTTGCCGCCGGAGGATCAGCCTGAGCAAGGCCCGCCGCAGCAGTTGCCTGAAAACCTTCAGCGCCAGCTCGTGGATTTCAAGACCAAAGAGCCGGCGGGCACCATCATTATCGATACGCCGAACACGTACCTCTATCTGATCCTCGGCCACGGCCAGGCGATGCGCTACGGAATTGGCGTCGGGCGCGAAGGTTTTACCTGGTCTGGTACTGAGCGCATCTCCAGGATGAAAGAATGGCCGGATTGGTTTCCACCGGCCGAAATGATCGAGCGCCAGCCCTATCTGCCGCGCATGATGGCCGGCGGTCCGGGCAATCCGCTCGGCGCGCGCGCGCTGTATCTCGGCCATACGCTCTACCGCATTCATGGCACCAACCAGCCATCCACGATCGGCAAAACCGTCTCGTCGGGCTGCATCCGCCTGCTCAACAAGGATATCGAGGATCTTTACGGCCGCGTGCAGGTCGGCACGCGTGTCGTGGTTTTGCCGGGCAAGTCGCCACCGGCCGAGGAAATGGCCAGGACCGGTACCGTTCCGGCGCAAAGCCCGGTCGCGCATAGCGCGCGGCATGAGGGCCGGCGCGACAACGGCACCACCGTTTCGGGCGCCCCGCTGCCGCCGGCACGCTAAGCGAGCGTCAGCGCCCGGTCAGTCCCGCGTTCGTCGAACTCCCGACCGCAATCATTCAGACTTTCAAATTTGCCCGCTTGCGCGGCGGCGAATGGCGTCTGCGAGCCTGCACAACAGCTTATCCTTGCCGCCCGCAAGGGCGGAAAGGCGTTCACCAAATTTCTCATAATGTGAGAAATTCGTGCGTATGCTTTGACCGCATGGCGCCGATGTGGTTTTTCCGTTGGCATTATCAGGGAGTGTCGCCCCATGCCCGCCGCCCTCGCTGCCGGGACTTTTTTGCATCATCTTGAAATCGAAAGCCGCGATCCGGAACGGCTCGCCGGATTCTATTCCAAAGCCATGCAGATGGCGTTTGCACGCAAAGGTGAGCGCTGGCTGTGCAGCGGGCCTAACCGACAAATGCTGTTTCGCGAAGGTACCGCCAACAAGCTCGGCTTTGCTGCGTTTGCCTGTGGCGACGAAGCGGGCTTCGCCGCTTTGCGCGCCCATATCGAAGGCAAAGGCGTTGCGCTTTTGCCGTCGCCATCGCCGCTGTTCGACGCGCGCGCTTTTGCAGTGCGCGATCCCGACGATAACCTGTTCGTGTTCGGCATGGGCGAGCCGCAATCGACCGTGCATCCGCGCGGACCGCTGCGCGGGCCTCTCCAACACGTCACCGTCAACAGCACCGACCTTGCCGCGCTCGAAACTTTTTATGCCGACACTTTAGGCTTTGCCGTCTCCGACCGCGTGCGCGACGACAATGGCCGCGTGACCACTTTTTTCGTGCGCGGCAATCACGAGCACCACACCATCGGCGTCTTCTTGAAAGATAAAGTCGGTCTCGACCATCACAGCTACGAAGCGGGCGAATGGGACACCATTCGCGACTGGTGCGATCATCTTGCCACCATGCGCATCCCGGTCGTCTGGGGTCCCGGCCGGCACGGCCCCGGCAACAATCTGTTCGTCTTTATCAAGGACCCCGACGAGAACATGATCGAGATCTCGGCCGAGATCGAGTACGATCCGCGACCGGCCGGTGGTCGAATGGAAACACGAGCCCTATACGCTGAACATGTGGGGCCCGGCAATCATGCGCGTGTGAACGACGGATGCGTCCGACAGCGGCCAGACAGCGCTTGACCAGCGCGGACAAGGCGCTCGGCGTGCTGTCCTTGTTTTCCGCCGAGCGCCCGCTGCTGTCGCCGGAACGCGCTGCCCGCCGCATGGGCGTGTCGCTCGCCACCAGCTACCGCTATTTCAACACGCTGGTCGGCGCCGGTCTGCTCGAGCGCATGCAGCGCAACCGCTATGTGCTCGGTCCGGCCATCGTCGAACTCGACCGGCAAATCCGCGCCGCCGATCCCGTGCTGAAGCTCGCGCAGCCGGTCATGGTCCGGCTGCTGCGCCATGTGCGCGAACCGGCCGCCGTGCTGTTGTGCCGCTATTACCGGCAGAAGGTGATGTGCATGCACGAGGAAACCAACCGCGCCGGTGAGCCGGTCAGCTCTTATGCGCGCGGGGCAAGGCGGCCGATGTTTCGCGGCGCCACCTCGAAAGCCATTCTCGCCTTTCTGCCGCCGCGCATCCTCGCCGGGCTTTGGGACGCGCACCGTCGCGACATTTGCGCCGCCGGCCTCGGCCCCCGCTTCGAGGACTTCAAGGCGGCGATGCGCGCGGTGCGCCATGACGGCGCCTGTATCAGCGTCAGCGAAGTCGATCCCGGCCGCACCGGCATCGCGGCTCCGATCTTCGACGCCAACAGCCGCGTCGTCGGCAGCCTCAGCATCGTGTTGCATTCCGCGCGCGCCGACGCGCGCAAGCTTGCACGCCTGCGCGACGCGGTGATCGCGGCTGCGCGCGAGATCGAACGTAGTCGCGATGGCGCGCCCGCGCGCAAACCGGCCGGAAGGCGCCGCACTCGCATGACCACGCCGGAGCATTTTCCCGTCGCCATCGTGGGCGCAGGGCCGACCGGGCTGACGCTCGCCAATTTGCTCGGCGTCTATGGCGTCCGCTGCGTGCTGATCGAGCGCAACCCTGCCACCGTGCATGAGCCGCGCGCCGTCTCGATCGACGACGAATCGTTGCGTACCATGCAGGCGGCAGGCGTGGTCGAGACGGTGATGGCGCGCACGGTGACCGGTTACGGTGCGCACTACTATACCGCGCGCAACCATTGCTTCGCCAAGGTGCAGCCGACCGCAGAGCCCTATGGCTTTCCGCGCCGCAATGCCTTCCGCCAACCGATCCTGGAGCGGCAATTGCACGAGGCGCTCGCGCGCTTCGCGCATGTGACGCCGCTGTTCGAACACGCACTGACCGGCTTCGATCAGGATAGCGACGGCGTAACCTTGCAAGTGCGCGGCACGGACGGCGAACGTATCATCCGCTGTGACTATCTCGCCGCCTGCGATGGCGCTTCCAGTCTCGTGCGCCGGCAGCTCGATATCGCGATGTCGGGCTCGACGTTCCGCGAGCGTTGGCTGATTGTCGATCTGGAAAATTCGCCGGTGCCGTCGCCGCACACCAAGGTGTGGTCGGATCCGGTGCGCCCGACGATCGCGCTGCCGGGGCCGGACCTCACACGCCGCTACGAGTTCATGCTGCATGAAAACGAAAGCGATGAAGTCATGTTGGCGCCGGCGACCGTGCAGCGGCTGCTCGATACTCACGAAGCGGCGCCGGACAGCAAGATCGTGCGCACCGTCGTTTATACCTTCCATGCGCGCCTTGCCGAGCGCTGGTCGGACGGCCGTATTTTCCTTGCCGGCGACGCAGCGCACCTGACGCCACCTTTCGCCGGCCAGGGCATGAACAGCGGCCTGCGCGATGCCGCCAATCTGGCGTGGAAGCTCGCCTGCGTGACGCGCGGAACGCTCGGGTCCAAGTTGCTGCAAAGTTATGAGCGCGAACGGCGCGACCACGCCTGGGCGATGATCGAGTTCGCGCTCAACATCGGCCGTGTCATGCGTCCGTCCAATGCGTTCGCGGCTTTCGCAATCGCCAACGGCTTTAGGCTGCTGTCGCTTTATCCGCCGGCGCGGGACTATGTGGCGCAAATGAAGTTCAAGCCGCCGCCGCGTTTCATCGAGGGCTTCGTGGTACCGGACGCGGCGAGCGCGAAGGTCACGCTGGTCGGCCGCATGCTGCCGCAGCCGCGCGTTGCCACCGCCGACGGCCGCGAATGCCTGCTCGACGATGTATTGGGTCCGGGGTTTGCCGTGCTGGTGCGCAGCAACCGGCCTGAAGTGGTCATGGCCGTATTGCAAGGCGCGCCTTGGCGCAATCTCGACACGCACGCGTGCTGATGCGGCCGGACGGCCGGCTCGATGCGGCCGCCGGCATGACGGCGGTGCGCATGCTCGGCGCGTGCGACAAGCAGCTTGCGCGGTTTGACGATCACGTGCTGCTGCTGCGGCCGGATCGTTATGTGGCCGCGTGCATTTCGATGGACGAAATGGAACAGGGGGCGAAGGCGGTCGGGATGATGGTGACAGCGACGTTCCCCTGATTGCCGCTGTCATAGTCCGCGCGAGCCGGCCGTCGGGCAGCCCCAGCGGCTTCTGCGATTGCCGGGACCGCCGCTTTTGGAAAGGACGACGTCGCGAAATATGGGGCGGATGGCCTACTCCGCCGCTTGCCCGGCTTGCTTGCCGATGGCCGCGTTGATCCGCGGCATCACTTCTTCCGCCATCAACTGCATCGAACGGCGCGCCAGTTTTTCGTCTACCCAGTCCATGCCGGCATAGACCAACTCGCCGAAATCGCCGGTCTCCTCGCGCATTTTGAGGATCTCGTCGACCACCTTGTTGACGCTGCCATAGGTGACGCAATTGTCCATGACGTAGTCGTCGGTAATCTCGTCGTCCGGCTGCTCCTTGTGGCTCTTGAACACGTAGAGCCGATTACCGCGCTTCATCTTGGCGCGCATCTGCGAGAAATAGAATTTGTAAGGGCTCTTGGCGTCATCGCGTCCATAGGCCCGCGCGACCTTGTCGTCGTCGGCGACGAAGATCGTGCGCGCCACCCGCCAGTCCTTGATGTCGGCCGTCTGGCCGGCTTCCGCCTTGCCTTTGGCGTAATTGGCCCAGTGCGATTTCAGATGTTGCGACAAGAGGAAATTCGCCGACAGCGGATGAAAGTCGCGCTTGCCCATCAGCACCACGCCCGGCGAGAACGGCGCCACCACGGTGCCGACGATTTCTGGCCGTGGCTTCTGGAAGGGCTTTGCCAGAATGCCGACGCCGAGCTCGAGCGCGGCGGTGCGGGCAAACCCGACCTTGAACCGGTTATCGGGAAAATCGATGGCGTAGGGCGGATTGCGTTCCCACACCGCCAGAATCACGTCGATGGCTTCGGCGAAAATCTTGTTGCGGTCTTGATCGAGAATGCCGATCGCTTCGCAGTCCGACGTCAGCGCGCCGGGACTGACGCCCATGATGAAGCGCCCCTGCGCGAGATGATCGAACATGGCGGCATTGACCGCGATCACCACCGGATGCATTTGCGCGAGATTGGTCGTGCCGGTCGCGAGCTTGATCCGCTCGGTGGCGTGGATCAGCGTCGCCTGGAACATCATGCTGTTGGTGATATTTTCGCAGGCGTCGGTCAAATGTTCGCCGACGAAGGCGTCGTAGAAACCGAGCTTGTCGGCAAGAATGATTGCCTCGCGATCCTCACGCAGCGTTTGCGCCCAGTCCCGGTCCATCGGGTGGACCGGCATGGTGAAATAACCCAGCCGCATTCTTTCGCCTCGTTGTCTTTTGCGTGCTGGCAAACTACCCGAGCGCGCCGGCCGATGCAGTAAAACTTCGCGTGTTCACGGATGGGCTGAACGCGCGCTGCAGAGGCCGATTACACTGCGCCGTGCATCGATGAGGATTAATTTTGAAAGGGCGAAAATCGGGTCTCGCCGGCGGCGTCAAGCTGCGACGCGGGCGAGGAAAGTCTCCACTTCACGGCGCAATTCCGAGGCAAGCGTTTCCAGCGCCTGTGAGGCCGAGAGAACGTTTTCGGCCGACTGCCGGGTGTCTGTGGCCGCGTCCGCCACCTCACCCAGCGCCGACACGACCAACTTGGCGCCTTGTGCGGCGCTTGCCACGTTATGCGAGATTTCGGTGGTGGCGGAACTTTGCTCCCCGACGGAGGACGTCACCGCGGCGGCGTAGCCGTCAATTTCCTGCATGCGTTCGGTGATGCGTCTGATCGCAGCCACCGCGCTGGATGTCGCGCCCTGCACCGAGGCGATGAGCCGCGATATATTTTCGGTCGCTTTGCCGGTCTGTACCGCCAGCGATTTGACCTCGGAGGCGACCACCGCGAAGCCTTTGCCGGCTTCACCGGCGCGCGCGGCCTCGATCGTGGCGTTGAGCGCGAGAAGGTTGGTCTGCCCGGCAATAGTGTGGATCAATTTGATGACGTCACCGATTTTTTGTGCGGCCTGTGCCAGCGTGTTGATTTGCTGGTTGGTGTTCTTTGCCTCGCCGACCGCCTCGCGTACGATCTCGCTGGTCATGGCGAGTTGCTGGCCGATTTCGGCGATCGAACTGGTCAGTTCGTCGGTGGCGACGGCGGCGGTGTCCACATTGGCCGAAGCTTCGTTCGACGCGCCGACTGCGCCTTCGGCATTTGTGGACGTCTTTTCGGAGCTGGCGAAGAGCATTGTCGCCGACTTGCGCATGGTCTTGGCGCCTTCGGTCACCGTGTGCAGATGGTCTTCAATTCGCTGGCGGAAAGCGGCGATTGCCTCTTCGATCCTGCTGCGGTTTTGTGCCTGTTGCTGGAACAGGGCGTGTTCCTGTTCGGCTTGGCGGCGGTCGGTGATGTCTTCGTGTGTGGCCACCCAGCCGCCGCCGGGCATGGGACGGTTGAGCACCGAAATGATGCGGCCGTCGGCGGAATTTACCTCGTTATGCGTGATCGTGTCCTGTGACACCGACGCCATGAGCTCGCGGCGGTAATCCTCAATATTGCGCGCAAACGTGCCGTTGGCGATGCGATGCTCCAGAAGCTCTGACAGGCTTATTCCGCTCCTGGTGATCGCTGTAGGTAAACTGTACATGTCGCAGTAGCGGCGATTGCAAAGGACCAGACGTTCATCGCCGTCGAACATGCACAGGCCTTGCGACATGGCATCGAGCGCAATCCGCGTGCGCAGGTTATAGACCCGCAGCCACCGCGTGAGGATGAGCATTGTGCAGGTTGCCGCCACCACGGCCACGATCGCGGCACAAAGAAGCGACGCCACGCCCGGCGGCAGAGTGGCAAAATAGCCGGCGACTGGCGTCACATATTGGAAAAGCAGGTAGCTCATTGCAAAGGCGGCGAGACCGCTCAGCACCGGCAAGCGCCAGGCACGCGGAATTGCGATTGCGGCGGAAGAGTCGGCCATATTCGTGTCCGGATTGACGCGCGTATTATTCGTCGGACGGGTTTTAATGTAGTTAATTAATCTCAACGCTTGAGTGGTAAACCAAAAGTTAATCTGGCAAGTCTGGGAGTTGCGGCGGCCGGGTTTGAGGCATCTGTCGCTGCCGATTTGACCGTTGCCGCCCCAAAAAAGTGTGGATCAGCGTGTCAGCCGCCAAGCTCGAAAGTGGATTCCCCATGACATCAGCAACAATCAGCAAAGACGAAACCTGGAACGGCCGCATCGAGGACGATGCGCTGCTGCGCGGTCAGGGCCGCTATGGCGACGATGTAAGACCCGAAGGCGCGCTTGCCGCGGCCTTTGTACGCTCGCCGCACGGCTGCGCCAGGATCGTCGGCGTCGATACGGTCCGGGCGAAGGGCATGAAAGGGGTGGTCGCGGTGTACACGGCCGCCGATCTCGCGGGCGAGCACTATCATTCACTCTCGCATGGCCATCCCATTCCCGGCCGGGGCGGCAAGCTGCCGGTCTCGCCCCATCGCCCGGCGCTGGCGGGCGAGCGCGTGATGCATGTGGGCGAGCCCGTCGCCGTGGTGCTGGCGACGACGCCTGCTGCCGCCCAGGATGCCGCTGAAAAAGTCGAGGTCGAATACGAGGTGTTGTCCGCCGTCACCGACGCGCGCGAAGCGGCCAAGGCCGGAGCGCCGCAACTCTGGCCGGAGGCGCCCGGCAATATCGGCTTCGACTGGACGGCGCCAAACGATCCCGACGGCAAGCAACAGGCGGATCTCGACAAAGCCTTCAAAGAGGCTGCGCATGTGGTGCGTGTCGACTTAGTCAACCAACGCCTGGTCGTTGCATCGGTCGAGCCGCGTGCCGCGACCGCAAGCTATGACGCCACGGCCAAGCGGTTCACGTTGCGCTGCCCGTCGCAGGGCGTCGCCGGCGTGCGAATGCAGGTTGCGGAAACGATGAACCTGAAGCCGGATGAATTACACATCATTACGGAGGACGTCGGCGGCGCTTTCGGCATGAAGGGCTGGGCCTATCCTGAATATGTCGCGATGTTGCACGCCGCCCGCGCGCTCGGGAAGCCGGTTCATTGGGCATCGACGCGCTCGGAAGCGTTTCTCTCCGACAACCAAGGCCGCGATTCATTCTGGACCGTGGCGTTGGCGCTCAACCGGCGCGGCCGCTTTTTGGCGCTTAAGGTCGACTGTATCGGCAATCTTGGGGCCTATTTCACCGGTGTGGCGCATTTCATTTTCACGCTACACATTTCCGGCTGTCTGCCGACAGTCTACGACATCCCGCACGCGCAGGTGAATGTCCGCTGCGTCTTCACGAATACCGTTCCAACCGGTCCCTACCGCGGCGCCGGCCGGCCGGAAGCGAGCTATCTGCTCGAGCGTGTCATCGACGCGGCCGCCGACCAATTGGGTATCGATCCGGCCGAGCTGCGGCGGC
Organism: uncultured Pseudomonadota bacterium; assembly: GCA_963720835.1. GTDB lineage: Bacteria > Pseudomonadota > Alphaproteobacteria > Rhizobiales > Xanthobacteraceae > Pseudolabrys. Next base: position 128,263 of record CAVRHC010000024.1, on the reverse strand, counting down.
GCAACCTGATCAAGCCGGAGCAAATGCCCTACACCACGGTCTTCGGCAACACGTACGACAGCGGCGAATTTCCGGCGATGTTCGAGCGCGCGCTGGAACTGGCGGATTACAAGAATCTCCCGGGCCGCAAGAAAGCGGCCAAGAAATTGCGCAAGCTGCGCGGTATCGGCATTGGCTGCTATCTGGAAATCGCCGGCGCAATCCCGGAAGAGGCGGCGCGCATCTCCTTTGTCGGCAAGCGCGTGTTCGTCAGTATTGGCTCCGGCGGCAGCGGGCAAGGCCACCCGACCGTGTTCGCGAAAGTCGCAGCGCGCCGGCTCGGCATCGACCCGGCGTCGGTCACACTGCAATCGGGCGATTCCGATCGCGATGTGCCCGGTTTCGGCGCAGTCGCCTCGCGCTCGGCCATGTATGTCGGCGGCGCCATCGCGTGCACGGCGGACACCGTGATCGAGAAGGGCAAGCGCGTGGCCGCTGTGCTGTTGCAGGCCGAGGAAGCCGAGGTGACTTATCGCGGCGGCAAGTTCGCTGTGCAGAACAGGGAGGTATCATTGTTCGAGGTTGCCGAGCGCGCCGTCGAGCTCAAGGAGCAGGGCGTCATTTCCGAAAGCCTCGATACAACCGGAAAGGTCAATGCGCCGCCGTCTTATCCCAATGGCTGCCATATCGCAGAGGTGGAGGTCGACGCCGAGACCGGAGCGCTCGATATCGTGTCCTATGTGGCTGTCGGCGATAGTGGAAACCTGCTGGATGGGACGGTGGTCGCCGGACAGATTCACGGCGGCGTTTCGCAAGGCCTGGGCCAGGCGCTGACCGAAAACACCTTGTACGACGAGAGCGGCCAACTGGTCTCCGGCTCCTTCATGGACTACGCGATGCCGCACGCGCACGACGTGCCGAGCATGACGGTCGAGAGCCGCGCGGTGGCCTGCCGCACCAATCCGCTCGGCGTGAAGGGCACTGGCGAAGCCGGCACCACCGCCGCGCCGCCCGCCCTGATGAATGCGATCCTCGATGCCTTGCCGAAAGGCACCGCGCTCGATATGCCGGCGACACCGGCACGCATCTGGCAGGCACTCCAGGCAACATCCGGGTCGTGAGATAAAGACACCGACACCGCTTTTTCTCCGCATTCGGCGATCATGTGTCTTTGGTCGCCCGTCACGATTCGAAATGGACTGCTGATGCCGCTGCTTCGCCTGCTCGCGCTGTCTTTCACATTATGCGCGCTTGCCGCCTGCGCTGGCGTGCAGCCAACCGAGCAGCCGAGTTTCTACCGCGATCTATCGCAGCCGGGTACGCAGCTCGACGCCGCGGCGGCGGCGTCGATGATCTCGGACTACCGCACCAACAAGGGGCTGCCGTCGGTCACGCTCGACCCGGCTCTCACCGCCATGGCGCAGGCCCAGGCCGAGACCATGGCCAAGCGCGACAAGCTTGAGCACAACGTGAAGAAGCCGTTTGTCGCGCGGCTGAAGGCGGCGGGCTACGACGCCAAGCGCGCGGCGGAGAACATCGGTGCCGGCTACCATACGCTGGCGGAAGCGTTTTCCGGCTGGCGCGATTCAAAATCGCACAATGACAACATGCTGCTCGCCGGCGCCACGCGCATGGGCATCGCCGCGGTCTATACGCCGGCGTCGAAGTACAAAGTGTATTGGGCGCTGATCCTGGCGGAACCGCGCTAGGCTGGAACCCCAACCTCTGGACCTTCACCTGATGAATGACTAGCGTTCCCGCCGCCATGCCGGGCCCCGCCAAAGACTACGAGACGCTTTATCGCCAATTCCGCTGGGCGATTCCGCCGCGCTACAACATCGGCGTCGATGTTTGCGACCGTTGGGCGGCGCACGATGCCGATCGGCTCGCAATCCTGCATGTGCACGATGATGGACGCAGCGATCGCCTGACCTTCGGCTGGCTGCGCGAAACCTCCAACCGCTTCGCCAATCTCCTACGTGCGCAGGGCGTTCGACGCGGCGACCGTGTCGCCATCTTCATGCCGCAGGCGCCGGAAGTAGCCGCCGTGCATGTCGCGATCTACAAGCTCGGCGCGGTGGCGCTGCCGGTCGCGATTTTGTTTGGGCCGGACGCGCTGTCTTATCGCTTGCAGAATTCCGGTGCCAAGGCGCTCGTGACCAACGCACAGGGACTGGCCAAGTTCGAGGACGTCCGCGGTGAAGTACCGGGCGTGACCTGCGTGCTTTCGGTCGACGACGAGGGCTTTGCCGCTCTGCTGGCCAAGGCGTCGCCGAATTTCACAGCCGTGGATACGTCCGCTGACGATCCGGCGATGATGATCTATACATCCGGCACGACGGGCCAGCCGAAAGGCGCGTTGCATGCACACCGCGTGCTGCTCGGCCATCTGCCCGGCGCGGAGTTGCCGCATTATCCGTTTCCGCAAAACGGCGACCGCTACTGGACGCCGGCTGACTGGGCCTGGGCCGGCGGTCTGCTCGATGTCCTGCTGCCGAGCCTGCATCACGGCGTGCCGGTGGTGGCGCGTCGTTTCGACAAGTTCGATCCCGACGAGGCTTTCGCGCTGATGGCGTCGGCGGAAGTGCGCAACGCCTTCATTCCGCCGACGGCGCTGCGCATGATGCGCGCGGTGCCGAGCCCGCAAGGGCGTTTCGATTTCAAACTGCGCAGCGTCGCCTCGGGCGGTGAATTGCTCGGCATCGAGGCGCTGGAATGGGGCAGACAGACTTTCGGCCTGACCATCAACGAGTTCTACGGCCAGACCGAATGCAATCTGGTGCTCGGCTCCTGCGCGCAGCTTGGCTTGCTGCGGCCGGGAGCCATCGGCAAAGCCGTGCCCGGCCATACCGTGGCCGTGATCGATCTTGACGGCAAACCACTCAAAGCCGGCGAGATCGGTCAGATCGCCGTCAAGCGCCCCGATCCGGTGATGTTTCTCGAATACTGGGGCCGCCCGGACGCCACGCGCGAAAAATTCATCGGCGACTGGATGACGACCGGCGACCAGGGCGTGATGGACGAGGACGGTTACATCAGTTTCGTCGGCCGCGACGACGACGTGATCACCTCGGCCGGCTTCCGCATCGGCCCCGGCGAAATCGAGGACTGCTTAATACGTCATCCGGCGGTGGCGCTCGCCGCCGCCATCGGCAAGCCCGATCCAGTGCGCACCGAGATCGTCAAAGCCTTCATCGTGCTGAAAGAAGGCTTCACGCCGTCGGATTTACTCGCCGGTGACATTCAGAGCTTCGTCAAGACGCGGCTGTCGGCGCACGAATATCCGCGCGAGGTCGCCTTCATCGCGCAAATGCCGATGACCACGACCGGCAAAGTAATCCGGCGGCTGTTGCGGGAACAGGCATAGGTCTTAAGGCGCGCCGCCGCCCACGATAAAGACGTGATAGCCGAGCCGTTTCCGGGCAATTACGAATAACAAGATCGATTCGAATACCAAAGCCGAAGCGGTCGCGATCGCCGCGCCTTCGACACCGAATGGCGGAACGAGCAGCAGGCAGAGAACGAGATTGATGACAAAGGCACCGGCGTAGATGGTGGCGCATTGCTTGCGTATGCCGAGCATGTTGAGTAGCCGCTCGGCCGGTCCGACCGCCGCGCGCGACAGCAAGCCGACCGCGAGGATGAACATCACGGGGTAGCCGCGGTCGAAATTCTCGCCGAATAGTGACAGCAACGGCTTTCCAAGAGCGAGGATCGCCGCGCAGGCGGCGAGCGACGGCCAGAACGTCCACCGCATCGTCTCGCTGAAAAACGCACGCAGCCGCTCCTTGTCGCCGGCGACATGGTATTGCGTGAATTTGTGCGTGGTCGCGCCGGCGATGGCGAAATAGACAAACGCGACCAACGCCAGCAGCCGTGCGGCGGCGTAATAGACGGCCACTTCATCGGGCGAGCGCAATTGCTCGAGTGTCAGAATGTCGACATAAGTGAGCAGCAGATAAAACGCCTCGACCACGAAGATCGGCAGCGACGTGCCGAACCAGACTTTTGCGTCATAGCGTTTCGGTCCGGCCGGCACTTTTTGCTTGAGCCTGCGGTTGAGCACGACGAGTTGGCCGAGCGTCACCGTCCAACTGGCGATGATGCCGATGATCATGGCGGTGACCGCGTCGGTCGGCGCGTCGAACACCCAAGCGCAGCCCATCAGCACGGTGATGCCGATCTGCCGCCAAATGTAAAACGGCATGAAGGCGAGGTTCGGCCAGTCGTAGGCCTGCGCAATGCCGGCCTGCGTCTGCACGATGCCATAAATTGGAATGATGACGCAGGCGAGATAAAGCGGGATGACGGTGAAGTGATCGATGTAGGGCGCGACCACGGTGACGCCGAGCGCGCCCACCGCGCCGATTGCCGTCGCGATGCCGAACGCCAGCCAGCGGCTGCCGGTCAAGAATCCGCGCAACCGGTCGAAGGCATTCAGCTCAGTATATTCCGGAATGAAGCGCCGCGCCGCCGATGACAGGCCGACATCGGACAAGGCGCCGATCATCAGCACCCAGGTCCAGACATAAATGTAGATGCCAAATTCGAACTGGCCCATCCAGCGCGCGAAAAGCACTTGGCTGACCAGCGCCAGCATGGCGCCGGCCACGCGCACCAGAAACACTTTGCCGGCGAAAAGCTGCGCGACGCGGTTGTCGCTGCGGTCGGCGAGGATCGTCCTGACGCGCGCGATCACTCCGGCCGCCGAGAACGACGACGTGGGCGTTGCGGTTTCGGAATCGCTCAGCGCCAAAGGCTCACTCCGCGCCGGCGGCGACCGGGTTGCGACGGACGGCAAGGACATCGCGGCTCGATAGCAAGGAATCGTTAAGAATCGGTGGGCGCGGCGAATTCGGCTTAGAAATCAGGCTGTTTGCAGCTTGGACACGTCCGCCAGGATGCGCTCGACGACCTTGCGGTCGTCGCTGGAAAGCGGCGTCTGCGGCGGCACCGGATCGCCGACGGCGTAGCCCTGGATCTGCAAACCGGCCTTGATGCAGGCGGCAAGATTGAAACGCGCGAAGGCCTCGTTGATGCGCCATAGATCGCATTGCAGCGCCATCGCCTCCGGCCACTTCTTGGCGCGGCAGAGCTCGTAAAGCCGCACGCTCTCGCGCGGCACGATGCAAGCCGGCCCCGCCATCCAGCCGACGCCGCCGATCAACATGACTGCTGCCGGAATATGCGCCGACGCTGAAAAGACCTTGATATCCCGCGTGCGGTTCATGATCGAGAGCAGGCGGCCGGTATTGCTCGATGCGTCCTTGATGTACTGGATGCGGGGATGGTCGGCGAGGCGCGCAATCACGTCGAGGGTGAGATCGCTGCGCTGGAAGTTCGGGTTGGTGTAGATCACCACGGGAAGATCGACGGCGTCGGCGATGGCGCGGAAATAGGCTTCGACCTGTGCATCCTTGAGCGGGAAGTAGGCTTCGAGCACCGCGAGGATGCCGTCGGCGCCGAGCGCCTGCCAGCGCTTGGCCTGCTCGACGGCGTCTTGCGTCGCGGTGGAGGCAACGCCGGCAATCACCGGCACACGCTTGTCGGCGGCTTCGATGGTGGCCTGCACCACTGCTTCACGTTGCGCGCGATTGAGATAGGCGAACTCGCCGGTCGAACCGAGCGGCGTCAGTCCATGAACGCCGGCCTTGATGAGGTCGTTACACAGTTTGCCCAGCACGTCGGTCTTGATGCGGCCTTGCGCATCGATCGGCGAGACCAGGTAAGGATAGACGCCGTGGAAGTCGGTCATTGTCGCGATCTCGCTGTTGTCATGCCCGGCCTTGTGCCGGGCATCCACGTTTTAGCGGTATTACAGCATTAAAGACGTGGATGGCCGGGACAAGCCCGGCCATGACGAAAATCAAAACACCCACAGCGCCTCCGGGGGAAATTCCACATAGTGTTCGCCCGGCGGCAAAGGTTCGGCCGCGTAGGCGCGCACGCTGGTTTGCCCGCGCGCAAACAGAAGCTCCCAACGCTCGCCGAGATACATTGGCGCTTCAAGCTGCATCGCCAGCCGGTTGGGCCCGGGCTCGCGCGTGCAGCGCACGCGCTCGAGCCGGATGATGCCGACCGCGTTGTCGCCGACGGCTGCCTGCGTGCGCGCCATGCCGGTCAGGCGCTCGCCCAGGACTTCCAACGTCGCATGGCCGTTTTGCTTGTCCACCAGACGGCCTTCCAGCCGGTTGTTGCTGCCCATGAATTCGGCGGCGAATAACGTGGCAGGTTCGTTGTAAAGCGTCGTCGGTGAGTCGTCCTGCGCGATTTCGCCGTCTTGCAACAGCACGATGCGGTCGGCAAGCGCCATCGCTTCGAGCTGATCGTGAGTGACGTGAATGGCGGAGAGCCCGAGCGTCGTTACCAGCGTGCGCAGGAACGCGCGCGCTTCCTCGCGTAGCTTGGCGTCGAGATTGGACAACGGCTCGTCGAGCAGGATTACCGGCGGCTCGTAAACGAGCGCGCGTGCGATGGCGACGCGCTGCTGCTGGCCGCCGGAGAGCTGCGGCGGCAGCCGCTCAGCCAGATGCACCAGCCCGATCTGGGCGAGCACGCGTTCGACGCGGTTGCGGATTTCGTCGGCAGTGACGCCGCGCAGTTTCAGCCCCGCGGCGACGTTTTCAAACACCGTGTAGTGCGGCCATAAAGCATAGGACTGGAACACGAGGCCGAGCCCGCGCTGTTCCGGCGGAAGCGAAATGCCGCGCGCCGCATCGAAGAACACCCGCTCTCCCAGCGCGATCGAGCCGCTTGCCGGCTGCTGCAGCCCGGCGATCGCGCGCAACAAGGTGGTCTTGCCGCTGCCGGAAGGGCCAAGCAGCGCGATCGCCTGGCCGGCCGGCACACTGAGCGAGACGCCTTTGAGCACCTCGTTTCCGCCGAGGCGCAAGCGCAGGTCGCTGATGACGAGATCGTCCATAAGGCTCAGTGTTACAGCCTTCAGCCGGCAAAGCCACCGCGGTTGAGAAAGGCTCGCTCCTCGGGCGTCGTCGCGCGGCCGAGCGCGGAATTGCGGTGCGGAAAGCGGCCGAATTTGCGGATGATGTCGGCGTGCAGTTCCGCAAATTTCAGGCTCTCCGCGTCACCGTGCACGCGGTAGAAGGTGAGCGCGCGCTCCTGGTCGGCGAGCGTCTCCGAATGCATGAAGGGCAGATAAAAGAACGTGCGCATGTCGGGGAACTGGCCGTCGAAGCCATTGAGGATGGCGCGGCTCGCAATCGCGCGCGCCAGCGGGTCGGCGGCGAAGGCGCGCGCTTGCCCACGAAACATGTTGCGCGAAAATTGATCCAACAGAATAAGCAACGCGAGCGCGCCTTCGGCGCTTTGCTCCCAGACTGCGAGTTTGCCGCTGGCGGCAGCTTCATAGGTACGCGAGAAACGGCGGCGGATCTCGTCGTCGAGCGCGGCATCTTTCTTGAACCAGCGCTCGCGCCCGACCTCGCGCCAGAACGCGACGATCTCGGTTGGTTTGACCTCGGGCTCTGACATGGCTCAGGCCGCCGGCTTTTCGTCTTCGTCGCGCAATGCGCGGCGCAGGATTTTGCCGACATTGGATTTCGGCAATTCGTTGCGGAATTCGATGTGCCGCGGCACTTTGTAGCTCGCGAGGTTGGCCGCGAGAAACGTGCGCATTTCCGCTTCGGTCACCTCCGGCCTCTTCTTGACCGCGAACATCTTCGGCACTTCTCCCGAATGCTGGTCGGGCACGCCGATCACCGCGCATTCGAGCAAGCCGCCATGGGTCATCGCCAGATCCTCGACTTCGTTGGGGAAGACCTTGAAGCCGGAGACGCTGATCATGTCCTTCTTGCGGTCGACGATGCGCACGCGGCCTTCTTCGTCCATCACGCCGATGTCGCCGGTGCGGAAGAAGCCGTCGCCCGTCATCACGCGCGCGGTCTCGTCGGGCCGCTGCCAATAGCCGGGCATGACCTGCGGTCCGCGCGCGCAGATTTCGCCCGCTTCGCCGAGCGGCAGTTCGTTGCCGGCATCGTCGCGGATCGAAATCTCGGTCGACGGCAGCGGCAGGCCGATGGTGCCGGTCCACTCGCTGATGTCGCCGCGGTTGCAGGTGAGCACCGGCGACGTCTCCGACAGGCCGTAACCTTCGATGATCGGCTTGCCGGTCGCCTTGAACCAGGCGTCGGCCACGGCCTTCTGCACCGCCATGCCGCCACCGACGGCGCATTTGAGCATGCTCCAGTCGAGCTGGCCGAAATCGGGGTGATGCAGCAGCGCGTTGTAGAGCGTGTTCACCGCCGGGAAGCAGTTCACCTTGTATTTGGCGAGTTCCTTGATGAGCCCCGCAATATCGCGCGGGTTCGGAATCAACAGGCAACAGCCGCCAAGCCGCATGCCGAACAGGAAACAGGCCGTCAGCGCGAACACGTGATAGAGCGGCAGCGCGGTGACGATGATCAACCGGTCGGTCCGCGGCGGTACCTCCAACAGCGGCCGGTTCCAGGCTTCAACCTGCAAAACGTTGGCGACGAGATTGCGATGCAGAAGCGTCGCCGCTTTCGGCGTGCCGGTGGTGCCGCCGGTATATTGCAGGAAGGCGACGTCGTCGGGCCCGACTGCAACGGGCGCGAACGGCTGTGTGCGCCCCGCGGCCAGCATGTCCTTGAAGGTGACGGCGCCCGGTAACGTATAGGCAGGCACAAGTTTTTTGAGGTGACGCACGACACCGTTGACGACAGCGCCTTTGAATTGGCCGAGCATGTCGCCCATGCTGGCGACGACGACATGCTTGACTTTCGTGTTCGGCAGCGCCTGTTGCAGCGTGGCGGCGAAATTCTCCAACACCACTATTGTTTCGGCGCGGGAGTCGTTGAGCTGGAATTCCAGTTCGTGCGGCTTGTAAAGCGGGTTGACGTTGACCACCGCGCAGCCGGCGCGCAACGTGCCGATGATTGCCACCGGGTATTGCAACAGGTTCGGCATCATGAGCGCGACGCAGCCGCCGCGCTTGACGCCGCGGCTCTGCAGCCAGGCGGCGAAAGCGCGTGAGGCGGCATCAAGTTCCGCAAAGCTCAGTGTCTTGCCCATGCAGATGCAGGCCTCGCGCTCGGCGTAGGCCTTGAGGCTGTCCTCGAACATCGCCACCAGCGATGGATAAAGCGTAGTGTCGACATCGGCGGCGACGCCCGGCGGATAGTGCCGCAGCCAGAGCCGTTCCATGGCCGTTTCCTCGGAGCCCGCTCGTTGGGCAGTACTTATATAATGAATCGCTTGAGTCGAGGGACCGCGCAAGCGCGGCCGGCGCTACCGGTCCGCGCCGCCGAAGGGCACCAGCGGATTGTCGGTCAGCGCCGCGCGGTCGGGGCGGTCCGGGGCGATCTTGCCGAGAAAGGCGTCGAATAGGTCGCGCACCGTGCGTTCAGGCAGATCACGGGTAATGAACACGATGCGGCTGCGATGGTCCTCGTCCGGCCAGCGTTCGAGCCGCGCCGGCGGATGCAGCACGTGCTGCACGCCGTGCACCACCAGCGGGCGGTCGGGCATTTCGGCAAGCTGCACGATGCCTTTGACGCGCAGCAGTTGCGCGCCGTAATTCGCGCGCAAGAGCTCGAGAAACATGTCGAGTGTGCCGGCCGGGATCGGCGCATCGTGCGTCAGCACGAAGCTCGCAATGTGCTTGTCGTGGCGGTTGCGGTCGAGATGATCGTGGTCGTGGTGATGGCCGTGTGCGTGATGATGCTCATGGCCGTGATGCGCATGCGCGTCGGCGTAGGCTTCCTCTGAAAGCCATTTCTTGACGTCGGGAATTTTTCGCTCTGGGTCGTACAGGCCGCAGTTCAACAAGCGCTCCGGCGTCGCCTCGCCCTTGGCGGCATCGAGAACAGTCGCGGCCGGGTTGAGCGCGTGCAGTCGCGCGACCAGCGCGGCGCTCTGCTCGGGCGTCGCCAGATCGGTCTTGGTCAGCACCAGCCGGTCGGCAACGGCGGCCTGCTTGACCGCCTCAGGATGGTCGTTGAGCTCCGCGGCGCCGTTGACGGCATCGACCACCGTGACCACACCGTCGAGCCGGTAGCGCAGCAGAAGATAAGGATGAGACATCACGGTGTGCAGCACCGGCGCCGGATCGGCGAGGCCGGTCGTTTCCAGCAGCACGCGGCGGAAGGTGCAGCGGCGGTTGTCGAGATCGCGCAGCAGCGTCTCCAGCGCGTCGACCAGGTCGCCGCGCATGGTGCAGCACAGGCAGCCCGGATTGCAGCAGCATCACATTGTCCGAGACATATTCGACCAGCAGGTGGTCGAGCGAGACTTCGCCGAACTCGTTGATGATGACCGCGGTCTCCGCGAGCGCAGGGTCTTTCAGCAGGCGGTTGAGGAGGGTCGTCTTGCCGGCGCCGAGAAAACCGGTCAGCACGGTGAGCGGGATGGGCGTCGGCGGCTGCTTGCGGTCGGCGCTGGGCGCTGAGCCGTTCATTGCTTGGCCGTGGAAACCTTGGCCTTCGGCTTGCGCGCCTTGGCGGCTCGCTTCTTCTTCGGGGCGTGGCGTTCGACCTGGATCGGATCGGGATGGTCGGCCGGACCGGTGAAGACAACGACCGGCGGCGTGGTGTCGACCGGCGGGCCGAGCACAAACTTGCCTGCTGTCGCCTTCAAGCTGGACAGCATGAAGGCGGGTGACGTGCCGTTGCCGCCGTTAGCCGCGGTGGCGGCGCCATCGTCTTCATCATTATCTTCCGAGGGCGGTTTGCGGCGATGACCGCCGCACATTTCATCGCGCAGGTTCGGTGGCTGCGCGTCGATCGGGGCAAGCGCATCGACGGTGCCGAGCGAGGGCGTCAGCCACGACAGCCCGCCGCTGTTGAATCCGGTTTCCAGAAGTTGCGCTGCATGCTGCGAGCGTACCGCGCCGGAATAGGCGCCGAGAATGACCGCGATCAGTCGGCGGCCGTTGCGCGTCGCCGAGGCGACGACGTTATAGCCGGAGGCGCAGATGAAGCCGGTCTTCATGCCGTCGGCGCCGGGATAGCGGGCGAGCAGCGAATTGTAATTCCGCATCACGCGGTTGCCGTAGCGGATCGAGTGGACGTGGAAGTAGGAATCGTATTCGGGAAATTCCAAAATGATCGCGCGCGCGAGAATGCCCATGTCGCGTGCGGAGGTGACGTGGTTCTCCGCCGGCAGGCCGTTGGGATTGACGAAATTGGATTGCGTCATGCCGAGGCGGCGCGCATTGGCGTTCATCATGTCGGCGAAGCCGGAAATCGAGCCGCCGACGCCCTCGGCGATGGTGACGGCGACGTCGTTGGCCGATTTCACCAGCAGCATCTTGAGCGCATTGTCGATGGTGACCCGGGTGCCGATCTTGAAACCCATCTTGGCCGGGTTCTGCGCGGCGGCGTTGCGCGAGACCGTAAGCAAGGTGTTCATGCTGACCCGGCCCGCCTTGATGGCGCGCAGCGTCGTGTAGGCGGTCATTAATTTTGTGATGGACGCCGGGTACCACGGATAGGTGGCGTTCTCGGCGTGCAGCACCTTTCCGGTCGAGGCTTCGATCAACAACTTCGCCTCGGCGTGGGCGCGCGTCGTCCCGCTGGCAAGGAGCGCCAGGACGGCAAATCCGGCGGCAAATCCGATCAACAGGGAGCGGAGGCTCAAGCGGCGGCTCACGGGCTATAACGGTCCAATCGGCAGCGGCGGGCCTGGTAGCGACCCCGTTGGGTTCATCGGGCGACGGGCGTAGGCTATCGAAGCTCGGGGCGGGAGGCAAAGCCGGTCCGGCCCCGCTTTAAGCAATGGTAATTCCTTGTTTATCTGCGGATAATGCGACCAAAGTTCGGCAGGGAGACGAATGATGAGCGCGGCCATCGTCGGGTGGGCCCATACCCCCTTCGGCAAGCTGGGTGACGAGAGCGTCGAAAGCCTGATCGTGCGGGTTGCGGTGGAGGCGCTGGCCGATGCCGGGATCGCGCCGAAGGACGTGGACGAAATCGTCCTGGGACATTTCAACGCAGGCTTTTCGGCGCAGGATTTCACCGCCTCGCTGGTCCTGCAGGCTTCGCCCGATCTTCGCTTCAAGCAGGCAACGCGGGTGGAGAATGCCTGCGCCACCGGTTCGGCCGCCGTGCATCAGGGCCTGAAGGCGATTGCCGCCGGTTCGGCGCGCATCGTGCTCGTGGTCGGTGTCGAGCAGATGACGACGACGCCAGGGTCCGAGGTCGGGCGCAATCTGTTGAAGGCGTCTTACGTGCGCGAGGAGGCCGATATCGACGGCGGCTTCGCCGGCGTGTTCGGCAAGATCGCCGGGCTCTATTTCCAGAAATATGGCGATCAGTCCGATGCGCTCGCCATGATCGCCGCCAAGAACCACAAGAATGGCGTCGGCAATCCTTTCGCGCAGATGCGCAAAGACTTCGGCTACGACTTCTGCCGCACCGAAAGCGACAAGAATCCGTTCGTCGCCGGTCCGCTGAAGCGCACCGATTGCTCGCTCGTCTCCGATGGTGCTGCTGCCGTGGTGCTGGCCGATATCGAAACGGCACTCAAGTTCGACAAGGCGATCGCTTTCCGCGCGGCGCAACACGTGCAGGATTTCCTGCCGATGTCGAAGCGCGACATTCTCAAGTTCGAGGGATGCACCCATGCCTGGCAACGCGCGCTTGCCAAGGCCGGCGTCACGCTCGGCGACCTGTCGTTCGTGGAAACGCACGACTGCTTCACCATCGCTGAATTGATCGAGTACGAGGCTATGGGCCTGACGCCCGAAGGGCAGGGCGCCCGCGCCGTCCAGGAAGGCTGGACGCAAAAGGACGGGAAGTTGCCGGTGAACCCATCCGGAGGGCTCAAGGCCAAAGGCCATCCGATCGGGGCGACCGGCGTGTCGATGCACGCGCTCACCGCCATGCAACTGACCGGAAGCGCAGGCGATATGCAGATCAAAGACGCCCGGCTTGGTGCCATATTCAACATGGGCGGCACCGCGGTTGCCAACTATGTGAGCATTCTTGAGCGCATCAAATAGCGCTGATTAGATTTATTGATCGTTTTCATCGCTTGTCCGGCGATGCGCGGCGTCCGATGTCGGACCATCGCTCGCATTGTTTGCTTGGCGATGGACAGGTTCACAGTGTTAAATTGATTATACAAAATAAGGAATACCGTTAGTACGCTAACGAATTTGGGTGGGGCGGAGTGTAGTTGTCGAGGGGGAGTGTTAATGACCAACATACCAACCGATCTGCTGAGGGCGCTGGTCGCGGTTGTCGACCGACACAGCTTCACAAAAGCGGCTTGCTCACTCGGCGTCACCCAGCCGGCGGTGAGCGCGCAAATCAAGCGCCTGCAGGTGCTCCTTGGCTGCGAACTGTTCGACCGCACCACCAGCGATTTCAAACTGACGCCGCAAGGCGAACTGGTAATGAGCTACGCGCGCCGGCTGCTCTCGCTCAACGATCAGATCATGCATATCGGCGGCGCTGGACCGCGCCCGGACCTGATAATTCGTGTCGGCACGCCGAGCGATTTCATCGCCTCGCGGCTGCCGGCGGCGCTCGCCCGATTCCGTGATCGCTGGCCGGATGTGCGCTTCGTCGTGCGCAGCGGTTATTTCAGCACCATGGTGCACGAGTTGCATAACGGCAGCCTCGACCTTTTTGTCGGTCACACGGCCAACCGGCCGCATGATGCGCATCATTCCTGGACGATGGAGATGGTGTGGGTGCGCGGCCTGACGACCGAAATCGATACCAGCCGTCCCGTTCCCTTGGCCACGTATGGCGAGCCTTGCATTTTTCATCAAATTGCCGTGCAGGCGCTGAAAAAGGCGGGATCTCGACTGGGAAGCCGTGTTCACCGGCTCCAGTATGGCCAGCTTGAGCAATGCCGTGCTTGCCGGCCTCGGCGTTATGCCATTCGCCCGCCACCGCGTCGCGGAACTGGGCATGCTCATGTGGGAAGACGGGCCTTTGCCCGACCTGCCCGATCTGCATTCCGGCATTTATATCCGTGAAGGCGGTGCCCGTTCCGCCTATGAGCAACTGTCCGACGAAATCGCCGATGTGCTTTATCCGGATACCGGTCTGACCAAATCGGTTGCTCCGATCACCAGGGTGAGCAATCCGGCCGCTTGAGGTGGCCGATTACTTTGCTTTGCGCTGGTTCGCAGGCGGCAGAAACGACGCGTCGAAAACATCCGCTGGCTTCGGCTTGTTCGCCTTGAACTTGTAGGCGATTGCAAGCTGATCGATTGCCCGCGTCATCCGGTCGTCGTCGATTCCGCCATAACCGTTCGCCTTGACCTCCGGTGTCAAGATATTGTCTCGGATCACCATTTTCAGGCGCTCGAGCTCGAGATTCTTCTTGGCGGCGTCGTTGCGCTCGAGCACGTAGCTGATCGTATTGGCCGGCGACGTCACCGCTATTTTCAAGCCTTTGAGAAAGGCGCGCAGGAAGCCTTTCACCGCTTCGGGGTGCTGTTCGGCGAATTTGCTGTTGACGATGATGGTATTGCCGTAAAGCTCGACGCCGTAATCACCCATCAGCAGCACGACGATATCGTCGACCGGCACTCCTTTGTCCTTGAGGTCGACATAGGAAGCGAAGGACAAGCCCGTGATGGCGTCGACCTGGCCGGCGGCGAGCAATGGATCGCGCACCGGCACACCGACATTCTCGACCGTCACCTTGGCGGTATCGATGCCGTTGACCTTGGCGAAGATCGGCCATTGCGCGAAAACTTGGCCGTCCGTCGTCGCGCCGAGCTTTTTGCCTTCCAGATCCCTGGGCGCGGTGACACCGCGGCTCTTGCGGCCGATCACCGCGAAAGGCGGCTTGTTGTACACCATGAACACGGCCTTCATCGCCGCTTTCGGATTGGCGTCACGGAACTTGATCAGCGCGTTGATGTCGGCAACGCCCATGTCGTAGGCCCCGGACGCGATCCGCTTGATCGGGTCGAGCGCCGTATCAGCAGGGTCAATGCTGACGTTGAGGCCTTCGGCCTTATAGTAGCCTTTGTCGAGGGGAAGCAGGAATGGTGCGGACGGGCCCTCATATTGGCCGTCGAGGGAAAACTTGATGCTGATTTCGTCCGCTGCGGCGCCGCTCGCCAGCGCAGCGGTGAGCAGAAGCCCCGCTACGGCTGTTCTAACAGCGCGCCAAAATCTCATCGGCTCGGTCCTTTTTGCGGCTCGCAACTGCATCGGAGCTCCCGCAAATCAGATTGTTGCTCGTCACTTTCACCAAAATACATGCGTGTGCAAAGAGCAAGATATTGGCGCGCTGATGACGAATTTGTTTGGCGACATAGCTAATCTTGCAACACGCTTGTGAATCCCAAGCGGCGGGACTTTGATGGTTAAGTTGCCCGTCCCTTTGCGCGGAGGCTTTAACTCATGCAGGTGGCACGGCCTGCCAGCGTCATGTGCGAAGTTCCGTCCTTCCGGGCGCCCTTTGCGCCGGCGGACGAAGCGCTCGCCGATGCCTTCTTGAGCGCTGCGGGTCGCGTGCCGGAAGCTGAAGCCCGCATCGACCGCCGCGCCACCCGGCTGGTCGAGGCGATCCGCGCCCGCAGCGGCCGCCTCGGCGGCGTCGAGGATTTTCTGCATGCCTACGCGCTCTCCACCAAGGAGGGCTTGGCGCTGATGGTGCTGGCCGAAGCGCTGCTACGGGTACCCGATGCGGCGACCGCAGACCGGTTGATCGAGGACAAGCTGAAAAGCGGCGACTGGGAGCATTACGACGCTCGCTCGAACGCGTTCCTGGTCTCGGCGTCGGCCTGGACCTTGGGGCTCACCGCCCGCGTCATTCATCCCGGCGAGACGCCGGAGGGAATTGTCGACGCGCTGGTCAAGCGCCTTGGACTGCCGGCGGTGCGCGCGGCGACCCGACAAGCCATG
This sequence comes from uncultured Pseudomonadota bacterium, assembly GCA_963720835.1. Lineage (GTDB taxonomy): Bacteria > Pseudomonadota > Alphaproteobacteria > Rhizobiales > Xanthobacteraceae > Pseudolabrys. The sequence goes on along the minus strand of CAVRHC010000024.1, from coordinate 112,430 downwards.
CGCCTGCTTGGGTCGCACTTCGTGCTGGGCGAGACGATCGACGAAGCGCTGTCGCGCGCGCATTCTGGACCTGAGTATCTCTATTCCTTCGACATGCTGGGCGAGGGCGCCCGCACGGAAAGCGACGCGGCGCATTACTTCGACTCTTATTCCGCCGCGATCGACGCCATCGGCCGGAGCGCGGGCAATGCCGCCTTGCCGAGGCGGCCCGGCATCTCTGTCAAATTGTCGGCGCTGCACCCGCGCTACGAGCCTTTGTCGCGCGAGCGGGTGTTGCGGGAACTTGTGCCCAAGCTGCTGGAGCTGGCGCAACGCGCCAAAAGCTACGAACTGAATTTCACCGTCGACGCCGAGGAGGCCGACCGGCTCGAACTGTCGCTTGAGGTGATCGGCGCGGTCTTGCGCGACACCTCGCTCGCCGGCTGGGACGGCTTCGGGCTGGCGGTGCAGGCCTACCAGAAACGTGCAGGCGCCGTGATCGACTGGGTTGCGCAAGCGGCGCAAGCGCTCGATCGCCGGCTGATGGTGCGGCTGGTCAAGGGCGCCTATTGGGATACCGAGATCAAGCGCGCGCAGGAGCGCGGGCTCGCCGATTATCCGGTCTTTAGCCGCAAGGCGATGACCGATCTCTCGTATCAGGATTGTGCGCGCCGGCTGTTTGCCGCGCATCGGCGTCTTTATCCGCAGTTCGCCACCCACAATGCGCTGACGGTGGCAAGCGTGATCGAGGAAGCGGGCTCCTCCGCCGACTATGAATTCCAGCGACTGCACGGCATGGGCGAGGCGCTCTATCACGCGCTGCTCGAAGACAAGCCGGCGCTCACTTGCCGCGTCTACGCGCCGGTCGGCGGTCATGCCGATCTGCTCGCTTATCTCGTGCGCCGTCTCCTGGAAAACGGAGCGAATTCGTCGTTCGTATCGGTGGCCGCAGATCCCTCCATACCGATCGCGGACATTCTCAAGCGCCCGCAGCGCTGGATCGGATCCCCTGAGCGGGCGCGCAACGCGAATATTCCACTGCCGCGCGATCTGTTTGCGCCTGCACGCAAGAACACGATGGGCGTCGAATTCGGCGATCGTTCCGCGCTGGCGGCGCTGCTCGCCGAGATCCATGCGGCAACAACACAGGTGGACGCTTCGCCGCTCATCGACGGCCGTCCCGCCAAAGGGAACCGTCGCAATGTGCTGTCTCCGATCGACGGCAGCGTTGCCGGCACCGTGCAGGACGGCGATCAAGGCACGGCCGCGGCGGCGATGGCCGCTGCGCTCGCCGGCTTTGCGGCCTGGAACGCAACGCCCGTCGTGCGCCGCGCCGCCGCGCTCGAACGCGCCGGCGACCTGATCGAGCAAAACCGCGCGCGGCTCATCGCGCTTCTGCAAGTCGAAGGCGGCAAGACGCTCGACGACTGCGTGGCGGAAGTGCGCGAGGCCGCCGATTTCTGCCGCTACTACGCGGCGCAGGCGCGCAGCACGCTCACGCCGCAGCCGCTTCCTGGCCCGACCGGCGAAAGCAATACGTTGCAATATCGGGGACGCGGCGTGGCCGTCTGCATCAGCCCGTGGAATTTCCCGCTGGCGATCTTCATCGGCCAGATTGCCGGCGCGCTTGCCGCCGGCAATGCGGTCATCGCCAAGCCCGCCGAACAGACGCCGCTGATCGCATTCGAGGCGGTCAAGCTCCTGCATGACGCCGGCGTGCCGAAAAGCGCGCTGCATCTTGTGCCCGGCGACGGCAAGGTGGGTGCCATGCTGGTCGCCGACCGCAGGGTTGCCGCCGTCGTCTTCACCGGTTCGACGGAGGTTGCCCGTCTCATCAATCGCGCGTTGGCCGCCAAGAACGCCCCGATCGCGCCATTGATCGCCGAAACCGGTGGCATCAACGCCATGATCGTCGACGCCACCGCGCTGCCCGAACAGGTTGCCGACGATGTCGTGACATCGGCCTTCCGCTCCGCCGGTCAGCGCTGTTCGGCGTTGCGCCTGTTGTGCCTGCAAGACGATATCGCAGACCGCGTGCTCGCCATGGTGACGGGCGCCGTGCGTGAACTGGCGCTCGGCGATCCGCGCGATCCGGCCACGCAGGTTGGTCCGGTCATCGACCGGGAGGCACAAGCCAGGCTCGAGCGCTGGATCGCCGCGATGGGCAAGCGGGTGCGATTCCGCGGCGATCGCGCGACGCTGCCCACGGGCACCTATGTCGCACCGGCCATTGTCGAATTGGACAGCGCGGGCGACCTGCAGGAAGAGGTGTTTGGCCCGGTCCTGCATGTGGTGCGCTGGCGGAGCGGTGCACTCGATTCCCTGCTCGATGACATTGCCGGCAATGGCACCGCGCTCACGCTCGGCATCCATTCGCGCATCGAGACGACCGTCGAGCACATCATTGGCCGGCTCGCCAACGGCAATGTCTACGTCAACCGCAACATGATCGGTGCCGTGGTCGGCTCGCAGCCCTTCGGCGGCAGCGGGCTCTCAGGGACGGGTCCGAAGGCCGGGGGCCCGCATTATCTGCACCGTCTCGCGCTCGAGCAGGTGGTTACGGTCAACACGGCCGCCGCCGGCGGCAATGCGACACTCCTTGCGGAGGACGAGTGAGGGAACCACTCCCTCGCCGCAGGCATTGGTGACTAGGGACGTTTAATTTAAGTAGATCAGAGGATTAGGGCTGCGGGCCGGGGCCGCGTCACGAGCGGTTGGAGGTATTGTCATGCATAGGCTCGTTAACTGCACTTGCGGTCGACCGGACCGAAAAACGCTATATTTTGTAGACGTTAACCCGATATCCTGCTCGATCGGGTATTGTGCACGGCATGACTGATTTGGTCTCTCGCCTCTACGAGGCTGTAATCGCCGCGCGGGGATCAGACCCCACCAAGTCGCGCACGGCGAGGCTTTTTCGTGCGGGCCGCGCCAAAATGGCCAAAAAACTCGCCGAAGAAGCCGTCGAGGTCGTCATTGACGCCATGCACGGCCAGCCCGAGGCTGTGGCCCGCGAAAGCGCCGACCTGATTTACAATCTGGTCGTACTCTGGGTGCATGCCGGCGTGAAACCCGAAGACGTCTGGGCGGAAATGCGACGGCGCGAGCGCATGTTCGGCATCGCCGAAAAATTGCCAAAAAAAGAGCTAGTTCAATCTTTGCCGCGGCGTAAGGTGGTGGCGTTGGAAGCCCGCCAAACCCGCAAACGTCGCTGATTCTGGCAATTTCAGCTTTTATCCCGGCGAGTTGAGTTCATGACCATCGAGGCTGCCGAGCAGCGGTCGTTGCTACGCCGGCTCTATGACTGGTGCGTCGAGGCCGCGCACAAGCCGCATGCGCTTTGGACCATGAGCGCGGTGGCGTTCGCCGAAAGCTCGTTTTTTCCAGTCCCGCCCGACATCATGCTGATCCCGATGGCGCTGGCGCGCCCCAATCGGGCCTACGTCATGGCCGCCTGGTGCACGGTGGCCTCGGTGCTCGGCGGCCTTGTTGGCTACGCGATCGGCGCGCTGCTCTACGACTCGGTCGGGGCCTGGCTGATCCAGCTCTATGGCTACGGCAACAAGGTTGAGGCCTTTCGGGAGGCCTACGCGCAATGGGGGGCCTGGATCATTCTGCTCAAGGGGCTGACCCCGATCCCCTACAAGATCGTCACCATCACCTCGGGATTTGCCGGCTACAATCTCGGGCTTTTCGTGCTGTTTTCAGTCATTACCCGTGGTACGCGCTTCTTCGTGCTGGCTTTTCTGCTGCATCGCTATGGCGAGCAGGCCCGCCACATCATTGAAAAACAACTCGGGCTTTGGACCCTATTGTTCGCCGCGGTGGTCGTCATCGGCATCGTGGCTGCGCTATACTTGATCTGAAGCGGCGGTCCTCAATTTCGCCACCCGGTGGTAATAAGAACGGCTGCCGGCGCAAATGCCGTTGTGCCTAATGCCATTGGGCAATGACTGCCGCGAACGCGACTGCTGTCAGTTGACCGGCCATGGACTGCTTTAAAGGGGTTCGACTTCACCTCGTACGACGACACGCGGCGAACGTGACGCTCGCCGGACTGGTCGCGTGCGTGCTGGTGCTCGCCTCGACACTGGCCTTCGCGCAAAACGCGCAGAATTCGCCCGCCGTCGAAGGCCGCGGCTTTATTACCGCCGCACCGGAGAAACAGACCCCTAAAGAACCGGCGGCTGAGCCGCAGAAGCCTGGATTTTTCGGCACGGTGGGCCGCTGGTTCGACCAGACGGTCGACAGTTTCAATTCCGGATTCCGTGGCATGAACAAGCGCTTCCAGAATATCGGCCAGGACGCGAGCCAGGCCGCCAAGACGACGGTCGATAACGCCAAAGACGCCGCCGATGCCGTCGGCCGTCTCCCCAATACGCGCGTCATGATCGGCCACGAAAAGTGCCAGATCGCGCCGAACGGCGCGCCCGACTGCATCGCGGCTGCTTATGCCATCTGCAAGGCCAAAGGCTTCAGCACCGGCAAAAGCCTCGACATGACCACGGCCGAAGTCTGCCCGGCCGAGGTCTATCTGCCGGCCGCAACAGCGGGCCGGGCTGCCACACCGAAACCTTCGTCTCCCGCGCGCTCTGCCAATAACATGCCGATCTCCGGCGGCGCGGCGCGACCGCTTGTTTTAGGCCGCGCGCTTGTGTTTGCGTCGCGCGCCATCAGTCCGGGAACATGATTGCGACCGTGAACCTCTCTACCAAGTTGCTCGAACGCGAAGCCGCCGGCAAACCGGTGACCGTCGCGCTCATCGGCGCCGGCAAGTTCGGCACCATGTTTCTCGCGCAGGCCCGGCTCACCAAGGGCCTGCATGTCGCAGCCGTCGCCGATCTCGACGTTGCGCGCGCGCGCAGCCAGTTGAAGACCGCGGGCTGGCCGGAGGCGGCTTATGCCGCCGCGTCGCTCGACGATGCGCACAAGCAGCGCGCGACGTTTGTTACCGACAACGCCGACGCCTTGATCGCCGATCCGCGTATCGAGGTGATCGTGGAGGCGACCGGCGTGCCGGGCGCCGGCATCCATCATTGCGCTGAAAGCGCGATCGACAACGGCAAGCACATCGTCATGGTCAATGTGGAAGCCGACGCGGTGGCCGGACCGCTTGCTGGCGCGCCGCGCCAAGGCGGCCGGCGTCGTCTATTCGCTGGCCTGGGGCGACCAGCCGGCGCTGATTTGCGAGCATGTCGATTGGGCGCGCGCCGCCGGCTTCAAGGTGATCGCAGCCGGCAAAGGCACGCGCTACGAGCCGCACTATCACCAGTCCAATCCGGACAATGTCTGGGATATCCTCGACAAATATCTCAACATCACCGACCGCAAGTCGATCAATCCGAAAATGTTCAACTCGTTTCGTCGACGGCACCAAGTCCGGCATCGAGATGACGGCGGTGTGCAACGCCACCGGCCTGGTGCCGCAAAGCGACGGCTTGCATTTTCCACCGGCCACGCGTTTCGAGCTTGCCGAGATCTGCAAGCCGAAGAGTGACGGCGGCACGTTGGAAAAGGCCGGCGTCACCGAAGTGCGTCTCTCGGTCTATCGCGACGGAAGAGACGTGCCGCATCATCTCGCGCTCGGCACCTATGTGGTGTTCGAAGGCGAGACCGACTACGCGCGCCGCTGCTTCAAGGAATATTCCATGCTGCCGGACTAGATCCGGCAAATACGCCGCGCTCTACCGGCCGATCCACATGATCGGGCTCGAGCTTGGCATCTCGGTCGCAAGTTGCGCACTGCGCGGCGAACCGACCGGCGCGCCCACCGGCTTCCGCTCCGACGTGGTGGCGACCGCCAAGAAGGCGCTGCAGGCCGGCGAGATGCTCGACGGCGAGGGTGGTTTCTGCGTCTGGGGCAAGCAGACGCCGGCCGATGTCTCGCTGCGCGACGAATTGCTGCCGCTCGGCCTCGCCCACAACGTCAAGCTCAAGAGCGACATCGCGGAAGGCGGCGCCCTCAAATGGGCCGATGTCGCCTACGACGCGAACGACAGCGCGGTGAAAGTGCGGCGCGAAATGGAGGCGGCGTTCGGCCGCCGCAATGTGAGCGCCGAGCCGGTTTCGTAACGCGCCCCGCTATTCAAGCTCGATCGTGCCGTCGATCTTGTGGCTCAGGCCAGCTTTGTCGATGGTCAGCACGACCTGTGCCGACAGCGCCTCATTGCCCTTGAGCCGCCCGTCGGCCACCGCCGCGCGAATGGCCTTCTCGATTTCCTGCTGCGAGGTGACGCCGACCACCTTGAGGAATTTGCGCAGCGACATGTTGAGGGCTTCTTCGTTCATTGCCATCTCCTTGAAAAAGGCGTGATTTGCCCGATCTTACTGACAGCCGGCCGCCGACATAGCGCGTTGACCGCCGCGCGCTGCCGCATATTCGCGGCCGGCGCGACGTTGGCCCGGTTGGTCGGCCGCTATGATCCGGCATGAGATAGGCCCCTGTGGCGGAATTGGTAGACGCGCCTGACTCAAAATCAGGTGGTGGAAACATCGTGCTGGTTCGAGTCCGGCCAGGGGCACCATTCTCCTCGAAGGCTGATCCTTCGAGCGGGCGTTCGGAAGCGCAGAATGAACGACTATGTCGCTCTCGCCCGCAATGACCCGCTCGCGCGCCGCCGCCGCCATCGTCGCGGTGGTCGGGCTTGCCACCATCGGCGGCTTCTTCTTCTTCCAATACGGCATGGGCCTGCCGCCGTGCCCGCTCTGCCTCGAGCAGCGGCATCGCCTATTACGTCTGCGTGCCGCTGGCGGCGCTGTTGTGGCTGGGCGCCAGCCACGGCGCCGCGCGCAAGGTTCTGGTGCTTGGTTTTCTCGTGATCGCGGCGGTCATGCTGTGGAATAGCGGGCTCGGCCGCCTATCACGCCGGCGTCGAATGGAAGTTCTGGCGGGGCCCGCAGGATTGCAGCGGGCCGATCAACAATTTCGGCACGGCGCAGGATATGATGAAGCAGCTCGGCAACATCAGCCTGGTGCGCTGTGACGTGCCGTCCTGGCGGTTCCTCGGCCTGTCGCTCGCCGGCTGGGACGTGCCAGTGTCGCTTGGGCTTGGCAGCCGTCGCGCTGTGGGGCGCCAAGGCGGCCTTTGCGCGCCCGCCGACTAGCCGCAACTTCGCCATAGTCGGACGCATGAACTAGCGATCCCGGAAATCCGAACGACCACGAACGAGAAGGCGCGCGTACATCCGGCGACACCTGCATCATTTCGTGGCCGCAGACGTCTGGCCCACATACCAATCCACTAAGGAATTTCTACGGGGTCGACGCTAACTCAAGCCTCATGTAGGTACGCTCCGGTTCCACGACAAGGGTTAATGAACTTCATGGCGAACGCGCACGCAAAGCCCGCGGCTACACCGGCACCGCGAAACTTTCTGCATTGGCTGATTCTGGCACTGCTCATCGCGCAGTTCATGTTCGCCTGGACCATGCCGCATATGCGGCGCGACACGCCGGCCGACGACGCTGATCAACCTGCACTTCACCGTTCGGCATGATCGTTCCTCGCCGTCGCCATCGTGCGGCTCGGCTGGCGGGCGACGCAAGGTGAACCCGCGCCGGAAGCGGTCTGCCGCTTTGGCAATTGCAGTCGGCGCACGTCATCCATTGGCTCCTCTACGTGCTGCTGTTCGTCGTTCCTGTCCTCGGCTGGATCAACGCCTCCTGGCGCGGCTATGCCGATCGTGATGTTCGGCCTGGAATTGCCGAAGCTGATCGCCAAGCGCGCGGTCCGGCTGGGGCTGGACCGGCGACGTGCACGGCCTGCTGGCGAATTATCTGCTGCTGGCGTTGGTCGGCCTGCATGTCGCGGCCGCGCTCTATCATCTACTTCGTCCGCCGCGACCGCGTGCTGCAGCGGATGTTGCCGGGCGCGTGACCTAATTCACTCGTAGCGCAGCGCCTCGATCGGATCGAGGCGGGCGGCTTTGCGCGCCGGGTAATAGCCGAAGAAAATGCCGACCGCGGCGGAGAACAGGAATCCGCCGGCGATAGCCGCCGCCGAAATCGCCGTCGACCAGCCCGAACACCATCGAGATGACACCGAGAAGGCGACGCCCATGACGATGCCGGCGACGCCGCCGGTCACGCTCAGGAAAACCGCCTCGGCGAGGAATTGCAGCAGAACGTGCAGCCGGCGCGCGCCGATCGCCATGCGCAGGCCGATCTCGCGCGTGCGCTCGGTCACCGACACCAGCAAGATGTTCATGATGCCGATGCCGCCGACCACCAGCGAGATCGAAGCGACGGCGGCGAGCAGGAGCGCCATGATGCGGCTCGAGCTTTCGGCGGTCTCGGCGATCTGGCTCAGATTGCGCACGGAGAAATCCGCTCTCGTCGCCCGGCTGATGCGGTGGCGGCGCGCGAGAATGTCGGTCGACCTGCGCGATCACCGTCTGCACGTCGTTCCTGGCTGACGGCCTGCACGTAGATCTGTTGACATAGCCGGCCAGATGCGGCTGTCAGGCGTAAGGGTTGGGTGGGCTCGGGATAGATCCAGTTGAGCTGCGTCTGCGCTTGCGTTGGCGCGGCGACGCCGAGCACTTTGCGCTCGGCGGTGGTGAACGGAATCATCATCAGGTCGTCCTGGTCCGGCCGAACGGCGTCTGTCCCTTGGATGCGAGCACGCCGATCACGCGCATCGGCACGCCCTTCACCTGGATGAGCGCACCGATCGGGTTCTGCGTTCGCCGAACAATTTGTTGCGCGACCGTCTTGCCGATCACGGCGACCAGGGCGGCCGATTTTCGTCGTCGGCGGAAATGCCGCGGCCGGCTTCGACCCGCCAATTGGTCATCGGCGGATAATTGACGCTGACGCCCTGAATTTGCGTGCTCCAGTTCTGATTGCCGTATTGCACTTGCGAGGACCTGGCGGATGAGGTAGCTGACCTCGCTCGACGGCCGGGCTTTCACGCAGGATTGCCTGCGCGTCGGCCACCGTGAGCGTGGAGGCGCTGCCGAACCCGCCACGCATGCCGCCCATGGTGCGCGCCCCGGGCAGCACCACGACCAGATTGGTACCGAGGCTCTGGATCTGCTTGCGCACAGCCTCGTTGGCGCCCTGGCCGACGGCGACCATGGCGATCAATGCGGCGACGCCGATAAAGACGCCGAGCATGGTCAGGGTCGAGCGCATCATGTTACGGCGCAGCGCCTGCATCGGCGGCTGCCATGATCATCAAGCTGAAGGCCCAGGCGGTATTGGCGCCGGCCTTCACCGGCTGTGGCCGCAACTTCCGGCGCAGGAAAGACGCGGGCGCCACGTGCCGTTCAATCGCTTCGTCCGGCTTTTTAGGGTTGCGCTTGTCGGAAACGATTTCTCCGTCGCGCATGGTCAGCACACGGTCCGCATAGGCCGCGATATCGGATCTCATGCGTGACGACGACGATGGTGACCCCCTGTTCGCGGTTGAGCTGGGTCAGCGTTTCCATGATCTCGTGCGAGTTGCGGGTATCGAGATTGCCGGTCGGCTCGTCGGCGAGCAGCAAGCTGGGATTGTTGATCAGGGCGCGCGCGATCGCCACCCGCTGCTGCTGGCCGCCCGACAACTGCCCCGGCGTGTTGCGCTCGCGCTCGCTTAAGCCCAACAGACCGAGCGCCGCGCGGGCGCGCTCGCTGCGCGAGGCGGCGCTGGCCGGGCCCGAGGCGGCATAGAACAAAGGCAGCGAAACGTTTTCCAGCGCGCTGGTGCGGGCGAGCAGGTTGAAGCTCTGGAACACGAAGCCCAGCCGCTCGCTGCGCAACTGCGCGCGGTCCGGCTCGCTCAGGTCTGCAATATCGGTGCCCTCGAAGAAATAACGGCCGCTCGTCGGCCGGTCGAGGCAGCCGAGAATAGCCATCAGCGTCGATTTGCCGGAACCCGAATGGCCCATGATGGCGACGAACTCGCCCGGCTCGATGGTGAGGCTGACGTCATGCAGAGCATGCACGTCGACGTCGCCGACATGATAGGTCCGCGTGATGTGCTCGAGCTTGATGATGGGTTCGGTCATGAGCGACCTGCTGGCCGCGGACTAAAGCCGCAGGCGCGGCGCTGCGCCTTGCTTGCCGTTGCCCGAGCCGTTGCGTTGCTCGGTGACGATGACGCGTTCGCCCGGCTTTAAGTCGCCCTTGACGATTTCGGCATGGCTGTCGTCGTCGAGACCGACCTCGACCGGCACCCGCACCGCCGCGCCGTCGCGCAGCACGTAGACCGCCGCCGAACCTTGTTTGGCGACCTTGAGCCCGCCCGGCGCATAACGCAGCGCCTGGCTCGGCACCCGCAGCACATTGTTGCGCGCGGCGATGACGATGCGGCTCGATGCCGTCATGCCAGGCTTGAGCGCGAGGTCGTTGTTGGCGACGCTCGCGACGACGTCATAGGTGATGACGTTCTGCACGTTTTGCGGCGACTGGCGCACTTGAGAGACGGTTCCCTGAAACGTGCGTTTGGGGAAAGCGTCGACGGAAAAGTAGACCTTGTTGCCGTTCTTGATGGCGCCGATGTCGCTTTCGCTGACATTGGTATCGACCTGCATCTTGGTGAGGTCGGTCGCGATCAGGAACAGCGTCGGCGTCTGGAAGCTTGCCGCCACGGTTTGCCCGACGGTGACATTGCGCGAGACAACGGTGCCGTCGACGGGCGAAATGATATTGGTGTAGCCGAGATTGATCTCGGCTGCCTCGAGCTGCGCCTGGCGCTGTGCGATGACGGCTTGGTCAACGCCGATCTGCGCCTGCGCCTGGTCCAGCGCATTCTTCGAATTGTCGAGCGTGTCCTTGGAAATGGCATTGGTCTGCGACAGCCTCGCATTGCGGTCGTAGTTGAGTTGCGCGTAGTCGAAATTGGCCTGGTCTTTGGCGACCTGCGCCTGAGCCTGCGCAAGATTGGCTTTGGCCTGATCGACCAGGCTCTGATAGGGGCGGGGATCGATCTTGGCGCAGATTTGTCCCTTCTTCACCTCGGTGTTGTAGTCGCACTGAACGTCCTGAATGACGCCCGAAACATATGTACCGACAATGATGGTGAGCACGGGATTGACCGTGCCGGTGGCGGTCACGGTGCGCGTGACGTCGCCGCGCGTCACCGCCGCGGTGGCATAGCGCACGGTTCCGCCGTTGCTGAGCAGCCAATAACTGCCGGCCGCCGCGATGACGATGAGCGCCAGCAAAACCGCCGATCGCCCATGGCCTGCGCCAGAGCGGGCGTGCCGACGCCGCCTGCGACTTGGGGACGAGCGACAACGGCGTCGGCCCCTCGGTCTTGGCTACGTCCGGTGCCACGGGCTTGTTCATGCGCTGACTCCTTGCACCCATTTGATTAACGGATGGCGCAAGCAAAACCTTCGCGCTTTGACGCGCGTCAAATCATTGCAGTTGCGTAAGAAACGAGCGCGGACCGACCGGCTCAAGGCTCGAGTTCGGTGTCCCAGTAGAGGTAATCGAGCCAGCTATCGTGCAGATAATTGGGTGGGAACAGCCGCCCGTTCCGGTGCAGGTGTTGCACCGTTGGCTGGAACGGCATCTGTGAGGGCCACATCTTGGCCTCCGCCGGCGTCAAGTTGGCCTTGCGCAGGTTACAGGGCGAGCAGGCCGCCACCACGTTGTTCCAGGTGGTATGGCCGCCGCGTGAGCGCGGGATGAGATGGTCGAAGGTCAGGTCGTCGCGCTCGCCGCAGTATTGGCAGACGAAGCGGTCGCGCAGGAAAACGTTGAAGCGAGTAAAGGCCGGATGAGCTGAAGGTTTGATGTAGGTTTTGAGCGAAACAACGCTCGGCAGCTTCATCTCGAAGGAGGGTGAGTGAACCGCCTGGTCGTAATTGGCGACGATGTTGACGCGTTCGAGGAAGACCGCCTTGATCGTGTCCTGCCAGGACCAGAGTGACAGCGGGTAATAGCTCAGCGGGCGGAAATCCGCATTGAGCACCAGGGCCGGAAAACCACTGGGCGAAACATGCACGTTCAAAGCGACGTTCCTCCGCCTCCTTGAAATGCTGCCGCTACGCAGCCAATGGCCTAGTAATAGGGCAGCGTGACAGGATTGTGAAGCGGTTACGGGAGCTTACCGGCCATGCGCCGCCGTTACCGGCCGGCGAACCGGCGGGTCAAAAATTCGCCGCCCTGGCGTAATCCTTCCTGGTCGATGCCGTGGCCGACACCGGGCGAAATGTGCCATTCGGTGGGGACATCCAGCGCAGCCAGCGTCTGCGCGGCATGGAACAAGGCGTCGACCGGGATAAGCGGGTCCTGGTCGCCGTGCACCAGTAGCACCGGTGGGCGGCTGATGATCTCGGCGGCAAACTGATTCGGGTCGCCCTGTTCCGGCATGGCCAGCAGGCCGGAATAGCCGACGATGGCCGCCGGCGCGGTCGGTCGGCGCAAGCCCACATGCAGCGACATCATGGTGCCTTGGCTGAAACCGACCAGCGCCAGCGCCGACGGTGGGAGCTTGTTCCGTTCGAGCTCGGCATCGAGAAACGCACTGAGGCCGGGGGCAGCCATGGTCACGCCGGTCCAGCGCTCATTCGGATCGCGGAAGGTGAGCGGAAACCATTCGCGTCCCGTCGGCGACTGCCCGCAGGGCCGCGGCGCGTGCGGGGAAACGAAAGCCGCGTCCGGCAGCAGGCTCGCCCAGGCGCGTCCGATATCGATCAGGTCGTTGCCGTCGGCGCCATAGCCATGCAGAAAGACGACGAGCTGTTTGGCTAGGCCGGAGCGCGGTGGCAGGCGCGGGCCGTCGAGGTCAGCCATTACGAGTCCTTTTCACTTTTTTCTTGCTGATGGTTTTCTTTTTTGCCGTTTTCTTCTTCGTGGCCGGTTCAAGCGACACGCCTTCGCGCCGTTTGACCACGTGATAGTAGGCCCACAGCAGATGCGCCGCCACGCCGCGCCAGGGCCGCCAGGCCTCCGCCAGTTTGGCGAGCGCTTTCGCATCCGGGCGCTTGCGCAAGCCGAAGGCGATGCGCGCCGCTTCCTGCACGGCGAGATCGCCGGCCGGAAAGGCGTCGGCATGGCCGAGACAGAACAGCAGATAAATATCGGCCGACCACGGCCCAACGCCATGCAACTGAGTGAGAGCCGCATGCGCGTCGTCGGCGCCCATCTCGCCGACTTTGGTCAGGTCGATCTGCCCCTTGGACACGGCCTTGCCGATTTCGCGGATCGATTTGATCTTCGGTGCCGACAGGCCGAGCCGCTTGAGCTTGTCGATACGAGCCTTGCGCACGGTGTCGTGGTGGAACGGATCGAAGGCCGCAAACAGCCGCGCGCGGATGGCGGCGGCGCTTGCGGTTGAGAGCTGTTGTCCGCAGACGATGGCGCACAGGCCGGCAAAGCCCGCCTCGCGCCGGCGCAAGGAAAACGCGCCTGCTTTCTCCGCCACCGGTCTCAGGCGCGGGTCCTTGAGAACCAACTGCGCCAACGCGGCATCCAAATCGGCCTGTGTATGGAGGAAGACTGTCATGCGCTATTCGTTTAGCAAGACTGACGATAGATAGAAAAGCCATGCCACCCGTTTTCCGCTTCGCGCCGTCGCCGAACGGCCATCTGCATCTCGGTCATGCGTTGTCGGCGCTGCTCAATGCCGACATGGCTCGCGTTGCCGGCGGGCTGCTGCTGCTGCGCATCGAGGACATCGACCGCGCGCGCTGCCGGCCGGAATACGAAACGGCGATCTACGAGGATCTCGCCTGGCTCGGGCTTGCCTGGGAAGAACCGGTACGCAGACAGTCCGCGCATTGGGACGACTACCGCGCGGCGCTCGGCAGGCTCGACGCCATGGGCCTCGTTTATCCGAGCTTCGAAAGTCGCGCCGAGATCGCGATGATGGTGGCCGGGCGCGAGGCAAAAGGCCGGTGGCCGCGCGATCCCGACGGCGCGCCGCTTTATCCCGGGGCGGCCAAGACGCTGCCGGAGGCCGAGCGCAAGCGCCGCATGGGAAACGAGCCTTATGCGCTGCGCCTCGATATGGCGGCTGCGCTCAAACGCGTCGGCGCGATCGACTGGCGCGAAAGCGGCGAGGGGCCGCGCGGCGAAACCGGCGCCGTCGCTGCCGACCCGGCCGCCTGGGGTGACGTGGTGCTCGCGCGCAAGGACACGCCGACCAGCTATCACCTCGCGGTCACCGTCGACGACGCCGTGCAAGGCATCACCGACGTCGTGCGCGGCAACGATCTGTTTTACGCGACCGGCGTGCACCGGCTGTTGCAGGCACTCTTGGACTTGCCGGCGCCGCGCTATCACCATCACCGGCTCATTCTGGATAGCGACGGCAAGAAGCTGTCGAAATCGACCGCCGCCACGGGCCTGCGCGAGCTGCGCGCGGCCGGCAAAACGCCGGCCGACATCCGCCGCATGGTCGGGCTCGATTGACCGGCGCGTCCGTGGCATGGTCCGCCCGTCGTTCGGGGGAATAATGGCGAAGCGTAAGTCCAAAGCGAAACGGCGCAAACCGGCCGCACGTACAGCCAAAAAGCGCGGTGCCAAAACGCGCCGCGCCAAAAGCGCCACGCGACGCGCCGCGCCAAGACGCAGCGTGCAAAGGCGCCGCCGACGCGCGCGATCGAAGCCGCGCTCGCCGGCGTCGCGCATGACATCCGCACGCCGCTCACCGGCATCGTCGCGCTCGCCGAACTGCTGGCGTCGTCCGACCTGGGAAAGCGCGAACGCGACTGGGCCAACGCCATCAAGAGCGGCGCCGACCACCTGGCCGCGCTGACGACGTTGATCGTCGATGCCGCCAAGGCGCAAGCCGCGGGTCTCGTCTTGCGCAACGAGCTGTTTTCGCCGCGCGCGCTGGCGCAAGCCGTCGCCGAAACGCTGCAAGCGCGCGCCGGCGGCAAGGGGATCAAAGCGGACATTTCGATTGCCGACGATCTGCCGCCGATGGTCGCCGGCGATGCGTTGCGATTGCGTGCGGCGCTGGAAAATCTCGCCGATAATGCGGTGAAATTCACCAGCCACGGCGGCGTCACCTTCACCGCCGCCACCAAGCCGGCAAGTGGCCGCCGCGTGCGCCTCGTCTTCACCGTGGTCGATACCGGAATCGGTATCGACAAGGACGATCTGAAAAAACTGTTTCGGCCCTTCGCGCAGGCGAACGCCGACATTGCGAGCCGGTATGGCGGCGCCGGCTTGGGCCTCGTCTTCGTCAAACGCATCGCGAAAATGATGGGCGGCGATCTCACAGTCTTCAGCGAGCCGGGGCGCGGCACGACCTTCCGCCTCGAGGCGCCGGTCGAGCGTGCGACGGCACCGGCCGCAGCCAGCGGCGGCGCGCGCGCGGCGCCTGCCAAGCCGCTCGTTCTGCTGTGCGCCGAGGACAATCCTTACGGCCGCGTGGTGATGAACACGATCCTGACCGAGCTCGGCCACCGCGTCGATTTCGTCGAAAGCGGGGAAGCGGCGGTGAAGGCGGCGGGACGCGGCGGCTACGATGCGGTGCTGATGGATATCACGCTCACCGGCCTCGACGGCATTGCGGCGACGCGCGCCATCCGCGCGCTGCCGGGCCGTGTGGGGCAGGTGCCGGTGATCGGCGTGTCCGGCCGCACCGAGAGCGGTGACGAAACGACGGCGCGCGCGGCGGGCATGAATTTCTATTTCGCCAAGCCCGTGAGCCCGGGCAAGCTGGCGGAGGCGTTGGCTTCTCTTTCTGTCCGCGTGCGGGGAGAGAGTGGCGAGCCGCGCTAGCGGCGAGGCGATGGGCCTTTCCAGCGCAAGATGCGAGCGTCAATCGAATTTGTAGTTGACGCCGACGCGGGCGATGTCGAGATCATGCTTGAATTCGTAAGCCGGCGACGCGGAGATCGCCAAGTCGATTTGCGGAGCGGTGCGATTTAACATGACGTGTAGATATTCGAGCTTGACCGACCACATACGCGATAACGTGTACTCGACGCCCCCGCCGAAGGTCGCGCCGTAGAGCGTTGTCCTTTGTGACGACGTCCGCTCGGGTGTAACGGTTGAGGAATAGGTGGCCGAATCCTTGACGCCGGCGACCGCGAGGCCGCCGGTCGCGTAGAGGAGCCAGTCGGATGCGACCAAGAAGCCCGCGCGAAGCCGCGCGGTGGCGAGCCAGTCGTATTGCGACGAAAACGTGCCCTGGTTGCCGGTTCCGATGATGAGGGGATCTCCGGTGAAGAGGGAGATGACCGTCACATCGGATTTCGCGCTGAGCCCGCTGATATCGACCTCTCCGCCAAGCACCCAGCCGCCCGCGTTCCAGTTGTAACCGAGCTGCCCGCCACCGATGAATCCTGTGGGCCGCAGGCCGGGCAACCCTGTGGGGCAGGCATCGGGACAGCCGGCGTAGGCGTCGTAGGTAAAGGACGGGTCGGATCGGCCCCATGCATATCCGGCATGGACGCCGGCATAGCGGCCACTCCAGCGGTCCGCGGCCGCACTGGCGCTTTGGTCGGCATCGCGGCGGCGTACCCGCCGTGCCTTGTCCTCCCCAGCGGTAGTTTACGCCAAGCCGGGCGATATCCAAGTTATGGTTGAACGCGACGTACGATCCCGCCGCCGTGGTCGGCGTCACCCATTGCGGCAACACGTCGTTGAACGTCGCGTGAAGGTATTCGCCCTTGACCGACCAATGCGGCGTGAACGCGTACTCGAATCCGGCGCCGAGCGCGGCGCCGAACAGCGTGCGCGTCTCGCCCCACGACGTAGTCGTGTAGATGCCCGGAAACCCGGGGTCGGCGGTTCGGTTCGCGCGTTTCCTCATCCGCCGTCCTAGATCAAGAGATCGGGTGTGAGCAGGATGCCGGCACGCAGCCGCGCCGTCGTCAGCCACGCGTAGCGCGATGACATTGTCAGGCTGTTTCCGATCAGGCTGGTGACCCAAAAAGGATCCACGACGGCATCGGCTTTGGCGTCGAGCCATGCGAAATCAACTTCGCCGCCAAGCACCCAGCGCCCGATTTGGTGATTATACCCCGCCTGCACGCCGCCGATCGGGCTCGAGGGTGAAAGACCGGGCACTGCCGCGGGGACACTGCTAGTGGCCGGATCGCCGACATAGGTGACGAATGGATCGGAATTTCCCCAAGCATAGCCCACTTGGCGCCGAGATAGAACCCGGTCCAATCAGAGAGCGGAGCAGTTCGTTTCGGCCGCGGCCGCGGCTGGCGACAAACCCAATCGCGGCCGTGAGTACCAGCAAAGCCAAACCGATTTTGTCGCGAAACCATCAAGTCGCTCCCCCGGCCTTTGACCATTCGCAAACGAACCTAGCCGAGGAGAAACGAATAATTCTTGGACTATGTGGAATACGCCCAAGACTGGGCGGAAATTCAGTTCGTTTTGAACCGCTTATTGCAGTCGGGCGACACATTGTCATAGGTTCCGGACCTCTGTGCCGGATGTCCTCAAGGGGGGGGCAATCCATGACCTGCGACGGCGACGCCAACTATTCGACGCTAGCCGATTTTCCACCGACGATTTGCCTGAACGTGACCGCGTCAGCCGGTGGCGCGAGGTCTGCGGCCGCGCGATGATGCGCGTCGATATGGAGCCGGATCGCGATTATCCGTTCCATTGCGCCGCCGAATTGCGTCAGCTGCCCAACCTCGCCCTCGCGACGATCACGACCACGCCGAACACGCTGACGCGAAGCCGCGACCTGATCGCGGATGGCAATGATAGCTTTATCGTCGTTGCGGCGGGCGCCGGGCGCGCGCAGATCGCCCACAAGGGAGAAGTCCACATAATCGATTCTGATTGTGGCTGGTTGATTCCTTCCGACGAACCGACCGAGACCATCGTGCGGTCGCCGTCGCGTTTCGTGAGTCTGTCAATCCCCGCGTCGAACTTGCTGCCAAAGGTTTCGGGGTTAAACCGGGCCATGACGCCGATTGCGAACCGGGACGCGTTGCGGCTTCTCGTCGGCTACCTTGGTTATCTCAGCCAGGACATCGGCCTTTCGACACCCGAGATGCGGCATCTTGTGGCCGGTCACATCTACGATCTCGCTGTTCTCGCCATTGGCGCGCGCGAGGACGCGCGCGCACACCACCGCGGTCTGCGGGTGGCACGGCTACACGCCATCAAAGCCGATATCCTGGCCAACCTCGGCAGTCACAATCTGTCGGCGGACAACGTCGCGTTCGGCCAAGGCGTCACGTCACGCTACGTACGGAAGCTGTTCGAAATGGACGGGACGAGCTTTTCGGAGTTCGTGCTGTCGAAACGATTGGAACGCGCTGCCGGTTTCCTCCGTGATCCCCGCTATTGCGCGCAAACGATCAGTGCAATCGCGTTCGAATGCGGCTTCAGCGATCTATCTTATTTCAACCGCACCTTTCGGCGGCGCTTTGGCGCGACCCCGTCTGACGTGCGCGAACAGGCGCGAACCGACGGCGGTTGGTAGGCTCAGCCCCGCAATGACCACTTTTCGGCTGCACGGTTCGACCATCCAGCGCAAGCGGGAGAAGCAAGATGCAGATCAAGGTTTTGGCGGCGACGGCGTCGGTCGCGCTTGCGGTCTTGGCGACCGCGCCGACCGCGCAAGCGCAGACCTGCGAGGATCAGTATAAGGCCTGCGTGAAGCGCGGCCACGTCGCCAGCGAGTGCAGGACGTCAACTAACCGCTGCCTCGAGACCGGTCGCTGGATTGGCCCGGCGGGCGGCGAATATCCGGTCTCGAAAAAGAAATAGCGATTTTGACTCGTCACCGTGAAAACGGTCAGGCGACCTTTTCGGTCTTGCTTTCCACGATCCGCACCAGATCCGACATGATGCGGTTGAGCTCGAAGTCCTTCGGCGTGTAGACGGCGGCGACGCCCGCCTTCTCCAGTTCGGCGGCGTCTTCCGGCGGGATAATGCCACCGACGACCAGCGGCACGGAGATGCCTTCTTGTCTCATGCGGCCGACCACGTCTTTCACCAGTGGCAAATGACTGCCGGAGAGCACCGAAAGGCCGATCACGTGCGCCTTTTCTTTGCGCGCGGCGTCGACGATTTCCTCCGGCGTCAGGCGGATGCCGTCGTAGACGACCTGCATGCCGGCGTCGCGCGCGCGCACCGCGATCTGCTCGGCGCCATTGCTATGTCCGTCGAGGCCGGGCTTGCCGACCAGGAACGTCATGCGGCGGCCGAGCTTGCGTGACACGCGGTCGACCTCGGCGCGGATATCGTCGAGGCCGGTGACGTCGTTGCGCATGGCGCGGCCGACGCCGGTCGGCGCGCGGTATTCGCCGAAGGCTTCGCGCAACGTCCAGCCCCATTCGCCGGTGGTGACGCCGGCTTTGGCGCATTCGATCGAGGCCGGCATGATGTTGCCGCCTGAGGTCGCCGCCTGTTTCAGGGTTGCGAGCGCGGCTTTGACCGCGATGTCGTCGCGGTCGGCGCGCCAGACTTTTAGTTTTTCGATTTGCTCGCGCTCGGCCGTCTCGGACACGGTCAGGATCGCTTCGGCGGCGTCGGCGAGCGGCGAGGGCTCGGTCTCGATGAACTTGTTGACGCCGACCACGATCTGCTCGCCGCGCTCGATGCGCTCGAGCCGCGCGGTGTTCGATTCGACGAGCTGCTGTTTCAGGTAGCCGGTGTCGACCGCGGCGACTGCACCGCCCATCTCCTCGATGCGTTTCAATTCTTCCTTGGCGGCTTCCTTGAGTTCGGCGACCTTGCGCGCGATTTCGGTCGCGCCGTCGAAGATGTCGCCGTATTCCAAGAGGTCGGTTTCGTAGGCGAGGATTTGCTGCATGCGCAGCGACCATTGCTGATCCCATGGCCGCGGCAGGCCGAGCGCCTCGTTCCAGGCCGGCAATTGCACGGCGCGGGCGCGCGCGCCCTTCGACAGCGTCACCGCCAGCATTTCGAGAAGGATGCGCGCGACGTTGTTTTCCGGCTGCTGCTCGGTGAGGCCGAGCGAGTTGACCTGCACGCCGTAGCGGAACAGCCGCTGCTTGGCATCGGTCACGCCGTAGCGCTCTGCCGTGATTTCGTCCCACAATTCGGTGAAGGCGCGCAGTTTGCAAACTTCGGTGATGAAACGCAGCCCGGCATTAACGAAGAACGAAATGCGTCCGACCACGTCACCGAATTTCTCATCCGGCACCTGGCCGGCGGCCTTTACGGTGTCGAGCACGGCGACCGCGGTCGCCAGCGCGAAGGCAAGCTCCTGCACCGGCGTCGCGCCGGCTTCCTGCAGGTGATAGGAGCAAACGTTGATCGGATTCCATTTCGGAATCTCTTTGGTGGTGAACAGCACCACGTCCTTGATCAGCCGCATCGACGGCGCCGGCGGAAACACATAGGTGCCGCGCGACAGATACTCTTTAATGATGTCGTTCTGGATGGTGCCTTGCAGGCTCGTGCGCGGCGCGCCCTGTTCGTCGGCCACCGCGATGTAGAGCGCCATCAGCCAGGCCGCGGTGGCGTTGATGGTCATCGAGGTGTTCATGGTGGCGAGCGGGATGCCGTCGAACAGCGCGCGCATGTCGCCGAGATGGCTGATCGGCACGCCCACCTTGCCGACCTCGCCCTTGGCGAGGATGTGGTCGGAGTCGTAACCCGTCTGCGTCGGCAGATCGAAGGCGACGGACAAGCCCGTCTGCCCCTTGCTCAGGTTCTTGCGGTAAAGCGCATTGGAATCCGCGGCCGAGGAGTGGCCGGCATAGGTGCGGAAGATCCAGGGTTTGTCGCGTTGTTTGTCGGTCATTGCCAAGCTCGGTTTGATTGTGCATTGCAACAAGGCATTTTGCAATCGGGTCGCTAAGGTAACGGCGCATGAACGCCAAGCCGCGCAAGCTTAGCCTTGCCGAGGTCACGGCCATCGGCATCGGCGGTATGATCGGCGGCGGCATTTTTGCCGTGCTGGGGTTGGCCATCGCCCAGGCCGGGCATGCGGTGCCGCTGACCTTGGCCATCGGCGGCGTCATCGCGCTGCTGACGGGGCTGTCCTATGCCCATCTCGGGCTCGTCTTCCGCGGAGACGGCGGCAGCTTTTCCTATATCGAACATGCCTTCGACCATGTGGGCATCGCCGCGGTGGCCGGCTGGCTGTTGGTGGCAGGTTATATCGGCACGCTAGCGCTTTATGCGTCCGCCTTCGGCGCCTACGGCGAGACGTTGATCATGGGCACCGGGCAGCCGGGTGCCCTGAGCGCGGGTCTCGCTGTGCTGGTGCTTGTTGCTTTTCTCGCCGTGAATTTGGCCGGCGCCAAGACGTCTGGCGCGGCCGAGCTTGCCGTCGTCGCGATCAAGCTCGCCATTCTTGCGGTGTTTGCGGTTGCCGGTCTGAGTACGGCACAGTCCAATCATTTCCAGCCATTGTTCGACCGCGGCTTTCTTTCGCCGCTCACCGCGGCGGCGCTCATTTTCGTCGCCTATGAAGGCTTCGAACTGATCCCCAATACGATCGACGAGATGGAGGACCCGGCGCGGAATTTGCGCCGCGCGTTGGTCATCGCGATCTCGGCCACTACCGTCATCTACATCGTTGTGGCGCTGGCCGCGCTCGGCAATCTGACGGCGGCCGAAATCGAACACGATCAGGAATATGTACTGGCGGTCGCCGCGCGCCCGACCATGGGCGAATTCGGGTTCGTGCTGATCGGCATTGCGGCGCTTTTATCCACCGCGTCGGCCATCAATGCCACGCTGTTTGGCGCGGCGCGTCTCGGCATGGTGATGGCGACGGAGCGCGTTTTGCCGCACGTGTTTGCGTGGAGCGAGCGCGGGCGCGCGGTACCGTGGTTGGCAATGCTCGCGCTGACGGTGGCGGCCGCCGGCTTCACGCTCGCCGCGCCGCTCGACGTCATCTCGACCTTTGCCAGCGCGACCTTCTTGTTGATCTTTTTCGCAATCAATCTATCGGCGTGGCGGCTGCGTCGCCGCATCGGTCTTGCCGGCATCTGGCCGCTCGGCGGCGCACTGGCGACAGCTGCAAGTTTCGCATTGCTGCTGTGGCACGCCTACACGAGTGCGCCGCGCAGCCTGACCTGGATCGCTGCCGTCTATGCGGCGGCGATCCTCATTGAAATCGTGCTGACCTTGCTGCGCGGGCGCCGGATCGTCAGGCCCGTTTCACCAGCCCGATGATCACCAACAAAATCACCGCGCCGATGGTGGCGTTGATGATGGCTGCGACGATACCGCCGCCGATCTGCAGGCCAAGTTGCGGCAGCAGCCAACCGCCGATAAAGGCGCCGACGATGCCGACGACGATATTGCCGATCAGGCCGAAGCCCATGCCCTTGACGATCAGGCCGGCGAGCCAGCCTGCAATCGCGCCGACGATAATGAGAATGATCAGGCTTTCGAGCGCCATAGGATTTCTCCCCCTGTCGCGGCCATGCCCCGGTGGCGGCCGCCGGTCGCAGCATTGAATAGAAGTGCAGTGCGCGCGTCGACTGCCCCTGGGGGTAATTGTGGATTTATGTTTTGACGGGCGCGTGACGGCCGTGCCGGATGCGGCGCGCGATCAGCGCGGCCACCAACAGGATCGCGGCAAAACCGACCGGTGCCGCGACGACGGGGAAGATCAGTATCAGCAGGCAGGCGAGGGCGATGCCGCTCAGTTCATAGGGCAGGAAGCCGCTCATGCCGGCGAGCCGAAACAGAAACGCGAGCGGCACCGCCAAGACAACAAGATCGTATGTGTAGAGATAGGGCGTCGCCAGTAGCGACGCGGTGGCAAGCGTCATCGCTTTGATCTCGAAACGTGTGCGGCTGCGCCACACCGCCGCGACAACGGTGGCTGCTCCGAGCGCGACGATCGCTTGCACCGTCCACGCCAAGCTTTCGCTTCCGCCGAGCGTGCGCGTGAGGCCGAACGCGGTTTGCAGCTTGCGCCAATCGGCCCAGCCGTTGGACAAAAAGGCGTGCGAGGTGTGGCCGAGATTGCCGGCGAAGGCCTGCCAGGCCTCCGTGCCGAAGACCGCCCAGGACGCGAGTGCCAGGAGCGCGCCGGCAATCGTTGCGCTCGCGAAAGCGCGCCAATATCCGCCGGCGATCAGCGCAATCGGGATCAAGAGGCCGAGGTGCGGCTTGAACGTCAGAACACCGATGTATAGGCCAGCGAGGATCGGGCTTTCTACGAGCATGACCAGCGCGGCGCCGAACAGAGCCGCGCTCAAAAATCCGTTCTGCCCGACGACGAAATTGCACAGTACTGCGGGAAATGCCGCCGCCATGAGCCAGCCGACCGGCGTGCCGATTATCGTCCGTATGGCAAGGAGATAGGCGGGAAATGTTCCGACGATCCAGAGCAAATGAGCCGCGGTATAAGGTACCAGCGCCAAGCCGGTTGCCACGAACAAAAACACCGGCGGATAGTGCCAACCGAAATAGCCCTCGAAGGGATGGCCGAGCGCCACCACCTCCATCGCCTTGTGCACCGGCCAGTCATACGCCGCGCTCGCGTGCCCTTCGAGCACGAGTTTTCCCGCGGCCCAGACATTCACGAAGTCCGTCGGCAGCCCGCCGCTGCCGGACGTGCTTAGCCAAGTGCCTTGCAGATAGGACGTCGCGAGATAGACCGCCTGCGCGACGACAAGGGCAAAGCAGACCAGCTCGACCGACCGCGCCACGATGGTCTTGGCGGGTCGCGCCTGTGAAAGCTCTGTGATGGCCAAGAAAGGCTCCGCGGTCCGGGTGACAACATGCTACCGGCCAACGCTTGAAGAAGGCGTAAATTGGCGTAAATCCAAGGAAATTATTGCGCCGCAACATAAAGTGCGCCACACTTGGTCTTGAGCGAAGGAGACTTGGATATGCCGGCCGCCGCACCCAAGCGGAGCGTAGCTCCACTCAAGGATCTTTACGACATTGGCGAGATTCCGCCGCTTGGCCATGTGCCGGAGAAGATGCACGCCTGGGTGATCCGTAAGGAGCGTCACGGGCCGCCGGAAAAATCCATGCAGCTCGAGGTGGTGCCAACCTGGACCATTGGTGAGGACGAAGTGCTGCTGATGGTGATGGCGGGCGGCGTCAACTACAACGGCGTCTGGGCCGGCCTCGGCCAGCCGATCTCGACGCTCGACGTGCACAAACAGCCCTATCACATCGCCGGCTCCGATGCGTCCGGCGTGGTCTGGGCGGTCGGTTCGAAGGTCAAGCGCTGGAAGGTCGGCGACGAGGTTATTGTTCACTGCAATCAGGACGACGGCGACGATGAGGACTGCAATGGCGGCGATCCGCTGCTGTCGCCCTCGCAGCGCATCTGGGGTTACGAGACGCCGGACGGCTCGTTCGCGCAGTTCTGCCGCGTGCAATCACGCCAGCTGATGATCAAGCCGGCACATCTGTCTTGGGAAGAGGCGGCCTGCTACACGCTGACACTCGCCACCGCCTATCGCATGCTGTTCGGCCATGCGCCGCACACGCTCAAACCCGGCGACAACGTGCTGGTGTGGGGCGCTTCCGGCGGGCTCGGCGTTTTCGGCATCCAACTGGTCGCGGCGTCGGGCGCCAACGCCATCGGTGTCATCTCCGACGATTCCAAAGCCGAGTATGTCTTCAATCTCGGCGCCAAGGGCGTGATTAACCGCAAGGAATTCAAGTGCTGGGGCCAGCTCCCGCAGGTGAACTCGGCCGAGTTCAACGACTGGGCCAAGGAAGCCCGCCGCTTCGGCAAGGCGATCTGGGACATCACCGGTAAGCGCGACGTCGACATCGTGTTCGAGCATCCCGGCGAGCAGACCTTCCCGGTCTCCACCATGGTCGTCAAGCGCGGCGGCATGGTCGTGTTCTGCGCCGGCACGACCGGCTTCAACCTCACTTTCGACGCGCGCTATGTCTGGATGCGGCAGAAGCGCATCCAGGGCTCGCACTTCGCGCATCTCAAGCAGGCGAGCCAAGCCAATCGCTTCGTGCTCGAACGCCGCATCGACCCGTGCCTGTCCAAGACCTTTCCCTTCGCGGACATCCCCAAGGCGCACACCATGATGTGGAAGAACCAGCACCCGCCCGGCAATATGGCGGTGCTGGTCAATGCGCCGGCGACGGGGCTGAAGACGCTCGAGGACGTGCAGGAAGTCGCAGGAGGCTAGGCGTTCTTCTTCTCCCGCGCCTCGCCGATGACGGAATTCAATTCTCCGCCGTAGATAAAGATCGACGCGCAGACGTAGAGGAACACCAAAGCGATCATCGCCGAGGCCAGTCCCGCATACATCGAGACATAGGCGAAGGCGTATGAGGCAAGGTAACGTCCGAATGCCGCGCCGCTGACCATCCATAACAGCAACGTCACGACGATGCCGGGCGCGATCCGCGTGAACGAGCGTTGCCCCGCCGGTAGCCACAAATGCACGATCAGCAGCGCGATGATCAGCACCGCCGCCGCTATACCGTAGCGCGCGATCGTGATCACTTCGTCGAACGGCGACAATGCCGGCACGAAGCGCACGAGATGTGCCCAGATGACCGGCTCCAGCACCACCAGGAACGAAAAGGCGAGGATCGCGACCGCACCGAGCAGCACATAGGCGATCGATTCAAGGCGTAACAGCCACCATGGCCGCGGCTCTAGCGTGTCGTAGGCGCGGTTGAGGCCGACGCGTAGGCTTTCCACGCCGCTCGAAGCGAAATAAATCGCAAACAACACGCCGAAGGTGAGTACGTCGCCGCGTGTCTGTGTGAGCACCCTGGTGAGGTCGGCGGCGATCGGCTCGGCCACTTGTTTTGGCCATGCTTCCAGCAGAAGCTTGGCGGCCTCGTCCGCCAATTCATTGGTGCCAAAGAAAAAGCCGGCCAGCGCCGTCACCACGATCAGGAAC
Organism: uncultured Pseudomonadota bacterium; assembly: GCA_963720835.1. Lineage (GTDB taxonomy): Bacteria > Pseudomonadota > Alphaproteobacteria > Rhizobiales > Xanthobacteraceae > Pseudolabrys. The sequence goes on along the minus strand of CAVRHC010000024.1, from coordinate 86,750 downwards.
GGAAACATGGCCATCAGCGTGGATAACGCGATGTGGCTCGCGATCGCCCAGCCGTCATCGGCGGCAAAGCGCCAAAAGGCCTCCACCGCGATGTGTGCCGAATCTCTGAGAAGGCGCAATGCAATGCCCCCGAAAGACATCGCCCTTCAGATCATTATCCGGGCCTCTTTTGCAAGGGTCAGGGGGTCGGTTCAGGCAGCCTGAACGTCGGAGAGGAATTGGCGCACTTCGAGTTCCAGGCTCTCGGCCTCGATCGCGACCGCGTCGGCAAGCGCTTTGACGTCGTTGGCGGTCGTACGGGCATCGGTGGTGACACCGGCGACCCGGACCATCGCGTCGGCGCCGGTGCGAGCCTCGCCTGACGCACGGCTCACGCCTTCGGCAATCGAGACCACCGCCGAATTCTGCTGGTCGACGGTCGCCGCCACCGTGGTAGCGATGGACGACATCTCGCGAATGATGGCATTGACCTGTTCGATGGCTTGCGTGGCGTCGGCTGACGCCGATTGAATCGAGCCAATCTGCTCGGCAATTTCTTCGGTCGCCTTTGCCGTCTGGGCGGCCAGCGATTTCACTTCCGATGCGACAACGGCGAAACCTTTGCCGGCTTCGCCCGCGCGGGCCGCCTCGATGGTCGCGTTGAGCGCAAGTAGGTTGGTTTGCCCGGCGATTGACTGGATCAGACCGACCACTTCTCCGATGCGGGTGGCGGCGGCGGCGAGGTCTGACATAGTGGTGACGGTGCGCTGCGCTTCCGAGACGGCGCGACCGGCGACATCGGTGGACGTCGCAGCTTGCGAGGCGATTTCGGCGATGGAAGCAGCCAGTTCCTCGACCGAACTCGCGGCCGTCGCAACGTTTTCAGAAGCTGCGGCGACGCGCTGCTCGGCGGTTTGCGCTTCCGACGACATGGTGTCGGCCGCCTGGTTGAGATCACTCGAGCTCATTTCAAGTTTCATCGATGCCGCGCGCAGCTTGGCCAGCACGCCTTCGATCGAATGCCTGAATTGTGCGATGGTCAGCGACGTATTCGACGCGCGCATTTCCTGCGCCTGGCTGGTCTCCGCCTGAATGGCGGCAAGCTTTTCGCGTTCGATCATCGTGTCGCGGAACACGATGACCGCGCGCGCCATGTCGCCGATTTCGTCGTGTGCAGTCGTTGCGGGGATGCGGGCGCCGGTATCGCCGTCGGCGAGCTGCTTCATGACGCGGGCGAGGCCGTTGAGCGGGTGCGTGATGCTGCGCCCGATCAGCCAGGAAAAGCCCAAGCCGAACGCGACCATGGCGATGCCGACCGCAAGGATACCGGTGCGTGTATGGCGTTGCGACGAGGTGAGCGCCGCCTTTGCCTTCGACGCTGTGTCGTTTGCGGATTTAATCATGGCATCCGCGCGCGGCAGCATGTTCTGGCTGTCGATGTCGATCAGCGCGTATAGCGGCTGAATGCGGTCCGAGACGCGGATCCAGTTGGCGAAGGTTTCGGCGTAGTCGCGCACTTCGGTTTCAAGCCTGGCTTTTGTCTCTGGCGTGCCGTTGATATTGGCGAAAATATCGGTGAATTTCTCATAGGCCGCGAGGAATTGCAGGCGCGTGAGCTCAGTTGGGTTGAGCCGGTATTCCGCCTCATGATGACGCATGATCAGCAGCGCGATCATCATGCTCTTGGCGTCGGCATCGGCGAGCCAGCCCATATTTTCGTTAATGGCCTTCTCGATCTTGTTGCTGGCATCGATCATGTCCCGGCGCAGCCCGTCGGATTCGGTAAAACCGAGCGTTCGTTGCTCAAGGGACAGCTGATTGAAGTTCTTCTTCAACTTGGCGAGTTCCTGACGCAACGCCGCGATGTCCTGAGCTTGTTGGCCCTCCAGCACCGCTTCGATTTGATCGAGGCTCTCATTGGCCAGTTGTTGCGAGCGCCCGAAAGAATCGATCAACGTCTGCGGGTGAGCGGCGAAATCCTTCACCGCAAGTCGCATTGTTCCGACCGCAATCTTGAATTCGCGGCTGGCGTCGGCGAGCGCGTGCGATTGCCGGACGGTCTGGAACGTATCGCCGACATCGCTTTCGCCCGCGAGATAGGTAATGCCGTTGGCGATGAAGCCCACGACCGGAATTAGCGCCAGCACAATGATGCGCGTGCGAACGGAGACAGTGGCCATGAGCCGGTTCAGCCGGCCAAATAAGGTCGGACTTTTCGAGCCAAGCGAATGCTTTTTCAATTTGAAGGGAAAGCGCATGAGCCGTTCGATCCCGGCGTGGCCATCTGCGGTGGCGCGCGCCGCGATCAAAGCGCGAAATGGTTAATTTTGTGGCAATTTGGTACCATCAGCGGTTCGAAACGCTTTGAAAGACGACCCGTTCTCGACACGCTTTGCTTTTTGTGCACTGCACCGTATTGTTTGAATTGCCGGTCGGTCCACGCCGTCGTCTCGAGGGGTCCAATGTCGACTGCCGCTTCCCGCGCCCGCGTTGAAAACGAACTGGTGTCGCTCGCCCGCGAGGCCGTGATCGCCGCCCAGGCCATTCTGGGCGACGCCATGACCAAAGTGCGTGAACGGGTGGTGGTGGAGGGCCATACCGTCGGTCGCCTTGTTGACCGCGAACAGCGCGCCACGCACGGGCTCGCCTGGATTGCCACCTACGTAGAGGCGTTGCGCCAACTCTCCGCCTATGCCGATCGCATGGACAGCGAAGGTACGCTGGGCGAGATGGAGGAGAATATCGTCCGCATCGGCATCGGCGAGTATCTCGCGCAGCTGATTGGCGGCATTCCGATGAGCCAGGGCGAGATCGTACGGCCGAACGACGTCGGCTTGTCGCTCGCGGAGGTCGCCAACCGCATCAATCCGTCGGTCGAGAACCTGCTGGCGACCGGCAATACGCCCGAGCGGCGTGCGCGCTTGGTTGAATTGATGCGCGAGAACCATAATGCCACCGTCGGCACTTGCGGTCTCGATGACACCCTGGAAACGATCCGCGATGAAATGCGCAAATTTGCCGACAGTGAAGTCATTGGCAGCGCGCAAGGCTGGCACCGCACCAACAGCTATATTCCGCTCGAGGTCATCGGGACGATGTCCGAACTTGGCGTGTTCGGGCTGACAATTTCGGAAGAGTTCGGTGGCATGGGGCTCGGCAAGGAATTGATGTGTGTCGTCTCGGAAGAGCTTTCGCGCGGCTATATTGGCGTCGGCTCGCTCGGCACGCGCTCGGAAATTGCCGCCGAATTGATCCTTGGCAGCGGCACCAGCGAACAGAAGCGGCATTGGTTGCCCAAGATCGCCTCCGGCGAAGTTTTGCCGACGGCGGTGTTTACCGAACCCAATACCGGCTCGGATCTCGCCTCGATTAAGACTCGGGCCGTGCGTGAGGGCAATGTCTATAAAGTTTACGGCAACAAGACCTGGATCACGCATCCTGTGCGCGCCGATTTGATGACGCTGCTGGTGCGCACCAATCCGAAAGAGCCCGGCCACCGTGGCCTGTCCATGCTGCTCGCCGAAAAGCCGCGCGGCGATGACAACAATCCGTTTCCCGCGCAGGGCATGACCGGCACGGAAATCGAGGTGCTCGGTTATCGCGGCATGAAGGAATACGAGATCGCCTTTGACGGCTTCGAAGTGAAGGCGGAAAACCTGCTCGGCGGCACCGAAGGGCTCGGCTTCAAGCAGCTCATGCAGACTTTCGAGTCGGCGCGTATCCAGACAGCGGCGCGCGCGATCGGTGTCGCTCAGGCCGCCATGGAACAGGCGCTCGATTATGCGCAGAACCGCGTGCAATTTTCGCAGCCGATCATCGGATTCCCGCGCGTCGCCGACAAGATCGCCATGATGGCGACGGAAATCATGATCGCGCGCCAGCTGACTTATTATGCTGCGCGCGAGAAGGACTCCGGCCGCCGCTGCGATCAGGAAGCCGGCATGGCCAAGCTGCTGGCGGCGCGGGTGGCCTGGGCCGCCGCTGACAACGCCGTGCAGATTCACGGTGGCAACGGCTTTGCGCTGGAGTTTCCGGTGTCCCGCATCCTGTGCGACGCCCGCATCCTCAACATCTTCGAGGGCGCCGCCGAAATCCAGGCGCAGGTCATCGCGCGGCGCCTGCTGGACGGCACGAACTGAACCGTCTAGGACCGCAACAAGGCAAGGCCTAGCGCGTTTACTGTAAAGCAAATGACGCCGGGCGCGCGTCGGTGAGCGTCGCGCGCAGCTCAGGAGGTTCTTCATGTCCGGGTTGATGATCCGCAATGGCGAGTGGGTGGTGGTATGCGACGGCGCCAAGGCGCTGGTGCTGGAAAACGCGGGTGATTTCAAGTTTCCCAATTTGAAGACGATTGAGGTCTTCGAGCAGAAAGACCCGCCCACGCGCGAATTGGGCACCGATCAGCCGGGCCGCACCATGAGTTCGGTCGGTCATGGCCGTAGTTCCTATGAACAGACCGACTGGCACAACCAAGCGGAACAGGCCTTTCTCAACGAACTCGCACGGCATCTCGACGCGGCGCTTTCCGCCGGCAAGACCAAGACCATGATTATCGTGGCGCCGCCGCGCGCGCTCGGCATGCTGCGACCGGCCTATTCACACGCCTTGAAAGAGGCGGTGCGCGCCGAGGTGGACAAGGATTTCGTGAAAATGCCGGTGCACGAAATCGAGAAGCATCTGGCCGGCTGAAGCAAGATCGCCTTCACCTAACTTTGCGAATAGGACTGGCCCGCCGCAATTGCGGTGCTAAGGTCCTTGCGATTCCACGACGGATGACGTTAACGCCAGCCAATGACGATTCGGCTCGCTCACTCCGCAGTTGCCGTTGCGCTCGCCGCTCTGCTCAGCCTTGCTGCCGCAGGCTTTGCCAGCGCGCAGCAGAAGTCTGCACCCGCGCTGAGCGCGCCGCAGGCGCCGGTGCCGTCCGAGCCACCGGGCAAGCTCGCCGACCCCTCGGCCGTGCCGAGCTTCTGGGACCCGCGGCGCCGGCCGGAACGGCCTGATCTTACGCGCATCACGCTGATCCGTTTTCTCACCGAAACCGATTACCCGCCCTTCGACTATACCGGGCCGGATGGCGCGCCGGCCGGTTTCAACATCGATCTGGCGCGGCTGATCTGCGAGGAACTGAAAGTGCCGTGCACGATCCAGATGCGGCGCTTCGATACGTTGATCAAATCGCTCGACGACAAGAGCGGCGATGCCGTGATCGCCTCGATCGCGCAGACGCCGGAGACGCGCCAGAAGGTCGATTTCACCAATCCCTATTACCGTTCGCCGGCGCGTTTTGTTTCGCGGCGCGACGTCGACATCCCGGATGTCCGTCCGCAGGCGCTGGAAGGCCGCAAGATTGGCGTGGTCGCCGGCACCGCGCATGAGGCCTTCCTGAAGACCCTGTTCACAGAAGCCATCGTGCAGCCCTATCCGAATGCCGACGCGGCGCGCTTCGCACTCAAGAAGGGCGAACTCGATCTCATCTTTGGTGACGGCATATCGCTGGCGTTCTGGCTCAATGGCACCGATTCCGCCAATTGTTGTGTGTTCCGCGGCGGACCGTTTCTGGAGAGCAGCTATTTCGGCGAAGGTGTCGGCATCGCCGTGCGCCGCGGCAACGAGTTGCTGCGGCAGGCGTTCAACTGGGCGCTGTTCCAACTTTGGGAAAAGGGCCGCTTCACCGACTTGTGGCTGCGCTATTTCCCGATCAATCCGTTTTAGCGCGGCGGTCTATCCGAGTACGTGAAGGGCGATGGTGATGATGCCCATCAGGCTCTCGCCTGCCACCAGTCCCGCGGCCACTGGCAAGATGAAACGCTCGCCGATGAGCGGCGATGTTCCTTTCACCAGCGCCGCGATAGCGGCGCCGAGAAAAAGCGAGATCGAATTCCACGCTGGAATGACGAAGGCGAGCCCGAGCGCCGGTGCGCTCGGCAGAAACCGCGCGAGGCGTGGGGGCAGGAGGTGTTCGGCCAGCGCGAGCGCGAAGCCGAGTGGCGCAGCGATTGTGATCGCCGCCACCGCGCTCGTCGGCAGCGAGCCTAAGCCGTGCGACAAGCCCTCTGCGACTGCTTTCCAGGTGGCGACCGCGGGGGCCGGCCAGCGCGGTGTGATCAGCATCGCGGCGGGGTCGGGCACCAGCAACAGATAGACCAGCGTGCCGACGACGCTGCCGACCAGAATGCCGAAACTCTGCGCGATGATCTGCAGTCGCGGTGTGGCGCCGATTTCCAGGCCGGTACGCAAATCGGTCATCAGGTCGGCGCTTTGGCCGGCGGCACCGCCGGTGACGTTCGCGGTCATCAGATTCGCCGCCATATGGCCGGGCGCCAGGAAGCCGAAGGTCAACTGCGTCACCTTGCCGAGCGCCCCAATCGGCGTGATGCCGGTCTCGCCGGTGACACGGCAGGCGACGATGGCAAGCACAAAGCTCAACGCGACCGCGAACAACGCCAACACCGGATTGATGTTGAAGAAGATGTGACAGGCGATGGTGAGCGCGGCCGCCACCACGACCAGCGCGGCCGCCGCGCGCATGTCGATGCGCTTGCGTGTCGTCACTTGCGCATTCTCCGCGTAGCGGCGGCGTTGCGAAGCGATCAACGTCAGAACAAACGATGTCAGCGACGAGACCACCAGCAATGTCACGCCAGGCCATAGCAGCCATGTGACCAACGGCTCGTACCACATCGCATCAGGCGCGCCGGTCTGAGCCCAACCATTTGCAATCGCGATCGGTGAGAGAACCAGCCAGCCGGCGAGCGCTCCGATCAAGAGCGAGATGCCGGCGCGCAGGCCGATGATGGCGCCGAAGCCGAGCATCAACAGCGAGGGATCGAAGGCGATTCCGAGATTGGCGAAGCTGACACCGGACGGTGCCGCCGCACGCAAAGCGGCCCAACTCGGCACTGAAATAGGCAGCGCCAAGCGCGTGCCCCCCGCGCCCAAATCGACAATCAGCTTGACGATGCCGGCAAAGCCGGCGGCGCTCAGCAGCGCGCGCAGGCGTCGGGCGGCTTCCGCGCTTTTGCCGTGGATCTCGCGCAAGGTCTCGGCGGTGGCGACGCCGGCGGGAAATGGCAGCCGCTCACGCACCAGCATCGCTTCGCGCAGGCCGGCGGCGACGAAAACGCCGAGAATGCTGACGAGAAAGACCCACACGATCAGCCAGGCCCAGGGCAACGTCTGCCCGGTCAGCATGGTCAAGGCCGGGATGGGTGCCACCAGCCCGCCCGAGACGATGGACGCCGCCGCCGAGGCGGCGGTCTGGTTGATGTTGTTCTCCCGTAGCGCCAACGGAGCGCTGCGCCCTGCGCGCTCCATCGCCCCCCAGAAACCGAACGCCAACAGCCCGGCGGCGATCGACATATTGAACGACCAGCCGATCTTGAGCCCGCTATAGACGTTGCACGGCGTGAGGATGGCGCCAATCAGCAGGCCGGTGGCGAGCGCGCGCAGCGTCAGTTCGCGCGTTTCGACGGTTGCCGACTTTATGTCGCGTTCTTGCGCCATGATCCTCCGCGCCGGGATCGCTCATGACTAGAACATCTGGCCACGCAAGCAACCCCCGGCCGGTATTGCAGAGCAGTCGATTTGACGCTTCGCCATGCCTTGCCTATGTGTGCGGGCCGGAGCCCCTGATGTCTGTTGCCGAAACCGCCGCATCGTTACGTGAACTCGCCGAGCAATCGAACGCCTGGCCGTTCGAGGAGGCGCGCAAGATCGTCGCGCGCCTGAAGAAGGCGCCGAAGGACGAGGTTATTTTCGAGACGGGTTATGGGCCGTCCGGCCTGCCGCATATCGGCACCTTCGGCGAAGTCGCGCGCACCACCATGGTGCGACACGCTTTTCGCGTATTGACCGACGACAAGATCAAGACGCGGCTTATTGCTTTTTCCGACGACATGGACGGCCTGCGTAAAGTTCCAGACAACGTACCGAACAAGGACCTGCTGGAAAAGCATCTCGGCAAGCCGTTGACGCAGGTACCGGATCCGTTCGGCACACATCCGAGCTTCGGCCAGCACAACAATGCGCGACTGCGCGCCTTTCTCGATCATTTCGGCTTCGAGTACGAATTCATGTCGTCGACCGACTGCTACATGTCGGGCCGTTTCGACGACGCGCTGCTCAAGGTGCTGGAGCGCTTCGACAAGGTGATGGCGATCATGCTGCCGTCGCTGCGCGAGGAAAGAGCGGCAACCTATTCGCCGTTCCTGCCGATCGATCCAAACACAGGCATTGTCTTGCAGGTGCCGGTCGTGGCGCACGACGCCAAGGCCGGCTCCATCACCTACGAGGATCCCGACACTAAGCAACACGTGACGACGCCGGTCACCGGCGGCCGCTGCAAGCTGCAATGGAAGCCGGACTGGGCCATGCGCTGGGTGGCGCTCGGCATCGACTATGAAATGGCCGGCAAGGACCTGATCGACTCGGTCAAGCTCTCCGGCGAAATCTGCCGCGCGCTCGGCGGGGCGCCGCCGGAAGGTTTCAACTACGAACTGTTCCTCGACGAGAACGGCCAGAAAATATCCAAGTCGAAGGGCAATGGGCTGACCATTGACGAGTGGCTGCGTTACGCCTCGCCAGAATCGCTCTCGCTGTTCATGTACCGCGAGCCTAAATCGGCCAAACGTCTCTACTTCGACGTTATCCCACGCAACGTTGACGAATACTTCCAATTCCTCGACGGTTACAAGCGTCAGGACGCGCGGCAGCGGTTGACGAACCCGGTCTGGCACATTCATTCCGGCAATCCGCCCGACGTCGACATGCCGATCAGCTTCCAGATGCTGCTGACTTTGGTGTCGTCGTCGAATGCCGAAAATGCCGACACGCTGTGGGGCTTCATCGGCCGCTACCGGCCGGGCGTGACGCCTGCGACTCATCCCAAGCTGAAGGATCAGGTCGACTACGCGCTGCACTATTTCCACGACTTCGTTCTGCCGGACAAAAAATTCCGCAAGCCGACGGACCCGGAGCGCGCGGCGCTGATCGATTTGCGCGACGCGCTGGCGCAATTGCCGGCCGATGCGCCGGCGGCTGACATCCAGAACGTGGTCTATGAGATCGGCCGCCGCGAGCCGTTCCTCGATCAGAAGAAAAAAGCCAAGGACGGCAAGCCGGGCGTCACGCTCGATTGGTTCAACATGCTCTATCAGGTTCTGCTCGGCCAGGAGAAAGGCCCGCGCTTCGGCTCGTTCGTCGCGGTCTATGGGTTACAGAACACCGTCGACATGATCGATGGGACGCTGGCAAGGAGCGCGTAGTTACTGGCTCGCCCACATGATGCGCGCGATCCAGTCGACATCCGCCATCGACAGCGTGCGGTCGCGGTGCTCGGAATTGAGCGATTTCAGCTCCACGGCTTTGGCGGTCTTGCGACGCAATTCCTTGACCATCACCTCGCCGTCCTTCGTCTTCACGACAACGCGGTCGCCCTTGCGCACGCCTGCTGCCGGCGAAACGATGATGATGTCGCCGTCGCGATAGGCGGGCTTCATGGAGTTGCCGGAAATCTCCAGCGCGTAGGCGTGTTCGTCGGTGACCGACGGGAAGGCGATTTCCTCCCAGCCTTTGCCGACCGGAAAACCGCCGTCGTCGAAATAGCCGCCGGCACCGGCCTCGGCAAACCCGATCAGCGGCACGTTCGAAATCGCCGCCTTGCCTGAGTCGGTGAGCAGGCTGATAAAGGTCTCGACCTTGGTGCCGGTGGCCTGCAGCGCCTTTGCCACCGATTCGGTTGACGGCCAGCGCGGCCGGCCTTCCGGCGTGATGCGCTTGGACTTATTGAAGGTGGTAGGGTCGAGGCCCGCCTTCTTGGCAAGTCCGGAGGGGCTGAGCTTGGCGCGCGCGGCGAGCCGGTCAAGGGCGCCCCAGATCTGGTTGTGGGTCAGCATGGCCAAGGGTCAGGTCTCCGGCGAATCGCGCGAATGAGCATCGGATGAATAGGAATATAACCTTAAATCGACCCCGTTCCGCAATATGTTCCTTGTCGGATGCCGAGGGATTTTGCGTGACAGCGTTGACGAGCAAACATCCGCAAAGTCGCCCGCAAGACCCGCCACCCGGGAGCCGCCGGTGATCGGCTTTTTCGACCGCCTGTCCCGCCCCCTGATGCGGGCGCTCGATCCGGAAGACGCGCATGCGCTGGCCGTCAAGGCGCTGCGCTTTATGCCACTACCACGCACGGCGCCCGACGCGCCGGAACTGGCGGTGCGCGCCTTCGGGCTCAATTTCCCCAATCCGGTCGGCCTTGCCGCCGGTTTCGACAAGAATGCGCAGGTGCCGGATGCGCTCCTGCGCCTCGGCTTCGGATTTGTCGAGGTCGGCACCGTGACACCGCGCCCGCAGGCCGGCAATTCGCGCCCGCGAATCTTCCGGCTCGAAGCGGACGAGGCGGTGATCAACCGGCTCGGCTTCAACAACGAAGGTGCGCCGGTGGTGCTGGCGCGGCTCGCCGAGCGCGCGAAGGAAGGCGGTATCGTCGGCGTCAATGTCGGCGCCAACCGCGATTCGGCTGACCGGACCGAAGACTATGTGCGGCTGATCGAGAATTTCGCCGCCGTCGCCAGCTATTTCACCGTCAACGTGTCGTCGCCCAACACGCCCGGCCTGCGCGACCTGCAGCAGGCAAGCGCGCTTGACGATCTGCTGGCGCGCGTGATCGACGCGCGCGAGCAAGTGCGCGCGCGTAGCGGTCCCGTTCCGGTCTTGCTCAAGATCGCCCCCGACCTGAGCCTGACCGAACTCGACGATGTCGTCGGTATCGCGCGCCGCCACCGCGCCGACGGTATGATCGTCGGCAACACCACGATTTCACGCCCGGCCAGCTTGCGAACGCTCGACAAGGCAAGCGAAGCTGGCGGGCTGTCGGGCCGCCCGCTGTTCAAATTATCGACCCGCATGCTGGCGGAGACATTCGTACGCGCCGAAGGTGCGTTTCCTTTGATCGGCGCGGGCGGCGTCGACTCCGGTCCGACCGCGATCGCCAAGATCAAGGCCGGCGCCACTTTGGTACAGCTCTATTCGGGACTTGTGTTCCGCGGCATCGGATTGCTCAACGAGATCAAGGCCGATCTCGCCGCCGCGCTCAAGCGCGGGCACCGCGATTTGCTTGGCGCCATGATCGGCGTCGACGCCGCAGAGATCACGGCGGAAAGCTGGCCGGTGTGATCGCGGCTAATGTTACGTAACGGTGCAAGCGCTCAAGCGAACGGTACGCGCGCCAAAGCGGGATAGCGCAAGCCTTGAAATACGCCGCGGGCAATGAAGAAAATCAAAATAGCGATCCAGAGCCCGGTATTGCCCTGCGACTGTAGCAGCCACCAGGCGGCGAGATAGGTCGCGAGCGACGCCAGCATCAGATTGCGCATATCGCGCGCCCAAGTGGCGCCGATATAAATGCCGTCGAAACAGAAAGCCATGACGCCGCAGACCGGGGCGAGCGCCGCCAGATAAAGAAAACGATGCGCGGTGTCCCGCACTTGCGGGCTTGATGTCATCAGATCGATGATCGGGCTGCCGGTTACAAAAAACAAAACCGTCGCGGCGAGTCCAAACACGAAGCCCCAGATCACCACCAAACCGACCGCGCGATTGAAAGCCGATCGGTCGCGCGCGCCATAGGCCTGTCCGCAAATTTGTTCGGCAGCGGTTGCAATGCCGTCGAGAAAGAAGGCGCCGACCAGCGTGAAATTGTGCAACACGGCATTGGCGGCGAGCGTCACATCGCCGGCGCGCGCGCCCTGCGCGGTGAAAAAGACGAAGGCCGAGATGAGCGCGGCGGTGCGGATCATGATATCGCGATTGACCGCCAGCATGCGCATCAGTCTTGCGCGATCGAATAGAACCGCGCGCGTGAGATCGAGGCGCCGGCCGAGAAGATGCCAGGCGACGGCGATGCCCGCCGCAAAGCCCAGCGTTTCGGCGATCACCGAGGCAAGGCCTGCGCCGGTGATACCGGTGTCGAGACCGAGCACCAGGGTCACCATCAAAGCCATGTTGATTAGGTTGATGCCGATTTGCAACGCCATCGCGGTGCGCACGCGCGCAAGACCGACCAGCCAGCCCAGTATCACGTAATTGCCGAGCGCAAACGGCGCCGACCAAACGCGCACCAGGAAATATTGCCGCGCGGCGGCGGTCACCTCCGCGCTGCCTCCCATGGCCGAGAAAATAAGCGTGGCGAACGGCGCCTGAATGGCGATGAGGATCAGCCCGACGATAGCGGCGATCAGCAGTGCGCGCGCCAGCACCGCGCGTTGTTCGGTGACATCGCTTGCGCCGAGCGCCTGCGCGGTGAAGGCAACGGTCCCCATGCGCAGGAAACCGAACAGCCAGAACAGACAGTCGAAGGCGACGGCCGCCATGGCGACGCCGCCGAGAAGCGCTGCTTCGCCCAGCCGGCCGATGGCAGCGGTCGCCACCACGCCCAACAAAGGCGTGGTGACATTGGTCAGCATCGCCGGCCCCGCGATCGTGAAGATCCGGGCGTTAGTGACGCCGACTGCGGTCAAGTCAACGGCCGCGCGGCGCGTTGACTACACGAACGATGATCCAGATGGGGATGACGATCACGGCGCCGAGCAGGAAATAGCGCCACAGCCATTTCACAGCGTCGAAGCCCATGTTCCAGATGTGACGGAACAATCGTTCGACGCTGTCGATGATGTTCCAAGGATCGAGCCCCAGCACGGACAGCACGACACCGACCAGGACCGACACCAAAATCAGGCGGCCAGCCACCGCCAGCGGCGAACCGCCGACGATTTGGGTCATAACGTCGTCGCTCATGGGCTTGGTCTCCGGGGCGGCTGGCTCAGTCATCGTGTTACCTTAGCATATGGGCGGGCCGTTTGGTGACGCTTAGATATGCCCTCGAATCGCCGCCGCCATCTCACCGGTAGGAATTAATTTTGATGCGGGCCATCAAACAGTGCACACCGAACATGGCTTGATGCCGGAGAATCTTGCCCGCCGGATCGCGCTTTAGCGGATGTCGGCGCCGACGGCTTCGTCCACCGAGCCGAACCCGTCGCGTTCCAACAGCCTGGCGAGCCCGCGCACGATCCGCCGCACCATGAGCGGACCTTCGTATACCATGGCGGTGAAGAGCTGCACCAACGTCGCACCGTTTCTAATTTGGGTGTAGGCATCCTCCGCCGTCGTCACGGCGCCGGCAGATACCAGCACATAGCGTTTGCGATCCATGCGGCGGAAGCATTCGGCCGTTGCAGCCACGGTCTCGCGGTAAGCGTCAGGCGGGCCTGACACGGTGCCGGGCAGGTCGCGCCACATTGCTTCCGGCGTCTTCAATGTCTCCGGCTTGCCCGGAATTTGATTGAACATGAAACCGGCGATGAAGTCGTGGCCGTCGGCCGCGGCCAGCACGCGCTCGACCGCTGCGATGCCGCCGGCTGGCGACGACTTCATGAACACCGGCAGCTTGAGGCCGAGGCCGGCTAACGCCGCCGTGCAATTGCGCATGTTGTCGGCATCAAGAAAGAAATCGCGGCCGTCGGCGGTGTTCGGGCAAGCGAGGTTCAACATCAGATAATCGGCATGCGGCGCCAGCAGTCGTGCGGCGTCAACATATTCGGCGATAACATGATCGGGATCGAGCGGCGGTGCATCGATTCCGCGGTTGGTCACCGCGATGTTGATACCGAGCGGTACTGGCAAGTGCAGATTCTTGACGCGGCCGGCGACGACGCGCGCGCCGTCGTTCTGCATCCCGTAATGCACCAGCAGCGCGCGGTCCTGCGGCAGCCGCCACAATCTCGGCTTCGGGTTTCCTTGCGAGGGATCGATCGAGACCGAGCCGATCTCGACGCTGCCGAATCCAAGCGCCGCCAGCGTGGCGACGGACTGGCCGCTCTTGTCGTAGCCGGCCGCGAGCCCGATCGGGTTGGGGAAGCGCACGCCACGGACGGTGATCGCCAGCCGCGGATCGTGCGCCGCCAGCAGGGGTCCTAGCGCGGGCGCCGCCCACGCCATCGCCCCGCCCAGCTTGATCGCGATATGGTGCGCGCGCTCCGCTTCCATCCGGAACGCCAGCGGCCGGATTACGCTCGTGTAAAGTCCCATTCCGGCCGCGACTTCGTTAATTCGATGGTGCAAACTAGCGTAGCGTATCGTTCCGGACAACACGCGACCTCATGAATTTGGCTCACAAGCCCGACGCTGCTCCGCTGCTGCCGGACATTTTCCTGCGTTGGTTCGCGCAACGCGGGTGGCAGCCGCGCGCACACCAACTTGAATTGCTGGCGAAGGCGAAAGCCGGGCGTTCGACACTGCTGATTGCGCCGACAGGCGGCGGCAAGACTCTCGCCGGCTTTCTGCCGACGTTGGTGGAGCTGATGCAGCCGCGTTCGGCGAGCAGGCTCGTCTCCACCGGGCCTGGCATCCGCCAGTCGCAGGGGTTGCATACGCTTTACATCTCGCCGTTAAAGGCGCTGGCGGTCGATATCGCGCGCAACCTCGAAATCCCCGTGAAGGAGATGGAGCTCAACGTCAGGCTCGAAACGCGCACCGGCGACACGCCGACGTCCAAGCGGCAAAGGCAGCGCCGCTATCCGCCCGACATTTTGCTCACCACGCCCGAGCAGCTCGCGCTTTTGCTCGCTACTGCCGATGCGCCTTATCTGTTCGGTGCTCTCAGGCGCGTGGTACTCGACGAATTGCATTCACTGGTGACGTCGAAGCGTGGCGACCTGCTATCGCTCGGGCTCGCGCGGCTGTTTGCGATTGCGCCCGGCCTCGCCACCGTCGGCTTGTCGGCGACGGTCGCCGAGCCCGACGATCTCTGTCGTTTCCTCGTGCCGCAGCCGCCGGGCGGTGAGGCGCGCGCCGATCTCGTCATGGCGCAAGCTGGTGCGCAACCCAGCGTCAGCATGCTCGACACGCAGGAGCATCTGCCCTGGGCCGGGCATTCGGCGCTGCATGCGCTCGGCGAAATCTATGCGTTGATCAAGACACACAAGACCACGCTCGTCTTCGTCAATACGCGCAGCCAGGCCGAATTCATTTTCCAGGAGCTGTGGCGCATCAACGACGACAACCTGCCTATCGCGCTGCATCACGGCTCGCTCGACGTCGCCCAGCGCCGCAAAGTTGAGGACGCCATGTCGACCGGCAGACTGCGCGCGGTGGTCTGCACCTCGTCGCTCGATCTCGGCGTCGACTGGGGTGACGTCGATCTCGTCATCAATGTCGGCGCGCCGAAAGGCTCCTCGCGACTTCTTCAGAGAATTGGGCGATCAAATCACCGGCTCGATGAGCCATCGAAAGCCGTCCTGGTGCCGGCAAACCGCTTTGAAGTGCTTGAATGCCGCGCAGCCCTCGATGCGGTGGCGGAAAACGCGCAGGATACCCCGCCGGCGCGTATTGGCGCGCTCGACGTGCTGGCGCAACATATTCTCGGCCGCGCGGTCGGCGCACCGTTCCTGGCCGACGAACTTTACGACGAGGTGCGTGCAGCCGCGCCTTATATGTCTCTCTCGCGTGCCGATTTTGACGCCGCACGCGATTTCGTCGCCACCGGCGGATACGCGCTGAAAGCCTATGAGCGCTTCGCGAAAATCAGGCAGGACGCAAAACATGGCAAGGACGGCCGTTGGCGCATTACGCATCCGCGCGTCGCGCAAGCCTACCGCATGAATGTCGGCACCATCGTCGAAGCCGACATGATCAAGGTGCGGCTGGTGCGCTCGCGGAGCTCCGGCGCGATCGTACCGCGCGGCGGGCGTCTACTGGGCGAAGTCGAGGAATATTTCATCGAGACGCTCACCCCCAACGACACTTTCGTGTTCGCCGGCGAAATTCTCAAATACGAAGCGCTGGTCGAGGACGAAGTCTATGTCTCGCGCACGACCAGCACTGATCCCAAGGTGCCGGCCTATGAAGGCGGCAAATTTCCACTCTCGACTTATCTTGCCGCACGCGTGCGCGCACTATTGGCGCATCCGCGTGAATGGCGGGCGTTGCCTGGCCAAGTGCGAGAGTGGCTGGAAATCCAGGCATGGCGATCGGTCTTGCCAGGCCCGGGCGATCTGCTGGTGGAAACCTTTCCGCGTGCCGACAAGCACTACTTCGTTTGTTATCCCTTCGAGGGCCGGCTCGCGCACCAGACGCTCGGCATGCTGCTCACGCGCCGGCTCGAACGTGCGCATATGCGCCCGCTCGGTTTCGTCGCCAATGAATATGCCTTGGCGGTCTGGGGACTGGGCGACGTCGGCTTGCACGTCGCGCGTGGCGACTTGTCGCTCGCGCAACTATTCGACCAGGACATGCTGGGTGACGATCTGGAGGCGTGGCTTGCCGAATCGGCGTTGATGAAGCGAACGTTCCGGTCCTGCGCAATCATCGCCGGGCTGATCGAGCGACGGTACCCAGGAGAGGAAAAGTCGCGCCGTCAGCTGACGATATCCACAGATCTTGTTTATGACGTCTTGCGCAAGCATCAAGGCGACCACATCCTGCTGCGTGCCGCTCGCGCCGACGCTGCCAGCGGTTTGCTGGACATCAAGCGGCTGGGCGAAATGCTCTCGCGCATCAGCGGCCGAATTGTCCATAAAGCGCTCGACCATGTCTCGCCGCTGTCGGTTCCGGTGCTGCTCGAGATTGGACGCGAGACCGTCTATGGCGAGGCTGCCGATGCCCTGCTGGCGGAGGCCGCCGGCGAATTGGTGAAGGAAGCGATGCGGTGAACGTTCAAAACTTGCGCGCCCCGCCGGAACAGGATGAGACGATTCGCGTCGGTGGTGTCAGCCTTGTCGCGGATCCCGCAGGCGCTTTGTACTGGCCAAAATACGGTGTGCTGGCGGTCGCCGATCTGCACCTGGAAAAGGGATCGAGCTACGCCAAGCGCGGCACCCTGTTGCCGCCTTATGACACCGCGTCCACGCTTCTGCGCCTTGCCCGCTTGATCGGCTATTACGGACCGCGCTGCGTGATCGCGCTCGGCGACAGCTTTCATGACAGAGACGGGGCCGCGCGTCTTTCGCGCGATAACCGCGCCAATTTGACCGCGTTGCAATGCGGACGTGAGTGGATCTGGATTACCGGCAATCACGATCCCGAGCCGGCAGACGGGATCGGCGGCGTTTTCGAGTCGGCCTATTCGCTCGGTGCCTTGATCTTTCGCCACGAGCCGACCGGCGCTGCCGGCGAAATCGCCGGCCACTTGCATCCGGTCGCGAGGATCTCGCACCGCGGTCGTGTGGTTACGCGCCGCTGTTTCGCCGGCGACGGTCACTGCATGGTGATGCCGGCCTTTGGCACGTATACCGGTGGGCTCAATATCCGCACCGCCGCGTTTGCCGACCTGTTCGATTCGATCAGCTTCACCGCGCATCTGTTGGGTGAAGACCGTCTCTATGCCTTCGACGCCAAGCGTTGCCTGCCTGATTAGCGTCGCGCGGTCTCAATCGCGCCTGAACACGACGCTGGCAAACCAACCGATGAACAGCGCCATCAGTGCGGTGGCAATGCCGTAAAGCAGGCCGTAGTCCGCAGCGGCGTCGGCGACGTATTGTTCGAAGCCGGTCTTGATGACTTCAAGTGCCGTATTGGTGCGCGTGACCAGTTTACCGCTGGCGAACAGTTTGACGTCGATCGCGTAGGAACCGGTTGGCGTGTCGGCCGGCAGCGGAATGGCGACGCGGAAAACGCTCGGTGTCAGAAACGTCGCCGCGTCCGAGGATTCACGATAAAGGCCCCGGTCACCCTCGAGCCGCACAAAGGCAACCCGGAATGGGTCGTTGCGCACCGTGTCCGCGATATCCGGCCCGATACGCTGCGGCAGCAGAAAATTATCGAGGCCGATCTGCAATCGTCGCAAAGTGTTTTCGTCGGTGATCTCGGCAACGGGGCGGTTACTCAAAACAGCGAGATAGGACGGAACTTTAATGAACTCGCGCGCTTCGATATTGACCCAGATGCCTGCCACGCGATCCTTGCGCCGCGTGCGAAAGGTCTCGCGCGGGCCGGTGACAGTCACCACCAGGTCGTAGTTGGACTGAAGCGCCGTCTTGTTGTTGTCCGGCTCGATGCTGCCGAACAGCACGAGATCCTCGCCGGTGAAACTCGAGGTGACCTGCACCCGGTGGTTCGACAGCGACACGATTAGCCGCTCGGCCGCCGCCGGCTGTGCGGCGAAAGCCGTGAAGATGAAAAGCGCGGTAAGAACGAAGCGCCGCATCACCCGTTCCTCACCAGACGCAGCGAATAGAGGTCTTCCGGCCGCAACGCGAGATCGAAGGCAAAGCGCAAGCCGACGAGCATCACGAGAATGCCGAGCAATAGCCGTAGCCGCTCGCTGCGCATCTTCTGTCCTGCGCGCGCGCCGAATTGCGCCCCGATGACGCCGCCAACCATGAGGATCAGCGCCAGTACGGCGTCGACCAGGTGATTGGCCGAAGCGTGAAGGATCGTCGCCGAAATCATGGTGATGAGCGTCAGGATCATCGACGTGCCGATCACGGTCGCGGTCGGCACGCGCAGGAGATAGATCATCATCGGCACCAGCATGAAGCCGCCGCCCACGCCGAGCACGGCGCCGATGAAGCCGATAATGGAGCCAATCACCCACACCGGAATCACCGAGATGTAGATGCGTGAGCGCTTGAATCGGTACTTGAGCGGCAATCGGTGGAACCAGGAATGGGTGCCCGCATGCCGCAGGTCGGCCGGGATACCGTGGCGCGCACGATTGATGGCGCGCACGCTCTCCGTGATCATCAGGATGCCGACCGTGCCGAGCAGGAAGACATAGGCAATACCGATCATCAGGTCCAACTGATCGACCGAGCGCAGCTTGGTGAACAGCCAAACGCCGAAGCTTGTGCCCACCGCGCCGCCGACCAATAACATCCCACCGAGCGCGAAATCGATCGAACGCCGCCGCCAATAGGTGAGGAAGCCGGTGAACAGGGAGGCGGCGATCTGCGGGGAGACGCTCGCCACGACGACGGCTGGCGAAATACCGATGAAAATCAGGAGCGGCGTCATCAGGAAGCCGCCGCCGATGCCGAACATGCCGGAAATGAAGCCGACCGCCAGGCCCAACCCCAGAATGAGGAAGATATTCACCGGGAGATTGGCGATCGGCAGATAGATTTGCACAGTTTGTCGTCCGCCTTCGAGGTCGGCCTCGCATCGGCCGCCTGCGTGGCATGTCACTAACGCGGGCAATAGCGCGCGCCGCAAGGTCTTGGCAACATCAATGGGGCGAATTTCAGCCAATATCGCCGCGAAAATGCGCGACTGTGCCTCAGGCAAGACAGTCGTGCGCGGTTACTGTTTCCCGACGGTGAAGGAGCCGAGCGACAGCGGCGTGCCTTGATGGGCAGGCGCTGGCGCCGCCTTGGCTTTGGGCTGCGGTGCGGCCTGCGGGTTATTGCCGGCCTGATCCCAGCCGCCTTGCGGCTTGGGAACGGCGGTTGCTGTTTTCAATTGCGGGCTGGCGCTGAATGTCTTGGTCGCCTGCTTGGCAGCGGCAAGCGCGGCAGCATCGAGGTGCTTGGCAATTTCGTCACGCTTTTTGGCGCTTTCCTGGTCGCCCTGGGCCGCCGCCAGCGAGAACCATTTGTAGGACGCAACGAAGTCCCGATTAGTGCCGAGGCCGCGCGCCAACAGGACACCGAGATTGTATTGGCTGTCGGCTACGCCATGCTGCGCGGCCTGGCTGAACCATTTCACGGCATTGCCAAAGTCGGGCTTGCCGTCGATTCCCTGGGCGTAAAGCACTGCCAAATTATGCATGGCCTTGGCGTGACCCTGCTTTGCCGCAGCGAGGTAAAATTGGCGCGCCAACCGCTGGTCTTTTTTCACGCCCTGGCCTTTTTCCAGCATACTGGCGTAGCGGAACTGCGCGAGCGCGATGCCGCCTTCGGCGGCCTGCGCAAACCAGTGCGCCGCCTCCTTCGGATTGGCAGGCACGCCGCGCCCCTCCGCATACCGGGCGGCGATCTCGTAGGCGGCGCCGGCATCGCCGGCGAGCGCCGCGCTGCGCAGGCGCTCTCCGCCGATGGCCGCCGGCAGTTGCTCGTCACCCGCTGCGGCCTTTTCGGTGGCGGCCGTTTGCGGGATCGATCCGGTGACGTCGTCTTTCGTCGCTGGCGGTGCCCCCGATTGCTGCGCGGGCGGGCTCAAAACCGGTGGGTCGAACAAGGACGGCGCATGCGGCGTATTCAGATTGAGCTTCTGCGGCGCTGGAACTTGTTTTGCCGGCGGGCTGAGCGGATCGAGCGGGTGTTCCACCGCGTCCTTTTTCGGCGCAGCGGCGGGAGCGGGCGTATCGGCAGAGCCATCGGACTTCGCGGATTCGCTGGCCGGGGGGCCGCCGAGTTTCAAGACATTGCCGGCGATCTGGAAGCCGCCGACCACCACGGCGATGATGCTCGCGGCAATGAACACCGACTTCATCCGTTTCATGAGCCGGAGGCGCAGCGACGGCGGCGCAGCGTTTTCGCCTGCTTCGGGCTCGGCTTCGGCGCGTGGGGCCGCAGTGCCGCCATTTTGTTGCATCGCGGCTTGAGCTGCGCGGCGCGCTGCGGCAATAAAGTTCGACTTGCCGCCTTGCGCCGGCGCCGACGGTGCGGCGTCGCCCAGTGCCGCTTCCGAGGCGGCGATGCGCGCGCTGAATTTCGGAGGTCCGGAGCCGGGCTCGAGCGGTTCGTCGGCCGACGTATTGGCGCTGACCGGCAATGAGGTTGCGGCTCGGCGGGGCGGCATTGCTTGCGGTGGCTGGACGGGCGGAGCCGGCGGCGGTGCAGCCTGCTGCCGCTGCAGCGGCTCAATGTGCGGCGCAAGTGGCGGAGCCTGGACGGTGGGTGCCGGTGGAGGCGCCGGCTGCTGCGGGCTTTCGCTGACCACGCGCACGCCCAGTTTGCCGACAGGCGGCGCTGGCGCATCCTGCGGTATCGGATGTGGCCGCGGCTCGCTGCGCACCCCTTTTTCAATCGTCGCCAGCCGGTCGACCATAAGCGCGAGCGTGTCGTGCACCGCTTCGAGCGCATCCTGCGTCTGCGCCATGTTGGTGCGCAGTTCGTCGACCATCGGCGCGGGATGTGAATGCTGAGGCTCGCTCGCACTGCTCGCCCGCATGTCCTCAATGTGAGCGATCACGTCGCTTAAGCCTCGCTCGATGGCTTCCAGTTGCCCGAGGCGCGACTGCGAGGCGTCGAGCTTTTCCACCAAGTGACCGATGCGCTCCTCCAGATGGCCGAGCGAGACCGGTTCGCTGCGCGACGTCTGCAGTTGCTCGATCTTGTCGGAGAGCGAGTGCACAAGCGCTTCCAACCGCGGCGGCACCGAATCGCCATTCTGCGAGCGTTCGGCGAGCGCGTCGGCAATCGCCGTCACGCGGTGATCGAGATTGTTGAGCGCTTCGCCGCCGGTTGTGGCGCGCGCAACGTAGTCGATCTTTTCGCCCAGCACCGCCACCTCATTGGCGACCTGCGTCACCGCCTCATTGGTGGCGACATGCTCGGCCATCTCGCGCAGCGTGACGATGGCGTGTTCGAGCTGCTGCAGCGTGGCGGGGTCTCGTTCGGCGACGATGAGGTCGATCTTGTGGGCAAGGCCGGCGATTGCTTCATTGAAACCGACCAGGTTTTCCGCCGGTGTCAGCGAATGCAGGGCGCTACGCACTTCGGCAAGGCCGTTTTCGATACCGGCAAGCGTATGCGGATCGATGCCGGCCTGATGGCTTTCATCGATACGGACGGCGAGTTCGAGGATTTGCTTTTCGAGCGCCTCGATTGCGCCGCGCGGCAAAGCCTCGCTCAGCGCGTGCCCGATCTCGCCGAGTTCTGCGCGCAAGGCATTGATGGCCTCCTCGACACCGGGCTTGCGCAACGTTTCGATCTGGTCGGTGATGCGGCGGAGTTGCGCTTCCAGGCCGGCCAGATTTTGCGACGGTTGCGGCGCGCGCGGTGAAGTCGCCATAACGGGCGGTGGCGCGGCCATCGCGTGTGCAGCGGCCATGTAAGGTGAATTGGGAGGAGACGCCGCGGCCGGCATAAGCGGTGGCGGCGTGGGCGCGCGTGCCGCCGCCGGCATTGGCGGTTGCTGCGGCATCGGCGCTGGCTCGCCATTGAGCGTGCGCCGGCGTGCTGAAATCTCGGCCACCGCGCGATCGAGGCCGGGCGGCAATTGCACGCTCGGCGGCGGTCGCGGGGAATTGGGTGCTAGCGGCGGCGTCATCGAACGTGTCGGGATCGTCTCGTCGCCTCGATTGTGCCGCGGCGCATAGGCGGCCGGTCCCGTACGGGTGATCTGCTCGATGCGGCGGGTCAGATCGTCCAGCCGCTGGTTCATGTCGGCGATGTTGTCGCCATTGGCTGCGCCGCCGTTGCCGCCGGCGCGCGCATTGATCCCGTCCTGTTCGGCTTGGCGGAGGATCACGGAGTTGAGCCAATCTCCAAGCGACATACCGGATCGGCGTGCCGCTTCTTGTGCGGTTTCGCGGGCCTCAGGCCGTATCCCTTTCACACCCCACGGAACGCCAAATTTCATGCTCGCACCACGTTCGAGGCGACGGCGCTGAGAGCAATAGCTCTCCGTGGGACCGTCACGCGTTAACGGTGAGTAGAGACGGGCACGGTCCGCATTTATCCGACCGACTTTTTGCCGGGCACGGTAAACAAGCAGTTAAGGATTGGGCCGAAGTGTCGGATTTTCCCCGTGCTTTTCGGAAGACGGGTGGCGGGCGTGGCGCTTAACGCGCCTGTAAGCGGAATGCGCGAAGCTTTGGTCGGGGAAATGCCGCGCCCCGTTCTTAAATTGGTCGCAACCGCCGCTTAGTTAACCAATTGTTAACGGCGCGCAGGCGCTGCAACCCGGCAGAACGCTGGAGAGATCGATGCCGACCTACAAGGCCCCCGTGGACGATGCGTTGTTCCTCCTGAACGACGTCTTTCATCTCGACCGTTACGGCAATCTGCCGGGCTTTGCCGACGCTTCGCCCGACCTGGTCGAGGCGGTCCTGCGCGAAGCCGCCAAGTTTTCGGAAGAAGTGCTCACCCCGCTCAACCGCGTCGGTGACAAGGAAGGTTGCACGCGCCACGACGACGGCAGCGTCACGACGCCAACAGGTTTCAAGGAGGCCTACGCCCAGCTCACCGAAGGTGGTTGGGTCGGCATTTCCGTGCCGGCGGAATTCGGCGGCCAAGGCCTTCCCGCCACGTTGACCGAGATCGTCAACGAGTTCCTCTGCTCGGCCAACATGGCCTTCGCCATGTATCCAGGCCTCACCCAGGGCGCGATTGCCGCGCTGCTGGCGCACGCTTCGCCGGAGTTGAAGGCGAAGTATCTGCCCAAGATGGCGGAAGGCCGCTGGACCGGCACCATGAACCTGACCGAGCCGCATTGCGGCACCGATCTCGGCCTGTTGCGCACCAAGGCGGTGAAACAGGGGGACGGCAGCTACAAGATCACCGGCACCAAAATCTTTATCTCGGCCGGCGAACACGACCTGTCTGAAAATATCATTCATCTGGTGCTGGCGCGCATCGACGGCGCACCCGCCGGCACCAAGGGCATCTCGTTGTTCGTGGTGCCCAAGATCATGGTCAATGACGACGGCTCGCTCGGCGCACGCAACGCTGTCTCCTGCGGCTCGATCGAAGAGAAGATGGGCATCCACGGCAACGCCACCTGCGTGATGAACTATGACGGTGCGGTAGGCTGGCTGATCGGCGAAGAAAACCGCGGCCTGCACGCTATGTTCACGATGATGAACGAGGCGCGGCTCGGCGTCGGCGTGCAGGGTCTGGCGCAATCGGAAGTCGCCTATCAGAATGCCGCGATTTACGCGAAAGAACGATTGCAGGGCCGCGCCATTTCCGGCGTGAAATATCCTGACAAGCCGGCCGATCCGATCATCGTGCACCCGGACGTGCGCCGCGCTTTGATGTCGATGCGCGCCTTCAACGAGGCCGCGCGCGCGCTGGTGATGTGGACCGCCTTGAAAAGCGATGTCGCGCACCGCTCCGAGGATGAGAAGGAACGCCAAGGCGCCGACGATCATATGGGCCTGCTCACGCCGGTGATCAAAGGCGTGCTTACCGACACCGGTTTTGCGAACACCGTGATGGCGCAGCAGGTGTTCGGCGGCCACGGCTATATCGCGGAGCACGGCATGGAGCAGTTCGTGCGCGACGCCCGCATCGCGCAGATCTACGAAGGGGCCAACGGCATACAGGCGCTCGACCTCGTCGGCCGCAAGATCGGCAAGGACGGCGGCCGCGCTCTGATGGCTTTCCTCAACGAAGTCGGCGTTTACGTGAAAGAGAAGAGCGCCGACGACAAGATGAAGCCTTACGTCGTGCCACTCGGTGTCGCCGCCGGCCATCTGCAGCAGGCATCGATGTGGTTCATGCAGAACGCGCTCGCCAAGCCGGACAATGCCGGCGCCGGGTCCACCGACTATATGCATCTCTTCGGCCTGGTCGCGCTCGGCTATATGTGGTGCATGATCGCGGATGCCGCGCTCGCCAAACTGCCGAAAGCCAACGGCTCGGCGTCGAGCATGAATGCCAAGCTCGTCACCGCGCGTTTCTTTATGGAGCGCATGCTGCCGGAAACGGCGAGCCATCTCGCGCGTATTCAGGCAGGCGCTACGAGTACGATGGAGTTGCCGGACGACGCGTTCTGAGGCGGCGTTTACTCGGCGATTGATTGCTGCGGACGAGGCCGCCGACGGACTGCAACAATCTCTCTTGCTCCTATCGGAATTGCGCACTAGGGCTTTGCCGTTCCATATTGTTTGTGTGGTGCAAGGGTTTCGAAGGCCGCGCAATCATGGCCGACAAGCGTCTTTCAATTGCCGTCATCGGCGGCGGCATCGGTGGCACTGCCGCCGCAGTGGCGTTGTTGCAGGCCGGTTTCGACGTCCACGTTTACGAGCAGACGCGCAACCTGCGCGAGGTGGGTGCCGGCATCATGCTGACGCCGAATGCGTTGCGCCTGCTCCGCCGCATGGGTCTGAGCGAACCACTCGACCGTCTCGCCGTCGCGCCGACGGTGGTGCGCCAGCGGCGCTGGCAAGACGGCAGCACCTTGCTGCTCGCGCCGGTCGGGAAGCTCGTTGGAAAATCCGGCGAGCATCTCTTTTGCACCGTCCATCGCGCGGACATGCTGACGATGCTAGCCGATGCAATGCCGGCCGAACGCAATCATCTCGGCCATAAGTTGACCGCGCTCAACGACACCGGCCATCACGTCGAATTGGAGTTCGAGAGCGGCGCGCGCGCGACGGCGGACATCGTTATCGGCGCGGACGGCATCCATTCCGCCGTTCGCAATATTTTGCTTGGCGCCGAAGCCCCGCAATTTACCGGCTGCGTCGCCTACCGCGGCATGGTGCCGGCGGATCGCCTTCCGAATTCCGATTTGCGCGTTGAATCGCAGCTTTTTCTCGGGCCCGGCAGCCACTTCGTCAGCTATCCGGTCAGAAGCGGGGAATTGATCAATTTCGTCTGCCTGATCGATCGCGACGGGTGGACGAAGGAATCCTGGACCGAGCCGGGCGATCCGGCGGACCTTCGCTCGTTCTACAAGACCTGGCATCCGCAAGTGCGCTCGCTCGTCGAGACCGTGACCGAGATTTTCGTCTGGGGCCTGTTCGATCGCGCGCCGCTGCCACATTGGTCGTTCAATCGCGTCACCTTGCTCGGCGATGCCTGCCACCCGATGCTGCCGTTCCTCGCGCAAGGCGCCGCGCAAGCGATCGAGGACGGCGCGACGCTCGCTGCGTTGCTTGCGCGCGCGAGCGACGACGTTGCCGCGGTTTTGCGCCGCTACGAAGCCTTGCGGCTGCCGCGCACCGCCCGCATTCAGGGCGTCGCCCGGGGCAACAAGACGCGTAATCATTTGCCCGACGGCCCCGAGCAGCAGGCGCGCGATGCGGCCATGGCGGCCGGGACCGCGGACTGGTCGATCGGCGCCAGCGCCTGGGTCTACGATCACGACGCGATCGCGGCGGCAACCAGCGGGAGTCTTGGTTTGCCGACGGGCGCAGCGCAGCCGACGTAGCGTCGCATTCAAGTCAGTCGGGCGGTGCGATCGTTGCCGACAGCCGCAACGCCGGCGGTTCGGCCGGCGTCGTCATCAACTCGTGAATGGTGAACGCGCCGTCTTCGCAAACGAATTCAAACGACGTCAGAATGCGATCGACCGTTTCACCGTCGCGCGAAAACGGCAACAACAGCCGCTCGTAATGGACGAGGCGGCCGCTGCGGTCGGTGATGTCGTGGATTGTGTAAACAGGCCGCCCGCTGTCCACCGTCTGCTGGTATGGCGCGAGCTTGTGGGTCCGCGTCGGTTCCGGCGTGGAGTTGTAGAGGAATTTGCCGCGGCAATCCGCGGCGCCGAACACCTGGCCGATTACGGGGCCGTGAAATCGGATCTGAAAGCGCAGGCCGCCGTCGCCGCTGATGACGTCGAGAAAGCTGAGACCATCCGACAGCCGTGCGATGTCTTCCGCTTCGATGGATTGCCAGCGGGGCACGCGGTGTCCCTGCAGGTGCCGTTGCCAGTATTTGAGCAGCCAGCGCTGATTGATGGCGCGGACAACGTCCGGCCGCGTGACCGAAAACTGCATATGCATGCCCCCCATATCCCCGGGCGGCGAACCTTTTGCGCGGCACGCAGCGTATGTCAACGCGCCGTCACACAATACTCTGTGATATGCATTATTCCCGCGCAGTGAAAAATATTTCAGGCAATCGAAGGCAAGGCGATTATAGTTTCAAGCATTAATCGTGGCACGGCTGGGCGTCGTGGAGGCAATGTCCGAAAAGTCGGTGTCCGTTGCCGTCGTGGGAGGCGGCCTAGGCGGAATGGCGGCTGCGCTCAATCTTTTGCGCGCCGGTTTCGACGTTCATGTCTACGAGCAATCGCGCATGTTGCGCGAGGTCGGCGCCGGCATCCAGATCAGCCCCAATGCCACGCGAATCATCCATCATCTTGGCCTCGGCGATGCACTGGCCGGGATTGGCGTGCGGCCGCTCGCGTTCCACCAACGGCGCTGGGAAGACGGTCGCACCTTACTAAAGACGCCACTCGGCGATGCCGTGCTCGAAGCCTTCGGCTATTCCTACTACCAAGTGCATCGCGGGGACGTGCTGGCGCTGCTGGCCACGGCGTTGCCGGCCGAACGTATCCATGTCGGTCATCGCCTGACGTCATTCGAGGACCGCGGCGATCGCGTCGACATGCGGTTTGACAACGGCGCGACCGCGAGCGCCGAGTTGATGATCGGCGCCGACGGCATTCATTCGACGGTGCGGCGCGTTTTGTTCGGCGCGGAGCAGCCGCGCTACAGCGGCGGCATCGCCTATCGCGGGCTCATCCCAGCCGAACGCGTGCGCCATCTCGACATCGAGGTGACGACGCAGGTCTGGATGGGACCGCACGGCCATGTCGTCGTGTATTTCGTCGCCGGCAAGCGCTATCTCAATTTCGTCGCCAATTGCGACCGCGACGCCTGGACGCGGGAATCGTGGACCGAACAGGGCGACCCCGATGACCTGCGCGCGTTATTTTCCCAATGGGACCCGAAATTGCGCGCCATTCTCGACGCCGTCGGCGAAACGTTTCATCTGGGGCATCTTCGATCGCGTGCCGCTTGAGCGTTGGTCGGTCGGCCGCGTCACGCTGCTGGGTGACGCCTGTCACGCCATGCAGCCGCACATGGCGCAAGGCGCGGCGCAGGCGCTTGAAGATGGCGCCACGCTCGTTGGCTGCCTGCAGACGACAGCCGACATTCCGGCCGCGCTCGCTCGTTATCAAGACTTGCGCCTGCCACGCACCGCGCATGTGCAATCGCTCGCAGCGGGCAACAAGATTCGCTTCGGCATGCCGGACGGCCCGGAGCAGGAAGCGCGCGACGCCAAGATGGCGGCGGGCGGCACCGACTGGTCGCTCGACGACGATCGGCTGGCTCTATGGGCATGATGCCGTATGCGGCGGTCGAGCGTGGCAATCTCGGCCTGCCGTTCCGGACTGGTAAGCCGCCCGCCAGCCGCTGGTCCGGCCGCGCGAGCGCAACAGTAAAAACGTCATGATCGACACGTTCAGCAAATTCCAGGCGAGGCCGTTGAGAAAGGCAGCCTGGTAGGAGCCGGTCAGGTCGAAGATCTCGCCCGACATCCAGCCGCCGCCGGCCATGCCGACAACGGTGGCGAAGATGACGAGACCGACGCGGGCACCGGCGTCTTTGGCCGGGAAGTATTCGCGCACGATGATGGTGTAGCTCGGCACGATTCCACCCTGAAACAGCCCGAACAGGCCCGAGACCACGTATAGCGACATCAGGCTGTCGAACGGCAGATATAAAACCAAGGCGGCGCCTTGCAGCATCGAGCCGAGCAGCAGCGTGCGCACGCCGCCAATACGGTCGGCGATGAAGCCGGACGTGACGCGGCTGATGATGCCGAGACCGAGCATCATCGACAGCATCTCGGCGCCGCGCGCCGGTCCGTAACCGAGGTCGCCGCAATAGGCGACGATATGCACCTGCGGCATCGACATGGCGACACAACAAGCGATGCCGGCGATGCACAGCAAGACCTGCAATGTCATTGGCGAAACCGGCGCATCGATCGGCCGGGGTGTCGGCGCGCCGCCACTGACGCGGCCCAAGACGGTTTGGACGTCCGCCGTGCGCCGGCGCAACAACAGAACGAGCGGCAGCATGGTGGCAACGCAGAAGATGCCGATGCCGGTATGCGTCGCGCGCCATCCGTCGGTCGCGATGAAATGTTGCACGATCGGCGGCCAAATCGTGCCGGCGAGATAATTGCCGGACGCAGCGATCGCGACCGCGATGCCGCGCCGGCGCAAGAACCAGTGCGAAATATCCGCCATCAGCGGCCCGAAGGCCGTCGAGCAGCCGACCCCGATCAGGCATCCTTGCGCGAGCGCGACTTGTGTCAGGCTCGACGCCTGTCCGACCGCGATATAGCCGAGCCCAAGCATGACGGCGCCGATGGCCATCGGCACCGCGATCCCGAAGCGGTCGGCAAGGCGGCCCATCAGCACGCCACCCGCGCCGAAGCCAAGCATGGTGAGCGTATAGGGCAGGGAAGCGGCGGCGCGGTCGACGCCGAAATCGGCCTGAATGGTGGGCAACGCCACCACCACCGACCACATGCCGACATTGCCGATGGTTGCGAGCACCAACGCGGCGGCGAGGCGAAACCAGGCCGCGGCGGAATCGGTCTCCGCCGCGCCGAAGGCGCTTGGATTTGATGACGTCACGATGACGGGCCCGGCAAATGCTGCATTGTTCGTATCACTGCGCAGGTCGGCAGACCATTCCCGCCACGGCGAAAAGACGATCAATTGTTTTGATATTGGCGCCTGAAAGCGGCGCGAACAGTCTCGCGCTTGGCTGTGACCGGCCCTATGGTATGGGCAGTCGATTCGTTCCAGACTGCGCCTTCATGGAAGCCCTCAATCTCCCGCGGCCGGGGTGGATGAGCGAGGACCTGGTCCTGCTTGAGGAACAGGCGCGCCGCTTCATTGCCGACCAATTTGTTCCCCATCTCGACCGCTGGCACGAGCAAGGCATCTATGAGCGCGAGGTCTGGACCAAGGCCGGCGAGGCCGGGTTGCTGTGCGCGTCCATGCCGGAGGAATATGGCGGCGCCGGCGGCACTTTCGCGCACGAAGCGGTGATCAACCGAGAATTGTCGCTCGCCGGCTTCGACACGTTCGGCGCGCCGCTGCATTCGGGCATCGTTGCGCCTTACATTTTGCACTATGGCACCGAGGAACAGAAAAAGCGCTGGCTGCCGAAGCTCGCGACCGGCGAACTGGTCGGCGCCATCGCCATGACCGAGCCCGGCACCGGCTCCGATCTGCAAGGCGTACGCACAAAGGCGGAGAAATCCGGCAATGGCTACGTGCTCAATGGCTCCAAGACCTTCATCACCAACGGCCAGCATGCCAACCTCGTCATCGTCGTCGCCAAGACCGATCCGAAGGCTGGCGCCAAAGGCGTAACCTTGATGGTGGTGGAAACCGACGAAGCACCCGGCTTTCGCCGGGGCCGCAAGCTTAAGAAGCTCGGCATGGATTCCGCCGATACGTCGGAATTGTTCTTCGAGGACGTGAAGCTGCCTGCGGAAAATCTGCTCGGCACCGAAGAGGGGCAGGGCTTCTATCAGCTCATGAAGGAACTGCCGCAGGAGCGGATGATCGTCGCCGTACACGCGGTCGCCATGATGGAGCGGGCGTTGGCCCTCACCATCGCCTACGTCAAGGAACGCAAGGCCTTCGGTAAGACGATCATGGAGTTCCAGAACACCCAGTTTGAGTTGGCCGAATGCAAGACCGACGCCACCATTGCCAAGGTTTTCCTCGATCATTGCATCGGCGAGCACGTCGAAGGCCGTCTTGATACCGTCACGGCCTCGATGGCGAAATACCGGCTGAGTGACACGCAAGGGAAAGTGATCGACCGCTGCCTGCAATTGTTCGGCGGCTATGGCTATATGGACGAATATCCGATCTCGCGGCTCTACCGCGATGCGCGCGTGTTGCGCATCTATGCGGGAACCAACGAGATCATGAAGCTCTTGATCGCGCGCAGCCTCTAGAGCGCGCAGGGAGAAAGACAATGCCCGACGCATTCATTTTCGACGCCGTGCGCACCCCGCGCGGGCGCGGCAAGGCCGACGGCGCGCTGCACGAAGTGACCGCGCTCAATCTCGCGGCGCAAGCGCTGTCGGCGATCAAGGAGCGCAACAAGCTCGACCCCGAACAGGTGGACGACGTCGTGCTTGGTTGCGTCGATCCGGTGGGCGAGGCCGGTGGCGACATCGCGCGCGCTTCCGCGCTGGTCGCGGGCTTTGGCGACAAGGTGCCGGGTATTCAAATCAACCGTTTCTGCGCGTCGGGTCTGGACGCGGTGAATTTTGCCGCGGCCGAAATCATGTCCGGCCAGCATGCGATGACCATTGGCGGTGGCGTGGAATCGATGAGCCGCGTCGGCATCGGCGCCTCCGGCGGCGCCTGGCCGATGGACCCGACCATTGCGGTGGAAACCTATTTTCTGCCGCAAGGCATTTCCGCCGATCTGATCGCGACAAAGTATGGCTTCTCGCGCGACGACGTCGATGCCTACGCGGTCGAAAGCCAGAAACGTACGGCACGATCCTGGGACGAAGGCCGCTTCAAGAACTCCGTGATCCCGGTCAAAGACGTCAACGGTCTCACCATCCTGGCCAAGGACGAGCACATGCGGCCGTCGACGACCATGCAGACACTGGCTGCCTTGCAGCCGTCCTTCGTGCAAATGGGCGAGATGGCGGGCTTCGATTCGGTGGCGATCCAGAAGCATCCCGAAATCGAAACGATCAATCACGTGCACACGCCGGGCAATTCCTCCGGCATCGTCGACGGCGCGGCCGCTGTTCTGATCGGCAGCAAGGAAGCGGGGCAGGCCGCCGGCCTGAAACCGCGCGCGCGCATCAAGGCCTTCGCCAATATCGGCTCGGAGCCGGCGATCATGCTGACCGGGCCAATCCCGGTGTCCGAAAAGGTCTTGAAGAAAGCCGGCATGACGACAAAAGATATCGATCTATATGAGCTCAACGAAGCTTTTGCGTCCGTCGTGCTGCGCTACATGCAGGCGCTCGAGATCCCGCACGACAAGATCAACGTCAACGGCGGTGCCATTGCCATGGGTCATCCGCTCGGCGCCACCGGCGCCATGATCCTCGGCACTGTGCTCGACGAGCTCGAGCGCAGCGGCAAGGCGACGGCGCTGATCACGCTCTGCATCGGTGCCGGCATGGGCACCGCGACAATCATCGAACGCGTATAGCAATCCAATGCCAAAGATCGATATTGCTTCCGTCCCGCACGACACTGCGACGCGCTATCCCAAGCCGCACGATCAAGGCATGGTCGGCCGTTCGCGCCAGCGTCTCGGCAATGCGGCGGGACTCGACCAGTTCGGCGTCAATCTCTGCCGCCTGAAACCGGGCGCAGCCTCGTCCTTGCGTCACTGGCATAAAAACGAGGACGAGTTCATTTACGTGCTCGAAGGCGAAGTCGTTCTGATCGAAGACGAGGGAGAAACGATTCTGAAGCCCGGTGACGCCGCCGCCTGGAAGGCGGGCGCGGCCAACGGGCATTGCCTCGTCAACCGCTCGCAAAGCGACGTGCTGGTATTGGAAATCGGCACCCGTGCACCGTCCGAAAACGCGTTTTATTCCGACGTCGACATGCAGGTCGTGCGCGACGGGCAAGGTGCGCGCTATTTGCACAAAGACGGCACGCCGTATCCCAAATAGGAGCCCGAGGTTATGGCGAATTTCAAGTTTGAGACCGACGCCGATGGCATCGCGCTCGTCACCTGGGACATGCCCGGGCGTTCGATGAACGTGATCGATGGCTCCGTTACCGAAGAACTCGGCCAGATCGTCGAGAAGGTCGCAAGCGACGAGTCGATCAAAGGCGCGGTCATCACCTCAAGCAAGGACGCCTTCTGCGCCGGTGCCGATCTCACGGTCTTGGAAAAGATGGCCGGCACCTATGTCGGCTTGCTGAAATCGAAAGGCGAGGAAGCCGCCAACCAGATGGTGTTTGACGAGAGCCGTAAACTTTCGCTGCTTTACCGGCGGTTGGAGACATGCGGCAAGCCATGGGTCGCCGCCATCAACGGCACCGCCATGGGCGGCGGCTTCGAGCTTTGCCTGGCCTGCCATCATCGCATTGCCGCCGACAATCCGAAGACGCGGCTTGGCCTGCCGGAAGTGAAGGTCGGTCTGTTTCCCGGCGCCGGCGGCACGCAGCGCATCGCGCGCATGATGGCGCCGGCCGATGCTTTGCAATTCCTGCTCAAGGGGCAGGACCTGAAAGTCGACCGCGCCAAGGCGATGAAACTCGTCGACAACGTCGTGCCGCAGGCGGAACTGATCAAAACCGCGAAAGAGTGGATCAAGGCCGGCGGCAAAGGCATTGCGCCCTGGGACGAGAAAGGTTTCCGGCTGCCCGGCGGGCCTGTTTATTCCAAGGCCGGGATGATGACGTTCCCGGCTGCGAACGCGATCTATCGCCGCGAAACCTATGACGTCTATCCGGCGGCGCGCGCGATCCTGCAGGTGGTCTACGAAGGCCTGCAGGTGCCGATGGACGTCGCTCTGCGCATCGAGTCGCGCTGGTTCGCCAAAATCGTGCGCTCGCCGGAGGCGGCCGCCATGATCCGCACGTTGTTCGTCTCCATGCAGGAATTGAACAAGGGCGCGCGCCGGCCCGCGAATGTGCCGCCGACCAGTTTGAAAAAAATCGGCGTGGTCGGCGCCGGCTTCATGGGTGCCGGCATCGCACAGGTGAGCGCGGCGGCGGGCTTGCAGGTGGTGCTGATCGACCGCGACCAGGAGACCGCCGACAAGGGCAAGGCCGGCGTGCACAAAGCGCTGTCCGACCGCGTCATGAAAGGCCGCATGAAGGGCGCCGAGCGCGATGCGCTTCTGGAAAAGATCACGCCCACGGCCGACTACGGCGCGCTCAAAGACTGCGGCCTTGTCATCGAAGCCGTGTTCGAGGACCGCAAGGTGAAGGCCGACGTGATTGCGAAAATTCAGGCCGTTCTCGGCCCCGACGCGATCCTCGCCTCCAACACCTCGACATTGCCCATCACCTCGCTGGCGGCCGAGTTCAAGGAGCCGGCGCGCTTCATCGGCATTCATTTCTTCTCGCCGGTCGATCGCATGCTGCTGACCGAAATCATCCTCGGCAAGCAGACCGGCGACAAGGCACTCGCGGCTGCGCTCGATTACGTGCGCGCCATCCGCAAGACGCCGATCGTGGTCAACGATAGTCGAGGTTTCTACGCCAACCGCTGCGTGATCAATTATCTGCTCGAAGGGCATTTGATGCTGCTCGAAGGCATTCCCGCCGCGATGGTGGAAAACGTCGCGCGTATGGCGGGCATGCCGGTCGGCCCGCTGTCGCTCACCGACGAAGTCGGCATCGATCTCGGCTTGCGCATCCTGAAAGCGACCGAAGCCGATCTCGGCGCCAAGGCGATCAATCCGGCGCAGAAGGACTTGTTCGTCGCGCTGGTCGAAAAGAACGGTCGTCTGGGCCGCAAGAACGGCAAGGGCTTCTACGATTATCCGCAAGGCCAGCCCAAAAGGCTGTGGCCGGGACTTGCCGATTTGCAGAAAAAGAAACTGACACAGCCCGAGATCGACGCGCTCGACATCGGCGAGCTGAAGCAGCGCCTGCTGGTCACGCAGGCGCTGGAGGCCGCGCGCACCTTCGAGGAGAAAGTCATCACCGACGTGCGCGAAGCCGACGTCGGCTCGGTACTCGGATTCGGCTTCGCGCCATATTCCGGCGGCACGCTTTCCTACATCGACATGATGGGCGCCAAGACCTTCGTCGATCTCTGCCGCACGCTGGAGCAAAAACACGGGGCGCGCTTTGCGCCCAACAAGCTGCTTCTCGACATGGCTGAGAAGGGCGATACGTTCTACCGCCGCTTCGCACCGCCAAGACAGAAGGCGGCAGCGTAGCGTTTTTTCGACGCGCACTGCGACACTCTCCGCTCTCCCCCGCGAAAGCGGGGGTCCAGAAGGGTAAGTGTTGGCATGCCCGATCCCAAACCCTCCCTCCTGCGCTGGCGCGAGATTCCCGGCAGCGTGTGGGCGCTCGGCCTCGTCTCGCTGTTCATGGATTCGTCTTCCGAGCTGATCCACGCGCTGCTGCCGCTTTATCTTGTCACCGCGCTCGGGGCCTCCACGCTCGTCGTTGGCGTCATCGAAGGCATAGCGGAAGCGACCGCGGCGATCACCAAGGTGTTTTCCGGCGTGCTCAGCGACTGGCTCGGCGAACGCAAATGGCTGACCGCGGCCGGCTACGGACTTGCCGCGCTGTCGAAACCGATCTTTCCGCTCGCACCCGACATTGCCTGGGTGGCGGGCGCGCGCTTCATTGACCGTGTCGGCAAGGGCATCCGCGGCGCGCCGCGTGACGCGTTGATCGCCGACCTCACGCCGTCCGATCTGCGCGGCACGTCCTATGGCCTGCGGCAGGCGCTCGATACCGTCGGCGCGGTGCTCGGCCCTCTGCTGGCGATCGTGTTCATGGCCTTGTTCGCCGACAACTTCCGCCACGTGTTCTGGATCGCCGTCATTCCGGCCGTCATTGCCGTCTTGATCATCGTGGTCTTCGTGCGCGAGCCGCAACGGCCCGCGGCCAAACAAGAGCTGCGCTCGCCGCTGTCGCGCGCCGAACTCGCCCGCCTCGATGTCGGCTATTGGATGGTGGTTGCCGTCGCCGCCATTTTTACGCTCGCGCGTTTCAGCGAGGCCTTCCTGCTGCTGCGCGCGCAATCGGTCGGTGTACCGGTCGCGCTGGTGCCGGTGGTGATGGTGGTGATGAACATCATCTACGCGGCGTCGGCCTGGCCCGCCGGCGCGCTCTCCGACACGATCGGCCGTTATCGCTTGCTGATCGCGGGCTTTGCGCTGCTCGTTGTGGCGGACCTGGTGCTGGCGTTCGCCGGCAACGCCGCAATGGTCATGATCGGCGTCGCGATCTGGGGCCTGCATATGGGGCTGACGCAAGGGCTGTTGTCGGCGCTGGTCGCCGACACCGCGCCGGCGCATCTGCGCGGCACCGCCTTCGGCGTGTTCAATCTGGTGAGCGGACTGGCCATGTTGCTGGCGAGCGTCATCGCCGGCGGTTTGTGGAGTGCGATCGGCCCGGACGGCACTTTCATCGCTGGTGCAGTGTTCACCGCGATTGCGCTGGTGGTGCTGCCCTTTGCGCATCGGCGAAGACTGGCGGCGAAGAAAGACTGACTACACCACCACCGTCAGCCGCTTCGCCGCGCGCGTGACGCCGGTATAGAGCCAGCGCTCGCGCGCATCGGGAAACGCGAAGCTCTCGTCGAACAGCACGACGTCGTCCCATTGCGAGCCTTGCGCCTTGTGCACGGTCAGCACGTAACCGTAGTCGAATTCGTCATAGGGCTTGCGCCGCGACCAATCGAGTTTCTCGATGCCGCCGGTGAAGCACTCCGGCCGCACCGACACCTTCACCCCGCGCGTCGCCGTCTCGTCGTCGGGCAGCAAACGCATCGTCATGATGCCGGTCTTGCGCGCGCCCCGATCCTTCACGCTCCACAGTCCGCCGTTGAACAGGCCCTTCTTGCGGTTGTTGCGCAGGCACACCAGCTTGTCGCCGGCCGCCGGCATCTCGTCGTCGAAGCCGCGCCGTTCCCGCATTCTGGCGTTATAGGCGCGGCGGGTGGCGTTGCGTCCCACCAAGACTTGATCAGCGTCGAGGACGCGCTGCGGATCGAGATCGTTCTTGCACACGACTTCCGATTCGCCGTAGCGGCCGGGCTCGAGATAGTCTCCGGCGCGGATGTCCATCGACAGCCGCACGATCGGATCGTCCTGCGCCTGCCGGTGCACTTCGGTGAGCATCGCATCGGGCTCGGCCTCGGTGAAGAAACCGCCGCCGCTGATAGGCGGCAACTGCGCTGGGTCGCCCAGCACCAAGAGCGGCACGCCGAACGACAACAGGTCACGGCCGAGTTCGGCGTCGACCATCGAGCACTCGTCGATAATGATCAGCTCGGCCTTCGACGCCGGCGCATCGTCCCACAGATCGAAGCTGGGGATTTCCTCGCCACTCTCGCGCGCCCGGTAAATCAGGCTGTGAATCGTAGAGGCGCCGTGGCACCCCTTGCCACGCATCACCGACGCCGCCTTGCCGGTAAAGGCGGCGAACTTCACGTCTCCGTCGACATGCTCGGCGAGATGCTTGGCCAGCGTGGTCTTGCCGGTGCCGGCATAGCCGAACAGGCGAAAGACCTGCGGCGTGCTGTTTTCGCCCGGCTTCTCTTTAAGCCAGTGGGCGACGGCGTTGAGGGCCTCATCCTGATGCGGGGTGAATTGCGGCATGGAAGTCATTTAAACCAGGGCGGTTCGAGAACAAAGAACAAAATAAGAACTGATGCGATTTTTCGCTTCACGCCGCGCTTGCCGATCAAAATAGTTTGCATCGCTCGAGCGGGGCCGCATTGCGTTCCTCGCATTGCCCTTTGCCGAGACCCATGTTTATCGTCGCGGCCCTTTGCGCATGATCCCGAAAAGTCGGCACCGGTTTTCGGAGTAGATCATGCGCCAACAAAAA
The DNA here is from genome assembly GCA_963720835.1 of uncultured Pseudomonadota bacterium. Lineage (GTDB taxonomy): Bacteria > Pseudomonadota > Alphaproteobacteria > Rhizobiales > Xanthobacteraceae > Pseudolabrys. Next base: position 49,601 of record CAVRHC010000024.1, on the reverse strand, counting down.
ATTGCCGGACCCTCTGCATGGCTCGCGACCAGATCGATATGACGCCGATCGAGACGCGCGACGAACTCGTCGCCTGGCTCGAAGCGGGGTGCAAGCCGGAGGAACAATTCCGCGTCGGCACCGAGCACGAAAAGTTCGCCTTCACGGCCGAAGACCACCGGCCCGTGCCTTACGCCGGCCGCCGCTCGATCCGTGCGTTGCTCGACGGCATGGCTCACCTGCTCGGCTGGGAACCGATCATGGAGGGCGAGAACATCATCGGCCTGTTCGACGTTACCGGCGGCGGCGCAATTTCGCTCGAGCCCGGCGGACAGTTCGAATTGTCGGGCGCGCCGGTCGACAACGTGCATCAGACAGCCTCCGAGTTGATGGCGCATCTGGCGCAGCTGCGTGAAGTCGCGCGCCCGCTCGGCATCGGTTTCCTCGGGCTCGGCATGACGCCGAACTGGCGGCGCGAGGACATGCCGGTCATGCCGAAAGGCCGTTACAAGATCATGACCGCCTACATGCCGAAGGTCGGCACACTCGGCCTCGACATGATGTACCGCACCTGCACCGTGCAGGCGAACCTCGACTTTTCCGATGAAGCCGACATGGTCAAGAAGCTGCGCGTGTCGCTCGCGCTGCAGCCATTGGCGACGGCGCTGTTCGCCAACTCACCTTTCACCGACGGCAAACCGAACGGCTTTCTGTCGATGCGCTCGCAGATCTGGACCGACACCGACAATCAGCGCGCCGGCATGCTGCCCTGGGCCTTCGAGGACGGCATGGGCTTCGAGCGCTGGGTCGACTACGCGCTCGACGTGCCGATGTATTTCATCAAGCGCGGCGATACCTACATCGACGTCTCCGGCAAATCGTTCCGCGATTTCTTCGCCGGCAAGCTCGCCGAACTGCCGGGCGAGCGGCCGACCATTTCCGACTGGGCCAACCACCTCTCGACGATTTTCCCGGAGGTGCGGCTCAAACGTTATCTTGAAATGCGCGGCGCCGACGGTGGGCCCTGGCGCAGACTGCCGTCGCTCACCGCTTACTGGGTCGGTTTGCTTTACGACGGCGACGCGCTCGATGCCTGCTGGGACATGGTCAAGGGCTGGAGCACGCAACAGCGTCAGCAGCTTCGCGACGACGTGCCCAAGCTCGGCTTTCAGGCCCAGATCGGCAACCGCAACGTGCTCACGCTGGCGCAGGAGACGCTGCGGTTCGCGACGCGCAGCTTGCGTCGCCGCAAACGGCTCGACCGCAATGGCCGCGACGAGACGCGCTATCTGCGGCCGCTGGAAGAATCGATCGCGCGCGGTCTGACTCCGGCGGAGGAATTGCTGGAGAAATACAACAGCGTCTGGGGTGGCACGGTCGAGCCGCTCTATGACGAATATGCGTACTAGGCATCGAAGTAAATTGTCCCGTCATCCGTCGCGAAGGCGGGTGATCCAGGACCCCCGGTCGCCGCGATGCGACCATACCGGGACGACGAGGTCCCGCCTTCGCGGGGGACGACGGCAGAGAAGACCATGGCCAAATCGACCCCCGCGACGCTCGCGCTGCAAAAGGCCGGCATCGCCTTCGTCCTGCACGAATACGACTACGATCCGAACGCCGAGCGTATCGGCATGCAGGCGGCCGAAGCGCTCGGTATCGAGCCGGCGCGCCTGTTGAAGACCTTGATGGCCAAAGCTCTGGCAACAAAGTCGGGCGACAGGACAATTTGTGTGCTGGCGCCGTCCGACCGCGAGGTAAATCTGAAAAAGCTCGCTGCCGCGGCCGGCGCCAAGAGCGCCGCCATGCTCGGTGCCGACGAGGCCGAACGCATCACCGGCTATCACGTCGGCGGTATTTCGCCTTTCGGACAGAAGAAGCGCGTGCCGGTGTTTGTCGAAATGTCCGCGCTGTCCTTCGCGCGCATCGTCTGCAACGGTGGCCGCCGCGGCTTGCAGGTTGAGTTGTCGCCGGACGACCTGGTGCGCGTGCTCGACGCGAAAGCGGCGGACTTGAGTTGATTACTCCGCCGCCTGAACGGCTTCCGACAGGTTATCGAGCGATGAGATGATGTGCTCGGCGAGCGCGTCCGCGAGTGAAGACGAGCCGTGGGCATTGCGCACCAGCCCGACGCGGCAGCTCGGCAGTTCGGGGAAGCCTTCCGCGGCGGTAAGGACGCGCATGCCGGGGCGCAAGCCCGACTCTGCCAGGACCGACACCGCCAGTCCCGCCAGCACCGCAGCCGCCACCGCGCCGGCATTCGAGCTCGAATAGAGCACGCGATGCGGTTTGCCGATCGATTCAAGCCGCTCGATCGCCGTGCGCCGCCAGGTGCAGCTCGGCCGCCCGAGCGCCAACGGCAAAGTCTCCTCGAGGTGGATGGCGTGCCGGTTCGACGTGACCCATAAAAGATGCTCGCGCCGGAACGTCTCCGAGGCGCGCTTGGTTTCGCAATTGGTGACGATGGCAAGATCGATCTCATTGGCGTCGATACGTTCGAGCAGGTCGACAGACGGTTCGCAGATCACGGTTAGCTCGACGCCGGGGTAGGCGCGCGAAAAACGCGCCATGATCTCCGGCAGATAGCGGTCGGCGTAGTCATCCGGCACGCCGAGGCGCACGCGCCCCGATAGCGCGGCATCGGAAAAAGCGGCGACCGTCTCGACGTTGAGCTTGACCAGACGCCGCGCGTAATCGAGTAGGCGCGAGCCGTCCTCGGTCAGCTTGGAGGCGCGGCCGTCGCGCGCGAAAATCGGCCGCTCCAGCCGCTCCTCCAATCGCTTCATCTGCATCGACACCGCCGACTGGGTCTTGTTCACCACATCGGCGGCCTTGGTGAAGCTGCCGGTCTCGGCGATGGCGATAAAGGTGCGCAACTGGTCGATGTCGAGCAAGGCGGTCATGACGCTGGTCCTCGAAAACGCCGCCTGGCAGGCGGCGGGAGCCCATCACTGTTTATGATCGATCAGATTAAAAACATTCGTTTCACTAATCAATCCCCGGAGCGCATATACCCTTGGCTTCGGAGAATCCGGGTGGGGATTTCGGGTGGGTCCGAAGGGCGATTTGGCGCCAATTCAAGGCCGAACGAACTGGATGGAGACCGCGTCATGAGCACACAGATCCCCGTTGTTCCCGTCGCCGGCAGCGCTGTATTGCGCGCGTTTCTCGCTCTATTGGCCCTGGTGACCCGCTGGGCGAAAGCGATCGCCCGCGCCCATCGCCACCGTCGCGAGGCAGCCGTGCTCGCCGGCCTCGATCGCCGCATGCTGGCGGATATCGGCATCAACCGCTCGGATTTGCGGGACGCCTTTTCGGAGCCGTTTTGGGAAGACCCGACCGCACTCTTGAGCGAGCGCGTGGCCGAGCGTCGGCAGAACCGCAGCGCCGCGCACGTCATGACCAACCGCGCGGAGTCCGGTTTCAAGGCTTCGCAGCCGCACAACGTGCCGCGCTTCATGATTTGAACGAATAGACGCCAACGGCCGATCCCTCTCAATCGGCCGCGATCCGACACCCGCGACCATCCCCTCTCGCGGCCGGATCAAAGCGCCCGCCGACCCCTCTCGGCGGGCGCTATCGTTTTGTCCGGGACGACGATCAGGGCCGGTGCGCGAGTTCGGGCTGCACCAGTGCGCGGCGGTCCTTGACCACGCCGATCGGCGCGCCCAGCCGCGAAATCGTCGCGATCACCTTGCCGGCGAGTGCACGGTCGCAATTCATGTGCGTCGGTGCGATGTAGAAGTCAGCCTTGTCCCAGTCGTCGGTCCATCGCAGGTGTGAGCCGGCTTCTTTTTCGAATGGCAGCTTTTCGCCGCATACCGCCACGCGGTAGTTGCGGCCGGGCTTCGTCTCGTCGAGGTGGCCGATATAGGCTTCGAGATCGTCGACCGCTTCCGGCATGATGTTCACCCAGTAGTCGGTGACATAGAGCCGCGAGGCGCCTTCCAGGCCGCCGACCAGCGGGTTGTAATAGAGGTACTGATAGGGGTGCAGCGCGACGAGGATCGCAGCGTTCCAGATCAAGACCAGCGCGATAGCGGCGATGGCGCCCGCCGCAAACCGCCGGCTGGCCACCGCGATCTCGCGGACGAGCCAATCGAGACCGATGCCAGCGAGCACTGCAAACGTCGGAACGACGAACAGAAAATGACGCAAGCCGGTGAAGGCCGGTCCCTTGTCGATGACTTCGCAGACGACCGGGAAGACGGCGATGAACGCGAGCAAGGCCGTTTCGGTTCGCTTGGCGCCGCCGCCTGCTGCCGCGCGCGCCCGCCATAGGATGGCGACAATGGCGACGAGCGCGCCCGCCAGCATTAAGAGCGGCAGTTTGATCAACAGATAGACCGGTACGTACCAGCGCGGCACCTCGTTCATCGCGTAGACATGGCCATTGAGCAAAGTTCGGATCTGATAATGAAAGCCGCCGAAGTCGATCAGTCCGCGCAACGGGTTGAGCGGCGCCAGCGCCGACCATGGCCAGGCGGCAATCATGATCACATAGGCAATAAGAAAAGCCGGGGTTATCGCGATCACGGATTGCGCGAACAGTCCGAGCCGGTCCTGCTTTGCTTCGCGCCCGAGTCGCTGGGTGTGGGCGACCATGGCGAGACCGGCATAGCCGACCATGAGAAGGCCGAGCACGCGGATGCCGAGCGCGGCACCCAGCAGGATGCCGAAACAGACGATGTCGCGCATGCGCGGACGGGGCAGGTCGCGCGCGGCGCGAAACAGAAAATAAGTCGCGCCCATCATGGCGGCCGCAAACGGAATGTCCTTGGTATGGTTGAACATCGAGCCGTACCACGGCCCGCAAGCGGCAAGCGCAAAAGCGGCAAGCGCGCCCGCGCGCGGACCGGCGACCAGACGCGCGGTCGCCCAAGTGGCGGCGATGCCGCCGATCCCGATCAGCGCGCAAAAAATGTGGCGGACGTCGTAAGGGTCGACGAACACGAGCAGATGCTGCAGCAGCGCCACCAAGACGTCGAACAAGCCGCCATAGAGATAGAGATTCTCGTAGTGGAACAGCGTCTGATCGGTGAAGCCGCTGGCGTAATAAGAAACGATCAACTCGCCGTAATGCTGCTGCACCTGTTCGTCGTTGGAAATCGCGTAAGAACCGACAGTAGCGAACACCAGCGCGACCAGCGCGGCAAACAAGGCCGCGGCCGCCCAATCGTAGCCGTCGTAAGCGGCCGCGCGCGCGCGCAGGCGCGCCCAGACGCTCGGCGCGGGCTTGCTCATCGGCAGAATGATAGCGAGCCGTCTCGCGCGACCGACGACGACGCGCGCAACGGCGTTAGGCAGGATCCCGGCAGGCGAACCTCCCATCAAGCGCCGGATATTGGCGCGGCGGGTGGGGGCCTGTCACGCTGCATATGCACAATTGATGTCCACTGCGCTACCATGGCGCCGGAAGCCATTGCGAGGCCGGCGGCATGCGGAAAGCAACTTTTAGCGCGCTCGTCCTCGTCCTCGTCTCTCTTGGCCGCCGCCGGCCCGGCCGCTGCCCAGCTTGGTTATGATCGTTTGGGCCCGGACTATCTGACCTTCACCGTCCGTCCGGCCGACCCTGCAATTTGCGCCGCGCGCTGCGAGCGCGACAGCCGTTGCCGCGCCTGGAGCTTCTCCTACCCGCGCACGAAGAAAGTCGCCGCGATCTGTGCGCTGATGCGGAGGGTGCCGCCGCGCGTCAAAGACGACTGCTGCGTGTCGGGCGTGCGCGGGGCGGGCGTGATCGAACCACGGCGCGGCGCGCTCGAATATTCCATTGATCGCTTTGGCGGCGACTATCGCAGTTTCGACGTGGCGCCCGATCCGGCCGGCGCGCCGTGCAAGGCTGCCTGCGAGGCGGAGAACCGTTGCCGCGCCTTCACTTATGTGCGGCCCGGCTATGTCGGGCCGTCTGCGCGCTGTTTCTTAAAGAAGCGGATCACGCGTCCGCGCCACAAGCCGTGCTGCATTTCGGGCGTGGTGCGCTGATCAATTGACGGAGGTGAAGAACCGCGACAACCGAAGACCTGAGGGCCAGGTCCACACCGGCTTGTGCTGCAATGTGAGATCCCAAGAGCCGACGATGGCGTCGACGCGGCCGACCAGATTGGCAACCGGCAACAGGCCGACACCGCCGGCATGCAGCGGGACGCGGCTGTCGGCGGAGTTGTCGCGATTGTCGCCCATCACGAACAGATGGCCGGGCGGGACGGTGGTTTCCAGCATGTTGTCGAGTGGCTCGGTGGCGACAATTTTGAAAATCGGGTGCGAACGTCCACCCGGCAACGTTTCGATGAATCGGTGCGCGGTGATTGTCGAGCCGTCGTCATTTTCCAGTTCGCCGGTGCCGTCGGCCGTCAGCGCGGCCGCCTGGCCGTTGATGAAGACTTGGCCGTCCCGCAACGCGATGCGGTCGCCGGGCAAGCCGATCACGCGCTTGACCCACACCTGCGATTGGTCGCCCGGCCAGCGGAACACCACCACGTCACCGCGCTTGGGCAGCGCGCCGAGCACGCGGTTCGTGCTCGGCAGGTTGATGAAGGCGGGCAGCGACGCCGTGCTGTAGCCGTAAGGATATTTCGTCGCCAGCAATTCGTCGCCGATCAGCAGCGTCGGCTCCATCGAGCCCGACGGTACGTAGAATGGCTCGGCGATCGCGGCCTTGCCCAGCATCACCACCAGCACGATCAGGGCGAGATCGACGATGCTCTTGATCCAGCCGCGGACGCGCGGTTTCGCTCGCGATTGTTCGGTGGTCGTGCATTTCCTGGCGCATGATCTAGCGCGGTGCCCCCGACGGTGATCTTGTCCATGCGCAAAGTCGGCTGGCCGACGCCAACTGGCACACCCTGGCCGTTCTTGCCGCAGGTGCCGATGCCGGGATCGAGCTCGAAGTCGTTGCCGACCATCGAAATGCGATGCAGGTCGGTCGGCCCGTTGCCGATCAGCATGGCGCCCTTCACCGGCTCAGCCACTTTGCCGTTTTCGATTTTATAAGCCTCGGTGCACTGGAACACGTATTTGCCGGAGGTGATGTCGACCTGGCCGCCGCCGAAGCTCACCGCGTAGAGACCGTTCTTCACCGAGGCGATGATCTCCTCGCGCGGTCTGTCGCCGGCCAGCATGTAGGTGTTGGTCATGCGCGGCATCGGCACGTGGGCGTGGGATTCGCGCCGGCCGTTGCCGGTCGGCTTCATGTTCATCAGGCGCGCGTTCTGCCGGTCCTGCATGTAGCCGACCAGGATGCCATCCTCGATCAGCACGGTACGGCTGGTCGGCGTGCCTTCGTCGTCGATGGAGAGCGAGCCGCGGCGCGATTGGAGCGTGCCGTCGTCGACCACGGTGACGCCCTTGGCCGCGACCTGTTGGCCCATCAGGCCGGCAAACGCCGATGTCTTCTTGCGGTTGAAGTCGCCTTCGAGACCGTGACCGACGGCTTCATGCAGCATCACGCCCGGCCAGCCCGCGCCGAGCACGACATCCATCTCGCCGGCCGGCGCCGGCACGGCGTTCAGATTGACCAGTGCCTGCCGCAGCGCTTCGTCGACCGCGCCCTGCCAGGCTTCGGTCGTGATGAAGCGGTCGTAGCCTTCGCGGCCGCCGAAACCGAACGAGCCGGACTCCTGACGGTCGCCGTCGCCCGCCACCACCGACACGTTCACCCGCACCAGCGGACGAATGTCGCGATAGGTCGAACCATCCGTGCGCAAGATTTCGACCACCTGCCAGGTGGCGCCGACGCTGGCCGAGACCTGGCGCACACGCGGATCTTTCGCGCGCGCATAGGCGTCGATCTCGGCGAGCAATTTAACTTTGGCGTCGAAGGCTGGTGTACCAAGCGGATTATCGTCGCCATAGAGCTTGGCGTTGGTGCGACCGGGCGGTTCCGCGTAAGTGCCGCTGTAGCCGCCTTTGACCGCGCGCACGGCTTCGGCGGCGCGCGTCAGCGCGGCTTCCGACAGATCGGAGGCGTGCGCGTAGCCGACCGCCTCGTCCTTGACCGCACGCAGTCCGAAGCCTTGCGAGGTGTCGTAGGTCGCCTGCTTGAGGCGGCCGTTGTCGAACACCAGCATCTCGGCCTGGGCGTATTCCAGGAACAGTTCGCCGTCATCGGCGCCGTCGAGCCCGCGCTTGATGATGGAAGCGACCTTGGCCTTGTCGAGGCCGGCGCGGTCGATGAGGGAGGAAAGGGCTGGGTCCATAACCAATACTCCAATTCCCCCAAGAGATAGGTGCAATGCGGCGATTCTGCGAGGGCCGCTATGACCAGCTAAATCGGACGTTGACCGCGCCGATCGGGTCGAGCACGTGAGCGAGTTCCGTCTCGTCGGTTTCCAGCAGGATGGGTGGCGTGATCGAGCCGCAAATGATGACGTCACCGGCGGAGAGTTTTTCGCCGAATGCCGCCAACGTATTGGCGACGTGCGCGACGATGTCGGTTACCGTGCCGGTCAGTGCCTGCGGATCGGTGGTGCTTGAGGCTTCCGCGCCGCGGCGGATGAGGCGCGAAGTCAGTCCGGCAACACTTCCGCCGGGTCGTGAAGCGTCGCCGAAAATGACGTGACGATTGAAGATATCGGCGGCCAATATCTGATCGAGATTGTCGGACGTCGGCGCGTAAGCGAGGTCGGCGATCTCGATCGCCGGCTGGATGTCCTTGATAGCGGCAAGCGCGTCGGCGGCATTGGCGCCAGCGCCCAGGTCTTTTGCCATGCGCACCGCGATTTCGCATTCACCCATCGGCTTGGTGAATCCTTTCAGGGAGACGCTGCCGCCGGAAGCCAGGATCGCGCTCTGCACCAGGTAGGCGACCAGCGGTCCGCCGAGTCCCAATTGTTTCATCATCGCCGGTGCGCCGAGCCCGACTTTCCAGCCGAAATGCTTGTCTCCCGCCGCCAGCCGCTTGCGCCGCGTGGCGAGCTGTGCCGTCATGCCGCGCTTGATGCGCTCGTCGTCCCAAGGGTTCATTTGCGATGTTCCGAGTAAACTTGATAGCCTGAGTCCTCGATCGAACCGGCGCCCATCCAGCCCCAGACCAGCACGACGTTTTCGTCCGACGTGTTGTTGAAGCCGTGCCAGCAATCGCGCGGCGAATAGACGACGTCGCCTTGAACGGACGGCTCGAGACCTTGCTCCGTAATGATGTGGCCTTTGCCCTTGAGCACGATGAAGAACTCGTCGCAGTTGTGGTGGCGATGGCTTTCGTGGCTGGCGCCGGGCTTCAGCACCGTCCAGCCGACGACGTGGTCGGCGCCGGCGGATTTCTTGTCGATCAGGAACTGCACCTGCATGTCGTTCCAGCCATCCTCGCGCTTGAGGTCTTCGACGATCGGCACGTCGCGCAGGTTCGTGCGGTACATCTTGGCCGCCGGCGCGTCATCCTTGATCTTGGCGGCGGTGCCTTTGATCGCCTTGGCCAGGGCGGATCCGATCTTCTCACCTTGCGACGCCATGGCTGTTCTCCGGATTGGTTCTTGACGCTGCGCATGCGTGCATCACCATTTCGCCGCCCCACAGTAAAGGTGCGCATCGCCAGCACAAGCCCGGCCGCGATGCGGTTTGATGCGGTGAGAGTGTCTGTGATGCGGCTCGCCAGAAGCGCGCTCAGGTCACGGCAGCTTTGCGTAGCCTTCGGCGAAGCCGGCCAAACTCATCGGGAAGCCGATGCCTTCTTCGGGCGTCTGGAAGATGATGAAGGTCGCGGTCTTGCCGGTCTGCAGCTTCTTGACCAGCGTATCGTCCATGACGACTTCGGCGATGCAGCCGTTGGGCAGGCAGCGCACGAAGCCGGCGCGGCCGATGTCGGCATTGTCGATCTTCAGGCCGAGCCCGGACGGCAGCAACACGCCGAGCGGCGCCACCACCCGCATCAGCCGACTTTTGGCGTCGGCGGTCTTGAGCACGATGACGGTGAGGCCGACATTGGCGCGATCCTCCGCGGTCACGCTCTGGATCAGCGCGCATTGTTCCGCCTTGGCGCCGGGCGGTGTATCGCAGCGGACCTGCCAGTCCTTATGCACGGATTTCACCGCGCCTTGCGCGAGCGCACGCCCGGCAGGAACCAATGCCAGCGCGGCAACCAGTGCCATGAGGCCCAGCCGGCCCCGGCGTCCGATCGCGCCCCCGCGGTTCCCGAAAACGCCCATGCTTCAATCCCTTGGCCAAGCAGCCGCGCGATTCGCACGCGAATCGCCACGTCGCAAAGACATATTAGACGTCTTTACGCGCCCGTTGGGTCATGCCGCGCCTTTCCTGTCAAGAAAGGGCAAATGGGACGATCCGGGTCAGGCTAAACCCCATCCTGACGGCGGTCACATGGCATAAATGCGGCAGCCCCGACGGCGCGGAGGCATACTGTTTAGCACGGGCGGCATCGCATCAAGGCGCATTGCAGCAGCAGCGGAATTGTGGTTTGAGAAGCCGGGATTTCCCGCCGCACGATAGCCGAAACTGCCACGCCCGTGGCAAGACGCCGTGCACAAGCGGGCCGCGCCGGACATCAATGGGGCTGGTGGGCGGCAAGAGGAGCCAAGAGGGACCTTGGCTGCAAGGTCATTATTTCTCGTCGAGGGAGCGCAAGAAAAAATGTCAGTGCTCAAGCGGTTGATCGCATTCGTGGTCACGGCCGTGACCGTCTTGGCTGGCGCACAGGGTGCGCTCGCCGCAACCGGGCAGCCACAGCCGTGGGAGATCGGTCTCCAGCCGGCCGCGACCCCGGTGATGAGCGACATCATCTGGTTCCACGATGCCCTGCTCTGGATCATCGGGGCGATCGTGCTGTTCGTGCTGGCGCTCTTGGTTATCGTGATGGTGCGCTTCAATGCGCGCGCCAACCCGGTGCCCTCGCGCACGACGCACAACACCGCCATCGAGGTCGCCTGGACCGTGGTGCCGGTTATTATCCTGGTGATGATCGCGGTGCCGTCGTTCCGTCTGCTGTTCCTTGAGCTCGACATTCCCAAAGCCGACATCACTGTGAAGGCGACCGGAAAACAGTGGTTCTGGAGCTATCAATATCCTGACAGCAAGTTCGAGTTCGACTCGCTGATGGTGCAGGACAAGGACCTCAAGCCCGGTCAGCCGCGCCTGCTCACGGTCGACAACGAAATGGTGGTGCCGGTCAATAAAGTGGTGAAAGTGCTCACCACGGGCGCCGATGTCATCCATTCCTTCGCGGTGCCGTCCTTCGGCATCAAGATCGACGCCGTCCCCGGCCGCATCAATGAAACCTGGTTCAAGGCCGAGCGCGAGGGCACCTATTACGGCCAGTGCTCCGAGCTGTGCGGCCGCGATCACGCTTTCATGCCGATCGTCGTCCACGTGGTCAGCGAGAAGGACTATGCGGCCTGGATTGATCAGGCGAAAAAGAAGTACGCCTCAACTGACGACAGCGAGCCGGCAAAAACCACCGTGGCGGCGGCCAACGAGATCAAGTGACACATAGAAAAATACGAATATAATCGGGCGACAGAGAGACTTGAGAAGTCGAAGGACAAGAACGATGGCTGAACACGCGGCTGCCCACGGTGCACACGAAGTCCATGGCCATCCGACCGGATGGCGGCGTTTCGTTTATTCCACCAATCACAAAGACATCGGCACGATGTACCTGGTGTTCGCGCTCATGGCCGGTGTGATCGGCGGCCTCTTGTCGATCGCCATCCGCATGGAGCTGCAAAACCCCGGCGTCCAATTCTTCCCGAGCGGGCACGAATTCAACGTGTTCGTCACGGCGCACGGTCTGATCATGATCTTCTTCATGGTCATGCCGGCGATGATCGGCGGCTTCGGCAACTGGATGGTGCCGTTGATGATCGGCGCGCCCGACATGGCGTTCCCGCGCATGAACAACATCTCGTTCTGGCTGCTGCCGGCGTCCTTCTCCCTGCTATTGATCTCGATGTTCGTCGGCGGTGAGCCGGGCACCAACGGTGCCGGCACCGGCTGGACCATTTACGCGCCGCTATCGACCAGCGGCCATCCGGGACCGGCGGTTGATTTCGCCATCCTGTCGCTGCATCTGGCGGGCGCCTCCTCGATCCTCGGCGCCATCAACTTCATCACCACCATCTTCAACATGCGCGCACCGGGCATGACGCTGCACAAGATGCCGTTGTTCGTGTGGTCGATTCTGGTCACCGTGTTTCTGCTGCTGTTGTCGCTGCCGGTGCTGGCGGGCGGCATCACCATGCTGCTCACCGACCGCAACTTCGGCACCACCTTCTTCGATCCGAAGGGTGGCGGCGACCCGATCCTGTTCCAGCATCTGTTTTGGTTCTTCGGCCATCCGGAAGTTTACATCCTCATCCTGCCGGGTTTCGGCATGATCAGCCAGATCGTTGCGACGTTCTCGAAGAAGCCGGTGTTCGGTTATCTCGGCATGGCCTACGCCATGGTCGCCATCGGCGGCATCGGCTTTGTCGTGTGGGCGCACCACATGTACACGGTCGGCCTGTCGACCGGAGCGCAGGCCTACTTCATCGCCGCCACCATGGTCATTGCGGTGCCGACCGGCGTGAAGATCTTCTCGTGGATCGCCACCATGTGGGGCGGGTCGATCGAATTCCGCGCGCCGATGCTGTGGGCGCTCGGCTTCATCTTCCTGTTCACCGTGGGCGGCGTCACCGGCGTGGTGCTCGCCAATGCCGGCGTCGACCGCGTCTTGCAGGACACCTATTACGTGGTGGCGCATTTCCACTACGTGCTCTCGCTCGGCGCCGTCTTCGCCATTTTCGGCGGCTGGTACTACTGGTTTCCGAAGATGACGGGCTACATGTACAACGAAACCATCGCGAAGCTGCACTTCTGGGTCACCTTCATCGGCGTCAACTTGATCTTCTTCCCGATGCACTTCCTCGGCCTCGCCGGCATGCCGCGCCGCATCGAAGATTACCCGACTCCCTTCCACGGCTGGAACGAAGTCGCGTCTTACGGCTCGTACATCTCGGGTGTCGGCGCGATCATCTTCTTCATCGGTCTGATCGAAGCCTTCGCCCGGAAGCGCGTCGCCGGCAACAATCCATGGGGCGTGGGTGCGACGACGCTCGAATGGACGCTATCGTCGCCTCCGCCGTTCCATCAGTTCGAGACGTTGCCGCGGATCAAATAACCCATGTCGCTCGTCAGCGAAGGTGCAGATGTCCGCGGGTCGTTGACCGCAGGGGCGGGACATGCCTTTGCGGAACCGAGCATCGCGGGCGTCTCCGACTACTTCGCGCTGATGAAGCCACGGGTCATGTCGCTTGTGGTGTTCACTGCGCTCGTCGGCCTTGCTGTCGCTCCGGGTTCGCTGCATCCGATGACCGGGTTTACCGCGCTGCTCTGCATCGCGGTGGGTGCGGGCGCAGCCGGCGCGCTCAACATGGGCTACGAAGGCGATATCGACGCGCTGATGATCCGCACGCGCGGCCGGCCGGTGGCGCGTGGTCGGGTCACGCGCGGCGAGGCGCTTGCCTTTGGCATGACGCTCGCCGCGTTTTCGGTGGTGACGCTGGGTCTGCTCGTCAACACGCTGTCGGCGGGGCTGCTCGCCTTCACCATCTTCTTTTATGCCGTCATCTACACGCTCTGGCTCAAGCGCGCGACGCCGCAGAACATCGTGATCGGCGGCGCCGCCGGCGCTTTCCCACCGATGATCGGCTGGGCGGCGGCCACCGGCTCCTTGTCGCTTGAGCCGGTGCTGTTGTTCCTCATCATCTTCTTCTGGACGCCGCCGCATTTCTGGGCGCTCGCGCTCTACAAGTCGGACGACTACAAACGCGCCGGCATCCCGATGCTGCCGGTGGTCGCTGGCGATGCCAGCACACGCCAGCAGATCTTGCGCTACACGCTGTTGCTGGTGCCGATCGGTGTCGCGCCATGGGTGCTCGGCTACGCCGGGCCGCTCTATGGCCTGACCGCGGCGCTGACCGGCGCCATCATGATCGTGCTTGCCTGGCAGGTGTTCTGCGAGCGCCGTCCGGCCGATCGCGCCAGCAAACAACTGTTCGCATTCTCGATCCTTTATCTGTTTCTGTTGTTTGCCGTCCTGCTGGTCGAGCGCGGTTGGGGCGGGCTTCTCGCCCGGTTGGTGGTGTGAGCGTCGGAGCCATTATGCCGAACCGGAAAGACGACAAGGGCGTCGTGCTGACCGAGGCGCAAAAGCGCGCGCGTCGGCAGCGCTCCATTGCGATTGCGCTCGCGCTCGCGGCGTTGGTCGTCCTGTTCTACATCATGACTTTGGTGAAGGGCCCGGCGGTTCTGGTCCGCCCGATATGAGCCGCCGATGACAGCCGCCCCGCAGAACAAGAAGCTCCGGCGCGACATGGTCGTCGCCGCGGCCTGCGGCGTGTTCGTCGCGGCGATGGTGGGCGCGTCTTTTGCAGCGGTGCCGTTCTACAACTGGTTTTGCCGCACGACCGGCTTTGCCGGCACCCCGCAAGTCGCCGCCAAGGCGCCCGGTCAGGTGCTGGGCCGCAAAATTGCCGTGCGCTTCGATTCCAACGTCGCCGCCGGATTGCCGTGGAAGTTTGTGCCCGAGCAGAACGAGATCGAGGTGCGCATCGGCGAAGTGGTCACGGTGAACTATAAGGTGATCAATATGGCCGCGCGCAAGATCAGTGCGCAGGCCTCCTACAACGTCTCGCCGCCGACGGTTGGGGCCTATTTCACCAAAATAAACTGCTTCTGCTTCACCCAGCAGACCATGAAGCCGGGTGAGACGCGCGAGATGACGGTGGTGTTCTATGTCGATCCTTCGATCGTGAAGGACAGCGACCAGGACACGCTCAACACCATCACCTTGTCCTATACTTTCTACCGGTTGCCCGATGAGGTGCAACCGGTGGCGCAAGCTGCCGATAAGACAGCGAACAAGTTATAATCGGGACGACTGGAACGGAGACAACGATGGCTGACGCTCACGCCAAACATCACGACTATCACTTGGTCGACCCGAGCCCGTGGCCGGCGGTCGGCTCGGTGTCCGCTTTTATCATGGCGGTCGGCGCCATTACCTGGATGCACCACATGTTTGCCGCAGCGCCTGCCGTCTTTGGCGTCGGCGTGCTCGGCGTGCTCTACACCTTCATCGGCTGGTGGCGTGACGTGATCCGCGAAGCCGAGTTCGAGGGCTTCCATACCCGCGTGGTGCAGATCTCGCACCGCTACGGCATGATCCTATTCATTGCCTCCGAGGTGATGTTCTTCGTTGCCTGGTTCTGGGCCTATTTCAATACCGCGCTATTTCCCGACGCGGCTCATGACGTCGCTCGCATCGCCGCGACCGGCGGCGTTTGGCCGCCCAAGGGCATCGAGACCTTCAATCCCTGGCATTTGCCGCTCTTGAACACGCTGATCCTGCTTACCTCGGGCACGACCGTCACGTGGGCGCATCACGCACTGTTGGAGAACGACCGGCAGGGGCTGAAATGGGGCCTCGTGCTCACCATCGTGCTTGGGTTGATGTTCACCTGCGTCCAGGCCTTCGAATATTCGCACGCCGCCTTCCACTATTCGGGCAACATCTACGGCGCCACCTTCTTTATGGCGACCGGTTTCCACGGCGCGCACGTCATCATCGGAACGATCTTCCTGATCGTCTGTCTCGTTCGTGCGTTGCGCGGCCACTTCACCCCGACCCAACATCTCGGCTTCGAATTCGCCGCCTGGTATTGGCACTTCGTCGACGTGGTGTGGCTGTTCCTGTTCGCTTGCATATATGTGTGGGGCGCCGGCGTCGTGCACGAATGACCCATTGCGGTATCATGCGGGAGGGCGGCGGCGACGCCGCCCTTTTGCTTTGAGGAGTGTCAGGTGATGACCGACCAACCATTGTCTGGTCCCTTGCCGATCGCTCGTGGTCTGCGCGGACGGTGTCCGCGCTGCGGCGAGGGCCGGCTCTTCAAGGGCTTCCTCACTTTGCGTCCGCATTGCGAAAAGTGCGGCCTCGACTTTTCCTTTGCCGACGCCGGCGACGGACCTGCGGTCTTCGTCATTTTGATTGGCGGCTTTATCGTCGTGTTCGCCGCC
The DNA here is from genome assembly GCA_963720835.1 of uncultured Pseudomonadota bacterium. Classification (GTDB taxonomy): domain Bacteria; phylum Pseudomonadota; class Alphaproteobacteria; order Rhizobiales; family Xanthobacteraceae; genus Pseudolabrys. The sequence goes on along the minus strand of CAVRHC010000024.1, from coordinate 33,620 downwards.
ATGGTCGTCGAGATCCTCTATCAGCCGCCTTATTGGGTACATGCGGCGCTGTGGTTGCCGCTGATCCTGGTCGTGACGCTGGGACCGTTGCGGCCGCTCAAAGGCCTGATGATTGCGCTGCAATATCATCACAAGGCGGAAGAAGGCCGCCTCGTGCAGCGAGGTGAAGAGTGAATTTGCCGCCGCCCAAACGGCGCGGCGTGCTGGAGCCGACGATCTTCGCACTCGTCGGTATCGCCATATTGGTCGGGCTCGGGGTCTGGCAGCTCGACCGCAAGGTCTGGAAAGAAAATCTGATTGCGACCATGACGGAGCGGCTCAACGGCGCGCCGCAAAGTCTGCCGCCGCGCGAGACCTGGTCAGAGCTTGCCGCTGGCCGCGAAGAATTCAAGCGCGTGAGTTTCCCCGCCGAATTTCTGCCCGGCCAGGAAGCCTTGCTCTACAGCGCGGGCTCGGCCGTGCGCCCGGACGTGAAGGGCCCGGGTTATTTCGTGTTCGCGCCGGCGCGGCTTGCCGGCGGCAGCATCGTCATCGTCGACCGCGGTTTCGTACCGCTCGACCGCAAGCAGCCTGCGAGCCGCGCCGAAGGCGTTCCAAGCGGCAGCGCCGATATTGTCGGCGTGATGCGCTGGCCAGAGACGCGCGGCATGTTCACGCCGGCCGACGATGTCGCGGGCAATATCTGGTACGCGCGCGACATCGCGGCGATGGCGAAAGCTAAAGGTTGGTCGAGCGCGGCGCCGTTCTACATCGAGCAGGAAGCACCCGTTCCGCCTGGCGGCTGGCCGAAGCCCGGCAGGCTTGTCGTTAATCTACCCGACAATCATCTGCAATACGCGGTTACTTGGTTCGGGCTCGCAATGGCGCTCGCCGGCGTATATCTGATCTGGCTTATCCGCCGCATACGCTATCCTTACTGAACAATCGCTTTCTCCATGTGAAACGCGACGCGTGTTGTTGGCGCGCGGACGGCATGATTTAGTGCCGCACGCGTAAGTGTGCATGGAAGGGGAGGGCCACTGGCATGTTGGCCGGGAAGACAGTCATCGTCGTCGGAGGATCCTCCGGCATCGGTCTCGCCACCGCCGAAATGGCCAAGGCCAATGGCGCCGAGGTCGTGATCGCTTCGCGCAGCGTCGAAAAGGTGAAAGCGGCAGCGGACAAGATCGGCGCAAAAGGCATCGTCGCCGACGTCACGAACGACCAAAGCGTCATCGATCTCTTCCGCGCGGTCGGTCCGGCCGATCATGTGGTGGTCAGCGCCGCGCAGTTGCGCACCGGCCCATTCAAGACGGTCGCCATGGATGACGTGCGCGCCACGCTGGAAGCCAAATTGTGGGGCGCCTGGCGTTGCGCCCGCGCCGCCGAGATCAAGCCGGGCGGTTCGCTCACTTTGGTCAGCGGATTCTTGAGCATCAAGCCGCGGCCGAATTCGGCCATCGTCAGCGTTGCAAACGGTGCACTCGAATCGCTCACGCGCGCGCTGGCGCTCGAACTCGCGCCGATCCGCGTTAATTGCGTTTCGCCCGGCATCATCGATACGCCGATCCGCGCCGCCATGCCGGAAGCCGCGCGCAAGGAGTTGCTCGCCAAGGTCGCGGCTGGCTTGCCGGTCGGACGCGTCGGTCTCGCCGAAGACGTTGCGCGTCAGATCCTTGCCTTCATGGAGAACGGCTTCATGAGCGGCTCGATCGTTTACCTGGACGGTGGCGCGTCGGTCGCCTGAGGTCCTCTGGCGGAGCCTTAAGCACCTGCCGGTGCTTTCCTTGTGAAAGCCTCCGGTGGCGGCTAGTGTGATCGAAACGCCGCCGCGCTGGAACAGATAGTATAGCAGGATCAATGCGTTACGTCTCAACCCGGGGCGAGGCTCCGGTCCTCGATTTCGTCGAGGTCATGCTGGCCGGGCTTGCCCGTGACGGCGGCCTTTACGTGCCCGAGTCTTGGCCGGCGCTCGACCGGGCGACCATCGCGGGCTTCGCCGGCAAGCCTTATGCCGAGGTCGCGGTTGAGGTGATCCGGCCCTTCGTCGGCAACAGCCTGCCGCAAGCCGATCTCGCCCGCCTCGCGCGCGAAGCTTATGGCGCCTTCCGTCATCCGGCGGTTGCGCCGCTCATCCAAATCGGCACCAGCCTGTTCATACTCGAATTGTTTCACGGGCCCACGCTCGCCTTTAAGGACCTCGCCATGCAGCTTGTGGCGAGGCTGATGGATCATGTGCTGTGCGAACGCGGCGAGCGTACGACCATCGTGGTCGCAACCTCCGGCGACACCGGCGGCGCGGCGGTGGAGGCCTTCCGCGGCCGCTCTCAGGTCGACGTCGTGGTGCTGTTCCCGCAAGGGCGCATCTCCGACGTGCAGCGCCGGATGATGACGACAGCGACGGATTCGAACGTGCACGCGCTCGCCATCGAGGGCACCTTCGACGACTGCCAGGCGCTGGTGAAGGCGATGTTCAATCACCATGCCTTCCGCGACCGGGTGCGGCTCTCCGGCGTCAATTCGATCAACTGGGCTCGCATCGTGGCGCAGGTCGTCTACTACTTTACCGCCGCGGTGGCGCTCGGTGCTCCCCACCGCAAGATCGCTTTCACGGTGCCGACCGGAAATTTCGGCGACGTCTATGCCGGCTATGTCGCCTCCCGCATGGGACTGCCTGTCGACCGGCTGGTGATCGCCACCAATGTCAACGACATCCTGGCGCGCGCGCTGGCGACCGGTGCCTACGAAATCCGCGACGTGCAACCGACCACCTCGCCGTCGATGGATATTCAAATTTCGTCCAATTTCGAACGGCTCTTATTCGACGCCTATGCACGCGACGGCAAACAGGTCGCGGCCTTGATGGGCTCGCTCGCGCAATCGCGGCGCTTCTCGATCGGCGCACCCGCGCTGAAAGAGATCCGCGCGCTGTTTTCCGCCGACCGCGCCGACGAAGAGGAAAGCGCAGCCGAAATGCGCGCGTCGATGCGCGAAGCCGGCTATTGTGCCGACCCGCACACCGCGGTCGCGCTTGCCGTCGCCGAGAAGGAAACGCGCGATCCGTCGGTGCCCATGGTGGTGCTGTCGACAGCGCATCCGGCCAAGTTTCCGCAAGCCGTCGAAGCGGCCTGCGGCATCGCACCGAAACTGCCGGATTGGCTTGCCGATCTGGGAACGCGTAAAGAGCGTTTCAGCGTGCTGCCGGCGGAGCAGGGGGCGGTGGAACGTTATGTGGCGCAGGCCTCGCGGGCCGCGCGTGAAGGAGCAGCGGCATGAGCGTCGAATTGACTCGTCTTCCCTCGGGCCTGTCCGTGGTCACCGATCGCATGCCGCATCTGGAATCAGCCTCGCTCGGCGTCTGGATCGGATCCGGCAGCCGCGACGAGGCATCCGATGAGCACGGCATATCGCATTTGCTTGAACACATGGCGTTCAAAGGCACCAAGCGGCGCAATGCCCGTCAGATCGCCGAGGAGATCGAGGCGGTCGGCGGCGATCTCAACGCGGCGACCAGCATCGAGAGCACGGCTTACTACGCGCGCGTGCTCAAGGCGGATGTGCCACTGGCGCTCGACGTCTTGTCCGACATCCTGTCCAACCCGACCTTTGACGTCGAAGAGTTGCGCCGTGAGCAGAATGTGATCGTACAGGAGATCGGTGCCGTCGAAGACGCGCCTGACGATCTCGTGTTCGATCGCCTGCAGGAGATAGCATTTCCCAAGCAGTCGGTCGGCCGCTCCATTCTGGGCACGCCGGAAACCGTGCGCTCGTTCACGCCGGGGCGTTTGCGTAACTATTTGAAGCGCAATTACTGCGCGCCCGACATGATCGTGGCGGCCGCCGGCGCGGTCGATCATCAGGCTGTCGTCGCCGAAGTCGAAAAGCGTTTTGCCGCCTTCTCCGGTCCGGGCGCGCCAACGCCGGAAGCGGCGACCTTCTGCGGCGGCACGCGAGTCGAGACCCGCGATCTCGAGCAGGTCCACATCGCGCTCGCGCTGGAGGGCCTGCCGGTCGGCCATGAGCAACTCTACAGCCTGCAGGTGTTCACGTCGGTGCTCGGCGGTGGCATGTCCTCGCGTCTGTTCCAGGAGGTGCGCGAGATCCGCGGCCTTTGCTACACGATCAACGCCTTCCACATGCCGTATTCCGATGTCGGGCTGTTCGCGCTGTACGCCGGCACCGACGAAACCGACGCGCCTGAATTAATGCGCGTGGTCATCGACCAGATCGGCGACGCCACCGAAACCCTGAATGAAACGGAAGTTGCGCGCGCCAAAATCCAGCTCAAAGCCGGGCTGCTGATGGCGCTGGAAAGTTCGGAAGCACGTATTGGTCAATTGGGGCGGCAGATGTTGGCCTACGGCCGCCCGATCCCGCTCGATGAGATCGTCGGCAAGGTCGATGCGGTGACGGTCGAATCGGCGCGCGCCGCCGGCCGCATGCTGATCGGCCGCTCGCCACCGGCGATCTCGGCGCTCGGCCCCGGCAATGGGCTTGAAAGCACGGCCGCCATCGCGGAAAGTCTTGTGCCGCGAGCTGCCTGAAGGGAGCGTCCCGCCCGCAACCGCCATGGCGCTCTTTCGTACTGTCAGCCCGAGCGAAACCATGCCGGCCGTCACCGGCGTCGGCGTCACCTTGCGCCTGCCGCACGGCGGCGATTACGCCGAGTGGGCGGAGTTGCGCGAGAAGAGCCGCAGCTTTCTGACACCGTGGGAGCCGACCTGGCCGGCCGACGATCTCACCCGCGGCGCATTTCGCCGCCGGGTCAAGCGCTATACCGAAGATCTGCGCGGCGATCTCGCTTACGCCTTCCTCATCTTCCGCAGCAGTGACAATGTCATGGTCGGCGGCCTGACGCTTGCCAATATCCGTCGCGGCGTCGCGCAAGCTGGCTCTCTCGGCTACTGGGTTGGGGCGCCCTACGCCCATCAGGGCTACATGACGGCGGCAGTGCGCGCCCTGCTGCCGTTCTGTTTTGGGACACTGCGTCTGCACCGCCTGGAAGCGGCCTGCATTCCGACCAATACCGCCTCGATTGGGCTTCTGGAAAAGATCGGTTTTCAGCGCGAAGGCTATGCGCGCGCCTATTTGTGCATTAACGGCACGTGGCAGGACCATCTGCTTTATGCGCGGCTGAAGGACGATCCGGCCTAAGCTGTCGCCTTCACTGCTGCCTTGGGCTTGCCACGCTTGGCTTGCTATAACGCCTAAGTGAAGCCGGCGGCCCGCGGGACGCGAGCCGTTGAGTGAGTGACGAGTTGGGGAGAGCGGCCAAATGGCGCGAAGTGGGGCGGTCGTTGCCGCTTTGGCGATTTCAAGCGTGGTGCTCACAGGCTGCGGCGGAGGTGGCGGCGGTACCAGTCTGTTCGGCTCGGGCTCTTCGCCGCTTGATCTTTTCAACTCCTCCACGAAGGCGACCAGCGGCGGCACCGCCAACAGTGGTCCGCTCATCGACACGCAATTCGATTGTCCCGAGGTCAAGATCCGTTATGGCGCCTCGACGCTGACCGTCGGCGGCAAGCCGGGTGAAGCCGAGCCCAATCCGCTCGAAGTGCGCTACCAAGGCAGCATCACGCGCACCGCGCGCGAGTGTCATCTTGCCGGCACTACGATGATCATGAAGGTCGGAATCGAGGGCCGCATCATTACCGGGCCGGCCGGCGGGCCGGGCGCGGTCGAGGTGCCGTTGCGCATCGCCGTGGTGCATGAAGGCGTCAATCCACAGACCATCGTATCGAAATTTGCGCGCGAAACCGCAACCGTCACGCAAGGCATTGACCGCGCAAGCTTCGTCCACATCGATTCCGACATCTCATTCCCGCTGCCGGCGCCAGCCGCCGCTATCACCAACTATGTTGTTTATGTCGGCTTCGATCCGCTCGGCGCAAAGCCGCAGGTGAAGAAGCCCGTGCCCAAGCGCCACAAGAAGCGGCCGGCCAATCCGCGGTCGAGCTAGCTTGCGATCGCGTCTACCGCAATGTCGATGAGGTGAGGCTGTGTTACCAGCCGCGCAAGTCGATGACGGTACCTTTGAGCGCGCGCATATCCGAGATCACGGTGCGGGCGCCGGCTGACAGCAGCTGATTGACGATCTGTCCGCCGGTATGGCTACCGCCGGTAAATCCGATCACCGTCATGCCGGCGGCGACGCCGGCTTGAACGCCAACGACCGAATCCTCCACCACGATGCATTCGCCGGGCCGTACCATCATCTTTTTGGCCACGTGCAGGAAAAGGTCGGGCTCAGGTTTGCCCTTGCGCACGTCGTTTGCCGAAAACAGGTTCGGCTCGAAATAGCGAATCAGGTCGGTGCTTTCGAGACTGAGCCGGATGCGCTCGATCGAAGAGGACGATGCCACGCATTTAGGCCCGCGCAGCCAGGACAGCGCTTGTGCCGTATGCTTGGTCGCGCGCAATTCGGCGCGGAAGCGTTTGAGCGTTTCGGTGGCCACGGTCGCGGCAAAGCCGGACGGCAGCTTGCGGCCGGCTGCCTTCTCCACCTCGATGAACATGTCGGCGGGACGGCGGCCGGTAAAATAGCGCGCGACAATGTCCGGCGTGATGGCAAAGCCGGCGCGCATGAACTCTTGAGATACAATGGACATCGCCAACGGCTCGCTGTCCACGAGCACGCCGTTGCAATCGAAGATGACCACGAGGCCCTCCGATGCTGCGGCCGGTTGATTCCGGCCTGACTCACGAACTGTGCGGACGAATCAGCGAAGCTGAGAATAGTGCCGACGCCTGCGGAGGCAAGACCGCCGGGATGCGCTGAAAGGTTGTGCACCGAAGTGGCGGGGTTTTGGGGACAACCGGTGAATAAGCCGGTGGATGGATCCCGGCCTGAGCTCTAAACCGGCCTCCGGGCCGCGCTAGTTCAGCTTCTTGCGGACGTCCTCGATGCCCTTGGCGACCAGGTCGGAGGCGAGCTTGCCCTTCATCTCCTGGGCGAGGATTTTCTCGGCTGCCGCGACGGCTGCTTCGGCGGCGGCGCCGCGTACGTCGGCGGTGGCTTGCGCCTCGGCCTGGGCGATCTTGGTTTCCGCCATCTGGGTGCGGCGGGTCACGAACTCCTCGACCTTCGCCTTGGCTTCGGCCGCGAGCCGCTCGGCCTCGGCCTCGGCGCCCTTGATGATCTCCTGCGCCTCGCTTTCGGCTTCGTGCCGCTTGCGCTCATATTCGGCGAGCAGGGCGGCGGCGTCGTCCTTCAGCTTGCGCGCTTCATCCAGCTCCGCCTTGATGCGGGCGGCGCGGTCGTCGAGCGACTTGGCCAGCATGCGGTGGACGCCGAGATAGCCGAGCAGTCCGAAAAAGACAAAAAAGCCTACCGCGACCCAGAATTCGGCTTCGAAAAACATGGCGTCTCGCTAACCCTTGAGCACGTCGGCAACTGCGCTGGCGACGGTCTTTTTGTCCGGCGCCGATCCGATCAACCGCTCGACGATGGCCGTGGCGGCGTCTTCGGCAACCGAACGCACATTGCCCATGGCGGCCTGCTTGGTGGCGGCGATGGTCTTTTCCGCTTCCGCCAGCTTCGCGTTCAGCTCGTCCTCGGTCTTCTTGCGCGCGGCATCGGCTACGGCTGCCTGCTTCTCGCGGGTCTCGTTGGCGATTGCCTGGGCGCGCCCTCGCGCGTCGGCCAGTTCCTTCTCGTAGGCCGCAATCGCGGCGTCCGAGCGCTCCTTGAGCCGGTTGGCTTCGGCGAGATCGTCAGCGATGTGCTTCTGGCGCTTCTCGATTACGCCGGTCACCTGCGGCAACGCCCATTTCGCCATCAGCACGTAGAGCAGCACGAAGAAAATCGCGAGCCATACGAGCTGCGACGCGAAGGTGTGCGCATTGAACGGCGGAAAGCCGCCGGCATGCTCGCCCTTCGGGACGTGCTCGGTGGTCGCAGTATGCGCGGGCTCTGCCATCGCCGGCTCCGGTTACGCGGAATACCCGCTTAGATGGCGAACAGCAGCAGAAGCGCGATCAGCAGCGAGAAGATGCCGAGCGCCTCGGTGATGGCGAAGCCGAAGATCAGGTTGCCGAACTGACCTTGGGCGGCCGACGGATTGCGGATCGCTGCGGCAAGATAATTGCCGAAGATGATGCCGACACCGACGCCCGCGCCGCCCATGCCGATGGCCGCGATACCCGCGCCGATGTATTTCGCTGCTACTGGATCCATAACCAACTCCTTCTTGTCGGGCTCAGTGGCCCGGGTGAATGGCATCGTTGAGGTAGATGCAGGTGAGGATGGCGAACACATAGGCCTGCAGGAACGCCACCAGCATTTCGAGTGCGGTCAGGCCGACGATCATGGCAAACGGCAACACGCCGCCGATCCAGCCGATGGCGCCTAGTGCGCCGCCCAACAGAATGATGAAGCCGGCAAACACCTTAAGCGCGATGTGGCCGGCCAGCATGTTCGCGAACAGACGCACGCTGTGCGAGATCGGGCGAGAGATGAACGAAAGGATCTCGATCGCGATGATCATCGGCAGGATGTAGATCGGCACGCCCTTCGGCACGAACAGGTTGAAGAAGTGCAATCCGTGCCGCATGAGGCCGTAGATGAGGACGGTAAAGAAGACCGTCAGCGCCAGCGCCGCGGTGATGACGATGTGGCTGGTGACCGTGAACGCGTAGGGGATCAGCCCCATCATGTTCAGCAGCAGCACGAACATAAAGATCGTGAAGACGAACGGGAAGAACCGCATGCCTTCCTGGCCGGCGGTCGAGCGAATCATGCTGGCGACGAATTCGTAGGACAGTTCCGCGGCCGATTGCAGGCGCGTCGGCACCAACTTGCCGCCCGCGGTGCCGACCACCAGAAACGCGGTGAGCGCGACCACGGCGATCAGCATGAACAGCGCGGAATTCGTGAAGGCGATTTCGGCGTTGCCGAGCTTGCCGAGCGAAAAAAGATTGATGATCTGGAATTGGTGAATGGGGTCCATGGCGCCAAAGTCAGTCGTTCACATGTTTCTCGTCGACCACCCCGGCCGCCCGCATCACGTTTAAAACGCCGGCGGCGAAGCCAAGCAGCAAAAACACGATGAGCCCCCACGGCGAAATGCCCAGCCAGCGATCAAGCAACCAGCCGATCACCGCGCCTGCGAGTACGCCCCCCACCAGTTCGGTTGACAGGCGGAAGCCGCGGGCGAACGCCGATGCATCGGCGGTCTGACGAGGACCGGAGCCGTTTTCGGAAGGCTGGCTTGCTTGCGCGAGCCGTTCGCCGAGACGCTGGAGCCTCGCGGAGAGAGCAGCTTCGTCGTCCGACGGTTGTTCGCGATCGCCCGAGCCTTGCGTGCCGTCAGCCATGCTTTCGACCCGCTTAGATTCTAGGCGTAGCTCCTAATTCCGCCGCCCGAAAAAACCGCGCGGACCATACTGAGCGGGTATGCGTGAGTCAAGAACGGGGACAGTGACATAACCAACTGAAATTCAATAGAAAAATGGAAAATCGGGGATGCGTCTGGAGCCTTTTGCGTGCACTGCAGTATGACGGCCGCCGGGACATGCCGTTTGCCCCGATGCTAGTCTCGGCAACGATGGCAAATGAAGCAACAAGCGAAGGATTAGGGATGCGGACGACGATATTGGCTCTGGGGTTGGCGGCCGTCTTGGCCGCGTCGTCCGCATTTGGTCAGGCGCGTGTTTTGACCGCCCCGGAGCAAGCTCAAGATCAGGCCCAAGGTCAGGACCAGGATCAGCCCAAGAGCCAGCCCAAGAGACCAGCCGCCGGCGCCCGCACCACAAGAAAGCCGGCCGCCAGCAGAGGTTGCGCCTGGCGTCGTGCAAACGCCGCCCGCCGCGCAAACGCCGGTACAGGGCGCGACGCAGGCCCAGCACGACGATGGCGGGCAGCCGCAGGCGTCGGAACGCTACAGCTTCAACCGCGTCGAAGGCGGTCTGCTGCGCCTCGATCGCCAGTCCGGCGCGGTCGCCTTCTGCCGCTCGATCTCCAGCGGCTGGGTTTGCGACGCGGTGCCGCAAGAGCGCGCCGTTTTGGAAAAGGAAATCGATCAGTTGCGCGCCGAGATCACGGTCTTGAAGAAGCAGATTGCGAGCTTACGCGAACCGTCCTCGCCGCCGATACCGCCGCAGACCGTTCCGCCTCAAGCCAAGCCCGGCAAGGCCGGTGAGTCCCCAATCAAGCTGCCGACGGCCGCGGACATTGCAAGCGCCCGCGCCTTTCTCGCCGAGACCTGGAATCGCCTGGTCGAAATGATCGAGCGTTGGCAGAACGAAATGCTGCGCAAAAGCTAGCCTGCCTTGTTCGGGCAGCGCGAGATCCCGAAAAGTGGGAAGCGGTTGCCGGAAAAGATCATGCGCCAAGCAAAAATGTCCTCCGTCAGCGAAGCGCCTGCGCAGCTGATTGCAACCGCAACGCTGCGCATCGAAACGCCCGGCATCGGCTTCACCGAGATCACCAGCCATGCCGCAAACTTCATCGGGCAGGCGGGCGCGGGCGAGGGCGCGTTGCTGGTCTATTTGCGTCACACCTCGGCTTCGCTCGCCATCCAGGAGAACGCCGATCCCGACGTGCAAGCCGATCTGACGGCTGCGCTTGCGCGCCTGGCACCGGAAGACGCGCCCTGGATACACGACGTCGAAGGCCCCGACGACATGCCGGCGCATGTCAAGGCGATGCTCAACGGCGTGTCGCTGCACGTGCCGGTGAGTGGCGGCGCACTCTCGCTCGGCACCTGGCAAGGCATCTATCTTGTTGAGCACCGGCGCCGCCCGCACAGCCGCGAAATCGTTTTTCAGTTCATCGGCAGCCGCAAGTCGTTCGCAGAAAAATCAGCGAATGCCGATATCCAGGCCGGTCAGCATGACCAGTAAAGCGGCCGCCCAGATGGCCATTGCCGCAGCCGACGTCCACAAGGCGAAGGTAAGGTAAGTCTCTCGCAGCACGGTTGCGCTGAGACGCTGCGCATAGGCGTCGGGCGGGCGCAAATCCTTCGGGATCGAGATCCACATCTCGGTCCGGCGGTAAGGCTTGGTGCGCGCTTCGTATGCTTTGTACACGAGGATGATGGCCATCAGGACGGTCAGCGTGCCGCCAGCCTGCAACGACAGCCGCAGTTCGTAGGACAGACCGACCATCAGGCAAAAAATCGCGAGCGCGCCAAACATGCATGCCCGCTGCACGACTTGGAATGCGACGCTGCGAATCGGCTCCATAGCGCTCGGTCCCCGATACCCCCCGGCCGGGATGGAGCTATCTTAGTGCGACTTGCGTGACTGCGGAACTCACGAGCTGTTGTATCGGCCCGGGATACGCCAGGCTGCCCGCGAAAGCCGCCGCCAAAGCCGTGCAATAGAGCACGCCGGCAAAACAGGACGCGCCCTTGGCGCAATGCAGCAGCAGCGTTTCAAGATAGCCATGGGCCCATTGGCGTCCCTCGTCGCCGGGCGGGCGTTCCTCTTCCGGCAGCACCCGCCAGACTTCGCTGCGCTCGAACCGTTCTTCGGTCAGGAAGTAGACCCGCGCCAAAAGCCCGATGGAGAAGGTGAGGGCAACCGTCGCGCCGATTTCGAAGGACAATTCGGGACGGAAGCTGAACGCCAGCATCAGCAGCATAGCCGCCAGCGTTACGAAGGCCGTATCACGCGCTACGGTGAAAAATGCAAACCGCGCAAAGGGGTTCATGGTCGCTCCTTTTGACCCCGGCCCCCCAACCGAAAAAAGCAAACGCCGTGCCAATCCCTCCCGCGCCGCTGCTCGTCCTGACGCAAAACCAGCATGCCGCCGATGGGTTCCATTTCTCCAACGAGGATTCCTAAATTTTGCCCGGTACCTCCGGCGGGCGGCCGGCGGCTTGTTCGCCGGCGCGGCGCTTGTTAGGGACCTGGGCCTGCTTTGCCGCTACGGAAGCGTCCGGCCGGCATCATGGCACCGGGGTGCGCGATCTCATGACGGCGGTTGGCGAAAAAGTCGGTCATTTGTTGCGCAACATTGCGACCCTGCTCGGGGGCGGGCGTGACTCGGGGCCCCTCGACAGTGTGGCCGCACTCGAGGATTTCGTCGCCACCCGCTCCGCTTACGTGGCGCAGAAGACGCTTTATGGATATGTGAAGACGCGCATGGGCACGCGCTATGTCGCGATGTTCGAGGACAAGAACATCATCTCCTCGCTCAACATCGCGAAATTCGAAGTTTTTGCCGCCTGCCTCTCCGATCTGACCGTCTACGCAGTCGCCACCGCGCTACCCGCCGGCGATACCGGCGCATGGCTGTCGTTGGCGCTGCGCTGCTATGCGGCCGGCCTGCGCGCGAACGCCGACGGGGCGCCGCCCGAGTTCTCGGCGCAGGCTTCAACCGACGCATTCGAACGCCGCCTTGCGCTCACCGATTGGCGCGGGCGTGCGCGGACACCGGATAGCTTCTCCGAAAGCCCGCAGGCTCTGGTGCGATGGGCGCCGATCGAGGACAAGTTGAAGAAATTCGATCACGAGATCATCGAGAACTCGGTCAAATTCACCTGGCGCGATATTCGCGAGCAATTCAACAAGCGGCTCGATACGGCTGCGATCGCTGCCGATTGGGCGCGCCAGCCGGCCGGCTGACCGCAACTGCCGGCGTCTACGGTTCTTGGCTAAAGAGTCGATAGATCATGCGCGCGATCTCGCCTTCCAGAGGGAAGGAGAGCATGCCCATCACCGGAATGCCGATCAGCCACGGCATCAGATAGAACCGGATCATGAAGAAGAACCAGGCGACATAGAGGGGAACCAGCGGCTCGAGCAGGAAGCTCGGCGTGATCGGTCTGAACAGCTTCAGCAGCGGATTGGTCGCCCGCACGAAAAACCGCATGAAGAAAAAGCTGGAATCCTCCGGCAGGAAGAATCGCATCGCCGCACGCCCGATCAGCGTCCACATAATCATGCCGAGGACGTAGTCGATCGCGACGACCCAGATCGGAAAAATGGCGAGCGGGTTATCCATGGCGTGTTTCTAACATGGCCATAAAAAATGAGGGGCGGGAAATAATCCCGCCCCCCACGATTGCTTGACCGACGCTTAGTGGGTCTGGGCGAGGATGGTGCTGCCGGTCGGCACGCGCACCTCGTCGACCATCCGTTGCGTCTCGGCGTCGGGCGCCGGCGTCATCAGCGTGACCGCCACCATGGTGATCAGGCTGACCGGCATGCCGATCATGCCGAAGCGCAGGCCATCGATGCCGATCCACGGTGCGCCGCCGCTCTGGATGTACCAGAGGTATCCGCCGCCGGCGAGGAAGCCGCAGACCATTCCTGCGATCGCCCCTTCACGGTTGGCCCGCTTCCACCACACTCCGAGCACGAGCGGGAAGAACAGGCCGGAGTTGGCGAAGCAGAACGCCCAGGCCACGGCGCCGAGAATGCCGGTGAGCTGGAGCGATGCGATCAAACACGCCGCCACGCCGATGAAGACCAGAAGGATGCGGGCAACGATCAGCCGCAGCCGGCTGTCCGCGTTCGGGTCGATCATCTTGTAGTACAGGTCGTGGCTGAGCGCGTTGGCGATCGCCAGCAGCAACCCGTCGGCGGTCGACATGGCCGCCGCCAGACCGCCGGCGGCGACGAGGCCGGAAATCACGTACGGGAGACCCGCCATTTCGGGGGTCGCCAGCACGACGATGTCGGGCCGCATGAAGAACTCGTTGAGTCTGCAGGATTCCGTCATGATTGCTGTCGGAAATCTTGCAGCATCCCAACAGCCGCCCAGTTCTTGATCCACGCCAGAGTCGGCCACCTCGGCAAACGGCTTGCCGATGATCGACGTCGGCAAATTCGGATCAAGCAGCTGCAGCTTGGTCAGCGTCGCAAGACAGGGCGCGGTGAAGTACAGCAGGAAGATGAAGAACAGCGACCATCCCACCGACTTGCGCGCCGACCGCACGGTCGGCGTCGTGAAGTAACGCATCAGGATGTGCGGAAGCGACGCCGTACCCGTCATCATGCATAGCGCGAGCGTAAAGAACTTCCAGCTTTCCAGCGGAGCGCCGGTCGCGTTGATCGGCGTCGTCAGGGTGCTGAGGCCCGCAAACTTCTCCGTCGCCTTGGCTCCAGAGGCCGATAGTCGCTTGCAGTTCCTGAATACGGTGCACGGCGCCGCCGTAGTCGAAGTGCGGGATGAAGCCGAAGCCCTGCTTGTTGGACATCCAGATCACCGGCGCCAGGTAGGCGATAATCAGCACGATGTACTGGGCGACCTGCGTCCAGGTCACCGCCCGCATGCCGCCGAGCATCGAGCACATCAGGATGGCGGCGAGGCCGACCCAGATGCCGACGCTGAACGGGATCTGCAACGCGCGCGCGGCGATGGTGCCGGAGGCGTTGATCTGTGCGGTCACGTAGGTGAAGGAAGCGACCACCAGAACGATCACCGCGCAAAGCCTCGCGAGGTTGCCGCCGTAACGGGTCCCGATGAAGTCCGGCACCGTGTAACAGCCGAACTTGCGCAGGTAAGGCGCCATCAGCGCGTTCACCAGCACGTAGCCACCCGTCCAGCCGACGACAAAGCCCATGTAGATGTAGCCGCCGAAATAGACGCCGCCGGCCAGCGCGACGAATGATGCGCCCGACATCCAGTCGGCCGCCGTCGCCATGCCGTTATAGACCGCCGGCACCTCGCGGCCCGCCACGTAATAGGCGTCGAGCTGCATTGTCCGGGAAAGCCAACCGATGATCGCGTAGATGCAGATCGTGAACGCGACGAAGAGAATGCCGATCGTTGATGCACTCACCCCCAGCTTGCTGAGGATGGACATCAACAGGATGAAGACGATGAACCCGCCGGTGTAAATGCCGTAAACCTTCGGCAGGTTATCGACCAGTCTACCTTGCAGAAATGCCATGATGTGCTCCCCTTAGTCTTCGTGCATGCCGCATTCGTCGTCGATTCGATCCTGGAACCAGTTCTGGATCCAAATCATCAAGACGAATGCGATCAGTGAGCCTTGGGCGGTGAAGTAGAAGCCAAGCGGGAAGCCCATGAAGCTCGTTGAATTCAAGGCGTGTGCGTTCCACGGCAACACGAACGAGAAGATCACCCAGAAGATCAGGATGACGATCGTGAGATTCCGCGTCTTTGACCAGTGCTTTTCTCTGTTTTGTTCGTTTGCAGCCATGCTGTTCCCTCCATTCTGTCGTGCCCTGACCATAAGGCACTCTGCTGTCCGCACGTTTCGGCGATCGATTCCGGTACGCATGTTGGTGGTGGTTTTACTGATTGTCCGGAATGGCTTCGCATCGTCCGCTGGGTTGGTCGTTGCTGACGAACGGCCGCCACCATGCACGATGGAATTCGGTCACCTCCCTAAGCTGCCGCGTTCCGTTGTCGGAGCGGGCGTATTTTTGCGGGAGCTCGTGAACCGCGCGGCGCCCCCGATTGGCCGCGACGTCCGGACTCAGCCGGGCGCTTACAGTAAGTTTTAGATTAACATTGCGTAATGCGCATCCTTATACGACTTTCGGAGGATGAGGTTTTATAAGTACATTGAAATATTTCGAGAATGCCGATCCAACGCCTGTTGCTTTGCACCAAAACGATGGTGCGTTGCACTATCTCGATAAATGCTAGTGTTTCGTTGCGCCGCGCAGCGTCCGCGGTGCAGCAAAATAAGGTATGAACATCGCCGGTATGCGTCTGTTGACCGGCTCTGGTTTTCGAGGGGTTGCTTCAATTGAACGATGCGACGAATTACCGCTTGGTGATCGCCGACGATCACCCGCTGTTTCGCGGGGCATTGCGCGAAGCGGTGGTCGGCTTGCTGGAGCGGGTGGATATTGCCGAAGCCGGTACCTTCGATGAGGTCGCGGAACTGCTCGAACGCGGCAGCGACGTCGACCTGGTGCTGCTCGATCTGACCATGCCGGGCGTGCGCGGCTTCTCCGGGTTGATGTATATGCGCGCGCAATATCCGAGCGTCCCGGTGATCGTGGTTTCGGCAAATGACGACCCGAGCGCCATTCGCCGTTGCATGGAGTTTGGCGCCTCCGGTTTCATTCCCAAGACATTGGGAGTTGATGCCATGCGTAACGCCATCCACCGCGTGCTCGACGGCGGGGTATGGACCCCGCCTGACGTCGATCTCAGCGCGGGCTCCGACGCGGAAACCAGCGAGTTGATGGCGCGTCTGGCGACGCTGACGCCGCAGCAGGTGCGCGTCTTGATGATGCTGTCGGAAGGCCTGCTCAACAAGCAGATCGCCTACCAGCTTGGCGTGTCGGAGGCGACCGTGAAGGCGCATGTCTCCGCCATCTTGCAAAAGCTCGGCGTCGAAAGCCGCACCCAGGCCGTGATCGCCGCTGCCAAGATCGAAGCCGGACATTGGCCGCAGCATGTGGCGGTGGAAAGCTAAGGCTACTCCGCCGCCGCCACCCGCAGCACACGCCATTGTGCGAGCAGTGCGCGCAGTGCCGCCGGCTTGATCGGCTTGTGCAACAGTTGAATGCCCTGCGCGCGCGCCTGTTCGCGCACCACCGGCGAGCGGTCGGCGGTGATGAGAATCGCCGGCACCGGACCGCAGCGCCGCCGCAGCGCCTGGATTGCGTCGATGCCATTGCCGTGGTCGAGATGGTAGTCGACCAGAAAGCCGTTCGGCATGATCGGGCTTTCCGCGATGCGCGCGAGCGCGGTGTCGAGATCGGGCGCCTTGATGACCTCACAACCCCAACCGCGCAGCAGGGTTTCCATGCCGTCGAGCACTGCGGGTTCGTTGTCGATGCACAGCGCTGTGGTGCCGATCAACTGGCCGGGGTCGAGGCGCCCGTCCTCGCGCGCGGGCAGGTCGATCGGCGCTGCATCCGACAGAGGCACCGTGACCGCGAAATGCGAGCCGCGGCCGCTGGCGGAACGAACCTCGACCGAGCTTCCGAGTACGCGCGCCACGCGTTCGACGATCGACAGACCGAGTCCAAGCCCGCGCGCGATCTTGGCGCCTTCGTCGAGCCGGTGAAACTCGACGAAGATGTCGCGCTGCTTGCTCTGCGGAATACCGACGCCGGTATCGTAGACGTCGATGCGCAAGGCCTTTCCGCGCCTGCGGCAGCCGACCAGAACGCGTCCCGAAGGCGTGTACTTGATGGCGTTGGAGAGGAGGTTCTGGATGAGCCGGCGTAGCAGCCGGCGATCCGCGCGCACAACAGCCGAAGAGGACACGAATGTCAGATCGAGCCCCTTGGCCGCGGCGAGCGGCGCGAATTCGAGTTCGATCTGGCGCATGAGCTCGTCGATGCGGAAGCTGATGAATTCGGGCCGCATGGCGCCGGTGTCGAGTCGTGAAATATCGAGGAGGGCGCCGAAGATTTCCTCGACCGCATCGAGCGAGGCGTCGATATTGTGGATCAGGTGTGTTTCCTCGCCGCCGCGGCGCCGCTCGATCAGACTGGTGACGTAAAGCCGCGCGGCGTTGAGCGGCTGCAGAATGTCGTGGCTGGCGGCTGCCAGGAACTTGGTTTTGGAGATGTTGGCGGCGTCGGCTTCGCCTTTTGCTTTGGCCAAGGCAGCATTGAGTAAAGTGAGCTCTTCTGTGCGCTCATGCACGCGCTTCTCCAGCGTTTCGTTGGCGCGCTCGAGCGCCTCGGCTGCCTCCACGCTGGCGGTGATGTCGGTGAAGGTGGTGGCGATGCCGCCGTCCGGCATGCGGTTGGCACGGGCCTCGATGACGATGCCGGGCGAGAAGCGTTCCAGGAAGGGCTCGTCCGCTGAGACATAACGTGCAAGCTGACTGTGCACGTACTCGTCGACGCGTTCGGGCGCGATGCTGTTGCGGCCGGCATTGAAGCGCAGGATGTCGGCAAGCCCGATGCCCGGGCGGATCAGGCTCGGCGGCAGATCGAGGATGTCGCCGAATTGCCGGTTCCAGCAGATGAGCTGCAGGTCCCTGTCGAACACGGCGATACCCTGGCGCACGTGGTCGAGCGCGGTCTGCAGGATTTCGCGGTTGTACTGGATCGCGGCGTTGGCGTCGTCGAGCAGCTTGAGCGCGGCCTTGGTCGAAACCGTGCGCTTGCGCAAGAGCAGCGACAGCACCAGCCGCGAGGAGGCGCCGCCGATGGCGGACGAAAGAATGTGCTCGGCGTAGCGCACCAGCCGGAAATCGGCTTCATCGTTGGGCTCGATACTGATGCGCTGGCTGGCGGCGAAGCTGTCGAAGGCGTTGCGCGTGCGATCCTCGCCGAGATAACGCGCCACCGTCGTCGCCAGTTCTTCAACGGTCACCGAAGAGCGCCAGAGCCTGAAGCTCGGCGCGCTGGGCGCGAGATCCGACGGCACGAACAAATTGGCCTGCAGGCGTTCGATCGGCGACGGGGCCCGCCGCAGCGAGACGGCGACATAGCAAAGAATGTTGATTGCCAGGCTCCAGACCACGCCGTGCACCAATGGCGGCGTTTCGAGCCCGAGCAGATGTTGCGGCCGCAGGATGCCGATGCCCCACGGCCCCTGGGTGAGGATTTGCTGTCCGACGATGCCGATATCGGCAAAGCTCGGCAGCAGCAGCGTATAGGCCCAGACCAGAATGCCGGCGGTCATGCCGGCAATGGCGCCGGCGGCGGTGGCGCGGCGCCAGAACAGCCCGCCGAAGAAGGCTGGCGCGAGCTGGGCAATCGCCGCAAAAGACAGAATGCCGATGGCGAAAAGCTGCGCCTCGCCGGCCGAGCGGTAATACATGTAGGCGAGCAGCAGCAGCGCGAAGATCGCCACTCGTCGTACGATCAGCAATAGCGAGCCGACGTTCTCGCGGCCCGAAATCAGCGTCTCGCGCCGCTGCAGCACCAGCGGCATGACGATGTCGTTCGACACCATGATCGACAGCGCGACCGATTCCACGATCACCATGGCGGTTGCCGCCGACAGGCCGCCGACAAAGGCGGCGACGGCGAGCGTGTTCGAGCCCGCATGCAGCGGCAGCGCCAGCACGAACATATCGGAATCGACGCTGCCGGCCGGGAACGTCAGCAGGCCGGCGAATGCGATCGGCACCACGAACAGATTGATCAGCACGAGATAGAACGGAAACAGCCAGCGTGCGCGCTTGATCTCGCCTTCGTTGTGGTTCTCAACCACCGCGACGTGGAATTGGCGCGGCAGCAGGATGATGGCCACGAACGACAACAATGTGGTCGCGATCAACGTGTCGTAGGGCGGCTGTCGCGCAAAGATGGCCGACGTCGCCGGATGGCGGTGCGCGGCCTCGAGCAGCGCGCCCGGACCGCCGAACATCCAGAAGGTTACGAAGATACCGACCGCCAGGAAGGCGAACAATTTGACGATCGACTCGGCGGCCACCGCAACCATCAGTCCGTCCTGATGCTCGGTGGCGTCGATGTGGCGGGTACCGAACAGCACCGCGAAGGCCGCCATCGACAGCGCCACGAACAGCGCGATGTCGCCAAGCAGCGGCCGCGTCACGCCCGCATCCGGTGCGATATGCGCGATGATGGTCTCCAGCGACGAGGACACCGCCTTCAATTGCAACGCGATATAGGGAACCGTGCCGACGATGGCGATCAGCGCGACCGTCGCTGCCACGGCTTGCGACTTGCCGTAACGCGCGGCGATGAAGTCGGCGATCGAGGTGATGTTCTGCGCCTTCGCCAGCCGCACGATGCGCACGATCAGCGGCGCGAACAGGCCAACCATCAGCATCGGGCCGATATAGATGGTGAGGAACTCGTAGCCCGTGCGCGAGGCCGAGCCGACCGAGCCGAAGAAGGTCCAGGAGGTGCAGTAGATCGCCAGCGACAGCGGATAGATGAGCAGCCGGGTGCGCCCGTCATGGCGCAAGTTGCGGGTCCGGTCCCCGTAGCTCGCCACCAGGAACAGGAGCCCGATATAGGCAAGCGCCACCGCGATGACGACCCAGCCTTGCAGCATCAAGTGCTCCAGAACGGGGGCAGTCCGGTCCCATCCGGCGCCCCATTCATCTAAAGTAGTGGATCGCGGACAAAGCCGCCATAGAATGGACCGGCAAGCCGTTGCGGCGGCGGGCAAAACCGCCGGATAGCCTTAAGACGCCAGGAGCGTTCAAGAAGGCTCGCCGCCAAAGGCTAAAACGACGTCAGGCCGGGGGGCCGATGACCATCGTCACCAACGCAACGCCCTTGATCGCGCTCGACGCCGTCGTCATCGACACCGAGACGACCGGGCTCGATCCGGCCAAGGCGCGCATCGTCGAGATGGCCGGCGTGCCGCTGAAAAGCGGCCGGCTCGACCAGCCAGCGGGCTGCCGGCTGCTGGTCAATCCCGGCGAGCCGATCCCGAAGGCGGCGAGCGACATCCACCATATCGACGACACGATGGTCGCGTCCGCGCCCGGCTTTGCGGACGCGTGGAAAGAGTTCGCGCCCTTCATGTCCGGCACCATCGTCATCGGCCATACGGTTGGCTTCGATCTTGCCGTGATTAAACGCGAATGCGCGCGCGCCGGCGTGCCTTGGAACGCGCCACGCACGCTCGACACATCTTTGCTGGCGCAGGTGGCGGCGCCCAAACTCGGCGGCTATTCGCTCGAGCACCTGGCGAGTTGGCTTGGCGTCACGGTCGCGGGCCGACATTCGGCGTTGGGGGATGCCGAATTGACCGCCAAGATTTTTCTCGCGCTCATCCCGAAGCTGCGCGAAGGCAACATTCGTACGCTGGCCGAAGCCGAGCAGGCCTGTCTCACGCTGACGACCGTGCTCGACCAGCAGCATAGCGTGGGATGGGAGGAGCCGGTGGCGGCCGCCGCGGTGCGTGCCGAGCGCGCGCTCGCCCGCATCGATCCTTACCCCTACCGCCACCGCGTCGCTGACGTGATGAGCGCGCCGCCAAAATTCATTGCGGGCTCGGCGCGGCTTAGTGAGGCGCTTCGGCGCATGGAGCAGGACAAAGTGTCGTCATTGCTTGTGACGGCGGGGGAGACCGGCGTACCGGCGTTGCCGGCCGACACCGGCATTGTCACCGAGCGCGACGTGTTGCGTGCGCTCGCCAAGCACGGCGCCGAGGCGCTGACCCATCCCATCGGCGACTTCGCCACCCGGCCGCTCGCCAGTATTCCAGCGGCGGCTTTCGTCTATCGTGCGCTCGGCCGCATGAACCGGCTCAAGCTTCGCCATCTCGGTGTGGAGGACGAAAGCGGCGCGGTCTGCGGCATGGTCAGCGCACGCGATCTGTTGCGTCTGCGCGCACAGGAAGCGTCTGCCCTCGGCGACGGGCTCGATGAAGGCAACGACGTCGCATCTCTCGGCCGCGCTTGGGCGCGCTTGCCGCAGGCGGCGGCCTCCTTGCAGGCCGAGGGCGTCAGCGGCCGCGACATCGCCGCGGTCATTTCGCGCGAGTTGGGTGCGCTCACGCGCCGCGCCGGCGTGCTGGCCGAGCGGCGCATGAACGAGGCCGGACAAGGCGATCCGCCGTGCCCCTATGCGCTCTGCGTTCTCGGCTCCGGCGGCCGCGGCGAGAGCCTGCTCGCCATGGATCAGGACAACGCCATCGTGTTCGCGGAGGGTGAGCCGGATGGCGCCGCCGATACATGGTTCGCGCGGCTCGGCGAAATCGTCGCCGACATCTTGAACGAAGTTGGTGTGCCCTATTGCACGGGTGGCGTCATGGCCAAGAACGCCGCCTGGCGCGGCTCACTCGCGACCTGGCGCGCGCGCGTCGGCGACTGGATCGGCCGTTCGAAGCCCGACGACTTGTTGTCGGTCGACATCTTCTTCGATTTGGTCAACGTGCATGGTGACGCCGCGCTGGCGCAGGAACTATGGCGAAGCGCCTTCGATGCCGCGCAAGGCAATGCCGTCTTTGCCAAGCTGTTGGCGGATGCCTCCGGGCAAATGCCGCCCGGGCTGACCATGTTCGGCGGCCTGCGCGCCGATAACGGGCGCATCGATTTAAAGAAAGTCGGTCTGTTCGGTATTGTGTCCACCGCGCGCGTTTTGGCGGTTCGCTATCATTTGCTCGAGCGCTCGACGCCGGCGCGGCTTGCGGCCGCGGCTGCGCTCGGGCGCGGCCAGCAGGACCTCGACGCGCTTGCGCGCGCGCAAGCGCTGTTCCTCGATCTCATTCTTGACCAGCAGATTGCCGACGTGCAGGCTGGGTTGCCGCCCAGCAACAAAGTCGCCGTCAGGCGGTTAAGCCGCGTTCAACGCCGCGACTTGGCAGTAGCGCTGTCGGCGGTTAGCCATCTCGACTTGCTGACCCGCGACTTACTATTTTGAAGGCGCAATTGACGCCACGGCCTGGGAGCGGCATTGATCGCCTCCCGTGCTCACAGCCGACCGCATAACCGCTCTCCGCCGCGTTGTGGAAACGCTGGTCATCGCCGCCGTCGGCGGCAGCGTATTCGGTCTCGCCGGTCTGCCGGCCGGCTGGCTGTCCGGCGCTATCCTCACCGTCGCGACGGCCTCTTTCCTGGGCCGGCCGATGCTGATGCCGCAATTGCTGACGCGCGCGATTTTCATCGTTATCGGCATGTCGCTCGGTTCCGTGGTTACGCCGGAGACCGTGCAGGGCATGGCGAGTTACCCCGCCAGCATCGCCATCCTGATCGTCGCGATTATCTGCATCAGCATCGCCTGCACCGCCTATCTCTGCCTCGTGCACGGCTGGTCGATGCTGCAGGCCTATCTCGCCTCGTCGCCCGGCGCGATGTCGCAGGTGCTGGTGATGGCGAACGAGCTCGGCGCCGACATCCGCGCCGTCGCCATCGTGCAAAGCATGCGTGTGGTGATTGTCGCGCTCGGTCTGCCGTCGGCGATGTCGCTGGCGGGTCTTGCCGGCAGCGCGGTGCGGCGCGGCAATGGGCCGTTGACCTGGGCGGTCGTCGACGACCTCGCGATTCTGGTGGCGGTGTCGACGGTGGTGGCGGTGCTGGCCTATCGCGTTCGTTTTCCCGGCGGGCTCTTGTTCGGCGCCATGTTCGCCTCCGGCTTTCTGCACGGCACCGGCCTCGTGCACGCGGTGACGCCGCCCTGGGTCGCCAACGCCGCCATGGTCTCGCTCGGCGCCGTCGCCGGCGCGCGCTTTGCCGGCATGTCGCCGCGGCTGTTCGCGAGCTATCTCGGCGCCTCGGTCGGTTCGTTCGTGGTGTCGGCCTGTGTTGCCGGGGCTTTCGCCAGCATCGTGATCACGATGCTCTCATTTCATGCCGAGGACGTGCTGATTGCCTTCGCGCCCGGTTCGGTCGACGCCATGATGCTGCTGGCGCTGGCGCTGCACATCGACCCGGCGATTCAGCGCCAAGGGTGGCGCCGACAGCGCCCTGGGCAGTGTCGTCGCGGAGGCGGTGCGGGCCGATCTCGGGCAGTCCAACGCGGTGCAGGTCATGCCGGTGAGCATGATTCGCGACGCGTTGCAACGCATGCAGCGTCCGGTGGACAGCCGCATCGACGCCGATCTGGCCCGGCAGATGCGCCCAGCGCGACGGCGTGAAGGCGGTGATCACCGGCGACATCACGCCGTTGGGGACCGGGTTCGTGGTGACGGCACGAATCGTCGCGGCGGAATCGGGCAACGAGTTGGCGTCGTTCCAGGGCACCGCCAACAGTCCCTCGGAGCTGATTCCGACGGTCGGGAAGTTGAGCCGCGACCTGCGCGGCAAGATCGGCGAGTCGCTCAAGTCGGTGCAGAACTCGGCGCTGCTGGCGGCAGTGACCACGGCCTCGCTCGACGCACTGAAGAAGTACGCCGAGGGGGTCCGGGCGTTCGACCTTCCCGACTATCCGAGAGCCATCGAGGCCGTTCAAACAGGCGGTCGCCGTCGGACAGCACGTTCGCGATGGCGTGGCGAAAGCTCGCGGTCACGTACAACAAATGCCGGCATGTCCCCAGCGCTTACGGATTCGGCGCTCACGCAGGCGTATCGGTTCCGCGACCACCTGACGGAGCGCGAAAAATATACGACGATCGGAACCTATTTTGGCGAGGGCCCTGGACGCGATCGGGCGAAGGCCAATCAGGCGTATCGTGCGGCGATGGCGCTGGGCGATTACTCGGCGCGCGCCGCACAATCTGGGCAACCTGCTCGTGAGCCGCCGGCAATTCGCGGCCGCCGAGTCTGCCTACGTGCCAGGATCGAGCACGATCCGTCCGTGAGCCACATACCTATCGGCAATTGGGATGGCGCTCATCGATCAGGGGAGGACGCAGGCGGCCGATTCGTCGATGCGCACGTACCAGTCGGAGTCACGGAGCGCTGTTCGACCTGCGTTGGTCCAGAGCCAGGCGCTGTACAGCATGGGAAGGTCGATTCGGCCAGCGCGCTCGCCGAGCAATGGACGTCGGCGAAGGATCCTTCGAGCCAGTCGCGCGGACGGTACGGCATGGCTGTCGGCTTCGCGAGCGGCAGGGCCGGCTGGACGACTTCATGCGGCCAGTTCGCGGAGGCGAGCGGCTATCGACGCGCGCGCGGGGCGTTCGCGCCGCCCCTGTACGATTCCATGCAGGCCGCGCTTCTTGACGCATGGTTCCGCGGGCAGGGCGCGCGGGCGGTCCGACCGCTCGACGCTACGCTGGCGCGATATCCGTTGAAGTCGCTGCCGGTCTCCGCCCGGCCGTACACCTCGCTGGCCCAGGTGTACGCACTGGCGGGCGCCCCCGCTCGGGCGCGGGCGATGCTCGCCGCGATGGATGCGGCCGTCCACGACAGCGCGCTGCTCCAACAGAGCGAGCCGGGCCGCCAGGCAGCGCTCGGGCTTATCGCGCTGAGGAGAAGCGCCCGCTCGACGCGGTCCGCGAGTTCCGCGCGTCGGACTCGCTTCCCGATGGCCCCGCGGGTGCGTGTGGCGGCCTGCGTGGCGGTCGTACTCGGGATCGCATTCGACCGGGCCAACATGCCGGATTCGGCCATTGCGGAGTTCCAGCGGTATCTCGACACGCCGTTCAGCGACATCCTCTCCGACAACGGCGACGATCTCGCCTTCGTGTACAAGAGCCTGGGCCGGCTGTACGAGAACAAGGGCGACCGTGGCGAGGCCGCCAACTATTATTCAAAGTTCGTGGAGCTGTGGAAGAACGCCGATCCCGATCTGCAGCCGCAGGTGGCCGAGGTGAAGACGCGCCTCACCCACCTGCGCGACACCGAAGGCCATCCGTAAGCACTCGCCTGAACCCCTTCCTCAACCTGGGACCACGCATGAAAAACGCGCTCATGTACCACGGTGCCTTCGAGACCAATTTCAACCAACTCAAGCCGGGCGCCACGACATTCATCGGCAGCGACGGCAAGACGCACACCCTTCCGCCCTGGCCCAAAGAGGTCAACGGCGTCCGGTTCGGCTACATGGAGAAGGAAGGAAAGAAGTTCTTCGCCGTGCGCGTCATGGACACCAAGGCCGACCTCATCCTGCCCCACGAGGTGCGGATCGATCCCGATCGCCACATGGGCGTGAACAAGCGCTTCGGTCCCGAACCCACGGTGTTCGACGATCCGCCGGCTGCCGATCTCCTCGCCGACATCCTCAAGGCGAATCCCGAACTTCGCATGCAACTGGCCGACATCCGCGCGCGAACCAGATAGGGCAGGCGGCCGACGGCCGGCGGGTGCGGCTGTCGGTGAATCACCGCCGGCGCCGGCGCCGGCCGGCGAGCGGCGCGCCGTTCAAGCCCTCAGCGTGGATGAGCGGATTCGAATCGCGCCCAGCGCGCCAACAGGTCGTTGAGTCGGCGGCGAGCATCCGCGAGCACGCCGCGCTCGCCTTGGTGGGCGCCGCATCGGCCTCGACCACCTGCGTCGCCAGGCTCGCGAACACCCCGTCCACGGTCGCGAGTCCGCCTGCGATCGCGTTCGCGGAGTCCGTTGCGGCCGGCGACAGCGATCCCTTGTGCCCATCGCGATTGCGGTCACGGCCGGTGGCGCCGCGTGGCGCGGCCCAGCGTGGCGTCCACCGACTTGCGAGTGCGAGCTGCGCGCGCAGCGCCCGCCGCCCACGTGCACGCGCGGATCCATGCGCACGGTGAGCGGCTGCGTGTACGTCTTGCCGCTCGACGGCGAGCGACACGGAATACCGGCCGGGCAGCGCCAACGGCCCGCGCGGATCGATGGGCGTGCCCTCGTGCCACACGCCGGCGATGGAGTAGTCGTACGACAGCGCGTCGGGGCGCGGGTAACGCAGATCCCAGACGAACCGGTGCATCCGCCGGCCGTCGCTGACGCGCGGCGCCTCGCCCGAGCCACCCGTTCTCGAAGTACTGCGAACCGGGAGCTTCTCCGGTTGGTCGGCACTCGAAAAGGTTCGCACCACGTGCCCGCCGGCATCGCGCACGGTGAGCGTCACCGGCCCCGCACGCCGCCGATCCCAGCCAGTAGTCGATCACCGCCCCGGTGGGCGGGTTCTGCGCCACCGGCGTGGAAGGTGGCCACGGGGTGTCGCGGTTCTCGTCGGCGCGCAGCCGCGTCGCGACGAGCGGGGTGTACAGGTGGGCGGCGGCTGGCGCTCGCCGCGGCGGCTTCGCGCAGCGGCTCCACGTCGTCCAGAATCCAGATGCCGCGCCCCTGAGTGGCCGTGATCAGGTCGCCGTCGTGCACCAGCAGGTCGCGGTACCAGGTGGTGGGCAGGTTGAGCGACAGCGGCTGCCAGTTGGCGCCGTCGTCGAACGAGACGTACACGCTGCGGCTCGTGCCGGCGTAGAACAGGCCGCGCTTCACCGGATCGGCGCGCACCGACATCACGAACTCGTCGGACGGAATGCCGTTGACGATCGTCTGCCAGTGCTTCCCGCCGTCGGCGGTCTTGAGGATCGAGCGGCGTGTCGCGGTCCAGCCGGTGCATGTCCACCGAGGCGTAGGCCGTGTCCGGCATCGAACGCCGAGGCGTCGATGTTGTCGATGCGCGCCCAGGCCGGGACGTCGGGGGTGTCACGTTGGTCCAGTGCGCGCCGCCGTCGCCCGTGCGGTGGATCAGCCCGTCGTCGGTGCCCACCCAGATCACGCTCCTTCGATACCGGCGACGGCGCGATGGAGAAGATCACCCCGAACCCGCAGTCGCGCGCCTTCGCCAGGTCGGCGTCGCGGCATCCCGTGGCGCCGGCCTTCTTGCCGCTCAGATCGGGACTGATCACGCGCCAGTGATCGCCGTCGTCGTTCGAGGAGAACAGCACCTGCGCGCCCATGTACATCGTGTGCGGGGGCAGGGGCGAGAACGCCATCGGCGTGATCCAGGTGTAGCGGTACTTCGCGTCGGGCGGATAGGCGCCATAGGTGGACACGGGCCAGGGCGACACTTCGCGCCGACTGTCGCGTACCTCGTCGAAGCGCGTCATGTTGCCGCCCAGGCCGGTGCCGAACACGGTGTCGGGGTCGCCCGGCTTTGGCACCATGTAGTCGCGTTCGTCGCCGCCCACCGGGTGCCAGTCGCGTTCGTCGATCACGCCGTAGGGGCCGCGGCTCCACAGTTCCACGGTGCCGTTGTCCTGCTGGCCGCTGTAGATGCGGTACGGAAAGCGGTCGTCCACCGCCAGGTGGTAGAGCTGGCCGGTGGGCTGGTTGTACCAGCTCGACCAACTCGCGCCGCCGTTCACGGTGACCGCGGCGCCCTGGTCGGCGCCCTCGATCATGTGCGACGGCATCGCTCGGGTCGATCCAGAGG
Source organism: uncultured Pseudomonadota bacterium (assembly GCA_963720835.1). GTDB lineage: Bacteria > Pseudomonadota > Alphaproteobacteria > Rhizobiales > Xanthobacteraceae > Pseudolabrys. The sequence continues at coordinate 6,089 of CAVRHC010000024.1, read as the reverse complement.
AAGTGATAGTCGTCGCCGCCGGGCGCGCCCTTGAAGAAGCCGAACGTCTTGCCCGCCGTCCGTGGAGCGGCGAATCGACTGGCCGGTCACGTACACCGTTTCCGGATCGTGGGGTCCACGGTGAGACGCCCGAAATAGCTGCTCGCCAGCACGGGATCGCCGTTCACCAGCGCCAGTGCGCGCCGCCGTCGTCGGTGCGGTACAGCCCGCTGGCATCGTGCGCCGCCGCGGCCGTGGTGAGCGCCGAGCCTTCGAGCGCGATCGAGGCGTAGACGACGCGCCCGTGGCTACCGGGCGCGACGGCCAGTCCGATGCGCCCGATGTCGGCCGCCGGCAGGCCGTCGGTCATGCGGTCCCAGTGGATGCCGCCGTCCGCGCTCTTGTAGATCCCCGATCCCGGCCCCGACTGCGGCATGAAGTAGTCGAGCCACGGGTGCATGCGCATCTGCCACATGGCGGCGTACACCACCGCCGGGTTCGCCGGGTCCCAGGCGAGATCCACGGCGCCGGTGTTCGTCGTCCACGTGGAGCACCTGCTGCCAGTGCGCGCCGCCGTCGCTGGTCAGATAGACGCCGCGCTCGGGGTTCGGGCCGAAGATGTGGCCCATCGCCGCCACGAGCACGCGGTCGGGATCGTGCGGATCGACGAGGATGCGGCCGATGTGGTGCGTCGCGCCGAGGCCCGACGTTCGTCCACGTCTTCGCCGGCGTCGCTCGACCGGTACACGCCGTCGCCGGCGGCGATGTCGTAGCGCGCCGCGACCTGACCCGTGCCGACGTACAGGATGTCGGGATCGGACGGCGCGACGGCCAGCGCGCCGACCGCGGACGCCGCCTCGTGCTGCATGAGCCCCTGCCAGGTGCGCCCGGCGTCGGTGGTCTTCCAGACGCCGCCGCCGGCGGCGCCGAAGTAGAAGGTGTTCGGACGGCTCGGGACGCCCTCGGCCACGGTGGCCCACCCGGCGCGGAAGGGCCCGACGAACCGCCAGCGGAGTTCCTGATAGCTGCTTGGCGGGACGACCGGCGCGGCCCGGCGCCGCGCGACGGCGGTCCCGCCGGCGATCCGAAGATGAGGAGCAGGGCGGCGGCGGCGCGGCTTTCGTCATGTCGAGGGTCTCCGATGGGGCGCGGCGGAACGGCTCGCCTGAACTGAACGCGACGACGGCCGCCCCGCAACCGCGGGACGACCGCCGTATGCTTCACCCCATTGTATCCCATCACCCGCGTTGGTACCGCCAGGGGCGCGGGTCCACCCCCTTCCGCTACTGCTTTGCGGCCACCGTCGCGGTGCCGCGAACCTGAATCAGCCCCATCGCGCCCTTCTCGGCGTCGGCGAAGCTGTGCGTGACGAACGGATAGAGCCCCTCGCCACTTCCCCCCTTCTGGAACACCGTCTCGAACACGGCGCCGCCGCCGGCGGGCACGACGTACGTCTGGACGTCGCGCAGCGCGTGATCGGGATCGCCGTCGGGCAACACGCGGTTGAAGATCGCGCCGACGATGTGAAAGTCGCTGTTGTAGCTGGGCCCCGCGTTCACGACGAACAGGCGCACGCGGTCGCCCTCGTTGACCTGGAGCGGGTGTGCCTTGTACTGGAAGGCGCGGCCGTTGAACACCACGAACGTCGCGTTCTTGGCCATCGCCGCCTGCCAGTCGGCCTGCTCGGCCATTCCGGGCGCCGTTGCCGTCCTTGGCGTAGAACTCGCTCTGCAGGATCACGAACTCCTTGTCGGCCTTGGTGCCCCAGCCGCCCTTCGGATCGACGATGATCGCCATGTACATACCCTGCATGATGTGCATGGTGACCGGGGGCGTTCCGCAGTGCACCAGGAACGCGCCGGCATCGTTGGCATGAAATTCGAAGGAGATCGAGTCGTGCGGATTGATCGATTTGTAGGCGACGTTCCACGGAATGCGCGCCGCGTGGAGGTCGATGGAGTGCGGGATCGAGGCGTTGTTCACGACCTTGATCCGCACCAGGTCGCCCTGGCGGACGTGCAGCACGGGGCCCGGGACCGGTGCCGCCGAAGGTCCAACCGTTGTACGTGACCCCATCGGAGATCGTGAGCTCCTCGTCCTTGATGGGAATGCGGAATTCCTTGATCGGCGCCGCCGAGGCCGGCGCCAGCGCGGCATCGTAGGCCGGACTGGTCGCGGTGACGGTCTTGCCGAAATCCACGCGGTCCACTTCGGGGGCGCGCCACGATGGCGCCATGGCGATGGCCGTCAGACGCGATCGACGACGACCGAGGCGACGATGATCAGTGGGCGATTCTTTGACGGACATGTGGCAAATTCCATGATGGGAGCGAATGCGGTCGTTCCTGTCGAGGCGGCAGTCTAGGAGCCGCCTTGCCGGCTCCGGTGTCGGCGGATGGTGGAACCTTCGTCTGGCGGCTGCACCACGATCCGTGTCAGGCATTACCTTACGTCCTCGGGAGAGCTTCTGCCTGCGCTGCGGAATTCCGGATCGCAGGAACCGGGCGGCGTCGCCCGCCGCGCCCGCGTTCACATGAAGAGTGGCAGGCGCCACCGGAGGCCGCGATGCGTGACTGTTGTCACGGCTGGCTGCGGCAGCGCCAGAGCCGCGCCGATTCACGGCATGAGCGACGTCGCCCTGCTTCGCAGCGTGTCGATCTTCCAGACGCTGGAGGAGAGCGCGCTCCGCCAGCTCGCGGCCCGCTGCGTCTCGCGTGACGTGCGCCGAGGGCAACGTACTGTTCACGATGGGCGAGGCCTGCCGCGGGCTGTACGTGCTCGCCAGCGGGCGCGTCCGCATCTACCGGGTCAGTCCGGAGGGCAAGGAGCAGGCGCTGCGCGTCGAGCTTCCGGGCGCCGACGATCGCGGAACTTCCGCTCTTCGACGGCGGCGTCTACCCTGCGTCGGCCGTCACCACGGAGCCGTCCCGCCTGCTGTTCGTGCCCCGCGACGAGTTCGAGGGGCTCATTCGGTCGAACCCCGACTTCGCGATGGCGGTGATGCGCGCGCTCGGCCGGCGCCTGCGCCATCTGGTGGGGGTCACCGAGACGCTCGCCTTCCGGGACGTCGCGGCCCGGCTCGCCCATCTGCTGGCGGACTACGCCGATCGCGAGGGCGCCACGCCCAACGAACCGGTCGTCGTCCGGCTCCGGCGGACCCAGGAGGAACTGGCCATGGAACTCGGGACTGCCCGGGAATCGGTGTCGCGGGCCATGAAGACGCTTCGCACGCGCGGCCTCGTCGTGTCGGTGGGCGGGGCGTCGCCTCAAGATTCCGGAGCCGTGGCGCCTCGCGGGCGTTCTCCCGCGGGACGCCCGCGGTAGCCGCCGGCGCCGCATGACTCTCTTAGTGGCCCTGGGGCGGAACCCGGAGTCATTCACGGGTAGAGTGTCGTGATCAGAACTCCGTGATGAGGACCCAATCGTGAGCACACCCATCGAATCGCCCCCACCCGCGCCCCCGCCGGCCCCCATCGGCCCAGCCAACGCTCCTCGTCATCGATGACGAGGTCCACATCCGCCGCGCCGTGCGAAACGCGCTCCGCGACCTGACCGACAATGTGGTCGAGGTCTCCACCGGGCCGCGACGGCATCGACCAGGCAGCGGCTGCCGATGCCCGATCTCATCGTGCTCGATCTCGGGCCTCCCCGACATGGCCGGCGCCGACGTCTGCCGCGAGGTCCGCCGCTGGGGCACGATGCCGATCGTCGTGCTCTCGGCGCGCCACGCCGAAGAGGAGAAGGTCGGGCTCCTCAATCTGGGCGCCGACGATTACATCACGAAGCCGTTCAGCACGCAGGAATTCTCGGCGCGGGTGCGCGCCCATCTGCGGCGCTTCCAGTCGCTGTCCGCGCCCTCGCACGCGGCGACGATCGCCGTGGATGGGCTCACCATCGATCTCGTGCGGCGCCGGGTCTCCCGCGGATCGGGCGCGATCCATCTCACGCCCGATCGAGTGGGAGATTCTCCGCACGCTCGCCACCGCGTCGGGGCGGACGCTCACCCACCAGCAGATCTTCGATGCGGTGTGGGGGCGCGCGTTCGGCAATCCGCAGCAGTACCTCCGCGTGCACATCACCAACCTGCGCCGGAAGATCGAGGTCGATCCCTCGCCGCCGCAGTTCATCATCACGGAGCCGGGTGTCGGGTATCGTTTCGAGTCGAACGCCTAGCGTTCCACGGGCGGCGCCCATCGGCGGATGGGTGCTCTGGACGCTCCTCCTCGCGCTCGTCACGATCGCGATGGGCCGGTTCCGCCCCGACATCGATCAGGCGCACGTCGTCCTGACCTATCTGCTGGTCGTCCTCGGCGCCAGTGTGGCGGGCGGCCGCGGCTTCGGCTTCGGGATGGCGTGCGCGGCGTTCGTGTTCATCAACTACTTCTTCCAGCAGCCGTACGACACGCTGGCGGTGGGCAAAGGGCTGGAGCTCGTCGTGCTGTTCGCGTTCCTCGCCACCTCGATGACCGCCACGCGAACTGCTCGCCCGCGCGCACGCCGAAGCCGTGGAAGCGGGCCGGCGCGCCGACGAGGTGACCCGGCTCTCCCACCTCGGCTCCGAAACGCTGAACGCGGGTACGCCCGAAATGGCGCTGGGATCGATTGCCCGCGTCATTCGCGACGAGCTGCGCGTGGACTCCGTGCTCCATCGACCAGGTCGTGAAGCGGCGCGGAGGTCCAGATCGCCCATGCCGGCGCATGGCCCCCCGTCGGTGCGGCGCGCACGCTTACGCTGCCGCTCACCGTCCATGGCGAGGCCGTCGGGTCGCTGCGGTTGCACCATCCAGTGGATATCACGCTCGACGAGTCGCAGAACCAGTTTCTCGAGGCGCTGACGTACTACGCGGCGCTGGGGGTGGAGCGCGTGCGCCTGCAGGCCGAGGCCGCGCACGCCGAGGCGCTGCGCGAGGCCAACCGGCTGAAGGACGTGCTGCTGGCCACCGTGAGTCACGACCTCCGCACGCCGCTCACCACCATCAAGGCGCTGGCCCAGGAGGCGGCGCTGCATGGCGACGAGAACGCGGTCGTGATCGAGGAGCAGGCCGACCGCCTCTCCCGATTGGTGAACGATCTCCTGGACCTCTCGCGCATCAAAGGCGGAACGTTCAAGACCAGCGCGGAGTTGAACTCCGCCGAGGACGTGATCGGCGCCGTGGCCCGCCAGTTCGCCGGCGCCGCGCGCGGCCGCCAGCTCGTCACGGCGGTCGATCTCTCCCGGCCCGCGCTGTTCGGCAAGTTCGATTTCGTGCACACCCTGCGCATCCTCAGCAACCTGGTGGAGAACGCCCTGCGCTACGCGCCCAAGGGGTCGGACGTCGACCTGAAAGCGACCCGCGAGGGCGATCGGCTCCGATTCTCGGTGGCCGACCGCGGCCCCGGCGTGCCGCCGAGCGAAGTGCACCAGATCTTCGAGCCGTTCTACCGCCCGCCGGCATCCGCGAACGATGGCGGTGCGGGCCTGGGGCTGTCCATCGCGCAGCGCCTGGCCCAGGCTCAGGACGGCGTCGTGCAGTACGCCCCGCGGAGCGGTGGGGGCAGCGTGTTCTCCGCTGCTGCTGCCGGCCTGCGATCCCGAGTTAGTCCGGGGCCGAAAGCTCAGAGCGTCGCTCCCTGGGCGCCCCCGCCTCGTCCATCATCAGCGGGGTGCGATCCGTCTTCGAGGCCCGACGCCTGGACCCAGGCCTGCAGGAGGTCTGCCAGCGACGCCTTCTCGTCGCGACTGAGCGCCCGCGCACCGCGGAGCAGCTTCACCTGGACCGTGGTCGGCGCACCGGCCAGCACCGTCCCGCCCCGCGCGTGAGCGCGAGTTCCACGCGGCGACGGTCGGCATCGGACGGCGTCCGCGACACGTACCCGTGGTCGACCAGCCGGCGCACGACCACGGACACGGAACTCTGATGGGTGGCCGTACGCTCCGCGAGGTCATTGAAGGAGTCCGCCGGCCGCTCGGCCAACTGCTGGAGAACGAACAGCTGCGCGCCGCTCATTCCCATCTTGCTCTCGATCATCCGGGACGAAACGCGCAGCGCGCGGACGATCGCGCGCATGGCGTTCATCGCCGCCGTGATCTGTTAGCAATACTCAACTGTAAAAGCTCAGTAGAGGAAAAA